>NZ_CP045293.1:1431666-2863333 GCF_009363075.1 Paenibacillus guangzhouensis | reverse complement strand
ATACGGGTGATTTTATTTACTCTTTTCAATCGCAATTGCTCATAACGCCGTAGGGCTCCTTCCACCGTGGCTTGGCGTCCTAATTCTTTGGCTAGAATGACAGCATCTTCAATCGCCTGACATGCGCCTTGGCCAAGATTAGGTGTCGCAGCATGTGCGGCATCACCAATGAGTGCAACTCGTCCTTTCGTGAATCGAGGCATCGGCTGCAAGTCCATGATGGGCTGGTAGGAGATTTGATCTGGATCGCTTGCCCGCAGGATGTCGAGGATGGCTGTATGATATCCCTTAAAATGATCGATTAAGCCATCTAACGACTCAATGGTTCGCTTGTTCATATGATCGTTAATACAAATGAACCAGTAAGCTCTACGATCGGATAGCGGCACAATCCCAACACGACCGGCAGGACCCCATGTCTCCGTCGCAAACGTACCATCGAACCCGTCAGGCACTCGAGGCGCTACGCCTGTCCAGCAGCTATACCCTGCAGGGCGAATCCGGGCAGTCTTGAATAGTTGTCTTCGAATGCGAGAATGGATACCATCAGCGCTGATGACAGCGTCAGCCTCAGCGACTGAACCGTCCTGAAAGCGGAGGATGGCTTTGTTCTCGTTTTGTTCTACGTCAACGCATTTCTTACCGGTAATAATCGTACTCGGATCTTCGATCTTACTTCGCAACAGCTCTAGCAGCTCGCTGCGCAAGATCGAGACATATTGTGCTTCGTTCGAATCCTGTAATGCGAATTTCGTAGCATTCAGCTTGCGGCCTCTCGCAGAGATGAACTGTATGGAAGAGAGAGACTGGCCGCGTGCGATGAAACTGCTTTTAAGCTGAAGCGTATCAAGAGCTTGGATGGCATTCGCTCCAATCCCGAGTCCTATGCCGGGGGTGACATTCGGATCTTGCGCATCATAGACAGTGACTTGTATTCCTTGTTGCTGTAGCGCTATCGCCGTGCTTAGACCTGCAATGCCGCCGCCAGCAATGATGATGGAAGGTTTCATGCTGATCGCCCACTTTCTCGTCAACGAAATGAATGACTTCGTGATTAAATGATGACTTTATGAACAATCTCTATAACTCTATCATATCATGAGCTTGCATTTCTGGGGTATTCGAAGCACAATGGAGAATATTACGATGTGGAGGTTCAGGAACAATGCTATCATCGCCTTATTCGAAATCCGCTACAAGAATGTTATTGCTCGGCTCAGGAGAGCTTGGCAAGGAAGTAATTATTGAAGCACAGCGCCTCGGTGTAGAGACGATTGCAGTTGATCGTTATGCGCATGCACCTGCCATGCATGTGGCGCATCGCAGTTATGTCGTCAATATGCTGGATGGTGAAGAAATTCGACGCATCATCGAAGCGGAGAAGCCGGATTTTATCGTTCCGGAGATCGAGGCGATCGCGACGGCTACGCTTGTAGAGCTAGAGCAAGAGGGATATCGTGTTATCCCTACAGCAAATGCAACGCGACTTACGATGGATCGGGAAGGCATTCGTCGCTTGGCGGCGGAAACCTTACAATTACCAACGGCGAAGTATGAGTTCGCTGACAGTCTAGCTGAGCTGCAAGTAGCGGTAGCGAAGATTGGCACGCCTTGTGTCATTAAACCGTTAATGAGCTCCTCGGGTAAAGGGCAGAGTGTCTGCAGAACACCGGAAGATGTGGAAGCTTGCTGGAATCTTGCTATGGAAGGCGGTCGTGCGAAGAAGACGCGTGTGATCATTGAAGAATTTATTCCTTTTGACTCGGAGATCACGTTATTGACGGTTCGTTCCGTATCGGGCACGACGTATTGCCAGCCAATCGGACATATTCAGAAGGATGGCGATTATGTTGAGTCGTGGCAGCCGCATGCGATGACACCCGAGATGATCGCTGAAGCTCAGCAGGCTGCCAAGACGATTACGGATGCGCTTGGCGGGTACGGGTTATATGGCGTTGAATTGTTCGTCACACCAAATGGCATCGTATTTAGCGAGGTCTCCCCGCGTCCGCATGATACGGGGCTTGTCACGCTTGTGACGCAAGATCTGTCTGAGTTCGCACTGCATGTCCGCGCGATTCTTGGGTTCCCGATTCCTTCCATTCGCCTTCTGACGCCAGGGGCATCGGCCACGGTCAAGGCTGATCGTGAGTCGGATGCTTTTTCATTGCATGGGGTTGAGGAGGCGTTATCAGGCGTGAACACCCAAGTTCGGCTTTTTGGCAAGCCGGAGACGAAGGTTGGTCGGCGTATGGCCGTTGCACTAAGCTCAGCCGAGGATGTTGAGACGGCAAGAGCTGAGGCGAAGGCGGCAGCAGGAAAAATCGTTGTGAAGTATGATTAATTAGCTATTTCGCGATGTGGAGCAATCTCAAGTGACAATGGACTTGAATTGCTCTTTTTCTTTTGCAAAAAGCGAATGTATGTTCTATACTGAAATACCAGACTATTCTTCGCCCGCGGAATTTGCAAAATACTGAAAGAACGATTATTTTTAAATTTAAAGGTGAATACGTTACATTTATTCGTGATCGCAGTTGAGCTAGGAGGGATAGGATGAATTCGAATCGGCTTTGGCGGTTGACGGCCATTACCGGTGTTGTATCAACATTGCTATTAATGGCTGGATTTGGTTATGGCGTAAATGATATCCTGAATCCGAAGGGCGTGACCCTGACGGATGAATCGGCTCAGAAGCCGCAAGTACCAACAACTTCAGATTTATCTCAGAAATCCACGATACAAGTCACTTCCATCGGAGATTCCTTAACGCGAGGTACGGGGGATTCAACGGGGAATGGCTATGTTCGTAATGTCATTAAGATGCTTGGAGATAAGTGGAATAAGCCTGTCAAATTACTTAATAATCTAGGAATCAACGGACTGCGTGCAGATGAACTTGTACATAAATTGCAAGAGAAAGGGTTCAAGAATGCCATCATGGAGTCGGACCTCATTTTGCTAACGATCGGTGGCAATGATCTATTTAGTAGTGCAGTCGATGGTGATTTCTCCTCGGAGTCGTTCGAACTTGACAAGATGCTCGAGAAGGTCGATGAGAGCGGGAAGGATTTAAAGTCCATTCTACTGCAGATATCAGAGCTGAATCCGAATGCCAGAATCGTCTATGTTGGATTATACAATCCATTAGCCGATATGAAAGATATGCGCCAAATTGGGAACACCGTTGTACAGCGATGGAACAATCTCGCCTATGCGACGATCAACAAACACCCGAATATGACGCTTGTTCCGACTGCGGATCTATTCCAGAGCACGCTTTCCCAGGTGATTTCGTCGGATCACTTCCATCCGAATGCGCTCGGTTATGAACAAATTGCTACACGAATCGTACAAGGCATTGCGCCGTAAGGAGGGGGAAGAGCTGTGCAAAAGGATGAGAAGACCGTCGTATTGCATGTTGATCAAGTGAAGAAGCGAATCGGGAAGAAATGGATCATTCATGGCGTTTCCTTTGATGTGCGAGCAGGGGAGATCTTCGGATTCCTTGGACCGAACGGGTCGGGGAAGACAACGACGATTCGAATGTTGGTGGATTTGATCAAGCCGACAGAAGGTCGAATAGAACTGTGCGGTTTTAATGTGAATCGTGATCCGGAGCAGGCCCTCCAATATGTTGGATGTATCGTTGAGAATCCAGAGGTCTATACCTATTTGACTGGTTGGGAGAATCTCGAGCATTTCGCGCGAATGCAGCCTGGCATTGACCAGACACGTATTCAAGAAGTCGTAGATATTGTACGTCTCGAAGGCCGAATTCACGATAAAGTGAAGACGTATTCGCTTGGGATGCGTCAGCGTCTTGGCATTGCGCAGGCATTGCTCGGCAGGCCTAAGCTCCTCATCCTGGATGAGCCAACGAATGGTCTGGATCCGAAGGGGATTAAGGAGCTTCGGGCGTTTATCCGCGAGCTGGCAGATCATGGGATGGCTGTGTTCGTCTCAAGCCATTTGCTGTCAGAAATCCAATTGATGTGTGATCGAGTTGCGATCATTAATCAAGGTCGGGTCCTCGCGGTCGGTGAGGTTGATGAACTTATCGAAGAAGGAAGCAATTATGTGGTGTGGCATCTTGAGCCAGCGCAGATGGGGCGAGACTTGCTCCAGGCGCAGCCAGGGGTCGAGCTTGTTCATGTAGCAGATATTCAGCTGGATGAAGCCATGCTCGCCGGGATGGATAACGATGTATTGGTAACCCAAATGGATGCAGACCGCATTTCCTACGTGGTGAAGGATCTCGTTGAATCGGGGGTTCTGGTCCATTCCGTACAGAAGATGAATCCAACGCTTGAACAATTATTCTTGCGAATGACGGAAGGTGAATTCATTGAATAGAATGCTGCCTCTTGTTCAGAACGAGACGATCAAGATGATAAAGAAGAAACGATTTCTGGTTATTATCCTGATTTTACTTGTGCTTATTCCGGTATTCACCTATGCTCAGATGAAAGTTGCCGAGAATAATCGGGAGAAATTTAAAGATTGGCGTCATACGCTGCAGCAGCAGATTACAGATAATCAGAATTCACTTGCCAGTGACCGTGTGCCGGAGGAATGGAAAAAATACAGACGGATCATGGTTCAGCAGTGGCAATATTATCTCGATCATGATGTGGATCCGAGCTCACCGAATGGGGTTACTTTTGTTCGTTCATTCATGGAGAATTCCTCATCTTTATTTATCCCTTTGCTGGTGATGGCTGTCGCTTCTGATCTTGTTTCCTCAGAACGAACGTCGGGTACCATTAAGATGCTGCTCACCAGACCTGTCCGCAGGTGGAGAATTTTGCTTAGTAAATTATTGACGTTGACGATCTTCGTCGGATTGATTATATTGACAACATTCGTGCTTAGTTATTTGATCTCCGGCAGCGTATTTGGATATAATGGCTGGAATCAGCCCGTATTTACAGGATTTCAGATCACCGGTGTCGAAGTGGATAGCTCAGGAGTGCATCCCGTGCCGCAATGGCTGTATCTAATCATGCAATGCGGATTGATTTGGTTCTCCAGTATGGTCGTGGCGATTTTGGCATTTATGATTTCGGTGCTTGTGCGCAGTACCGCAGCGAGCATTGTGACCATGATGGCTGCGATTATTGCGGGCAGCATTCTGACGAATATGGCTTCGTCTTGGCCGAGCGCGAAATTTTTGTTTATGGTGAACCTACAATTAACAACGTATTTGGCGGGTTCGCCGCCTCCGATTGAAGGAATGACATTGCTGTTTTCCTTGACGGTTCTTAGCTTATGGGCACTGGCAGCGCTCTTTGTGAGCTTCCGTGTCTTTACGAAACAGGATATATTGAATTAAAATGAACAATTATGACATTTAAAGGGGGAGCATGAATGGTCGAGCAGATCGATTTGTTTGGCAACGAAACAGCACAGGGCGGAAATTCCGTGTCTGGCTACGATGCTGACGACATTCAAGTGCTCGAAGGGCTGGTTGCCGTACGGAAAAGACCAGGTATGTATATCGGCAGCACCAGCACATCGGGATTACATCATTTGGTGTGGGAAATCGTCGACAACGCGGTCGACGAACACTTAGCGAAATATTGTACGAAAATTGACGTCACATTACATAAAGACAACTCGATTACCGTCTTTGATAATGGTCGTGGAATTCCAACAGGAATGCATAAGACCGGGATACCAACCCCGCAGGTCGTCTTTACGATCCTGCATGCGGGCGGTAAATTTGGTGGCTCTGGTTATAAGAAATCTGGCGGATTACACGGTGTTGGGGCCTCGGTAACGAATGCGTTATCGGAATGGCTCGAAGTCGAAATTTACCGGGAAGCGAAAATCCATCGCCAACGGTTCGAATATTGGGTCGATGCGGATGGGAAAGAACATGTCGGTGAGCCGCGAACAGGTCTTGAGGTCATTGGCAATACGAATCGTACGGGGACGAAAGTTACGTTCAAACCAGATGTACGCGTGTTTCATGGCGGAATACAGTTTAACTACGATACATTAGCCGAGCGATTGCAAGAAATTGCATTTCTCAATTCAGGTCTGAAAGTAACGATCAAGGACGAACGAAATGATAAGCAAGACGTGTTCTATTATGAGGGCGGCGCAAGTCAATTCGTTCAATACTTGAATGAAGATAAATCGGTATTGCACGATGTGATTCACTTTACGGCGGAGAAAGAAGAGATCGAGGTTGAAGTCGCGCTTCAATACAATGATGGCTACACGGAGACAATTGCTTCTTTCGTGAACTCGATCCCAACGCGCGGTGGAGGTACGCATGAGACCGGGTTTAAGACGGCCTATACGCGTGCAATGAATGAGTATGCCCGGAAGAATAACTTCCTGAAGGAAAAAGAGAAAAATCTCGACGGGAATGACCTTCGCGAAGGTATGATGGCGGTCATTAATATTAAAATGTCCGAAGTGGAATTTGTCGGTCAGACGAAAGACCAGTTAGGCAGCGTATCTGCACGTAGTGCGGTCGATGCCGTCGTGTCGGATAAAATGGCCTTATTCTTGGAGGAGAACCCTCAGGTCGCACAGACACTGATTAAGAAGGCTGTTCAAGCTTCGAAAGCTCGTGAAGCTGCACGCAAAGCGCGTGAGGATGTTCGTAATGGCAAAAAACGCAGCGAGAGCTCCAACTTGAACGGGAAGCTGACGCCTGCGCAATCCAAAGATTATTCACGAACAGAGCTCTTCATCGTCGAAGGGGACTCTGCGGGCGGTTCGGCCAAGCAGGGCCGTGACTCGAAGATCCAAGCGATTCTCCCGCTTAAAGGCAAACCGATGAATCCGGAGAAAGCGAAACTTGCAGATATTCTGAAAAATGACGAGTACCGGGCCATTATCAGCGCGATTGGCGCTGGCGTGGGACCTGAGTTCGAGAGCGAAGAGAGCAATTACTCCAAAGTCATTATTATGACGGATGCGGACACGGACGGTGCGCATATTCAGGTGTTGCTATTAACCTTCTTCTATCGCTATATGAAACCATTGATTACTTCAGGCCGCGTCTATATCGCTCAGCCGCCGCTTTACAAGATCACACGGAAATCCGGGAAGCTGGAGACCGTGCGATATGCGTGGACGGATGAGCAGCTTGCCAATTATCTGAAGGAATTCGGCAAAAATTACGAATTACAGCGGTATAAAGGACTTGGAGAGATGAATCCCGATCAGTTGTGGGAGACGACGATGAATCCTGAGTCGCGTACCCTCCTGCAAGTTCAGATCGAGGATGCTGCGAAGGCAGAACGCCGCGTATCGACACTCATGGGTGACAAGGTCGATCCACGGAAGCGTTGGATTGTTGAGAACGTTGATTTTACTGAGTTTGAAGAGTAGAAGGGGGAGAACTGATGAGTTTATCGGAACAGTTTTTACCTGCATTTTTAGAAGAAGTTGTCGGTGATCGATTCGGCCGATATTCCAAATATATTATCCAAGATCGGGCGATTCCCGATGTGCGTGATGGGCTGAAGCCTGTACAACGCCGTATTCTGTATGCGATGTATGATTCCGGCAACACGCCGGACAAGCCTTATCGCAAATCCGCGAAGACCGTCGGGGATGTCATGGGTAACTATCATCCTCACGGAGACTCTTCGATTTATGATGGTATGGTGCGTATGGCTCAGCCATGGAAAATGGCACATATGCTCGTGGATGGACATGGGAACTGGGGATCGATCGACGATGATCCACCGGCGGCTATGCGTTATACCGAAGCCAGATTATCGCCAATCGCGATTGAATTGCTTCGTGACATTGAGAAACGTACGGTTCAATTCAAGGATAATTTCGATAATACAACCAAGGAGCCTGTTGTCCTACCGGCCCGCTATCCGAATTTGCTCGTTAATGGGGTTAGCGGGATTTCGGCGGGTTTCGCAACGGAGATTCCATCCCATAACCTACGAGAAGTCATCGATGCTTGTATCGCGTTGATGGAGAAAGAAGACTTGACTGTTGAAGATCTGATGCAGATCGTAAAAGGTCCCGACTTCCCAACCGGCGGGATTATTATGGGCGAGGAAGGCATCCGTGACGCCTATCATACTGGAAAAGGCCGGATCTATATTCGCTCCAAGACTGAAATTGAAGATCTGCGTGGTGGCCGCCAACAGATCGTTATTACGGAAATTCCATATCAGGTTGTGAAGGTTCGCCTCGTCACAGCGATTGAGAACATTCGTCTCGAGAAAAAGGTTGAAGGGATTACCGAGGTTCGAGATGAAAGTGGACGTGATGGCCTTCGTATTGTGATCGAGCTGAAGAAGGATGCGGACGCGCAAGGGATTCTTGCTTATTTACTGAAGAAGACTGACTTGCAGGTTACCTACAACTTCAATATGGTTGCAATCGTGAACAAGACGCCGATGCAGCTTGGTATTCGTTCGATTCTGAGCGCATACATCGATCACCAAAAAGAAGTTGTAACGCATCGGACACAGTATGAGCTGGAGAAAGCTGAAGACCGCGCACATGTGCTCGAAGGTCTAGTGAAAGCTCTCAACATTCTGGATGAGGTCATCGCGACGATCAAAGCATCGAAGAATCGTCAAGATGCGCAGAACAACTTGGTTGCCAAGTTTGATTTCACGGAACGTCAAGCAGACGCAATCCTAACGTTGCAGCTCTATCGTCTGACGAATTTAGAGATTACTTCGCTGGAGAAAGAGCATAAAGACCTGATGAAGAAGATCGCTTATCTGCGTTCGATCTTAGACAGCAACAAGAAGCTGATCGGTGTCATCAAGAACGAATTGTTAGAAATTCGCGAGAAGTACGGCATTGACCGCCGTTCCATCATTCAGGGTGAAGTGGAAGAGATCAAGGTGAACCTCGAAGTCATGGTGACACCGGAAGATGTACTTGTCACCTTGTCGAATGAAGGGTACTTGAAGCGGACAAGCATGCTCTCCTTCACCCGTTCTGGCGGCGAGCTTGAGAGCTCAGGGGTCAAAGAAGGCGATTACGTCAAATATCTGATGGAAGTGAATACGATCGATTCGATGCTGCTGTTCACGGATAAGGGGCAATACTTCTCCTTGCCGATCCATCAGATTCCGGAGTTCAAGTGGAAGGATAACGGGACAGCCATTGTTAACGTGATTCCGATTGCCAAGGAAGATCGGATCGTGAATATGATTCCTGTGAAGAACTTCGAAGAAGCAGGGCAATCGCTTGTCTTCGTGACTAAGAAGGGACAAGTGAAGCGGACCGAGTTGAAGGAGTATATGACGAATCGTTCGAATGCGATCGCGGCGTGCAAAGTCAGCGATCATGATGAAGTGATCTCGGTCTCCTTAAGCGATGGAACGAAGGAGCTGCTGCTCGTTACGAAGGAAGGCATGAGCATTCGATTCAAGGAATCCGAAGTGAACAGCATGGGCCGTGTATCCGGCGGTGTGCGAGGCATTCAGTTGAAAGATACGGATGAGGTCGTCTCCGCGTTATGGGTCGATAGTGATGAAGGTGAAGTGATTGTTGTCTCCGATCTAGGGTATGGTAAACGTTCCTTGCTCGCGGATTATCCTGTACAGGGCCGCGGCGGTAAAGGAATTATTACGTTTGAATTCAAGGAAGGCAAGCGCGTCCGTCCGAACGGAAGCGAGATTGTACGTGCTTTCTATTGCCGAGAATCCTATGTACTCACAGTTGCAACGAGTGATCATAAACTGCATACCTTCTCAACCGAACAGCCACCGATTGATGAACGGAAGTCCGTTGGGAAATCGTTGGTGCCGCTCGAGAAGAAAGAGACCGTCGTGGACATCTGGCGCGTCTAAACGACATGACATGAAGAACCCCTAAGCGGGCATGAGCTAGAACTGAAGTTCTAACCCATGCCTCTCTTAGGGGCTTTTGACGTATTTAAAAGATAGGATTGTTCAACCGATATATTAATCAAATGGTTTGTGCGGAGGGTCTACATCTTCTTTCAGCTGCAGTGCAATGTCTAGGATGAGCCACAACGGGGCCGGTTCATCCAATCGATCTAACCACTCAGGGTCCTTAATCAGTCCAGCTTCCATGGCTTTTAAGCCGATTGTACGTTTTTTTAGGTCCATATTGAGCCCTCCTTTAACCTTGGTCCTGCTGCGCAATGGGGCTTAGCGCGAATGCAACCGTATTAGTAATGATGAATGGATATTATGGATGATGTTGCACTGTTATGCACGAAGAGGATTAGAGCGTTTATTACATCCTATGTCAAAAAGTTCAGTTATGTTCCTGTGACACCTTGTGGTATAATTTGGAGAATAAGACGAGCAAGAGCTGCCGCAGAATATGTTCTAGGGGGAGAGCTATCACATGCACACGTCGGACTTTGTAAAGCTTTGGTCTAAATTATCCAAAGACTATCAAAATCATATGGAGGATCATCTTGCGCCTACACTGACGGAATCTCAACTTGAAGTGTTGGAAGTCGTTGCGCAGCATGAGCAGATGAAACCATCCGATCTATTGCCTTACTTAGAAACCACACCAGCTGCGATTACGACTTTGCTCGATCGAATGGAGAAGAATGAGCTTATTGCGCGCGTACGGGATTCGAATGACCGTCGTATCGTCTGGATTCAGATAACAGATCGCGGCTTGAACGAGAAGAGCCGAGGCTCGCATATTCGCAACGAATACATCAGTAACGTCTTGAATCGGATCTCGGCTCATAATCAGCAATTATTTATATACTTATTAGGCAAAATATCGAACAACGCTTAAGGCGCTGCTTGGACGAGTACGGGTACTGCAAGAGAATGAAGGTGATGATCTAATTCCTTTTGTTTCTTTTTCAGTGACTGATACGTTGAAGCGGATAATTGTAAGCGATGTTCTTGAATTGTTTTCTCGACCGGCAGAATGACGTACTTACGTGCGTTTCCTTTGCCGGTTTTTTGTGTCCAGGTTAGCTGTGTATCCACTTGTCGGATGTCGATTTTACCACTAGGGAAGGTCTTCTGAATGTCGGCATGGAAGATGACGCCGTAGTCTGTATATTCATCCTTCATATTCGAGATGAAGTTGCCCATCGAGTAGATGATATATCCTTTGCGAAGAGACCCATCTGATTCCTTAACATTAACTTGCTCAAGGGGCTGAATAACATGTGGATGCGAACCCAGAATGATATCAGCACCAGCTTGGATCAGTGATCTAGCGAGCTCCTGCTGCGTACTGTTCGGCTCCCGTTGGTATTCAATCCCGAAATGAAGCGCGATGACGACGACATCGGCACCAGCCTCCCGCAAGGCTCGAATATCTTCCTTGATGCGAAGCGGGCTGAGATGGGCTACGAGATAAGGTTTATCTTTCGGCAGCGTAATGCCATTCGTCCCGTACGTGTAAGCCAGAATACCCATCTTGATATCATTTTTTGTCATGATGGTTAATTGCTTGGATTCTTCTTCGGAGGCTGCTGTCCCTTTTGTGACGAATCCTTGTTCTTTCAACCGTTTTAAGGTACGGATAATGCCTATTTCCTTTCGGTCCATCGCGTGATTATTAGCCGTTGTGACAATGTTAAATCCAGCATATTTGAGCGCGGATGCAAGCTCTGGCGGTGCATTGAACATCGGGAAGCCCGAGTAGCGTAAATCCGCACCGGCAATGGGCGTCTCTAGATTGGCCCAGACGAAATCGCCTTGCTCCAGAATCGGTTTCACTTGCGTGAAATAAGGGTTGAAATTGTATTTTCCCGTCGCCTTGTCATAATACGCTGGCATTTGTGGCATATGCATCATGACATCGCCGACGGCGACTAGCTTGGCTTCCTTCGTGTAGGAGGCTATAGTCTGCTCCTCGGTCTGTACATCGGTGTCTTCTGAGCTCTCCGTCTTTTCTGTTGTCGGTGCCGGAGGCACAGGAAGAGCATCTACCTGGCGGGATGCATCCGGTTTAGGCTGAACCTCTTGCGATGGCACTTGGCAGCTCACGAGCAGCAATATCACTGCGATCAAGACGAAAAAAAGCGCAAGTCTGGACCTGCGCTTATCATGGTTGTTCAAATTAGACATGCAACTCACTCCATTGATTCCATGGGAACACGTCTGGAGGCGAGGAATGAAATAGCAATGGTTCTTTGGTAACCGGATGTGGGAATCCAAGTTCATAAGACCATAATGCAATTTGTTGCCCCGGCTTATTGAGGTGTGCCCCGTATTTTTGATCGCCAACTAATGGGCAACCGATGGTACTCATTTGAACACGAATTTGGTGCGGGCGACCTGTATGAAGTAGGATTCGTACAAGGCTCATTTGGTCCTTCGTACGGAGAACTTCATATTCAAGAATCGCTTCCTTGGCATCTCGTGTCCCCTTAGAAACGACGGATACGGTATTGGTTCTTACATCTTTCAATAGATGATGAACCAGCTTACCGCTCCGCGCAGGAGGAGCATGATGGACGACCGCGAGGTACTGCTTGTGCAGCGAACGATTGCGCACGTTCTCGGATAATCGAGACGCTGCCTTCGAGGTCTTCGCGAAGACCATGGCACCGCCGACAGGACGGTCCAAGCGATGAACGAGCCCGAGATATACATTCCCAGGCTTGTTGTATCGTACTTTGATATCTTCTTTGAGTAGGGTAAGCAGGTCAGGATCACCCGTCGCATCTTCTTGTGAAGGAACATTGACCGGTTTCTCCACGACGAGCAAATGATTGTCTTCAAATAATATATGCACCGGCTTCAAAATTAAGCCTCCCAACGACCTAAAATACCACAAGGCAAAGTGAGTCCAGAACGGGAAATCGGAATGCCAATCTCACCGGATGTAATCGTTCCGCCATAACGAGATTTCATCGTCATGCTAAGCAAATTATGCAGCACAGTTGGAGATAAACCTGTCGTATAAGAGTTCACGAGGACGAATAGTGGATTGTCCGACATGATTCGTGTACAGGATTGAAGGAATGGATAGAGATTGTTCTCGAGCTTCCACATTTCTCCGTTAGGTCCGCGTCCATAAGATGGAGGGTCCATAATAATTGCATCATATTTATTGCCGCGGCGCTCTTCGCGCTGCACGAATTTGAAGACATCATCCGTAATGAAACGGACAGGACGTTCACCGAGTCCAGAGAGCTGTATGTTTTCTTTGGCCCATTGCACCATGCCTTTGGCTGCATCGACGTGACATACTTCAGCACCTGCCGATGCACATGCAACGGTCGCGCCGCCTGTGTAGGCGAATAGATTCAAGACTTTGATCGGACGTCCAGCATTTTTGATTTTATCCATCATCCAGCTCCAGTTCACCGCTTGCTCTGGGAACAGGCCAGTGTGCTTGAAGCTCGTTGGTTTGATATGAAAGGCAAGATCGCCGTAACGAACGGTCCAGCGTTCAGGAATTTGCTTCTTCCAGTCCCACTGACCGCCGCCTGACGAACTGCGGTGATAGTGGCCATGGACTTGACGCCATTCATTCGTCTCTTGTTCTAGAGGCCAAATGATCTGTGGATCTGGACGGCGCAGGATAATATCTCCCCAACGTTCCAGCTTCTCACCGCCGCCCGTATCGATTAGTTCATAATCTTGCCATTGATTTGCTAAATACATGTTATTGCCCCATCCTTCAGTTAAAATAGTCTTTGTTGTCCTTACTTATGATATTTCGCTATTGAACTTGTAGCCTACACCGCGAACGGTGATGACATACGTTGGGTTGGCTGGATCAGGTTCAATTTTCTTGCGCAAATTGCTGATATGTACCATGAGTGTTCGTGTATCTCCAAAACTCTCCGAGCCCCAAATATGTTGAAAGAGATGATCGATTTTGACGACGGTGTTCGGTGTCTGAGCCAAATAGACCAATAAATCGAATTCTTTCGTTGAGAGCGACACCGCCCGTCCTTCCTGTCGGACGGATCGACTGGCAAGATCAATCTCCAGCTGAGGAAAGGATAGTATCTGCTGCGGCTGGCGTTCACGGTTAATATAAGGGAAGCGATTGCGTCTTAACTGTGCCTTAACCCTGGCAACGAGCTGGCTTGGGCTAAAAGGCTTCGTAATATAGTCATCGCCACCAACGGTTAGACCGTGAATAATATCTTGATCTTCGCTCTTACAACTCAGAAAGATGATCGGTACCATGGACTGTTCTCGAATTTCTTTACAAATTTCGATGCCGTCCTTATCTTTCAGGAGAATATCCAATATAATTAAATCCAGCTCGGATGTATTCACGATATTGAGGGCTTCATCACTGCGATGCGCTACATAAACCTGATATCCTTCTCTTCGTAAATATAAAGAGATGAGTTCTGTTATTTCGACTTCGTCATCGACGATAAGAATGTTCATGGGACCCAATCACTACACCTCCGCTAGAACATTATAGCGAATTGTGCGATGGGAAGGCAATGCAAACGTCAAAATTTAAATAAATTGTGGAAATTTAGGGTTATTTTAATACATTCTATGGAATGCAGGAGGGGAAACCGCATTGATCAGACGTTACATAGGACTTATTGCCATACTCCTGGTTATTTTTCTCATGGGCTTAACCAGCTGCAGTGCGAAGCCGACAACACCATTCCCAGTGGCTGAAGCGGGGATACTGGATCTACGGGGCTGGGACTTCGACCAACAGGGCACAGTCATGATGAAAGGGGAATGGGAATTCGTATGGCATCAGCTGATGGAACCGGGGGACTTCAAGGATGAGACGCAGCAGGATTTCATCCAGGTGCCAGGTTCTTGGAAGTTTAAGGGGAAAGATGTATCACCGCAAGGCTATGCGACATATCGGTTGAAAATTTTGCATCATCCGATGGATCAGACGCTTGCAATTCGGATTCCGAATATTTTGACATCGTATCGGATGTGGTTGAACGGGAAGGAGGTTGCTTCTGTTGGCACCGTAGGGACATCCATAGCAGAAGCCATCCCGGAGCAAATGCCGAAGGTCGTATTTATGTTTGGTGATCGCGATCTAGATGAGCTCGTGATTCAAGTTTCGAACTTTCATCACCGCCGTGGCGGGATCTGGAAGGAATTTGAATATGGGGTCAGCGAACAAGTCGTACATCATCAATACATCGTCACGTCGCGTGACATGCTCATTTTAGGCATTATTCTTATGATGGGCGTATACCATTTCTGGTTGTACTTTTTACGTCGTCAAGAACGAGCGGCTCTCTACTTTGGACTCGTCTGTGTCTTCATTGGCGTTCGGATGTTTACTGGAGAGTGTTTCCTCGTACAATGGTTCCCTTGGATACCGTGGGAAGCGTCCCTTCAATTGGAATATATCTGTCTTGCGATAGCTCCCGTATGCGGGATGTATTATGTTAGCAGCATGTTCCCACGCGAAGCCTATCCTCGCATAAATAGAGTATTACTCGTGGTCGCTGGCGTATTAACATTGTTCGTGCTGTTGACGAAACCGATTGTATTCTCGAAATATATAGTCGTCTTCCAAGCTTGCCTGGGATTCATCGCCGTCGTAGCGGTGATCATCATGATTCGTGCGGTCCGGCACCGTCGCCCTAATGCCGTGCTAGCGCTTGGCGGCGTGGTGATTTTTGCGGCTTCGACCATTAATGATGTGTTCTATTACAATGAAATTTGGTACACCGGCGATATTACACATTACGGGCTGCTCTTATTCGTGATCATGCAGAGTATGATTGTCTCGAAACGCGTATCGCAGATGATGGACGAGTTAGAAAATGTGACGAGCGAACTACGAGAATTGAATAATAATCTAGAGACGCGGATTGAGGGTCGAACCGTGGAATTACTGCAGATGAATGCGAGTCTAGAACAGTCAAATTTGGAGTTAGAACGGATGGAGGATGCCCGGCGGAGATTGCTTACGAATATATCCCATGACCTGCGTACGCCGATGACACTGATCCAAGGGTACCTTGAAGCACTGCATGACGATATCATTGTAGATCCTGAAGAGCGGAAGAAATATATGCAGCTGATGCTGCGCAAAATGACGGGACTAAATCATCTCATCTCTGATGTGTTCGAATTATCCAAGCTAGAATCTGGGCAAGTTCCGATTCATATCAAAGAAATGTCCGCGTTAGAATTCATGGATCAGGTGGAACAAACCTATGCATTTGAGGTTGAGAACCGGGGATTGCATTTCTATAGTGAGAGGCAGTTCGAGCATGTTGAGCGGATTCGCGGTTTATCAATTCAGGTGGATCTGGAGCGAATGTTCCAGGTATTTAACAACTTAGTGTATAATGCTGTGAAATTTACACCGATCGGTGGCGAGATTCGCATGCATTTCAGTTATCTCGAAGAAGAGCAGAAGTTCTGTATACAATGTATGGATACCGGGATCGGTGTGTCGAAGGAAGATACGGTCAAAATTTTCGAACGATTCTATAAGAATGATTATTCTCGTAATTCGAGAGGCGGGGGAAGCGGGATTGGATTATCTATTGCCAAAGAAATCATAGAGTCCCATCATGGTGCAATTTGGGTGCAGAGTGAACTGGGACAAGGTTGTCATTTCTACATTACATTGCCAGCAACGATGCGTAGGCGAATTACATGACGTTGTTATTCTTCTTCAGGACATCCATCAAGAGATTAATGGTGTTCTTGCGTTTCACATGATCCATCGTATCTAGCATACGAATCATCTCATGTGTATCTTTGGAAGCTGGGGCCGGGGTGAAGGTATCTCCACCGACGATATAATCAAGGGACACCTCGTAGAAAGTTGATAGTTTGATAAGCGTCTCATAGACAGGTTGGCGATTGTTAATCTCATAGTGGCTGTAGGCAGAGCGAGTGATTCCGATGGTGCGTGCGACTTCTTCTTGCGAAATTTTCCGTTGCAATCGTAGTTGTTTGAGACGTTCACCCATTGTCATGATTGGCATACTCCTTCATCGTTAATAACGAAAACCTACTAATAGTAATTTATGATACAATTTGTATCGTGTCAAGGGTAAATTCATATAAAATTCAAAATATTCTAGTATAAGTTACGTTTTGTATCGAGATAAAAAGAGAGCTCAGAATGAGCTCTCTTTTTTCATGTGCGCTTATAACTTTTTACCTAGTACATGGGAGAGTGGAATAAATCCAATATCCCGGCTGTCTTTACTATGATTGCGATTATCACCCATCACAAAGACGTGGTCTTTAGGCACAATGAAGGTTTGTTCAGGCATATCCAGCATCGTCTCTTTAATGTATGGTTCGGTTAGAAGCTGGCCATTGCGATACACATGTTGGTCCCGAATATCAATCGTATCGCCAGGCTTGCCGATCACACGTTTGATGAAGAATATCTCTTGTTCGCCGTTCTGGGTGAGGAAATTAAAGAAGGGATTGTCCAGAAACTCGTCAGCGAACGAACGATTGCGCTCGACCCGGCTATCGATAACAACGATATCTCCATAATCCGGGGTCATCGAGAAGGTATGTGTCCATTTGAGAATAAATAATCGTTCTGTGTCGTGCAGGGTCGGCTCCATGGAATGTCCGCTCACTTTGGTCGGTTGAATGATATAGGTGCAAATAAATAAGGCAAGGATGAAGGACACCGCGATTGAGAATACCCATCGCATGGCCTCACGAAAGATACGCATTTGTAGTTGTACTCCTCTCTGCAACGATCATAATTCATTATACGTTCAGGAATCCCAATAAGTTGCGAAGTTCCAAATGAGAATTGGGTATTGAAATCAGGATGCGTTGAGGTTATAATCCTAATGAAAATGATAATCATTATCAATTATATATAAAGAGGAGTTTGGATCGATGAAGAATGTGTTGATGGTATTTGCGAGTATGACGGGCAATACAGAAGAAATGGCGGATGCCGTAAAAGAGGGATTAGAGTTCGGAAAGGCCAACATTACGATCAAAGAAGTATTCGACGCAAGTGCATCCGATCTGGAGTCATATGACGGTATTGTGCTCGGTGCATATACATGGGGTGATGGAGAACTGCCGGATGAGTTTCTGGATTTCTACGAAGAGATGGATGAAGTTGATCTCAGCGGCAAAAAAGCGGTTGTATTCGGTTCCGCAGATTCGAGTTATCCGCAATTCGGCGCAGCAGTCGATATTTTGATCGCGAAGCTGCAGGAACGCGGCTGTACGGTCGTAGCTGAGGGGTTAAAAGTAGAATTCAGTCCTTCAGCAGAAGAAAAAGAGCAATGCAGGGAGCTTGGTCGACGATTGCTCGGCTTGGATTAAGAAAGGAAAATGATGATGCATAATCACGATTGGAAGGTTGGTGCCGTATACGATACGGTCATTCATGAACAAGATGTGGCGTTGTATCTGCGCTGTCCGTGCTGCTATGAGCGAAAATTGAAGGAGCAGCCTAAGCCGCATCTCCGGTGGGAAGAGCATGTAGAGAAGAGCATTCAAGACGTGCTGCTTGATTTTTATGCGTTGCTGCCAGAGCAGCGGACAGAGAAGATGATCGCACAAATCATTGAAAGACGGTGGACGAGGAAAATCCTTGCGTTCGAATCGGAAGACCAGCATCATTACGTGAAATCCTACATTACAATGCATCTCAAAATGCTGCTTACAGATCTTCGATTATGCGAGAATCCGATGTACCTACTGACGGAAATGACGACGATGATTGAAGAACTCGGGGCCCATCTCACCATGATGTTTCAGGTGATTGAATGGAGAGGCACCGCGAATGAATCCTCTTACATCGTTCGAAAGTTATTCATCCATGACGAACCGCAGCTAATCAAATCGTACTTACATATCTGTCTCTTGTTCACCACGCGTATGTTCGGCATAATGCCGGAACGGATGGAGGTCATAACACTATTAACAGGTAAATCGTATATCATTACACCAGAACCTTTAGATATTGAGCGTTCCCTCGATTATGTTCGTGTCGTGAGTCGTCTGATGCAGGAGTGCGTGAGCAACCATCATCATTCGTTGTCCCTACGCCACTGAGTGTCATTGTTAGATTTACGCTTCTGACCGAGCAACACATAGATCACGAAGAAGATAAATAAAGCGACGATTTCTTCTGCCAATAGATAATAAGGATAGGGTCCGAGGAAATCAAGTATGGATGGAGTAGTGGGTTTATAGGCTAAGAACATATAGTTCGCATCCAGGAGCCAGTTCGCCGTACCGACGAGGATTGCGAGAACATTCAAGAAGATCATCGTAATCCCAATCGAACGGAGACGAGGCCGATAATTCTCGCCCCAGGTCATATATAATGAAGCAAGGACAATGGCTAGATGGCAGACAAAGAAGTGAAAATAAATGAAATCCGGGTAGGGTTCCAGTAAATTGGGTGTAAGGATGGCTTGCATCGCTCCGCCAATCCCTGCGAAGACCATGATCTGATAGAGAAAATAACTCCGTGTTATGAGCATGATGCAGGAAAGGTACAGCGTGATGCTGCACAATTCAAGCGGGAGATGAACTCTCGGATCCCAAGTCGCTTGGATGGTGTAAATGCCATACAAGATAAGCTGTGGGATGATCATTGCGCTGATCAATACCCAACGTATTCGAAGGCGGATAGACGGACTCTTCTGAATGACGTGCCTCGTGAGCCATAGGATGATCGTCAGCGCCAACAAGATTAGAATCCAGATCAGATGAGACGGATGATACATTTGAAAGCGAGGTTGGGCTTGAACCGAGAGGGAGATCATCGAAATCCATGTCATAAATCGTGCACCCCTTATCATAATTTCGTTCGATGCTGTATAGCTATTGTAGGTGTTCCGCTGGGGTGCTCATAGTCCTAACTTTGCATAGTACCGCATCACCATAGGTGTTATTGCAACTGCTGGGTTGAATGGAACTAGTATGGGTATACTAGGCAGGAAATATATGTTGAAATGGAGGAGGCATAGGGATGGATAAGCAATCCGCACATCTCATTCCGGCGGACCTGGATGATGCGACGTTAACGCAGCTGCAATCCCTCGAGTCGAAGATTCGAGATAAAGCAGGATCGGAAGTTGTTCTGCTTGCTTATCGTTCGCAAGAACGGGATGAAGCGAGTGCTGAGGTTCATTAATCTTTTCAAAAGGCAAGAAGTCGTCCGTAGTTTTCAGGATGACGCTTGCTTTTTTTGCGTAAATTGATGTCAACTTCATTTGCGCTTTTCGTCTAGGTGAGTTAAAATGATCCTTTCTAGCCCTATCATATTGATACAGACAAAGGACGCGCAGGTGACAAGCATGATCGAGATTAAGCAATCCAAACTAAGCAATGGCGAATTCAATCGTGGTGTATTCGCTACTTGTGATATACCCAAGGGTGTTATTTTTCATGAAGCCCCCGTTATTCCATATCCGGAAGAAGAGCATGTGCACATTGAACAGACCATCCTCGCTGATTATGTATTCGAATTTGGTGTGAATCACTCCGCCGTGTTGTTAGGATACGGAAGCCTATTTAATCATTCTTATGAGCCTAACGCCTCGTACGATCTCAACTTTGATCAACTGACGGTTGATTTCTACGCGTATACGGATATTAAGGCAGGAGAAGAAATTCTGATTAATTATAATGGTGATGAAGATTGTAAAGATCCGTTGTGGTTCTTGGAGGACGCTGCGAAGTCTGAATAGGATCATACGGGAAAAGCGAGGCAGAGGATTATACTCTGCCTCTTTTTTTGTTGTTCGCTGAATAATACAGCGTAATACGGATAAATCGTGGATCAAAACTCAATAATTTTAGAAAATAATGGTTGATAAATGAATAAAACGGAATATAATGGAATATAGATAGCTGGTAAAAAAGCATAAACAGGAGTGATATTGCATGGTTAATGAAGGTGCTGGGATGTTCGCTGAGGAACGGCGCGAGAAAATTCTTGCGTTATTGCATCAACAGAAGCGGGTTCTTGCGAAAGAATTGGCTGAGACGTTTCAAGTATCGATTGACTCGATTCGGCGAGATCTGTCAATGATGGAAGAGCAAGGGCTGCTGCAGAAGACCCATGGCGGTGCCATACCCGCAATGAAGGTTCGTCAATCGCCCCCACCGCCTGAACAACGATATGGTGTAGGTTCGCCTGAAGCCCATGCGGTCGCCAAGTTAGCTGTGTCGTATATTCGCGACAAAGATACGATATTTATCGGGAGCGGGTCTACTGCCTATGCGCTGCTGAAGCATCTGCCTGATCACATGCCTCTTACGATTGTGACGAATTGCATGCGTGTCGCTGATGAGCTGCGTGGTCGGGAGTGGATCGATACGTATTTTGTTGGGGGACTGGTCAAAGCTTCAGGCAATATTACGGATGTGCTCGCCATTGAATTTATTCGGCAGTTCAAATTCGATATGAGCTTCATAACCGGTGGAGGGATATCCGATGAAGGGATTTTCGTAGCTACACCGGAAGTTGCTGCGTTTGCGCGAGCGGTATCCTCAATATCTCGAAGATGCATTGGGATCGCGACGCATCATGCGGTAGGTCAAGATGGATTTGCGAAGGCGGGTCAGATTGAGGATCTGGACGTCCTCATCACAGATGATCAAGCGGATCAAGAAGTGATTGAACGAATTCGGCTGCTAGGGGTGAAGGTCATTACTGCTCAAGGCATAGAGAGTGAGGGATTAGAATTTACCGTAGAATTCCAGGATCTTAACGGTGTCGTTTACTATGAGAATGTATGGGCTGCAAGTGCGGCTGATGCGCAAACGCAGATTCAATTCAGACGTTCGGATGTTCGTGTTCGTGCGGTGACGCAGATCATGAAGGAAGGCCAATAGTACACCAAAGAGGTCTCATGGTTCTCACTTGTGATGGGGTCCTTTGCGTATTGATAAATCAACTCACAAACTAAGGCTTCAACTGAACTGCTCTTATGAGCAGTTTTTTTATTGCATAAAGACCGTGAAAATACTCCCGCAATTGGTGGATAAGAAATAGGTATTAGCAGTATGATTAAAATAATGATAATGAATATCATTCTCAATAAAATAGGGCTAAGCAGAAAAGGAGGATTATCGAATGGTGCAGAAGAAGGGTTTTGCCCGCTTGCTTGACATTGCCGACGAAAAGCGGGGTCTGCTTATTGTCTCATGTGTGTTATCAGGCATTAGTGCATTATCCATGCTGATCCCATATGTATCGGTCTACTATATTCTACAAGAACTGCTCTTGCATGCCGCAGATTTGTCATCTGCGGATTGGGTGGTGATGATACAGTGGGGGGTTATTGCGCTAATCGGGATGCTCGTAAGCCTTATCACGATGTATGCCGGAGGCATGGCTTCGCATATTGCGGCATTTCGCATCTTATATGGACTTCGTGTGAAGCTATCCTCGCATATTGGCAAGCTTCCACTCGGTTGGTTGAACAATTCGTCCACTGGGGCGGTCAAGAAGACGCTAGAACAGAATGTAGAGAAGATTGAAGGATTTATTGCGCATCAATTGCCCGATTTGGTAAGTGTCATTGTCACGACGGTCACGATGATTGGCGTTATGTTCTATCTTGATTTGTGGCTGGCTATCGCGTGTATGGTCCCGATTGCGCTGGGAATTTTCGTGCAATTTAAGATGATGACGGCCCTCGGGGGACAAGAAAATGTAAAGAAATATTACGATTCCCTCGAGCAATTGAATGCATCAGCGGTGCAGTATGTACGGGGAATGCCTGCGATTAAAGTATTCGGTCAGACCGTTCGTTCCTTCCGTAAGTTCTATAACGATATGTTGAATTATCAAGAATACTGCGTCAAATTCACTGACCAGATGCAGAATGGTTATTTGGGCTTCAAAATACTACTCAGTTCCTTTGCTGCATTCATCTTACCGGTGGGCGTATTGATATTTAGTCAGGATCCAGGCGATATCGCATTTGCTTCGGTTTTATTATTTTTCTTAATTATGGCGCCCGGGGTGTCTGCTCCGATGTTCAAGATCATGTTCTTAACCTCCCTGCTTCGCGATATTCATGAGGGGGTTGATCGAATGGATCGGATCCTGATGAAACAAGCCGTCGTTGAACCTATACAGCCGAAGAAACCCGAGTCCTATGATGTTTTATTTGACAATGTTTCATTCGCTTATGGTCCAGAGTCCTCGTGTGAGAAGGTCATTTCGGGGGTAACGTTATTGGCATCCCAAGGTGAAGTCACAGCTTTAGTTGGACCATCAGGAGCTGGGAAATCGACGCTTGCGAATCTGGTACCGCGTTTCTGGGATGTAACGGAAGGCGCTATTCGCATTGGTGGTGTGGATATTAGGGACATGTCGACGGAAGAATTGATGAACACGGTCGGCTTTGTCTTCCAAGAAACCTTCTTATTCTTCGATACGGTCTACAACAACATAGCTGTTGGTTGCCCTCACGCAACGCATGAGGATGTGATCGCTGCAGCCAAGGCCGCACAATGCCACGAGTTTATTCAACAGCTACCGAATGGATACGATACACGAATTGGAGAAGGCGGGGTATATCTATCCGGTGGAGAGGAGCAGCGTGTTGCGGTTGCAAGGGCCATCCTCAAAAATGCTCCGATCCTCGTCTTAGACGAAGCAACGGCATTTGCGGATCCAGAGAACGAATATGAAATCCAGCGCGCATTAAAAGAATTAACGAAAGGGAAGACGGTGATTATCATTGCACATCGGTTGTCTACGATTCAGGATGCAGAGCAGATTGTCGTATTGGATCAAGGTCGTATTGTGGCAAAGGGAATACACGATGAACTGATCGCAGAGGCCGGCCTGTATGCAAGGATGTGGCGTGCTTATACGGATTCAACGCATTGGCAGCTCGAAAATGAGAGAGGAGGATCAATAACCGATGAACATGTTGCATCATTTTACGGCAGGTAATTCACGGGTATTACTGAAGCCCGTCGTGTATACGACGATCGCGAATGTGGTTGGTATTATGCCGTTTGTACTACTGGTAGAAGCCGTGAGGCTAATTTTCGAGCCATTCATGGATCCTGGGATGATGCTAAATACGTCAAGACTTTGGTGGATCTGTGGTCTGATGTTTATTTCCTTAGTCCTGATCTACGCCTGTGAAGTGCCGGCTTATCGAACACAATTCCGAAATGCATATAGCGCTGCCGTGGAGAGTAGGACACGACTTGCTGAGCATTTGCGCAAATTGCATCTAGGTTATCTGGACCGGCGCGATCCAGGTGATCTAACCAATATGATGATGGGCGACATTGCGATGATTGAGCAGGGCATATCTCATCTCCTGCCGCAAATGATCGGGGCGCTCATCATGCCTCTCATTGCCATAGTCAGTCTCTTATTTATCGATTGGCGTATGGCCCTGGCATTGTTCGCGGCCCTCCCTGTTGCCATCTCACTGATACTCTTGACCTCCGGGCTGCAGCGGAAGCTTGGCAGCAAACATATGCGGGCCAAAATCGATATGGCCAACCGATTACAAGAGTATTTGAACGGAATTCGTCTGATCAAATCCTATAACATGACTGGTGAACGATTCGAAAGATTAGATGGCTCGTTTCGCGAGTTCATGCGTCAGAGCATACGTACGGAAGGAATGCTCGGGCCGATCGTGTTAAGTGCGATCGCGTTCATACGCGCAGGCCTTACGATAATGGTCATCATCGGCGTCTATCTGTTATCCGATGGACATCTGGACTTAATTACATTTGTCTTTTTCCTTGTTATTGGTTCTCGAATCTTCGATCCACTGTCATCCGCACTGATCCGATACGCAGAATTTGCTTATCAGAAGCAGGCAGGGGAGCGAATTGTTCACCTGCTCGAAGAACCCGTTATGCAAGGGGAACGCCAGGAACCTGCTGGGCATGATATCGAATTTCAACAGGTGGCGTTCGGGTATTCGGATCTACAGGTTCTCCGCGATGTGAACATTCGAATGCCGGCGGGTTCATTAACGGCTTTGGTAGGTCCTTCGGGCAGCGGCAAGAGCACCGTCCTGCGTCTTATCGCACGATTCTATGATCCGAATCATGGCAAGGTGACCTTCGGCGGCGAGGATATTCGCGAGGTGGATCCAGAAGCATTGCTGCGCAAGGTGACGATGGTGTTTCAAGACGTCTATCTTTTCCAGGATACGATTGCGAATAATATACGATTCGGACGAAATGACGCTACGCGGGAAGAAGTCGAAGAGGCAGCGAGGCTGGCTTGCTGTCATGAATTCATCATGAAGCTCCCGTTAGGCTACGATACCCCCGTAGGTGAAGGGGGCAGTACGCTGTCCGGCGGGGAGAAACAACGAATTTCCATTGCGCGAGCCATACTGAAAAATGCGCCGATCGTACTCCTTGATGAAGCGACGGCTTCACTTGATCCTGAGAATGAAGCAGAAATCCAGCAAGCGATTAATCAGTTAATTCAAGGTAGAACAGTGATCGTGATCGCACATCGATTGAAAACCATCGTGAACGCTGACAATATCGTCGTATTAGACAAAGGTCAGGTCGTAGAGCAGGGGCGTCATGCTGCATTGGTGCAATCCGGCGGGCTATATGCCAGACTGTGGGGACGGCAGACGAAGTCGAACGGTTGGAAAATTACAGGATAGAGCGGTGTCCCTCATTTCATGGATGGAGTGAGGGACTCTGTATATACCCAGAAAATGATGTGTATTTATGGATCAATTTACAGTAACATGGAAGTGGGCTATTCCAATATAAGGATCATGCAAAGGAATGTTATGATGAGCGAGAATCCAATCCATGTACAAATTCAGAAATTATGTGCCATGCTGCGTATTGGTGAGCTGACAGATGCTCCCGAAGCGGTATCGGGCGGGTTCTTACACCGTATGTATTCGATAACGACCTCACAAGGTAAATATGCAATAAAGGCCCTAAATCCTCAAATTATGCAAAGACCTGAAGCGATGCAAAATTTCATCCGCTCAGAACGGATCGCTGTACGAGCAGCTAGCCATGTGCCAGCCTTACCGGCCATACAAATTGATGGTGTATCAATCCATGAAATCGACGATCAATTCTATCTCGTTTTTCCTTGGGTGGAGGGCAAGTGTCTTCGACCTAGTGAAGTAGAGACAGTTCATTGTGGGCAAATAGGTGCGATCCTCGCAGATATTCATGCTGCGGATTTCACTGCGTTAGGCGTATTACAAGCAAATTCTCATATAGCCATCATCGATTGGGATGCGTACGCTCGAATGGGGCAAGAAAACCAAGCAGCGTGGGTGGATCAACTCCTTCCTATCCGAGATTCATTGTATGCGTGGAATGCGCTAGCCCATCATGCAGAACAATTCCTTGCAGGAGATCAAGTCATTAGCCATAGGGATTTGGATCCTAAGAATGTGATGTGGCATCTTGATAAGCCTATGCTGATTGATTGGGAATCAGCAGGTTCCATCAATCCGATGCAAGATTTGGTTGAGACGGCATTATATTGGTCTGAAGATGAACAGGGTAGTATAGATAAGAATCGATTTATCGTGTTTATCCAGAGCTATAAACAGAAAACAGAGGTTGTTCAGACCGCTTGGCGCAAGGTGCTTGATTATGGTTATACGGGCAAATTAGGCTGGTTGGAATATAATTTGAAGCGGTCGTTGAACATTGCGTGTTCCGATGAAGAAGAGCAGAAGATGGGGACGGCGCAGGTCATCGAGACGATTCAGGCCCTTTGTCGATACGCTGATGGGATTCCTGAGATTGAACGTTGGTTGCGAGAACACTAAGATTTATGCTGGTCCAGAATATCGCTGGAGCCAGCTTTTTTCGATTCTGTAACCCCTCAGAATGGGGCACGAATTGTCGGATCGGCGAAGATGAGTACTGCTATGCTAGAGATGTAGGAGGGAGTTGACGATGAATGTGCTGGAGAATATGAATAACGCATTACGTTATGTGGAGGAGCACTTAACGCAAGAGATCGACTTCAGAGAAGTTGCAAGAATCGCGATGTGCTCGGAATACCATTTTAAGCGTATGTTCTCATTTCTTGCCGGGGTACCGCTATCAGAATATATCCGCCGGAGACGATTGACGCTTGCCACATTTGAGTTGAACGATCAGCACAACCGAGTTATCGATATTGCGCTGAAATATGGATATGAGTCGCCTGATTCGTTTACACGAGCTTTTCAAGCATTGCATGGGATTACGCCATCGGAGTCTAGAACTCGAGGTCAATCACTCAAATTGTACCCTCCTATGACCTTTCAGTTAACCATTCAAGGAGGTAATGAAATGAATTATCGGATTGAGGAGAAAGAGGCGTTTCGTATCATTGGGATCCAGAAAAGAGTACCGATTATATTCCATGGCGTGAATCCGGAAATTGCGGCGATGTGGAGCAGTTTGGACAACGATAAGATTCAGGAACTTAAAAGCCTGTCCAATATCGCGCCACACGGGTTGCTCAGCGCATCCACGAATTTCTCTGAAGAGCGGATGGAGGAGAAGGGAGAGCTCGATCATTATATTGGCGTGGCTACAACGCATCCCTGTCCATCACATCTGTCCAACCTTGATGTTGCATCCTCCACGTGGGCTGTTTTTGAAGCAGTCGGACCTTTTCCAGAGACGCTTCAGAACGTATGGGGTCGCATCTATTCGGAATGGCTCCCGTCTTCGAGCTATGAACTGGCCCGTGGGCCAGAGATCTTATGGAACGAACAGAAAGATGTTACGTCGCCAAAGTTTCGCAGCGAAATATGGATACCTGTCGTGAAACAATCATAGCATTGTACAAGAGAGAGGCCTGAATCTAGGCGTCTCTTTTGTCATGGGCACGCTTTTCAGAAGAATACGCTCTTTCTACTTTGCAAATCTTGACCTCATAGTGCTCATACCATTCCTGCTTGCCGCGCTCCTGGGCTACGAGATGGGATTCTACTTGTTTCCAATGGCGAATGGCCTCAAGACTGTCCCAATACGAGATGGTAATCCCCGTGCCTGAGGCATCCCTTACACTATCTACACCTAGAAAACCAGGCTGCTTCGAGGCTAGTTCCGACATTTGATCTGCCATGGCATGGTAGCCATTATCTCCTTCTGTACGTTGACTTGTAAAAATTACGGCATAATGTGATTTCTTGGCTGGATCTTCATTGTTGATCAATTGACTCGCTCCTCTTCGTAAGAATGTGTAATAGAATAATTCGATTATAGCGATATAATATAGATAAATAAAATGAATGTTTAACATAAGTTACATGAATAACGTTCATGCAGAAGGTGGAAGTACACATGAATCTGATCAAATACGAGATCTTCAGCAAAGTGGTTGAATGTAAGAGTCTAACCAAGGCTGGAGAGCGATTAAATCTCACCCAATCCGCCGTAAGTCATGCGATTTCGAGCTTGGAACGAGATGTCGGACTCAGCCTCTTGATTCGGAATCGATCAGGCGTACAGTTAACCAACAATGGGGAACGCCTAATTGTACATATCCGCGAGATATTGCAGATGAATGAGAAGTTGAACCAAGAGATCGCAGCGATTAAAGGGATTGAGCGAGGCACCGTGAGGATCGGCACCTTCTCCAGTGTATCGATTCAGTGGCTGCCAGGAATTCTGAAGCAATTTCAAGAACAATTTCCATTGATCGATATTAAGTTAGTCGATGGTAGCTACGTTGAGATCGAGGAATCTGTTCTGGCAGGCATTTCGGATTTAGGGTTCGTGAATTTACCGACAACGAATCCGATTTTAGAAGTCATCCCTCTGCATCAGGATCGGATGATGTGTGTTTTGCCTAAAGACCATCCCTTGCATCATCAATCCACAATACGAATAAATCAAATCAGGGATGAGCCTTTCATTATGCCGATCGCGGGATGTGACAATGATATTAAGCGGATTTTCAACCAGCATAACATCGTACCCTCAATCAAGTTCGAATTAGAGGATGACCAAGCGATCTTAGCGATGGTGCAGAGCGGATTAGGGATCAGCATGCTGCCGGAATTAATTCTTTCTAGTCTCCCCGATGAGGTGTGCATTCGCCCATTGGAGGGAGCACATTATCGTTCAATCGGCATTGCGGTCAAATCGTTGAGAGATTGTTCACCCGCTGCTCAGAAAATGATTGAATGCATATGCCATTGGGTCGTAAAATAAGCAGACTAGGATTGTAAGACGGTTATAGAGGAGGGAGTAAGTCATGGAGAGTATAAATCTGTCATCATCACAAGCGGCTGCATTAGCGTTCGTGTCTGATTATGCGATGCAGCGGAGAGAGAAGGCCCGTCACACCATTCACGAAATTTTGCATATGTCTAATATCGATCATGACTGTTACGAAAATGCTGTAGCGATGATGAAATCGCATGCGAGGATTGCACTGCACTTTCACCCCGATCGGTTGGACCCTACAGATCAGACTGTTGCAGAGGCGCTATTGGAGCAAGGTGTATATAAGAGCCAATTTGAGACGATGCTGTCGAGTGGCAGCGTGTCTGCCTACCCTGGTGGACAACGTGATTTGTGGGAGGACAGACTATTTGGCGGCGCTTATCAGCGGGAGGGTGTAACGAATAGCGAACGTCCCAAATATGGCGCACTTGATGTGATGCGGCATGCAGATGGCCCCGCACCACGGTTTGGTTCATGTTATTTCCTTTTATCGCCGAAGGTGTCATATCGTAGCACTTATACGTATATGGATTCGCATCAAAATCCTGTTCAAAAAGGAACCTATGCCGCATTCGATGATATCATGGCGGCACTATTAGAGGAGATCTTCTTAAGAGATTCCGCCTTAGGTGAACAAGGTATACGCCCAAAGCCATTCATCGAGAATCTGCAATCGAATAGGATGGAAGGTTTCGTAGATCCTTCGGGCCGCGGGCCAAGTCGCAATCTTAATCATTATATTGAAGCTCAAGTGCATGGCGATATCCGACTGCAGGACGATGTGGAAATTCTCGTAGCGGATCCTTCCTTCCAGGGAACGCCGATCGAAGTCACACTGAAGCAGATCAGTTCTCGATATTCCATTGTTCTCTATTGGCATCAGGGCTTTGCGCTGTCATTGGATGAGGTGCCTGCTGATTTTAGAGGTCCAGCGATGCCTGCATTGGCGCGGCGAATCGGACGAGACGGATATATTGATACATGTATGATCGGGGCTGCTGCTAAGGAACTGAAGCGTCATCCGGATGTCTGGCGTGATCGCGGGACTTATGCGGAAGTTCTTCAGGAATTAAAGCTCATATGGCATGTATTGGTCAAGTATGGGCGGCCGCTTCACAGGGTCAAGGCATGAGATGTTCAATATTTATAGCATCACAAAATAAAAGGTTAGCCAATATATTCTGGCTGACCTTTTATTTTGTCATTTTATCACGAGTTGTTATGAATTTCGTTGATAGAGTGCAGAAATCGTTGCTAAGTGCAGTATTTTTAGATATCAAAAACCCATAAAATGTGATTAATTAAGAGTCTGATAAGTGCAATGACAAATGTTACTGTTACGGGATAATTCGTAAAATAAATCAAGAAATCTAAATTATTATCATTAACCTCCCATTGGCGGAAGAGTAAGATATAAGCATTAATCATGACATGGATTTATCGATCTTCACGACATAAAAAGAATGCGCTTACAACGAGTGTTGCTTGATTAAGAAAAGGGGGTGTCGTGGTTTGCAATTGACTCATACGGGATCGGTTCAAAAATAAGTGATGAGGTGAGATCTTGTCGACGACTATCGGAAAAATATCTAAAAAGTCATTTATTTCTAAGTTAAATTACGATTGGAAATGTAACCGCTTTCTCCTGCTGATGTCGTTTCCAGGGTTAATCATGATTGCCTTGTTTGCTTATTATCCCATGGTAGGTATCGTAACTGCTTTTCAAAATTACAGTTTGTTTTTAGGGATTAGTGGCTCCGAATGGATTGGCTTTGACAACTTTATCCGATTTTTTAAAGATCCCAACTTTTTTAGAATTATAAAAAACACGTTTGTTCTTGGTTCTGTGAACTTGCTGTGGGCTTTTCCAGCACCTATTATTCTGGCTTTGTTGATTAACGAAGTGATACATCCCAAAATGAAGAGATTTATTCAAACCGCTACGTATTTACCTTATTTCATATCGGTTGTTGTCATTGTGGGCATTATGAAATCCATTTTTAGTGGTAATGGTATTGTAAATGAATTATTAGCCAATTTCGGAGTTGACCCGATCCAATTTTTTAACGAATCCGGTTACTTTAGAAGCTTGTATGTTGGCTCAGGCATTTGGCAGGAAATTGGTTATTCCAGCATACTCTACTTGGCGGCCATTACAGGGATTGACGCAGAAATGTATGAAGCGGCTAAGATGGATGGCTGTTCGAAGTTTAAACAGATTATTCACATCACCCTGCCCAGTCTCCGGCCGACCATCATTACTCTGTTCATTTTAGCTATTGGCGGTATTATCAGCGTTGGATTCGATAAAATTCTGTTAATGTATAGCCCTGCGACATATGATGTTGCCGATGTTATCTCTACTTATGTTTACCGCAAAGGTATTATCGACCAAGATTATGGCTTTTCAAGTGCGATTGGGTTGTTTAACAGCTTGGTTTCCATTGTTTTTGTATTCGGAGCAAACTATTTTTCCAGAAAACTTCTAAAGGAAAGTTTATGGTGATGTCATGACAAAAAATCCTTACAAAATCAAAGAACCAATAGGAGATCGGGTCTTTCTTTCCGTTGTATACGTTATTTTGGCTATTGTTGTCATGGCTTTGCTCTATCCCTTTGTTTACGTTGTGTCTGTGTCGATTAGCGAACCAGCAGAAGTTATTGCGGGGAAAGTTACTTTTTTTCCAAAAGGGTTTGACCTAGGTGCATTCAAGACCATGATCAACCATCCTATTTTTTTCACGGCATATAAAAACACGATTTTGTACACGGTCCTGGGAACATTTTTCACCTTGTTTTTCACCGCTATAACCGCATATCCACTGTCCAAAGATAAGTTTCAAATGCGTTCATTTATCTCCAAGGTGTACCTTGTAACCATGTTTTTTGGTGGCGGTATGATTCCAACCTATCTGGCTTATAAGTCCCTTCATATTTTAGACACCATATGGGTTATGGTTCTTCCAGGGGCGTTATCCGCATGGAACATTATTCTCATGAGATCCTTCTTTAGGAATATACCTGAAAGTCTAAGTGAATCCGCTTACATTGATGGGGCCACGGATCCTCAAATCTTAGTAAAAATCATTTTGCCACTTTCCAAGCCAATCCTGGCAACCATCGGCTTATTTACAGCTGTTGGCATTTGGAATGGATATTTCAATGCGTTGCTTTACTTAAATGATACCGAAAAGTACCCTTTGCAGATGATTTTAAGAAGTATATTGGTAGCTGCAACCTTCAATCCAAGTGAAAAAGACGCTTATGCTCAATTAAATCACTCGGCAACGGAATCTTTGAAAATGGCATCCATTGTCATCACGACCCTTCCTATTATGTGTATTTATCCTTTTATTCAAAAGTACTTTGTCAAGGGTCTTATGGTCGGCTCAATAAAAGGATAATTTATAAAATTTATTAAAAGGAGAGATTTATCGTGAAAAGATTTTTGGTCTTATTTGTAGCTACCATGATGTTGTTTGCTGCAGGGTGCAGCAGCAGCAAGCCAAGCGAATCTACCAAAAACACAGAGCCGTCACAGACGTCAGACCCTAATGCCGCCGAACAAAAAATTAGCGAAAAACCCATTGAAGTTTCTTGGTTTTTTATGGCTAATACCCCATACACTGGCGACGAAGAAATATTTAAGACCATTCAAAAGTACACCAATATTAAAATCAAACCGATTAGCGTAGCCCGTGCAGACTATACACAAAAATTGAACACCATGTTAGCCTCTGGATCACTACCAGATTTGATTACGTTATCAAGAGATAATGCGGACCGTTATGGTCCACAAGGAGCATTCTTAGATTTAACGCCTTATATGGAAGCAGGGAAGCTTGATAATTACAAAGCGATGATGGAAAAATATCCACCTGCCATGGATCTGACTCGTTCGCCTAACGGCAAATTTTATGGCGCCCCAAGAATCTATGATGTGCCATATCGCGCCGACGAAGTTATGTTAGGTAGGACTGATATCTTTGCAAAAAACAATCTATCCACGAAGTTCGAAACGTTCGACGATTTATACAATACCTTAGTTCAATTGAAGAAGCTTTACCCAGATTCTTACCCCTATTTTGTAAGATGGGGTACGAATCACTTAATCGCTAACCAAGCTTACTTTAGAGGAACGTACACCTCTTTTTATCTTGATTCAGAGGGGCAAAAATATTTATTCGGTCCAGAAAGCCAAGCTTACAAGGATACGTTGGTTTACTTGAAAAAATTGTATTCCGAAGGCTTGTTAAATCCAAACTTTGCTACGATTACAGATGATGAATGGGATGAAATGTTAGCTACAGGCAAAGGTTTAGTGACCTTTGACTACCCACAAGCTGGCGACGAGATTGTTAGTCGAATGGGAAGCAAAATTCCACAGGGCTTTGAATTTACGGCAATGCTTCAACCTGCTTACAACAATAAAAGAGTGGGTACCTCTGTTTTGAGCGGCTATTACCAAAGTTATAAAGTGATTTCAAACCAAACGAAATACAAAGATGAATTGGTTAATTTTCTAAATTGGTTGTACAGCCCGCAAGGTACCGATGCCATGCAATTTGGTATCGAAGGCGAATCTTATCAAAAGAATTCGGATGGTACTGTGAAATTTTTGAAGGATTTTCAAACGCCTGCTACGCCAAATGGCACCATTAAGAATTCGGGGCTAAACGACCAAAGCCTTTTCGGTGTTGTCAATCAAGCGGCTATTAATACGTTTGAGTTAAATGGTGCTGCTATGAAAAAATCGGTAGCATTTTTGGAAGAAAACCACGCCTTTGGCAAGGCAGTCTTTGATGCGAAATTTAGCGATACGAATGAGAAAAAAGAATATACCGACCTCAAAACGGCGATTGATACCTATGTAGAGGAAGCTTCGGTAAACGTGATTATCGGTAAGCAAAGCATTGATACCTGGGATTCACAAGTGATACCACAGGTTAAAAAACTTGGCTCTGACCGAGCTCTGGAGCTAATCAATAAAGCCTATGATGAGACTTTTAAGAAATAATGAATATAACTTGAGTTAAACGAAGGAGCGTGATGTTCTCACGCTTCTTATTTTAATTGGAGGAAACGATATGAAACGTTTGTCATACAGCAAGGCTGCGATGCACTGGACGGAGGCATTACCGCTTGGCAATGGAAGAATAGGCGCCATGCATTTTGGCGGCGTAGGGGAGGACCCAAGGAAGGCCGGACTCTTGAACCGACCAACGGTTATCTGTCCTTGAAGATAAGTAAAGATCAAAAAGTTTCTCTTCAGTTTTAAATTTTTAGCTAGCGACTAGGATGGAGAGTTGAATGAATCAGCTCTTCATCTTTTTTAGGTATATATCGCCTTCTCGTATACTTTGCGGTATGCTACGATCTACTAGATTAGGATGGAAAGGATGAATGGCGATGTATAAATTGTTAGTTGTCGATGACGACCGTACGGAACGCGAAGGGGTCAAATTTTTGACGAAGCAGTTTAATTGGGAGCTTGAAGTAGCCGAAGCGGATTGTGGGGAAGCTGCGCTTAATTACATTCGCGACCATAACGATATCGATATTTTGCTGACGGATATCCGAATGAGGGAGCTCGACGGGCTGCAGCTTGCGCAGCAAGTCAAGGCGATATCGCCGCATACGAAAATCATTTTTATGAGCGCCTACGGCGAGTTTGAATATGCCCAGAAAGCCATTGATTTAAAAGCGATTCATTACATCTTAAAGCCCGTAGAAATCGGCGAATTTATGCGCGTGGTATCGAATGTGATTACGATGTGTGATGAAGATCGGCAAGAGAAAATGAAAAATGAGAGAATTCAGGAGGTTTACTGGAAGGGCATCCGCTATGAAAAACAAAAGTTTCTCTACGATCTCATTCACGGCCGAGGCGTTGCCGCAGAAGAAGATCGGGGGAGTGCGGGCACGGTCATCCACTTCAGCGGGTACCGTTATTTAAGAATGGTGATGGTACATACCGAGAGTCGTTTTTTTGACATGATTGATCTGGATGCCGAGGCGGCGCTGACCGGCATGACAGGCAGAACGGCCGATTTTGTGAATCTGAATGAAGTGCAGAGCGTGTTATTGTACGAAGGCAGGCCAGAAGAAACTGAAGCCGAAATTATCCAGACGGGAACGCTGCTGGTTGAATTATTCAAGAACAAGTACAGTGTAGACGTCATGATCGCCATCAGCGGGCTGATCGAGAATCTTGGGCAAATCAGCAGCGAATACAATGTGATGGATACGATGCTGTCCAACAAGTTTTTCATGGACCAGGGGGCGGTGCTGTACACGGGAGAGCTGCTTGCGGGAGACCGGGATGTCTCGTTATATACGCGTAATGTACTGATGGACATGGCGGCATGGCTAAGGGAAATCGATGTGGATGCTGCTAGAATCATTCAAGTGATCGAGATGCTTCAAGCGGGGAGGACAGTCTCGGAAAATTACGTAAAATTTATATGCACCGAATTATTGAAGTCGATCTTAAGTCGTCCGGAACAGCAAAGTGTAAGCGGATACATGATGATTCTAGAACGAATCTATCATGCATCATCGCTGGTGGAGCTATCAAAGGTCATGCGGTCAATCGCCGAAGATATGGCATGCAGTGCAGAAAAACCCCAGGAAATGTTCCGCAGAGTGATCGATGATGTGCTGCAATTGATCGAACGGGAGTACAGCAGTGAAATCACGGTGGAGAGCATCGCAAGGCAAGTGTATCTCAGTCCAGGATATATAAGCCGATTGTTCAAGAAACATGTAGGCAAAAGCATTATTAAACATATCACGTCCATTCGGCTGGAAAAGGCGGGAGAACTGCTCCTTACGACCAACAAGAAAATTACGGATATCGGTAAGGAAGTCGGTTACCCCAATTTCGCTTATTTTTCCGCGTTGTTCAAGAACAGTTATGGGAAAACACCATCCCAGTATAGGGAAGAACATGGCCTATGATGAAGAGAATCGATTGGATTGTCTCTCGCCTCCGATTGAAGCAGAAGCTGATTGTTTCGTATTTGATCGTTACGATTATTCCGATGATGGTGCTTGGCGTGTACTCGTACAGTCAATCGAGCCAGCTGCTTCGCCATCAAGCAGAGCAGAGCATTGAGCGAAATATGGGCACGGCGGTGAACAGCATCGCGTACAAAATGGATTTATACAACAATTTGATTCAGTTGATTGTCGCCAATCGCACGATCCAGAACATTATGTCGACACAGAACGGAGAGTCGGGCGATTTATCTGCGCTCGCCAATCAATTGAAAGAATATTTAGATCCTTATTTCAGCATGATGCTTACGTCCTATCACGGCATCGACAAGCTGACGATTTATACGGAAAGTTCGATTCCGGAGTATGGGGATTATTTGCGATCGGCCCAAGGGGTATCGAACCAAAAATGGTATACCGATGCGGTGAGCAAATTCGGGATCCGCTGGTATTATGATGAATCGCAGCAAGCGGTTTATGCCGTATGTAAATTTCCGGAAACCTTCAACCCCGGCCACCACGTCCTCTACGTTCACATGAGCATAGATAGTTTATTTATGGATTCCGTGAAGCTGCTAAGCGATTACGGCGTGATCATCTCGGATGCGGACGGTGCATCGCTATTTACAAATTCACGCGCGGTCAGTGAAATGCCTTCCGCTGCTCAGCTCCGCTCGAAGGATGGCACGGTCATGATGAACGAGACACGTATGATGGCGATCACGCAGCAAATTCCGAATACGAACTGGCGTTTTCATTGTTATATTCCCATGCACCAAGTATCTGGGAATCCGGCTCCCATCCTGTATGCCACGTTCATTGTGATCGGCATTTGCAGCGTTATTGTGCTCATCATCATCTCGCTGTTCGCCAACGGCATGCTGCGGCGCATCTATCAGTTGAATCATTGGATGAAGCGCGTAGAAAACGGAGGTCTCGAACTGAACATTCACAACTCGTCCAAGGACGAAATCGGCGAGTTGATCGATCGTTTCGGCAATATGCTTTATCGCGTTAAAGAGTTAATTCAAGAGGTGCGCCGGAAGGAGCTGCAACGGCTGCAAGCGCAGATGAATCCGCATTTCTTGTATAACACGCTCTCGTCCGTCAATTGGAAAGCGCTGCAGTCTAGATCTTATGAAATTAGCCATATCGTGACGTCGTTGTCGAAGTATTATCGTACGGCGCTGAATAAAGGAGATAACTTTATCGCGGTTCAGAGTGAATTGGATAATGTGAAATCGTATTTGGACATTATGCACATCACCCATGATGCTCGATTCGATGTCATCTACGATATGGACGAGGAAGTCCAGCGGTTCTACACGATCAATATGATCTTGCAGCCGCTCGTGGAAAATGCGATCAAACATGGCGTAGACCGGTTAACGGAAGAGCGAGGTCGTATCACCATCTCGGCCTGTTTTGGCGAAGGCACCCTACAGTTTGCCGTCAGGGATAATGGACCGGGAATGGACGAAGAGCAGATTCGCAAAATTACGACGTTTCGCACGGCAGGATATGGTCTGAAAAATGTGCAGGAAAGAATCGAGTTATTCTTCGGCACAGGTTACGGTCTAACGGTTCATAGCGATGCGAAGGAAGGGACAACGATGACGATTACCATCCCTCAAATTGAGAATGGGTTAGCCCTCGTCTAATTGGTCAGAAAAACGATAAGGAAAGCAAATAACTGATAATGATCGTTTGCGAAACCCGATGTTATACTTTCGATAAGAAATGAATGCGCATTCATAGAAATCAGGAAGGAGACAAAGGGATGAGCAAAACGACCGTTTTGGCCGGGCAGCCTGAATGGAATAAGCGATCAAAAACCGAGCAGAAGAAATCCAAACGCTTTGCGTACAAGAAATACCGGTTATTGCTGATCATGTTGATTCCTGCCGTATTGTACGTCACCATCTTCAATTACGTACCCATTTACGGACTGCTGATCGCATTTGAGGATTTTCACATTACGAAAGGCTTCTTCGGCAGTCCTTGGGTCGGGCTCGCCCATTTTGAAAAAGCGTTCAGTGACCCGGGTTTTTATCTCGTGCTTAAGAATACCGTTCTGATCAGCGTGTATCGCATGATCTGGGGATTTCCGATTCCGATCCTCTTCGCGCTGCTGCTCAGCGAAGTGAAGAACGTGAGGTTCAAGAAGGCTGTTCAGACTGCTTCATACTTGCCTCATTTTATTTCATGGATTATTCTGGGCGGTATTTTCATGAGCATCCTGTCGCTTGAAGGACCTGTCAACGCGATCCTTAGCCTTTTCGGCGTCGATCCCATCTTGTTCATGGCAGACACCAAGTACTTCCGCTCGATTCTCGTCGTGACGTCGATCCTGGCTAGCTTTGGCTGGAGCTCGATCATCTATTTCGCAGCCATTACAGGCATCGATCCGCATTTACACGAGGCTGCTGTCGTCGACGGCGCCGGTCGGATCAAGCGCATGATGTACATTACGATTCCGCTGCTCATGCCGGTGATTAGCATTATGCTCGTCTTGTCCATGTCGGGCATTCTGGACGCCGGGTTCGACCAAATCTTCAACATGTACAATTCGCAGGTCTATGATGTGGCCGATATTATCGATACGTATGTGTACAGAAAAGGTTTGGTGGATATGGACTACGGTTATGCGACGGCGGTCGGCTTGTTCAAATCCGTGATTGGCCTCATTCTGATGTTGACAGCGAACGGACTCGCGAAGCGAATGGGAGGCGGTGATTATACCTTATGGTGAGATATGGCAGTAAAGTCGCAGACATCTTGCTGTATGCCTTTATGACGGGTGTCTTGATCATCACGTTATATCCGTTCTGGACGCAAGTGGTGATCTCGCTGGATGGCGGGGATGCCGCTCACAGTTCATTTAAGCTCTTTCCAAGCACAATCTCCTTTGACAGCTATAAGCTTGCGTTTGATTTTGACGCCTTATGGGTCGGCTACAAGAATACGATCATTCGAACTTGCCTCGGTGTTGTGATCAGCATATTGGCAACGGCCATCACGGCGTATCCCTTGTCGAAAAAAGATTTGCCGCTCAATAAATGGATTACACGATTTATGCTCATCCAATTTATTATCGGCGGCGGGTTAATTCCGAACTATCTGCTCATCAAGTATCTCGGCATGTACAATACCATATGGGCGTTAGTCATTCCCGGCATGCTCAGCACGTTTAATGTGATGATTATGCGCAACTTTTTCCGCTCGCTTCCGGAAAGTTTGGAAGAATCGGCGATGGTGGACGGCGCCGGATTTTTAAGAATATTTGTCAGAATCATTCTTCCGCTGTCGATGCCGATCATTGCGACGGAAGCGTTGTGGGTAGGTGTCGGGCATTGGAATGCCTGGTTCGACGCCTTGATTTATACGAACGATACGAATAAAGAGATGCTGCAACTCGTACTTCGAAGAATTATTATCCAGAACAACCCTACGCAATTCAGCGACATATTAACGAAATTGCAAGAGAAAAATCCTTATTCGGGCATGCAGCTGCAGGCGACTGTCATCATGTTATCGATCCTTCCGATGCTCGTTGTCTATCCATTTATGCAGAAATATTTCGTGAAGGGCATCATGGTGGGTGCGGTGAAAGGTTGATCGTACCTGTAGACCTTGGAATAGAAATTAACATGTGAAAAGGGAGAGGGTTTGGAATGAACAAAAAGAAGTACGGGTTATCTGTGCTCATTTGCTTGATGATGTTCGTTACGATGCTTAGCGGATGCGGTTCGGATTCGGGACCATCGAAAGGTCAAGAAACTGCACAGTCCGATGAAACACAAAAGACTGGCGATGAGGGATCGAAACAAGGCGAAAAGATGAAGCTGAATTTTTGGACCTATTATCCCGAACAGACCAAAATCGACGGTTATTTCATGAACTTTCTCAAGAAGAAATTCGATTTTGACGCCGAGTTCTATGTGGCATCTTCCGATACACAGAAAGAAAAGCTGAACCTGGCGATCGCTTCTGGCGACACCCCTGATTGGTGGAAAAGTCTGAGCTTTCAGGAATACGATAAGCTGATCAAACAAGACGTCGTTGCTGAAATCAAGTTGGAGGATCTTGAAAAGTATGCGCCCAAGTACTTGGCATTCCTGCATAAGATTCTGGGAGACGATCCGTTCAAATACTTGCGGAGGGACGGGAAAATTTACGGATTGCCGGGGATATGGGATTTAGCTCCACACGGCGGCGTTGTAGGTTTCCGTGAAGATTGGCTGAAAAAGGTCGGAATTACCAAAACACCGGAGACGCTGGATGAAATGGAGCAAGCGCTCAATAAATTCCGAAATGACGATCCGGACGGAAATGGCAAGAAGGATACGTACGGAATTACGGGAACAGCTGGCAGTATCGGGGATCTGTTTAGCTTCGTCTTCGGAGCATATGGCGTCTACCCGGGGGCATTTACGGAAGATAACGGTAAGATCGTACGCGGCGAAATTCTGCCTGGAGCCAAAGAAGCTTTAACGGTATTGAACCGTTGGTATCAACAGAGCTTGATCGATCCGGAATTTATCGTGAACAAAGGGAATAACGTCCAAGACAAAATGGTTCAGGAAAAAGCTGGAGCCGTCTCGACGTATTGGTTCGGGCTTGCTCAGGACGGCGTATTCTGCTGCAATGATATCTATTCGGCGCTGCACAAGAAGAATCCGAACGCAAGCTTTGCTATGATTCCAGGACCGAAAGGGCCGAATGGGGATTACGGGATGCAGCAGGGAAATGCGTTGTTCGGAGTCGATATCATGTTCGGTAAACAATTGGAGCAAGACCATGACAAAATGATCAAATACCTTCAGGTGTTCGAATTCACTTCCTTTGAGGTGGAATCCAAAATCGCGCTGACCTATGGCGAAGAAGGAAAGACGTTCAAGAAAACAGCGGATGGCGGATTCGAATACATCAAGCCGTACGATGATCAAAAAGAACAGTGGAAATACGGTTTCGGCGGTGCTTATTCTGTCCCTGGCGGATGGAATGATGATTATAACGAGGAGTTGGCTGCTTTTAATACGAAGGATAAATCCTTGCTTCCCCTTCGCAGCAAGCTGATGGAGCTCGGTACAGGGAAATATGACATTCTCGGGCCGATCGATCGACCGATCTATAATGATTACAAGGAACGATTGGATAAATTGACGATGCAGACGTTCATCGACATGATCATCGGCAAAAAACCGATTAGTGAATTCGACAGCTACGTGGCCGAGTGGAACAACATGGGCGGCGACAAGGTCATGGCTGAAGCGGAGCAAGCTTATGACAAGTTGAAGCAGCAATAGCAGTATAGTAGGGGCGGCCTTCATGCGAAGGCCGCAACGTTTATCCGGACAATTTTCGTAGCGATGGAGAGGAGCAATCGATGATATGAGCATATCCATTCAAGACCATACCATGGTCATTCAAAACGATTATATTCACCGCGTGATCGATATTTCCGCAGGTGTGGCGACAACGGCATTCCACATTCGTCCGAACGGGGAGCAGAGGGGAGATTTCTGGTACCCGGTTTTTTCATTTGAGTCGAACCTTCCTTATGAGGCTGCAGTAAGCATCGGAGGCATCACCTATGAAGCCGGGCCGTGGAAGCATCGGTTGAATTGGCATCGGGAAGGGGCTTTTGCTGTAATTGGCGTCGAGCAGGACAGGGGCCGTTTCGGGGATATTCTGCGTTTGACCTGTTCGGGGCGCCATGAAGGAATACCGCCTGTCGAACTTGTCATCGAATATGAAATTGCCGACGAGCTTCCGATGCTAACCAAAAGCGTACGCGTGCGTAACGTCTCATCAGCTCCGATCGTGATCGATAATGTCACCGTTGACATTGTAAGGTTGTTCGAAGGGAAAATCGAGCTGGCGGTATTCAGTGATTATTACTGGAATATACAAAAAGAAGACGACTATTACGTCCCGTTCTCCCGGTTTGAGTTTCCAAAGTCGATCGGCATGGAGCTGATGCCGGGGCTGCATTTCGAAACGTTTAAGTGCTACGAAGCGGTCGTATCGGGTAATAAAGACGAGGCAGCGATTATCTTGCACCGACTGTACAAAACTATTGCGCCATGGATTACGTCGCCGCAGATCAAACGGATCGTCAATGCATGCCAATCAATTGAAGAGTTACGCGAAATTGCGGACCAATCCGCCGAAGATGGCTTCGAATCCGTCGAGTTATTCGTAGGGCAGCTGTTCACCAATACGGGAGATTACATGCCTCGTCCGGATTTATTCCCTAACGGGGAAGAGGACATGAAGAGGCTGGTCGATTATTATCACAGCAAGCAATTAACGGTGCTCCCGTATTGTTCGACGACGATTGCGTGGCACTCGACCGAGGTGTGCAAGACGCACCCGGATTGGCAGTATTTAGGTCCAGACGGGCTTCGCTATTCACCAGAAGGACTGGGCAATATGTGCTATCAGTCGCCTTGGGGCGGTTACATCAGGGAGAAGCTGCTCCATCTGCTGGATGAGATCGGGTTCGACGGTCTGGCCATTGACGGGCCTTATCATGGTCTGCCGTGTCAAGCGACCGATCATCATCATGCCAATCCGGAAAGTGTTGAATTCATGAACTGGATGTGGGAGAAGAACTTCTTCAAGGAGATTACAGCCCGTGGGAAAATGATCACCGCACCGCAGGAAATGCAGTCGATGTTCCTCGGTTTGGCCCAGCGGCCCGGAGGGTATCGGGAGGAAGATCAGAATGAAATGGGCGGCATGAACCTTGTTACGCAAACACGGGCATTTGTCTATGATTCGCGGTATAAAGATCCGGCATGTGCAACATGGACGTCCTGCAACCTGGACATGTACCACGGTCATAGCATTGAGCCTTCCGAAAAAAATCCAGCTACGTATGATCATGCAATTGGCGGCATGTTCGGGTACGGGCACGCTGGCGTATTGTATGGAAGAAACGTCTATTTCGGAGACAAGACGAAGGGAATATTCAACAAATGGATTTCATTTTACAAAAAGTATCGAAAAACGCTCACCGGTGAAATGGTCCATTTGGCGCGGCCAAACGGCTATGAACCGGATGCAGTGATGCATGTATCGACAGAGGCGGACATTCCCGCTGTCCTTGTCATATTTAATCCGGTCCATACCGATAAGGTCATTTCGCTTGAGCTGCCATTGAACTATGCCGGATTTGCCAGCGAAGACACGGCGCACATCGCGAATATAGGGGAGATCAAACTGGATTCACGCGGTCATGGTGTCGTCACAGTATCGCTTGATCCGTATGAAATCGCGATCATGCCAGTGAACAGAACGAGCAGCTTGTCATCTGAAGGATAAAATAACGAAGTGATGGAGATGAGGCTTCGATGCTTACGATTTCGGCGGGAAATTTGATGATTCAAATGAACGGGCAAGGGAATGTGATTGATCTGATCGATACGGCAACCGGAGAGCGATATGAATCAGCGATACATTTGTCATCGCTGATTCGCGTTGTCGTGAACGGCCGTACAGAGGTGCCTTCGGAGGCAACGTTTGATGCGGTATCCGGCATCGTGAAGCTGAAGTTTGCGGCTTGCGGAGCGGCAGTAGATGTCATGGTCGAAGAGAAAGGGCTGTATGCGACATTCGAAGTGCGACATATCGAAGGTGATGTGGATGCCGTCATCTGGGGGCCATATGTCACGACGATTACGGGATCGATCGGAGAGTCGGTTGGCGTCGTGCATGACGGAACGTTTGCCATCGGCCTGCAGGCATTGAATATGAAGACGGTCGGAGGTTGGCCGATCGAGCTTGAACGAATGGGGTTTGTCCAGCGAACATATTCGCATGACGGCGTGCCGGACCCCGACAGTAAGCAGCTATCCGACAATAAATTTGAATACGATGTCTGTGCGGCATGGCCGACCGTTGATGGAAGTCTGCTGCAAGCTTTTGCAAGGAACCGCACGAAAGCGGCCCGGCGCCCGGTATGGAATTTGCCGGATGTTGACGTTGCTCCGCTCGGCGATGGTGACGACGCGCTAATCGTCGGAACCAAGATCGCCGTGTTCGGCTGCGCGGTCGACCAAGTGCTCGAGGCGATTGAAGCGATCGAACTCGGTGAAGGGCTCCCTCATCCGCTGATCGAAGGCGTATGGGGCAAAATCTCCCCGGCTGCGAACCAATCGTATTTGATCACTGATTTCTCCGAAGCGACGATGGCGGATGCAGTGCGATATACGAAAATGGCTGGCCTCCGTTATGTGTATCATTCCGACCCGTTTGGACAGTGGGGGCATTTTTCGCTTAAGAAGAGTAGCTTTCCGAATGGTGATGAAGGGCTCAAGGCGTGTGTTGCTCTTGCGGAACGCGAGGGTGTGCATGTCGGCGTACATACGCTGTCCAACTTTACGACGCTGAACGATCCGTATGTGACGCCGATACCGGATGAGCGGTTGCAAATGGCTGGCAAGGCGCAACTGGTAGTGGCGATTGGGGTAGAAGAGCAGGTCATCGAGGTGAGCGATCCTGCGCCGTTTACGGCGAACCTGTTCCGCCGCTCGGCGAAAATCGGCAGCGAGCTGATCGAATACGATGCGGTGACCGATAACGCGCCGTGGAAGCTGCTCGGCGTACGGCGCGGCGCGAATGGTACGGCTGTCGCTCTACATGAAGCGGGTACGGATATCGGTCGATTGTGGGACCACCCTTATGACGTCTTTTTCCCGAATATCGAGCTGCAGGATCATTACAGCAGGCGGATTGCGGAGCTGTTCCGTACGTCGGGTTTGAAGCAGATTTCATTCGATGGCCTGGAAGGTTTGTATGCTACCGGGCATGAAGCCTATGGCGTCAACCGGTTCGTCAAGATGTGCTATGACGGCTGGGGAGATGAAGTCATCAACGACGCGAGCATCGTCGTGTCGAATTATTTGTGGCATGTGTTCACGCGCTTTAACTGGGGAGAGCCTTGGGGAGCAGCAACAAGGGAGGGCCAGCTCGAATGGCGTCTCAGCAACCAGCGCTATTTTGCGCGTAACTTCATTCCGCCGATGCTCGGATGGTTTCTTGTTCGTTCCGCCTCCGAACGGTTCGAGGCGACATCGCCGGATGAAATCGAATGGGTGTTGTCGAAAGCGGCAGGCTTTGGTTCAGGGTTTGCGCTGGTCGCGGATACTGCTGTGCTGCGGCGAAACGGCAATATCGAGACGCTGCTCACCTTGGTGAGCGAATGGGAGAAGGCACGGCGAGCCGGGGCGTTTACGCCGGAACAGCGCGAACGGCTGCGTGAACCGAAGGGGGATTGGCACCTGAAGGCGATGGAAGATGGCCGTTGGAGCTTGTATCCGGTTCACATCTCGAAGCCGCTTGTCTGCGATCCGGCTGAGCTGCAGCCAGGCCAGCCTGGCGGGGCGGACTGGACGTATTTCAACAAATATGCTGATCAACCACTGAAGTTCATCATGCGCGTCATTCCGTCGTACGGCAACGAAGACGCTTCGGTGAAGCGTCCTACCTTGTACACGAGCGGCGTTTACTTGACATTCGATACAGAGATTGGGCCAAACCAATATCTCGTCTTCGAAGGCGGGCGAACTGGGCGCATTTACGATCAAAACTGGAATTTGCTGCAGACAGTGCAAGCGTCGGCGGATGCGCCGATCATCCGAAACGGCGGGCAGACGGTCTCGTTCAGCTGTAAGTTCGAGGGAGATCCGAAGCCGTCTGTCAGCGTGAAACTGCTCGCTTATGGCGAGCCGGAGACGGTGGAAGCGATAGGTGGGGCAACGGAGGTTACATCGATATGATGAACGAAACCAGCTGCACCATTACCCTGAAGCTAACTCAATTTGATGAAGCTGAACCGATTCGTTCGGCATCATGCGAATTCGGTGAATCCAGCGTTGAGCAGGAGCTTGTGCTGGGTGAATCGATATGGCATGTCCATTATACAAGGCAATCGGTCGCATCGAATGAAGATGCGATCGATGGTGAAGCAACCTTTAAAGTTGACAAGGGATCCGTGAGCAATGCCAACGTATCGGTTGGGTTAAAGCTGGACCGCTGGTCGCAGGACAACTATCTGTTCATGCCAGCGGCAGCTTACAACGGCAACCGCTTTCGGGTCAGCGAGCAGCAATACCCGCCTATGTTGGAGCGCGAAGAGGAGATCAGCGTCGATATTCCGACGACGATTACGGATGTGCCAAGACTGAGCTTGGAGCCAGGACCTTCAATCATTGAGCTGCGAACAGGGGACCTAGCTACGCCAGCTGTCGGATGTTATTTGCATTCGCAGAAGAAGGGCTTGCTGCTGCTGACCTATCAAGGAACGGTACTTGGCGATTCCGGCTTGACCGCCGAAGAAAGCGGCGATCGCTCCGAGGCGGTGATCTCGATTTCCGCTCCAGCGGTTCGAAGCAGTAAATACAGTATGTGCAACACGAAAGAGACATCCGATGACCGTGGATTCGATTTTCACGAACAAGACGAGGTGACGATCAAATTCAGACTGTATGCTTTCGATTGTTCCGACATTTCGACGTTGTTCGATTATTTCGCGAAGGTTCGCAAAGATTTAACCGGTCCTACCGAGCTCAGGCATGAAATCCCTTTCTCAGCCGCTTGGGATCTATTGGAGGAGAAATATAACCGGGACAATTGGCAGCGCGATTTTGAGTTTTACCGCTCATCGACTTCACCGGATCCCGTGTTTGGCGAATGGCAGACCGGGTGGGTCGGGGGTGCAATAAATACATACCCAATGCTCGCCATCGGAAACGGGTTATCCAAAGAACGTTCGGTTAAGACCTTGAATTTCTTGTTCGACACGATCCAAGCGCCATCAGGTTTTTTTTACGGCATTTATTGCAAAGGAAATCGCTTAGGCGACGCTTTCCGCCGTCATGAAGAAACTTCGATTGTGTTGCTGCGCAAAAATGCGGATGTCCTATACTTCATGGCAAAACAGCTGATGCTAATGGACAAATTAGGCGAACCCATTCCGGACCGTTGGAAAGAAGGGTTGATCCGGGCCTGCAACGCGTTTGTTCGCCTGTGGAACAAGTACGGACAATTCGGCCAGTTCGTGGATCTGGAGAAAGAAGAAATGATTATCGGCGGCAGCAGCAGTGCAGGAATCGCACCTGCGGGGTTGGCCTTGGCAGGGCAATACTTTAATCGCCCGGATTACACCGCCATAGCAGACCTTGCAGGGCAATATTATTACGATCATTTCGTACAGCAAGGCGTTACGACCGGTGCCCCGGGTGAAATCTGCCAATGCCCGGACAGCGAATCGGCGTTTGCGTTACTAGAATCATATGTTGTTTTATATGAAACGACGGGAGACCAGAAGTGGCTTCGTATGGCAGAGGAAACAGCCAAATTATGCGCGACATGGGTTGTGTCTTACGATTTTCAATATGCCGAGGAAGCGGAATTCCGCAAGCTCGATTTGCGATCGACGGGAGCAGTCTGGGCAAGTGTTCAGAATAAGCACGCGGCGCCGGGAATATGCACGTTCTCGGGCGCATCCTTATTTAAGCTGTACCGTGCGACAGGAAATGGTTTTTATCTGGAACTGCTTCAAGATATCGCACATAACCTGCCACAATATTTGTCCAGAGCGGATCGTCCGCTTCGCATATCCTGGGGCGGGAATCGCGATGGATCATCATATTCGCCTCCAGGTTGGATGGGCGAGCGGGTCAATCTAAGCGACTGGGAAGGAAAAGAGAATATTGGCGAGGTTGCTGGCGGTTCTTGCTGGTGTGAGGTTTCCTGCATGCTAACGTATTTCGAGGTTCCAGGTGTATACATTCAAAAAGATACGGGGTTCATCTGCGCGATCGATCATGTGGATGTTGAAGTCGTCGACAATAATGCTGCAACGATGTCGGTGAAGCTCATAAATCGTACGAAATTTACGGCGAAGGTCAACGTTTTCGTTGAGAGTAGAGCGGATATGGCGCAGGTGCTAGGTGAAAATGCATTGCTTGATCAACGAACGATGGTTATCGAACCATACGCTGAGTACTCATTCATGATTCATAAATGATCAACCACATTCGAATAAATAGGATCTAGGGATAAAAGGAGCGTTATATCTCATGGATAAAGAAGTAACACAGCCGCTTCGGGAGCGGTTGTTGATGGATGCCGGCTGGCGATTCGCGTTGGGTCACGCAACAGACATCAAGCGCGACTTCGATTTCTGGGCAGGTAAGCCGTTTGCCAAACAAGCGGAAGGCCGGGGTGCGATTCATCCGAATTTTGACGATAGTGATTGGCGCGAAATTCGCCTGCCACATGATTGGGCGGTCGAGCTGGATTTCGTACATTCGTCAGACAATGACATCGATTATCACGGCTATAAGCCGATCGGCAGGCTCCATCCGGCGACTTCGATCGGGTGGTACCGCAAGAGGTTTATGGTCTCGAGAAGCGACGAAGGAAAAAGGCTCTCCATCGAATTCGACGGGATCTTCCGCGACAGTATGATTTGGCTTAATGGTTATTATCTCGGACGCCACGAGAGCGGATATACGAGTTTTCGCTGCGATATAACCGATTGCGTCAGATTCGACGGCCCGAATGTGCTTGTCGTACGTGCCGACGCAAGCCACGTCGAGGGTTGGTTCTATGAAGGTGCCGGCATCTACCGGCATGTCTGGCTTGTAAAAACGAACCCGGTGCATGTAGCACATTGGGGAACGTATGTGACTTCAGAGGTCCATGACGGATTCGCGGAGGTGACCCTTCAGACGACGATTGCCAACGCATCGGATGATGCAACAATCGGTAGGATTGAGTCGGCGATTTATGATGCTGATGGCCGATGCGTAGCGACAGTCCAGTCGGATTCATGCCTGATCGGAGCGTGGAAGGAACATGAATTTATCCAGCGTGTACGCGTGGATCATCCGCTGCTCTGGGACCTTCATTCACCGCACCTCTATCGTCTTGTGACGATCGTCAAGGATGGCGAGACGAATGCTGATGAATATGCAACATCGTTTGGCATTCGCAACATTCACTTCGATTCAGATCAAGGCTTTTTCTTGAACGGGCGGCATGTTACGATCCAAGGCGTCTGTTGCCATCAGGACCATGCCGGTGTTGGGACGGCGCTGCCGGACCGCCTGCAATATTACCGCATCGAGAAGCTGAAGGAGCTCGGCGTCAATGCCTACCGAACATCACATCATCCGCCAACCCCCGAGCTGCTCGAAGCCTGTGACCGACTAGGGATGCTCGTCATGGATGAGCATCGGCAGGTGGGCTGCAGCGAGGAGACCGCTAATCAATTGCGCAGCTTAGTGAAGCGCGACCGCAACCATCCCAGCATCATATTATGGTCGATCGGCAATGAAGAGGGCGGGATTCAAGACACGGAAGCCGGTGCTCGTACAGCGCGAACGATGAAGCGAATCGTACAGGCGCTTGATCCGACACGTCTTGTCAGCTACGGCGGGAATAACGGCGGGCAGAGGGCAGGGATTAACGGCGTGGTCGATGTACGTGGCTGGAACTATTGGAAAATCGGCGCAAATTTAGATGAATATCATCGACATCATCCGAAAAAGCCTATGATCGGCAGCGAGGAAGCGAGCACACTGTGCACGCGCGGCATGTACCAGAACGATGCGGAGCAAGGATATGTTTCGGCTTATGACGAGAATTTCCCCGACTGGGGATCTGGTGCCGAAGAATGGATGAACTATTATGCGAAGCGGCCGTATTTGGCAGGCGCTTTTGTATGGACCGGATTTGATTACCGAGGCGAGCCGCTTCCTTATCGCTGGCCTTGTATTAGCTCGCAATTCGGCTTAATGGATACCTGTGGGTTTCCTAAAGACAACTACTATTATTATCAGGCTTGGTGGACGGAAAAGACGGTGTTGCACCTACTCCCGCACTGGAATTGGCCGGGCAAGGAAGGACAGGACATCGATGTGCGCTGTTACAGCAACTGCGAGGAAGTAGAGTTGCTGCTGAACGGCCGTCGCATCGGGCGTACGCCAATGCGGCAGCTGGGGCATGTGAGCTGGATGGTGCCCTATGAGCCAGGCATATTAATGGCCATCGGCTATCGAAATGGTCAGGAAATCGCGACGGTCTCTAGGGAAACGGCAAACGCGCCTGTCGCGCTGCGACTGGTCCCGGATCGTTCGGTGATTCATGCTGACGGGGAGGATGTGTCATGTGTCGCTGTGGAAATCGTGGATGATGAAGGCAGGGTGGTGCCTGTCGCCGACAATGAGGTGGTATTTTCGATCACAGGACCAGGTGTGTTCATCGGTGTCGGCAATGGTAACCCGAGCAGCCACGAACCGGATAAATTCTACGATCGTGACGCAGTTTGGAAGCGGAAAGCGTTCAAGGGGCTTTGCATGGCAATCGTCCAGTCCACGCAAGAACCGGGCGAGCTCTGTATTACGGCTGAGTCGACCGGACTAGCTGCTGCCATAGTAATGATACAGACGAAGGCGTGTGTATTGCGTTCGTCTATTTAAAAGTATTAAATATCCACTCGTTTATTTAGACGCTAACGTAATGTTGGTGTCTTTTTCTTTTCTCATGTGCTAATTTACAAAACATTTACATCTAGTTGATATGTGGTTAATGTTGCGATTGCATACTGTGAATGTGCTTGAAAACAACACAAACCAACAAATCACCAAAAATATGGAGGAGAACAACAACGTGAAAAAATTTCGTTCATGGAAAGCAGCGTTAGTCGTTAGTGTAATGGCTTTGGGAATATCGGCATGCGGTCCTGCTCAGCAAACGGCTCCAGTAACAAACGACAATGCCGTGCCTGCCAAGGAAATGACGATCGAAGAGATAGAGAAGCAAGCGAAACAGGAAGGGAAGATCGTAAGTGTCGGCATGCCTGACAACTGGGCCAATTGGAAGGGGACCTGGGACGATATCACTTCCAAATATGGATTAACCCACTCGGATACGGATTTGTCCAGTGCTGAAGAACTTGCGAAATTTGAAGCAGAGAAGAATAATCCAACGGCTGATATCGGCGATGTGGGGATTTCGTTCGGACCGCTCGCGAAAGAAAAAGACTTAACGATGCCGTACAAGCCTACCCATTGGAACGAGATCCCGGACTGGGCCAAAGACAAGGATGGACATTGGATGGTAGCTTATCAAGGAACAATTGCCGTCATCACCGATAAAAATCAGGTGAAGAATCCTCCGAAAACCTGGGACGACATCCTTAAAGGCGATTACAAAGTGTCGATCACGGACGTTACAAAAGGAACGCAGGCCCAAATGGGAGTGTTGGCGGCAGCCATTGCGCATGGAGGAGACGAGCGTAACATTCAGCCGGGTTTGGACTTTTTTGCGAAATTAGCGGAACAGAAAAGATTGACGACGCTGGAAATCAATACGGGGGTATTGGAAAAGGGTGAGGTTGCTGTTGCGTTGCTGTGGGATTTTAATGCGCTGGGCTATCGCGACCAAATCGATCCGAACCGTTTTGAAGTCAGCATTCTTCAAGAAGGCAGTGTCGTCAGCGGCTATACGACGATCATCAATAAGTACGCGCCTCATCCGAATGCAGCTAAGCTTACGCGCGAATATATTCTGAGCGATGAAGGCCAGATCAATTTGGCAAGAGGTTATGCCCGTCCGATTCGTGAGAATGTGAAGCTGCCAGAAGACGTTGCCAAGAAGCTGATTCCAGCGGAGCAATACAAAAATGCAAAACCGATCAAAGACTATAAGGCCTGGGAAGAAACATCCAAACAATTGCCTCTGATGTGGCAGGATCAAGTCTTGATTCATATGAACTAGCCTTCATCGCTTGAGGAATGGAAAAGTGAGGTTTACCCGAATGAATCGCAAGATAACGCTGTTTGCCATTGCTGCATTGCTTCCGTTTGCCCTGCTTGTCGTCGGATTTCTGATGCTGCCATTGATCGCAATGATCCATGACAGCTTTCTCGCCGCCGACGGCAGGAGCTATACGCTCGAGCAGTATCTAACCGCTTTGACCCGTCCTTATTATTCCAAAGGCATTGTCAACAGCTTGAAGATTTCGTTATATTCCAGTGTCATCGGGATCGCGATCGCGTTCGTCGTATCGTATGCCATGACACGAATGCCCAAGAAGATTCAATCTTTTATGGTTACCTTTAGCAATTTGACATCCAACTTTTCCGGCGTCCCGCTTGCATTCGCGTTCATTATTTTGCTTGGAAACAGCGGACTTTTCACGCTCATGTTCAAAGGATGGGGATGGAACATCACGGAAACGTTCAATTTGTACAGCTGGAGTGGATTGGTGTTCGTGTACGTTTATTTTCAAGTCCCACTAGCCATTTTGCTGCTGTACCCGGCCTATTCCGGCATTCATAAGCAATGGCGCGAATCGGCTGCCTTACTCGGCGCGTCAAATCTCCAATTTTGGCTGCGTATCGGTATTCCCGTGTTACTACCAAGCTTGGTTGGAACGTTCAGCATTCTGATCGCGAATGCGATGGGTGCCTATGCAACGGCCTATGCGCTTGTAGGAAGCAATTACAACTTAATGACCATCCGCATCGGCTCGCTCATCGCAGGGGATGTGGTCACGCAGCCCCAGCTCGGAAGCGCGATGGCGGTTATTCTGGGTCTCATGATGGTCGGTGCGATGTGGATCAACGAACGCCTGATGCGGCGGTTCAGGAGAGATTTACAATGAATAAAAAATGGATATCGGTTCTCGTTATCGCGGCTGCCCTTATTTACTTAGCATTGCCGCTTGCAGCAACGTTGATGTATTCAATTGCCAAAGAGTGGAGCCACACGGTGCTTCCGGTATCGTATACGTTGGAATGGTACAAGCAATTGTTCACCGATGCTCGGTTTCTATCGGCTGTCGGGCGTACGCTTACAGTATCTGGAATCGCCCTTGCGGCGAGCGTATCGACCATGACGGTGTCGGTATTTGTCGTGTATATGTACCTGCCGAAGCTGGAGCGGTATCTGCAAGCTCTTACGATGATTCCATTCGCCGTTCCGGGCGTAGTTGCCGCTGTAGGTCTCATTAAAGTGTACTCCAGTGGTCCAATCGTCTTATCCGGAACGATCTGGATTTTGGTCGGGGCTTATTACGTGCTAGTGATCCCGTATATGTATCAAGGCATCCGCAACAGCTTGCGCACGATTGATGCTAGAAGACTGATGGAGGCGGCTGAAATCCTTGGGGCTAGCAAAATAAAGGCATTTTTGCAAGTCATCGTGCCGAATATCATGAACGGCATCTTAATCTCCGCCTTGCTATCGTTCTCGATTCTGATCGGCGAGTTTGTCATGGCGAATTTCCTCGTTGGCGGAAGTTATGAGACGATTCAAATTTATTTGATGCGGCGATTGAATGAGAACGGGCATGTATCGAGTGCAATTGTTATCGCATATTTTGTCATCGTTTTGATCCTGTCCGGGATGATGCTGAAGCTGGGCGCACGTTTCCAGAAGAATGAACATAACAAGGAGAATGCAGCATGAGCTATGTACAAATTGATCAGGCCTATAAACAATTCGCGAAATCCGTTGTACTGCAGCAGGTCTCTCTAAACGTCGAGAAAGGGGAGCTCGTCACCTTGCTCGGACCAAGCGGCTGCGGCAAGAGTACCCTGCTGCGCAGTATCGCTGGGTTAGAGACGCTTGATGGCGGAACGATTTGCGTGAACGGCAATGACATCTCCCAGCTGCCTCCGCAGCGTCGTAATGTGGGGATGGTGTTTCAATCCTATGCTTTGTTTCCGAACATGACCGTCTTTGATAACATCGCTTTTGGTCTAAAAATGAAGAAGCTGGGGAAGGAAAAAATTGCAGAGAAAGTGAACCAAGTAATAGAGCTTGTGCATTTGTCCGGCAAAGCGTTATCCTATCCGCATCAGTTGTCTGGCGGTCAGCAGCAGCGCGTTGCCCTTGCCAGAGCACTTGTCACGGAACCGGACATTCTGCTTCTGGACGAACCATTAAGCGCGCTGGATGCCAAAATCAGGAAAATCCTGCAGAGCGATCTCCGCAGTATACAACGGGATCTAAAGATGACGATGATTTTCGTCACGCATGACCAGGAAGAAGCGATGACCATCTCGGATAGAATCTTCGTCATGAATGCCGGCAAGATCGTCCAGCAAGGCAAACCGGAACAAATCTACACTTCACCCAAAACCGAATTTGTCGCTCGATTTATTGGCAGCTACAACGTATTGACTGATCAGGACATTCTGCGCTTGTCGGGCCATGCGATGCAGCCCGGATCGTATGCCATTCGTCCGGAAGTGATGGAGCTGTATCCGAACGGTGAGACGTACAACATTGCGCATAATCAAGGATTGTGGCTGGAAGGCGTTATTTTGAGTATGACCGTTCGCGGCAATGTGCGCAGGTACCAGGTTCAGTCTCAGGATGTGACCTTGACAATCGACGAGCTGAATGTTCCGCACAAAGGCGCATTGGATGAAGGATTGTTCATTAGTGTGCGGATTCCGGAAACCGCATGTACTTTTTTGGAATAGAGGGGGATCGTGATGTCAGTCTTGTCTATGGAACGAAAAACAGAAATTCTTGATCGACTGCATGCATATGGCAAAGTCAATGCAGCCGAATTGGCCCGGCTTCTTGACGTATCAATGGAAACGATCCGGCGGGATCTGGACGTCCTCGAGAAAGAAGGGTATCTGACACGTGTGCACGGCGGAGCCGTGAAAGTCAATTTTCAGCGGGGGGAGCCGCCGTTCGTTCAGCGTAGACAGGTTCGACAGGAGGAGAAGAAAATAGCGGCACAGCGAGCTGCCCAAATGGTCAAAGACGGTGATACGATCGTCATGGGCGGAGGAACAACCATCCTCGAAATGGCTCATTGCGTTCGCGGTGTCAGTAAGGTAACCATCCTGACCAATTCGCTGCCTACGGCAAATGTGCTGTTGGATTCGTTGAACCAAGGATTATTTCATGGCAATGTCATTCAACTGGGTGGAGAGTTGAATACAGAACAATATTCATCCGGCGGTACGGTGTGCGAAAAGATGCTCGATTTATTCAGTGTGAACAAAGCGTTTATTTCTCCAGGGGGAATTTCACTCGCAGGCTTGATGGAGTATACGCTGGAAGAGTCTTCGATCTCAGCGAAAATGATACAAGCAGCCAAAGAAACGATGATTGTCATCGACTCTTCCAAGATTGGGGTGGAAGCGTTATGTAAATTTTCGACGCTGGAACAGATTCACGCGATTGTGTGCGACCAGGAGCCACCGTCATCTTGGAAGCCTTACCTGGACAATATCGATTGGATCACCGCGGGCGATGAAGCTGTGGTGGGCGAATAAACAAATAGAAGAATGGGTGAATAGACGTTGAAGGAAATCAAAGGCATTTTATTTGATAAAGATGGAACGTTATTGGATTTTCATTCGGGCTGGGTACCGGTTGCAATCCGTATTGTTAATCAATTGCTCGAGCGTGTTGGCCGTCAGAACGAACTTTCGTTGCAAGTAAGCTTGCTAGAGGCTATCGGGTTACATGGAAATCGAGTTGAGCCAAAAGGTATTCTTGCTAGCGGCACAACACAGGATATGTCGGAAGTATTTAGACGCGTGCTGCTTGAGCAGCAGGTCGATCCCGCTCAGTTAGAGGATCTGGAGGGTTGGTTAACGGAGGGACTTTACCAGCAGACGCTAGATAATCGGCACAATTTGAGACCGACAGCAGATTTGCAGCATTTGTTCACACAGCTTCGCCGTCAAGGTCTGAAAATCGGCATTGCAACGGCGGATGATCTTGAGTCGACGATATATTTCCTCGAGCTTGTTGGGGTCGTTTCATATATAGACTTTATCGGTACATCAGATCACTACGAGAAGAAGCCGAGTCCGAGCATGATGCGTGCTTTTTGTGAGATTAGCGGGTTACGTGCGGAGGAGGTGGCTGTTGTCGGCGACACCGAGACAGATATCCGGTTTGCTAGGAACAGTTCGGCAGGTATGGCTATTGGCGTGCTTTCAGGTGTCAGCGGCCTGTCCGATCTGCAGGATCTTGCTGATCTTGTGATTCCTTCTGTGGCGGACATTGTACAGGCGGATGAACGATGGATATGGCAGAAAGATACTAACCAACAAGTTTCTTCCACAGGCTGATCGGATAACAGGAGGAGAGGCACGATGAAGATTGGGCTAGAGACAGAGAGTTATCATTTGCAATTTATGACGGGAAGAATGGATATTTTTGAGTTTATTCGAAAAACGGCTGAGCTTGGCTTAGACGGTGTCATGATCAATATCGTGAAATGGCCGAATCTCCCTGGATGGGGGACGCTTGCATCGTTTGAACCGGAATATTTGGCGAGGGTGAAGGCGGAAATTCAGAAATACGGTTTTTTCGCTGAAATCGATACGAACGGCACGGATCCGGCGCGTTTGGAGCAAGTGATCGAGGTTGCTCATAGCATCGGAGCCGATATCATTCGGACATACGTCTGCATGGGGACATATGACGAAGATCGAATGAATCAAGCGCCAGACAACATCCGACAGATAGTGCCTCTGCTGCAGAAATACAGAATCAAACTGGCTCTTGAAAATCATGAGGAAGAGCTATCGAGCGAGGTAATCCGTATGATCGATGAAGTCGATAGCCCTTGGGTACGCGCACATTGTGATGTCGGCAATGCGATGATGGCATGGGAAGACCCGGTTCACGCTGTCAGGAAGTTGGCGCCGTATGCCGTTACAACCCATTTCAAAGACCATATTATCGTTCATGACGGCGACGATTACCTGGTATGTGGCGTTCCTGTCGGAACAGGGAATATTGACTTGGAGCAAATTTTTAGAACGTTGGTGGAGTCATCCACGTTGACTCGGATCAATGTAGAAATGTGTTACCCGTATGCGGTTTCGTTCAAGAGAGAACCAGCAGCGGGCGGTGTGTCAGCCGTTGGCGAAGGCGCGTTTGCAGTTAGACCGACTCCATATGACTTGTCACTCATCAAGCCGCTTGATTATTATGATCCGCCGCAGGAGTTACTGGAGAAGATGATTGAAGATCAAGCCAAGGGTGTTGAACAATCCGTTCAATATACCCTGGCTCTGAGAGATAAATATTGCAGATAAAGATGGCATGAAACGTTCAAAATTAATGTGTGTGTAATCACAATTTGAGGCGAATCGCTCTGGTATGCTGACGGTAACAAATGATGTTCTTGAGGAGGACAACGCTATGTTTTGTTACCAATGTGAGCAGACACCAAGCGGTGGCTGTACCGTTGTCGGCGTATGCGGCAAAAATGAGACGATCGCGAGTTTGCAGGACACGATGATTTTTGCGTTAAAAGGGATTGCAGCCTATGCGACCCATGCGAGACAACTGGGTTATACGGATCCCGAAGTCGATCGAATTACGCACGAAGCTTTGTATATGACATTAACCAATTCCAATTTCAACTTGCAGGAGCATCTGGAGATGGCGATGAAAGTCGGCAATGCGGCAGTCCGGATCATGGATGTCTTGGATCGTGCCCATACGACACGCTTTGGCATTCCGCAACCGATTACGGTCAGCCAGAATAAGATTGAAGGCCATTGCATTGTCGTCACGGGACATAATCTCTATGCGCTGGAGGAATTGCTGCGTCAGACAGAGGGCAAAGGGATCAACATTTATACGCACTCCGAAATGCTGCCTGCCCACGGCTATCCGGCGCTTAAGAAATACGACCATCTGAAAGGCAATATCGGGAAAGCATGGTATGACCAACGCCGATTATTCGAGCAATTCCCAGGTGCGATTCTCGCAACGACGAACTGTGTCATGCCGATCAAGGGCACCTATGCAGACCGCTTCTATTCCTATGAGGTTGCAGGTCTCGAGAATGTCACGAAGATCGTAAATGATGACTTTACCCCACTGATTGAACGCGCTCTATCCCTGCCTGTTGCGAATATTGAGTCCGCACAAGTGCTCACAACAGGGTATCACCATGAGACGGTGATCGGTTTAGCGCCTGAGATTATCCAGGCCGTTAAAGACGGACATATTCGTCGGTTCTTTGTCATTGCAGGCTGCGATGCGCCGGGTACAGGCGGTAACTATTATCGTGAGCTAGCAACTTCTTTACCGAACGATACCGTCATCTTGACAACATCTTGCGGCAAGTTCCGCTTCAACGATGTGGATTACGGCACGGTAGGGGATACGGGTATCCCGCGTTATATCGATCTTGGGCAGTGCAATAACTCAGGCTCAACGGTCAAAATTGCACTCGCTTTAGCGGATGCATTCGGTTGCACGGTGAATGAGCTCCCGGTCAGTATCGTATTGTCATGGTTCGAGCAAAAAGCGGTTGCGATTCTTCTTGGTCTATTCAGCTTAGGCATTCAAGATATTCGTATTGGACCGAAGCCGCCGGAATTTATCTCATCGGGCGTACTTGACGTCCTGGTGGAAATGTTCGGATTGAAATTGATTACGACCGTTGAGGAAGACATGCAAGCCATGCTCGCTTTATCTTAAGTGATAGGTGTGACCAATAATTTAATCTGTTGAACGATGAAGACTCTGACCTACGATCAGGGTCTTATTTGCATATTGCATTTCTTATAAATTTCCTGTGATTGGCACATGGTAATCTTAGGAAGGGGTGTTGCCAGTGAATCAGAAAGAAGCAGTAATCCAGAAGGTCACCAGATCGAGAGGAAGGCAATCATTGTATCATTTTACACGTATACGTAATTTAGAAGTGATGGCTCATTTCGATACGTTATTATCCAGTTATCGTATTCACCCGCATGAAGCAGGGGAGCGTCGAATACAACCTATAGAAGTCGAATATGGGGGCAATCAGATCATGATTAATGCCCATCTTCGCATTCCAGAGTTCATGGTCGATGCGTCCACGACGTTGGAGGCTTTTCGTGCCACACTGGATCGCCATGTATTCTTCTGGCCCACGAAGCGGGATTGTCTGAAGATGTTGGACACATACACACGAAGAGAACCAAGCGAGGCCTTTGCGATTCTTGAACTTGAAGCGTCCGCGTTACTAACTGCACATTACGACGCCGTGAAATTATCCAAATACGATTCTGGAAGTGCCCCACGATTCCCCAAGCATTGTACCTATCGCAAAAGCCCTAGCATGTTCCTGCCATTGAAGGATTTCGGTCATGTCGAGCCATTGAATACCATTTGGCCTAAAAAAGCCTCAGACATCAAAGAGATATTAATCGAAGAACAGGTAACGAATGTGTCTTCGTATCTCCGGTGTATTTATGTTCAACATGACGAATCCCTCCCAGCAGGTTGGAGAAGTTATGCAATGCCGTTGCAGGCGTTCGGCAGCTAGCCGCTGTCAAATGTTGAAGTCTTGATTCTGGAGGGTTTACAATAGGTACATTTCCGTTACATACCATGGAGGATTGCCATGTACTTGAAAGATTATTTTTTCTATATTCATTACTGCAACGGCAGAAAATTAAAAGATTCAAACGGACCCAGACGCCGAATCACGAGAACACTCCAACATCATGAGCTCATTCTGGCAACGGGCGGGAGCGGCAGTATTACGATCGATGGGCGGAAGTATCAAGTTCAGCCCGGCATGCTATTCTATATTGCGCCAGGTTTACTGCATACGTTCGAGTTAAGCGGGGAAGATCTGCCATATGTGATGACGGTGCATTTCAACTATGCATTCGTAACGCATACGGATGGCCGTCTAGATATATCGAATGAGGCGCCAATCTTAACGATCCCTTCGGGACAGCAGCTGAAGGACTACTATCTAGTTGAGGAATTATTCAAGAAGCTCGTGGATACGTGGCACGCCAAAGGACTCGGATACGAATTTATGACCAAAACGCTCCTCCAGCAGCTGCTGATTGCCCTCTGGCAGAACATCAGGAAACAAGATCAGATCGATGCCTCATCCTTGAAGATTGAAAAAATCATCGTCTACATGCAGCAAAATTTAAGTAAAAAAATAACTTTACAAGAGTTGGCCAATCAGGTGTTATGGTCTCCTACCTATTTATCGAGAACGTTCAAAGGGATTACCGGTTACGCGGTGATTGAATTCTTCAATAAGATGAAAATAGACCAAGCGAAAGAATTGATGCTGGAAAGCGATAAGAAAATAAGAGAGGTTGCACAAGCGGTTGGATACACGGATGAGTTCTATTTCAGCCGGATGTTTAAGAAGATCGAAGGCATGAGCCCATCGGAATTTTACAGCAAAAATGTCCATGGAGATTAAGATCATGCATGGTCTATAACGCTTCTTGTTGATAACATCAGGTTAGTATTGTTCAGCAGAAAGAAGGCAAAGATCATGCCGATATGGAAAAGAAATTTAATCGTATGCTGGTTCGGCATGTTCGTAACCGGTGTGGGAATGAGTCAGATTGCCCCGATTATGCCACTCTATATCAAAGAACTGGGCGTAACGGATCCAGCTTTGATTGCGCAATTCTCTGGGATCGCTTTTGGGATCACATTCATGATTTCGGCGATTTTCTCTCCGATATGGGGGCAAGCGGCAGACCGATTTGGACGCAAACCGATGCTCCTGCGCGCAAGTCTTGGGATGGCGATTGTCGTCGGGTGTATGGGGCTCGTGCATCATGTCTATATGTTGATTGGTCTTCGATTACTGCAGGGCACCATCACGGGGTACAGTACAGCTTGCACGACATTGATTGCGACGCAGACAGATAAAGAACATGCAGGGTATGCGCTAGGGACGCTATCTACAGCGAATATTGCTGGATCCTTAATCGGGCCTACAGTTGGAGGATTTATTGCGGAGCACGCGGGTCTGCGAAGTTCATTCTTCATCACGGGTGCGTTGCTGATGATCGCGTTCGTGACAACCTTTGTTTTCGTGAAGGAATCTTTTGTTAGAACGGACAAGAAGACACTGAAGATGAAGGAAATATGGCGGGCTGTACCGGAGAAAAATCTGACGATCACGTTGTTCATAACTTTCTTCGTGTTGATGGCGGCGCTATATTCCGTGGAACCGATTATTACCGTCTATATTACCCAATTATCCAGCAACACGAGCCATGTCGCCTTGGTCGCGGGTCTTGCCTTCTCTGCATCAGGACTTGCGAATATTGTTGCCGCGCCAAGGCTTGGGAAGCTGTCAGACAGCGTCGGGGCACATAAAGTGATCTTGGTTGCGCTCATTGCGGCAGGACTGATATTTATCCCGGAGGCTTTCGTACAGAATCCGTGGCAGCTGATGGGGATACAATTTCTTTTCGGGTTGGCAGCTGCGGGGTTAATTCCTTCGATTAACATTCTGATGAAGCGGATCACCCCGGATTCCTTAATGGGCAGGGTATTTGGCTTCAATATGTCTGCTGGATATCTCGGCACATTTGCTGGGGCGCTCATCGGTGGTCAAGTGGCAGCCTGGCTGAGTATCCGCGATGTGTTCTTCATAACAAGCGCATTGCTGCTGATGAATGCGGTGTGGGTATATTTTAAGGTCTACAAGAAGTTAAATCGTAGTACATGGATAACCGTCGATCAGACGAGTCAAATCAAATGAATGGAGCGATAGGCGTGGAGACGATAGAACCATCTGAGGTTAGTGCATGGAATGTAGAGAAAACGGCATTGGTCGTGATCGATTTGCAGAGGGGGATTGCCGGCAGCGGTCGTCAGACTGCGCCTTACACAGGTGCAGAGGTGGTACAGAAAGCAAGTCAATTGATAGAAGCTTTTACAGAGAAAGGCGGCTTTGTCGTGCTGGTTAGAGTCTCGTCGGTCGACGGCAAAGACATGCTGCATCCGAGCACAGATATGACCCATGCCCCTGTACAACTCCCCTTAGGCTGGGATGAATTCGTACCTGAAATTGCGGACACCCCGCATGCGCATATCGTTACGAAGCGGCAGTGGGGAGCGTTCTATGGGACAGATCTTGACTTGCAGCTAAGACGCCGCGGGATGGATACCATTGTGCTCTGCGGCATATCAACATCGATCGGCGTTGACACAACAGCGAGAGAGGCGTACCAGCGTGGGTATCATCAAATATTCGTGGAAGATGCGATGACAGCGTCAACCCAAGAGGAACATGATTATGTCTGCCGCGTGATTTTTCCACGAATCGGACGGATACGTACGACGGAGGAAGTGTTATCGGCTTTGTAATCCTAGTGCTCAAGTTCCTAAGCCCCCATTCATTTGGATGGGGGTGTTTCTATTGGCATGTTCTCTGGCCAGGTAGAATAGGACAGGGTTCGAAAATTTTAAATTGTCCCGCTATCGTTGCAATGGTATAATTTTCATGTTCTATTCCCATGTCTTGGAAATGGATAAGGTGGAATGGATAGAGCATCCCTCGTATTTTCGGGCAATTTTGTCGAATGGTGAAAGATTGTCGATGTTTGCATCTACTGTTCATGACAAGTGAGCAGCAAGCGGTTATTTCGCTGAAGTGGAATGAACAATTCTTGTGACTTTTTCCGAGATGCAACGTAAATAGAATGCAAAGATGGTCATCCAATACATGGAAGTACATACGAACGCATCTTGTTAATGGCAGAGGAGGATTGCATATTGTCGATTACAAACTTGATTAAACTCATTGGTCTTATGCTGATTGTAGCTGCTGTGAACATCCTCGTGCTATCCCCCGGGTTGATCGGCGTGCAGATTGGCGCTAGTGCGTTATCCACGGCCACCGGTGTGACGTTATTGGTCGCAAGCGTATGGGTTCTCGTTCAAGGAATCTATCAATTATTGTTCAAGAAGCCCGTCGTGGTTCCGGTCAAGGAAATGAAGACCCATGAAGAATATGTAGAGCACTTATCGCGCTATCGTCATATCAAAGGCATTGACAACGACATTCATCTCGCGCTCGAACAATTGGAGAGAATGCGGAAGCGGAAGAGCACCTTACTCGAGGTGCTGAAGCAGCGGTTCGAAGAGACGGAGATGAGCTTCAAGAAATTCGCATCCGTCGCTCAATCCGTTGAACAGCTATTTTATTTGAACATTAGGAATATACTGAACATCTTGAATGTATTCGATGAAGCGGAATATCAGCGCATGCTCGCACGCAAGTCATCTCAATTCTCCTCAGAACTACTCCAGAAAAAAGCAAACGTATACAATGACTACCTCACATCCATGAAAAGCTCCATTGCGAATAACGAGGAAATTCTCGTCAAGCTCGATCAACTCATTCTAGAAATATCCAGCCTAGACCATATTGAGCCCGGTGAAATAGAACAACTGACATGCATGCAGGAATTGGACGCTCTAATCAAGCAAACCAAATACTATAAATCGTGAGAGGTGCAGCGAATGACTGGGAAGAGTAAGTTTCTATTATCTGTCTTTATCTTGGTAATTGTATTTATCCTCGTCTATCTCGGGGTGAATTTCACCTCGAACTTGGGCAAAACGAAAACTCAGGTCACGGCGGAAGACGCAAGCAAGCAGCTAAGCAAGCTCTACGCGAACATTTCCGTGACGACGGATACGCCTGTAAAAGGTCAAATCGATATTAACCCCGCGGATGTAGGCGAGACGCTCCCGGATATTTCGAAGTTCCCGATTACCGTGAATAATACGACTAATGACTTTGTGGAAATTTTCTCTTCCACAGAGAAATCAGGAACCGGCATGGATAGCTGGTTAGCAGATGTGGCAACGGAGTTCAATCAGGCAAATATTCAAGTGAATGGGAAGCCAGCCTCTGTCAAAGTTCGCAATATCGCTTCCGGTACGGCGGCCGATTATATCAAATCCGGCAAATATATCCCGGATGCCTATACCCCTTCGAACGAGTTATGGGGCGAAATGGTTAAGGCGAGCGGGGTCAAAACGCAACTGATCTCCAAGCGGCTCGTGGGCAACGTTCCTGGGATCGTGATTTCCAAAGCGAAATACGATACGCTTGTCGCCTCTTATGGGTCGGTGAATGTGAAGACGGTGACGGAAGCGATCGCCAACAATGAATTCAGTATGGGGTATACAGATCCGTTCGCTAGCTCAACGGGATTGAACTTCCTAATCACAGCGCTAAATACGTTTGACAGTTCCAATATTCTTAGCGAGAAAGCGATCCAAGGCTTCGAGAAATTCCAAGCGAATGTGCCGTTTCTCGCTTCGACCACCATTCAAATGCGCGATGCAGCGAAGTCCGGGATGTTAGACGGGTTCGTCTTGGAATATCAATCTTATCTCAATTCACCCGATCTCAAGAGCGGGTACGTCTTTACGCCTTTTGGTATGAGACACGATAGTCCGCTATACGCGTTAGGCGATCTCCCGCAGGATAAAATCGATCTGATTAAGAAGTTCGCAGAATTTGTGACGCAAGACAAATATCAGAAGATGGCGAAGGAAAAAGGCTTTAATGAGCTCAATGACTATAAATCTGAACTAGGTGTTGTCGAGGGGGGACTTCTCTCTTCCGCGCAGAAAGTATGGAAAGAGAAGAAGAACGGAAGCAAGCCCATTGCTGCCGTGTTCGTTACCGATGTGTCAGGCAGCATGGCTGGCGAGCCGCTGAACCGGTTGAAGGAGTCGCTGCTGAAGGGACAGAAATATTTGGGCAAAGACAATAGTATTGGTCTGGTCTCGTATTCGAACGATGTCACGATTAATCTTCCGATTAAGAAGTATGACACGACGCAGCAATCGATGTTCGTTGGCGCGGTGGAGAGTCTGCAAGCCGATGGCGGTACAGCGACCTTCGACGGCATAATTGTTGCGTTAAAGATGCTGCAGGATGAGAAGGCCGCGAACCCATCCATGAAGCCGATGATTTTCGTGCTTAGTGACGGGGAGACCAATCGCGGTTATTCCCTCAAAGATATCAAGGATCTGATCGCAACGTACAAAGTACCGATCTACACCATTGGCTACAATGCAGATATCCAAGCGCTGCAGAGCATTTCGAGTATAAATGAAGCTGCGAGCATCAATGCCGACACGGATGATGTTGTCTATAAAATCGCGAACCTGTTCAACGTGCAAATGTAAATTCATATACCCAAAGGAGGATTTCGATGTCATTTTCGATGGAAGTCGCAAGTCCAGCAGAGATTCAAGCCGCCATTGCGCAAGAAGTAAAGCCCGTACCGGAAGAGGTTGCTAAGCTGCAAGCATTGGCCGATTCCAATGTCGAATCCATCATGAATTTAGATCTGGATTCACTGGAGAAGCGGAAAGAAATCTTGCAATCGATTGATAGTTTCGGATTGAACACGATGCGAACCTCCTCCAATAAGAACAATTTACTACAGGTTTCCGTCGGTAATTTGTCCAAAACAGGAGATGACGGAGGCCAGGTCGCCAAAGGATTAACCGAGCTGCATATGCAATTAAAAGATCTGGACCCTAGCGTCATTGACTTTACCAAAACGGGATTCCTCGGCAAGTTATTCAATCCGTTACGCGCATATTTTCTGAAATATGAAAAAGCCGATGCGATGATTGCCGATATTGTTGTCTCATTAGACAAAGGGAAGACAACCTTGAAGAACGACAATACGACGCTCGAGATTGAACAGCAAGCGCTGCGCGATCTGACGAAGAAACTTCAGAAGGAGATCGAGCTAGGCACATTAATGGACACGTCGATCGAAGGACAGATTGAAGCAGCTCGAGCGCGGAATGAGGATCCGGACAAAATCCGATTTATTACGGAAGAAGTCCTGTTCCCTCTGCGGCAGCGGGTGATGGATATGCAGCAAATGATGGTCGTGAATCAACAAGGGATCATGGCAATTGAAGTCGTCATGCGCAACAACAAGGAATTAATACGCGGCGTCGACAGAGCGAAGAACGTCACGATCTCGGCATTGAAAATATCCGTAACCGTCGCGAGCGCCCTCTACAATCAGAAGATCGTCTTGAAGAAGATTGAGCTGCTGAATCAGACGACGAATGAGTTGATTGCGGGGACATCGCGCATGCTCAAAGACCAGGGCGCGCAAATCCATAAACAATCGTTAGAAGCGAATATCAATGTGGAGACGTTGAAGCAAGCCTTCACAGATGTGCTGGCTGCGCTGGATTCGATCAGTACCTACAAACAAGAAGCACTTCCGAAGATGCGCGATACGATCAACCAATTCCGTGAGCTCGCGGACACAGGGGAGCAGCAGATTCAGCGATTGGAGAAGGGGCATCGGTTGGGGTTATAAAGATTTATGAATGACAGGAGGCTTCTGCTGAATGAATCGGCGGGAGCTTTTTTTTCGTATATATGAATCTCTGGGTTCAGTCCGCACGGACGAAATGAAAAGATGCTTCGAAGATAGAACTTCTAATAAAGGAGCACGGCGTCTCATTCTTCCTATAAGGTAGTCCACATTGAGTCATCATCGGCAGCAAGTAAATCAGGAATGGGACATGCCATCGAAAGGGATAGCGAGTTGACGAGCGGATATCCCCCTAGGCTCCACCATAAAACAACCGCGTAACGCTTGGGTTCCCAATCGTTTTTTTGTTTTTGGAGGAAGAGAAATATGAATTTAGTACATGGTCACACGATAGTGCTTAATTTTATGGTCTCTTTGTGGGCATTAGGTAAAACATGGCTATACATATCCAGAGTGGCTCGGATATCGGTATGACCAAGCAAGAGCACAATGACGCCCTTTATTATTACTCATTATGCAATATAATTGTAACTTCTTCGAATCATTTTTACTTGGCAATTGTTTTCACACAATTTCACATAATTTTTTAATATTTTTGCGATAATCATTTGTTAGACTAGGCTCAGTGAGATGAAGGAGATCATGCGATGTACACAATTTACCTTGTTGAGGATGATATGAACTTGAATCAGATTCTTGCTTATTACTTAGAGCAGGAAGGCTGGCAGGTTAGCAGTTTTATGGATGGTGAAGAAGCAAGGCGGATGATTCAGCAAAAGCCGGATATATGGATTCTGGACATTATGCTCCCTGGAATGGACGGCTATCAGTTGCTGAAAGAAATTAAAAAGCACAATAACGGCACGCCAATCATCTTTATTTCCGCCAGAGATGCTGATCTGGATAGAATTGTTGGTCTGGAGCTTGGGAGCGATGACTATTTGTCTAAACCATTTCTGCCTCGTGAACTGGTCATCCGTACCCGAAAGCTGTTGGATCGTGTCTATGGCCATCTCGTAAAGGAAATCGCACCGATTCATAGCATAGAGATCGCACCCTATGTCATCGAAGGTCAAGCTCGAATTGTGAAGTGCGGGTTGGATGGGACAATTGATCTAACATCAAAGGAGTTTGATTTGTTAATGTATTTTGTCCTTCATATCGGACAACTGATACAGCGCGAGCAGGTTTTGAAACAGGTTTGGGGAGATGACTACTACGGCACAGACCGTGTTGTCGATGATCTAATCCGGCGTTTGCGCAAAAAAATGCCGGAACTGCGGCTTGAAACCGTATACGGCTCAGGCTATAGGCTGGTGAAGACATGAAGCATTGGCCGATGGCAGTAAAAATTTGGACTGTATTTGCAGCAGTCATACTCTGTCTATTTTTAGCCGTATCGCTGTTGATGCCTTCTATGCTCAGAAGTTTTTTTACCGGGCAGATCTATGGGATGATTAAAGATTCGCAAAAGCTATTCGCCGGATTTACGGTAAGCGAGGCAGATGGCAGCCTCGCCATCAGGATCTCAGCCGATGGGAACGAGACGAAATCTTTTCTTACGGTATCTATTGCTAAAAGGCCTGAGTTAGAAGTGGGCACGAACTCGGATATAAGTGCTCCGGCGACGCCATCCCTTGGTAGAACAACCATCGTACACAGAGGAGCAGATATTAATCATTTGTTTTTCTATAAGGATAAGTTAATTCCTATGGCAGGCGGCATAGTATTGCCTGATTCATTTATCCAGAAACTCAAGCTGGAGATGGCATCACAGAAGAATCCATCGGAGACTTATGAAGGGGAAATTAGCGGACAAAAAATATTATATATCATCCAAAAGTCGGAAGATCGTCAATCAGGCTCCTTAATCTCGTATACATGGAACAATTATCGGGAGGAACAAATCGGAACGTTATTCCGAAATCTCAGTCTGCTGCTGATCGCTTTAATGCTGGTTAGCTGGCTTCCGTGCATGTGGCTCGCTCGTTATTTGTCCAAGCCATTTTCCGTTATGGAAAAGCAGATTAACCGCATCGCGGAGCATGATTGGCATGAGCCATTCGATTTGGAACGGAAGGATGAAATCGGACGACTAGCAACAGCTTTTGAGACGATGCGTCAGCGGCTCGTTCAACAGGATCAAGCACAGCAATCTTATTTGCAAAATACTTCCCATGAATTAAAAACGCCGGTGATGGTGATCCACAGCTATGCTCAATCGATTCAAGACGGTATTTATCCTAAGGGATCTATTGAAAATAGTATTGAAACGATTATCTCAGAAGCAGAGCGCCTGGATAAGCAGATTCACAGCTTGCTGAGCTTGAACAGGCTGCAATACATCAGGTCCACATCCCGTCAATCAACGATGAAACCAATGGATATAAAGGCAGTGCTGGTGGATGTTGTAGAACGGCTTCGTTATCGGCGTCCGGAACTCAAATGGTCTGTTGAAATGCCCATTTGGTTTATGAGTGGAAACGAAGAACAGTGGAAGGTGGTCTTCGAAAATATTATCGACAACCAAATCCGTTATGCTTCCAGCGAAATTTTGATTTCAGCTCAGAGGAGTAGGACATCCCGGGCATTAACGTTAGAAATATACAATGACGGTCCGCCTATGGAGGAGTCACTGCTTCAGGACGTGTTCGACCCTTTTAAAATGGGACCTCATGGCAGATTCGGGCTTGGCCTGGCGATCGTTAAGCAAATTTTAAATAACATTGGAGCGCAAATCGAGATTATTCATAAAAATAACGGGGTTGCATTCAGGTTGACGCTGCCAGAGGAGGATGCTGCCGATGTTCTTGGGAAAGATTGGTAATCTTAGACGCTGGGTTGTAAGAATGATCCGTTCGGATGGAACACATGCCGCCATATTTCTGATCCCGAGCTTGGTGGGAGTAACTATTTTTTTCTTCCTGCCGTTTGGAATCGGGTTTTATTACTCGCTGGTGGATACACCGATCGACGGGAAGTTCGTGGGGATTCGGAATTATGTTGATCTTCTTGGAAACAACTCTTTTCGCAGAGCGATATGGAACACGTTTTTGTTCACCGTCCTGTGCGTACCCATTAATATGCTGTTATCACTCCTTCTCGCTTCGTTGTTAAATGGGCGGGTGTTCGGCCAACGATGGTTTCGAATTGCGTTTTTATCGCCGCTTGTTATTCCGGTAGCATCCATTGTATTGATTTGGCAAATTTTTTTCGATTTGAATGGAATTCTGAACCATTGGTTGAATGCATGGGGCATGGCATCTAAGGATTGGATGGAGGGTGGTTCAGCGCTTTACATCGCGATCATGATCTATGTATGGAAAAATGTCGGCTATAACATGCTTTTGTTTCTCGCAGGGCTGCAAAACATTCCAATAGATCATTATGAAGCTGCGCGTATTGACGGCGCGGGAAGATGGAGGCAATGGCGATCCATTACGCTTGTCTATTTGACGCCCACGACTTTTTTCGTCTTTATTATGTCGATTATCAATTCGTTTAAGGTGTTTCGAGAAACGTATATGCTCGCTGGCCCTTACCCGCATCCTAGCTTGTATATGCTTCAGCATTTTATGAACAACATGTTTCAACAGCTGGATTATCAGAAGATGACATCGGCTGCTTTTATGATGGCGACCGTAATCGTAATGCTGGTTATGATCCTCTTTATGGTGGAACGGCGCTTTAGTCGTTGGCTCTAGTCGCATGACAACTAGATTCGTGGAAGGAGAGTGAGATGGATGGAACTCATAAGGCGTTTGCGAGAACGGAAAGCAAGTATTGGAAGTACGATCTACAAAAGCTTGCTAACGCTGTTGCTGCTGATGCTTGTTGTCGTTATCGTTTTTCCGATCGTCATTACGGTCACCCATTCATTCATGTCTCCAAGCGAAATAAAAATAGAGCTTGCGCCGATTTTGGGGGCAAAATCCGATGAGGAAAACGCAGACTCTCTCGTGAAGATGCTGTCTGAAGGTGAATATGTTCGCTTGCACTGGGTTCCCTTTCAAGTAACTCTGAATGCGTACTATGACATATTGCTAAGGCAGCCGCAATTTTTGTTTCTTTTTTGGAACTCCATGAAGATGACGATACCGATTGTTGCCGGGCAGCTTATTGTCTCCCTATTAGCTGGGTATGCGTTCTCTCAGCTTAGGTTTCGACTGAGAGAGTCTTTGTTCTTCGCTTATATCGTTGTGATGCTGATGCCTTTTCAGGTGACGCTTGTACCGAACTATATTATGGCGAATTGGATGGGACTGATAAACAGCGAATGGTCGATTATTTTGCCTGGCATATTTAGTGCCTTTGGCGTGTTCCTGATGCGGCAGTTTATGCAAGCTGTTCCTTACAGCTATGTGGAAGCCGCTCGTATGGATGGGGCAGGACACTTCACGATCATGTTAACCATCGTACTTCCGATGTGTCGATCCGGCATGGCGGCGCTAGCGGTGCTGGCATTTATCGATCATTGGAACATGGTGGAGCAGCCTCTTATTTTTTTAAAGGATGCTATGAAGCAGCCGTTATCTGTTTATCTCAGCTATATCAATGAAGGGGATATTGGCATTGCCTTTACGGCATCGGTCTTGTATATGCTTCCGGCGATTCTCCTTATGTTGTATGCGGAGAAAGAGCTTGTTGAAGGCGTCCAACTGTCAGGAATAAAAGGATAGAAAGGAGATCATAACGATGGCAGCAGCTACTGCAGAAGAAACTGTCACTTCAGGCAAGTCAACGAGGAAAACAACAGGTCGGCTAATCATTGCTTTTATTCTGATGATGCTGGTGCTCACGTTGATGTCCAACACACTGCTTCAATATTCTTTGCCGAGGATTACCGCTAAAATGCCGACTTTTGGCGGCTTGGATTTTAAGGTGAATGGATCGGGAGCTGTTGAATCGGCAGAAACGGTCAAAATAAATTCCGTACAAACGTCAGGGCCGGTAAAAGAAGTCAAGGTAGCGGTCGGAGACCAAGTCAAAAAAGGACAAGTCTTGATTGAGTTCGATACGAAGGGTGCTGAGGAAGCGATCGCGAATGAACAGCTCATCTACGACCAGCAGCAGATTAATCTGGAAAAGCTGCAAACCAGCTACAAGGAAGCGTATCAAAACGGTGACGAAAAGCTACTAAACAGCATCGCCCTTGATATCGAAAGCGCCAAATTGACGCTTAACGCACAGAAGCGCAAAATAAATGATTTGCAGAAACAGGTCGAACAAAACGCAAAGCTCACTTCGACCGTGAACGGAACGGTTGAAGAAGTTCTGGCGACGGTTGGGATGACGATTCCTCCCGGTACAGCGGCTTTTACCGTGACAGAGAAGTCAATGGGAGGATTTGTCTTCAAAGCGGATGTGTCCGAAGAACAAGCAAAATATCTTAAGGTTGGTCAATCAATCGATATTACCTTCCCAAGCTTGGACGATGCCGTAGTTCAAGGGAAAATAAGCGCCATTGAAACCAAAAAGCAAGAAGAGTCAGACAAGTCGAAGCCTCCAAGCAGGCAGAAGGAGATTCGCGTTGCTCTGAATGACAAGCGACTTCAAGGAGGTGAGTATGGGGATTTTGAATGGAAGCAGGAACCTGATGCGGATGCCGATATGAAAGGACTTCTCATTCCTAATGAAGCGATAAGGAAAAGTGAGGAGGATGGTACGTTTGTATATTACATCGGTGAAAGGGAAGGTTCACTTGGCAAGGAATACTTCATTCGCAAAACAAAGGTGGTTGTAAAGAGTTCTGACGATCTGAATGCTCAGATCAAAGATGGCCTCAATGGAAGCGAGCGAATCGTCATATCTAGCAACAAACAGCTCAAAGAAGGCCAACGAGTATTGTTTGCAGGTGGAGAGGGAGAGGAGTGAGAACGATGCGCTGGGGAACATTTCTAGCGGCTATCGGCATCTTGCTGATGTGCTTCAGCAGCGGGTTCTCCGAAGCGGCAATCATGACATGGAAGCAATCTGGTGGTTCGGTTGGTTCCAATAGAATTATCATGCAGGTGAACGCCGTGCAAGGCAACGATGGAGCTCCAGGGTTTACGAATGGTGAGGCGAACAAGCTTATTGAAGCTTGGCAGCGAAAGGGTTCCTATAAAATGCAGGCGGAAGTACCTGTGCAAGCAGGGAAGCGTTCCGAAGCGGTTCAAGTTGCGGGAATCGGCGGGAAATATACTGATTTTACAACGTTATGGCTATCGAAAGGCAGCATGATGACGGAGAGATCCATGTCGGAGGATTCCAATGTTGTTGTACTAAGCGAAGACTTGGCAGAACGACTCTTTGGCTCTACCGACGTCATTGGTATGGAAGTCACAATACGGAATAAAAAACTCCGAATTATAGGTGTTTATCAGAAGGATAATCATTTACTGGAATGGATGACAAGTGGCACCAAGCCGGAAGTGCTACTACCAGCAGGGGTTTTGAGCGATTTGTTGCCAGATTTGCGAGTGGGAACGATCGAGCTTGAAGCATCCGATGCCATCGTGAGCGGTGAGCGTGATGTGCAAGTGGTGCTGCAGGCAAACCAATTGCCGCTTAACAGTTATACGATTCAAATCGGGGAGCACAAAATGCGCTTGATGCAGCAATTGCCGCGTTTGCTTCCATCCTTGACGGGTTTCTTGGTTATTGGGCTATCCTTGCTTCTGATGCGTAAGCTGCTCCTACACGTATTTCGGCGTTTACGTTCAGCCTTGCACACGGGTTATGCAAGTGATGCGCTGAGACAAGAACGCCGATTGATATGGACGCGGGTCACAGCTTGTTTGAGCCTTGCAGGGATGGTGGTTATGCTATGGCCGTACACCCGTTATTCCTTCTATATTCCTTCTGAAATGATACCAGAGCGATGGATCGATTTAGATTTCTTTAAAACAAAGTTGTTCGAATTTTGGAGCGAAAAGCCTGTACTCGCTGAGCAAGCTTTTCAATTTCAGCTCATGGAGTCAAGACTTCGTTCATTTGTACCTATACTTACTGTGATCGGTCTTCTTCTTGGATTGCCGTTGTTTCTTATGGGCATTCGCGAATGGCGGCTGGTCGGTCTTTCGCAGCAAGGTCAAATCACTCGACTTTTTTATTGCATGGCCGCCTGTTACGCCTTTACGGCATTTACCTTAATACTTGCTGGAATGCCGCAGGTGATTCAGCGCGGACTATGGATTACCGTATTCGGATTTTGTATCATCGCCGCTATTTATAATCAACCCAAACGAAAGGATGTTTGAAATGAAACATAAAATGATTGGCAAGAAAGGCTTTATTCTTAGTCTTATTACCCTTATGCTGGTGCTCTCGGCATGCAGCTCTTCAAATCCTTCTGCAAGTAGCCCAGTAAATAGTCTTTCAAATGAAGAAAAAAGTGCTACAGATTCGAATGAGAAAAAAGTAATTACGCTTTCGGTTATAAAGTCCACTCGTTTCCTTGAACTGGCAAAAGAGAAGTTTGAAGCTGCGAATCCGACGATTAAAATTGAAATCAAGCCCTCTTATACCGTACCAGAAGTCAGTGGCAGAATTACAGTTGCAGTAGGTGGCGGGATCAATCCCGTTGAGGTTGAGAAGTTTGTGACGACTGTAAATGCAGAGCTGATGAACGGCAATGCTTCTGATATTATTGCGGTTGACGAACTGGCTTACAACAAATATGCAGAAAAAGGGCTGTTAACTAATTTAATCGATTTCATGGACAAAACAAACGGCTTTAACCAAGATGACTATTTTATGAACGTATTAGACGCATTAAAGTATAAAGATGGTTTATATGCTCTGCCTTATGGCGTAATGACTAGCATATGGTTTGGCAATCAGGAACGTCTAACTGGCTTGGATCTCGATCCTGCTAAAGCATGGACGTGGGATGAGTTCGAGAAAAAAATGAAAACTCTGGCAAATGACGGCAGTAAAGATCCTCTCGTTCGCTATTTAAGCCCAGATAAACTGCTCCTTGAAATGGTTAGCAAAGATATGGACAAATTTTTGGATGTCAACGAGAAGAAAGCCAAATTTCAAGATCAAGCCTTTATCGACATGCTTAAACAAGCGAAGTCTTTTTACGATTTGAAAATTATTAGTCCACTAGAGCAACCAAAGGGGCCAGGCAAGGCGATAAAAATGGGAGAATCGCTGGGACTTAAGGATGCACTCTCTCTGTCTGAAATAACGACCTATTCAAGTCTAAGCTTCGCATCGATGTTTTACGACAAACCATTGCTTTATCAAGCTCCTACAAGCGAACCAAAAGATGGAAATTCGTTTGAGTCGAATATGCTGCTCTCGATTAATAATAAGTCGGAGAATAAAAAAGAAGCGTGGTCGTTCTTGCAATTCTTAATCTCGGAGGAGATGCAAGCCTCGCCGGAGCTGGAAGGACTGCCTGTGAATAAAAAAGCAAGTCAAGCTCAAATTGATGCTTCGGCAGCCAACAAAGATATGAAGCTGAGCCCTGAATTTATTGAAGCGGCCAAGGGACTTCTTCCGCAGTTGAAGCATTATAGTGGACTCGATCCGAAAATCAAGAAAATTTTAACCGACGAAACAGCACCATTCTTTAGCGGGCAAAAATCGGCTGAAACGGTTGCCAATAGTATTCAAAACAAAGTAAGTCTCTATCTGGAGGAATAGTCATAAAAAAGCTGGGTACAGCTCCATTTTGGAGTAGTCCCCGGCCCTTTTTATGACGATTGGACATTTTTTATTCATATCGTGGCAACACTTGCAAATGTTGTGAGAGGCCACATCGGCCAATATGAATAAGCTTGATGTGCTCCACGTTTATTTATTCTTCAAATTAATTTTAAATCGATCCCCCTTATTACCACCAAAAACGATCATCCCACCTTCAGGTAGGACTACCGAATGATTGTTCGTTACCTTTGAAAAGTTCACAACCATTCCATTCGCGTCATAAACGTCAAATCCCCCACTTACCGGAGTCTCAACGTTCATGACTCGAATCGTATGAGGAGGACAAGATAACGAAGCAAGTATTTTTAGAGCGTAAAGCTATCCGGTCACGGCAGATACAGAAGCTGGAGGAGTTGGAGGATTTGCGGAGGGTTGTAGTAAATGAAGGGAATTACTCTGCTGTGGAGCAGATATATGAGCGGATAGGTGAGTTTAGGGAGTTATGGAGTGTTGCGGTGACGAGCGAAGAGAAGAATCGGGCTTTGAAGAAGCTGGTGGAGCGAATTGTGTATGATCGGGAAGGGAATCGGGTGGAGTTATAGGTAATCATAAGTGAATTATAACTAACAACGCAGTCTCTGGAAAATTTCTGGAGGCTTTTTACATGGAGAATTTTAGTTCTTTTGGAAGGGGGAAAGAGAACTATGTCGAATCTTTTAAGAATAAGAGAGCTTCTTGTATCGATAATATGTTTCGTTGGTGACTTAGTCCAGAATATTAAAATTGCATTACGGCCTACTTTGATAGGGATCTGAATAAGAAGTTTATTTTGCGTACCAATTGCTTTATATTGGCTGTATTTTTAGAATGTATTATTTTTGGGGTTACAAAGAATAGGAGGATAAGTTATGTATTTAAAAAGTTTAAAGTTAGCAAATTACAGAAAATTTAGTGATAATAACAATAAGATTGAATTTGTTGATGCAAAAAGTTATCAAGATCAAAAAAATCAAAAAGAGATAAATATTGCTCCTACAACAACTTTAATAGTAGGTAAGAATAATGGTGGAAAGAGCACTGTTATTAATGCTCTTGATAATCTTATTAATAATAAAAACTCATTTAAGGCAAATGATTTTAATTTCTTCTATTTAAAAAAAATACTTGAACAATTTGAATTACAACTTCCAAAGCAAGAAGAAGATTCAAGTATCAAATTAGAAACACCAATCCTACAATTTAATATATGTATTGGAATTGAAGACAATAGCAATGATTTAATAACTAATATTGTGCCATTTATGAGACTAATTGATGTTGATAATTCTGAATTGGAAATTGTTATAAAAGTGGAATTAGATAATGACGAAGTATTTATCAGGGATGTTAAAAAACTGTTACAGGAGAAAACGGTCGTAACTAAAAGTGTTCTCTTTAGAAAATTTTTGAACTTGGTAGATGAGTCGAAATTTAATATCAATTATTACAATATAGATAATGATCACATTGCTAATTTTAAGATAAAGAATCTAATAGAATTGAGACCTATTAAGGCTAATAACATTGAAGGTGAGAATAGCCTGTCAAAAGCTTTTAGTAAAATAATTGAGTATCGCTACAAGTCATTATTAACAGAAGAAGGAAATGAACTTAACAAAAAAATCGATGGTATAAATGAAGAACTTACTGAGTTGATCAGTGAAAGACATACAAATAGTATTAATGAATCTTTGGAAGAAGTAGAATCTAAAGATAGATTTAAAGTGCTGTTGAGTGCCGATTTATCTTTTCAAAAATTGATGAATAATTTAATCAAATACGAATATATTGAACGTGATTTAAATATACCGGAGAATCAATTCGGTTTAGGTTATACCAATTTGATGTTGATAATAGCGGACCTAATTGATTATATGGAAAAATATCCAGAAAACTCTTTTAACAGCAAGGTTAACTTAATTGCAATTGAAGAACCTGAAACATTTATGCATCCACAAATGCAAGAGTTATTTATAAAAAATATAAATGAGACTATCGCTTCTCTATTGAAGAATAAAAATAAAAATGTAAATAGCCAGTTAATCATTACAACTCATTCATCACATATATTGAATAGTAAAATACATAGCGGCAATACCTTTAATAATATAAATTACATCACAATAGAAAATAATCATACTAGTGTGGTTAATTTGTATGACGATGTAATTGTCCCTAAGAATGATAATAATGATATTAGCAAAGAGAATGATCTTAAATTTCTAAAAAAACATATTAAATATAAAGTTTCTGATCTGTTTTTTTCAGATGCTATTATATTTGTTGAAGGAGTAACGGAAGAGACACTTCTTAAATATTATATAGATAAAAATGAAGAATTAAATAAATACTACGTATCAATTTTTAATATTGATGGAGCTCATGGACTTGTTTACCATGAACTGATCAAGCTACTTAAAGTACCAGCATTAATAATTACAGATCTCGATATAAAAAGAAGTGACGAAGAAAAAGAGAACTTCAAACAAATTTCTGATTTAAGTTGTAGAGAAACAACTAATAAAACTATTATGAAGTTTAATGACGGCTCAAATAAATTAGAGAATTTAAATCATGAGAAGATTGAAATTGATAACATGTATATTGCATATCAGGGGAAAATAAATGGGTATTTTGCTACAAGTTTTGAAGAGGCATTTATTTTAAGTAACTTTAAAAATGATATGTTAGTAAGTATATTGAAAAAAGTAAAACCAATGATCTGTCAACACATTATGGGTGAAGAAAATAATTTAAATAACATAAAAGAGAATTCTTATAAACTTCAAAATAAATTATCAGATAACAAAAGTGATTTTGCTAATGAGTTACTTTACAAATTTATTACAGAAACTCATGAAGTTAAGATTCCCAGCCTGCCCGAATATATTGAAAATGGGCTTACATGGTTAACTATAAAATTAGAAGGGGAGAAATAAATGAGTTTATCAAAAATATCTCCATCTAATAGAGAAAGGGAATTTGCTTCACTAAATGAAATCTTTCAATCTATTTATAAAAAAGAGAGTGTCGTGTTTAATTCTGGAGCTGGAGCTGGAAAAACTTATGCTCTAATTGAATGTTTAAAATATGTAATTAGAAGTTATGAGAAGAATTTCAAAAAACATAACCAACACATCATTTGTATTACATATACGAATGTGGCGACTAAGGAAGTAAAAGAAAGATTAGGAAATACGGATCTAGTATTAGTTTCAACAATTCATGAAAGAATTTGGACTCTTATTAAAAACTACCAAAGAGAATTAGTTGAGATTCATAAAGAGAAGTTGGATGAAGAAATCTCAAAATTAGAACAGAAATTGAAAGTCGATCGGGAATATGAAAAGTATCATGAATTAGATGGAGAACAAAAAGAACATATTCAAAAGATTATGATTGAAAATAAGGAATTATATTATAAAAATACTAACACTACAGCAGCAGATTTCAGGGCAGCTTTTCAACCATTTTTACATGAATATTCTGATATATTGAGGAATATTGGAAATTTCAAAAAACTAGTAAATACATTGTTTAAAATGAAAAATTATAGAGAATGTCGTGAATCCATTGAAATGAAGAAACAAAGATATAAAAAAGTTGAATATAATCCTATATTTAACAACGACCAACTTCACAAAATGTGGATAAGCCATGATACCTTGTTAGATTATGGTTTAAAAATAATTGAAAAATTTGATTTGCTCAAGCAGATTATCATTGATAAATATCCCTTTATTTTTATTGATGAGTATCAGGATACTAATGAAAAGATTATATTGATAATGAGTATTTTAGATAAATATTCAAAAAAAATAGGTCATAATATTTTTATTGGATATTTTGGTGATGGAGCGCAAAATATTTACGATGAAGGAGTAGGTAATAGAATAACAGAAGCCCACTCCAGTTTAAAACCGATAAATAAAGAATTCAACAGAAGGTCCACTAAAGAAGTAATTGATGTAATAAATAAAATTAGGAAAGATAACATTGAACAACAATCGATTTATGATGATTGCGAAGGCGGTAGTGTAGAGTTTTATAAGGGCACTCCCGACAGTGTTCAAAGTTTTATAGCCAAGTATGCTCACGAATGGAATGTTACTGTGAAAAATCCACTACACTGTCTTGTTTTAACTAATAAAATTGTTGCAGAGTATAGTGGTTTTTTAAACATATATGAAACTTTTGGAAACACGGAGAAATACACGGGTTATAACTATAATCAACTTAATACTGAGCTATTAAGTCATGATATATCTAAATTAGGAGAGGTTTCTAAGTTACTATTTAATATAGTGAAATTACACAATGATGTTATGGATAATAAAACTTCTGTTATTGAGATTTCATCTAAAGATAACTTGTTTGAGGGGATGAATTTAGAAGATTTAAGGAGATTAATCAAATATTTAAAGGAAAGCAAAGGGAATACATTAGGTGATTATATCAACTCTATATCGATTGTTTATTCCAAAAATAATGATGAAAAATACAAAGATATAATTGATTGGATATTTGGTTTCAATAATATCACATCTGAACGTTTTAGAAATTATCTTTTAGAGAAGTTATTTCCTAATATATCTGATGATAATATTGATCATTCAAACATAACCATACAGAAGTTATTAGATATTGATATTAATGAATATGAATTGTGGTATAAATTTATTATTGATAAACAAGAGAAAGATGTTATTTACCATACTTATCATGGTACAAAGGGGCGAGAGTTTGACAATGTTGTTATCATTATAGAAAATTCATTTGGTAAAAATCAAAATTACTTTAATTTCTTTTTTGAAAACTTCAAAGATTCTAATAAGTTAGATGATGTCGATAAACAAAAATTTGAAAAAATTAAAAATTTGCTTTATGTTTCTTGCTCCAGAGCGATTAAAAATTTACGAATTTTATATATTGACGACGTTAAAGAAATTGAAAGTGGTATTATGGAAATTTTCGGTGATATATATCCCTTCGAATGAAAAGGTTTACCAGGTGTAAATTACATTTTTATTAGTAGCTTTCTACAAGTAACGATTCCAAATCAGGTGCATAAGCGTAATTATGGTAAGGATGACAAGTTGGTTCTTGTATAATACTCTTTGAGGTTAATGATTTATTTGTTATTTCTGTACCTTTAAATACGGTTTTGTTTTGCCGTGCATTTATTTGATAAACAATTTTTTTAATTAGACCAGTATTATCAAATTCAATTTGAATTACTTTATATATTTGTCCGAAAATCTTTATTTTGGGTTGTTTCATTATTACCGCTCCTTAATAGTTTAGTTATATATGTCTGTAACCATTTTTATAAAATATATTCATTCTTTTGATCTAAAAGTACAATCAAGCCGTTTTTTTTTAAAAGAGTGGAATCAACTAGATATGTAATTCTGTTCATTCTGATCCGATGTGTAAACGAGATTCAAGGTATTTTTCGGTCGTGCTGTTCTCTAAGCATAACAATAAAATTCCAGCAAACAAGGAGATAGTGCCCATGACAACTCACAAAGTAACGAATAGATTAGCCATGGGAAATTCACCGTATTTTGCTGCAACACGAACATAACCCGATGAACTTGCTATGTGTTGCTGGTTACGGAGTGTTACTTGGGGGATACATTAACTTTTTGAAAAGCTATATTACCAAAAAATGGTGAAAATATGGGTTGGAGACAGGAAATATGGGGTACTCTTATTGCCGCATGGTAGATGGTTTAAAAACATTTTATAATTCTATGCGTCAGCTTAATGTGGAGATTGGAACTTTCGAACATAAATATAATAATGTTATATCAGATGCAATATTTGATACTAGAGATTCAGGTGGGTGGAAGTTAACATTTATCAAAAGAGCAAAGTGGCAATGTTCTATGTGTTCCAATTCAAAAAGGATACCGTTTTTCTATTATTGGGCATTCAGAATATAACGATCTCATTGAATATTTTGGAATTGGAAGTGGTAAAGGGCAATTCAGCACTAAAGATTTTATTGATTATTTAGATAAGCAAATTCCTACTACGTTATAGACCCCCACGAACCTGTCATTGATGACAGGTTCGTGGGGGTCTATTTATTAGAAGTTTTAGTGATTTTGGAAAGCGGATGTTATTTGTAGTGAACGGAGACCTAACGCTCGTAATATCCTTCCAAATAATAGTATAATAAGAAGTTAATAGGGTCTAATTCATGCGTCATGATTTAATGACAAATAAGGAGATGAGCTTATGACTTCAAATACCACCGCGGAACGCATCCGCATTATCGAATATGAGCCTTCATACGCTAGGGCGGTCGCCGAGATGTGGAACCGCAGCAACGAGAGCTGGGGCGGCGGAACCGACACGCGAACCGAGGACAGTGTACGCCGGGAGATGGAGACTTCCTCCAACCTGTATGTGTTTATTGCTGTCGATGGCGAAGAGGTCGTCGGGTTCTGCAGCTTCTCGCATTATCGTCATGACGAAGGGGCGTTGTATGTACCGCTGCTCAATGTGCGCCCCGATTATCACGGTTACAAGGTCGGTCGCAATTTGATATTGAACGCCGTCCGCAAAACCGTTGAAGCCGGTTGGCCTCGCCTTGATTTGTTCACTTGGCCGGGGAATACGAAGGCCGTGCCAATGTATAAGAAATGCGGATTCTTTTGGGAGAAAAGTGATGATTACGTCCACCTGATGAACTTCATCCCTACTGTTCTGCAGACCGATGCCCTTGCACCCTATTTCGAGGAACTTGATTGGTATGCAGACAGCACACGCGAACTTGTCATTGAACCGGATGGCCACCGGGAACGCGGCTTTGATTTTTTCGATTATACGTGGCAAAAGGGCGAGCTGTTCTTGCGAGCAGAATTTGAGAAGAGCGGTCGCGGTTTGACCGCGCTTGACACGCCTGACTATGAAATCTTCACGGAGATCGATGACCATGATCTTGTGTTCGGCTCCATATACAAGATTCGCTACCATATCAAGAATCGCTCGGCATCGGAGCTGTCGATTGAGATCAAAGGCCGGGACGATAAGAATATTCGATTTGCCATAGACACTGCGCCAACGCTTGCTCCAGGCGAAACGGTCATCGTGGAAGGCGAGTTCGAGCTGAATCCCGTTCGGGAGGAACAGAATGCGAAAAAGACCCATCCTGTCGTGAAGAGCGAATGGATCATCGGCGGTAGACGCGCAGAGTTCCGTATAGGTGTCGCGCCTAAATTCCCGCTCAAGATGAAAATGGTGCTCCCAACCCGTGAGCTGTATCCGGGCACGCCGGCCGAACTGTATCTGAACGTGGAGAATAATTTCACCTCGGAAGCGGATTTTGCCTTCGATTTGCCTGAGGATGCGTGCTTGGAATGGACGAACCGTGAGGTAAGATTCAAGGTTCCGGCGAAGAGCAAAACCTCGATTCGTGTTCCCTTCACCCTGCGAACTTATGGGCTTTACTCACACGATATTGAAGTGACAGCCATGCCAGTGGGCGAGAGCGCAGTCTCTTTCACAAGCAAACTATCTATCCTCGTGAAAGGAAGGTATGGACGCTATGGAGGGGAGGACGGAGATCAGTGGGTTGCCGTGAACGGCGCATTTTCCCTCCATCTCAACAAGATCGACAACAATATGTGGATCGAATATCCGGGATCCAGCCACAACTTCTGGTGGACCTATCCGAAGCTAGGTAAGCCGTTCGTTGAAGAATTCTCCAAGAAGCAGGCAAGTGAAGTGAAGATTTATTCGGAAAGCGATAGCCAGGTGCTCGAAGCCATCTATGTGTCGGAAGAATTCCCAGGCGTAGAGATCAAAACGGTGGTCAAGCTGCACGCAAATGGAATCGCCGAGTTTCATAACGAAATCTGTAATAACAGCGGACAAGCGCTCGAAGAGAATATGTACGCGCTAACGAATTTCGGCTTCTTCGGCAAGCGGCTCATCCTGCCATACCAGGGCCGATACGTAGACATGGGCGACAATTATGCCAGCGATCCGAGTCATTGGGATAGCGCACAAATCACGGAGAATTGGCTGTTCTGCAAGGAAGACAACGTGACGTGCGGAATCTGCTGGGACGCTTCACTGAGACTGCTTCGACCAGAGTATACGCTCGGTCTTGAGCATCCTGTTGGCCAAATTGCTGCCGGAGAAGTCGTGCGAACGAAGACAACGGTGTTTGCGCTGAATACGTTCACCCATTGGTCGGATTTCCGCTCCTTCGCAAGGAAGCAGCGGGATAAGGTCATCCCCGTGCTGGATGATCATCTTGCATTAACGCTCGGCGGCGGAAATCCGTTCGCCATGGGGACACTTCAGGTGGAACTAATCGAACGGAAGATGATTCCGCTTGCAGGAGACATTGAACTGTTCGTGCAGAACGATGACGGAGTGGAGCGGATGATCGCTGACATGGATCTCAGACGAGAGCAGGATTTACGCTCCGCACGCTTCGAATTTATACCCGAACCATTGGAATCACAACATCTTCATCACAGATCCGCTAGGAAGATTCGGGCTGTATATCATGGTGAGGATCGCATTCAGGAGCGGTCTGGTCTGTGGTTGCCTCAGACGGAATCAACCGTCGCTTGTGAAATGGATGAAGGACCGGTTGGTCCCATTTACACGATAAGCAACGGCGTGATCGCTATTGCGGCTGCACCTGCATTCGGAAGCTGCGTGCATTCCCTAACGTATCAAGGGGAAGAATGGCTTGACAGCTCTTACCCAGAAGCGGTCCCACGTTCCTGGTGGAATCCGTGGTACGGAGGACTTGGTACCGAGATTCCTGGCATCAGCGGGTTCAGCCGACAACAGGAGCCAAGAAGCATGGATTGGGCGGAGTACAAGGATATCCACGGCAACGTGTGGAAGGGGCTCCGAATCACCACTTCCATCGAGAAGCAGGAAGCCAACCGAGGGCTTGCGATCAACCAACATTACCTTATGCTGCCTGGCGTGCCTGTCCTTTGCGTGCTGCATTCGGTGAACAATAGAAGCGGGATGGTTATGCCGCAGTTCAGTCTAGCCGATAATTATTATTTCAAGCCTTCACCTGTCTTCTCGGAAGGATGGATGGAGCTGCCCGAAGAAGGCAAATTTCTTCTTGGGAAGTTGGAAGGCGATCTCGAGCCCAAGGGGCTCTTACGAATCGGTGCGGCTTCGAGTAAGGACACGCTTCATCTCATCAATCATCACCCCGATCAGAAGGCTTATGCCTATGTGAACAATCAGGTGTTCAGTTATGGTGTCAATCATCAACTTCCACTTCGGAATGGAGAAACCGCTTGGACTCAGCCGACCTTCCTGATTTTTGGGGAGACTACGTTGCAACGAGAAGATCTACGTGACCTGCTTAAGCTGACCTTTGCCAATCCTACTGACGAGAAGGAGAATTCTGATGCCCATCATTGACATTCATATTCATCTGTCGGATATTGATAGCTTTCACCAGACGGCGCGGGAGCTGTCCAAAGTCGATTATTCGGCTGCTGGACTTAAGGCCGAGTTTGACAAGAACGACGTCATTCTTGGCATAGGCATGGGGGTTACGGAACAGAGTAGAGGGGCTTTTCCCGACTCTACCTCACCCAATCCGATGGGTCTTAACCTGGAAGAAAGCGTTCCGCCGTTCCTCATGGAATGTGTGGGCGTCAATCCGAATAGGCTCACCGGGAAGGACGCGCAAGAGGAGCTGGACCGCATCGAAGCGCGGCTAAAGGCACCCGAGGTCGCAGGAATAAAACTGTATGCCGGGTACTATCACCATTATGTTTATGATAAAATCTATACCCCGATCTATGAGCTGGCTGCTACTTACAGTATGCCGGTGGTCATTCATACCGGTGATACGTACTCCAAGAATGGATTGCTCAAATATTCGCATCCGCTCACCGTGGACGATTTGGCCTACCAGCAGCGAGACGTGAACTTTATGATCTGTCATTTAGGCGATCCTTGGGTGATGGACGCTGCCGAAGTCGTGGCTAAGAATCCGAATGTCTATGCCGATTTGTCAGGCCTCGTCGTCGGTGATCGCCCTCATTTTGAGCGGTTCATGAATGAACCCCTATTCATGGATCACTTCCGCAGAGCACTAGTATACTCTGATCATTATGAGAAAATGCTGTTCGGAACCGACTGGCCGCTCGCGCCGATTGACCTGTATGCGGAATTCGTCCGCCGGCTCGTGCCGGAGCAGCACCACGAGAACGTATTTTACGAGAATGCCATAAGACTGTTCCCTCGGATTCAGCAGCGAATTGCAGCGCTCTGAGAACAGCGGCGTCGGCAAAGTCTGACTGAGGGATTGAAGAATAAGTGAACAAGCCACCCCGGAGAACGACGAAGGGGATGGCTTGTTCTTTTCTTGATGGGATTGTTACTGCTGTATAGCGCGGTTTCTTTCGAGATTGGGTAAACGAATTCATATACCCAATAAATGAATCGCTGAGAAAGCATCGATTATTCCCGGTAATGAGCGGTATCACCATATAAATCTACGCTCAAGACATCATGATGAATCGTAACTTTGCATAGCGCAGTTGGGTGAATGTCGGGCATGGTCCCGATTTCATGCAGCTGTTTTTTCATAAAATAGCTCATAATCGCTTTTAACGTGATCCTGTGAGTTACAATAAGGATTTGTTGACCCTGATGTCTCGTTAGGATATCTTGGAGCGCAGGAAGCGCTCGATTCATTAATTGATTATAGGTCTCCCCTTGACCCGTGGGCTCGTATAAATGAGGCTCATTGAAAAATTGTCTATATTGCGTAGGGAAATCTTGCGTAATTTGATTGATATGCTGGCCTTCCCATAGTCCCATGTTGATTTCCTTTAGTGCATCAAGTTTCACGATCTCAGTAGACCGATTTCCTGAGATGATACCTGCCGTGGTTATCGCTCGGGGACTGGAGCTGCAATATATCGAGTCGAATGGAACGTTAGATAACCGTTCTCCTAACCACTCGGCTTGTTGAACCCCGGATTGTGTAAGGGGAGAGTCCTGATGCCCCTGCATCTTTTGCACCAGATTCCATTCGGTTTGTCCGTGACGGGTCAAATATAACGTCGTTGCCATCCTGTATTCCTCCTAATTGAAATGTAAGTCTAGTATAATGAGTGGATGTATAAACGGATAATATATAATATTTAAGATACATAGATGAACATTATAGGTGGCGATACAGTTGAACCTTCATGTGCTTAGATTATTTTATTATGTTGCGTTAACCGGCAGTGTAACGAAAGCTTCAGAGAAACTACATATCAGCCAACCAGCCATATCGGCGCAAATACGCAAATTTGAAAAAGAAAACGATATTACATTATTGCAAATTCAGGGCAGAAGTCTGGTTCTTACGCCATTAGGAAAGAAGCTGATTATTCCGCTGGAGAAATTATTTAGTATCGAAGAGCAGATTCAGGGTATAATCAACGACCATCATAACTATCCTGAAGGGAAATTACGGATTGCTGGAAATTATCTTGCTACGAGTGTTCTCATTCCGAAGTGGGCATCTTTATTTAAACAAAGATTCTCTAACGTGGAAGTACAAATTACAACGACCAACTCTCATGATGCGATTGAAAAATTAATCAACTTTGAGGCGGATATCGCGATCTATAGCGACATTGGCGTGCCCTTCCCGGATTCAGATGTATTCGAACAGAGAGTGCTTTACAGGGATAAGTATTTGTTCGCAGTAGCCCCCGGACATAAGTATTCAACGCAAAAGGTTACACTTAGCGAAATTGCATCTGAGCCGTTTATTATGAGAGAAGAGGGAAGTGCAGCGAGAGAAAGATTATTTCAGCTATGCAAGGAGCAGCAGATCACGCCTCCCAAAATTGAATTGCAATTTAATGGACTGAATGAGACGATTCATGCTGTAATGGCTGGTTATGGCGTAAGCTTTGTTTCTTCACTCGTAGCTGAACCTTTATTTAAACAGGGTGTTCTTACCAAAGTGGATGTGTCGGAGATTTCTTCAGCAAATTCAATTTTGCTAGGCTCCAGAAGAAAGGAGCATCTGGAGAAGTTTATTAATGATTTCGTTTCTTTAGTTATCCATAATTTGGACGCGTGAATTCATAATTAGAAGTTCTCGTGGCTAATAGGCTGAGGGAGCTTCTACGCGTCTTGCTTTGAGCTTCGCTGGAGCATATCAACTACTTTGCAAGTCCCCCTGTTCGAGGACATCGTGATATCATACCAGGAAGCTGAATAGACAAGACATATATTGCAATGAACGAGATCTATTTTAAGATGCCTCTTGTACCGGATCGTTGGACATTAACTTAATCCCCCAGACAATCGCTGCTACAAAAGCAATACTGCAAGTCAGGAAGAGCGGTATAATACTCCCGCCGGAATACAACAGGGTACCGATCATCGGACCTACCGCCATACCAAGATAACGGATGAAATTGAACACCCCAATCGCTGTAGCCCTTTCCTCTGGAAACAGCTCCGTAAGAAGAGTGGTAGGTATGGAACCTGTCAGTCCCATCATAAAACCAAAAAGACAAACATCAATAACGAGGAATGAAAGCGAGATTTGAGCTGTGAAAGCAAACATAATAACGGATAATGCATGCAGTGAAAATCCGTAAATCAGGCTTTTTCGAGCACCTAACTGGTTCAACATCCCTCCCCCAAGCTTCACGCTGATAATGGTTGCGAAGGACATAACAAGTAGGATGACGCCAGTCTTCGCAGGCTTGAATAAGTAATGATTGCTTAGAATCTGAGGTATAAAGGTCAAATATACGAAATAGATCATGAATTGAATAAATCCGAAGATTAAAATCACTACACTCGTTGAATTCTTGAAAATTAAAGAAAAATTCTGAGCGCTGCCATGTTTCGGGCCTGAATTTTCAGGCATTGTCTCTGGTAACAAAATCATGTTCGCGATTAGCAATAACAAGCTGATTGCTCCCAAACATAGGAAGGTTGCGCCATAACCGAACCGCCCCCCGATGATGCCTCCAATTAACGGCCCTAGCGCAGGAGCAAGCATGAGCAGCAATTGGTAAGTTGCCATGCCTTGTTTGAGGGCTTTCCCATGAAATAGATCGCCGATCACAGCCGCAGCTACAACGGGAACAGCCGCAGCACCGATTCCCTGTAGAACACGAAAGAATAGCAATAAACCGATGGATGGAGCGTATGCGCAACCGATCGATGCGACGATATACAACATAATGGATGGTATGAGAACCGATTTTCTCCCTTTCTTATCCGCTAATGGTCCGTATACGATCTGCATGATGGCTAGGGCCAAAGTAAACAAAGAGACGGACAGACTAATCAAATAACTCGTTGTATGCAGCTTTTCTTGGACTTGGAGAAGCAACGGGTTGTACAAGTTTTGTCCCAATGAGGCAACAAATGCGCTCAATCCTATTAGATATAAAATAATTCGTAATTTCATAATGACCCTCCACAAATTAATTGACTGACTACTAGTCAGTATAACGCATCTTACATCATTGACTTTGAGTCAGTCAAGATTTAATATTAAATTTGAATGATGACATTAGTCGAAAGAAGGATATACATGGCCAGAATATCCAAAAATCCTGAAGAGCGAAAAGCAGAAATTATGGATGCCTCATTAGAACTGTTTGCCATTAAGGGTTACGAAAATACAGCAGTAAGTGATATCGTCAAAAAAGTCGGCGTGGCGCAAGGCACGTTCTATTATTATTTCAAAACGAAAGAAGACATTATGGTCGCGCTGATTGATCGATTTATGGTCATCCACGAGGAGCATATTCAAACCATTGATGAGGATGTTCATTTGTCTTGGGCCGAAAAAGTAAATGCAATATTGTTCACTTCGACACTTCATCCCAAAGTCGCGGATGTTCTTCACCACGAAAATAATGCTTGGATCCATCAAAAATTTCTCGTTAAAAAAATTCATGGCATAACGCCATATTTGTCGCGAATCTTAGCTGAGGGAACGAAAGAAGGAAGTTTTAAAGTTGAACACCCACAAGAAACGGCTGAATTTTTATTGACTGCCGTTAATTTTATGTTAGACCCTGGCATCTTCGAATGGGAGGCTGCTAAGCTGGAAGAAAAAAAGAATGCGGTGAAAAAACTAATTAAGAAATTAGTTGGATAAGACTGATTTTGGGTAATTACGCTTGTTATGTAAGAACGTTAGGCACACTGCCTAACGTTCTTTGTTGTGCAGTTAGGGAAGTCGAGTCATCAAAGGTCATCTTGCTTCGGCAATGATGATAATGTTAAAATATAACTAGACCGACAGTCTGTCGGTTATAGATTAAAAGTTCGTTGATAGAAAGGAGAGGAACCGCATGCGGACGATGGAGTTTATCGTTATCATCGTTCATTTTTTAATTTTAGTCCGATTGCTATTTTTTCGGAGGGGAGGGTCTCCAGGCAATGTCATGCTCATCGGCGTTGCTGCAGTGATAACAGCGCTGCAAATCGGACTGGAAGGTTATCGATCACAAATGATTCCCGCATATTTGATGTTCGTATGGATCCTGTTGCAAGTTGTTATCGATCCCAGTAAATATACGGTGTCCGCTTCTGCGGTGTCTCGAATTTGCAAGGGAGGGGTGCTCGGATTATATATGTTCGTGGCGATTGCGCTGCCGATTCTTATGCCTGTATTTTCATTGGATAAACCTTCCGGACCTTATGCTGTAGGAACGATGACTTTTCACTTTACGGATGATAAGCGACAGGAGGAATATGCCAAGGATCCAAGCATACGCCGGGAATTGATGGTACAGCTCTGGTATCCCGCAAAGACCGGTAGCGATGAACCGACAGCCCCCTATACCGCAACCCCTCAAGAAATTGCGATTGGCCTAGGTACGTCGATATCCATTCCGGCTATTGCATTAGAGCAATTGGGGCAGGTCAAGACCCATTCGCATCTAGAAGCGTTACTGCCTGATCAGGAACAAGCTTGGCCATTATTAGTATTCTCGCACGGCATGGATCGATTTCGTAATAGCAATACGTTTCAGGTGGAGGAGCTCGCAAGTCACGGATATATCGTGGCGGCGATCGATCACACCTATGATGCGGCCGCTACCGTATTCCCAGACGGCCGAGTTACATATAGCAGATCTCAGCTCGATGACGGCATTCCCGCATTAGACGCACGTATGCCTGTCTGGGTAAGTGACGTGAAATTCGTGTTGGATCAATTGGAGCGACTGAACAGAGGGATACCGGACAGCCGCTTTCAAGGAGCAATCGATATGAGTCGGATTGGTATGTTCGGCCATTCTTACGGCGGGGCAGCGGCCATGCAGATGTTATTGCAGGATGACCGCGTGAAGGCGGGTATCGATATGGATGGGGGGTTATACGGAATACGTGCCCCGGAACAAGGCATCGGCAAACCTTTTATGTTAATGAATGCACAGGATACGGAAATACACTATCAGCAAGCCGTCAAGAATCCATCTGACATGTCGCTGGATACCTATGAAGGCATATGGCAAGAGTTGCTACATCGCAGACAACTTGCGTTGGCGGGGGGAGGATATTCCGTAACGATACCACACACGGACCATATGAGTTACACCGACTTCCCACTCTACTCACCATTGTTCATAGGGAAGGAAGCGGATATACGTTATACCCACCGTATCATTTGCGATGTCAGTCTATCGTTCTTCGACAAGTATGTGAAGGGGGATGACACGATTGTGTTGGACGACATCGGTGCTCGGTATCCCGATATCGAGTTGATCAAGTCCTAATCATGACTGATTCAGATTCAGATTCCAGTAAAGGCTGTCTCTAACCGATTCGTCGGTGAGACAGCCTCTATTTCCATCTATTGCAGAATTTCTTCAATCCGATTCAGAACGTCTTCACTGAGCTCGATGCCTGAGGCTTGCGCATTTTCCGTGATTTGTTGCGGACGACTGGCCCCGACCAGCGCGCTGGATACATTGTCTTGGCGCAGAATCCATGCCAACGCTAAGTTTCCAACCGTGATCTGGAGTTCAGAAGCAATGGCTGCAAGCTGCTGCACCTTGGCAATTTTCTCATCCGTGATCCCTTGGCGAACCCATTCCAAATGGGCAGCACGGCTGTCTTCCGGGATACCGCCCACGGACGTATATTTTCCTGTTAGCAAACCTTGCGCTAGTGGGCAGAATACGACCTGACCGATGCCGGAACGTTCGCTAAGGGGGATGATTTCTTTTTCGATGTAGCGATCGAACATGTTATAAATCGGTTGATTCACGATGATACGGTCTAGCAAATAACGATCCGCAACGCCTAGCGCTTCCGCAATTTGAGAGGCTTGCCATTCACTGACGCCGGCATACAGCACCTTGCCTTGGCGAATCAGATCATCGATAGCACGGAGCGTCTCATGCAGCGGCGTCTCCGGGTCATGCCGATGACAATAGAAGATGTCGATATACTCCTGACCGAGTCGCTTCAAGCTGGCGTGGGCTTGCTCGGTAATATGTTTGCGCGACAGGCCTCGGTCATTCGGACCGTCTCCCATCGGCCAGAAGGCTTTCGTCGCCAATACGTAGGATTCGCGCGGGTAGTCTTTTAGCACGTTGCCGACCAACGTTTCTGCAGCACCATTCTCATAGACATTCGCCGTATCGAAGAAATTAATCCCCAATTCATAAGCGGTTTGAATCGATTTCACCGCATTTTCACGTTCCACATACCCTCCATAGGTTAACCAGCTGCCCAAGCTGATCTCGCTGACCTTAAGTCCGCTTCCGCCAAGTCTTCTGTATTTCATGCCACAATCCACCTTTCCTTTTGTGATCCATGCCAGACCATTTCCACCTCAGTATATGAGCGGGAGCACGGATGCAGAAGTTCAATCCGATTCGATCGGCGGTTGAGTATTTAGAGGCAGCCACCCGCTGAATATTCCGCCGCCTGTCAGGCTCCGATTCCGAGCAGAGAGATCGCCATGGTGTGCTCTTAGAATCCGTTGCGCGATGGTAAGTCCAAGCCCTGTGCCGCCGTATGCCGGATTTCTCGATTCTTCTCCTCGATAGAAGGCTTCAAAGATATGTGGCAGGACGCCGTCCGGGATCCCGGGTCCTGTGTCTTCAACCGTGAAATGAATTCGAGTTTCATCGACGTATAGACAGACAGTAATGGTGCCGTTACATGGGGTATACCGAAGAGCATTATCGATCAAGTTCCCGATCGCTCGATGCAGCATATGCGCGTCGCCGTGGACGAATCCCCCCTTAGCTGACAGGTCGCAGACCATTTTGATCTCTCTTTCTTTGGCTGCCGGTCGATATTCCGCCACAATGTCATCGAATAGTGCGTCGATCACCAGTGGCTCAAACCGCTGAATCAGATTCAAGGAGGTGAGCTGGCTGTAAGCGAAAAGATCAGATACGAGACGTTCCAAATGATCAGCTTTTTTGCTGCAGATTGCGGCATATCGCAGTGCTTTCTCGGGTTGACTTATCAGACCGCGCTCTAGTCGCGTTAAGAACCCGCGCAGCGCAAATAAAGGTGTCCTTAAGTCATGTGCAATCGAGCTAATGAAGAAACGCCGTTCCTCTTCCAATTCGGACTGCCGAATCAATGATTCTTGCAGCCCCTTGCCCATGGCTTGGAAGGCGTTGCGGACATCCGATACTTCCATGACGGTAGACTTAGGAAGCTGAAACTCGAGGTCGCCGCCAGCGATGCGTCGCGCTGCTGCACTCATTGACTCCAATGGCTTCACGACTACACGGCCCATTTGCCAGCCAATAAATAAGATGGCGAATAATCCGGCGATGATGGCTAGTAGAGTCCCCCAGACGCTTGTCTCCTTGGGGATGTAGAAGGAGGCTTTTCCAAGGAAATGACCCCCCTCAACGAAGCTGACTTCCCGAGACGGGATGGTCTCTGATCCGTTCGGGACCGCATGAATGATTTCTTGGTCGGACGCATCGCGCAGGATGAATCCGACGTGGGAGGAGGATAGCTCTGCATTTACTTTGGATTGCCAGTCTGGATCATGCCAATTAGCGATGTTCGTATCGCTAATCTTACGTACCAAGGTATTTATGGCTGACTGCTGCTGTGCAAGCGTGGAGGGATTCCCGACAAGGTGAGGCCATAGACTAGGAATTTCATAGAACAGTCGCGGGAGAATGAGAATGATAAGCATACCTATCAACATCCATTTACGTATGCGCAGCGGCTTCATTGTCGCACCCCTTCGAACCGGTAACCTACGCCCCACACATTAGCGATGAGTGTTGGTTTTCTCGGATCTTCCTCAATCTTCTCGCGAATTCTTCCGATATGGACGGTCACGGTGTGTTTGTCTCCGATTCCTTCCCAGAACCGCTGCAGCAGCTGCTCGTAAGTGAACACCTGACGCGGATATTCCGCCAATAAGCGAAGGATGTCAAATTCCTTGGGTGTCATCGGCACAGGCATGCCATCAACTCTGGCTTCATGCGCGAGGACATCCAGCACGAGTCTGCCGAAGTGTTGCTCGAGCTTAGGATTCTTCTCGTTCTTACCGTAGCGGCGCAGAACGGCCTTGATCCGTGCGACCACCTCTTCAGGCGTAGCGGATTTGACGATGTAATCGTCACCGCCTATGCTGAGTCCGCGAATTTTATCCACGTCCTCGCCTCGTGCGCTAAGAAATAGGATGGGCGTATCCTGCGTTTTCCGAATTTGTCTGCACAGCTCAAGCCCACTCTGGCCGGGCATCATGACATCCAATAGAATACAGTCGATGCGCGTACGTTCCAATGCTTCAAGCGCTTGCTTCGCGTTATACGCTTCGACCGTCTCGAATTGCTCGTCTTCGAGAAAATCCTTCATTAACTCCACAATTTCTTGATCATCATCAACGATTAATACCGTACCTCGATTCCTCATCGTCATTCCTCCACACGATGTCATGCAATGATTTGGCAATATTGTAGCATATCCGCTGTAACACGTGGATGAATTGATTGGAATGTTAGGGATCGTTGATCGTTTTGTGACTTTTCCATCCAATGATTTGTGAGATTCGCAAGTTAGTGTAAGAGCATGGTTCAACCAAAGTACATGAGGGAGGTATGGCGCTATGCAGATATGGAACTTCTTGTTCAAACTGTTAGCATGGGGGTTTCTTGCTTGTATCGTGGCGCAAGTATTTATCGCCGGATTGGCTTCGTTCTCCGATGCGGCGAATTGGGCTGTGCACAAATCATTCGTGCAGATGTTTGCTCTCGTTCCGTTGATCATGTTCTTGCTTACATTTGTGGGTGGAATGAAGGGGCACAAGCGCTGGATCAGTCTTGGATTATTTGCGCTAATCGTGATGCAGTTCTTGACGGTGCAAGTCTTCTCGTCCACTTTCGTGGTGGCGGCGCTTCACCCAGTCATTGCCTTACTATTGTTCTGGGGTGCGGTTATTACCGTAAGAAGAGCGTCTTGATGAGAAGATTCGAAGAAAAAAGGAGAATGATGATCAGGTGGAACCTAACGTAAACCCGCAATGGGTAAAACTTGTCCAAAGCCAGCATCCCGAGAAAATGTTAAGTTTTGTTCAACAGATAGATGAGGGAGTCCTAGCAGCTCTATATGGTATGGACCTGGCAACGTATCGACGTGTACGAGAGGCCTTGTCACAACAGGTAAACGTGGCAGCACAGCAGCTGCTGGAAGACCCGGCCTTTGTCGATCGGGTGGATCACCTTCCATTCAAGCAGGGGGAGACGGTGGTCGGACTAGGGGAGAGCACGACCGATGATTTGGTGTCATGGTTCGAAATTCTTAGGAAGCTGCTCGAGCTGCGGAGACCACAAGATGCTATCCGTCTAATCAATGAGGGTATCTCCGGCCATACGACAGCTCACGTGCTAGGACGAATGAACGGCGTGATGGCAAGACAGCCGGATTGGATTCTCTGTATGATCGGGGCGAACGATGTGATGCGCATAAGTTCTGCGGCAACCAAAACACTTGTTAGCTTGGAGGAAACCGCTCGCAACATCGAAGAAATTCGTCGCATTGCCGCAGCACGATCTCAATCGGCATGGATCTGGATCACACCGCCGACATGTGATGAAGAACGAATGGCTGCCTATCCCTACTTCCAGATGGGTCAGCTCAGCTGGCGCAACGAAGACATCATCAAGGTTGGTGAACGGATTCGCAGCATGCCGGAGCTCGTCATTGATATACAAGCGAGCTTCGGGCAATCGGCGATGGCGAATTTCCTGGGCATAGATGGACTTCATCCAACAATCGATGGACACAAGGCTATCGTGCGCTGGGTAGTGGAAGGCCTGACCGGAGGAAACGATCGATGAAAATGGCTGTATTCGGCGCGACAGGCGGTACGGGGCGGCAAGTGGTGATGCAAGCACTTGCGCTTGGACACGAAGTGACTGCCATCGTACGCAATCCAGACAAGGTTGGCATACGTCATGATCGTCTGGAGATCGTGCGAGGAGATGTCCTGGACTTACCATCCTTCAGCCGATCGATCGCTGGGCAAGATGCGGTTCTATCCGCGCTTGGCGTCAATCATCGCAAGCCGACGACCGTGTATTCGGAGGGGACGGAAAATATTGCAAAGGCCATGTATGCTTCAGGGGTAAGGCGGTTGATCTGCCTTTCCTCAGCGGGCTTGGCCATTCCCCCCGATACGCCGATCCTACAAAGGTTGGTGATTCAACTCGTGATCCAACGAATGTACAAACACCCCTACGAGGATATGGATCGGATGGAAGCGTCGGTTCGACGATCCGGGCTGAATTGGACCGTTATTCGTCCGCCGCGGTTGACGAACGGAGCGAAGACAGGCATATACCGGACGGCAGCGAATCATCACCTTCCGAAGGCGCAAGGCATCTCGCGCGAAGATTTGGCAGACTTCATGTTGCGATCCGTTTCTGACGCATCGTTAAGGCAGACCATCGTTGAAATAGCTTATTAGATCGACACGGAGGAGGAAGGACTGTGGAGGAACGGAAAATCCAATTCAGATGGAAATTGATCGTCTTTCTTACGTTAGGTGCCGCTGCTTTTGCCGTAGCACCTTATGTTTTATTTGATCCTGGGCAGAGCCGAGTGGAGCTTAATGCTTCGTTTCCGCTTCATTATCCTTTGCTGCTCGTTCATATCTTCGCATCGCTTCTTGCCCTTGTGGTAGGCTGGCTGCAGTTCATCCCTTGGCTACGAGGCAGAAGGCCGGAGCTGCATCGGATCGTGGGGCGATTTTATCTTGGGTTTGTCCTGATCGGTAGCCTTACCGGGCTGGTGGTTGGCATGTATACGTCGAGTTACATTCGACAGATGGCCTTTTTGACTTTAGTGGTTTTATGGCTGTTTACTGGGTGGAAGGGATACGCGTCAGCGAGGCAGCGAAAGTTCGCAGCTCACGGCGTATGGATGACGCGCAACTATGCCGTGACCCTCGTTGCTGCAACGGCGCGGCTCGTTACCCCGCTATGCATCGTCATCTATCTGGCAGGACATCAGGACTTGCCGTTCGAAGGGATCGAAGCCATTCTGAATCACGTGCTGGAGGTCAATATTTGGGTAGGGTTAGTGGTCAATATCGTGATTGCGGAGTGGTTAATCATTCATCGGATCTTGAAAAAGTAATGAACCTATTCCCGTGTTCCCTGCAGGTAACCCAATAAAAAAAGGCAGCCATTTTGGCTGCCTTTTGCTCTAATCATGTATATCGGCCCACATCTCATCTTCGACATCCAAGTGAATCTGGTCGCGATAGACACGGCGATTGTATTCGGAGAACATATAACGTTCAATGGCCTCGAGCATGTTTGCTTCGACGAGATATTGCAGACGTCCTTGAATGGTAACTTCTGCGGTAAATCCGTTATCTTCATCCCAGCATAATTCAACGAGAACATCGGTAGGTCGTACTTGTTTGCGTTCTGCCATGTGAATACAGATGGCATTGACGATCTCATCCATCGATAATCGCATAACTTAGTACCTTCTATGGCGATCGCCATCTGCTACTTTACGACGGTTCATGAAGTAAGTGAACAGGGAGCGAACAATTGCGAAAATAATAAAGATGGCTGCAATGTTGATCAGTAGTCCGAACATATTGGCCATGAATCCGGAACCTAACATACTTCCGAATAACATACCAGCAAGTCCACCCATCATCAATCCGCCTAAGAAGCTACCGCCGCTGAAAAATCCTCTTTTACCAGTCGTAGCTGTCGTTCCGGATTTGGTGCTCGTGCCGCTGTCGGATTTATTCACGTTATTCTGTGACTTCGACGGCGTGTTGTTGTAGGATTTCGTACCCGATTTGAACCCGCCACGTGGCTTGGCATCGATCACACTTGGTGTAACGACGACCATCATGAGTAAGAAAGCCATCATGACTAATACCAATTTGCGCATGCTTTCTGATTCCCCTTTATAGGTTGTGTATGATATTCCTCACATCTAATACGAACACTAGCGAAAGAGGTTTCAATTTTTTTATTAAATCGATTAGAATAATGATATAGAAAATTTTGATCATACGAGAGTAGGGATTCGGATGACGAACTATCCAGAGGCTTATCTAGAATATCTAGTCGAATTTCATGGAACCAGGGACTACTTCGAGTGCCATGAAATCATGGAAGAACATTGGAAGGTGGATGCGAAGGATCCGTTCACCACGACGTGGCTAGGCCTCATTCAAGCAGCCGTATCGAGCTATCACCATCGCCGCGGGAACCGCATAGGCGCGATGAAAATGATGCAGGCGACGATCGAGCACAGCAATCCGGATCATTTGACGAAGCTCGGGATTCACGCGGAAGAGTGGATGGACATGCTACGAAATCGTTATCAGGCATTGCAGCAAAATGATATGCGGTTTGAGGATCTAAATGTTCCGCTTGCCGACGAGTCGCTTATTGATCAGTGCAAACAGCTGTGCTTCGAGCGGGGATTGTCATGGAAGACACCAAGTGATATGTCGCAACCAGAACTTATACATCGTCATAAATTACGTGACCGGAGCGAAGTGGTGGCGGAGCGTGCGCGTCAGCTCGCGGCAAGGCAAAGAGAACGACAACAGGATATCGGTTAAGAGAAAAGGGCGGCAGAGGCCCTTTTTTTCGTGCATGTGTAATAATTTACATTTAGTATCTTGCATTGTTCAGTAGTGTGCTATATACTCTTCTTAGGTATTGAATGATATTCAGTACTGATTAATGGATTTATAACACTATAAATAAAGCAGGTGAACCGAGTGAACGTCCAAGTACAATTCAAAAAAGGGGTATTGGAGCTATGCGTCCTTTACTTGATTCATAAACAAGATAAGTATGGCTACGAATTGGCTCAGCAAGTGTCGGAGCATATCGAAGTGGCTGAGGGCGCGCTCTATCCATTATTAAGGCGGCTGGTGAATGATGGATATTGTTCGACCTATTTGCAGGAATCAACGGAAGGACCGCCTCGTAAGTATTATCAGATTACGCCAATGGGTGAGATCTATTTGAAGGAAATGATCAAGGAGTGGCGTAAATTTGTTGGAAGCGTAACGAAGTTAATCGGGAAGGATGAGACCCTTGAATAAAGCAGAGTTTATGACATTACTTGAGAGACATATCGTATTAATGCCGGTGCAGGAACGTAGTGAATTGCTGCAAGAGTACGCAGCGCACTTTGAATTCGGACGGCAGAATGGAAAATCGGAGGAAGAGATTGCGCAGGAGCTGGGTCATCCGGTTGAGTTGGCCTATGAGATTCTAGGCGATCGATACGTGGATCCTCAATTATACACACCAAAGTCACAGCCACAGCTGATACGCACGTCTTCGATAGGGAGTAAGATCGGTAAGGGGATTGGATTATTTTTTCTGAATGTTATGCTCGTGATTCCCTTAATGGCTGCGCTATATTCGCTTGGTGTTGCCGTAACAGGAATTATGGTCTCATGTTTGGCTGCACCGCTGCTCGTCGTTGTGGATTTCCTCATCCATGGGCAGTTTGTTATGTACAAAATATTCCTCGCACTCATTATGGTTGGTATCGGCCTGTTCATGATATTCGGCGTAAAGAACATGTGGAAATCGATTCTGGCGCTTACGCTGCGCTATATCGTGTGGAATAAGAATGTGGTTATGGGGAGAGATGGACGATGATTCGTAAATTTACTTATTTTATCGCGACATGCTGTATTGTCGTTGGGGTTATTGGGATATTGATGGTTGGGATCAAGGATCCGAACTCGCAGGAAGTCGATTTTAAGAAAAAGTGGGATTTTCAAGCAGCCGAGCTGAAGAAGTTCGTCCTTGATAGCGATTATGATGTCAATGTGGAGTTTATCGAGAGCACAGACGCAACGGGCTATGTCGAGCTGACAGGCAAGCTTGCGAAGGAGACGGTCGCATCCCTCGAGGATGCCAAACTCGTGAATTCGCAATTGAAACTGGAACTGCCTCAGGATTTCAAATTCCAAGTGTTTAATTTCTCATTTTCGTCGGATCAGAAGCTTGTGATTGCCATGCCAAAGGGCGAGCGGCTGGATCAGCTGGACCTCCACAGTACGTCCAGCAACCTTGATGTCGAACTGGCAAAGGCGAAGGATGTGCAGATTAAGACAACGTCGGGCAACCTGGAGATTAAGCAATTGGAAGCGGAACAGGTGAAGTTAGGTTCGACTTCAGGCAATATTACGGGGGAGCAGCTGCAAGGACAAGTGGCACTCAGCATAAAATCAGGCAACGTCAGTCTTAGTCAGTTGAGCGGTGATATCGTGGCGGTAGGGATCTCTGGCGATATGGAAGTGAAAGACCATGTGGGGAAAGCGAATCTCCGCACGGCTTCGGGCAATGTGGAATTAACGCAGCTGCAAATAGTGCCGGAACTCCATCTGGAGTCGATATCAGGCAATGTGGATGTGACACTTCCAGGGGCCTTTGATGGCTATTTCGACGTGGAGACATCAACTGGTGATATCGATGTTCCGAAGACGACCGTCTCGACAAAAGATCTGGTCAAGGCGCGCACGACGTCAGGTAACATTAGCATCACAAAAAGATAATAAAAAACACGCCATCACGACATTTGATCGTGCGGCGTGTTTTTTTTGATTCCGATACCTTATCTGATTTATTTGACTTCAGCCATTTCCAATTTCCCTGTCTCTGAATCCATGATGAGTCCGTGGACTTGGACACTGCTTGGCATCAACGGGTGATTGCGGATGATGGAGACGCTGCTTACGACGCCTTCTTCAACACTATCGAACCCGCGCAAGAAACGGTTCATTTTGATGCCTGAATTTTCAAGCGTTGTAATGACCGTCTCCGAGATTCCGCGTTCTAACGCTTTCTCTACGATATTATCGGAATTCAATTTCGTCATGCCGCAGCCGCGATGGCCCACGACCAGCACTTCTTCGGCGCCGAGCTCGTAGATCGCAACGAGAATACTCCGCATTACGGAACCGAAGGGCTGAGTAATAATCGCGCCGGCGTTCTTAATGATTTTGGCATCGCCGTTCTTCAGGTTCATCGCTTTAGGCAGCAGCTCGACAAGGCGAGCATCCATGCAAGTTAAGATGACAAGCTTCTTCTCCGGGAACTTGTCCGTTTTGTACGTCTCATAGCCTTTCTGTTCTACGAAGGCATGGTTGAATTCTAAAATGGTCTCAAGATTTGACACAGGGATTCCTCCTCGAATAGGTCTAATAAGTATAGGACTCCAACCGCTTAGCTCCGACGATCGACGAGCTTGATGTTAGAGCTGTAAGTTTGGCTGTCACTGGATAATTTGAAGCTGGACGATCCGCTTCGATCGATTTTCATACGTTCTTCAAAATAGATCATGCGCGCTTTGTCCGTCGCCATCGGCGGACCGTTCGAATCCACGAGGACATCGGTCTCTTCGATGGTCGATACGAGGTGCAGCGCAGGCAAACCGTTGCATCCGCAATCTTCCGTATCGTACACCAACGTGAGATAACAGGCTGTCGAACCCGTGCCAATTCGCTCGTTAATCGCTTCGCGTGCATCGTCTGTCAGATGAATGTACATGCAGGTTCTCCTCTCCCAAGTGTGACATATATCATCTTTTTCTCTTAACAGTTGATTATACGCTTTGCAAAAAGTATCATCAAGAGGTGAGTGTGAACCCTTGCATGAGAAATAAATCGAGAGGCGGTAATCGAATGAATCCATCGACTGAACAACAAGTGAAAGATTTTCGCGAATTGGTTCAAAAAATTAAAAGCTATGAGGAAGCACTTGGTGTGATCTATTGGGATTTACGAACGGGCGCGCCGAAAAAAGGAATGGAAGCACGTTCCGAGGTGGTCGGGGTTCTATCGACCGAAATGTTCAAATTGTCGACATCCGATGAGATGGGGGAATTTGTAACGGCTCTGTCTGAACCCGAGGTATTTGCACAGCTGGATGAGATGAACCAGAAGATCGTCGAAGAGTGCAAGAAAGAGTATGAGAAGAGCAAGAAGATCCCAGCGAAAATGTACCAGGAATATGTCGTGCTAACGACCCAAGCGGAGAATATCTGGGAAGAAGCGCGTGAGACGAATAATTTCGAATTGTTTAAGCCGTATCTGGAAAAGGTGGTTGCTTATAATCAGCAATTCATCGACCTGTGGGGTCCCAAAGCGACGCGTTACGATACATTGTTAGATATGTACGAACCGGGATTAACCGTAGCGAAGCTCGATGAAGTGTTCGGCGAATTGCGTGCAAGAACGGTACCGCTCGTCGCAGCGATCGCAGCATCGAACAACAAGCCGGATATGTCTTGCTTGGAACAGAAATTCGATATTGATAAGCAACGCGAGATCAGTCTCTTTTTGTTGGAGCAAATGGGCTATGACTTTGATGCGGGTCGACTTGATGTGAGTGTACATCCATTCGCAACCGGTTTGAACCCAGGGGATGTTCGGATTACGACGCGTTACGACGAGAAGGATCTTCCGAATTCGTTGTTCAGTTCCTTGCATGAAGGCGGGCATGCGCTCTATGAGCAGAACATCTCGAAGGACTTGATCGGAACGCCGTTATGCACAGGTACGTCGATGGGCATCCATGAGTCCCAATCCCGGTTCTGGGAGAATATGATCGGTCGTAGCCGGTTGTTCTGGAACCGTTACTACAAAGACGTGCAGCGCGTATTCCCAGGTCAGCTTGAAGTGTCGGAAGACACGTTCTACCGCGCGATCAACCGTTCAGAACCATCCTTTATTCGTACGGAATCTGATGAGTTAACGTACAATCTACATATTATTATTCGTTATGAAATTGAGAAGATGCTGTTCAACGAGGGATTGAGCGTTGCGGACCTGCCGAAGGTATGGAACGCGAAGTACGAGGAGTATCTCGGCATTACGCCTCCGACGGATGCACTAGGTGTGTTACAAGATGTGCATTGGGGTGGCGGCGGCTTTGGTTACTTCCCATCGTATTCGCTCGGAAATATGTACGCCGCGCAGATCATGCACACGATGCGAAAAGAACTGCCTGAGCTCGACAGCTATATTGAACAAGGCCAACTCGCGCCGATCAAAGCATGGCTCACGGACAAGATCTATCAATACGGCAAGAGCCAGACGCCTGGAGAGATCATCGAGCGCATTACGGGTGAAGAATTGAGCCCGATCTACCTCATCGAATATTTGGAGAACAAATTCAAAGAAGTATATAACCTGCAATAACACGATAGATAATAGAAAAGCTCATCCCACCGTAAGGGGGATGAGCTTTTTTTGTTGTTCCGCCTCGCGAGCTAGAACGTCGTGACATCGGATGCTGCGAAGGCAAGAAATGCAATGACGGCGAGAAGAATAATAATCCCGTACAGCACCGTGCCGACGATGCCGAGCACAAGACCAGCCGTCGCCATTCCTCGTCCTTCTTCGCCTGTCCGCTTGATTTCACCGGCTGCCAGACGAGAGAAGACAATCGCGATAATCGCAATAATAAATCCAAGATACGGAACGACGACACCTAGTATGCCGAGCACAAGCGCAGCAATCGACTTCGAATTCGTCTTCCGAACTGGTGGATAATGTTGGTAGTGCGGGGGGGTATGGATGGGATCCATGAACATAGCTCCTTTTGTTATTTACATATTTTCCATAACATTGTAGCGGATCATGCCATCGTTGGCAAAGAAATTATTTCCATAAGGATGAAAAACTGTGAATTTAGGGTTGGGTTTGAAGCTCTTCGATCGTCTGCTTCATCCATTCGATGTCGCAGCGGAACAAGGCAATCCGATGTTTGATGGTCAGATTCATGCCGTATAGATGGTTCACATGGGAAGGCACTTGCTCATAGGTTGTGAGTAAATCTTCCGTTTTTGACAGCCTTTCCTGCAGATAACCGATCACTTCGTTCGCAGGCAATTGATCCATGAAACAGATGCCAATATCACCATGCGGCAAATAATCATTAACTTGCACAAGCGACATGCGCAGCAGCTTGAAGAATTTCTCTTCGCCAGCGGGGGTAATGGAGTAGACTTGTTTCGCCGGTCGATTACCCACTTGCTCTGTCGTCGCTTCAATTAATCCGGATTCATTCAGTTTCTTCAATAGGGAATAGGCGGTCGCCTTTTTCATATCGGATACGCGCCCTAGATTGCGTTCAATAAAATCGTTAATTTGGTATCCATGCTGACTCTGGGATTTCAATAGCCCTAGAATGAGTAATGTACGCTCGTCCATTTGTGAATCCTCCAAGAAGTTATTATTCCATTCGTGATTAGTCATACTTGACTATACGCAAGGAAGTGGTAAACTTACGATATTACGAATTAGTCACTTGTGACTATATACTGACATTATACATGGGAAGCGGATCATGCTCAACAAGTCAGGTGAATGGAGTGAGAGGGATGAAGCGGAATTTAACCTGGAGCTTAATTATTTTTGCTGTAGGTGTATTTATGGGCGCACTGGATAACGGCATTATTACAGCAGCGCTCACCACATTGAATCGTTCTTTTGGTGTATCGCCAACATGGGGTGCTTGGACGATTACGGTATATACATTGGGTCTTGCGATAAGCGTGCCGATTATCGGCAAACTATCGGACCGGTATGGACGTAAAAAATTGTTTATTTTCGAAGTGACCTTGTTTGGTCTAGGATCCTTATTGGTTGCCTTAAGTCCGAATTTCACTTGGTTTCTGGTGTCTCGGTTCATCCAAGCGATGGGCGGCGGCGGAATTTTTATTATCGCAAGTTCCTTCGTCTTAAATACGTTTCCGCGCGAAAAGCAAGGGCAGATGCTCGGGATTCTCGGCGGAATGAATGGCATCGCATCCGTTCTGGGACCGAACATCGGATCCTTCATTCTGAATATGACGGGTAGCTGGCACTGGTTGTTCCTCATTAATGTACCGATTGCGATCACACTTGCCGTGCTAGGCATGAAATTCATTCATGAAGAGCAGAAATTGACGGAAGCACGCCTGGACTATGCCGGTGTCGTCGTCTTGAGTATGGCGGTTCTGTCGATGATGTACGGATTAACCAAGCTCGATGGGGTCAATGTGATCGATAGTCTGACATCCGGATCTTTCCTTGGGTTTATTGCTTTAGGGCTCGTGCTGTTCGTTATACTCGTGTTCGTAGAACGTGGGGTACAGAAATCTTCAAAGGATCCGATTCTGCCAACCTTCCTATTTAAAGACGGCGTATTCTGCTGGACCTTGTTCTATGCGATGTTATCCGGTACGATCATTGCTTCCATTATTTTCGTTCCCGGTTTTATTGAACAATATTTAGGTGTTGATTCGGCCGTGTCCGGCTATTGGTTCACGCCGCTTGCTCTCGCAGCGGGCGCTGGCGCCGCATTAGGCGGTCGATTGGTAGACCGCAAAGGTTCAGTCTTCACGATGCTGACAGCAAGTGCGATTGCAGCGATCGGGTTCCTGTTATTCGCGGTATGGGTGGAGCATATCTGGCAGATGGTCATCGCGAGCTGTATGGTAGGCGTTGGGTTCGGCTCGATGCTCGGGGCGCCGGTGAATATCCTCGCGACGGAAAATGCAGGGGACAACAAAGGGATTGCGCTTGCGACAACCTCATTGTCGCGTCAAATCGGATTAACACTTGCGCCTACGTTGTTCGCTGGCTTCCTTGCTCGTTCGTTCATGCATATGGGGGATGCGATTCAGTCGCATCTTAGTGAAGCACATATTCAAGCAGATGCTGGTGCGATGCCGGCCATGACAGGACAGATGGATTTCAGCACGCTGCAAGCAGGATTCGCCCACATTCAAGATCCATCGACGAAGCAGCCGATGATGGATGCCTTGCATGAAGTTGCGGGAAGAGGGTACCATGGGTTGTTCTACACGGCGATGACGATCTGTATTCTCTTGTTCGTGACGACGGTGGTTATTGGCGTGGTACGCAAGAACAAGATGGGGAGTCACCCCCAGCATCAACAACTTCAACATGATTATAAGTAAAGAGAAGAAGCGCCCGCGCCCGTTGGGCGCTTTTTTTCTGTAAATATAAGTGTTTATAAGTTTTACGGATAAACTGTTCTTATATTACTCGAAGATACGCTTATCGTCCGATAAAGGACGACGAGTTCCTTTCTTCTTGCGTGACTTCCTTTAACCCTTTCCTAGGCGAGTGCATACATTGTTAATACCAAAGTAAGGTCAGGGAGGGGTTTGTTTGAAAAGGAAAACATGGCTTAGCATGTTGGTGATCGTGATGCTCAGCAGTATCGTACTATCCGCATGTTCGACTTCGAGCGAGGGTCCGGTCAAAGTCAAAGTCGGCGAAGTGACGCGATCGATGTTCTACGCGCCAGAGTACGTTGCGCTGGCCAAAGGATTTTTTAAAGATGAAGGATTGGAAGTTGACCTGCAGACGACTGCTGGGGGCGACAAGACGATGACTGCACTTCTCTCGGGCGTGATTGATGTTGCCCTCGTCGGTTCGGAGACTTCGGTCTATGTCGCGCAGCAAGGTGCAGAGGATCCGGTGATCAACTTCGCGCAGCTGACACAAACAGACGGTACATTCCTCGTCTCCAGGAAAGCGGTGGATTCGTTCAATTGGGATTCACTTAAGAACTCAACATTTCTTGGTCAAAGAAAAGGCGGCATGCCGCAAATGGCCGGCGAGTTCACGCTGAAGAAGCACGGCATTAACCCGCAAACAGATCTTGAGTTGATACAGAACATTGATTTTGCGAACATTGCTACTGCTTTTGCTTCAGGTACAGGGGATTATGTGCAATTGTTCGAGCCGCAGGCCTCGATCTTCGAGAAAGAGGGCAAAGGCCACGTGATCGCGTCCTTCGGCGTGGAGAGCGGAAAATTGCCTTATACCGTATTTATGACAAAGCAAAGCTTCATCGATAAGAACAGTGATACGGTACAGAAATTCACGAATGCGGTGCATAAAGCGCAAATGTGGGTGCAAGACAACACGCCGGAAGCGATTGCGGATACGATTCTTCCTTATTTCAAAGATACCGATCGGGAAATCGCGATATCGGTCGTCAAGCGGTACAAAGAGCAGGGTTCCTATGCAACAGACCCGATTCTGGATGAATCGGAATGGAATAATCTGATGGATGTCATGTCCACAGCAGGTGAACTGAAATCCAAAGTCGAGTATAAATCAATCGTCAATACGCAGTACGCAGAAAAATCAATGAAATAGTAGGGGAGGGAGAGGCGATGTCAAAGGTTCCCGAGGTTGGGCTTCAGGACGTTACACAAGTATATGTCACAGACCGAGAGGCGACGCTCGCGATTGACAGGTTCTCCCTTACCGTACAGACTGGTGAATTCGTGAGCTTAGTTGGACCGAGTGGATGCGGCAAGACGACCATTCTCTCGATGATTGCAGGTCTCTTGCTGCCAACTTCAGGGCAGGTGCAAGTACTCGGAAGAGCCGTGCAAGGACCAACTCCTGCGGTAGGCTATATGCTGCAGCAAGATTACCTGTTCCCTTGGCGTACGATTCAGGAGAATGCGATGATTGGACTTGAACTCACGGGTCAGAAGGATGCAGCATCTAGGGAATATACATTACATCTAATAGAAGAGATGGGTCTGCAGCATGCGATCAACCTGTATCCGCATCAATTATCGGGCGGGATGCGTCAGCGAGTAGCTCTCGTGCGAACACTTGCGACGAAGCCCGATATTCTATTGCTTGATGAGCCGTTCTCGGCACTCGATTATCAGACGAAGCTGCAGCTTGAGGACCTTGTCGCCTTCACGATGAAGCAGCATAAGAAGACAGCAATTCTCGTTACGCATGACCTGTCGGAAGCCGTGGCCATTAGCGATCGCGTGATCGTGCTCGAGTCGCATCCAGGACGATTACGGAAGGAGTTCCAGATTCCGGAAGCGATACGAAGCGCGGAACCTTTCTATGCTCGCGAGCAGGAAGGATTTAATGCGTTGTTTCATGAAGTCTGGAAAGAACTTGAATCGACGGAAAGGAGGACGACATCATGAAATCGACTATGGCGGGAACCGATCCGATTCAAGAGCTTCATCGAGCCCATGTACTGCGCAAACGCAAACTTGGGCGCCAAGTACTCTGTACACAATTGTTAATTCTTGTTGTTTTCTTAGCCCTGTGGGAAATTGCAGGTCGGAATAAATGGATCGATGTGCTGTTATTTAGCTTTCCGAGCAAAGTATTCATGCAAATCTACAATGACATGATTGACGGGTCGATCTGGGTGCACTTAGGCGCAACGGTCGGCGAGACCATTGTTGGATTTGTGCTTGGGACGCTGCTTGGAACGGCGCTTGCCGCGGTGATCTGGTGGTGGGATTTCGCTGCGAAAGTCCTCGATCCCTATATGGTCGTCTTCAATAGTATGCCGAAGGTCGCACTCGGACCGTTGTTTATTGTGGGGTTTGGGCCCGGCTTCATGGCGATTGTCGCAACCACCTTGTCTATTACCGTAATGATTACCACACTTACCGTCTATCAGAGCTTTCGAGAGGTGGATCCAAATTACGTCAAAGTCATTCGAGTCTTCGGCGGCAGCAAACGGGATGTCTTCTATAAAGTGATCTTACGAGCATCCTTTCCTGCCATCGTCTCCACGCTGAAAGTCAATGTCGGATTGGCTTGGGTGGGCGTGATCGTCGGGGAATTCCTTGTCTCGAAGGTAGGACTTGGTTACCTCATTATTTATGGGTTCCAAGTGTTCAATTTCACTCTGGTGCTGTCGACGCTCGTCCTGATTGCCGTCGTGGCTACGGTGATGTACCAGTTCGTCGCTTATTTGGAGCGCAAGCTGACGTGATCCCGTTGCCCAAGTTGTTCCTTCACGCGAAATAGAGTACCATAGAGTTCAATGATCTTTTGTAAAGTGGGTTGACTTGTATGGGATTTCGTGTAGTTAAAACTGCCATTGCCACGTTGCTTGCGATACTCGTCGCACAGTGGATTGGATTACCAGCTCCGCTGTCAGCGGGGCTGCTTGCTATTCTAGGTGTCGATGTGACACGGAAACGGAGCATCCGGGTCGTGACGGAGCGTTTCTGCGCTTCTATCCTTGCTCTACTTTTGGGGAGTTTCCTATTTTACATACTGGGATTCAAAATTTTTGCTCTAGCGGTTTATATCTTAGTGGCTTTTCCGCTCCTATCACGATTCGGGATGAAGGACGGGATTATTCCAAGTACGGTGGCTGTATTCCATATTTTTGGCGCGGAATCGATTACGCTGCATACGCTTGGAAATGAGCTGCTCTCCGTGGGCATTGGTCTTGGATCAGCGACGATCGTGAATTTGCTGTATATGCCGAATATGGAAAAGCAACTGATGGTGCTTCGTACGCAAGTGGATCAGCTGTTCTCCGATATTTTCGTGCAAATTGAACGGAATCTTCGGGATGTGAATTATGCGTGGGACGGGCAGGAGCTGCTCTCCGTGGAGCGCGTGGTGGCGCAAGGCATTGCGCTCTCGAAGCGTGGTGTCGATAATCAGTTGCTGCGCACGGATGAAGGCTGGTACACCTATTTCTATATGCGGCAGCAGCAGTTGAATTCCGTAGAGCGCATGCTTGATCTGCTCTCCCATGTGTATCAGAACCTACCGCAGGGCGATCAGGCGGCGGATCTCTTTCATTTGCTCAGCGAGGACGTCAAAGTTAGCTATTATACCGGATTGTCGGTAGCCAAATTAAATGAATTCATTGAAGAGGCTAAACAAATGCCGTTGCCGGCAACGCGGTCGGAATTCGAGGTTCGTTCAGCGATTCTTCAATTATGTCGCGAGCTTGAGCAGTTTCTGGCTATTGCGCGGAAGGATAAACAGCGTCGACATTGATCTCTTTGAACAATAGGATTTTTCGGGGCCCCCCGCAAAGTACCTGAATCAACTTCGAAGTCAAGGCCCCACTTTGTGGGGTTATTTTGCTAGATGAGAATCATATAAAATTATGTTTGACCATTTTATCAACATTCGCCTATGTCCTGCATACACTTTAAATGAATGATTGTATGGAGGAGGTTAAAAGGATGGCATTAGCAGATAAACATCAATGTAGAGAGATTATTACGAAAGCAGTCTGCGGCAAGGGTCGTAAGTTCTCTACCGTAACACATACCGTGACTCCGCCTCATAATCCAACCAGCATCCTGGGGGCATGGGTTATAAACCATCAGTACGAAGCAGTTCGTGCAGGCGACGGCATTGAAGTTATTGGTACTTACGATATCAACATTTGGTATTCATACGACAAAAACTCGCAAACGGATGTAGCCAAAGAAACGGTATCTTATGTAGAACACGTTCCACTGTCGTATCTGGATCCGAAACATAGAGCATCGACGCAAGAGGTGGCTGCGGAGGCAACGCAAGAGCCGAACTGCGTAGAAGCGAGCGTATCTTCTAACAAGTCGAGTGTATCGATCCGTGTGGAACGCGAATTTGCTGTTGAGATGGTCGCTGAGACCAAAGTCTGTGTCAAGGTCTGCCCGAACGGCTGCGCGGATCATGATGACAAAGATTATGATTTCAGCTATGAAGACGGTGAATATGACGATCTAGACCCGGATTTGCTTGACGATGAAGTATGAGGGCTTCGATAGTCTAATATATGCATCTAGAGGGGCGGTGTAGAGGGCAGGAGCCCTCCTTTTTTTTGAAATATTAATTAGGGAGTGGCACGAGTCATTTGATATTCACGGATCGTATGCGAATGGCGTTGTACGAGGGTTTGGAAGCAGGGTTCCTGCTCAAAATCTTCGGTGTGCGTGAAACGGGGTGGCGGGATGAATACGTGGATATGGACGGACGGAGAAGGAATGGCTCTGGAATTCGCCAGAAATCATCCGCCTCATGATCTAATACGCGCGCTTCGGCAGGGATGCGGCCAGGAAGGAAAGGTCATGAGACATCCGGATGAGCTGATGCCTCTGACTAGGCTTACTTCTGAATCCGAGACCTTGACGTGGGTTCGCTGGGAAGGATCAGATGAGTCAACGAACCGTTGGCTTAATCGACTTCATACGCCGCAAGCTCTCATCTATCGAACCAATTGTGATGCATCGTATGTACAACGCCGGCAGGACGTGGATTTAAGCACAATATTAGCTCGACATGGAATACCTATTTCGCAAGAGAAGGGCATACGACGATATACCGTACATGTCTATCATTTGCGTGTGCTTGCCGTTCATCGTGGTGTCCTTATCGGGCCAAATGGCCTATCTTCGGAACAGCCTATCGATTTAGACCGCTCAGATGCTGTCATTCGTCGTATTTGCCGATTGGCAATTCGCGCACTCTATTGCGTTGGTTGGGATATTGGGGAAGTTCATATTGAGCAGCAGCAGAGCGGTGGGATGGTAGTGGTGTCATTGCTATCCCCGCCAGAGCTCAGTTCCAAGGAACTCGCAACACAATTTGCGCTGGCGATGATTCATGATCGAGATCGATTCCGGTTGGAAGCAGAACGAACAACACCAGCGATGCTCGGGATGGACCCCGAGTTTATTCTGTATGACGCGGAACTGGGCAAGACCGTGTCTGCATCGAAATATTTGCCGAAGGATGGTCCCGTCGGTTGCGATGCCGTCTGGATTCGAAGCAGTGGGAATCGACTGGATGAAGAAGGGCTTGAGCAGACCGTGACGATGAATTCGCCGATTTATCCGCTCGTCGAGCTTAGACCGGAGCCACGCGAAGAGCCGCGGGAACTGATCATCCAATTAATGCGAACGATGCAAATGGCAGCCAGATCGATTCCGGATCGACATTTACGCTGGCTTGCTGGCGGTATGCCTATGCCCGGACTTGCGATCGGAGGCCATATTCATTTCAGCGGACTTTGGTTAAATGCTCAGCTGCTTCGGGTATTAGATAATTATATCGCGCTCCCCCTAGCGATCATTGAGGCAAACACATCCGCGAGACGAAGACCGAGGTATGGTGTGCTTGGGGATTTTCGCGTTCAGCCTCACCATGGGTTCGAATATCGAACCTTGCCTAGCTGGCTGGTCTCTCCGGTGGTGACCAAAGGTGTCATTGCGCTTGCGCAGCTCGTCGCTTCAGAGTACCGTTCATTAACATTGCGCTATACGCGTGATGAACGGGTGGTTGAAGCTTTTTATGCAGGCAATTCCTCCTTACTCGCCGGTTATTTCGAATCGTTGTACGATGATTTATTAAGGCTTCCTTCTTATGGGAAATATGCAGGGTACATAGAGCCGCTCATGGATCGGATCAGGCACCGCGTCCCATGGGATGAGCAGCAAGATATTCGCAAGCTGTGGAAAATCCCTCCCTTTCAATGATCTGTACCGTCATTTCTGTTATAATGAGACGGTAATGAAAGAGGTGGAGGTTCGGACATGGCCAAATATACGCCAATGATTGAGCAATATTTATCGATTAAAGCTGACGCTAAGGATGCGTTTTTATTTTTCCGTCTGGGCGATTTCTATGAAATGTTCTTTGATGACGCCATTCTTGCTTCCAAAGAATTAGAGATCACATTGACGGGCCGTGAAGGCGGCGCAGCAGAACGAATTCCGATGTGTGGAATTCCTTATCATTCCGCTGAAAACTACATTCATCGATTAATCGAAAAAGGATATAAAGTAGCCATTTGCGAGCAGGTGGAAGATCCTTCGGCGGCAAAAGGCGTCGTGCGAAGAGAGATCGTGCGTGTCGTGACGCCGGGTACGGTGATGGACAGCCGCATGTCGAGCGAAGCCGCGAATAACTACATGGTCTGTTTATCTGTCTTGGATGGGCAGCTTGGCCTATCTGCTTGTGATTTATCAACAGGTGAACTGTATGTGACTTCATTCCCTCATTCCAATGAGCGGTTGCTCGACGAAATGAATATATACACTCCATCCGAAATTCTCTGTGACGAGGAATTGCTTCCGCATGTTCGGCAAGAATTTACGCTGGGGAAACCGGTACTCACAACGTCGTGGCTGAAGAGCGACGATGCTCTTGTCGTGCGCCAATTTGGCGATACAGCATGGTCGAGACTGGAAGCCGTGCGTCGACGTGTCGTATCGCGCTTGGTTGCCTATTTGAATGAGACGCAGAAGCGGTCGCTTGGACAGCTGACGCAAATACGCAGTTATGAACCAGAGCATTTCTTAATCCTCGATCCGTTTACGAGACGGAATTTGGAATTGGTGGAGACGGTGCGTGAGCGCGCGAAGAAAGGATCGCTGCTCTGGCTCTTGGATCAGACGGAAACGTCTATGGGAGCTAGGTTATTACGCCGATGGATTGATAAGCCATTAATGCAGCGAGCGGCCATTGAATCCCGTCTCGAAGCTGTAGACAAGCTGTTCCATCAATTTATCGTGCGAGAAGATATACGCAAGCAATTGAAGGAAATCTATGATCTTGAGCGTCTCGTGGGCCGGGTTGCCTTCGGGAACGCGAATGGTAGAGACATGATCGCACTCCGAACTTCGCTGCAGCAGATTCCTGCATTGCTAGAATTGTGCCTGAACTCGCCTTCGTCGACACTTCGCGAGCTCGCCGCCGATGTGGACAGCTGCACCGATGTCCTCTCGTGGATCGAGGCTGCGGTGATGGACGAGCCACCGATTTCTGTGCGGGACGGCGGCCTCATTCGGACGGGGTATGACGAACATCTGGATCAACTTCGTGAAGCGAACGTAAACGGCAAGCGGTGGATTGCGGATTTGGAGCGTCGTGAACGAGAAGCGACGGGCATTAAGTCGCTCAAGATTGGGTTTAACAAAGTATTTGGCTATTATATAGAAGTAACGAAGTCGCAGATCGGATCGTTGCCAGAAGGGCGTTACGAGCGGAAGCAGACGCTTGCGAATGCTGAGCGTTATGTGACACCCGAGTTGAAATCGAAGGAATCGCTCATTCTGGAAGCGGAAGAGAAAATGGTTGACTTGGAGTATAGTCTCTTCGTTCAGCTGCGCGAGCGGATTGCGGCAGAGATTACGCGGTTGCAGAAGCTTGCCGAGAAGGTTGCAGAGGTCGATGTCTACCAATCGCTTGCGACGGTTAGTGCCCAGCATCGTATGGTGAAGCCAGTATTAACCGATGGTGGGGATCTCATCGTGAAGGCGGGTCGTCATCCGGTTGTCGAAGCCGTGATGAATGGCGGGACATTTATCGCCAATGATACGAAGTTGATTCGTGATGAGGAGCAGATTCTCTTAATTACAGGACCGAATATGGCAGGTAAAAGTACGTATATGCGTCAAGTTGCACTCATCTGCATCATGGCGCAAATGGGGTGTTTCGTTCCCGCTGAGCAAGCGGAAATTCCAATGATCGATCGTATTTTTACACGAATCGGCGCTGCCGATGACCTGATCGGCGGACAGAGCACGTTCATGGTGGAAATGATGGATATTCAGGTCATGACGGAGAAAGCCACACCGCGCAGCCTAGTGATCATTGATGAGTTAGGCCGCGGCACCTCGACGAGCGAGGGGATGTCGATTGCGCAAGCGGTGATCGAATACGTTCATGATCGAATTGGCTGTAAAGCGCTCGTATCAACGCATTTCCATGAGCTTGCCCATCTGGAGAGTAGTCTGGGTGGACTTCGCAACTATTGTATGGCGGTGCAAGAGAATGGCAATGATGTAACATTCTTAAGAAAATTGATCCCAGGCGCAGCGAGCACAAGTTACGGAATTTATTGCGCACGGTTGGCTGGTCTGCCTGAACTGATTATCGATCGGGCCTATACCTTGCTGCAAGGGTTCGAATATAACGAAGCAACGCATGAAGGGAAAGAGAAAGTCGTACGAGAGGCAGCAGTTGCTGTAGAAGAAGGATCCCTTCCAATGACACAAGCTGCTGCGCCAGTCGAACCGATGAAGGTGGCGGATCAGGAAGCCGATCAGCGCACAGGCGTCGTGCAGCTGTCGATCTTCGGCGATGAAGATTTCTCTTCCACGAAACCTGTGAAGAAGGCTGATCCCCGTGCAGAGCGTGTCATCGCGAGTCTGCAAGCTGCGGATATTATGAATATGACGCCGCTGCAAGCGATGCAGTTGTTAAATGAGCTCAAGCAGCAAGTCAAAGGATTAGCGTGACGGACAACGGAAGAGGGGGATGAAGGATGTCGAGAATTCATGTATTGGACGAGCATATCGCCAACCAAATTGCTGCCGGTGAAGTTGTCGAACGACCTGCTTCAGTCATCAAGGAGCTTGTCGAGAATGCCATCGATGCAGGGAGTACGCGCGTCGATGTGACCGTGGAGGAAGGCGGGCTTCAGATGATTCGTGTCGCCGATAACGGTTCTGGCATCGAGGCGGAAGACTGCGAACGCGCATTTTATCGTCATGCGACGAGTAAAATTGCGAATGGCCGCGATCTATTCCAGATTCGCAGCCTAGGATTTCGCGGCGAGGCCTTGCCAAGTATTGCGGCTGTCTCGAAGGTAGAATGTACTTCTTCTGCCGAAGATAGCGGACTTGGGCGTCGTATCGTTATTGAAGGCGGTTCGCTCAAAATGAACGGCGACGTTAATGCTGCGCGCGGGACCGACTTTACCGTGAAGGAATTATTCTATAACACGCCAGCGCGATTGAAATATATGAAGACGATCCAGACAGAACTTGGACATATCTCGGATACGATGCATCGCATGGCGCTTGCGCATCCTCAAATTGCTTTTACGCTTCGTCATAATGGGAATATGCTGCTGCAGACCTTAGGCAACGGAGATCTGCTCCAAGTAATCGCGGCGATTTATGGCACATCTGTCGCCAAATCGATGATACCAGTCGAAGGGGAGCAGCTGGATTATCGCTTGACGGGGTATATCTGCAAACCGGAGCAGACGCGGTCGAACCGGAATGCAATTTCCACGGTTGTAAATGGACGGTTTATCCGGAACTATGCGCTCAATCAAGCGATCCAGCAAGCATATCACACGTTATTGCCTATTAATCGTTATCCGCTGGTCGTTCTACATCTTGAAATGCATCCTACGCTGGTCGATGTGAACGTGCATCCAGCGAAGCTCGAAGTGCGTTTCAGCAAAGAAGCGGAATTGTGCCAGTTCGTTCAGCAGACGCTTGGTCAAGCGTTGCAGGATCAAGTGCTTATCCCAGCAGCGGCAAAGCCGAAAAGCGGGGATAAGGCTGCATATATTCAGGAGCAGCTTCAGTTCGTGAGAAGAGAAGCGGGAACGTCGACGGAAGCATCCGTGAACACGCCATCGACGCCATACATTAGCCCAAGCCGATCAGAAGACTCAGGATTCCGAGTGGCGCCTCAGGCACGCGTGAATATTGGGCTGCCGGAAGCGGAGCCGAATCGCAAGTCTTATGATGCAGATCGCAGAAGCTTCCTCGAACCAATGCCAGCTGTACGTGAACGCGGTTCTTATGCTGATTATGCAGGTGGAGGAAATGATAGCTCAAAAACGTATGGAACGAAGAATCAGCAGGCTTCGAACCCACTATCCTCAGAGGCGATGGAGCAGTTGTATCAGGCGCCGGAGGCGAGCATGACATTGCCCGCATTCCCTGAGTTATCGATGATTGGCCAAATGCATGGCACCTATCTAATTGCGCAGAATGATACCGGATTATATCTAATCGATCAACATGCGGCGCATGAACGTATTAATTATGAGTATTATTATGAGAAATTCGGCAACCCAGCGGCGGCTTCCCAAGAACTGCTGCTCCCGATCACTCTTGAGTTTACGCCTACGGAATCGGAGATGATTAAGGCGCGAATTCCGTTGTTCGAGCAAGCAGGCGTGCTGCTGGAACATTTCGGAGGACAAACCTTCCTTGTACGTGCCTATCCGCACTGGTTCCCGGAAGGGGAGGCCGAATCGCTGATTCAAGAGATGGCTGATTGGGTCCTGCAAGAAAAATCCGTCGATATTGCGAAGCTTCGTGAGAAATCAGCCATTATGTGCTCTTGCAAAGCTTCGATCAAAGCGAATCAGAAGCTAACGACGCTCGAAGCTGAGGTTCTTATCGAGCGGCTGGCAGCATGCAAGCAGCCATATACTTGTCCGCACGGACGTCCGATTGTTGTTAGTTTTTCAACCTATGAATTGGAAAAAATGTTCAAACGGGTGATGTAAATTTGAGAATTACCTGTTGTTAGTCTTATAATAAGGGTGAGGTTATGATCATTACGACGGCAGATTCGTCTTCCGAGCAGTCCGTGACACGGGCTCAGCAGCTTGCGCAAGAGCTTCAGTGTCGATATGTTACAAGGCAGAGGCGTTCGGTCTCGAAGCTCTATTCGACTTACAAAGATCCGGACATGATTATCATCACGGATCAAGAGGTTCGGTATGTTCATCCGGAGAAGCCAGCGATGCATTTCCACCCGAGTATGTCATTTGTCAGAGTCAAACGTCTCATCCGAGGAGAGCATGATCCCATGCTCGATATGGCTGGCATTCAAGCTGGCGATATCGTACTTGATTGTACAGCGGGCCTCGGTTCGGATTCAATCGTGTTCTCTTATGGCGTTGGTCCTGGCGGTCGGGTGATATCGCTAGAGAGTCAACTTCCGTTATTCGCACTCGTGCGAGAAGGGCTTCAGACGTACCACACAGACGTGGAATCGATGAATGAAGCCATGCGCCGGATTCAGATGAAGCATGCGAGTCATGATCTATATCTGAAGGAGCTTCCGGATCGCAGTGTGGATGTTGTCTATTTCGATCCGATGTTCAGGGAACCGTTAATGGATTCGAGCGCGCTCAATTCGCTGCGCGATCTAGCGAATCATGCAGCGATATCTGAGGAGAGTATTGCACATGCGAAGCGTGTTGCTCGCAAGACTGTCGTACTAAAGGAACAGCGTGACAGTACAGAGTTTGAACGGTTAGGGTTCTCGTGTGTTCACCGCAACCCGTCCAAAATTGCTTACGGAGTGATACACATTGACAACAACGAATCATAAACCGCGCTTACTCGTGTTGATTGGGCCGACTGCAGTTGGCAAGACGGCACTAAGTCTAGACCTCGCGAGATTTTTCAATTGCGAGATCATTTCAGGCGATTCCATGCAAGTCTATCGCCAGATGGATATCGGAACGGCAAAGCTCTCAACTGCAGAGCAGGAGGGTATCGAGCATCATATGATCGATATTCACGAACCGGACGAACCGTTCTCCGTCGCGGAATTTCAAGAACGCTGCACGACCTTGATCTCAGAGATTGAGGGGCGGGGCAAGCTTCCGTTTATTGTTGGGGGCACAGGTCTCTATGTGGAGTCGGTATGCTATGGATTCGAGTTCACAGAGCGCGGAGCTGACGAAGCATTCCGTCTAGAGCAAGTTCAATATGCCGAGCAGCACGGCGCTGAAGCGCTCCATGACAAGTTAAGAGCCATTGATCCGGTCTCAGCCGATCGATTGCATCCGAATGATCAACGCCGTATTATTCGTGCATTAGAGGTATACCATCTGACAGGGAGCCGGTTGTCCGAACAGCTAGCGGGACAGACCAAGACATCGCCGTATGAATTATGTATTATTGGACTCACCATGGATCGCGCTCTCCTGTATCAACGGATCGAAGCACGCATTGATGTCATGATCGAGCAAGGTCTTGTTCAGGAAGTCGAGCGTCTGTTGAAGCAAGGGTACTCGAGGCAGCTTGTGTCGATGCAGGGGCTTGGATACAAGGAAATTGCGGCATATCTTGAAGGGGAATGTTCATTCGAGGAAGCTGTTACACTACTCAAACGAGACACCCGAAGATTCGCCAAAAGACAGCTCTCCTGGTTCCGTCATATGCAAGATATTCACTGGGTCGATGTAACGAATCCAGAAAATTTTTCTAAGAAGAAGGAACTAATTCGTGATATAATAGCAGGAAAGTTTCACTTCGATCTTGAATATATTTCAAAACAATCTAAATGATATGTGGGGGTACGGATAATGAACAAATCCATTAATATTCAGGATACATTCTTGAACCAATTACGTAAGGATAACATTCCTGTTACGGTATATTTAACCAATGGTTTTCAGATTCGTGGCGTGATCAAAGCATTCGATAATTTTACGATTGTGATTGACAGTGAAGGGCGTCAGCAAATGGTGTACAAACATGCCATTTCGACGTTTACACCGCAGCGAAATGTATCGCTCATACAGGATAACAGCGCAAGCGAATAATCTTTTTTGAAACTTTTTCACGACAAGTTTCGTTTAATGAAATAGTCATGGATTGGATGAGCAACCCTGATATGGGTTGTTCTTTTCATTCATGCGGTATAATGATTAATATCATACTACTAGAGAGAAAACGCCGAAAGGGAGTCGGTAGAGATGCCTAATGAACCACGTAACAGTCGTTCATCACGCACGGCGAGTAAGCCAAAGACGAAGTCGAAAGGGAAAAAGCCGTTCACGTGGAAAAAAGGAATGCTGCTCTTGTTTTTTACGATTGCAATTGCAGTATTTTGCGCGATCGCAGGGTATTTATGGATTATCTTAAATGGGGAACGCATACTGAAAGAGAATGGCGATAAATACGAGACCATGGAAGAAGCGTCCATCATCTATGACGCGAACAAAAATGAATTTACGAAGCTCTTCGCTGAGAACCGAGAGCCTGTGACATTTGATGAGATTCCAGAGATGGTGCGTAATGCATTTATTGCAACCGAGGACAGACGGTTTAACGAACATCAAGGTGTCGATCTCTGGTCCATCGGACGTGCGGCTGTGAAGGACGTTATTGCCCGCAGCAAAGTTGAGGGTGGTAGTACCATTACCCAGCAGTTAGCGAAGAACTTGTTCTTGTCTCATGATAAGACGTTCTTCCGGAAAGCAACGGAAGTGTCGATTGCCCTCGCGCTTGAGAATCATAAGACCAAAGATGAGATTCTAGAAATGTATCTGAATCGAATTTATTTCGGTAAAGGGGCTTATGGGATTAAAGCAGCAAGTATTCGCTATTTCGGCAAAAGTAATCTGAAAGATCTTGAGGTCTGGGAAATAGCGACGCTCGCGGCGATGCCGAAGGCACCTTCTTCTTATAACCCGCTATCGAATCCGGAGAAATCCAAGGAGAGACGCGGCGTTGTTCTGAAGCTGATGGCGGACCAAGGCTACATCACGCAAGAGCAGATGAATACTGCAGCAAAAGTGGATTACAATCCGGATGTTCAAACGGAAACCAAACGTATATCATCGGCGTTTCTGGATTATGCAATCGATGAAGCGAGTGAGAAAACAGGGTTGACGGAAGATGAACTCAACCGTGGCGGTTACAAGATTTATACAACGCTCGTTCCGGAGGCTCAAATCGCTGTTGAGGAAGAATTCGCGGATGACAGTAATTTCGAGAAGAGTAAGGACGAGCAGCAAATGCAAGGGTCCATGGTTATCATGGATCAACATACGGGTGGGCTCGTTGCGATGGCGGGCGGTCGCGATTACATTCGTAAAGGCTTGAACCGGGCGAAAGTACCGCGGCAGCCAGGTTCTACTTTTAAACCAATTGCAAGTTATGGTCCTGCTCTAGAGACTGGGAAGTTCTTCCCTTGGTCGACAGTGCGGGATGATAAGCAGAGCTTCGGGGACTATAGCCCTTCTGACTTAGGAAGCAATAAGTATATTGGTGCTGTAAGCTTCACGTATGCATTGCAGAAATCGATTAACTTGCCTTCGGTATGGTTATTGAATGAGATTGGTGTCAAGACGGGATATGAGTTCTCTAAGAAATTAGGGATCCCGTTGGTGCCTGAAGATCGTAACTTGACCATTGCGCTAGGAGGACTAACGTATGGGGCATCGCCAATCCAGATGGCGACAGCTTATAGCGCCTTCGCGAATGGCGGATATTACGATCCGGCACACTCTATTATAGAGGTTGTCGACCGGGATAATAAAACGGTCTACTCGTTCAAAGAAGGCCAAGGCGATCGCGTCATGAAAGAACAAACATCATATTACATGACGAACGTCCTTCAAGAGGTTGTAAATAACGGGACAGGTAAAGCTGCGAAGATCAGTGGAAGACCTACAGCAGGGAAAACAGGTACGACGCAGCACGGAATTAAAGGATTTAAGAGCAGCGCTAACCGGGACGTCTGGTTCGTTGGATATACACCTGAATGGACAGGCGCCGTATGGATGGGGTATGATAAAACAGACCGAGACCATGTTGTGAAGAAGGGGTCGAGCCAAGCGGCTTCACTCTTTAAGAAAGTAATGACCAAGGCGCTGGCGAACAAGAAGAAAGGTGAATTCTCGAAGCCATCCGGTGTCGTTGAAGAGAAGGTGAAGGAAGAAAAGGTTAATGGCCTAGTTGCTTCCTATGCAGCGGCTACGCAGTCTGTCACACTGAACTGGTCGGCGCTGTCTAGCGATAATCAGCCGACGTACCGAGTCTATCGTAAAGAATCTACAGAATCGAAGTTCACGATGGTTGGAGAAGTTGCATCGAACAGTTATGAAGATATTCAAGTCGTGCCGAATGCGCAATATGAATATTACGTAACGGCGTACTTGGCAAATGCAAATATAGAGACAGATCCATCTGCGAAGGTTAGTATTAAGATCGATAATGATTTACCTGATATTGAAGTACCACCAGTTGATCCGAATAATCCAGAGACTGACCCGAATCAAGGCGGGGATAACACGGATGGTACAGATCCATCGACGGAGAATCCAGATGGGAACGGCGGTGTAACACCAGATCCCGGAAACCCGGATAATTCTAATGGCGGTCAGGTCGATCAGGGTACGAGTAACCCAGACCAGGGCGTGGCTGTCCCCGAGACAACTGGAAACAAGGATGCTGGCAATCCGGGTCACGGAAAAGACAAAGATAAAGAAAAAGACAAGGGAAAAGACAAACAAGGAAATGCGGCTTCCATGGATACCGCACAAATCCAATAAATGAACAAATGTGGAGCGTGTTAATCAATGCAGAAACCGTTGAACCGATGGATGCTCATGCTGATCATGGTTCTGTCCACGGTACTCATCTTAAGTGCCTGTGGAGACAAGAACGCGACTGAGGAGCAACCGAAGCCAACACCAGAATCGAATGCAGGAACGGAACAGCAATCGAAGTCATGGAAGGAAGCACCGGCAATGGCGATCGATAAGAATAAGAAATACACCGCCAAAGTGTCGACATCTAAAGGCGACTTCACGATTGAATTGTTCGCGAAGGATGCTCCGATTACAGTGAATAATTTCGTGTTTCTTGCGAAAGAAGGCTTCTATAATGGCATCACGTTCCATCGGATAATCGAGACTTTCATGGTACAGACGGGTGACCCGGAAGGTACAGGCGCAGGCGGTCCTGGCTATACGATTCAAGATGAGCTTGGCGGCCCGCACAAGTATGAGGAAGGCACGGTAGCGATGGCGAAGACGACCGCGCCGAATTCTGCGGGAAGTCAGTTCTTCATTGGAACAGGCGCAGATATTGACTCCTTGAACAGCATGCCGAACTATCCGATTTTCGGAAAAGTATCCGATGGCATGGATGTCGTCAAGAAAATCGCTGCGACGCCAACGGAGCTCGATGATTTTGGTCGAGAGAAAAGCAAGCCGATGGAGGCTGTGACGATTAATACGATTACAATTACAGAAGAATAGTTCGTGTGATGAGAAAAACGTGCCTTTGGCACGTTTTTTTTGTTGGAAACTTTACCAAGAAGTCTATGGCGCTGTTCATATTTGCAACAACATGAAAGAGAGTGATAGGGTGATCGAGATCTTTAACGTGTCTGCATATCGATTTTGGTGCTATCCCAGAGGGAGAAGAAGTTCCAAGTCCTATGAACCGAGGGGCGTGTGAATGTTTTTTGCATGGGGCCGTAGGGGATGACTGGTGTAGGATTACTAATTGTGGTAAGATTTTTAGTAGAACGTATGGAGAGGGTCATTCCCATGAAACGTAAATTTTCGGATCGCGCCAATTGGCGGAGAATTATCAGTAAGCACTTTACATCGAAATTTGTGGATAAACCGGAGTTTACTGGCTTTGTGACTTTGTATACGATCGAGCGGCTTCGGGATCCACTCTGGAAAGAATATGACGGCAAGAAACTGTGTCTAGCGGATGCAGGATATTCGTGGCTGCAATACTTTCCGCAGAATGAGAACTTTATTGTGACCGCAATGTTCGATGACAAACAGCGCATTGTGCAATGGTACATCGACATCTGCAAGTCGCAAGGCGTAACGGAACAAGGGGTTCCGTGGTTCGATGATTTGTTCTTGGATATTGTAGTGCTCCCAACCGGGGCTGTTTTTTTAATGGATGAAGACGAGCTGGACGATGCGCTGATCGATGGCGATATTACGCAAGAGGATTACGAGTTGGCGACCGAAACGGCACGGCAATTGCTGCGAATTATTACAGCCCACTTATTCCCATACTTTGTTATGTCGGAGCGTGACTTGCGGTCGGAGTTCGGTATCGGTATGGATGCGCATCCTGGAGATGCTTCGGCACCGGGGCCTATATGTTAAGGACGAGATCAAAAATGAAGGGGAGCATGATTTTAAGAGTTGTGCTCCTTTTCGTTGTTTGTGGGCTGATCTGGTTCGTATATACGCAATGGGTCATCCATAACAAATTGTCTGATCGCGAATTATCTCATTCGGATGTAGGAATCGTTCTAGGCGCAGTTCTCTGGGATAACAAGCCGAGTCCAGGACTGGCTGAACGGTTGGATTACGCATTATCGTTGTATCAAGCGGGCCATTTCGATTCTTTTATCGTCACCGGAGGGCTTGATCATCCTTCATTGCAATTGACAGAGGCACAAGGCATGGCAGCCTATTTAATAGAGCGGGGCGTGCCGTCGGACCGCATTCTGCTTGAGAATCAGGCGACAAGCACCTATGAGAATTTACGCTATAGCCAAGAGATCATGAATGAGCATGGCTATTCATCTGCTATTATTATCACGCATCGTTATCATGGTGCGAGATCGCTAGAGATTGCGAAATTTCTAGGGTATCATGATCCAGTTGTGGCAACTACGGAATCGAAAGTGCTGAACATGGCGTGGCACCAGACGCGGGAGTCGCTTGCCTATACGAAATGGAAACTGGAACAACTGTGGATTACAATAGGGTTGCAAGGTTGACCAAAACTGCTAATATCGGGGACGAAGATAGAATACATTGATTAAAGGGTCTGCACCTAGACTAAAATGAGGTGATGAAGCATGAATGGGCGAGTAGTGGCTTCAACGAATGGTCGGAGTGAATCAAGACCATCGAGACAAATCAGTGTTATTCTACGAAATCAAGAACCGAACGCTGCAGTTCAGTCACTCGCAGAAGTAGAAAGTACAGGTCAACCAGCAGCCAAAGCGGCTGTGCACAACAGTCATTTTGCAGAAATGCAGAAAGAATTGGACCAATTGATTGGTCTGGAAAATATTAAAGAGTTAGTCTATGAAATATATGCGCTGCTGCAAATCTCACAAATGAGATCGGATGCCGGACTGCTCAGCAGCACGCATGTCTATCATATGGTGTTCAAAGGCAACCCCGGGACGGGGAAGACAACGGTTGCGCGGATTGTGGCCAAATTATTTCAGCAAATGGGTGTGCTGAGCAAAGGACATCTCATTGAGGTAGAACGCGCTGATTTGGTTGGCGAATACATCGGGCATACGGCACAGAAGACGAGGGATCTGGTCAAAAAAGCGCTGGGTGGTGTCCTGTTCATCGATGAGGCGTACAGCCTTGCCCGTGGCGGGGAAAAGGACTTCGGGAAAGAAGCGATTGATACGTTAGTCAAAGCAATGGAGGATATGAAGAATCAATTCGTGCTGATCTTGGCAGGATATTCGAACGAGATGGAGTTTTTCCTGCAGACGAATCCAGGGCTGCCCTCCAGGTTCCCGATTCAAATCGAGTTCCCCGACTACACGATCGACCAGTTGATTCAAATTGCGGAACTGATGGTCAAAGAGCGGGATTACACGTTAATGCCGCAGACAATCATGAAATTAAGACAACATTTAATCCAAGAAAAGAACGATGCGTTTCATGCGTTCAGTAATGCGCGATATGTACGAAATGTGATTGAAAAATCAATTCGAAATCAAGCTGTGCGTCTGCTTAATCAATATCAACATCAATCGCCGAGCCGATCTGAGCTTATGACGCTAAAGACGGATGATTTGAAGGTTGATAAAGAAAAGTCTGGACGAATGTAACTGCAGGAATGCACGATGAATGAAGATGGCAACAGGGAGAGACGAAAGAATTATGACAATGTTTTCAGAACGATTAACGGTATTGCAAGAACAAGTAGAGGAATTAATCGCTGGACGTATTCAGTCAATTGATCGTATTGTGGATGCGAACCAATGGAAGGTCATCCGTGCATTTCAGCAATTTCAAGTCAGTGACTTCCATTTTGCGGGATCCACGGGATATGGGTACAATGATCGCGGACGAGAAGTACTGGATGAAGTATATGCGAAGGTATTTGGAGCAGAGGCGGCACTCGTGCGGCCTCATTTTGTGTCTGGGACGCATACGATCGGTACGGCGCTGTTCGGCGTCTTGCGCCCTGGGGACAAACTTCTCTACATCACGGGAAAGCCTTATGATACATTGCACAAGGTGATTGGTAAGCCGCAAGACGGCATGGGTTCGCTTCAGGATTTTGGGGTTGAATATGATGAGGTGGATCTTCTCGCGGATGGTGGAGTGGACTGGGAAGTCGTCAGTCAGCGCATGACAGCGAATACGAAGGTTGTTGGCATTCAGCGTTCGCGCGGATATTCTTGGAGATCCTCGTTCACGGTTGCGGAGATCGGTGAGATGGTTCGCAGGGTGAAGAGCATGAATCCGGATGTCGTTGTATTCGTAGACAACTGCTATGGCGAATTTACTGAACTGCTAGAGCCGACGGAAGTTGGCGTAGATATCATGGCGGGATCGTTGATTAAAAATCCTGGCGGAGGTCTCGCAGAGACGGGGGGTTACATCGCAGGGCGGCGCGATCTGGTGGAGAAAGCGGCATATCGGTTAACAGCGCCTGGGATCGGCGGTGAAGTCGGCGCCATGCTCGGCACGACGCGAGCGATCTATCAAGGACTGTTCCTCGCGCCAACGCTCGTCGGACAGGCTGTCAAGGGCAGTGTGTTCGCAGCTGCGATGTTCGAGCAGCTTGGATTTACGACTAAACCAAGCTGGAACGATCCGCGTACAGATTTGATTCAGGCTATCCAGTTCACCAGTGCGGATCATTTGATTCGCTTTGTTCAAGGTATTCAGAGAGCGGCTGCAGTGGACTCGCATGTCGTTCCCGAGCCATGGGACATGCCTGGTTATGAACATCCGGTCATTATGGCGGCCGGGACATTTATTCAAGGCGGAAGCTTAGAGTTATCGGCCGATGCACCGATTCGTGAACCTTATATTGCGTACATGCAAGGTGGACTGACCTATTCTCATGTCAAGTTTGGTGTGTTAACTGCACTGAACGAGATGATTAATCATCATCTTTTGTAAAGTTATCTAACATCTTATTGACACGTTGTGAGGTTGGCGCTATGATATTAACATATCCATGAGAGAAAGGGATGCGTAGAATGGGCGATGATATTCGCAGAAACATGGCTCTATTCCCGATAGGCATCGTAATGAAGCTGACGGACTTAACAGCCAGGCAAATTCGTTACTATGAACAACATGAATTGATTGTTCCTGCTCGTACCTCTGGTAACCAGCGTTTATTTTCTTTTAATGATGTTGAGCGCTTGCTCGAGATCAAGTCGTTGATTGAGAAAGGCGTGAATATTGCTGGGATCAAGCAGGTGATGGTTCCCATGTCGAAGGAGTCGGATGAAGCAACGGTTCTTACACCGGATACGGAAGTGAAGCGGAAGGAATTATCCGATTCGCAATTGCACCGATTGCTCAAGCAGCAGCTGCTTAACGGAAAGAGACCGGGTCAAGTATCCTTGATTCAAGGTGAATTGTCTCGATTTTATAATAAATAATAATCCATCATGAAGATGGCCAAAGGAGAGGAAACCCGTGAGTTATACCAAAGATGATATTATGCGCATTGCCAAAGAACAGAATGTTAGATTTATTCGTCTACAGTTCACTGATTTGCTTGGTACGATCAAGAACGTAGAAATCCCTGTAAGTCAGTTGGAGAAGGCGCTTGATAACAAAATGATGTTTGACGGTTCCTCGATTGAAGGTTATGTACGTATTGAAGAATCGGATATGTACTTGTTCCCGGATTTAGATACATGGTTGATCTACCCTTGGGTAACGGAAGATCGTATTGCGCGTCTGATCTGTGACGTATATATGCCAGACGGCACGCCATTCCAAGGCGATCCACGTGGCATTCTGAAGCGTGCACTGAAAGAAGCGGAAGAAATGGGCTACACGACGATGAACGTTGGTCCAGAACCGGAATTCTTCTTATTCAAGACAGATGCGAAAGGCAATCCTACCCTGGAGTTGAATGACCAAGGCGGTTACTTCGACCTTGCGCCAACCGACCTTGGCGAGAACTGCCGTCGCGAAATCGTATTGACGCTGGAAGATATGGGGTTTGAGATCGAAGCGTCTCACCATGAGGTTGCTCCGGGACAACATGAGATTGATTTCAAATATGCAAATGCGATTAAAGCTGCTGACCAAATTCAGACCTTTAAGCTTGTTGTTAAGACGATTGCAAGACAACATGGATTGCATGCAACATTCATGGCGAAACCGTTATATGGCGTGAATGGTTCAGGTATGCACTGCCATCAGTCGCTATTCAATGGCAAAACAAATATGTTCTATGATGAAAGTGACAAGTTGGGTCTTAGCGAAACAGCTCGTCAATACATGGCAGGTATTTTGAAGCATGCCCGTGGATTCGCAGCGATTACGAATCCAACAGTGAACTCCTACAAACGGTTGGTTCCAGGTTATGAAGCGCCTTGCTATGTGGCATGGTCCGCAAGTAACCGTAGCCCGATGATTCGTATTCCTGCATCTCGTGGTCTGGGAACACGTGTAGAAGTGCGTAACCCGGATCCAGCTGCGAATCCGTATCTATCGCTTGCTGTCATGCTCAAAGCAGGTCTTGATGGCATTAAGAACAAAATGGAGCTTCCAGCACCTACGGACCGCAACATCTATGTCATGTCCGAAGAAGAGCGTATCGCTGAAGGTATTCCTAGTTTGCCGTCCGATCTTCGTGAAGCATTATCAGAGCTTGTGAATGATGAAGTCATCTGTAATGCACTAGGTGAGCACGCATTGACTCACTTCTATGAGTTGAAAGAAATCGAGTGGGATATGTATCGCACGCAAGTTCACCAATGGGAACGCGATCAATACATTACTCTTTACTAATACGGGGAACCCTTGACGCTATAAGCGTCGGGGGTTTTTGTTTATGGGGGGTATTTCGTTATTTACTCATACATCCTAATAATTCGGAATATGAATTCTTTTATTATGGATGTAGATTTTTCTATCGATGGTGAAATGTCAAACTTATTCATAATAATATTGATGCATTTCGCACGGTATTCCGCATCTGAGTAAAAAATGAAAAACGGACTCATCTTGCTCGATACTAGACGTATGAATTAATAATTTTACTGCAAATTCATTAGCCTGCCTCTCGTATTTCCCCGCATTAAAGAAAGATTGTTCATCGAGCCAAAATCTACTGATTCCTGGATGTAGTCGATCATGGCCAATTTCATGCGCTAGTACGAGTCGTTGCCAGTGATCATCCATCCCTTCCTGTAATACGATAAATCTTCTTCTCAGTTTTTTATAATAAAGACCCCGTGTACCTTCTCCGAGATCTGCATATTTAACAATGATGTTTAATCCTGATGCAATGATAAATGGATCATTCGTCTTAAATTTTCGCACCAGCTTCTGGATAGTCTTATCCAATAATTGTCACCTACTCATTGTCTTCATTAGAACTTTCTTTTTTAGAATTTTTCTGGCCGTACGTTTTCTTGTTCATTTCTTTTGCTTCCCAGAAAAGACCTGTAAGTACGTCTAGTACCCTTTGTCGTGCCTGACCTTCAATCGGAACCCCATCGAACATCACAGGAGCGTCTTCCTCAAGCATTTTTTTGAAATCCATCTTGTCTTTCGAGGTTGCCCATTCTGGGAGAGGGCTTACGTCAGGTGATCTAGTGCTTGTAAAATAATCCACAGGTTTATGGAAATAATCAGCGATCAATTTTAGCGAATCGATTTGAGGATGTTTTGTCTGGCCATTCAATATCTTCGTGAGTCCGGTATAGGAAACACCGGTCTCTTTGGACAATTTGTATATCGATATTCCCTTTTCGTCCATTAACCTTTGTATCATTTCAGCGATCTCCACTTCCAATACCTCCACTATAACTAAGTAGTTATAACTCAATAAAGTTATTCTATAACTAAAAAGTGCGATAAGTCAAGATTGATGAAGGAATATGTAGGAAATAACGGAAATTAGAACACTTTTGAGTTGCAAGAGATGTTGTATATAACTCAATAGAGTTATATATTTATCTCAAGAAGGAAGTGAACCTATTAAGCAACAAATCAAAAATATGGTCGAAATGCTACTTGATGAAAGGAGATGGATGATTTATATGTAAGCAGAGCTTCGCTATGGCATTTGAATCGCAAGCACTTGTAATGTTCTGAAATATAAAAAATCGATGAGGTGATTGAATGATTTCCGTTCAAGCAGTAGATAAAGAGGCAACATATCGAGTGGTGGAAAGAGAATTTGAACTGTACCGTCTAAATAAGTTTTGTGAGATAAATACGGACGAGCCTACAGTAACACAATCCTATGAATATCGTCTACATAGCGGTTCAACTGGGATGATTAACGATTCGACAGCTCGTGCAGGTATAAAGAATGCTGAGATTAAGGATAGACTCATGCATTGTAAAAGAATTGAAGCCATTGTAAGTAAACTGCATCCCGTGGAACGTCTCATTATCGAAAATCGATACATGAAGGAATATATGAAGGATTATCAGGTTTACAACTTTGTATTTGATCCGCCGATTAGCGAGAAGACGTACAGAAAATGGCGATGGAATGCAGTTCAACGGATAGCCAGCGCATTAAATATTTTGCAATACTAACGATCTGAGAGAGAATCACGAAATGGTGATTCTCTTTTTTTTATCTTTAAGGGCCAGAAAAGGTCGTGATTTTTCCTGCTTACGGATGTGTTATTAGGTTTTTGGGGTGTTAAGATTGTATTGTAGAGCAAATGAGAAAACGATTCATTTGATTGATACAATTTGATACCCAATGAAGTAGAAGAGGCACTTTCCGTCATGGAGAGTGCTTTTATTGTGCGTTCAACGGCGGTCAACACAGTGTTCAATCATACGAAAGGGGGTGATTACATGTCGGAGGTAACGATTAATAGCATACGTAAAGGGGTCATTTCAACTTTGCATGATCATTTCGATGGGGTGACCGTTTCTGGTGAAGAGATTGGGCAGGGAGTTAGCGCTCCATATTTTTTGGTGCATCTTCTATCATGCAGACAAGATCAAGAACTAAAACGCCGGTATCATCGAATCTATCGATTTGAAGTTCAGCATATCGCGCAATCAGGGACGAATGCAGATGCCCATGAAATGGCAGAGCGGCTTTATAGCACATTAGATAGCTTTACGATTGACGGCTCTGCCTATAACGGGATCCATATGCATCATAATGTCGCAGATCAAGTCTTGCATTTCTTTTTCGATCTCGAGATTCGGATATGGTTAGTCGAAGCGGACGAACCGAAAATGCGGACGCTAACGGAGGAGGGAGTAATTAAACATGGCAGTTAAAGAATCGAAGGAAATTTCGTACACCAAGGATCAATTTCTATCTTCGATCCGCTTTACAGGCGTGGAGAAGGATATTATGTCTGTCGTGCTTGATGCAGACGGTAAGTTTACAGAAGAACAAGTAACGGTTGCTATTCAAAATTTTATGAACGAAGGAGCGAAATAAATGGGTGGAACATGGGTGAGTCAAAGCAAAGATAGACCAGGGTTGTATATCAATTTTAAATCAAAGGAAGCATCAGTTGGTTCAATGGGTGAACGAGGAATCTTAGCGGTACCAGCCGCATTATCTTGGGGTAATCCGAACGGTCTTATCGTGCTAAATGCTGAGACGTATTTGGACAAGGCATTAGCGTTGATTGGATATCGCGCGACCGATGACCGCGTACGTCATATTACGGCAGCAATGGGACATGCGAGCAAAATCCTGCTGTATCGACTATCTGCTAAAGGTGGAGTAAAAGCGAAGGCTACGGCTGGCACTTTAACAGCCACAGCAAAGTATGAGGGAGTACGCGGGAATGATTTGAAGATTATTATCGAAGCAAATGTCGATGTAGCGGGATCCTTTGACGTGAAAACCTTACTTGAAAGTGAAGAGGTAGATTCGCAGATGGTCGCGACTGCCGATAAACTTATATCGAACGATTTCGTTGTTTTCTCTGGTACTGGCGCATTGACGGCTAACGCCGGGGTTTCTTTAACCGGCGGAACGGCAGGAACAGGCGGTAACGGCGAGTATGCTGAAGCATTCACAGCGTTCGAGGTTGAAGATTTCAATGTCTTGACCGTACCTACGGATGACAGTTCAATCAAACAATTGGCAGTGGCTTATACGAAGCGTCTGCGAGATAGTGAAGGGAAGAAGATGCAGACCGTGCTATACAATCATCCTGGTGCAGATCATGAGGGGGTAATCAACCTTAAGAATAGCATTATTGCATCCGATGGGATGAAGGTAGATCCGTTGCATATGCTCTGGGAAATTGCCGCGATGGAAGCTGCCGCGAACGTTGACGATTCATTGACTTATACGGTCATTCCTGATGCGGTGGACGTATTCCCTAAATATACAAGCACGGAAATCGGCCAGGCACTTAAAAACGGTGAGTTGGTGCTATCGGTTGTTAACGGAGAAGTGCGTATCGAGCAGGACGTTAACTCGCTGAAAACATTCACGTCGGATAAAGGAAAGCAATTCCGGAAGAACCGAATCGTAAGAGTGCTTGACTCGATCGCGAATGATTTGCAGCGTATTTTCAGTACGAGCTATATCGGTAAAGTGAGCAATAACGCTGAAGGGCGGAACTTGTTCAAAGCCGAGATTATCAATTACATGACGACGCTTCAAGGGCTAGGGGCCGTGCAAAATTTCAACTCACAAACGGACATTGTCATAGTGCAGGGTAACGATTCAGACGCCGTTGTCGTTAATTTGGCGATTCAACCCGTTGATAGCATTGAAAAAATCTATATGACAGTAACGGTCAAGTAAGGAGGAATAAAGATGGCAATTTTTAACGTGAAGGATGCAATTAGTGGGAAGCAAGCAAAGGCGTTCGTAACGATTAACGGACGTGTTGAAGAATTATTCTATGCAAAAAGCTTAGAAGCGACGATTGAAAAAAATAAAGTGGATGTTCCGATGTTGGGAAGAACCAATACACCTCAGCGTTCTGCAGGGTGGAAAGGGAGTGGCACTCTTACGATTTATTATATCTCAACTGCATTCCGCCAGTTGATGCGAGATTACATTCAAACGGGATCAGACTTCTGGTTCGACCTTCAAGTGGTGAATGAGCAACCAGGAAGCGCCACAGGCAAGCAAACAACGCTGCTTAAGAATTGCAATATTGACAGCATTATTGCAGCTAAATTCGATGCGTCAAGTGACGATATGCTCGAAGAAGAAATTCCTTTCACATTCGAGGGTTACGATATTCTGGACCAATTCAATTCGATCCAAGGGATCTAGGGAGGATAAATCAATATGAGTACATTAAGCGCTTTTTTCGCCAATAACGTGGTTTCTGAAGTCACGCAAGAGGTCATTGTCTCGGATCGGTTTAAAGGCGATAACGGGAAGCCTATTTTTTGGAAAATACGTGGACTTTCTGAGGGGGAAAACTCGGAGTTGCGTAAAGCAGCTACGAAGAAGGTGAAAGGTAAAGGCGGCGTGACGACACCTGAAATTGATTATGAGTCTTACATGACGAAAATGATCGTAGCTAGTGTCGTCTTCCCTGACTTGAAGGAGGCTGACTTGCAAAAGTCATATGGCGTCATCGGCGCCGATGACCTGCTTCGCAAAATGCTTCTAGCCGGCGAATATGGTCAATTGCTTCAAGCGGTTCAATCGGTAAACGGCTTCGATCAAGATATCAACGACCTGGTTGAAGAGGTAAAAAACTAATCGAGGGGGGCGATGGTGAGGGGAATTACGCTTACTATGCCCTCCATAAATTACGTATCATGCCTTGGGACTTCGTTGAACTCGAGCCGCGCAAAAGAGCAGCATTGATTGCCATGATCCAAATCAGACTGAAGGCAGAAAAGGCTGCTAAATCGTAAGGCAAGCGTCCTGAGATCAGGGCGCTTAGTTTTGTTCGAAAGGAGGTAAGCGATGGCAACGGTTTCCGATACAATAAAAATGTTTGATAAGATGGCAGGGCCAATAAAAAGGATTACAAATGCGATGAACACCATGATGATTAAACCCGGCATGTCCCAGCAAAGCATGATCGATACTTTTGCTGCCAGAACGGGAAATGAGGCTCGGGGAGAAGAGATATTCGATCAAGTGACTAAGAGTGCTCTGAAATATGGTCAAGATGTTAACGCGACGCTCAATGGGACTCATGCTTTCATGTCTTCCACCACAGATCCGAAGAAGCTAACGCAACTCAACTTGTTAGCTATGCGGCTTGCCAAGCTAAATCCAGCAGAGGGACTTGAAGGGGCAGCCCGCTCACTCAAGGATTTCATGTCGGGCGACTATGCAGCCGTATCGAAACAGTTCAATATTCCGCAGTCTGTGCTTAAGGATAGTGATGCGAGAAAAGCAGGAGCTTCCGGGGACATTGATGGTTTTATTAAAGGGATGGATCAACTGTTGAACCAGCAGAATATGACTCAAAAAGCATTTGAAAAGATGCTGGATACGCCGGCTGCGAAATGGAATCGGATCATCGAAACATTCAAGTTCAAATTCGCTTCGGTTGGACAAAAAGTCGTAAATGCATTGGGGCCATTTTTTGATACCTTAGTGAGTCTCCTTGATAGCAAGGCGGTGGATGACTTCTTCAATGGTCTAACAGATGGCATGATGATCGCGGCAAGTGCTGCGTCGCCTTTATTAGATGGCGTCATGTGGCTGATGAACATAATCCGAGATAATCAGCCGATCGTGATCGGGTTTTTAATGGCGGTGGCTTCTTATTGGCTCACGATGATGGTTCAACGAATTTGGAGTATGACAGCGGCTCTTCTTACGAATTTAGCCGTATGGGCTACGCTAAATGCGCCAATGCTCATCATTATCGGATTGATCACGGCGATCGTAGCGGCTTTGCTTTATTTCGGCGTCTCCGCACAGCAAGTCGTGGGTGCAGTGGTCGGCTTTTTCTTTGCTTTATATGCCAATGTATACAATTTGATCGCGTTGATCTGGAATACGCTCGTTAGTTTTGCAGAGTTTCTGATCAACTTATTTATTGACCCGGTCTATGCAGTAAAAAAACTTTTTTATGATCTCACGATGACATTTGGCGATTATTTAGTCAATATGATACGGTCTGCGGAGGATTTTGGTGGCGGATTTGTAAAGATTATTCTCTCGGCTGTAAATAAAGCTCTTGAAGGATTCAATTGGTTCGTAAAAAAAGCGAATGATCTATTCGGTACGGAATTCAAAACAGCGGCAATGATCGATACGAATAATACGCATATCTTAAGTGATGGATTAAAAAACTTGATGTCACAAATTCAAGAACCCGTCAGCGATAAAAACGTCGTAAAGTTTGACAGAATGGAGCAGAAAAATCTTAACGACTTTTATAAATCGGGGTATGCGAAGGGCTACAACGGGGCGGATAGCTTCATGAAGAAGTTATCAACGATAACAAATGGAGAAAAAAAGATAACAGGATCCAGTAATCCGGGTTCAGAACTATCTTCGATGAGAAATATCGATCGAGTTGGCGAAGTTGGGAAGATTCAAGACACGGTAGATGTTTCAAGCGAAGACTTGAAGACGATGCGCGAGCTTGCTGAAATGAAATCCATCCAAAACTTCGTATCTTTAACCCCAACGGTGCAAGTCACCACAGGCCCAGTCAATAAACCAACGGATATTGATTCGATCATTGCGAGAATTGAACGAACGTTGGAAGAAGAGATTGCGGCCACGGCGGCGGGGGTGTACAAATGAGTTATTCATTGACGTTATCTTTCAATAATCAAACGGAAGCATTAGCTTTTCCTGTGCTACCTGAAGTCCTCGAAGTGACGGAGAGCGGTAACAACAAGACCTATGAAATATCCATCGTCGGGGAAATTAATGTCATTAGAAAGACGAAGTTGGCTGAAATTTCGTTTGAAAGTTTCTTCCCGAATCGGTGGTACCCAGGGGCGAATGTTAGTGCCCGCGAATGTTTTGGGCCAGCCCATTATATTAAGAAAATTAATTCATGGCGCACAAAAAAGCAGCCTGTCATGTTGAACCTAATAGGGTCAAATTTAGGAGTAAGCATGTACGTAAGCATTGAGAAATTCACTTATTCCGAAGAAGCTGGGGCTGTCGGAGACATTAAATATCAAATCTCTTTTAAGGAATATCGTCCTTATGAGGCTAAGAAGGTCAATATTCAAACGTTGGCAACGGATTCCGGCAGTAAGAAGGTTATCATGAACGAGCATCAATCCCGGCCGACGCGTCCGGATACCCGTATCCTACCAACGACATATACGTTACAACCGGGCGATAATCTATGGAAAGTAGCCAAGAAAATTCTCGGCGATGATTCGAAATGGCGATCTCTACAAAAGTTAAACGGGATTACGGATGCAGAACTAAAGCGTCTGCCTGTCGGCAAGGTCATCAAGCTGTCATGATAGGAGGGGGACGATGCTAGAAGTATTACTAGATAATAAAGATGGTAACGTGTGGGACTTATCTGAACTAGTATATGATGCAACATGGAAGACGTCGAGAATTGGCAAGCCAGGTAGTTTTGACTTTTCAGTCCTTAACGACGGGAACTTCAGGATGAATCACGGGGACATCGTTCGAGCGAAATGGGATGGACGTCCTCTTTTTTATGGATATGTGTTCACGATCGGAAGTGGGCAAGATGAGCAAATCGCCGTAAAGTGTTATGACCAAATCAGATACCTTATGGCAAGCGACACGTATGTATTGAAGAATATAACGGCTGCTGCTCTGCTTAAGCGAATCGCGAATGACTTCGGTTTGAAATCGGGGATGATTGTTGACACCAAGTATATTATTCCGACCGTTCATGAAGATGGTCAGAAGCTTATGGATATCATCTGCAAGGCATTGGATCAGACCGTGATCAACACAGGGAATATTTACAATTTTTACGATGAGTTCGGTGCGCTTGCCTTGCGTGATGCGAGGGATATGATGCTAGATTTGATGATTGGCGACGATAGCCTTATGATCGATCATTCTTTCGAAAGATCGATTGATCAGGATACGTACAACCGGATCAAATTAGTCAGGGATAACAAAGAAACAGGCGGACGCGATGTGCATATTGCTCAGGACAGCGAGAATATTGCAAAATGGGGTAGGCTGCAGCTCTACCAGAAAGTTGGCGAGAACCAAAACGATGCGCAAATCAGAAATCTGCTTGACACTCTGGCACGATTGAAAAACAGACCAACGAAAAAATTAAGAATCGAAGCCCTTGGAGAGACAAGCGTGCGTGCCGGCTGCTATGTCCATATGCAAATTGCCCACTTAGCAATTCATAGTCCTTATCTGATTGATGAATGTTCGCATAATTTCAGTGGTGAAGAGTACACCATGACATTAGATTTGAAGGTGATATGATGAGCATTGCAGATAAAATAAGACAACTAGGAATAGATGCGATAAGCGCAGGAAATCCCGTTGCTGTGTTGTTCGGAAAGGTGTCGAAAATCAATCCTCTTGAGGTAATCGTTGATCAACGGTTTACGCTCGATGAGGATTTTTTGATTATAACCGAGCAATTGACACGCTATGAGGTGGATCTAGAACTTGCGTATGTGAATATGAGTGGCAATACCCAAACGGAAACGCAACAGTCTATGAAAAATATAGTAATTATCCGCGAAGGACTTAAGGTTGGGGATGTTGTTATCCTATTGCGTATTCAAGGCGGACAAAAATATGTGGTGTGGGACAAGGTGGTGACGACGTGATTCCGATTGGTGGCGATATTGAACCTCATAATGAGGAAAAGGTTGAGACGAGCAGAACTTACAAAATAAACTTTGGGACTAGACGCGTGATAGGCATGACGGAGGGCATTGATGCTGTCAAGCAATCAGTTTATAAAATTCTAAACGCGGAGCGATTCGTTCATCTCATTTATGGCAACTGGTATGGATTTCAAGGGAATCATCTGATCGGTCAAAGTGAAGCGGTTCTACGCGTTGAACTGGAACGTCGAATTCGCGAGGCCTTGATGCAGGATGATCGGATATCCGATATTACCGATGTACAGATCATTGTCCAAGGCGATGAAGCTCTAGTGGATTTCACGGTCGTATCCACCTATGGCGATTTCAGAATGGAGTTGATAAGAGATGTATGAAGCACAAAGTTTTGAAGTTATTTTGAACCGCATGCTCAATCGGGTTACCAATGACGTCGATAAGCGACCTGGTAGCGTTATTTATGATGCGTTGGCACCAGCTGCAGCGGAAATGGCTCAGATGTATATGGACATAGACATGTTTCTACGCTTAACATTTGCATCCACATCAAGCGGCGAATACCTTGCGTTACGTGCAGCTGAAATGGGTGTTTCACGTAATCCGGCAACAAAGGCCAAACGTCAAGGCGTTTTTTATTCAGGTAATGAGTACTTGGATGTCCCATTGGGTAGTCGGTTCTCAATAGATGATGTGACGTATGTCGCGCGGGATCGGATCGATCCAGGAATTTATATTCTGGAATGTGAAGTTGCTGGAAATGTCGGCAATACCCCAATTGGCCCATTGTTACCCGTAGACTATGTGCCAAAACTCACGCGTGCAGTGTTAACCGACATCGTACAAGAAGGGGTCAACGAGGAGCCCGATGAGAAGCTTCTAGCCAAATATCAGCTTCGTGTCCAGCAGGCCTCGACTTCAGGAAATGCCTATCAATATAAGCAGTGGGCGATAACAGTTCAAGGTGTAGGGGATGCGAAAGTCTTTCCGCTATGGAATGGTCCGGGCAGCGTTAAGGTCGTAATTGCCGATTTGGATAAAAAACCAGCTGACCCTGCTTCGGTAGCACAGACATCCGATTATATCGAGGAGGTACGTCCGATTGGAGCGAATGTGACCGTTGTGTCTGGTGTAGGCAAAGCAATCATAGTGAAGGCTAAAGTGGCTTTAGCAACTAGCTACACATTACAAAGTGTAACCGAGGGTTTCAAATCGCTTCTTACGGATTATTTGAAGAGTATCGCATTTGAGATGACGTATGTTAGCTATGCTCGAATAGGTACGTTGTTAATGAGTGTGCCCGGCGTATTGGATTATTCGGCTATGTCATTAAACGGAGGGACAGTCAACATCCCATTGGCTGATGAAGAAATACCTGTTTTCGGTTCAGTCGAGTTGGGGGTGTAATAGATGTCTTATCCCGATCAAGTGGACAAATTTACGGAGAAACTTAATAAAAAGTTAGACGGCAGCGTGTATGTGATTGAAGAAATACTTGTGATCGCGGGAGGATCATTTGAGGGGTTACTCGCTCACGATAACATCACAAATAACAGTATTAGGGTTTATACCGGACCGAAGTTAACCGGCAAGGAAATCACAGACTATGTAATATCCGTTCCAGCCGATACACCTTGGCGTCGATCAATCAAGATTTATACGGAGGTTTCGAAGGTCTATGTTACTTATGAAACAAACGGGGATATTGTAGAAGCTGATGATATTAACCAATTACAGTCTAGCATTATATCGATTCAGGCTGAACTAGAAAGGTACAAAGAAGTGGGGATTATTGATGGCGGATATTTTGCGAGGGGGAAGTGATCCATAGTGGCACAGCAAACAATACGAGTTCGACGAGGCAATAAGGCCGAATTAGTCGCATTAGGAGCATTGTTGACTGGAGAAATGGGCTTTTGTACGGATACGAAAGAGGTATTCATTGGGGATGGTGCAGTAAATAACTTTGTTGGTAGAGCGATGTCAGGAACGGAAGCAGCGCGACCAGTTGCAGCGAATCTTGGTAGGTTCTATTTTGTAACAAGCGGAACGAACTCAGGATATTTGTACTTTGACACTGGAACTGCATGGCAGCGTGTGAATGCACAAAAAATCTCTGAATTAATAGGGACAATTGATGATGGTGCAGATGGCACTACGTATGCAAGGGTGAAAAAGTCGGAAATAACAAATGGACAAGTCAATAAGGTATCGGATGGAATAAATACCAAAACAGCAGCTGAAATAAAGACTCATATTGATGATGTAACGAAACATCGTGTAATTAACGATTCGGGTGGATCATCAGTTGATTTGTGGTCAGCGCAAAAAATTAAAAATGAAATCGAATTAGCAAAGCATAACATTGAGCCGCAGGCATCGGTTAAAAACCGTACTACAGCAGCCCCACCTGCAAGCCCTATTGAAGCTGATCGGTACGTTATTCCATCGGGTGCATCCGGTGTTTGGGCAGGCAAACAGAATCAAATTGCAGAGTGGCAGTCCGGAACATGGATGTATTATCCTCCCGCGGTTGGTTGGACGTGTTATGTAGATGATGAGCAAAAGATATACTCCTGGAATGGTACATCATGGGTTCGAACCGGTGGTGCGCTCCAGACCATTACGGCAGGGAATGGCTTAACGGGTGGAGGACAAGCTGATTCCGTGACACTAACTGTAGGACAGGGCAATGGTATCACTGTAGCGGCGGAATCTGTTTCAGTGAAGGCCGGTAAAGGCGTACTTGTTGATGGGAACGGCGTTGCCGCGAATATAGACGGCACAAGTATTTCGTATGATGCTGCAAATGGGAATAAATTAATGGTGTCTATCGTTGATGGCGGCACATTTTAGGGGGATGACAAATGCCTAGAAAAGCATTGATACAAATCCGCCGAGGTGTTGAAGCAAATATTGGCCAACTTGCATTAGGAGAAATGGGATTCTGCACAGATACAAAAAAATTATACATTGGATTTGATTCCGGCAATGTGTTACTAGTGGCCGCTCAGACAGCCGGGGATATGTTGAAAAGCATATATGATACGGATAATGATGGCAAAGTAGATATCGCGGAAGTGGCTGAATCCGTCTCGTGGACTGGTATCACAGGTAAACCGGAACTCATGTCAAAAGGGCCTCTTACATGGAATCAGCTTAAGGGGGTGTGATATGTACGGACAATATCAATACGGATCATTACAATTCGGGGCGGAAGTCGAGGGAAAAGACCCAATAGACGGCTACATACCCGATCTGCTCAAATATCTACCACAATACTGGCATGAAATTTCTGAAATGGCATGTATCCAAGATGTAGCTGCTAGAGAAATTGGATCCGCAAGGTTTGCGCTTAGTGAACTCGGCAACCAGTTCTTTGTTCAAACTGCAACTTGGGGATTAGCGTACTGGGAAAGAGAGCTGGGCCTCACAACTGACAATACCAAACCCTATGAGCGCAGACGAGAAATGATATTGGCTAAACTAAGAGGATCAGGGACTACAACAAAAGAGATGATTAAAGGTGTAGCAGCTGCCTTTAGTGGTGGAGAAACAGAAGTTGTCGAGTATCCATCTGAACACCGGTTCGAGGTACAGTTTATTGGTGTAATGGGGATACCACCCAACATGGCTGGACTTAAACAGGTTCTAGAAGAAATTAAGCCGGCACATCTGACCTACTCATTCAAGTACACGTATACTTGGTGGGAGACATTGAAAGGTCTGACTTGGCAGCAAGCTAACACCAAATCATGGGGCGAACTAAGGACATATAAGGGAGAGTGAGAGAATGAAGACAACCGCTAATTTGGGGCTGAAAAAACCAGAGGGTACGGATATTGTCAATATCGATGACCTTAACGGAAACATGGATACATTGGACGCAGAAGTAGTCAAAAAGGCATCTAGTACAGCTGACGGGAGAATGACAAAAGAGGATAAAGGGAAGTTAGACGGGATCGAGGCCGGGGCGAATAAGTACGTACATCCCGCAACGCATCCAGCAAGTATCCTAGTACAAGATGCTAATAATAGGCTTGTCACAGACGCAGAGAAAACCAGTTGGAACGCCAAAGAAACGACCACAGGTGCACAAACAAAAGTTGATAATCACGCAAACAAGACAACAGCGGCGCATGACGCATCGGCGATTGCTGTGAACGATACTGATTTCACAGAGAAAACGGTACTCGCGGTATTAAAAAGTTTAAAGTCGCTTGCCAATAACCTGAAATCCAAGGTTGCAGGGGCTATTGGCGCGCCGCTTTCTGCAACCGATGATGCGAGTCAAATGGAAAGTAAGATCAACACGATTAAGTCCACAGCGGCGACAAATTTAACCGCGAAGGGCGTGGCAGCGTCGGCATCCGAGACTCTTACGGCATTAGTCAATAAGATTTCGCAGATCATTCGGGGATCGGGTAATGCGACTACAGCAGATGTATTAGCCACTAAGACATTCACGAATGATGTTGGGGTACAGTTGACGGGGACGATGCCTGACTATTCTGCATATCCCAATAACGGTGGGTATGTTTTCGCCTTGAGCACTAAAGGGGACAGCATGACTTCCCTTATAATGGAGCCGCCAACAGGCTATTACAAACAGGGTAAAAACGTCAACGGCTACGGTGCTTTGATAGCGTCAGACACTAATTATATTCCTGCCAATATTATTAAAGGAAAGAGTATATTTGGGGTGGTAGGTACAGCAGAGCAATCACAAATAACAAACGAACTGCTTAAAGTCGTCGGCACTCCAAGAGGATTGACAGCTTTAACGTCGAGAATGGTCAATGCGCCTTTGGGATTCGATGTTAATAAGGGGTTATTTGGGTTTTATGACAGCTCTAATTCTACTGCAAAGGTATGGCAAATAGGCGGGGACGGAAATTCTTATGAATTCTTTTCAATTCCGGCAGGGCAGTATGACAATGGAGCAATTCAACAATTAAGAGGAGCAAAAGGTCATGCATATGATACAACGTGGTATTGTGGATCAATTGCAGGAAATTATCTAAGAAAAGTTCAAATTTCATATGCAGCTGGAGATAACCGATGGAACTATACTGAATTAGGCACAGTCCCAAATGTGAAGGGATACCAGATAGGTAACGATGACTGTCAATTTTATAACGATAAGTTTTATACCATTATCGGAGGAGCTACATCATACACTTTATCAATCTACAATACAGCAGGGGTTCTGTTAAATAACTATTCTGGTTCATATGAGTACGAGATCGGCGGGGGTTCTGGTACTATGACATATGCGATGTGCGAAGGTAAATTTATGATTTCTAATCAGAATACCCCTTTGCAAACTATGATCATTACTGCTAACGGTGTAATACAATACCATTATAAGGTTACTACTAATTTCTACGATAGAATGTTTAATAGAAGTGACCCTCCTTCGATGATTAAGGGGCTTGATGGTAAGAAATATTTATGTATGAATGCACCTAGTACGGTGCTTTTCCAGCCTCAGTCATACGGTCAGTATATTTATACAGGGAATTTATATTAGGAGGAATTAATATGAACGTAAAATACTACAGGTTAACAGATAATTTTAAGATTGAAATCGGGGCTTCCATTACTTATACCTACGGAGGTGTTCCCATTGATCAGCTATTAGGCGGCTTTCCTAGAATGGAAAATGGAAAAGAAGTTGCTTATATCTGTATTGATGAAAAAGTAACACAAGCACCGAAAGAGCATGTCGAAGAAGTTACCGCTGAAATTTTTAGTGAAGCTGCTAAGCGTGATTTTGTATCTGATCCAACAGAGATAGATAAGCTAAAAGCAGAAAACGAATCTTTAAAAACCAAACAGAACTTAATGCAATCCGCACTAGATGTTTTAATTTTAGGAGGGACTTTATAATGGTGGCATATATGGCACAGCGCATTATTGACGGGGCGCAGGAGTACGATTATGTAATTAGCAAGCGTCCTGACCTAAAAGCAGGAATCGACACCTATTTGAAATCAAAAGGAAAAGAAGATTTAATCACTGCCTGAGCGCCGCCAATAAGGTTGGCGCTATTATTATGCCCTCGGGTTTCCGGGGGCTATTTACATTGAGGAGGATTGAGGTAATGGAAAAATCATGGCTTTAATTGTGGGAACGATCGGTGCGCCGGTGTTCAATTTTTTCTATGGAGGTAACAAAATGGCAAGTGGCTTGATGATCGCACTTGTTTTCTTTATTGTGATGGATTGGATCACGGGTGTATGGGCTGCAAAGATGGATCGAACATACGCCAGTAAATATGGGATTGACGGAGTGGTTCGAACCTTTTTCATTCTGCTGCTACCCGCTGCCGGCCACTTGCTAGATGAAGTATTCGGGTTCCCGGATATCATATTCGGTGCTTTAGCGGTTGGGGTATTGTATCATACGCTGCAGTCGATGACGGCAAATGCAGTATGGGCCGGCTGGGCAGATTGGCTCCCACAAAAGGTATTAGATCATTAAATGGGTCGAGAGTGAACTGATATGAAAGTCGATCGTGCTAAATCTAGAAACGGGAATGTACGATGAATATACTAACCAGTCCGTTCGGATCGCGGATTCACTCAGTATACAAGGTTCCTAAATTCCATCGTGGCGTTAATTTAGTAGTCAGTCCCGCCAACAGTCCGATATATGCATTCGTATCAGGTGAAGTATTACACGCTTCACTCGGTAAGCCAGGGACTGGATTCGGAAACATGAGATAGGTTGTAGCAATCAAGGGTAAATATGGGTTCCTGCATTGTTACGCTCATCTGAGCATGATCACGGTCAAAGTGGGGCAACGAGTGGGTAAAGGGGAAATGATCGGGCACCAAGGCTCGACGGGAGTGAGCACAGGGCCACATCTGCATTACGAGATTCGGAAGAAGGTTCGCCATCATACGGTTGGACTGAGACGGAGTTGAGAAGATACTTTTACATATGTTCTCCAACCGCACATTGTAGAGATTCCATTAAATAATTCAGTACCACCCGCACCGTCAATAGTGGCGTACTTCGAGTCAAATATATTTCAATTTGGATCAACTAAAATAACCTGCATGTCATAGTTTTTTCCTGCGGGAGATCTTAGTGTTAGAGCATATCTTACAGGATCACTTGATCCTATATTATCGATAACATAATAATCATAATCCGAAGTACTATCTATTCATGCATATGCTACCGAATGGCTTCCACCACTATAGTAAAATTGTACTGCATCATTAAGAGTGTCACCCATCCCCACAAGAGATGTTTATTGCTGTAGCATTAGGAGAATCATATTCCATAGGGTCCAAGATAACTTTGGTCGTATTTAATGAGATTATAAATGAAGAATTAAGTGGAGTCGTGACTGTGTTGATCAACAACATGGGACAGTTAATTTAAAAATGTAAGATCGAAAATATCAGCATTTTCAAAATTATAGGAATAAAATAACCTCGGGAAAACCGAGGCTATTTTTCATTTGAAGTTAAATAATGTGCCCCCAAGGTCACCCCCTAAATGCCCCCAGACATATCAATTCAGAACCTTTAATAGCCAAGTTTTAAATTTTTTTCTTCATATAATATAAGGAATAACACGGCATAATATACTATCGCACGCAAGTCCACCTATTGGAACGCGATCAATACATTACTCTATACTAAGCTTGACGCTGTATGCGTCGGGGGTTTTTGTTTGTGTGGGTATTTTTCGCGAGATGGTTGTGAGGGCATGAGCACCCACAAATAATTAATTATCGAGGATGGTTTGAAGATGAGTCTCATATTTGTCCATCAACAGTGGATGTAAAAGTTGATGGCAAGGTAGTAGTGAGTATGGAACAAGTTTCGATGTTGGTTCCCTTATCTTTCGAATGATAGTTCTGGAAAGATTCAACGAGGAACTTTCAAGAAACAACAATAACCCCAGTGAATTAACTGGGGCGTGTAGTCACATTAGTACGCAATTTTTTCGCGTAAAGTCGTGGTAGCGGAATCTACTAAAGATCAGATTTAGAAATAAAGCCGGAATCCTTAAGTGGAGTGACATTGAGAGTCGAGTCATCATTCACTGTTAAATGAATGATGTTATCGCCTAATTTAAGCAGCCCCTCATTAGAAAGGGAGATCTTAAAATCAGGGTATTTTTTCCCTAAGATCTCAACAAGATCCCGTCCATTTATTGACTCTATTGTATTCACAGTTGGCTGGACCTTTTTTTGAGCAATAGTGATCGTGCCTTTATTAAAATCAACATTTGCTCCCAATAGACCAGCTACATCACGTACTGGTAAATATGTAGTGCCATTAACGAGCAAAGGTGAATTTTTAAGCTTTTGCTCTTTTCCATTCACAACGATTTTTAACTTTGCAATGGAAGCTTGGAATACTTCCGGTGCAGCTGCTGCAATTGTAACAGTACCGAGCATCATGCCGATGAAAAGAGTTGCGGTTGTTTTAATAAATTGCTTATTCAAGGTATCCCCCCCTATTCATTAGACCTTATTATAAGTGAAAAAGTGGCATGATTTTACATTAAAATGTGAGGAATTGATTAATTTGTCACATAAGCCAATGCAACTGTGGTGAACGGTCCTCAGATAGAACTTATAAGTGCATTACAAAACCCTCAGCCCAGTCGATATAGAAAGCAGTCAGGCTACTTAGACCATGGTATCTATCATTCGCTTCAATTCTATTGATGCATATTAATAGAGTAGGAAGAGAGGTGAAGACAATTGAGTCTATTTATTGCTTTAGATGATGGACATGGAATGCAACCGCCAGGTAAGCGGACGCCTTTGTTCAAGGATGGGACGCGGTCAAAAGAAACCGGTGAGCCATTTATGCACGAGAACGAATTCAACCGTGCGGTTGTTGCTCTTTTGGACGAGCACCTACAACGATGTGGTTTTCGTACATTGCTCGTGGCGCCAGGAGATAGCGATGTTCCCCTGAAGACCCGGACGGACACAGCGAATCAATCCGGTGTAGACCTCTATGTATCCGTTCATGCGAACGCAGCAGGAGAGACATGGGGGAGTGTGAATGGGATTGAGTCATTCTACTATCCCGGACGTGTGACCAGCATGAAAGCTGCGGAAGCGATTCATGCAAGGTTGGTCCAAGGCACGAAGCTCCGCGACAGAGGCGTCAAACCGGCGAATCTCCATGTGCTAAGGGAATCTACAATGCCGGCAGTCCTCGTGGAGTGCGGCTTTATGGATAACATGGAAGAAGCCAAGCTTTTGCTGTCGGACGCATATCGAGACCTATGTGCTGAAGAAATTGCAAGAGGTGTCTGCCAGTATTTTGGGATCGCGTATGTTGAAACGGAGGCGAATGTCATGTTAGCGAAGGAAGATGCCAATAAATTAATCGATCTGTATCTAAAACCAGCTTGGGAAATAGCGCAGCAAAAAGGGGACGAGGCAGGAAAGAAAGAAGCGAATCGATTAGCGAATGAACTGCGAAAAGCTTCGGGGCAGGCTCCACAATGATTCGAAAAAACAAGCTGAGATCTGTGTGATACAGATACCAGCTTGTTTTTTGGTTGTCGTTAAACATGTCCTAGTTCAACGAATGTTATAGGAATTAGCGCATCGCTCTTTAAACAACACGGCTAATATGTAGGGCGGATTAGTGCATGTTACGGAAAAGACCAATAACTTTGCCTAGAATAGTCACATGATTCAATCGGATAGGTTCCATCGTTGCATTCTCAGGTTGCAGTCGAATGTGATCCTTTTCCTTATAGAAAGTCTTAACCGTTGCTTCATCGTCTTCCGTCATCGCGACGACGATATCGCCGTTATTCGCTGTCTGTTGTTGGCGTACAATAACGAAGTCTCCATTATGAATGCCTGCTTCGATCATACTCTCACCCATAACAGAAAGCATAAATACATTCTGGTCATGTACGAATTGCTCCGGCAGCGGGAAGTAATCCTCGATGTTCTCCGTTGCTGTAATCGGTGCACCTGCGGTAACTTTCCCCACGATTGGTACCTTCGCAATCATCTGCGTATAGAGATGCGTATGTTCGGATTCTTCTTGGCTCAGAAGCTCGATTGCCCGCGGCTTGGTAGGGTCGCGGCGAATTAAGCCTTTCTTCTCTAGTCGATCCAAATGGCCGTGCACAGTGGAGCTGGAAGCTAGACCGACAGCTTCTCCAATCTCACGAACAGAAGGAGGGTAACCTTTAGATCGTACTTCATTCCTTATAAATTCTAAAATAGCTTGTTGTCTATTGGATATTTTAGACATGAGGTTCAACTCCATTAGTAGACTTTTACAAAATTATAGCATAGAACTACCGTTCGTACAAACATTAGTTCTAAAATATACGAACAAGGGGAACGAATGTTCTAAAAAGTTATTGACACAAACGAATGTTCGTGTTAAATTATGGACATAGAAAACAGAACAAACGTTTGGGGTGCTGAAAATGCTAAAGTATAGCTCATATCAAAGTGTTTATAATAACCAGTCCAAAGTCGTGAATAGAGGCTCTTTCCTTAAGAAGAAGGTCGTTCAGGTCGTGTTATTTTTAGTTCTTGTATGCAGCTTGACGAGTATGGGGTTATTGAATGCTTTTGCTGCGGATACACGTGATGGGGAACGGAATGCGAACATACCGCTTCAGATTGTTGTTTCTCCGGGGGATACGTTGTGGGCGATCGCGAAGGAACATAAGCCAGACGGAATGGATGTTCGTAATTATATTGAAGAGATCAAAGAATTAAATGGTAAACGTAACAGTTCTATTCAATCTGGTGAAGTGATTAAGTTACCAGTTCTTAAAGGATAAATTGTATGCAAGTGTAAGGCATAGGCACATGCTGGGAGCGGACGGGTTACCCTTGACAACCTCTATTGTAAATGTCAAAGTAATAAGGACAGAATAGGGGGGATAGGGATGGATTTCGAAAAAATTGTTGAGCGAATTAATGAATTGGCTCGTAAACATAAATCGGTAGGATTGACACCGGAAGAGACGGTTGAACGGGACGCGCTTCGTCGACAATATATTGATGGGTTCAAACGTTCCTTGAAGCAACAGCTCGATAATATTGAGATTGTTGATGAGGATGATAATAATCCAACAATTAAACATTAGATGAAGCAAGTTTTCCTTCGGGAAAACTTCCAAGGAGGAAGGATTTGGATGGCCCGCTCATGGGAAAGAATGGTGCGTAAGAACACGAAGAATGTAAATAAGGTTCGTAAGAAGCAAGGGCAACAAATGATAGGATCGAGTAGAGAAGCGAAATCAGATGTGGATCGGTATGTTGGTCGAAATCTGATTCTGCCAATTACATTAGTTGCATTCGGTTTATTGTATGCAATTCTATATTCTGCAGTAGATCAAAAAACCTCGCCAGCCTTATTTTGGGGGACCGTAGGTTTATACATATTCCTGGGAGTTGTGATCTTCCTTCGTAGACCCTATATTAGCGTAGGTAAATCTTCTATCGGGACACGTCGTTTCAATCGAGACGTACGGCTGGATGCAAGTCAAATCAAAGAGATTACTGTACAAAAAGGTTATGTCGTTATTAGTCCAAAGGCTAAAGGCTCCAACTGGGTGTTCTCCAGATTAATGAACCGTTATGAGACCGCAGTGATCGGTGAGCGATTGAAAGAGTTTGCACGCGTTAATCATGTTCCTTTTGAAGAACGTTAAGGATAGAGCACTGTAAAGGTATGGGGGAGAAGAGAGATGACGATTAAGGCCGTATTATTCGATCTGGACGATACTTTATTATGGGATGATCGCAGTGTGAAGGAATCGTTTGAAGCGACATGTGTTGCAGCTGCGCAAGCGTATCCTCACATTCAACCTACTGCGTTGGAAGAAGCGGTGAGACGAGAGGCTAGAGCCCTCTATGAAACGTACCCAACGTTCCCCTTCACGCAGATGATCGGGATTAATCCTTTTGAAGGATTGTGGGCGAATTTCACACATGGGGAACAACAAGAATTTCGTCAATTACAGGCATTAGCGCCAGGTTATCGTACGGAAGCATGGACAAAAGGTCTACAAGCGTTAGGTGTCGAAGATGCAGCGCTCGGCGAGCGTCTAGGTTTATTATTCGCGACTGAACGCCGGGCTCGTCCTTATGTCTATGAGGAGACGTTCCAAATTCTCGACGAGTTGAGAGGGAATGTGAAGCTTCTATTATTAACGAATGGATCACCTGACCTGCAGCAGGAGAAGTTGAACGGAGTTCCTAACATTATTCCTTATTTTGATCATATTGTGATTTCAGGGGCATTCGGCGAAGGTAAACCAGCTTCTTCTATCTTTAGACATGCGATGGCTGCGCTTGACATTGAACCTCATGAAGGTCTTATGGTGGGTGACAAGCTTACGACGGATATCAAGGGTGCGCTAGGCGTAGGTATGCATGCTGTTTGGGTGAATCGACATGGTGTCCAACGTTCGGATGAAATTGTTCCAGATTATGAAATCACACATCTCTCGGAACTACACAATATTATTAATCAACATGCTTAAGTAAGAAGTAGCCCTTGTTGCCGAAATCGGAACAAGGGCTTTTTTTTGTGCTCGGCTATGACATTTGATACAAAATCGTCACAAAGAATTGACAAAGATAGCCCGAATGAGTCATTCTTCTCATGTACAATCAAATTATAATGAAAAAGGAAATTTGTTCCGCGATACATAGAGGAGAGGTTAAAATGAAAAAATTAATGTTCTTGATGCTTGGGGTTATGCTGTTATTAACTGCCTGTGGTGGAGCGAAGCAGACAAGCTCGATGAAAGTTGGCGATTTCGCTTATACGGATCAAGCGGGTCAAGCGTTCGGTCTTGCTGATTTGAAAGGTAAAGTATGGCTCGCTGATTTCGTATTTACGAATTGCACATCCGTTTGCCAACCGATGACGTTCAACTTAACGGATCTTCAGAAGAGATTGAAAGCTGAGAACTTAGACGTTACATTCGTATCTTTTAGTGTTGATCCTGACCGAGATAAGCCGGAGGTTATGAAAGCGTTCGCTGACAAATTCGGCGTTGACTTTGCGAGCTGGCATTTCTTGACCAATTACAAGCTAGAAGATATTCAGGCTTTCGCAAAATCATCCTTTAAGACGATTGTAGAGAAGGAACCTAGTTCGGATCAGATGATTCATGGCACATCGTTCTATTTGGTAAGTAAAGAAGGATATATCATGAAGAAGTATGATGGCGTAGAAGATGTTCCATACGATCAAATCATTAAGGATGTTAAAGACTTAATCTAACGAACAAGTAAGCAGATTAGAAAGGAATGCAAATCATGCAAAGAAAAAAGATGAGTATGCTTGCGATTGCTTGTATCCTCTTGATCGCTTTATTAGCAGGTTGTTCAGGATCGAATGAGGGTATGAATCATGACGGCATGAACATGGATATGGACATGAGCGAAGATGCCATGAATCCGATCAAAGTAGAAATTATTCTGCCAGCGCAGATTACCGCCAATAAAGATGTTGTGCTTCAAGCGAAAGTAACGCAAACGGACAAACCTGTCGATGATGCGAAGGAAGTCATGTTTGAGCTATGGCGTGGAGAAGAACAAGAACATGAGAAAATTGAAGCGAAACTTACCAGTAATGGCGTATATCAAATTGAAAAGCAGTTCGCAGAATCCGGGGAATATACGATGATCGCGCATGTTACAGCCCGTGAAATGCATTCCATGCCTAAGAAAACTTTCGAAGTTGCAAAATAAACAAGAAGAGCCCGCTTCCGTCTGAAGAAGACGAAGCGGGCTTTGAATATTTAGCGCAGAAATGAATTCATTAGGCCTTTTGGAACGCAGGGTCATCGTAAGAAGTAGCAATCCAGCCATCTTTCTCAATAAAGAGGCGAACAGCAACGATTTGACGGTTATCCATGAGCGTAAAGAAATGCGGCGTGTGCTCAGGAACGGAGATGACATCACCAGCTTCTAACTCGACGTTGAAATAACCTACGTCGTCTTTTCCCTTGATGATGAAGATCCCCTTTCCCGCCGTGATAGCGCGGATCTCATCTTCCGTATGCGTGTGGACGTCTTCGAATTTTGTGAGTAGTTCTTCAAGATTCGGAGTTGCATCGGATAGCGTAATGATATCCCAGATCTGATAGCCACGACGTGCAGCAAGGTCACGAATCTCTACATCATAGGTCGCGAGAACTTCGGCTTTCTCCTCATCGGAGAGAACGAACCGTTCACGAAGGTTTTCTGGCAGCTTCGTTGGATCCCAATGCTCATATAATACTTCTTGGTTCGCTAGAAATGCACGAACGTCTTCTTCACCTGAAATACGCTCTTTTGTATTACGAATGTAAATTTCAGCCAAAATTAATCCCTTCTTTCCTATAAATTAACTTGATTTTGATTGTATTATAGTGGATTTTGAGCTGGCTGTCGACTTTTAATGCATTGACACTTTTCTAAACATTGGTATTCTGTTAAACTAATTCTTAACGTTTTTGCAGAAGGAAGGGGATTGGGCATGAATAAGCTGAGCATACAAGAACAAATGAAACATAAAATCCTTATCCTTGACGGCGCAATGGGAACGATGATTCAGCGTGAAGACTTAACGGCGGATGATTTTGGGAGCGAAGAACTTGATGGCTGTAATGAGATTCTTGTTCTAACGCGACCGGATGTGATCCAGAAGATTCATGAAGAATATCTTGAAGCTGGCGCGGATATTTTGGAGACGAATACATTTGGTGCCACGAGCGTGGTACTTGCAGAATATGATTTGCAAGATCGAGCAAGAGAGTTGAACTTGGCAGCAGCCAAGCTCGCAGTAGATGCAGCGAATAAATATTCAACACCGGAGTGGCCGCGTTATGTTGCGGGTGCGTTAGGACCGACGACGAAGACATTGTCCGTAACCGGTGGAGTCACGTTTGATGAACTTGTCGATTCTTATTATGAACAGACCGTTGCACTTATTGAAGCCGGTGTTGATACGATATTGCTCGAGACATCGCAGGATACATTGAATGTGAAGGCCGGAAGTATCGGCATACGACGCGCATTTGAGACAACGGGAAAGACGCTTCCGCTGATGATCTCAGGTACGATTGAACCGATGGGTACGACACTTGCTGGTCAGAACATCGAATCTTTGTATATTTCATTGGAGCATTTGAAGCCAATCTCCGTGGGGTTAAACTGTGCGACAGGCCCAGAGTTTATGCGTGATCATATTCGTTCTTTATCTGAAATTGCCGATACGGCAATTAGTTGTTACCCTAATGCGGGGTTACCAGATGAGAATGGTCACTATCATGAATCCCCGGATTCGTTAGCGAAGAAAATGGCAGGGTTCGCGGAGCAAGGCTGGCTGAATATTGCAGGCGGATGCTGCGGAACAACGCCAGATCATATTCGTGCATTAGCGGATACAATGAGTCAGTTCCAACCGCGTAGTGCTTTTGGAACACACCCTCCAGCCGTATCAGGTATTGAGACGGTATATATTGAATCGGAGAACCGGCCTTACATGGTGGGTGAACGGACGAATGTATTGGGTTCACGTAAATTCAAACGCCTTATCGCAGAAGGGAAGTACGAGGAAGCGTCCGAAATCGCACGAGCGCAAGTGAAGAGCGGTGCACACGTCATTGACGTCTGTGTACAAGATCCGGATCGTGAAGAAGCCGAGGATATGAAGAAATTCTTGGAGCTAGTCGTGAAGAAGGTCAAAGTACCTCTCGTTATTGATACCACTGATGCGAAGGTTATTGATTTGGCGCTGAAGTACTCACAAGGGAAAGCGATTATTAACTCCATTAACTTAGAGGATGGGGAAGAGAAATTCGAACATGTTGTCCCATTAATTCATAAGTACGGCGCTGCTGCAGTTGTCGGAACAATTGACGAACGTGGACAAGCAATTACGCGAGTAGATAAGCTAGAAGTTGCGAAGCGCTCGCGTGAACTATTAGTGAACAAATATGGCATGCAGCCTGAAGATATTATTTTCGACCCGCTCGTCTTCCCGGTTGGGACAGGGGATGAACAGTATATTGGTTCTGCCAAAGAGACAATCGAAGGGATTCGCCTCATTAAAGAAGCGATGCCAGAATGTCAGACCATCCTTGGCATTAGTAACATTTCGTTCGGTCTGCCGGAAGCTGGTCGTGAAGTGCTGAACTCCGTCTTCTTGTATGAATGTACGAAGGCAGGACTTGACTACGCGATCGTTAATACCGAGAAGTTAGAGCGTTACGCCTCGATCCCTGAGCATGAGCGTCGCCTATCCGAAGAGTTGCTCTACGATACGAATGATGCGACACTTTCTGCTTTTGTAGCGGCTTTCCGGGATATGAAGGTCGTGAAGAAAGAGAAGGCTTCGAACTTGACGTTAGAAGAGCGTTTAGGATCTTACGTTGTTGAAGGAACCAAGGAAGGCCTTATTCCAGATTTGGACGAGGCGCTTAAGAAGTACACAGCACTTGAAGTGATTAATGGACCGCTGATGGAAGGGATGTCTGAAGTTGGTCGATTATTCAATAATAATGAGCTGATTGTAGCTGAGGTACTGCAGAGTGCAGAGGTTATGAAGGCATCCGTTGCTCATCTAGAGCAATTCATGGAAAAAAATGAATCATCGGTTAAAGGTAAAATCATGCTCGCGACGGTAAAAGGCGACGTGCACGATATCGGCAAAAACTTGGTTGAGATCATTTTATCGAATAACGGGTATGAGATCGTGAATCTAGGCATTAAAGTTCCGCCTGAGCAGATCATCGAAGCTTATCGCAAAGAGAAGCCAGATGCGATCGGACTATCGGGACTACTCGTGAAATCGGCGCAGCAGATGGTGTTGACCGCACAAGATTTACGCAATGCGAATATTGATGTTCCGATTATGGTTGGTGGTGCAGCGTTGACACGGAAATTCACCAAAACACGTATTTTACCCGAATATAACGGGCTCGTTCTCTATGCGAAGGATGCGATGGACGGCTTAGATCTTGCGAACAAAATTATGGATCCGACGCACCGTCAGCTCATGATAGCAGAGACTGCAGCGATCAAGGAAAGTGTAGGCGAAGAAGAGGAGAAGAAGCCGCTGCCGAAGCTCACGAGAGCCGTGCGTTCGAACATTTCGCAAGATGCACCGGTATTCATTCCGCCAGATCTCGATCGTCATATTCTACGCGACTATCCATTAGGGCATATTATTCCTTATGTAAATATGCAAATGCTGCTGGGGCATCATCTTGGATTACGCGGTTCGGTAGAACAAATGCTGGCAGAGAAAAATCCTAAGGCGGTTGAGTTAAAAGCAACCGTCGATGAAATATTACAGAACGCCATCACGGATGGAACGATTAGAGCGCAAGGCATGTATCGATTCTTCCCGGCGCAATCATCTGGCGATAGTATTATTATCTATGATCCGCAGGACACGACGAAGGTCCTTCATACCTTCACCTTCCCGCGTCAGCAAGTGGAACCGTTCCTATGCTTAGCCGATTACCTTAAATCCGTTGATAGTGGTATCATGGATTATGTTGGATTCTTGGTGGTAACTGCAGGCAATGGCGTGCGTGAGCTCGCGACGAAATATAAGGAAGTAGGGGACTACCTGAAATCCCATGCGATTCAAGCGACAGCGTTAGAAGTCGCCGAAGGTCTAGCTGAGCGGGTTCACCACATGATGCGCGATATTTGGGGCTATCCGGATCCGCAAGAGATGACAATGAAACAACGTCATGGTGCGAGATATCAAGGCATTCGGGTATCCTTCGGGTATCCTGCGTGTCCGGATCTGGAAGATCAAGGACCATTGTTCGAGTTGATGAAGCCTGAGGACATTGGTATTCAATTGACAGAGGGATTCATGATGGAACCGGAAGCTTCGGTATCCGCGATGGTATTTGCCCATCCGCAAGCGCAATATTTTAACGTAGAGAAAGTATAATATAAGATAAAGACACAAGAGCCTCCGATTTCGTTGGAGGCTCTTGGTGCAGAATGGAGGGATGGCTATGGAACTCTATTTCTTAGGGACAGGTGCAGGGATGCCGACGACAGAGCGAAATGTGACGTCCATTGCGCTGCGCATGTTCGACGAGCGTGGTACCTTCTGGTTGTTCGATGCCGGCGAAGCGACACAGCATCAAATATTGAAGTCGCCGCTTAAACCGAGTAAACTTGAGAAAATATTCGTTACCCATTTGCATGGAGATCATATCTTTGGACTTCCAGGATTGTTATCCAGTCGCTCCCATCAAGGAGGAACGGAGAAGCTTGAAATCTATGGACCAACAGGTCTTCGTCAATATCTCAAGACATCATTGCAATTAAGTCAGTCCCATCTCAATTATGAGATACGGATTATAGAGGTTGATGAAGGAATTGTCTTTGAAGATGAGCAGTGCAAGGTTGAAGCAGCAAGGTTGGATCATCGCATTGAATCTTTTGGATATCGGGTAATGGAAAAGGATCGCCCGGGACGGATCAATGTTGAGGCCTTAACGAAGGCAGGCATTCCTCCAGGTCCGATCTATGGCAAGTTAAAGAAGGGCGAAGATGTGGTTCTTGATGACGGAACAGTTATCACTCCCGATGAGTTCATCCAAGCGCCGATTCCAGGCATGATTATCACGATTCTAGGGGATACAAGGCCTTGTGCAGGTTCGAGATACCTCGCACAGAATGCCGATGTGCTCGTACATGAAGCAACCTTCATGGAAGGACTCGAGTCTTTAGCCGAGAACTTCTATCATAGTACAACCAGACAAGCAGCTGAGACGGCGCGAGATGCAGCCGTTGGTCAACTCGTCTTAACCCATTTCAGCGCTAGGTATAGTGATATCGAACCGCTTGTGGCGGAAGCTAATGTGATTTTTCCGCATACGATCGCTGCTAATCAACTGGAGCTCATCCCGATCCACAGGCGAAGTCACACAGGGCAATCATAATGAGTAGAAAAAGGAGGTCGCTTACCGATGTCAGACTTTGATGATCACCGCAGAAATCGCTTCGACAGCCCCGGCAACAGACGGAATTTTCTTAATGTCATTGCGATATTGATGATCCTCCTGAGTATAGCAGGATATGTTATTTATATGTTACGCTAAGTTCCAAGAAGCTTGATGCGGTTCGATCCATTCCATCGCATACAAGCTTTCCGTCTTTTACTAGGCAATATATAATACTTTCCCGGGAAAGCGCAGGATTTGACATGAATTGATGCCTTGCAACATCGTTTGCGCATCTTTTACAATAGGAAATACTTTATAAGAGAGAGGGATATCGTTATGAAACCGATACATTTTGCTTTTACAGGGCTCGGTGCCATTGCCAAAACCCATATTGTCGCACTACGTGCTATGCCTGTCATTCAGAAATCTCCTTTTGTGCCTGTATTAGACACGTTAGTGACCAGAAACCCAGATGGGAATCGGGAACAAGCATTAGCTATGGGGTTTCAGCAGGTGACGAACAGTCTTGATGAGGCGCTAACGAATCCCACGGTACATATTGTCGATATTTGTACGCCGAATGCGATGCATTTTACGGAAGGGACGGCTGCTGCATCCGCTGACAAGGCTATATATTTTGAGAAACCATTAACAGAAGCGTACAGTAGAACGGAAGAGTTAATGAATCATATTCCTGCAAACACGCTTCAGCAAGTTGCACTCGTTTATCGTTATCACCCGGCTGTTATGAAGATGAAGGCGATATTGCAGGAAGGGATCATTGGCGACGTTCTCCAGTGCAATTGCTCTTACCTGCGTTCAGGATATTTGAATGCTGAGCGTCCCGTTTCATGGCGGTTAGACGATACGATATCAGGCGGCGGTGCCGTTACGGATTTGGGCATCCACGTAATTGATTTGATCGCCCATCTATTCGGGGAACTTACGGATGTACACGGAGAGACGAATATTTTCGTCAAAGAACGTCCGAAAGCACAAGGGTCAGATGAGCGCGTACAAATGACAGTGGATGATTGGGCGAGTTTCTTTTATACGACGAAAAGCGGTGTAAGAGGAACGGGTGAAGTGTCCCGTATTGCTTGGGGTTCGGATCGGTTCAGTGTGCAGATCGTTGGGACCAGAGGAAGTATCACTTGCGATCTTGAGAAAGACATTACGCCGAAAGTCTCCATGTTGTCGGGGGCGACGCCTGCGCTTCCAGTGCCCTCGAGTCTACAGCTGATTCCGAATGACAAAACAACGATGGGCGTATTCGTAGATAGTCACTTTGGTGCCTTGAATCACTTCCTGCACCGTTATATTGGCGAAGATGCATGGGCGAATGAGGGTCTTGCTCCGACGATGAAGGATGCGGCGCATGCGGAGATGTGGATCGATCGAATTCTTCGCTCGAAGGTATAATGGATTGCAGGCATGCGATGAATTCGCTATGATAAAAGCATTGTGAACATGGGTGTTCAAGATAGGCTGAAGAAAGGATACTGGCCGATATGGGGAATTCTAACAAAGCACTATTAATTGATTTGGATGGTACATTATATCATGGGAAGCATCGTATAGAGGGTGCTGACTTATGGATTCAAGAGTTGAAATCACTTCAGATTCCTTATTTGTTCGTGACGAATAATTCATCACGTACGCCAGAGGATGTTGCTGCGCATTTAGCGGAGATGGGGATTCCAGCCACGCATGCGGACGTCTACACATCAGCATTGGCTGCGGCACAATATATTCAAGAGCATTACCCTCAAGGTGTAAGAGCAGCGGTGATCGGAGAATATGGATTAGAGACAGCACTTCGCGAAGCCGGCGTAGAGATCACGGAGGACCAACCGGAGATCGTCGTGCAAGGGATCGACCGATCTTTTGATTACGCCAAATTAACGCAAGCGGTACAATGGATTCGTGAAGGCGCTGCGTATATTCTCACCAATCCCGATCTTCTTTTGCCTTCAGATACTGGCATCATGCCGGGTGCCGGCACATTGTCAGCGGCAATCCAAGCCGCAACACGCGAGGAACCCATTGTCATGGGTAAACCTTCTAAGATTATTATGAATTACGCGCTCGCTAGGCTTGGATGTGAGCCTCAAGACGCGATTGTTATTGGAGATAATCCGCTGACGGATTTACGCGCGGGACAAGCAGCAGGCTGTGATACGATTCTCGTGTTGACGGGGCTCGCGACTGAAGCGAATAAAGACCAATTATTGGCGCAAGCGGATGTACAGCCATCGTGGATCTGTAAGGATTTGTACGAGGCGGCTGCAGTCACATCAGGCAGAAACGCGCAATAGAATACTTACATACCTACCTATTGGATTCATCATCTCGTACGCAACATGGAGGGAAAATACGTGTTAGAACTACCGGAACTAGAAACCTACAAAAAATTGCTCTCCGAGCAAATTATCAATAAACGGATCACAGGTGTGCAAGTAAAGGAAGATAAACTGATTAATAGTGATACAGCTGCTTGGTCCAAGCAATTGCAAGGGCGAGAAGTTCTGTTCATTGAGCGTCGCGGGAAGCAGCTTCTCTTTCACTTAGATAATGGAAAACGACTGCTGCTAAACCTTGGTGCAGCGGGGCAAATTCAACTCAATGGACTGGAAGTGGATGAAGGAAGCCATGCTAACGCACAAGTTATGATATCTTTTGGCGATCAGGCACTTCGTTTGCTGGGGATTCGGCAGGGGTATATCCATCTTCTCAGTGCAAAAGAAGCAGATCAAGAACTAAGTAATCTAGGTCCAGAGTTATTGGATCGTAAAATGAATCTGGAGAAGTTCCAGACGTTATTCGCTCGTAAACGTGGGATGCTTAAATCTGCGCTTGTAAATCAGTCGTTCATTGCAGGCCTCGGGAACGGTTATGCAGATGAAATTGCGTTCGAAGCAGCCTTGCTGCCTTCAGCGAAGTTACAGGATTTATCGGAGGAGAGCATAGAACGGCTGTATCACAGTACGATGACGGTCCTGCACGATGCAATTGAATATGGCGGCATGGGCGAGGAGCGTCTGAACGCGAAGGATGACCTCACGGGAGGTTATAAATCGCATGTACGTGTTATTGAGCGAGACGGTCAAGCATGCGAGCGTTGCGGTGCGACGATTCAAAAGGCAGAGGTTGGTTCTCGAAAAACGTATTATTGCGCAAGCTGTCAAAAAGAAAAGTAGGTTTGGTAGATGAAGGGGAATGAGCATGATACATGTATTTTTAGACGATATTCGCCGTTGTCCTGAGGGATTCGTCTATGCGCGATCGGCTGAGGAATGCCTACTGCTGCTGGAGGAAGCGGACGTCAATATTCTGTCCTTGGATCATGATCTGGGCATCAATCAGCCGAATGGGACACAGCTAGTGAAGCAAATGGTGCTTCGAGGTTTATATCCGCGAGAGATATACTTACATACCTCCAGTTTATCCGGTCGTAAGACGATGTATGAATTGTTCTATCAGAACAAACCCGATCATGTCATCCTCCATAACGGCCCGATGCCGCAATCGGTGTTGACGCGCATTCGAGAGGCTGCCCATGAAAGAAATCAATGAGCAAGATTTACTCGATCGAATCGATCATGTAGACGTGTACAGGCCGTTCGGTCTGTATCTATACACACCGCTTTGTGGGACGTGTAAGGCAGGAATGCGGATGCTGCATGTGGTTGAAGCAATGCTGCCGGATGTCGAGTTGCTACAGATCAATTTGAATTTCTCCCCTCGTCTCGTGGCGAGGTATCACGTACGAAGCGTCCCAGGGTTATTCTTATTCGACCCGAAGAGGAGAGGCGAACCGGTACAAGTCTACGAGATGCGGTCCGTAGAACATTTATTCAACATCATTAAGGATGTGATTCGATGATTTCGATGCAGCACATTAAGCTGAGACGTGAAGAACGACAAATTCTAAATGACATTACGCTTCAAATGAATGAAGGGGAGCATTGGGTGATCCTTGGACGGAACGGTTCAGGGAAGACGACACTGCTCGAAATGATGACAGGCTACATGTTCCCGAGCTCAGGCCAGATTGATGTGATGGGGAATCGATATGGCCAGTGCGATATTCGCGAGGTTCGTAAAAAAATCGGGTATATCAGTCAATCCTTGATGGAGAAATTGACGCTTCGCGATCCTGTCTGGGAAGTGGTTGCTACGGGGGAATACGGATTTCTACGGTTCTATCAGGATATTCCCGAGGAAGTCGTTGCGAAAGCCCGGGGGCTGATCGATGAAATGAAGTTAGGGCATGTCGCGGACAATCCACTTGGAACCTTATCACAAGGTGAACGGAAGAAAATCATGCTCGCACGCGCCTTAATGGCGGACCCGCAAGTCCTCATCTTGGACGAGCCATGCGCAGGGTTAGATCTGTATGAGCGAGAGAAATTCCTTGATCAGATTAACTTGTTGAAGAAAAGAAACATTGCACTTGTCTACGTCACACATCATCTGGAAGAAATCGTACCATTATTTACGCACGTCGCCTTAATCCATCAAGGAAAATTGGTAGCTGCCGGGACGAAAGAATCGGTACTTACCCCTGAAATATTAATACAAGCATACGAAGTGCCTCTTTCACTCGAATGGGTAGATGGACGGCCGTGGATTCGGGTGCAAGGCTTGGAGGTCAATAACCGTTGAATGAACAACTTGAACATCAAGAACAACAGCATGAAATAACATCCAAATGGATCTGTACAGCCAATCATGGCTTTATTGCTTACGCGCAAGAAGAGTTACGCCGCCGTTTCGGACAAGTGAAAGCAATGGTGCTTATTCCGAGCGAAGTCATTCTGGTGACGTTACCGGTGGATGAATCGCAGGTCATCCGTGAACTGCAGACGGATCCGCTTATTTTCTTACGTCATATTCAGCCAGTTCAACAAGAGTTTCTTCTTGCGGAAGCGGGGCAAGAGGAACGAAACGCTGCGATTCTGAGCTTCGTTCAATCGAATCAAGCTCTTCATCGGGGCCAATCGGTTGCGGTTCAGCTTCGTAAAGCGTCGAATGACGCAGGCGCAGTCGACTTAGCTCTTCTGAAGTCAGCGTTGGAAGCGGGATTGAGCGAGTCAGGTATGGAAACCGTCACACGGGATTCTCATTGGATTGTATCGATTTTTGCTGGAAAAGATACCGTTTATGTCGGCATTTCGACGCCAGAAGATAATCTAAGCGATTGGTCTGGCGGGGCATTGCGGTTTCAGCGGGAAGAAGGACAAATCTCGCGGGCCAAATTCAAACTGTTAGAAGCAGAGCGAGCATTTGGTCTGGATCTTGCGAGTTTCTCTGAAGGGCTCGATATTGGTGCAGCCCCTGGGGGATGGACATCGTTATTGCTCGAGCGGGGCTTAAAAGTTACTGCTATCGATCCGGCGGAAATGCATCCTTCATTGCTCGAGAATCGTAGGCTAACGGTGCTGAAGAAAAATGCATCTGAAGTGAAATTCCGCGAATCGCAATTCGACCTCATCGTCTGCGACATGAGCTGGAGTCCAATGCAAATGGTGCGTCTTGTAATGGATTTGTTGTACGCGTTGAGATCAGGCGGTACAGCGATCGTAACCGTCAAGCTCATGCATAAAAAGCCGCTGCAAACGATACGTGATATCAGCGAAAAATTCAGTGAGCATTTGGAAATTCGGCGCATGAAGCAGCTTGTTCATAATCGCGATGAAATCACGTTGTACATGGTGAAATATTAATAGTATTCAATAAAATGAAATTTGCATATGGACAATCTTGGAATAGATGATATATAATGTGTCCAATGCAACTTAATATGAAATGGATAGGGAAAGCATCCCGAAGCCATGAGAATTGACCGATGTGTCGATTGTCATGATTCGAGAGGCTTTCCCTTTTTGTTGTTCCTAGGGAGGTGGACTCGTGAAATGGGAGTCTAGGCTAAGCATTCATCAGGTGCTTGGTGGGCGTTATCGAGTGATGAAACAAATTGGTGAAGGGGGGATGAGTTATGTCTATTTGGTCGAGGATCTGAAGCTTGTCGGTAAGCGTTGGGCTGTAAAGGAGACGAGACTGCAGCAACCGGGAAATGCGGCAGGCGTAGCAGCGGAGGCGGCCATGTTGATTCGATTGAATCATCCGAATTTACCGCAAATTGTCGATTTTCTTGGTCCTGATGCAGAGGGGTATATTTATTTGTTCATGGATTATATCGAAGGGGAGACGCTGGCTGTCGACTTCGAACGTCGGGGACGATCGTTAGCCTTCGATCATATTCTTCGGCTCGGTATACAGCTCTGTGAGGTGCTTCAATATCTACACCAATGCCAGCCGCCAATTGTCTATCGGGATCTGAAGCCTACGAATGTCATGATGGATGTGCATGGTCAGATCCGGTTGATTGATTTTGGCATCGCAAGACATTTCAAGCCGAATCAGGAGGATGACACTGTATGTCTCGGTACCGTTGGTTTCGCTGCTCCGGAGCAGTATACAGGCAAGCAAAGCGATACACGTAGCGATCTTTACGGTCTTGGTGCATTATTGATGCACTTGATAACGGGAGGGCGTACGAGTCAGTTCGGTCAAGCCGGGATGGACGCGATGCCGCAAGAAGTTCCACTGGCTTTTCGGCAATTGCTGAAGCATCTGTTAGATCGAGATCCGAATTTGCGGATTCAAACGGCGCAGGAAGTCCGTGAGAAGCTGGAACAGATTCATATGGAGATGGCCAAAACATGGAGAGGGAATCAACCTGTATCAACCACGCATCGTTGGCGCGGGACAGGCACAATTGCACTTCTGGGTATCGATTCCGGAGTGGGAACAACGCATACTGCAATTATGTTCGCACATTATTTAGCGGCATCCAATCAGCGTGTTGCATGTGTCGAGTGTATGAGGACTGAAGCCTTTTATCGTATTCGATCCATATTCGATGGAGAACCCATCCGACGCTCGGGAGAGCATTTCACCATTCATGGCGTCGATTACTATCCTTATCTCGAATCACGCAGCCTCATCCCTCTGCTCCATACCGATTATGATGTGATCGTCCTTGATCTAGGTGTATATGGGGACAATGCTGCTATGTTCGCCGAGTTTCTACGTGCCAATATATCGTGTGTGGTTGCTTCCGGCGCGGAGTGGAGGCAAGAAGATTTATCCGATTTCATGCGTCGAGCGGGGTTCGCCCATCAAGCTGCCAGCTTCATAGGATTGATTCCCCTTGCGACTCAGCAGACGATTCGAGATATGGAACAGAATTTCATCGTTCCACAGCTGTATGCCATTCCGTATCATGTGGATCCATTCCACATTGACGATATGGCACGAAAGGCCCTCTCGGCTATTCTGCCGATGGAACAGACGCATTCGAATTGGAGGACAGGACTCGGTAAGCTTTTATTCTCAAGAAGGAGCAGAAGGGATGTCAAAAATTAGACAACGGACGAAAAACTTATGGATTGCCGGACTCAGTGGCGCTGCCATCATGGGATGTTTGTTCCTAAGTTATGCCGTGTACTCGCAATTACACGTTCAGAAAATCAAACGGGATACAGAGAAGCAATATGAACAGCAAATCGCTGAACTACAGACCGCACGGCAGGAGCAGCAAGCCAAGATGGGGAACGTATGGGTTCTAAAAGGCAATGTTGCTGCAGGTACGCGTATTTCAGCACAACAGGTAGAAATGCAAGAAATGGAACTTCGTCTTCTTCCTGCGAACGTGGTCGGCACGAAAGAGAAGATTGTTGGAAAAATATCTAAAATCGACTTGTCCGCGAATACCGTTCTTATCCCGTCCATGTTCTACGAAGGGCAAGCAACGCCGAATGATCTTCGAAATGAGCAATTTGCTCAGATCCAACTACCGCTGAATTTGCGTGATCAGGATGTCATTGATGTCCGTATCCAATTTCCAACGGGTCAGGATTATATTGTCTTATCCAAGAAGCGAGTGAAGCGAGTCGCAGGAAATACGATCAGCCTGCAGCTGACGGAGCAGGAAATATTAATGATGTCGAGCGCAATGGTCGATGCATTGATTCACCATGGTTCCATCTATGGACTAACCTATGTTGATCCGGGTATGCAGTCCAGCGCGATTGTGAATTATCCGTCGAATGCGGAAGTGCTTGCATTGATTGAGACTAATCCCAATATTGTGGAGGAAGCGAAGACGGCTCTCGCGAAGGTGGCGCGGAAGAAGCTGGAGACAGCACTTGCTGAGCAGCAGATGCGTTATAGCAATCTAACACTTGGACCATCTACGACGCCTCAATCGGTGGTGCAGAACGAAGTTCAATCAACGACATCGGAGACGTCGCCAATTGATAACCGAGATGACGGTGTGTTAACGAAAGAAGAGCAGACAAAGTTATTCGAGCAAGCACCGATACCTAACGATGACGCAGGGAGTGATCAATAATGCGCCAAGTGATGGTCATCGGCAGCTGTGAACAGAGTGATTTCTTACTATTAGCTTGTAAAGTGTTATCCCGTGCTGATGGACGTGTGCTCTTCATCGATGGTTCCAAGTCAAGGAGCACCACGCATTATATATCCTCACTTCTGCATGTCGGGGAGATCGTCGAATTTGAAGGGTTTGATATCGGCGTTCACTTTTCAACGGTTGCCGATGTGTTGAAGTGGTTGGCAGAGCAAGATGAAGATGCGTATGAATATGTCATTTTTCAATCAGATGATCGGAGTTTTTATGGAGGATGTTCTCTTGAGGGGATGGATGCACATGTTATTCTAACGCAGTTCGATAAGGGGAGCATCCAGCGTAATGAACAGATCCTTACAGATTTAAGGTTATCCGAGAGACCTGTGATACCGTTCATCGGACTCTATGTCCCGTATGTCGTATGCAGCATTCAAGAAGAGTACATCGAGGAGAAATACAATAAGCTTGCAGTCCAATGGTCTGAGGAGAAGGTCCGGATACCTTATGATGAGCGATTGTATGAACGATTTATTGATGGGCAGTTCGCGGAGCGGTTGAATCTGAGGAAGTTGCCCCGGGCTTACAGACGACAAATCATTTCATTCATTCAGCGTATATCAGGATTAGAGATGAAACAAGTAAAACAAGCATATCGCATGGCTGGAAGGAGATGATGACATGGGCAAACAAGTGGTCTTCTGGGGACCGGTTCACGGTCAGATGGGGACGACATCCAATTGTATTTCTGCAGCTTGTATGATCGGATTGGAATCTCCAATTCGAACGTTAATAGGTAGCACACAAGGCTCCTATTCTATGATTGAATCAGTCGTATTGAAGCCCTCGGAATATACCGTGAGAGAACCATTTCAACGGTCAGGATTAGATGCGCTAGAGCGGCTAGCGCGGAATCAGCGACTGAACGCGATGAATTTATCTGACTACAGCACACCTCTGTTATATCAAAGGCTGGATATCCTTCGAGGTTCACAGCGCAAGATGGCTCAGGAGGACGCCGTCGATACGGAGGTGTGGGAAGCCATTCTGGGTCATGCCAAGCAAGCGTATGATCTTGTCATACTCGATGAGAACAGTGGAATCGGGCAGATGAGCACACAGCAGATGATTCAGACATCCGATGTGATCGTCATCAATTTGAACCAGAATGCAGCTATTCTGGAGCAGTTTAGTAGCGATGAGGGACTTATGCAGCTCCTTCAGACGAAAACTTGTGTCTATGTCCTTGGACAATATGAGACAGGGTCTAAATATACGGCGCGAAATATCGCGCGTAAATATAAGTTCGTACAAGAGTTATGTACCATTCCGCGATGTGTCGATTTCATGGATGCATGCAATGATCATAGTGTACTAGAGTTCGTGCTGCGACATCGGAATGTAGGACCCCGGCATCCGAATTATATATTCATTCAAGAAACGAGGAGATTGGCGAATACGATTCTGAAGCACGCTGGTGTGGATGCTGAGTTTTTTTGCGAGAAAGGGGCTTGATACATGGATGGATCTCAAGTGATAAATCTGGGACTAATCCTGTTGATTATTGTGATTATAGGTGTGCTGTTGTATTTGAAGTTGTCGAGTCCAGAAATCAAGCAGATCTCGGAACAGTTGCCTTCGCAAGTCTTGCAGGACCAACAATTCACAATCGCACAAATGACAGCCTACGTCAGGGAGTATCTTCATGAGCATGTGAACGAGAATATTTACGCATTAGGATTATCAAGTGAAGAACTTAGACGACGGAATAACAAACGATTGGAGCTGCGCCGCGCGCTGAAAGGATGTGTGTACGGGGATCTTCAAGATAAGCAATTCGTCAAGGATTTAATCTATGATTTGCTTGTGACAACCTATGGACTGAATGAACGCAATATTAACCAAGTGATTCCTTTTGAAGAGGTTGATCGGTGTACGGCTCAGGACTTATTCGAAATTATTCTTTATTGGTACAAAGGGGATGTTGGCCTTAATGCACTGTCATCATTAATACAAACCTATCAACTGGATGCGCTGAGATTGCTTCATGATGAACCGGGAACGGAAGGGTATCGGATTACAGCCGAAGATATACGCTTTATCTATCTCAATGAATATCGACCGTTAACTTTTGAGCAGAAGTTGCATATCATCGTTCAACGCATTTATCAATCTTACAAGGGGTTCAGCGTGGTAGATGAAATTCGCGACATGCGCATTGATGGCGTGTCTGGAGGCGTATCGGGGGTCTCTGGATCGATCTCATTCTTGCATTTACAAGAACAAATGACGGGCAGGAAGAAGGGATTAGCTTTCCAAGACGATGTACCGAGATCTTATGATAGCGTATGGATCTTCTACAAAGGGAAATCGATTCACTTATCATTTCTTAGTTTTGGATCGGAAATTGAATTGAAGCGGGTATGTCAGAACATTTACAAGTACAATAATCCCGGTCAATTATCAGAGACGGTAGGGTATAAAGTGAATGAAATGAAGGACGGGTCACGTATTGTTGTCGTTCGTCCGCATTTCGCAGAATCATGGGCATTCTTTGTGAGAAAGTTCGATATTCCGAATGCTTCGCTCGAGTCCTTAATTCTGGATCCGAATGCGGAGCTGGTGATCGATTTACTGAAGTATTTGATGAAAGGCGCAAGAATCACGGCGATTACGGGGCAACAGGGAAGCGGTAAGACGACGCTGCTCATGGCACTTGTTAGACATATTTATGGAACGTTGACCCTTCGCGTTCAAGAAATGGCGTTCGAGCTGCATCTTCGGAAAATATATCCACATCGGAACATTCTTAGCTTCCGAGAGACGGATCATATTCGAGGTCAGGATGGGCTGGATGTTCAGAAGAAGACGGACGGAGCGGTTAATATCATTGGCGAGGCCGCAACTGATCCAGTAGCTGCATGGGTCATTCAATCTTCTCAAGTGGCAAGCTTGTTCACCCTGTTCACGCATCATGCGAAGACATTTAATGATCTTATCTTCTCTTTGCGAAATTCGTTGCTCAAAATTGGGGTTTTCTCCAACGAGCGGATCGCAGAGCAGCAAGTGGTTCGTGTCATTGGCTTCGATATTCATCTTCGTATGGATCGCGATGGTCGTCGATTGATTGAACGTATTACAGAATGTGTGCCATCGGATGATTTAACGAGTGAGAATACATACGAGGCTTTCAATATCGTAGAATACCGAGATGGTGCGTATATCGCTGGCAACAGATTATCGGATCACAGCGTGCAAGCGATGACAGAACTAATGTCTGAGCAGGATGCTGTAGACTTTGCCGCCTTCCTGAATAAGCATTGGGGGGAATGTCGTGGAGCATAAATCAATCCTACTACTCATTGTTGGGTGCTCGTTAATGCTAGCAGCCATACTCGCCATCATCTATCGTGTTGTTGAGCGTAGACATCGGCGCATGCATCCTGGGCAGGTTCGCTCCAGGCAAGTATGGGATCGATTGCATTCAAAAAGATGGCATGAGCAGTTAAGTAGGATCTACCAGCAGTGTTACTTTACTTTTGGACGAATTCCCTTGCTCCGGCGATATGTGAGCAAAATTCGTCGACGAATTGCTAGCATCCATGCTTATGATGAATGGACGATGCGACGTGAAACGATCCATATTGTGCTAACAACACTGTTGTTGATGATCCTCACCTTGGGACTACTCCTGCTTTTGCATCAGAGCTTAACTTCATTAGTCATGATGTGCCTTACTTTCCTAATTCTTAACAATATGATCATTGATATGTTCGTTCACCGTGTAGAGAACCGACTGTTGAAGCAATTTGTTCATTTTTTGGGGGATGTCCGACATTACTATCACGCTCACGGCATGATCGAAGAAGCGATCTGGGATGCGTCCGAGCAGGCAACACATGAGACAGAGCAGCATGGCAAGAAGATTTATGACATTCTTACATCTGCGGAGGCCGACGTGCGATTGGAGCAATATTATGAAGTCGCTCCGAATCGTTTTTTGAAAGGCTTCGCAGGAATTTCACATCTGATTTCAGAGTATGGAGATAAAGTTCTTACATCGGGTTCGCTGTATCTCAATGCACTCTCGAAATTGACGCAAGAGGTGCAATTGGAACTGCTTCGACGGGAGAAGCTGAGTTATTTGCTTCGAAGCTTGACGATCATCGCGGTGGCCCCTGTACTATTTACCGATCCCATTGAGCGATGGGCGAAAGATCATTTTGCCGTGATGGCGCAATTCTATGACTCGAAATTTGGGATGATCATGAAGGCGATCGTCTATCTTGCGATCATCATTGCTTACGTTCTGCTTCGCAAAATTCAGGAGAACGATGAAGGACGATTTGCTAGGTCCAAGCGGAAGAAGAAGTGGGAGAAGGCATTCTATTCGATTCCTTGGATTCGGTTTATCGTTGATCGGCTTGTCCCACCGATTTTCTCTAAGCCCTATGAACACATAAAGAATCTGCTCAAAGACGGGAACGCTCCGATCCCGATGGAATGGCTGTATTTGCATCGTTTGATCTATGCTGTTGGCACTGGAGTCAGCGTTCTGATGTTATGCTGTTATCTTCACATTGTTGGAAGCGATCAAATCCTAAATGGGATGGACAACCCTGGCATGATGTTAGGGCAAGTCGATGCGCAGTCACAAGAGAAGGCGAATGAAAGGCTGGAACTCGAGCGGAAAATTACACTAACCATGAAAGATGAACATGAATTTGTGTACGAGAAGGTTGCGGGAGCCGTGGAACAAAGTGAAGTAGCGTTCAAAAATGAAATAGAAAAGAAGAGTGTTGTACAACGTATCGTCACAAAGATCGAGCATCTGAGCGATGAATATGTGAAGTGGTGGGAGGTGCTGATTAGTTTTTTCATTGGTTGGCTCGCTTATTATATACCGATTGCACTCCTCTATTTCCAGCGACGGATGCGGCAAATGGATTTGAAGAACGAAGTTGATCAATTTCATACCTTGATTGGTATTCTGTGTGAGTTGGATCGCATCTCGGTTGAGAACATTCTTGAATGGCTTGAACGTTTCTCGGAATTATTCAAAGAGCCGCTTCAACGGTGCCTACTCCATTATGAAGCAGGAGCGGAGCTTGCGCTAGAGGAGTTGAAGGAAGAAGTATCTTATATTCCATTTATTCGAACGATTGAGAAATTTATGCTTGCTGTCGACAAAATTCCGATCCGTGAGGCATTCGATGACCTGGAATCGGAGCAATCGTACTACCGTGAGCTCAGAAAGCAAGAAATGGAGCGCGTATTGGATGCGAAAGCGAACTGGGGTCAGATGATCGGCTTTACGCCGCTCTATGCACTGATCTTCTTGTATCTAGTTATCCCGCTCGTGTATACGAGTATGAATCAAATGCAGAACTATTATGATCAAATTCAAAAACTAAATTAGGAGTTGGTAAAGATGGGGAATGCACAGAAAGCGCTAGTGATGGCAGCAGGTATTTTTTTGGCAATCGCATTGATTACAATCGCGGTGGTGCTATTCATTTCCGCACAGGAAGCGACAAAGACCGCGCAGAACAATTTCTCGAATATCCAGACAGAGCTCTCACAGACGGCTTTTACCGTATACGATAATACGGTTGTGAGCGGGTCGCAAGTAGTGAATGCATTAAGAAAATTTTCGGATAAAGATCAATTCGGGATTCAGATCATGACAGGGAAGAATCGTTCAGGATCCTGGTATGGGAAGACGATTGATACAACGAGTAAAATAGATGACCCTAACTATGGATCCGTAGTAGACAATATTCCTCCTACCGGGAAAATGGCAGAGGCGATTGATGAAGCAAAGCCGGACTATGTGAATCCGAGTGGGAAGTTCAGATCGAAGATTGTTATGGATAGCAGTAATGTCATTCGTGGCATTATATTTATTCAGAATTAAGGCTGAGTGAGCAAAAAGGGAGGTCTTCTAGCCCCCTCTATTGATTAGAAAGGGTGCCTATCTATGGATGAACGTGTCAGGCACATGATCGAGGTTGCCGTTGCAGTAATCGTTCTTCTCGTTGTAATAGATTTATTCATCGTATCGAATCAAATGACACACAAAGGGCTGCAGCAAGTCTATGAAGTGAACGCATGGAATGATCGCGATTTGAGGACAAGTATCAAGTCGGAGGGAGATTATGATGTAACGGGTGCTGATATTATTTCGGTGATCGGTTCCATTGCGCAATTCGATGTTCCCATTATCGTTGAGGGTAACCGATATGAGCCTGGAAGCTCAATGGAGGACATGGACTTGTCAGTCATTATCGTAGAGAAGCGATACACCGAAAGGGTTGAGAGAAGCTCCGATGGCGCGATTCAGGCGATCATTTATGAATCTTGACAGGAGGATCGATGATGATAAATTCGATCGCAAAGGTCGCTGGGCTGCTGCTAGCCGTATTATTGTTATTCGTGTTTCCGAATCAAGAATTATATCAAAGGCAGGATGATATCTCATCGATGTTGGTCTATAAGAGTGTCACAAACTTTGTTGATGCAGCAAGAGATATCGGTTATGTTACACCCCAAATGTACAATGACTTTTTTGATGAGCTAGCGATCACAGGGAATACGTATGATATTCAAATGGAACATCGTCAAAAGCGGTATGACCCCGTGTATCTCGACCCAATGGATCCAGCAACATTTCAGGATGATGTCCTCTTGCATTACGAGTATCACGGTCGCGGGGAGATCCTTGCCATCTTATTTCCGGACAATGCGAAAACAAAGGATGATGGATCGAGACGGTATGTTATGAATATTGGTGATTATTTTGCAGTGACCGTAACAAATACGAATCGAACAGCAGCAACCGTTATGATGGATGCACTCACTGGAGGATGGTCAGGGAATCCTAAGATTGTAGTTCCGTACGGAGGTCTAATCCGCAATGAAGATCACTAAATTGGCAATCATTTTTGTGTTAATTGCGTTTCCTTTTACTTGGCTAAACAGGCTGCACGGTTCAGAACAGTCCTATAATTTATTCACGGAGACATCTTACAATGCGATGCTCGATACGGCAGTCGATGATGCAGCTTACGCATTGCAATCGAAGTCCAAACAATCCGAGCAGTATGCCGGGTACGACTCGGACAAAAGGTATAGTCTGGATGTTCAGCTAGCAGCGAGTACATTCTTTAATACGATCTTTCTTAATATGAATGCTACTGAAGATCAAACGCTGCAAGAAGTAATCAAACATTATATCCCAGCTGTTGGGGTCATAGGCTATGATGGGTTTAGCCTGTTTACGGAAGAAACGTACTCGTCTTTAGGACAGACCTATAATAAGCATATAATGAGGCCAGTGAAGTCTTATACGCATGTAGATGAAGAAGGTAATGTGATTCATTTCACGCTAGATGATTATGTTGTCATCTATCAACCAATGACGAAGCATTGGTCACGTGGATACCGACAGGAGCTGCAGAATCATACCAATGTACCCCTCTTGAGGGATGGGCAGTTATTCGATGCTGTTCGTCGGCAGGCGATCATCGAGCGTATACAATATGAACTTGCGAATGCTATTAACAAGCATAATGAGATTGCGAGAAGGAATGGGATTAGCTATACATTTACACTCCCGACGATACCCGATGAAGAGTGGCAGAACAGCATCAATGATGTCGGTGTCATAGCACTTATTCAAGGTCTTCCCATTGGGAGTGGGGTGTATAACAACTACGCACTGGGCGGATCGCGTATTCTCAGAGCTTCGCTATACTACGGGGTGATGAAGAACGGTATAAAATATGCTTATCCTAGCCACTGTACCTCCGCTAATCCGGATAAAGTCTTCACCTCACCTAAAGGTGCTGCGAAGGAAGGATACATTCCAAAACGATGCTAGTGCAGCGAGACAAATACTAGCAAGAATGGAGTCAGTTTATGTCATAATATGGTATAATTTTGAGGTTATATAATGAAATAATGGGAAATTTGGGATTAACGAAATCGGATGAAAGTGTCGATATCACGTTCCAAATCCTATTTACGCTCAGGAGGAGAATAATGAGAAAAGTAATGGTATCAACGATGGCTGCAGCGATCCTTGTGGGTGGATGTATGGCAACACCACCATCGCAAGTGAAGGCGACTGCGACGAATAACGCGATGAGTAGTACAAATTCGTCCTTTAAGGATGTCCCGGCTACGCATTGGGCTGTTGCGGCAATTGCGTCAGCGGTTCAAGACGGGTATTTCAAAGGGTATACCGATGGGACATTTAAACCAAATGCTCCAGTAACGAAAGCTGAAATGGCGACAATTCTCGGGCGGCTGTCCGAACAGCCTGTTGTTGCAGCAGGTGCTAATTCGGATTTTTCAGATCTGCTGGATTGGGCGAAGGATGGTGTTCAAGCCGCAGTTGAGAAGGGATTTATCGATCCTGCGAAATATGCCGGAACGTTAAATGCAAAGGCAGCTTTAACCCGTGGTGAGATGGCGACATGGTTAGCCCAAGGGTTGGCTGCAGTGAGTCCTGACTATAAGCAGGCGCTTTCTGACGTGACGGACACCGTCATCCCTGCGAAGGAATACTTTACTGGCAAAATGTCCGCCGATCAAAAAAATGCAGTTGCCGTAACGATGGGGACCGGATTGATGAGTGTCGGCAGCGATAAAAACTTCGGAACGGATCGTACGACAACTCGAGCTGAGGTTGCAACGTTACTTGCGCGATATACTGCTGTTGCCAAGAAGCAGCCGAGTGAGTTTCAAGGGTTGGAAGAGTTGCGCGCGGTGGGGCTGACGGGGACGAATATTAAGGTGATTGCACCTAGTTATGTGAAACAGCCACAAGAATCATGGCCTGAAAGTTTTGACTATAACAAAGTAACCGACGATTTTACTAAAGTTCGAAATAAGGAGTTAGTTACAGATACAGATTATGCAACACTAAAGGTGAGAAACTGGATTGTGGTTAATCCATACGTCAAGGGAGATCAACGAAGTATTTATTATCCTGTTTTTTTGGATAATGGAGATACCTTAAATAATGGGGCGTATTATTCCTTTACTGAGTTTGATTTGAATGTCAAGATGACTTCGATGAACCAATTGCAAGCTGGCAGTTTACTTAGTTCATCAACTATCAATCCTTTGAAATCACCTACTTCAAAAGCTGTCTTAGAATATTCGTTACCACTAATTAACGATTTTACTAAGAGTAGAGGTGTTTTTACTGTAAAGAATCCTATTTATTGGAGCAGAGGATTATTACAACTCGACAAAGCACACCAACCTTTTGTTCGTCTTAAAACAAAAGATGGTCTTGATTTCGCGATTTTATCAATTAATTGAGGATGATGTAATTGAGATATTACACAAAATCAATAAAAATTTTATTAAGTTTCTTGTTTATCGGAGTGATACTTTTAACATCTATCATGATCACTAATGTAACCTTCGCAGGTGGGGGTCCGGGAGCTAATCCGCCTGTATTAAGCCCTCCTAGTGTGGAACCTAAAATACCAGCAAAATCACAAAAGAAAACCTCTCCATTATTAGGCAAGGGAAAGACCAATATTGGTGTTTACATCTATCAGCAAGATGATTTGAGATGGAAAGTTGACGGTGAATGTAATGGGCAATTACTACAACGAAATCCTTCAACGAACAAGCCTGCTTCATCTTTGGTTTGTATTGATCTTGATTTAGGACATCCGAACTATATTCCTTCATCATTTTTGGACTATTTCAATGAACCTCATCCCAAAATTGAGTTTACCGAGACTTCATTACACCCTGTATATATGGATGATACATATCATTATGAAAATGGAGATCCTAAATTGATTAGGGTAGATTCATTTACAGGCAAAAGAGTTAAATTTACTACACAAATAGGTGGATCGATTGAACCAGACGACTATAGACCATATAATCCACCGAAATATGCAGCTGATTACATTTTTGCAACTGACCTCTACTGGACCGCAACATCAGAAGTAACTAAAGAAATCAACCTAGCTGCTGGGGGGGAGTTAAAGAAAGGCCAGACCAAACAACTAAATGCTACCGTCAAAACGAAGCTTGGCGATGGTGACTTTGGACAAGAGACCAACGTTAATACAGGCAGCGGAGGGACATCCGAATGGTCATCATCCAATACATCTGTTGCTACAGTCGACAATGCGGGGTTAATAACAGCAGTCCGTGAAGGTACGACGACGATTACAATTCTGTGGAAAAAAGACGGGTACCAGTTAACCACTTCTGTTGTCATTACTGTCACCACGAATGGCGGTGGAGGTGGAGATCCGGATCCGCCGGGAGGAAGCGGAGATTGTACACCAAGCATGGGCCCCCCTTTGCAAGGACCGTTCATGCGATCGAGTGATATGGACCCTAATGCGAACGGCGTAATCCGAGCGGATAATAGAGGATCTGAGAAGTTCGATGTAAGCCAAGGCATCCCCACATCGGAATCCTTATTTACAAATGCGTTCGCAGATAGCTATCTGTTCAAACAAGACTTTGCCAAAATGTCAGGCAAAATCACTTACACATGTTCTGTGAAGGTAACATACGCTCGAAATTGGACGGTGCCAGGACCGAAAGAGTGCGATGAGAAAGGCAAGAATTGTGTCGACGGACCGCCGGTTCAGAGATCCGATACGCAGGATAAGCATTATTCCTTTACCTTTACAAGGGATTACTCCTATTGGCAGATCAATAATATAGAAGTATACAAAATCAATCGAGCCATAATGAGCAATTATGCCTTGCCCGGTGGAACAATTACGATGAATCCTAGTGGATATATGCCGCCAACATTGGATACGAAGCATGATTCGAATGTGAGCAGTCATGTTCGACCAGCGGCAACGTCTTCAATTAACTATACACCTAGTCCGTTACATGGTTCATTGAATAGTCCGCCTTCACTGCCTGATGACACGAGTAAGCTGAAAGGGATGGCAGAATCGAATACGGGACAAAGCAAGGTTAATAACGACATGGTCAAATTTAATAACGCAACGATCATGGATCATTCCGAAGCTACGAAAGACGGACCAACACCGGTAAATATTCCGAATCCAACGACGATCGGGGACGATGTTCTCTATCAGCCCAATCAAATCATTAGCCGTTCGTTGTTAAACCGAGCGGATACCCCGAGTCAGGGAACAATCTACTATGATTTGCTGCCGAAAAACATTAACGGCGGTTCTAACACCCAATTTCCGATTTACGGCATCAACACCGTAACCGTTCATACGCCTACCGTCATCTATGCTGGCGTAAGTGATGACCGAGAGCATAACCAGAAGACGAAACCTAACGCGGCAAGGTCCGCGCTTATCTTGGATCGTCCGTTTACGATCACAATGCCGACCAAGGGTCAGCATGCGAATAAACCTGGCTACGGAAATCGAGACTATCAGAAATATATCATACGAAAGGAAGTCTGGTTTCCTTTTGATGTAAAGAATGCGTCGGGTACGTTCATTCCGAAGAAAACATGGCACAGCGTACCGGTCAGTGATCAAAGCTCCAATTTCTTTTTACCTGTTTGGGTGGATGAAGGTGACTACACGGTATTGTTCCGTAGCTTTGCCGAGAATGCGCCGGGATCTGGGTTTACGACGGAGACCCATGCCAACCTCAATCTCGTGAACCATGTAGCGACGGATAGCGTTGATGTAGAAGTGATCGGCCGGGTCTATGACTTCCGAGTGACGGATATTGAAGACTACCTCTGGGAAGGCGTGTTTCGAACGGGAAAAGGGAGTCAAGTTCATACGGGGAATACCTATTGGGTCGGTCCGAATGGCATTGATGGGGCTTTACGAGGTAATCAGGCACCATTCGTACTGCCGATTCTGAAGGGGAGTAATCCACTGCAAGGATACTCGAATGTTACCGTCAAGCAAGGTTATAAATTCAAGTTCGATCTAAAGACGAAAGGGAACATGTTCGAGGAACACGATCATATTCGAATCACACCACGTTTCTATTTCGTTGATGCGAAAGGGAAGAACCGACAGGAAGTTGATCTGTATTATCACACCAAGAACAAGTATTTCGTGAAAGTTGGCTCTAAGGATGATGTCTTCCCAATAAAAGCAACTTTAGATACCAGACTACGAAATGTCCCGCAAAATGAGCTGTCGATGACTGCGGCGACCCTTTTCGATCTAGGGTTAGCACTAGGTGGAGCGAATGACCGCACGACGTACATCCAAAGGTATTTGCAGTTGGCCAAGCGTGAAGTGGGGATAGGCGGATTCCATGGCTTAGTTCTATCGCAATCGATGCGTACCTTCTTTGGTCCGATGCAAGTGCCGGCCGGCGTTAATGTCCCAAGGGCCCATGCATCTGAACAGAAATGGTATGGGGAGTACAGTGTTCCGACGAAGTCGTATATTGTTCCAAAAGGGTTGAATGTCTATCAACAAGGCCGATTCAACGATAAAGCTTCTTTCTTCCTGAAAAATGGTTATCTGATCGTAAACTTCAATATCGAGACGCTTCGTAAAGGCGATCAGAAGAACCCGCACTTACAGTACATCGATGCACCGCTTACGAATCAATGGAGGCGCGAAGGGTTCAGATCCAGCGTGACCGACGCTTATGGCGGTGTGTTCAAGCTTCAGGATGGTGACGTCATATTCTTTGATGGTGATAAATCGATGCTAGATGACTTTAAATCTGCAGGGATCATCTAAAACTCTTCGATCAACGCCTAACAGATACCTGATCTGTTAGGCGTTTTTTTGTTGCCTTATTTTATTTGAAATGGTATGAAAAACAGCTATGGAAACACGACATCCTATGTTACAATGTGAAGTTGTAATTTCAAGTTCAATTTACTATTGATCCGTATAAGGAGTTAAGATACAAATATGAGTTTATTAACGGTTGAAGATGTTGCACATAATTTTGGAGAACGGCAGTTATTTAGAAATGTGACATTCCGTCTGCTAGCGGGTGAACATGTGGGGCTTGTCGGTGCGAACGGCGTGGGAAAGTCTACGCTGATGAATATCCTAACGGGTAAATTGCTGAAGGACGAAGGCCGCGTAGAGTGGATGCCGAAGGTACGTTACGGGTATTTGGATCAGCATACGGTACTGACGCCGGGGAAGACGATTCGGGATGTGCTGAAGGATGCCTTCCTGCCGCTTCTTGAGCTGGAGCAAGAGATGATGGTGATTACCGAGAAAATGTCGGATGCCAGCCCGGAAGAACTCGGAATTTTGCTCGAACAAATGGGCGAGATTCAAGAGCAGCTGGATATGGGTGATTTCTACATGTTAGATGTGAAAGTGGAAGAAATGGCGAACGGGCTGGGGATTGACGCAATCGGGCTTGAACGTGATGTGGCCGCACTGAGTGGAGGGCAGCGTACGAAAGTTCTCCTCGCTAAGCTATTACTTGAGAAGCCAACGGTTCTGCTGCTCGATGAGCCTACGAACTATCTAGATGTAGAGCATATTAACTGGCTTACCAATTATCTGAGGGAATATCCCTATGCGTTTATGTTGATTTCGCATGATACGGAGTTCATGAATCAGGTCGTTAATGTGATCTATCATCTGGAGTTTGCTAAGCTGACGCGCTATTCGGCGAACTATGAGAAATTCTTAACGATGGCGGATTTGAACAAAACCCAACATATCGAAGCCTATGAGAAGCAACAGGAGTATATCAAAAAACAAGAGGATTTCATTCAGCGGAATAAAGCGCGTGCCTCCACCTCGAGCCGTGCGAAGAGTCGCGAGAAACAGCTTGAGCGCATTGAACGCATCGATCGTCCCGAAGAAGCGGTGAAGCCGACCTTCAATTTTAAGGAATCCCGTGCAAGTGGCCGGATCGTGTTTGAAGGAATCGATTTTGAGATTGGGTATTCACATGCCCTGCTGCCAAAGATGTCGATGACCATTGAACGCGGTGAGAAAATTGCGATCGTTGGGTGTAATGGCGTTGGTAAATCAACACTGTTGAAGACGATTCTCGGCAAAATTCCAGCGATCAGCGGAAAGACCTATTTAGGTGATTACTTATTTCCTGCCTATTTTGAGCAAGAGGTAAAAGCGGGCAGTTTAACGCCAATCGATGATGTGTGGGAAGAGTTCCCTTCCATGAACCAGCATGAAGTGCGTGCTGCGCTTGCTCGCTGCGGTCTGAAGAATGAGCATATCACGAGACCGCTTAGTATGCTGAGCGGGGGAGAACAAGCGAAAGTCCGCCTCTGTAAGTTGCTCATGCGCGAGAGTAATTGGATTCTTTTTGATGAGCCGACGAACCATCTGGATGTTGTAGCGAAGGAAGAACTTAAACGCGCGCTTAAAGCCTATAAAGGGACGATTCTTCTCGTATCGCACGAACCTGAATTTTATGAAGATTGGGTAACGAAGACATGGAACGTGGAACAATGGTCGATGCAGAATTCCAAATAACCATCTAATGAAGCCATCCTGCGCATATCGCTCAGGGTGGCTTTTCTATGCATGGAATGAAAATGAAAATGACACACTATGGAGAACGACAGATTGACAGGTGGAGTCTTAAGTGTCAGAGCGGATATTAATTATAGAAGATGATCATGATATTTCGGCACGGATACAAGAATTATTAACGACGAATGGGTACGAACCGGAAATCGCTAGTGATGGAGAGCAAGGATTAACGACGGCTTTACAAGGGAGCTGGAACTTGATCCTGCTAGATCTGAGCTTACCAGGTCTAAGCGGCCTTGAAGTCCTTCAAGCGTATAGGGAACAGGGGAGGAAGACGCCTGTCATCATTATTACTGCACTCGATCGGACGGAGAGTGTTGTGGAGAGTTTTGAGATTGGGGCGAACGATTATATTACGAAGCCATTCCACTCGGATGTTCTCCTTGTCCGTGTGCGTAATTTGCTGAATATTTTCCGCCATGTGGGTGTGGACGATGCTGAGGCGGCAAGCATCATCATCGATGACTTACAGATTGAGCCCGATGCCAGAAAAGTGATTCGCGGTGGAGAAATCATTGACCTTACACCGAAAGAGTTCGATCTGCTCCTTCATTTAGCGAAGAATAAGAATAAAGTCTGTTCACGTGAAAATATTCTGAATGCTGTCTGGGGCTATGAGTTTATGGCAGATACGAACGTGATTGATGTTTTCATCCGTTATGTACGTCAGAAAATAGATAAAGGACGTAAAAATAAGCTAATACAGACGATTCGCGGGATAGGATATTCCCTTCAAGAAGGAGAACAAGAATCATTAGAACGTGAAGAATAGAGAAGGACAAGCCTTTAGATTACCTAAGGACTTGTCCATTTTTTTATTATGATAGTACACGTTTTGCAACAACAAAACTCTTCTTCCATATCCCCGAATTCATATTCGAATATGTTACACCCGGCTTGCCGTAAGTATGAAGGAGACGACCGTTCCCTGCATAGATTGCAACGTGGTTCACTTTCCCTTTGCCATTGCGGTTCGTTGTCGAGAAGAAGACCAAGTCGCCTTTTCTCAAGTTCGATTTGGATACCGTTTTGCCGACTTTGGATTGCTTAATCGAAGATCGAGGCAGGTTCACGCCATATTGTTTGTATAGGTATTTGGTAAAGGATGAGCAATCGAATGTTCTAGTCGAAGTGGTTGGAGCGCCAAATTGGTATTTGCGTCCCATGAACTTTTCCCCCAGATTAATAATCCGTGTTGCCTTTGTGCTCGCAGATAGTGCGGATGCATTTGCTGTTCCCGTCTGGGCGGCATAGGCTTGATGTGGCGATTGGAATGTCAGTGTTCCAGCCAATCCGATGGTGGCGCTTAGTCCAAGGACAATTAATTTTTTGATGAATGTTGTGTTTTTCATTGTGACCTCCGTCATCTCGTGTTGGTGTTGTCTGGCATGATCGGAGTATAGCATTTTATATATATCCTATTATTTACCTCATGTGGTACAAATCTAGGACTGGTAAGGCTTCCCGCCTAATTATTAAAAAACAATGAAAATTTAGTCATATTCTCATGCTTGACACCGATTTAAAGGTTACAATTCGGTATCATTCCCTTGATACAACAGGGTTTCGCTTACTGAAACTGATGACAGAATTGTCATTATATTTTTATCTTTTTTTAAGCTTGTACTTATATTAATTTCGTTCCATTGGTCGACACTGAATAATGTTAGTGTGCATGAAGCACACAAGAAATGAAGGAGGCTGACAAATCGTGAAGAAAAATTGGATTCAAATTGCTGTGCTCACGATGCTCGTTCTTGTGGTTCCAGCAAGTGCTTATGCATCTGAGGGGCAATCGATAGTTGTTAGTAAGGAACCTGCTGAGGTTCAGGCTGCGTTAATCGCCCATCCGCATGAGGGGCATTTCAAACGGGGGCATCGCTTGCAAAAGACCGTTAGCGAAAAGCTGTTAACGCTCCTCAAGCTGGATGAGAAGACATTCCGGCAAAAGTTGAAGGAAGGGAAGACATTGGCTCAAATAGCGCAAGACCAAGGTGTTTCGCGCGATCAGCTCAAGAAGACAATGATTGAGGCGCATAGCGAAGCATTGGACAAGATGAAGAAAAATTTTGCGGATCACATTGATCAAATGATCGATTCACAGCGTAAAGATATGCGTCAGGTATCGATACATAAGACGCAAGCTACCTTATCCGAGTAGTATTCTTTCAGAACTTGCCAATACATGAAAAAAAGGTTGCCGAAGGATCCTTCAGCAACCTTTTTTCGTTTAATCTTTGGTCGACATAATGAGGAGCAAACCATCTGTGATCGTAATTGTCCCAACGTCAGCAGTAAGTTCATTGCTGACCGATAGCGATTTGCCAATGGTCAATGTCGCTTGATGGAGCGGGTAACGGAATCCTTCTAAGGATACACCGGTCACTTGCAAAGAAAGCGGGAGTAAAGATACATATGTAAATGAAGTTCGCTTAACGTGATAGGGACGACTGGCGTCCATGATCGTAATTTCATTATGCGGGTCGACCAGCGTACATTGTGTTCCGGCCTCGAGTGTTCTTCGCAAGAGATGAATATTGGAGAGGGAATGGTCTATGCGCGTTCCGAGTGCTCCATGAATAACAATGCTGCTAGGGTTATGTTCAAGCGCAAGCTCTAGAGCCATTTCGGTATCCGTTAAATCTTTGTAGATGGGGTCGCAATCGATAAAACGATCGCTGATGGATGCAATCTGCTCCTTCGTTTCCTTCGTCACCGAATCGAAATCGCCAACGGCAATATGCATGTGGATTTGGTGTTCCATCAGGAATGCTGCTCCACGATCTACACCGATGATGAAGTCTTCTGGTTCAATGTCGGTAAGAGCTGATGTAGTAAGCTCTCCGCCCGAGAAAATGATTATTCTGGATTGTTGATCTACCATATCGATCGTGTGCCTCCGATTATTCTGACAATTCACCCTTAAGGTACATGCGAATAGCTTACCAATCTCCTTCGATTATCGCAATCTTTTGCACCGGAAATGGCGTATTTTTATTGTTGGCAATTGTCGAAATTGCATATAAAATAGGGAATGCGCAATATTGAATTTTCATCATCGATGGAGAGAGGATGCTTGACGTTGGATTTGGAAGTGTTTGAACTATTCAGCATTATTGGTACGATTGCTTTTGCGATGAGCGGTGCGGTCGTAGCTATGGAAGAGAAGTATGATATTCTTGGTGTGTTCATTCTGGCTCTCGTCACAGCATTTGGCGGAGGCGTCATTCGGAATGTATTGATTGGTATCCCTGTGGCGACCCTCTGGAATCAAGGATTATTCTTGAAAATTGGCGTCATCGCAGCCGCTGTTGCGTTCATCCTTCCTCTGAAGTGGATTCGCCACTGGCGAAGAATAGAAGCATTTTTTGATGCGATTGGCTTATCCGCATTCGCAATCCAAGGTGCGCTCTATGCGGCGCATATGAATCATCCGGTTACCGTCGTTATGGTCGCTGCATGTCTTACAGGCATGGGAGGCGGGATGATTCGAGACCTGCTCGCAGGTCGCAAGCCGCTTGTTCTTCATGATGAAATTTATGCCGTCTGGGCGATGCTCGCCGGAATGGTCATTGGACTTGGGTGGTTCACGACATCCGTCGAGTTGTTAGCCTTATTCTTTATCGTCATTATTCTAAGAATGTTCTCCGTTTATTATAAATGGAAGTTGCCGCGGCGTACGTTGCAGAAGTTGAATTAATGTTAAAGAGGAGGAGATAGGATGAGTAAGCAAATAAAAGTAGAGTTTGTGTGCCTCGGGAATATCTGTCGTTCTCCCATGGCGGAAGCCGTCTTTCGCCATATGGTGAAAGAACGCGGATGCAGTGATAAGATCGAGATCGATTCATCGGGAACCGGAGACTGGCATATCGGTCGTCCGCCGCATGAAGGCACGAGACGCATTCTCGACACGAATCGGATTTCGTATGAAGGCATGGTCGCGCGTCAGTTCTCTGGACAAGATTTTGATACGTTTGATTATATCGTCTGCATGGACTCGAACAATCTACGCGATGTGCTTGCGATCCCAGGCAGCGATAAACATGCCAAAGTCATTCGATTCATGGACTTATTGCCCGATGAGAAGGAAGAGAACGTTCCTGATCCGTATTACACCGGTAACTTTGAAGAAGTGTATCGGCTCGTGCAGGCAGGCTGTGCAGCTCTTTTAGATCAGATCGAACGAGAAGAATTATAATAGAAGAATTATTCTTAATGAAGAAAGCGACATCCGTCATGGCATGTCGCTTTTATTTTGACTACATTAGTCAAAGTGATGCTTGGTTTACCTTACTGCAAGAAGTACTTCAATGCATCCGGTATATATTGCTGCCAGAACCCCCATACATGCTGTCCATCCCGTTCCAGATAGTGGACGCTCGCTGATCTTGCAAGGAAGATTTCCCTCGTGTCGCGGTTGAACGTGACGAAATCGAATGTTCCGTGATCTGTCACGACGACATCTTCTTGGAGTCCGACGATCATATACAGTCGTAGCCAGGATAAATCTGATTCTGCTGCAATGATGGATTGCGAGTCGGGATAATAAGCGCCTGATAACGAAATCACATTCTGGAATAAGTTCGGGTATTGTAGCGCAATATGAACGGAGACACTACCGCCAAGGGAGTCGCCTGCTAGTATTCTGGCATCCAGATCTCCGCGGATCGGATATTTTCCTTCTATATAAGGGATTAATTCATGCGCGAAAAATTGTACATAAGGCTGATGCCGTTCACCGACAGGAGAATATTCCGAAGTCCGCACTTTCTTATCCACTTCTACGCCTACAATAATGAAGGGTTCTAACTCTTCGTCGAGAATGAGTTGATTCGCGAGTGTCGCTACTCTTCCGAAGTTGAAGAAATCTTCGCCGTCTTGACAGTATACGACGGGATAGCTGATCCAGGCTTGATAACCAGGAGGCAGGTAAACACGAAGAGATCTTTTTTCATTTAGATAGGTACTTTCAATTTCTTCTTTGACGATCGTTCTTTTCAAATATTTGGCATCCGCCATGTAGAATCACCTTTTTCGTAGTAGTATGCAACTAATTTGTAAATAATAGGGGTGTATGGGTAAAGATTTTTACAAAATATTCATGATTGTATTAATCTGTACTATAAAAATTATTCAACTGTTATACATACAAAACAACAAAATATGTCGTTATTAGCGATATTTTTTGACCAATTACATATAACAGGTGTATAATAAATTCTATAACAGAGGAAAATGATTTTCAAACTTTTTGTTGAGGTGAAGAAAATGAGTAAGCTTTCTTTCGAAGTAAAGTCAGAAGATGTTCAAGCATTATCTGTACTTTCTCCTGATGGCGAAATTATTAACGAAGAAATGATGCCTTCTCTTACAGATGAGCAGTTAAAAGAAATTATGTACCGTATGGTATTTACTCGTACTTGGGACGAGCGTGCAGTTAACCTTGGTCGTCAAGGACGCCTTGGATTCTATGCTCCAGTATCCGGTCAAGAAGCTTCGATGGTAGGTAGCGTATACCCATTGCAAAAAGAAGACTTCGTTGTACCAGCATACCGTGATATGCCGCAAATCGTATGGCACGGTCTTCCGTTATACCAAGCATTCTTATACTCCCGCGGTCATCAACACGGCGGTCAAATCCCAGCTGGGGTTAACGTATTAATGCCGCAAATCATCATCGGTGCGCAAATCTTGCATGCGATGGGTATTGCTATGGGCTTCAAATTGAAAAAACAAGCACAAGTTGCAATCACATACACAGGTGATGGCGGTTCGTCCGAAGGCGACTTCTACGAAGGTCTGAACTACGCGGGCGCATTCAAATTGCCTGTTATTTTCTTCGTGCAAAATAACGGTTATGCGATCACAACACCATTTGCGAAGCAAACTGCAGCACAATCGATCGCACACAAAGCGCTTGCAGCTGGTATTCACGGTTTGCAAGTTGATGGTATGGACGTTCTTGCTGTTATCAAAGCGGTTCAACTCTCCGCAGAACGTGCTCGTCAAGGCGAAGGCGCGACATTGATCGAAGCATTGACTTACCGTTTCCGTCCGCATTCGATGGCGGATGATACAACAAAATATCGTACAAAAGAAGAAGAAGCTGAATGGGCAATCAAAGATCCTCTCGTTCGCTTTGGTAAATACCTTGAGAAAAAAGGTCTTTGGAACGATGAAGAAACAGCTCGCGTAAAAGAAGAAGCAAAAGCGAAAGTCAACGAAGAAATCAAACGCGCAGAGCAAACAGAGAAAATGACAGTTTCCGGCTTGATCGACAGCATGTTCGAGACAACGCCACAGCACTTGGAAGAGCAAAAAGCTGATTTCCAATAAACTCGATTGAAATGATTCGACATATAGAGCGCAAGACAACCAAGTTCGAAGCAAATTGCTGCGAACACGTTTAAGGGAGGAAACGAAGCAATGGCACAGATGAATATGAAAGAAGCAATTCGCGACGCGATTCGCGTTGAGTTAAAACGTGACCCAAATGTGTTAGTATTCGGTGAGGACGTAGGTCATGTTGGCGGCGTGTTCCGTACAACAGAAGGGTTACAAAAAGAGTTCGGTGAAGAGCGTGTATTCGATACACCACTTGCTGAATCCGCAATCGGCGGTATGGCTGTTGGTCTTGGTATCCAAGGCTTCCGTCCTGTCGCAGAAATTCAGTTCGTTGGTTTTATCTATGAAGCACTCGATCAAATCTGCGTTCAAGCAGCGCGCATGCGTTTCCGTTCTGGCGGCCGTTACAACTCGCCGATCGTATTCCGTACACCATTCGGTGGCGGCGTTAAAGCAGCTGAGCTTCACACAGATTCATTGGAAGGCTTGCTTGTTCAGACGCCTGGTATCAAAGTGGTTGTTCCTTCGAACCCTTACGATGCAAAAGGTCTGATGATCGCGGCAATCCGTGACAATGACCCTGTATTCTACATGGAACACTTGAACCTATACCATGCATTCCGTGATGAAGTGCCTGAAGGTGAATACACGGTTGAGCTTGGTAAAGCGAACGTGGTTCGTGAAGGTAAAGACGTAACAATTATTGCTTACGGCTTAATGGTTCGTACAGCGATGAAAGCTGCAGAAGAGCTTGAGAAATCCGGTATTTCTGCTGAGATCATCGACTTGCGCACATTGATGCCGCTGGATATCGATACAATCGTAGCTTCGATCAAGAAAACAAACCGTGCGATCGTCGTACAAGAAGCACAAAAAACTTCCGGTGTTGCCGCTGAAGTTATCGCACAAATCAACGAAAAAGCGATTTTGCACTTGGAAGCTCCGGTTCTCCGCGTTTCTGGTCCGGATACAGTATTCCCATTTGCACAAATCGAAGATCAATGGCTTCCTAACCCAGCGCGTATTATCGCAGGTGTCAATAAAGTACTTAACTTTTAACTAACGTAGAAGACGATAAGGGAGGGTTCTCGCGTGGCTAGATTTGAATATCTGTTCCCAGAATTGGGCGAAGGCTTACACGAAGGCGAAATTATTAAAATGCACATTAAACCAGGTGATACCATCACAGATGAAGATATCATCATGGAAGTTCAGAACGATAAAGCGATTGTAGAAGTACCAAGCCCTGTTAACGGTAAAGTACTTGAAGTTCTTACAAAAGACGGTCAAGTATGCCACATGGGTCAAGTGGTAGCGATCATCGATGCAGAAGGCGACATTCCTGAGCAAGCAGCTCCAGCTGAATCTGCAGCAGCACCTGCTCCGGCAGCAGCTGAAGCACCAGCAGCAGCGGCAGCTCCTCAAGCGGCAGCAGCGCCAGTCGCAGCACCGAACAAAGAAGTACTTGCAACACCTAGCGTTCGCAAGTTCGCTCGTGAGCAAGGCGTTGACATTGCGACAGTGAACGGAACAGGTAAGAACGGCAAAGTTACTCGTGAAGATGTTCAAGCATTTGCTAACGGTGGAGCGCCAGTAGCAGTAGCAACGCCAGCGGCGGCAGCAACTGAAACTGCAGCGGCAGCAGCGGCTAACGTAGCAGTAACAGCGAACGGTGAAGAAGAGCGCGTGCCATTCAAAGGTATCCGTAAAGCGATCTCCAATGCGATGGTAAAATCGGCTTACACAGCTCCTCACGTTACAATCATGGACGAAGTTGACGTTACAGAATTGGTTGCATTCCGTACACGCATGAAACCAGTCTTTGAGAAGAAAGGCGTTAAAGTAACTTACTTGCCATTCATCGTTAAAGCACTCGTTGCAGCTTGCCGTCAATTCCCAGCGATGAACGCAATGATCGACGAAGCGAACAACGAAATTGTCTACAAAAAATACTACAACATCGGTATCGCAACAGATACAGACAGCGGCTTGATCGTGCCAGTTATCAAAGACGCAGATCGTCGTAACATCTGGACTGTAGCTAGCGACATCAAAGACCTTGCAACTCGCGGTCGTGACGGTAAACTTGGCCCGAACGAGTTGAAAGGAAGCACAATCACAATCACGAACATCGGATCCGCTGGCGGTATGTTCTTCACACCGATCATCAACTTCCCAGAAGTTGCAATCCTTGGTACAGGACGTATTTCCGAGAAAGCCGTTGTTAAAAATGGAGAGATCGTTGCTGCACCAGTGATGGCGTTGTCCCTAAGCTTCGACCATCGTCTAATCGACGGCGCGACAGCACAAAACTTCATGAACTACATCAAGATGTTGCTCGCTAACCCAGATCTATTAGTTATGGAGGTGTAATCAATGGTAGTAGGAGATGCTTCATTAGAAATTGATACAGTCGTAATCGGTGCAGGTCCTGGTGGTTATGTCGCTGCGATTCGTGCAGCACAACTTGGACAAAGCGTATTGATCGTGGATAAATCCGAGTGGGGCGGCGTGTGCTTGAACCGCGGATGTATTCCTTCCAAAGCGTTGATCTCTGCAGCGCATCAATATGAAACAGTTCAAAACGCTTCTTCCATGGGTATCACAATGGAGAACGTCAAAGTGGACTACTCGAAAGTGCAAGAATTCAAACGTGGTGTCGTTAGCAAATTGACTGGCGGCGTAGCAGGTCTTCTTAAAGGAAACAAAGTACAAATGTTCAAAGGTGAAGCAATGTTCATCAACGAGAACGAAGTACGCGTGTTCAATGATCAAGAAGCGCCACGTTACAAATTCAAAAACTGTATTATCGCAACAGGTTCCCGTCCAATCGAGCTTAAGCCGTTCCCTTACGGCGGCCGCATCTTGTCTTCGACAGAAGCGTTGGAATTGCCTGAAATTCCTAAGAGCTTGATCGTTATCGGCGGTGGCTACATCGGCGCTGAGCTTAGCCAAATGTTCTCGAAATTCGGTACAAAAGTAACGATCATCGAGGGTGCAGACATGGTATTGCCTGGCTTCGATAAAGACTTGACGCAACTTGTGTCGAAGAACATGAAGAAACACGGTTTCGAAATCTTCACGAAAGCACAAGCACAAAGCGCTACACAAACTGACAAAGACGTAACTGTGAAATTCACAGTAGACGGTAAAGAACAAGAAGTTACAGCTGACTACTTGCTCGTTACAGTAGGACGTCGTCCAAATACTGACGGAGAGCTTGGCCTTGACATGATCGGCGTGAAAATGACTGATCGTGGCTTGATCGAAGTTGACCATCAAGGTCGCACAAGCGTTCCTCACATCTTCGCTATCGGGGACATCGTTCCTGGCCTAGCTCTTGCGCACAAAGCTTCTTATGAAGGTAAAGTGGCAGCAGAAGCGATTGCAGGAATGCCTAGCGTTGTGGATTACAAATGTATCCCAGCGGTATGTTTCACAGATCCAGAATGCTCCAGCGTTGGGTATAACGAAACAGAAGCAAAAGAAAAAGGCATCAAAGTTAAAGTGGGTAAATTCGCGTATGCGGGTAACGGCCGTGCATTGTCCTTGAACGGTGCAGAAGGTTTCGTTAAAATCGTAGCGGATGCTGAGACAGGTCTTGTTCTTGGTGGGCAAATCGTCGGTATCGAAGCTTCGAACTTGATCTCGGAAGTCGCTCTTGCGATCGAGAACGCATTGACGCTTGAAGATATCGCTCTAACAATCCATGCGCATCCAACATTGGGTGAGCTTGTAATGGAAGCAGCAGAAGTGGCACTCGGCCACCCAATCCACGCTATCGTTCGTTAATATTGTTAGAACGAGATTGGTTATCATATTATAAGGAAGAGGCTTGTCGCTCTGAGCGCGAGCCTCTTTTTTTCAACAAAATCGTTTGGAGGAAAAAGATACATGGAACCAAAATATGTCCGCGAATCACGTTCAATCCTGACACAACTCGTATTTCCATCGGATACGAACATGCATGGCACTATGTTCGGCGGCATTGTCATGGAATACATCGATAAGATTAGCGCCATTGCGAGTATGCGTCATGCACGGAAACCGGCGGTTACGGCATCAAGCGATAGTCTTGATTTTCTAGCCCCGATCCGAGTGGGGGAAGCGATTGAACTGGAAGCATTCGTCACGTGGACACATAAGAGCTCAATGGAAGTTTACGTGAAGGTGACTGCTGAGAACTTGTTAACAGGAGAACGCAAATTAACGGTAACGTCCTTTATGACCTTTGTTGCTGTGGATGAGAACGGAAAATCTACACCTGTTCCGCCGATTATTCCAGAGACAGAGGAAGAGAAGAGACTGTACGAATCGGCGCAAGAACGTTATGACCAACGCAAACTTAGAAGACATAAATCGAAGTAGAATGAACAGAAATTGTATGTCGGGTGAGAGAAAATCTATATCAACAGCGTAGTTGATCTATGCTAAACTAAAGAAAGCTTGGAAAAAGAGGTGTTATTTCGTTTGAGAAACTATTTAGATTTACTACAAGATATTCTAGATCATGGTGAGAAGAAAGAAGACCGTACAGGCACAGGAACCATCTCCGTTTTCGGCCGTCAGCTTCGCTTCGATTTGTCCCAAGGATTCCCGCTTATGACAACGAAAAAACTTCATCTTAAATCGATTGTGCATGAACTGTTGTGGTTCCTGAAAGGCGATACCAACATTCAATATTTGAAGGAAAACGGCGTTACAATCTGGGACGAATGGGCCGATGAAGATGGCAATTTGGGACCTGTCTACGGTTCGCAGTGGCGCAATTGGGAAGCAAAAGATGGACGTACGATTGACCAAATTGCGAATGTCATTCATCAGATTAAGCATAATCCTGATTCACGACGTATCCTCGTCAGCGCGTGGAACGTAGGCGAAATCGACAAAATGAAGCTGCCGCCATGCCACTTATTGTTCCAATTCTACGTGGCGAACGGAAAGTTATCTTGCATGTTAACGATGCGTTCGGTAGATACATTCCTAGGCTTGCCGTTTAATATTGCAAGTTATGCTTTATTGACGCATATGATTGCGCAGCAATGCGATTTAGAGGTTGGCGAATTCGTATGGTCGGGCGGCGATGTCCACATCTATTCGAACCACTTCGAACAAGTAGAACGTCAATTGTCCCGCGAGCCATTCCCGTTGCCGAAGCTAATCATTAAACGCAAGCCGGAGTCTATCTTTGATTATACGTATGACGACTTTGAGTTCGAGGGTTATCAGCACCATCCTGGAATCAAAGCGCCAGTAGCGATCTAGGAGGCGCATCGCGATGGGATTATCATTTGTATGGGCCATGGATCAGAATCGCGTGATCGGGGTGGACAACAAGCTGCCATGGCGTCTGCCATCCGATATGGCTTATTTTAGACGCGTCACGATGGGGAAGACCGTCCTCATGGGCCGCAAGACGTACGAGTCCATCGGCAAGCCGCTCCCCAATCGCCGAAACGTTATATTAACGCGGAACAAGGATTTTGAAGCGCCCGGATGCGAAGTGATCCATACCTTTGATGAGGTGAAGCGCCTAGCGGCGCACGAAGAGATCATGGTCATCGGCGGCGCCGAAATCTACAAGCAGCTGCTCCCGATTGCCGATCGTCTTCACATCACAGAGATCGGGGCATCATTCGAAGGGGATGCTTTTTTTCCTGAATTCTCTATGGAAGATTGGAAGGTTGTCGAGCGTACGCAAGGCGTTGTGGATGAGAAAAATCTCTATCCGCACGAATTCGTGGTCTACGAGAGATTGTCCAAATCATAGGTAAATAGTACAAATTGTTATCTTGAAAATCCATTTCAAGAACCGAACGCCGGATGATACGATAATGAGAAATTCTTTTGGGATTGTAGAGATAGAAGCTCGGATGGAGGAACGAACATGTCAACACCGACAGGATTTATGGAGATTACAAGGCAGCTTCCGGCAGATCGGGATCCGGTAGAACGGATTAAAGACTGGGAAGAATTTCATTTGCACTTATCAGACGAAGAGCTGCGCAGCCAAGGCGCGCGTTGTATGGATTGCGGTACGCCGTATTGTCATACGGGCATGGAGCTTAGCAGCGGAACTTCGGGTTGTCCGGTGAACAATTTGATACCAGAGTGGAATAGCTTGATTTATCGTGATCAGTGGAGAGATGCGCTAGATCGCTTGCATAAGACGAATAACTTTCCTGAGTTTACGGGTCGCGTGTGCCCCGCACCATGTGAGGGGGCTTGTACGGTAGGGCTCATCGGCAGCCCAGTAACGATCAAGAATATTGAGAACAGCATTATCGAACGCGGATTTGACGAAGGTTGGATCGTGCCTCAGCCGCCGCTTACGCGTACAGGGAAACGTGTGGCAATTGTCGGTTCTGGTCCTGCTGGACTTGCAGCTGCAGCACAACTGAACAAAGCAGGCCACGAAGTGACGGTGTACGAGCGTGCGGATCGCATTGGTGGGCTCTTAACGTACGGTATTCCAACCATGAAGCTGGACAAGAAGGTTGTCGAGCGCCGTGTTCAAATCTTGGAAGCGGAAGGCATCAAGTTCGTAACCAACACGGAAATCGGCAAAAATATTTCTTCACAGCAGCTAGTTGATGAATTCGATGCCGTCGTACTGTGCGGCGGGGCGACGAAACCGCGTGAATTCAACATTGAGGGGCGCGAGCTGAAGGGCGTTCATTACGCGATGGATTACTTGAACGGAACGATCAAGAGCTACTTGGACTCCAATCTGGAGGATGGCAACTACATTTCGGCTAAGGACCAAGACGTTATCGTGATCGGTGGCGGCGATACAGGGACGGACTGTGTTGCGACGGCACTACGCCATGGTTGCCGCAGCGTAACGCAATTCGGTACGCATGCGAAGGCACCGCTCACACGCGATCCGATCGCAAACCCTTGGCCGCAATTCCCGAACGTGTACACGCTCGATTATGCGCAAGAGGAAGCAAAGGCGTTGTATGGGAACGATCCTCGCGAATTCTCGATCATGACGACGAAGTTCGTCGGCGATGAAGACGGTAACGTAAAGGAACTTCACACCGTACAAATCGAGCGGATCGTTGATGAGACGGGGCGTAAAATCTATCAACCGATTCCAGGCACAGAGCGTGTCTTCCCGGCGTCGCTTGTGCTCATTGCGATCGGGTTCGACGGACCGGAGTCGACGATCATCGACCAGCTGCAATTAGAGCAAGACCGCCGTTCCAACGTCAAAGCGGAATATGGTAAATATCAGACGAGCACGGCGAAAGTATTCGCTGCCGGCGATATGCGCCGCGGTCAGAGTTTGGTCGTCTGGGCGATTAACGAAGGGCGCGAAGCTGCGCGTGAAGTCGACAAATTCTTGATGGGCTCTTCCCTTTTGCCGTAAATTCAGTCATAATTAGAATATGTACGTAAGTATAGAGCTGCGCAGGGCGCGGCTCTTTTTGTCCGTTATTGACCTTGCGGCATACATATGGCGATGCAAGTGCAAGGCGGATTGAAAGGGGAGGCGCTAAACCGTGAAGACGTTAGTCATTGCCGAGAAGCCGGATATGGGGCGAACCATTGCCGCTGTCATGGAGCCGAAAGGCAAGAATAATCGAACGTATATTGAAGGGGAGCGATATATTATTACGTGGGCGATCGGGCATCTGGTAGGACTTGCAGAGCCTGATTTGTATGATGATAAATATAAGAAATGGAATTTCGCCGATTTGCCGATTATTCCGGATCACTTCAAGATTATCGCAAATGCCAAGACGAAAGATCAGTTGAAGGTTATCGGCGAGCTTGCCAAACGATGTAATCATCTGGTTAACGCATGCGATGCGGGGCGTGAAGGACAGTATATTTTTGCACTCATCCAGCAGTATTTGAAGCTTCACCAGCCGGTGGAACGGCTCTGGATTTCGGATTTGACGGCGGAGACGATTCGCGATGGTTTTGCGTCTCTTCGGGCGGGGGCAGATTTCGAGAATCTGACGCTCGCTGCAAGATCACGGAGTGAAGCGGACTGGCTGATTGGGATGAATGCATCCCGTGCGTTTACGACCAAGCATCGTAACTTGCTGTCTGTTGGACGTGTTCAGACCCCGGTGCTTGCGCTGATCTATGACCGGCAGAAAGAGATTGAAGCTTTTGATTCGCTTACCTTCTATGACTGTATCGCCGATTTCGCTCAGCCGGAATCGACCTATCAAGGGACATGGCAAGGCGAACGAATGACCTCGAAGGAGGTCGCTGATGCGTTAGCAGCGAAGGTGAAGGACAAGCCTGCGACCGTGACGAGCTATGATGTGAAAGAAACGAAAGAATATCCTTATAAGCTGTATGATTTGACATTGCTGCAGCGGGACGCGAACGCGAAATTCGGCTTCTCAGCGAAGAAGACCTTGGACTTAGCGCAAGCGTTGTATGAGAAACACAAGGTCATTTCTTACCCAAGGACGAACTCGAACTATGTCACAGAGCAGAACATCGAGCCGATGCATAAGACGTTACATATGCTCAAATCGACGTCGTATAAGGAATATGCAGAAGGGGCGAAGCCGTCGCTTGTGCATGTGAATAATAAATCGGTCTGTAATCCAAGTAAAGTCGAAGACCACCATGCCATTCTTCCAACACTGAAGCGGCCAGGAACGCTCGCACCTGATGAACAGAAAATTTACGATCTGGTCGTACGCCGCTTTCTCACGCAGTTCTACCCGCCTGCGGAATATAAGCAGCATACGCTGCTGACAGAGGTTGAAGGGGAGACGTTCAAGACGAACGTGAAGGAGCTGCTCTTCATTGGCTGGAAAGCGGTCGTGTCAGATGAGCCTAAAGGCAAATCAGGCAGCAAATCAAAAGGCAAAGGTTCGGCAGGTAAGGATGGGGAAGAGGAAGAGCCGGAAGAATTAACGACAGAGCCCTTCCAGGTTGACCCGAATGCGGAGACGAATTGCGTTGAGGCGACGATCAAAGAGAAGAACACGCAGCCGCCTAAAGCTTATACCGAGGGAACACTGCTGAAAGCGATGGAGAGCGCCGGGAAGCAGATCGAGAATGAAGAGCTGCGGGATGCAATGAAAGATGCGGGTCTAGGCACACCTGCGACAAGAGCGGCAACGATTGAACGACTGAAGCATGTTGGTTACATCGTGATGCAGGGCAAGCGGATTACCGTGACGCAGAAAGGCAGAATGGCGATCGAGCTTATACGTCATGCTGGCGTTGATCTATTAACTTCGCCGGACATGACAGGTCAATGGGAACGACGGTTGAACCAAATCTCCAAAGGGGAAGCATCGAACGAACGCTTTATGGAGAACGTGAAGAAGTTTACGACGTTCATTATTGATAAGGTTCGGATGCAGCGACCGGTCTCAAAGGAGGCATTCGGTGACCCGAATGAGCCGTCCAAGCAGGCGAAGGGGAAATCCCCCCGTAAGACGGAACGTAAGTCATCGGGCGGTGCATCAAGCGCTTCGGCATCCGAAGCCAAGGATTCGAATGCCGCAGGGGCATTGACTCTTGAGCCGATAGGTCCTTGTCCGCGAGAAGGTTGTGGCGGCTCCATTATTATGGGGCGTAAAGGCTATGGCTGCAATCACTTTAAGGAAGGCTGTAAATTCGTGATCTGGAAGTCAAGCTTAGGCAAGACAATGACAGACACGATGATTCGCGCTCTACTCACCAAAGGCACGACCCAGCCGTTGTCCTTCAAGGAGGACGATGGTACGACATTTAAGGCTCGTATGATTCTTGTGAACCCCGAGACAGGGGAACTAAAGATAGAACGAACATAAGGAGTGAAGTTCCATGGCTTCACAGCGAATTCGTATTTCCATTCCCAAAACCTATTCTGAAATATGGCATGATACCATTTCCATTGCGGTTCTCTGTGTCATCATTCTATATATCGGATTATTGTGGAACAGTCTGCCCGGGCAAGTCCCGATCCATTTCAATACCGAAGGGAACGCGGATGGATGGGGCAGCAGGACCATCTTACTGCTCTTGCCGGGAATCAGCCTTCTGCTGTACGTTGGTTTTTCGATCGTGAGCCGGTATCCACACCGATTTAATTATCCGATCGTCATTACCGAGGAGAATGCGCAAGAGAAGTATACCTTATCCCGGCTGCTTGTCAGCTGGATAAAAGTTGAGATGATTCTTGTGCTGAGTTATATCGAATGGAGCATGCTGCAGACGGCGGTGGGTGAATACCGTGGCATCAGCATTTGGCTGCTGCCTGTCTTTATTGCTGTGTTGCTTGGAACGATCGGTTGGTATTTTTTCCAGATGTTGCGTAATACCAAAAAGCCTCTAGCGTAACGTAATTACGATAGAGGCTTTTTGGTGTGCCTTTAAGATTGAAAATGCTGATCCAGCACCTGTGGGATTTCATTCAAAGACGTGACGGTGTACAACGTAGATTCTGGGCCAAGCGTGTAATCCGCCATATTGTACTTCCATTCATTCTGCTGCTTCAGGTAGATGACGCTAAGCCCTGCTTCAAGCGCAGGAGCGACGTCCGTCCGCAGTGAATTCCCAATCATCCACGTGTTCTGGCGATCGAATTGACCTTCGGATAGTATCGATTCCAATGCATCACGGTTCTTATGCTGACGAATGAAGATTCGATCATGGAAGAAATCCTGGAGTTTCATCTCATCGATTTTGCGTTGTTGAATGAGAATCTCACCGCCGGTATAAAGGGAGAGGGTATGGCCTTCTTCCCGAAGATGCGATAACGTCTCGAACATCCCAGGGTAAGGCTCCACAGGTTGTTCGTATACGCTTCGTCCGAGCCGCATCAGCTGTTCTTCTTCTCTTGGATGAACAGGTCTCCCGTGTAGAACGCTGAAGTAACGGTACGTATCGACGAATGACTCAGGGAAATGCTCGCTCACAAATCCATCACGGTTCACGCGTTCAAGATCAATATCGATCTGTTTCTTCTTAATCTGTTCCGTCTTGATATCGTAGGTGTGAAACCACGTCTCCATAAGATCTAGGAATTGTTCGATAATCAGGTAAAAGTATTTGTTGCAGTATATAAGCGTATCGTCGAGATCGAAGATAATATTCTGCTGTGTTGTTTGCTGTGTCATCGTGATTTCACTCCTTTCTGAGAGCAGTTGTTGCGTAGGAGATGTGCAGGGCCTAGAGACGTAAGTACGACTCTAAGAAGAGCTGCATTTCTGCAATGCCGTCTGCACGAATACTGTATTTCTCCTTCTCATCATTCAAATGTGTGCGCAGTAATCCTGCGACGCGTAAAATGCGAATATGCGAACCGACTGCTTCGGGGGTCATTTGCATGATCTCGGCGATTTCGGATGTTGTACGCAATTCTTGAGCGAGGTAGCGCAAGATCAACAATCGCTTCGGATCGGACAGCGCACGTGTGAAGCGAGCTAGTCCAATGGGCACTTGAAGTTCATCGGTCTCCGGCAAGTCGATCGCGTATTGAATCAAGAGCATCCCATTTAACTTGACATAATAGTTCACGGGACGGCTATGAATCATCGGCATGAGGACAATCGTATGTAAGTGATCAAGCGGCTCAACGACGACACCATTCGTCGCATATTCGACAAGGTCGATCGGATCCATCTTGGAGATGAGCTGCTGCTTCTCCTTCGCATCTTCTTCAAGAAGCGGTATTATAGTATGCTCAATCTTAGCAAAATATTGCTCGTACCATGCTTTGATCAATGGTGTATAGGAATCGCGAATACGCGCAACTTCTTCAATGGTCACATCGTCAACATAAGGTGTGGTCTGCGCATACAGCTCGTCCAGCGGACAAGTCTCAAGATAGGCAATGCACGAAGGGACATCTGTTTCCGGCTCACGCTGAATCGTCCACAAATAGAGAATATCGTAGTCTATCATTTCAGACGAACGATAGGTGTCGATTTGTGCAACGATTGTCGGATCGAGCTTGTGGGATACGTCATCAATCCATTCCTTGCCCCAATCTAAATCATCAGTCCACTTCCGCGTCGTATATATTAAGAAGCTGCACAGTAGTTCGTACATTGAAGAATGATAGACTTTGATCTGATAACTCATGATTCAAATTCCTCCCATACAAGTCACAGTTCATAGAACTGCTCTTGTTATTATGGCTTGTTTTACAGCGAATTGTCCACTATTATGTTCAGTATAACGATAGTTCTACAGAAGGAGAATAACGTGATGATGAAAGTTGAAAAATTGTTGAAAAAAATACCTGAATCGACAATCCTTGATCATATTAGCCTTGAAGTAGAAGAAGGAGAATTTATTGCGATCATAGGTCCAAGCGGCAGTGGTAAATCCACGTTCTTGAAATGTCTGGCGCTACGCGAAAAATGGACTTCGGGGAAGTATATCGTCGACGATATGGATATTTTCGCGAACAAATTCGCCGGTACGCGCAAAGTTCGACGTGAATGTGCCTATATCGAGCAGAGCCCGATGCTTCATCCGAAGAAGACGGCGCTGAAGAACGTCCTGATTGGTCAAGTTCATCAAACGCCATTATGGCGCATGGCGACAGGTATGGTGCGTTCCGATGATTATATGGGCGCGATGGATATGATTGAGCAAGTCGGACTGCTAGATAAGGCGAAGCTGAAGGTAGAACAGTTAAGTGGCGGCGAACGGCAGCGCGTTGCTCTAGCCCGAGCGCTCGTGCATGGAGCGAAAGTCATTCTAGCGGACGAACCCGTGCTTGGACTCGACCCCAAATCCGTCGATTCGGTGATGCAAGAGTTCCAGAAGCTATGCAAAGAGCAACGAATCACGGTGATTGCGGTCATTCAGCAGGTTGAACTGGCAGAACGGTACGCGAGCCGGTTAATCGGGTTATCCGAAGGGAAGATCGTTGTCGATGTGAAGGGACGCCGACTGATGCAGGCGGAGAAGAATAAAATATTTAATTAAACGATGCCAAGTGATGTCGAAAGAGTGATCGAAATGACGAGTATTGTAATGTCTTTGTCACTCTTTTTTTGCTGTGCTACTCTATAATTTGAGAGGTGTAATGATAGATTAGATTACATAGAATAGGATGAGATCAATATGAAAAACAAGACGAAGCTAGCGCTAGTAATCATGCTGATCGCGTGTGCCTATGTTATTTTTCAAATGACTGTTTTGGGAGATTCATCAAAGGTTCAAGTGAAAAGCAACTTAACGGAGGCGCCGTCACCGAGCGTTACCACCTCGACGTATACGCCTGGCGAGGCCAAGGAGCCTTCAGAGCCTTCAACAACGCAGAAGGACAACGAGAAGAAAGATGAGACGAAGAAACAACCACCACGTTCTACGGAGGACAAGAAGAAGCAGACGAACAAACCAGATCAGAAGCAAGAATCAGAGAAGCCGAAGCTTCCGGATGCGAAGCATTCTGATAAAGAAAAAGCAACGAAACCGCTTGTTGGCAAAATTGCTTATATTACATTTGATGATGGAGCGAGCCCATATACGATGGGATTACTCGACGTCCTCGAAGAGTACAATGTCGAAGCAACCTTTTTCATGCTAGAACCGAATATGCGCAGGTACCCGGATGCTGTGAAGCGTTTAGTCCAAGAGGGCCACATGCCGGCTATGCATGGCGTCTCGCATCAGGTGAAGAAGTACTATGCATCAAGAACATCGGTTGTAAGCGAGATGGCTGCAGGACAGAAGACCATCAAGAAATTGACTGGCGAAGATACATGGCTAATCCGCACGCCTTATGGCAGTGCTCCCTATATGAAGAAGGACTATATGAAAGCTGTAAAAGATGCTGGGTTTACGCTTTGGGACTGGAATGTTGATAGTCTCGATTGGAAATATAAAGATGCGCGTTATGTCGAAACCGTGAAGAAAGAAGTACTCGGACTCGAGAAGAAAAATATATCGCCGGTCATTCTCATGCATGATCGGAAGGAGACACTTAAGCATTTGCCGCAAGTGTTGAAGTTCCTCAAAGATCGTGGATATCAGTTCAAGACATTAGATGAGACGCTTAAACCGATTCAATTCAGTAAAGGCTAATGGCAAGGTGAAATAAGGGAGCGTGATCAAGGTTGAAATATAGGTTGTCCGCTATTCTCCTATTCTGCTGCCTGATGATCGTGCTGAGCGGCTGTGATATAACGAAAGACCCACGGGCACTCATGAGTATTCCAAGGTTGCCTGATGACAAAGAAAATCTACACAGCCTGATCATGGCTGATCTACCCGAGGGAGGCTCGATCATTCGGCCGACGAATATTAACGATACGAGCGCCATTCGGATTACGGACCTGAATCATGATGGCATCAGTGAAGCTGTTGTATTCTACCGTACGCCGGATCAAGCCGTACGAATTCATGGGATGATCTGGGAGAACAACGGGGATACGTGGCGTAAGAAATTGGATTTTGATGGCGAAGGCTTTGAACTTGATTCCTTCGATTTGGTCGATGTCACCCATGATGGGAGCATTGAGATGATTGTTGGGTATTCGAGTGGTGATACCGAGGTACAGAAAGGTCTTATTGTCTATTCTTACAAAGATAATCAATTAATTAAAATGCTGGAGAAGCCATACTCCTCTTATGTCATTAACGATTTGAACGGCGACGGAAAGTTCGAGATTAGCGTCTTGAACTTCAAGCAAGGTCAGACGGCAGAACTGACATCGATTCAATATAATGAAATTACAGGGAAGTTCGAGCCGTTCAGCTCCCTACAGCTCGACCCGAGCGTCAATGTGTATTACAACGTCGTAACAGGGAAGGTATCAGAGGATGTCCAAGGGATCGTTCTCGATGCTTCTGTAGGGGCACATTCCGCCTATACGGATGTTGTTATTATGAAGGATAATAAGCTTACGAAGGTGCTATCATCCGAGCAGACGTATAAGCCCTATGCCACGTACAGTTCCGATGAGGATAAGGACGGGATTCTGGAGATTGCCATGATGGAGACGCCTTATGGCTGGGAAGATATGAGCCTTGCCTCGATCCCATGGTTCATGACGTATCATAAATGGGATGGAGATCATGGACTTAAATTCGTGCTTGAGCAGTATCGGGATTTACAAGATCGGTTCTATTTCAATTTCCCTCCGGAGTGGCATCATAAAGTGACGATTTCTCGAAGATCGATCTTGGAAGAGTATCTGAACTTCATCAACATCGATACAGGAGAGACGATGGCCGAGATCCGATTCTTCTCATTATCTGCATGGGAGAAGAGTCATACCGGATGGAAGATGCTCGCGAGAACCGAGGAACATATTATCGGACTCCGCAGCAGTTACGATTTGAGTTCAGGCAAAGGAAATATTGAACTCACGCCAATTGAAATAACGAAGAGGTGACATATCATGAGTAAAGTTCTTATTCTTGAAGATGAAGAATCGATTCGCAGTTTTATCGTGATTAACTTAAAACGAAATGGGCTTGAAGTTGTTGAAGCTGCGACCGGAGAGGAAGCGCTGGAGAAATTCTACGCGGATCCTACGTTTGATATTGCATTGCTGGATGTGATGGTTCCTGGCATAGACGGGTTTGAGGTATGTCGCAAAATTCGGGAGACGAACGAGCGGATCGGCATAATTTTCTTAACAGCAAAGGTGCAAGAACAGGACAAGGTCTATGCTCTCTCCGTCGGTGCAGATGATCATGTCAGTAAGCCGTTTAGTCCAACGGAACTCATCGCTCGGATTCAATCCTTGCTCCGCCGAGTCAATGTACACAGTGAGTCCGGTGCGAAGATTAGCTTCGAATCGGGGCCGTTTACCCTTGACTTGATCGCGAAGCAATTTAAGAAGAACCATCAAATTATTGAGTTAACGCCAACCGAATTCTCCTTGATTCAATTGTTCTTAGAGCGGGAGGACGTGCCGTTAAGTCGTGATGTGCTGCTGGACCATGTCTGGGGCAAGGAATATATGGGAGACCCTAAAATCGTTGATGTGAATATCCGCAGATTGCGTCAGAAGCTAGAGGACGACCCATCGACACCGATGTTCATCGAGACCGTGTGGGGACATGGATACAAGTGGAAAGGAAGCAGACATGTTTAAGAAAGGATTGCGGCGATCCGTCGTCATGCATTATTTCATCGTCGTATTCTTGACGATTATGATCGTCGAAGTGATCTTCATGATCTCGATTCAGTCCTATTATTACAATACGATTTCGAACTACATGTCCAATCATGCGAATCAAGCCACTTCGTATTATCAGAAGTTCGTTGGTGTGTCCTATGCTTCGGAGAACGATCCGAATTATTTACCCGATATTCTGAAAATGTTCAATCTGGAGAATGCGGAGCTGCAGGTCTTAAATACACGAGGCGATGTGCTGATTAGTTCATCCGGATTCCAAGTGGAGAAAGGCATCCAGACTTCCGATATTTCACAGGCGGTGCATGGGAATCAAGGAAGATGGATAGGAAGCCAGGTTGGGACGGGTGAGCACGTCATGGCTGTCTCGACACCGCTTATGGATCAAGGCCAGACGATCTATATTCTGCGTTATGTGACTTCCCTTGAATCCATTAATAATAAAATTTCGAATATTATTCTCATTTCCGTCGCAGTGGGGATTGTCGTTCTAGCGGTGGTACTGCTCATCAGCTTTGGTCTTGCAAATTCGATCGTCAAACCGATAAACAATATTACTGCGTTCTCGGCACAGATGGCGAAGGGACGGTTTGATGTACGGGTTGAAGGGGATTATCGCTATGAGCTTGGTGAACTAGCGTCATCGCTGAACTATATGGCGGAAGAAATCGTCCGCAGCGATAAGGTAAAGAATGATTTCGTATCTTCGATTTCTCATGAGCTCCGTACCCCGTTAACTGGGATCAAAGGGTGGACGGAGACCCTCGTGTCCGGCAATTTCTCTGATCCAGAAGAGACGAAGCTTGGCATGACGATCATTGCTAAGGAGACGGATCGATTGATTGGACTGGTTGAGGAACTGCTGGATTTCTCACGACTGCAGCAGAAGGAAGTGAAGCTCCATCAAGATCCGGTAGATATTGTCGGATTATTAACGGAGACGAAGCTTCAAGTTCGAACCAAGGCAGAGCAGAAACAAGTCCGGCTTACGATAAATGTTAGTGGCGTACCTGTGCCAATCATCGGCGATTTCAACCGGTTGAAACAAGTATTCTTGAACATTATCGACAATGCACTGAAGTTCTCGCATGTTCAGTCGAACATCTTCATTCACATTGAATATGAGCCCAAAGAATGTATTGTAACAGTCCGAGATACGGGAATCGGAATTACGCAGGAGCATATTACCAAGGTGACAGAGAAGTTCTATCAGGTCAATCCGCTCGGCGGAGGTACGGGATTAGGACTGGCGATCACAAGAGAGCTCGTCGAACAACACGGAGGGACGTTGACGATCACGAGCATATCGGGTGAAGGGACATCGGTTATTGTCTCGTTGCCGAAATGCGACAAAGTACATGAACTCATCCAGGACGTCGAAGAGGACCAGGCTGAAGCATGATGCGTATGACGCGTCGATATGAATCATTTACGAATAGGCAAGGCGGTACTTATACGGATAAGTATCGCCTTTTTGGCGTGGAAAATGGAGCATGGTCGATGAGATGGAAGGGCATTCTAAAATGATGATGAAGTCATGTTCAATCCATGATTTAGGAATTGACCGTCGTTATATTTATCGAAAATAGGTAAACTATGGAAAGTGCGAAAAATGTCGAAAATAAGTGTTGTATATTCATGCATGATAACGTATAATTCTCCTTGCACCATGATAAAAAGACATAAGAGGATTGATCGAATGAAAAGAATTAGCGCATTACTTGCATGTTTATTAACAGTCCTATTGATTGCTGGGTGTAGCGGATCACCGACCGAACAATCAACAAACAGTAAAAAATTGGTACTCGGTACAAGTGCGGATTACCCTCCGTATGAGTTTCATAAGAAAATAAACGGTACGGATGAAATCGTAGGGTTTGATATCGAGATCGCCAAAGAGCTCGCGAAGGATATGGGTGCAGAGCTCGTCATTGAAGATATGAAGTTCGATAGTCTGCTGCTTGCGCTAAACTCCGGTAAGATTGATATCGCGATGGCAGCGATGAATCCGACAGAAGAACGTAAGAAGAATGTGGACTTTACATCGATTTACTATACTTCAGATCAAGCCGTCTTGGTACGTGCTGATGATAAAGATAAATTCAAGACGATGGCTGATCTCGAAGGCAAGAACATTGGGGCTCAGAAATCAACCATCTATGAAGACATCGCTCGTTCAATTCCGAATGCCAAGGTCGATGCACTGAGTAAAATGTCTGATATCCTGCTTAGCCTCGAGTCCAAACGTGTAGATGCTCTGATCGTAGAGCTGCCTGTTGCGGAATCATATGAGAAGAATCGTCCGACGTTAGCGATTGCCGAAGCCCATCCGACATCCGAAGATAATGGCTATGCGATCGCAGTGAAGAAAGGACGCGAAGAGCTTGTCGGTCAATTGAATAAGTCGATCGATCGCTTACTTAGTGAAGATAAAGTGAAGAAATACGTTACGGATGCGACGAAGTTGGCCGAAGAAGGCGACACGAACATTTGGTCTCTATTCACACAATATAAATCGACGTTCCTCAAAGGGGTATTGTGGACATTACTGTTATCACTCGTTACGGTAGTATTCGGCTTTATTCTTGGTGTCATTCTTGTTCTGATGCGCCGTTCGCGAATCAAGCCGCTGAAATGGATTGCCGTCGCTTACATCGAATTTTTACGCGGCACACCGCTGATGGTTCAATTGTTCATTATCTACTTCGGGCTGCCGTCCATCGGCATTGAGTTCCCTAAATTCATTGCAGGCGCAATCGCATTGTCCCTGAACAGTGCAGCGTATCTCGCTGAGATCTTCCGTGCTGGGATTGAATCCGTGGATAAAGGACAGTTGGAAGCCGCACGCTCACTTGGAATGAAGCAAAGTATGGCGATGCGTTACATTATCTTGCCGCAAGCTTTGAAGCAAGTGCTGCCGGCAATTGGTAACGAGTTCGTGGTCATTATTAAAGAATCGTCCATCGTATCCTTGATCGGGATTACAGATATTATGTTCCAAGAAGAAGTTGTACGTGGGAGCACTTATGCAGGGTTGCCGCCGCTTATTATTGCGGCTGTGCTGTACTTCATTCTTACATTTACGTGCTCCAAGCTCCTTGGAGTTGCAGAACGGAGGCTGAAGACTAGTGATTAAGGTAACAGACCTGCACAAACATTATGGCAAGCTTGAAATCTTAAAAGGCATCGACATGACCATCGAAAAAGGGGAAGTCGTTGTTGTGATCGGTCCGAGTGGATCGGGGAAAAGTACGTTTCTACGTTGCCTCAATCTGCTGGAAGTTCCTACGAAAGGAACGATTCATTTCGAAGGGGATGCAATCACAGATAAATCGCATAATATCAATGCCACGCGCGAGAAAATGGGCATGGTGTTCCAGCAATTTAATTTATTCCCGCATAAGACTGTCTTAGATAATATTACACTTGCACCAATAAAGGTATTGAAGAAGGACAAAGCTTCGGCAGAGCAAATTGCGCTCGATTTACTTCGCCAAGTTGGGCTTGAAGATAAGAAGCATGTCTATCCTTCGCAATTATCCGGTGGACAGAAGCAGCGTATCGCCATTGCCCGCGCACTCGCGATGCAGCCGCACGTGATGTTGTTCGATGAGCCGACATCAGCGCTCGATCCCGAAATGGTCGGGGAAGTGCTGGATGTAATGAAATCCCTTGCGGCACAAGGGATGACAATGGTCATCGTAACTCACGAGATGGGCTTTGCGCGAGAAGTTGGCGACCGCATCGTGTTCATGGATGGCGGGAAGATCGTCGAGGAAGGCGATCCGCAGACCGTATTCAGTGCACCGCAGCATCCGCGTACACAAGAATTTCTTAGCAAGGTACTCTAATCTAGAACCACATCATCCTTCGTCCCTGTCAGGGCGGAGGATTTTTTGTTAACCTAACGAAAGCTAATAATGCAGGTGTGGCGTGGATTCTTTGCTTAATTGTTGGTTAGGGGCCGAAGTTTAGGTATTGACAAAAAAAGTTTCCCTAGTACAATTTAGAGTATAGAACATTTGCATTGTCTCTGAATAAGATGTTGAAGTGGCCTATATTTTTTTAACCAAAAGTTGCACTAAGGAAAAATATTTTGTCCAATACACAATTGACATAGATAGATATGAGGAAAGTAGCACGAGCAGGATAGGAGTGATCGATATGGAGAACAATGTAGAAATGAAATCATTGAATAAACCATCATTTGCGAAGAAGTCATGGCGGCAGGAGCGGGATCAACCGTCATTGCCAGAAGTTCATCGTTCGATGAAAATACCTAAGAAAGGTTCATGGCTCAAGAAGTTTTTAGCTTTTGCAGGGCCAGGTTATCTGGTTGCGGTAGGGTATATGGATCCGGGGAACTGGGCGACGAGTATTGCCGGAGGTTCGATGTTCGGCTATACACTATTGTCCGTCATCTTCGTCTCGAACCTTATGGCGATGCTCTTGCAAGCACTCGCCGGCAAACTTGGGATCGTGACGGGTCGAGATCTTGCGCAAGCTTGCCGTGATCATTATACGAAGCCAGTGAATTTCGTCCTGTGGGTGCTCTGTGAACTGGCCATCGCAGCTTGTGATTTGGCTGAAGTCATCGGGGCCGCGATCGCGCTGAACTTGCTATTCGGGATACCTCTTGTATACGGTGTATTAATTACGGCAGTCGACGTTCTCATCGTGCTGTTCCTACAGAACAAAGGGTTCCGATATATTGAGATATTGGTTATCGTCTTGATCGCGACCATCGGCGGTTGCTTCGCAGTAGAGTATTTCTTATCTAGACCTGACCTTGGCGGCATCGCACGCGGCTTTATTCCGAGCGCAGAGATCATTACGAACCCAACGATGTTGTATATCGGGATCGGGATTTTAGGGGCCACTGTGATGCCACATAACTTGTATTTGCACTCATCTATTGTACAGACGCGGAGCTTCGAGGAGAATTCTGCGGGGAAACGTCAAGCGATTAAATATGCAACATGGGATTCATCCATTGCACTATTGTTCGCACTGTTCATTAATGCTTCCATTCTTATTATCGCAGCCGCAACGTTCCATGAGGCGGGGATGACGAGTATTGCGGATATTGGAGATGCCTATCATATGTTAACGCCGCTGCTCGGCACAACGCTTGGTAGTATCGTCTTTGGGGTTGCGCTCTTAGCATCAGGACAGAACTCAACATTAACAGGTACCTTAGCGGGGCAGATCGTCATGGAAGGCTTCCTGAATATACGACTTAAGCCTTGGCTGCGCAGATTAATTACACGGATGATCGCGATTATTCCAGCGGTGATCGTAACCATCATGTATGGTGAGAAGGGTGTCAGCGATTTGCTTATCTTAAGTCAAGTCATTCTATCGCTTCAACTATCCTTTGCTGTCGTACCTCTCGTGAAATTCACAAGCGACCCTGCCAAAATGGGGGAATTCGTCAACAAACCATGGATGAAATGGACGGCATGGTTCGTAACGATCGTAATCATTATCTTGAATGCGTATCTACTGTACAGCACATTTTTCGGTTAATTAAACGTTATTTTTAGCTGAGGAAGACCTATTCGAATCGAGTCCAGCACTCGGTGAATAGGTCTTTTTGTTGTAATTGTATCAAAAAATTAATCACAAAAAACGCTGATATACCGCATGGTTGAGCGATTTGTCAAAAATTGCTTGCGCACTGGTTACAAAATTGTGATATATTGATTGAGCCGAAACTTCGATTGCTGAAGTGCGGGGGATGATTCACAGCTGAATGGATGAAGAACAAAATCCACAACAATCGATTCAGCTAGGGGTGAAACGCGTAAGCGTAGGGTTGTATCCTCAATCCAAACCCGACAACTAACCTCGTAGGCGTATGAAAAGGAGGAATTATGAAAATTTTTAATCTGAAGAAATTGTCCATTACGTTGATAACTGCATTCTTAGCTGTTCAATCGATTACTGTTGTTGCAGCAGCGCCTTACTACGCGAAAGACGGAGATACCTTCTTCAATATCGCAAAGGCGAATAACATCGATATGAATGATCTCATGAAGGCGAATCCGAACGTCGATCCACTCAATATCTATCAAGGATTAAAGATTGATTTTCCTGGAGCCAAAGAACAAAAAGCTGAGGTTGCCTCAGCACCGGCAGCAGCATCCGAACCGCTTGCAGCAGAAGCAAAAGCAGTTGCAAAATCTGCACCTGCGCCTACAGCAAAGAATGAGGAGAAGCCGGTAGAGAAACCAGAGCCGAAGAAAAAGGAAGCAACAGTGTCTGCCTTTGCATCATCAGATAATGTGGTCCATATTTCTGGCGAGCCTACAAGCTACAAGAAATCGATAAATGTGAAAGCGACAGCCTATACAGCTGCAGCAAGTGAAAATGGATCATGGGCAGGGAAAGATTATTTCGGTAATCAATTGAAGCACGGTACAATTGCGGTTGACCCGGACATGATTCCGCTTGGTACGAAAGTATTCGTAACAGGCTACTCATTTAACGGATTACCAGCAGGCGGATTTGTGGGTCGAGCGAATGACATTGGCGGCAGTATCAAAGGGAACCGTATTGATATCTTCGTCGATACGACACAATCGAGTGCGAGCAAGTTCGGTATTCAGAATGTAAAAGTATTTATACTTTCTTAATAGCGACAAACGCTTCCCATCCTTGAATAAGGATGAAGGAAGCGTTTTTTTGTTCTTCGTTTTATGAATTGCTCTTTCGGACATGGAACATATCTGTCAAGGTAACGAATTGATAACGTTTATTTTTCAGTCGTTCAATGACTCGTGGCAGAGCTTCCAGCGTCCCATTTAAGACCCCTCCAACATTCCCGCCTGCATGCTGCAGAATAATCGAACCCGGCCGTGTAGTCGTTAGGATATTGCTCATGACTCTCTGGGCACTTAGTCCTCGCCAATCTTGGGAATCGACATCCCAATTCACGATAATATACCCTTGGCTTCCAGCCCATCGCACTTGCTGCTCGTTGATTTCACCGTATGGAGGGCGAATGAATTTGGGGTGATACCCAATGATTCGATGCAATATCGCGTCCGTTCGCAAGATTTGCCGTTTGAATTTCACCATGGACACCTTCGTCAGCAAAGGGTGATTGTATGTATGGTTGCCGACGAGATGGCCTTCCCGCACCATCCGTCTTACGATATCGGGGTGCTTCTCGGCACGATAGCCCATCACGAAAAAAGTCGCTTTGACGTTATAGGCTTTGAGTACATCCAGCACTTTACCTGTGAACTCATCTGGCACATCATCGAACGTTAAGGATACACGTCTCGCATAGGACGAACCGTTATTTTTGAAGATGGCAGGGTATTTATGACGCAGTGATGACAAGGCACGGTAACTATCTTCTGCACGAGATCGGCGATTGGATTTGGTCCGCTCTGATTTCTTGCGATGCGAGACCGTCTGTCTCGTCGCATCCGGTTCGGACAACTTCTGCTTGGTCTCTGTCTCAGCCCCTTTGGAATGGAGTGTTACGGGGGATGTCTCTAGCACTTTCGGTAGCGGTGACGGATCAGAAGAATTTGAACAACCGCTACAGAGCATGATGAGGACTAGGAACAGTATACAACACGAACGCAAAGCGAATCCCCTCCCTTCAATACACTGTTTTGCACATTCGGAATCCGTCTCTTTGTTATGTCCTTTTCGATGGTGAATTATGCGAATGTTTCCAATCGAATCAAACGCATCGATGTGAACATTGTCACAGCTTCGGCAAGCGCCGCAAGGCATAGTATAAGAAGGCAAAACCCTGTTAAAAGGAGGGCGCATGTGAATACCGTTAAATCCAATGTGAAGATCGCAAAAGACGTATACCTGATGAAAATTGAAGGACATTTTGAGGGCCGAATGGGGCAGTTCTACATGCTTCGGGCATGGTCAGATTATCCCGTGTTATCCAGGCCGATCAGCATATATGATATCGGTGTGCAAGAGATCAGCTTCTTATATCATGTAGTTGGGGAAGGGACAGAACGTTTCAAGCAGCTTGAAGCGGGCGATCCGATCCAACTGGAAGGACCTTATGGGAACGGCTTCCCTGTAGTGCAAGGCAAGGTAGCGCTAGTCGGCGGGGGAATTGGGATCGCCCCGCTATACTTCGCAGCGAAGCAGCTGCAGCAACCGGACATTTATCTAGGATTCAGCCGAGAATCATATCTTGTCGATGAGTTTAGACCTTTCGCAGGCGAAGTCGTCTGTGATGTAGGCGGAATCATTGTCAATCAGATCGATTATACGAGGTATGACGCTGTGATCACGTGCGGACCGCATGTCATGATGAAAGCATTAACGGAACGTGCGCGTGGATCAGGGGCCAAAGTCTATGTCTCACTTGAGAAACGTATGGCGTGCGGCATTGGAGCATGTCTCGTATGCAGTGTCATTTGCCAAGGTGGTAACCGAAAAGCTTGTGTGGATGGTCCGGTATTCGCAGCGGAGGAGGTTCGATTTGATGCAGAACATGGCGTGTAAGGTTGCAGGCGTACATTTTAAAAATCCAATCGTAATGGCGTCAGGGACATTTGGGTTCGGCAAAGAATATGCGAAGCTCTATGATATTAATCGTCTAGGCGGGATATCCGGCAAAGGATTAACCCTCGCGCCAAAGGCAGGGAATCCCGGCGTACGAGTATGGGAGACCCCATCCGGCATGCTGAATAGCGTAGGACTTGAGAACCCGGGGATTGAATATTTCCTAAAGGAAGAAACGCCATACTGGGAGACGCTGGATACGGCAAGGATCGTGAATCTGGGCGGCGGCTGCATAGAGGATTACCGGATTGGTGCAGAACTAATTACAGCCCACGAGAAAAGGCTGAGAGAGGGAGGACGCTGTTCCATCGATATCATAGAACTCAATATCTCTTGCCCGAATGTGAAGGAAGGCGGGATTGCGTATGGCGTTCAGACGGAGACTGCGAGAGCGGTTGTACGCGAAGTTCGTCAGGCGACATCACTTCCACTCGTCGTCAAGTTGTCACCGAATGCGGAGAATATTGTTGAAATGGCCTACATGTGCGAGGTAGAAGGGGCGGATGGCATATCGCTCATTAACACGATATCGGGGATGAAGATCGATACACGGCTGCGCAAGAGCGTCTTCCACAATCTCTATGCCGGATTATCCGGGCCTGCGATTAAGCCGATCGCACTGCGCATGGTGCACCAAGTGGCACAGCATGTGAAGATTCCCATTATGGGGATGGGTGGAATCACAACAGCCAATGATGTCATCGAGTTCATTATGGCAGGAGCGTCCGTGATTCAGATCGGAACGTATAATTTCATGAACCCGCGTGCTGGAGAGCAGATGGCGGATGGCATTCTGAAATGGATGGAGCAGGAGAAGATCGTTTCGATGGATGAGATACGCGGGATCTTGTAGAATGTTATACCTTATGAACACAGGGAGAGTGGACTTCCCTGTGTTTTTTTAAAATTTTCGAAACCGGATTCCAAATGATGACGTAATACAGTAACATAAACATAATAACAGATCCATTGAGGAGGATTACCACATGTCTATTTTCAAAAGATTACGCGACCTTACCCTATCGAATGTCTATGCTCTCATTGAGAAAGCTGAAGATCCAGTAAAATTGACGGATCAATATATTCGCGATATGACAGAGGATCTGGAAGATGCAGAGAAGGCTGTTGCACAGCAAATCGCAATTGAGAAGAAATTCAAACAGCAATATGAAGAGCAAGTCGCGCTCGTGAAGAAGCGTGAAGAACAAGCGCACATGGCAGCACAAGCACAGAACATTGATCTTGCTCGCCGTGCACTGGAAGAGAAGAGATCTGCTGAGCAGAAAATGGATGAATTCAAGATTGGGTATGATCAGAATAAAGCGGCAGCGGATAACCTTCGCGGCAAGCTGGACGAAATGCGTAAGCAATTAACCGAAATGAAGAATAAACGCGAGACGTTGATTGCTCGTTACAATGCGGCAAAAGCACAAAATGAAATCAACAAAGCGATGACAGGGTTCGGTTCGGATACAGCAGCAGCGGGCCTCAAACGAATGGAAGAGAAAATGCTTCAAATGGAAGCCCAAGCTGAAGCAAGCAACGAAATGGCTTCCAAAGGCAAATCGCTCGATGATGAATTCGCAGCTTTGAACAAAGATAAAGCGGTTGATGATGAGCTTGCAGCCTTGATGAAACAATACGAAAATAAATAATATCGATCATGACGATTGAAGCGGGAAGGAAGGGGAACGTGAATAACGTTCTTCTTCCTTTCACAATGAATGGAACCTTTTTGGAGGAGGCTTAACATGACAATCGCAATTCAGGATATTCTGCGAATTCTTGTCTGGACGGGAATGGGCACCGTATTGCTCTGTGTCATCATGTTCGTGGACTCACTTTTTACACCGTATAAAGATATGGAAGAGATGAAGAAGGGGAATACAGCTGTCACCACCCGTTTCGTCATGAAGCTGTTAGCGCAAGGGTATATCCTGTCCTCATCCATCGCAAAGACAGACAGTCTCTGGGACGGGCTTGTCATATCGGTTGTATCCTTTATCATCCTGCTCGTACTCGAATGGCTCGTTCGCTTGGTATTGCGCGGAAGCTTCGGTCTGAAGCTGGATGAAGGCACGAAGGAAGGATTCATGCCGCATGCATTATTCGCAGGTTCCTTGCATATTGTGGGAGCGTTGATCATCTCTGCTTGTCTATAAATGAAATGATGGTATCTAAGATTGAAGGAGCGTAAGATATGAGTATATTCAATCGGATCAAGAACATACTAGCGAAGCCTGAGCCGCCCAAAGCGCAGCGAAGTATCCTTCAGCTGGGGCCTGGAGATGCAGTTGAAGTATCCTTGGTTACGTATCAGATTACAGGAAGAACGAATAACCGGCAGCGAAATGCCGTCGTCTTGACCTTGCAGGATGGGAATACCATTCGTTACCTCCATATTGAGGAGCGCGAGCAAGTCGTCTATGCATTATACGAGCCAATTGATGGCCGACTCGATGAGCCGGATGAAGTTCCGACCACGATCGAAATGGAAGATCGTACTTATTATATGGAAGAGCAGTATTCCGGCATGGTGCTCGTAACAGGCAAGACACCGTTCATGCAAGCGGGAGAGCAATATGTGTGGCAGTATCAATCGGATGATTATAAACTGCTGCGTATCGAATGGCAGAACGGTCGTTTCATGTTGTATGAGGGTGAGAAAGTGATCCCTGGCGATGTTCAGGTTCTGAGAGGAACGTAACTGCTATAATCAATAGTTCAAAAAGTCGGCTTTTCAGGAGCGTGAACCAAGTGTCGAAGTGGCTGCAGTATATCATCAAAAGTGTACTCGTCGTTGCGTTAATGGCTTCGGTTCTTACGGGATGTGGTTCTCCGAATGTGAGCGATACGTATCCGCTTGAGTCCGTGAATAAATCGGGCTCCGAGACCTCGTATATCTATCGTGCAGAAGGGAAGACCGTTCCGGTCGTAGCGGCGGAGCTGACGGATCAGCAGAAGCCGGAGCAGACATCGAAGGAAGATCCGGATCATATGTTCCTTGTCTATTCCGACAAGTGGATTCATGTGATGAAGGATGAGAAGAAACCTGAGGATTCGCTCATTGAGGTGGATTCGAAAGAGTATGTCCAGCGCAATTATAATCCGAGCTTCTTGGAAGCTTATCTTATAGGCAGTCTTGTAAGCGATCTATTTGATTCTTTCGGCGGCAAGAAATATGGGAACTACCGCGGCTATACGAGTTATGAGAAGTATAAGCCGAATACGCAATACCATAAGCCTAGCACGAGTGAGAAAAAAGCAATTCCTCCGATGACTGTAGAGCGGAAAGGCTCGATCTTCAAACGAGGAAGCTCAAGCAGCAGCTCATCGAAATCGGATGATTCCGGCGGATTCTTCAGCAAGAAGAAATCTTCTGGCAGTATATCCAAAAATAAGAGCAGCGGTTCGGGCTCATTCTTCTCCCCATCGAAATCAAAGGCGCCGAAGACGAAGTCAGGTACAGGCAAGATCTTCAAGCGAGGCAGGCGATAAGTTAGCGAGCTCGTTTCGCGATACACGGAAAAAACCTTTGCAACCCCGTTAAATCAGTGGGGCCAGCAAAGGTTTTTTGGCGTTTAGCAGGTGATTTATGTAATTCGACGTTCAATGGCATCCGACATCGTCTTATCGGTGAGATGCGCATAGACTTCGGTAGTCTCTGTGGAGGCGTGTCCAAGCTGCTCCTTTGTTTTGTAAATATCATTCTGTAAATAATAATCGGTGGCAAAAGAGTGGCGAAGCTTATGGATCGTCAAGTAAGGTTTTCCGAACCGCTTAGCATACTTGATAATCATTTCTTGCATCGCTCGTTTGGTCATGCGTTTGCCTTCCTGCTGTCCGTTCGGGATCGCGAGAAACATGGCCTTCTCCTTGCGCGGTGCGCTGTAACGTACGGGACGCATCTCCAGATAGGCAATAAGATCGCCTTTGGCTTCCTCACGGAAATAGACGGGCGCTTTGAAGGTCTCGTCGTGGTTCCCTTTACGGTAGACATAGACAAGTTTGTTCGCCAGATCAACATCTTCAATATTTAAGTTCACGACCTCGGATACCCGAAGTCCCGAGTTCAGAATCAGACTGGCGATGCATGCATCCCGCTGTTTGTTCAGTTCATACGCGTATAGTGCTTGCTTGTTCGTCGCAACATCCTGTCCATACCCTTCTTGGATATAGTGAATGAACGCATTCAGCTCATGATCCTCGAGCAGCTTCCCTTTGAGCTTTGATGCGGTATCCTTTGGTTTATGGATCCGTTTGATTTCTACTTTGGCCATAATATTACGCTTCAACAACGGATAGAACTGCTCATCCTCTGCAATTTGGCTCAGATAATGGAATAATGAACGAAGGGATGATAGTTTTCTCGATATCGTAATCTTCGCATTTGCATTTTCCTTGAAGGTCGATAGGAAGATGCGATAGTTCACAATGGATTCCATATGTAACACTTCAAGGTCTGTTAAGGATATATCTTTCATTTCTTGCGCTGTTGTAAGTCCTTCAGCCATAAGCCATGAGAAGAATATCTCATAGTCACGGGTATATTCCAAAAGTGTGGATGGCGACAGGTCCGGCAGCTTATAATCGATAAACTGCTGAACGTACCATGGGAATCGGTGCACCTTCTGGTCCAGATCTTGTCGGTCTTTCAACTTCTGGATGTTCAACAGATTCACTTCCTTTGATTCAGTCTCCTCATCATTATAGTGGATTTCGGTGGTTTATCCTAGGGTCGTCTGCTGCTCACTTGTTCGAATGGGACGGTTCCTGTACTCTAGAGAATAGATAAACGGATTAGAAAAGGAAGGATGGGCGCAGGATGACATTTCGTATTGGTATCATTGGATTAGGAGACATTGCACAAAAGGTATATTTGCCGCTGCTATCTGTCCATATAGAAGTGGAGATTGCGGGTGTGATGAGTACGACGCAAGGAACAGTTGATCGGGTGATGCATCAGTATCGCTTGCCTTTCGGCACAACCAGGCTTGAAGAGCTACTGGATCGCAGCTTGGATGCGGTCTTCATTCATAGTCCGACAGAATCGCATTATGAGCTCGTAACGGCATGTTTGGATCGAGGGATTGCGGTATATGTCGATAAGCCGTTATCTTACAAACTAGATGAGTCGATTGCGATGGCTGCTCGTGCAGAGGAGAAAGCCGTATTACTTGCTGTAGGGTTCAATCGCAGATTTGCGCCGCAGTATATGGATGCGAAGCAGTGGCTCGAGGAACAAGGGGGAATCGAATATCTCGCTGTTCAGAAGCATCGAACACGCATGCAGTCGCACGATGCGAAGATGACGGTGTACGATGACTTGATTCATATTTTAGATATGATGCTATGGCTTGGCGGCGAGAAGTATAAGCTTGGCACCAAGTCGCTCTACACGAATGATGAAGGACAAATGCTCCGAGCTTCGGGGATGCTTCATTATGATCATGCGGATGCTGCTTACAGTATGGTTCGGCTCGCTGGCGCTGATCTCGAGAAGCTCGAGCTTCACGGGCATGGACGCTCCGCGGAAATCACGAATATGGAGCAAGCGATGTTCGCCCAGAAAGGGAAGGCACCAACCCACCATACCTTTGGTAGCTGGGATACGGTGCTCCGGCGCAGGGGATTTGAAGGGATCGTGTATCATTTCCTATCGAGCTTGAAGCGCCCAGAACAATGCAGTGTTCGCGCAGACCAGGTCTTGGAGAGTCATCGCTTGGCAGAGCAGATTAGTACATTTCGATAATAGATCAGATGATGTGTAACATATAAGGATAGAAAGGCGTGGTGATGATGGTATACGAACTGCTGTCGCTCAATGTAGGCAGACCAGCTCAGATGCCGGGCCAGAAACGAGAGGTCATCTCAGCAATCAATAAGGCGCCCGTACAGGAGCGGATCTATTTATCCAAAGTGAATTTTAAGGGAGATGAACAAGCCGACTTGGTGCATCATGGCGGTGAAGATAAGGCCGTCTGCGTCTATTCGTATGATCATTATCCGTATTGGGAATCCATCTTAGCCGTCAAACTTGCTTATGGCGCGTTCGGGGAGAACTTGACCGTGCAGGGGATGCGCGAGACGGACATTTGCATCGGTGATATCTTCCAGTTAGATGAGGCTGTAGTGCAAGTCAGTCAGCCACGCCAACCCTGTCATAAGCTAGCGGCAAAGCACGGTATTGCAGACCTCGCTGTACAGGTTCAAAATACAGGGTTTACTGGATTCTATTTCCGGGTGCTACAGGAGGGCTGGGTATCGCCTCAGTCCACACTTGAACGGATACAGCAAGATCCGGGTGGAGTTACGCTGGAAGCAGCAAATCAGATCATGCATCACGACAAGAACAACCGTGAAGGGATTGAGCGAATTCTTGCGATCCCCGCCTTGTCTGCAAGCTGGCGCACGACATTAGGCAAACGATTGAATGTAAAATCTTAGTATGTTGGAAGAGCTCCTCACATATGATGTTCTATTGACATCATGAAAGGGTGAGTTGTTCCATGAAGAAAGAAAGGATGTGGGGAGTGATCGTGCTAAGCAGCATGATGGTCCTCTCTGCATGCGGACGTTCAGATTCAACAACGATTAAGACAGATCAGGGCACGGTGACCGTGACAGGCGATCAGAACGGCGGGAATGTGTCCATTACCGGGAAGACGAGTGACGGAACGGAGATCAAATCAGAATATTCCATGACAGAGCTGCCGAAGGATTTTCCGCAAGATGCTCCGATCCCAGCAGGGTTTCAATTGAAAGGCTCTGCGAGAACGGAACAGAATGGCGATATATCCGTTATGGTCACCAGCAGTGGTGATGCGAAGATTGAAGCAGTGGTTCAAGAGATTACGGATTATTTGAACAGTGGTGGATTCCAAGACATTAGCAGCTTCGTAGTTGATACGTCAGCCACACTTGGCGGGAAGAAAGACAATACCGAATTTTCGGCGATCATCGCAAAGGATGAGAGCACAGGTACAGTCGATCTCATTCTCACCTATGTAATGAAAAGCGCCCAAAAACCTTGATATAAAGCCGCCTTCTAGCTGAGGGCGGCTTTTTTACTGCATGAGAATTAGACAATATTACCCATTTATGATGCAATTTTATCCGTTGACAGTCCTAGTGTAGCTATCTATAGTACTAGTATGATGACATTAAATGTTTCCAAACGATCCAACCGTCAGAAAGCAGTGGAAGCTGCGGCCGAATTGTTCTTGCACAAAGGGTATCATGATTCGAGTATGGATGAGGTCGTCGCGATCAGCGGTGTGTCCAAGTCTAATATTTATTATCATTTTAAGAGCAAGGAGGAATTGACGTTAGAGGTTATTGCTTGGCGCATTTCAAGATATGAACGGCTGATCGATGAACTGAATGCGCTGCAGCTAGGGGTTGCGAATAAGATTGATATCTTGTTCGAGAAGTTGTATCGCGAAATCAACGAACGGAATTGTGTTGGGGGGAACCCGTTCATATCGCTATGGAATCAAGTATCGATGGATGCACGATTAATTCGAACACAAATTCATGAGTTTTTTGAACAGAAATCACAGGTATTCCGATCTCTGATTGAACAAGGGGTGGAAGAGGGAACCTGGTCGGCCCATCTTCCGATTGAATCAACGACGGTGCTGCTAGTCTCTTCGCTGGAAGGTGCTCTCGTGTTAGCAGAGGTACATCACGACGCAACGGTGCTGCTGGAAGTGAAGAGTGCGTTCTTACAGATCATGCACGGTTATAATCGAAAAGTAGATGGAGCCTAAGACGCATCAACGGCGTGTGTTCTTGTTCTTATCATCACCTTGATCATCCTGTTCTTCATGTTCTTCCTTCTCGACATGGAATTCAACCGCCGATTGCCCCATAATATAATCGAACGGGGTGTACTGATTGCTCGGTAGTTCCTTACGTCGAATCATCTTCACCGATATGATGCCTAGTAATACAAAAATCGGGAGGATGAGCGACAATATAATGAATGGGGTAACATTGTCCATTTGACGGTTCTCCTTTGACGATCGGTATGACTTACATACGGTTGAAGCGGTGGTTCGTTTCAGTGAAGTTGACAGCAAATCGGCTGCTTCGCTATAGTGAAGGAACGAACAGTACAAGAATGGAGGGATCATGGTGACCTCGATCTATGATTATTCTGCAGCACGGATTACAGGAGAAGAACAATCATTGTCTGACTACAGCGGGAAGGTTCTGCTTATTGTGAATACGGCGAGCAAGTGTGGATTCACACCGCAGTATGAAGGGCTGGAGTCATTATACCGGACTTATCACGACCAAGGGTTCGAAGTGTTAGGCTTTCCGACCAATCAATTCATGTCGCAAGAGCCAGGGACCAATGAGGAAATCGAATCGTTCTGTCAATTGAATTATGGTGTTACATTTCCCATGTTCGCCAAAATTCATGTGAATGGCGGTTCCACGCATCCGTTATACAAATTCCTGAAAAAGGAAGCGAAAGGTGTCCTTATTAACGAGATCAAATGGAACTTTACGAAATTTCTCGTTGACCGAAAAGGGCAAGTTGTTCGCCGATATGCGCCAACGGTAGAACCGAAACATATCGAAGAAGATATTCAGGCATTGTTATCACAATAGAGTTGAATTCATATACTGTATAAAAGGAAGCGGGTTATTCATGCACCATGGATAACTCGCTTTTTTACGCTATAAATCATCCTAAAGACATTGAATAAATACCATAAATAAAACCGAAGATCCTTTAACATATACAGTATAACGAAAAGTTGTAAGCGTTCTACTCAAATAAGTATGAGAGGATGATTGGTATGCGTAGAGACATTTCTACACTCATCGAACAAATGACATTGGAAGAGAAGGCGGGGTTATGCTCAGGGTTAAATTTCTGGCATACAAAAGCTGTTGAGCGTCTAGGAATCCCATCGATTATGGTCACGGATGGACCGCATGGTCTTCGCAAACAGGATGGGAATAGTGATCATCTGGGTCTCCTGAATAGTGTTCCTGCAACTTGCTTCCCTTCGGCAGCGGGTATGGCCTGTTCCTGGGATCGTGACTTGATCTACCAAGTCGGAGTCGCACTTGGTGAGGAATGTCAGGCGGAGAATGTTGGGGTATTGTTAGGCCCTGGTGTAAACTTGAAGCGCTCGCCGCTCTGTGGACGGAATTTCGAATATTTCTCAGAAGATCCATATCTCACATCGGAAATGGCAACGCAGCATATCCTTGGGGTACAAAGTCAAGGCGTAGGAACGTCCCTGAAGCATTTTGCCGTCAATAATCAAGAGCATCGCCGGATGTCGGTCAATGCGGTGGTCGATGAGCGTACGATGCGCGAAATATATTTAACCTGCTTCGAGACACCTGTCAAGAAAGGCAAACCTTGGACCGTGATGTGCGCATACAACCAAGTGAACGGTGAGTTCGCGTCACAGAACGAATACCTACTGACGGATATTCTGAAGAAGGAATGGGGCCACGATGGTTTCGTCGTCTCGGACTGGGGCGCTGTCGTCGATCGCGTAAAAGGCTTGGCCGCGGGGCTTGAACTGGAAATGCCGTCGACGAACGGTTATTCGGACCGTAAGATCGTGCAAGCCGTTCAGAATGGAGAACTTGCGGAAGAGGTCCTCAATGACGCAGTGGGGAGATTGTTAGATGTTATATTCAGAGCTGTGGACAACGCGAAGCCGAATGCAACGGTGGATTTAGAAGCACATCACCGCTTAGCGATGGAGGTTGCACAAGAAAGTATGGTGCTATTGAAGAATGAAGGGGGAATTCTCCCGCTTCCAACGGAACGTAAAATCGCTTTGATTGGGGCTTTCGCACAAAATCCACGCTATCAAGGCGGTGGCAGCTCCCATATTAATCCAACGAAGCTCGACAACGTCTATGAAGAAATGTGCAAAGTTGCGGGTATGGGGGATGTGCAGATCACTTATGCGCCCGGTTATAGCTTAGAACATGATGATATCGATGATGCGGCAGTTCAGCAAGCGATGAACGAAGCGGCGGCGGCCGATGTCGCGGTCGTACTCGCAGGATTACCGGATCGATATGAGTCAGAGGGATATGATCGCAAGCATCTTCGAATCCCAGCCAACCAACAGCAGCTGATTGAAGCGATTGCTGAGGTACAGCCGAATATTGTCGTGGTGCTAATGAATGGATCTGCGATTGAAATGCCTTGGATCCAATCTGTCAAAGCTGTCCTTGAAGGTCACTTAGGCGGCCAAGCGCTCGGCAGTGCGATTGCGAACCTGCTTTTCGGACGCGTGAATCCATCAGGCAAGCTAGCGGAGACGTTCCCGATGAAGCTTGCACATAATCCATCCTATTTGAACTTCCCGGGAGAAGGCGATACCGTGGAATACAAAGAAGGGCTCTTCGTCGGTTACCGCTACTATGACACGAAGCAAATTGCGCCGCTGTTCCCGTTCGGGTATGGCCTAAGTTACACAACATTCGAATATACGAACCTGACGGTGAATCATACGGCGCTAACGGATCAAGACACAGTGACGGTCCAAGTCCATGTGAAGAATACTGGAACCATGGCGGGCAAAGAGATTATCCAGCTCTATGTACGCGACGTGGAGTCGAAGGTGATTCGTCCAGAGAAGGAATTGAAAGGGTTCGTGAAGGTTGATCTTCAGCCGGGCGAAGAGAAGGTCGTGAGCTTCTCACTTGATCGCCGTGCATTTGCATATTACAACGTGGAGTTAAAGGATTGGCATGTGGAGACCGGAGATTTCGATATTTTGATCGGGAAATCATCGCGGCAGATCGAGCTTGAGCAGCGAATTCACATCGAATCTACGGTACAAGTGCAGCGCATCTTTACGCGGAATTCAACATTTGGTGATATCTTGCGAGATCCTTATGGTGCGCAGATCGCAGAGCCATTGCTTCGGAAATTCCGGGAGCAATCGGGACTTGGCGATGGGCTTGAACAAGATGCGCCGGAAATGATGCTGGCGATGATGAATGACATGCCCATCCGATCTTTGCTCGCCTTTGCGCAAGGCGCGTTCACAGACGAGATGCTCGAGGGGCTGCTGATGCAATTAAATGCATCCCGTGTCCATGCTTCATAGATAGATCTGATCACAATCTTAAACCGGATGCTTGCTTAAATCGCAAGTACGCCGGTTTTTTATTTTTGCAACTTCGAGGGGGGATGCAAGATAGAATTGCTGATAGGCCGCCACCCAGATGGATATACTGGAGATGTTCTTCGGTGTCCGCAGCGTTCGCTAATTACGCTTCCATGTGGAATGTGGTTGTTCATTCAGGAAGTTCGGGCTACAATGGAGCATGCAGAATAAATAGCAAACGGAGGCGAAACGAATTGTCCATGATGGTGATCGAAATTTTCGGCATTGCCATATTAGCGGGTATTGTCGGATCCGTCCTTGGGCTTGGGGGCGGGATCGTCGTGACACCAGCACTGACGATGCTATTCGGAGTTGATATTAAGCATGCCATTGGTGCGAGCATCATTTCCGTGATAGCGACTTCAAGCGGCTCAGCCATTGCGTACATAAGAGATCGGATTACCAATTTGCGCGTAGGGATGTTCTTGGAGGTTGCGACGACGGTCGGTGCGATAACGGGTGCATTTATCGGGGGCCTACTGGCACCGAGCGTCCTTTATATTATTTTTGGCGTGCTGCTGATGTACTCGGCGTATGCGATGGTGAAGAAGACGAAGCAGGAGCTGCCACAGGATGTACCGCTGCATCCCGCAGCCGCCAGGTTGAATCTCCAGGGGGAGTATTATGATAAGGCGCTCCAGAAGAACGTAGCGTACAATGTGGATCGCGTATATGGTGGTTTTGGCGTCATGTATGGTGCAGGCGTCATCTCGGGACTGCTCGGGATCGGAAGCGGAAGCTTCAAGGTGATGGCGATGGATGTCTTTATGAAGCTGCCGCTCAAGGTATCCAGCGCAACGAGCAACTTCATGATGGGTGTCACCGGCGCTGCGAGTGCAGGCGTGTACTTATTTCGCGGGGAGATCAACCCGTTCTACGCTGCACCTGTCGCGCTGGGCGTCTTAATCGGAGCTACGGTCGGCGCGAGAATTATGCAGCGAATGAAGAGCAAAACTATACGTAAAATTTTCATTCCGGTTATGGCTTATGTGGCGATTCAGATGATACTGCAAGGATTGGGGATCAAAATATGAGTGAAGAACAATCGAAACATCAAACAAATGAGGAGCAGAAGCTCATCTCTGCCGAAATCGTGGTAAGTAAAGTGCTGCGAATCGGCGTACTTGTCAGTGGCTTGGTTATTCTTATTGGACTTATTTTGTATCTTGTCGCAGGGGAGAGTGGTTACCCAGCAGATACGTATCCAACGACGCTTAGGGGAATCATCGAAGGGGCAGGGGGCTTGAAACCTGCTGCCGTGATACTCCTAGGGCTGTTCTTATTGATATTGACGCCTGTTCTTCGTGTTGGCATTACCATTCTGGTCTTCGTGAAAGCGAAGGACTATCTTTATGTCGGGATTACAAGTCTTGTCTTTGTTATCCTGATTATTAGTCTTCTTCTCGGTAAAGCGGGTTAAATATTTTCATATCTATTGTGAGTTCGTATAAAAGCTCTAGATCTAAGATCTAGAGCTTTTTCTGTCCATTAGCCGATTTTCTGTGAAGATTATTGTAAGCTGACGATCTCAACTTCCTATGATAGAATGATCAGGAGCTTGTTGAGCTGGCAAGCTGAATAAATCGTTCTATGGAGTGAAACGAAGATGATAGATATACATACGCATATCCTCCCAGGAATCGATGATGGGGCAGCGAATTGGAGCGATGCCATAAATATGGCTAGAGCGGCTGTGGCAGAAGGCATAACGACCATCATTGCAACGCCGCATCATGCCAATGGGAGGTACCATAACACAGCATTAGAAGTCATAGACCACGTTCGACATATGAATGAACAGTTGAAGGGGATGGGGGTGCCTCTAACGATCCAGTCTGGACAAGAGATTCGGCTGCATCATGATCTCATAGATGCTTGGCTGAGGAAGGAATTACTGCCACTGGCCGATTCAAGTTATATCTTGATCGAGCTTCCCTCATCGAACATCCCGAAGAAGATCGTCGAGTTCATCCATGAGCTCCATGTCATGAAGCTAAAACCGATTATCGCGCATCCGGAGCGGAATGCAGAAATCGTAAAGGACCCGGATCGACTGGCACAGTTGATTGAAATAGGCGCTTTTGCACAGGTGACAACTCATTCACTCCTTGGTGATTTCGGAAGACAAATTGAGCGAGCGGCTTGGTCATTATGCCGAAGCGGCCTTATACATATTGTTTCGTCAGATGCCCATCATGTCGAACGTAGAGGATTTCGATTAGGCGAGACGTATGAAGTGATTCGTGAGCGTATGGGTCAGCCATGGGAGAACTATTTCCAAGACAATGCCAGACGTATTATTGAAGACCTACCTTTTGGCAGCATGCCTAAGGATAATCCCAGCTCAGTAGGCGTCATACAACGACTAAGATCCTTTTTTCGATAGGAAGGGCTAAAGCTAGGTACACAGGAATAATCGATAGACATAGGACAACTGCACTGCTTTAAACGGATACATTGGGAGTAGAGTAATAACAAATCAGCAGGTTTTGTATTACCGAAGTTGCGGATTCCACCTCATTTAACAAAATTATCCTGATTCGTGATCCAATGGTAAGTCAGTGAGGCTAAGAATTAGAGAAATGACAGGATTTTCATGAAATTTATAGCCCAAGCAGCTCCGCGATTTGGTGGAAAAGCTTGGTTTTTTTATTTTTTTAAGAAAGTAAAGCGTTTACATGATTATTTTTTCGAGTGAAAAATATGTCGAAACTTCCTTTTTGTCCTGTTTTTTTAGGAGGGTGACCAATAGTCCCTAATTCTGCACAAATGGAGTGGAAATTTCTAATCATAAGCGTCGCGTATTGTTACCCAAGATCCCTTATCATATAAGGGAAAGAAGTGGTAATTCAGTTCCAATCATTACATCCCAAAAAGGATCAAATCATGGATCAGAATAACCGTATTTTTATGACAAAATTCTATGATTTTGTTCTGAAAATATGAAAATTATGTTAGTTTTCTGAATAAATTAGGAGCGCTTAACCATGTCTTTATCCCCTCAAGAAATTTGTCCATCTATGGCATACTAGTAAACAGAGGACATTCAATAGTGGCATCATCCTAACTAAAGTTGTTTACAAAATTGTAATAATTTAAGGTTTGCTACGATCGAATATGTTAGAACAGAATAGTGAACTCCATTATTCAATGTACATGATCGCATACCTTGATGAATGGAGGAAGTAAAGCGATGAATGGTCCGGATCGGGAGCCGAAGCGAGCAAGGCTGAAGCAATTTCTAAAGATACTATCCAAAGATCCTACTCTATTGAATCAACAGGGACAAACAGAAATGAGACCGTTATCCGAACTTCTTATCGTCTCGGGATATCGGCAATATGATGGAACGGTAGATATGGCTCAATTGTCATCCTTACTCTTGAGAAAGATGGGAATTTCATCTGGATCGGAAGAGATGATGGAGTACATCATGAATGGTGGAAAAGTCGAGGACTTCATGAATCATGAGATATCGTCTCAAAATGAAGGTTAGCGTAGATCAATAAGTTCGTACGCATATAATTAACGATGCCTTAAAGTACGCGAAACGAATAATAATAGAGAGACTATATTCAAAAAGAAGATAACCATAGAGAAGCATTCGCTATGGCAAGGCGCACCCCAAAGGTCGCGTTTTGAATAATAACTAAACAAATTATATTCGATATGAAAACTATTTAAACTTCATGAATAGAGAGATCACCTAACTAGAGTAACGGAGGGAACCATTTGGAACTTAAACAATATTGGTTAATTATCAAAAGAAGGCTCCTATTAATCGCATTGATTATCGCAGTCAGCTGCTTATCGATTGGCATCTACTCTAATTATTTCATGACACCACAATATGAAGCTTCCGCGAAATTAATCGTGAATCAGTATAAGGACAGTGGGTCATTGCTGCCGAGTATCGATCTTGGTTCCATCAATTCAACCATTGGGCTGATCAAAACCTATAAAGAAATTATTAAAACACCACGCATGATGAAGATTGTTCTCAAAGAGTATCCTGATCTGGGGTTGAGCTATGGTGAGCTAATCGGAAAAGTAAGTGTAAGCTCTGTGAATGAAACGCAAGTCATGTCCATTTCGGTCCGGGATGACTCCTATGCAAAGGCCGCCAATATTGCCAATGCGGTAGCCGTTGTGTTCCAGAAGACGGTTCCAGCCCTCATGAAGGTGGACAATGTTTCGGTCTTAGATAAAGCCGATCCAAAAGAAAAGCACAATCCGGTTGCGCCGAATCCGAAGATGAATATTGCTGTTGCCTTCATGCTGGCGCTCATGCTCGGTGTTGGGATCGCCTTCCTGCTCGATTACTTGGATGACACGATCAAGACGGAAGAAGATATTGAGAACGTGTTAGGGGTGCCTGTATTGACCTCCATTCCGAAGTTTACATCAAGAGATATTGATCAAGATCATCATAAAGAATCGCTTACGCCAACTGCTGGGAGGGATGTACATGTCTCGCTTGATTCCTAAGAAGCTCATTACGGAGAGTAATCCGAAATCACCAATCTCTGAAGGATATCGGATGCTGAGAACCAACATCGAATTCTCAACGCTCGACCAGAAGCTGCAAGTTATCATGGTAACGTCATCGAAGCCAAATGAAGGAAAGAGCACGACCAGCGCCAATATGGCGGTTGCTTTTGCTCAAGCGAACAAACGTGTACTCCTGATCGATGCAGACCTTAGAAAACCATCTCAACATTTTATCTTTGGGACTTCGAATCGAATTGGATTAACGACAGCGTTGTTCAAACAGAAGCCGCTGGGAGATGTGATTCAGTCTACGAATACGAAGAATCTATCGATTATTCATGCTGGACCTACACCGCCTAATCCATCAGAGTTACTCTCTTCTGCGCATATGGCGGGTTTGCTAGCAACAACAAGAGAGATGTTCGATGTCATCGTCATCGATACGCCGCCGATTTTGTCCGTCACAGACGCTCAAATTGTAGCTACCTATAGTGATGGAGTCGTTCTTGTCGTCCATTCGGGAATCGTGAAGAAAGATGTGGCATTGAAAGCAAAAGCATCGCTAGAACATGTAAATGCCAAGATCATTGGTGCTGTGCTGAATAACATCAATCGCAATCAATCCGATTCCTATTCTTACTCCTACTATTACGGCGAAAGTAACGACCAATAGTCTTGTTCCTTCATGAAAGATACAAGGAATGAAGAAGGTAATGTCTCCTGCACCTCTATCACCGGAGGCACTCGGTCACACTGTGGGTCAACTGACCTTAGACGCTCGTCGTCAAGGGTGTGATGTGAGGTAGGGTTCAATGCCCTAGTTAGTATAGCAACACCTCGGATTTGAAATCTGAAAGTCCGAGCTATGCTTTCCGCGTTTGGAGAGCATAGCTCGCATTTTTAGCATCGCGTTACAATGCGAATAAAAAAAATAGGATAGGGTGATTCCAAATGAAAAAAGTAACAAAAGCCATTATCCCCGCAGCAGGACTAGGTACCAGGTTTTTACCAGCAACGAAAGCGATGCCCAAAGAGATGCTTCCCATCGTCGATAAGCCAACCATCCAGTATATCGTGGAGGAAGCGATTGAATCTGGCGTCGAAGATATCATCGTTGTCACAGGTAAAGGTAAACGCGCCATTGAAGACCACTTTGATATCGCATTTGAGTTAGAACATACGTTAGAGGAAAAAGGAAAGCTAGATATTTTGGAGAAAGTGCGTAAGTCGTCCAATGTAAACCTTCATTATATTAGGCAAAAAGAGGCTAAAGGCCTTGGACATGCCGTGTGGTGTGCACGTAATTTTATCGGAAATGAGCCGTTTGCCGTCCTGCTTGGTGATGATATCGTCGAAGCGGATGTCCCATGCACAAGGCAGCTGATTGAACAATATGAGCGCACGGGACGTTCAGTCATTGGCGTTCAGACGGTAGGGGCGGATCAGACGCATCGTTATGGCATCGTAGATCCAGGGGAGAGAATGGCTAATTTATACCAAGTGAATCGGTTCGTGGAGAAGCCGCCGCAAGGGCAAGCACCTTCCAATCTAGCCATTATGGGACGTTATGTTCTGACACCTGACATCTTTGAGTATTTGGGAAGGCATGAACGTGGTGCAGGCGGAGAGATTCAGCTTACGGATGCGATCCAGAAATTAAACGTAGATCAAGGTGTGTACGCCTTTGATTTCCAAGGGACTCGTTATGATGTGGGGGAGAAGATCGGATTTATTATGACGTCGATCGACTTTGCGCTTCGGAATAATGAACTTAGACCACAACTGATGGCAGGGCTGGAAGAGATCATGGAGCGGGAACTTAGCAAGGCATTAATGACCGGGAGGAGAGTATAACAATGAGGTATTCACAATATCGGGAAGAAGCGGTCTTAGGCATTGTGGATTATTATTCGAATACACAAGTGAGAGAAGAGGGGATGAATTTATATTCGGTACTAAAGCGGACCATTGATATCATTGGCGCATCAGTCGGGTTAATCCTACTAAGTCCATTGCTTGTTCTTGTTGCTATTCTTATCAAATTGGAGGATCCATCCGGATCCATCTTATTCTATCAGACGCGAGTAGGAAAGAACGAGCGACTATTCCGGATGTATAAACTTCGTTCCATGTATACAGATGCGGAAGAGAAGTTGAAGGATCTATTGGATAAGAACGAGATCAGCGGAGCGATGTTCAAGATGAAAGACGATCCGCGTGTGACTAAGGTCGGTAAATTCATTCGGAAGACGAGTATTGATGAGCTTCCTCAATTATTCAATGTACTTCGTGGGGACATGTCTCTGGTAGGACCAAGACCGCCTCTGAAGAGAGAAGTTGCAGAATATACGCGATATGATAAGCAACGGTTGTCCGTTACACCTGGATGTACAGGGCTTTGGCAGGTGAGTGGCAGAAGCAATCTTAGCTTCAAACAAATGGTTGAACTCGACCTGACCTATATTGAGAAAAAATGCATTCTGTTCGATATTCGAATTATTTTGCAGACGGTGAAGACGATGCTTGGCTCCAAGGATGCGTTCTAATGAAGAGATGGAGGGGAGATCATGGTAAGAGTCCTTCATATATCTGAATTTACAAAGGGGGGTATTGAAACCCATCTGAATGAAGTGCTTAGGTATCAATCGGAGAAACATGATATTTACCTGATCGCATCTGAACAGAACTCGAACAGCAAAACGTTACAGATTCATTCAGATCGATTGGAACTCTATCCATATAAGCGGAGTCCGCATTATTTTTTCCGGGCGATGCAATCAATTCATCGAAAGATCAAAGAAATCAATCCGGACATTGTACATGTCCATGGAACGTTCGCAGGCTTTTTCCTGCGAACGTTGTTTTTTTTCAAGAAGAAACGTCCTGTCGTGATTTATTGTTCGCATGGTTGGGCATTTCTCATGGACACCTCTTCCTGGAAGAGAAAGGTGTTCGCCACGGTAGAGCGAGTCTTGTCGCTGCGGACGGATTTCATCATCCACATCTCAAAACATGAATACGAGATGGCGCTCCAGTATGGATTGTCTGCGAAGAAATCGGTCGTTGTGTATAATGGCGTATCGGATGCGCCGTCTTCACCGGCAGTACCCTTTGATGTGAAGCGAGATAAGATTAATCTACTCTACGTCGGCCGCTTCGATCGGCAAAAGGGCTTTGATTTGCTGCTGGAGGTATTTAAAGAAAATCGATTTACGGATGTTCATCTCTATCTCGTTGGCGATACGGTATTGAAGGACTGTGATTACGATTATCCAAGCAATGCAGTGAAAATCGGCTGGGTGGACAATTCGGAAATTGACCGGTATATGAAAGCCTGTGACGCTGTTATCGTGCCATCGCGTTGGGAAGGGTTCGGGATCGTTGCGATCGAGGCATTACGAAATAAGAAGCCAGTCATTGCAAGTAATCGCGGCGCACTGCCGGAGATTGTCCAGCATGGTGTGAATGGATATATTTTCGATTTTGACAACAAGGAAGCGTTGGTCAACATCATTCAGGGACTATCGAAGCAACAGCTCGAGTGGATGGGCGAGAACGGTGAAGAAATATTTTATGAGAAATTCCATTCGAATCAGATGAACACACAAATCGAGCGACTGTACATGGATGCCTTGAAGAAACAAGGTGATCGATATTCCGTAACTGTCAAAAAATATGTCTAGATTTACGGAGTTGAAGAGATGAAGAACGTAGGCTTACAAAGCAGTCATACGATAAATGAAGCATTTGCCGAGAAGCAGTCAGGCAAAGGGGGATACTTCCTGACGATCTATCTCAGTATCTTATTGGTGCTGACAGTCTATCAGGATTTCCCTCTTGTCAACATCGTCGGAGAAATAGGCAGATCGCCGATCATCCTGCTGCTGCCTTTGTTTGTTTTTTGCGAGATCGCGATGCTCTCCAAATATAAGCGGTTTATGGCTGTGCCAAAGCTTCAGAAATACTTGTTCGCTTTTATTATTTATTTAACTTTTGTCACTTTAGGCTACATTCTCATTCAATTCATGCAAGGGAGCTATAGCTTCTGGTCGGAGGGCCTGCTCGGTAAAGGGATCAAGGTCTTAATTTATTTTGTATTAATTCTGCTCTATATCAGGCACATGCAGCTTGTGTTCTCCAAAATGAAAAGCTACAAGCTCCTGTATGCCAGTTTTTTTATCGCGGTAAGTCTATTGCTCGTGATTATGATGGTTGAATTAGCTGCGATGCCGAATGCGTTCACCGCCTTGCATTCCGGGAGTCAGCCCTATTGGAGAGTGAGGCTGCTTACTTCGGAGAGCAGTACGACGGGAACCATCGTTATGGCGTATTCTGCGATTCTAGTTTATTTGAGCTCTAATTTAAATCGTGTGGCTATGATTCTATCGAACATTTATGTCGCTATTTTTTTTCTAACCTATTTATCCGTGACGGGATCAAAAGGGTTTCTCATCGTCTGTCTATTGACGCTTGTCGTGACCATGATGAAATTTATGGATTTCAGGAAGAAGAAAAACTTTATTGTGCTCATCGTCGCGTTGCTAGCCGTGTATATGTTTATTGTTTATTTCTCGGCAGGCTTGATCAGTTCCTTTACGAACGATATCGAGAACTATACATCGTCTTATACGAGGATGGGGACGATCATTATCGCCATCTTGACGGTCTTGCATCATCCGCTTGGGGTAGGTACAGGCGCTTACTTAATGTATTTCGATAACTATTTAGATGACTCGATTAAGTTCATGGGTAGGTTCTATTACAATACCTTAGGCATAAGCCAGATCAATGCGGGAGAATTGCTTCAATATACGGGAACGGCTAAAAATTTAGGTGTTAAATCAGGTTTTTTCCAATGGTTTATGTTCGGGGGGATCTTCTCACTCGTATTTTTCTATTTGCTAGCCAAAAACTTGATCATCAAAGCGAAGTCAAGCATTATCCTGTACTTGGCGCTTATTTTCATGCTGCTCTCCTTACTTTTTGTGGCTCTTGAAATTAAATATGAGATCTGGATGTTGTTCGCATTTATCAGTACGTTTGTAGGGGAAAAGGAAGTACATCATTCGAATATGTCGGGGGTATCCAAATGAAAATACTTGTTGTTTGTAGTGATTTTCCATATCCCGCCGATCATGGGGGCAGAGTTGATACGTGGGGCCGAATACAGGTGCTGGCCGAGCTTGGGTGGACAATCCATCTGCTCGTATGCGGCAAACAAATGCCTACGCCAGAGGATATGAATGTCGTATATCGCTACGTGGAAGATATCAAGCTGTGTGAGCGGAGAAGTAAGCTGGTGGATCTCCTCTATCGAGTACCTATGCAGGTACAATCGAGAAATGAGCTGCGATATGTGAATATTGATGAGGATTATGATTATGTGCTGTTGGAAGGCGACTATGTGTATCCTATCTTGAAGAACCCACTAATCAAACATGCAAATGTGATTTTGAGAGTTCATAACGATGAGGCGGTTTACTTCAAGGCATTGGCTAGAAGCACATCCAATCGGATTCATAAGCTGTACTATCACATGGAGAGCAGCAAATTCAGGAATTTGCAGAAGAACATGCTGAAGAAGGTAGATAAGTATTTATTTATCTCAAGCAAGGAATTTGAAACATTTCAATCGCTTCATCCTACAACAAAAAGCTTATTTCTACCACCTCCTGTGACGAAGGAGACGTTCCTCACAAGTTCATTTGAGAGCAAGAATGTTGTATTTATCGGGTCTTTATTCATGCCGAATAATCGTGAAGCGATTCAGTGGTATTTGGAACATATTCATCCGGCCATGCTGAAGGAGCCAGGGTACAAATTTATTGTGGCTGGTAACAGTAGAAAGCAAGGGTTGAACTGGCTTGATGGGTACGATATGACGAATGTGATTGTACATGATACACCGGAGAGTCTGGATGACATTTATCAACAGGGATATCTGTTTGTGAATCCAATGCAGAACGGAGCGGGTGTGAAGCTCAAGACAATCGAAGCCATTCAGAATGGATTGCCTGTCATCTCGACTTCGATCGGTTGCGAGGGCACGGGACTCGTAGATAACGAGCATATTTTGGTCGCAGATAGTCCGGAGGAATTCTATCTTCGAATTAAGCTGTTATTCGACCATCCGCCGAGAGCGCGGAAGCTGCTAGCTTCGTCACAGCGGTACATACGCACAAATTATGACCATAAAGAAGTATTGAAACGTTACATCAATTCACTACATTCACGTTATCATGAAGCAGGTGCTATGAATGGATAATCGAAAAATAAATGTCATGTTTATCACCCATGCGGAAAAAAAGGGAGGCGCCGAGCAAAGTCTGATTCATTTGATCAATTATTTGGATACTTCAAAATATCAGATTTTTCTCTTAAGTCCTAAAAATACGGAATATCTGGGCGAGATTCGAACGGCGTACAAGCACATTCCGCTTCGCCTCAATAGCATTAAGAAGAAATTCGGCTTCGGGTATTTGGAGACAGTGCTTCGAATCAAGTCGTTCGTGTCTAAATACAAGATTGACATTATTCATGCGAATGGTTGGCGGGCGCCGTGGTACGCTGCACCGCTCAAATTCCTAACGAAATGTAAATTAATCTGGCATCATCGGGATTACATGCAATCGAAAATGTACAATCGTGTTTTGCCCCGATTCTTCGATCAGGTGATATGCATTTCACGCTTTGTCGCGAATTCGATCCATGGGGATAATAAGACGATCATCTATAATGGCGTTGATCCAGGGCTTGCTTTAAGTATGAAAACACGGCGATTTATGGAGGATGATACACTCGTGATTGGGACGTTCGGGCGGATCGTCGAGTGGAAGAGATATCATCTGATGATCGAAGCCGTCAAGAAGCTGTCAGATCATGAGTGTCATAATTGGAAGCTGCTGATCGTAGGAGACACCGCCGTTGATGGTTCGGAGAGTTATTTAAACGATATGATCCAGCAAGTGGTTGCATATGGCTTAGAAGAAAAAGTTATCTTTTATGGATACAGCAAGAAACCGCTTGATTTAATGAAGGAATGCGATCTGACCATTAATTTCTCGTTAAATGAGCCATTTGGGAGAGTGATTATTGAATCGATGTTAGTTCAGACACCCGCCATTGTATCCGATTCCGGCGGTGCGCCTGAGATTATTCACCAGACTAAGGGAGGGTTTATCGTAAAGGATGGCGATGTTGAAGAGTTATATCAGATCCTTCAGCGTGTTTACGATCACCAAGTCAATTATCAAGAGATTTCGAACCTAGGCCATACCAGTGTTATGAGTGATTTCAACATGAGCACGATTGCCCGAAAGGTTGAGAAAACCTACCAAGCGCTGCTCGCCAATCGCATAAAGTCAAAGAGAGCTAGGAATGCGAATCATGCCTGAGAGGGGCTCCATCATGGTTTTACATCATGTAAAGCATGTCATAAAGAAGACAAACCGTGTGCTCAGAGGGTTTCTTTTTGGACTTCGAGTAACGAAAAGTGGTTCAATGCTTCAAGTATCGGGTTCTCATCTCATATCGAGATGTCACCATACGAGGTTGATTCTTGGCAATAGGGTGATGCTCTATGACCGAGTTAATTTCTATCTCGATGCGTCCGGAGCAGAGATTGTGATCGGCGATCGAACATACATCAACCGTCGCACGGAGATCATGTCTAAATCTTTGGTTAAGATCGGTAATGATTGCGCGATTTCATGGGACGTCGTAATTTCGGATACGGATTACCATGAGATCGAAGGATCGGTATCGACGAAGCCAATAGTTATTGGTGATAAGGTATGGATCGGCTGCAAATCAACTATTCTAAAAGGCGTAACGATAGGGAACGGTGCCGTAGTTGCTGCAGGTTCCGTCGTTACGAAGGATGTAGAGCCTTATACTCTTGTAGCAGGGATACCGGCCAAGGTGATACATAAAGATGTCCGGTGGAATTGATTCTAGCAAGTTTAGGGAGAGTAAAGCGATGAAAGTATGGATGTGGCCGAAATCAAGCGAGTTGAATTTCTATAATAATTTATTAACGGATTCGTTATGCGGGGTAGGCATAGATATTCAGGATTTGAAGCATGGCAAGTTGTTCTTACGGGTTGGCCAGGCAAAACCGGGCGACATTGTCCACATTCACTGGATGCATCATGCCTATCAGAATCGAAATTTGCTGTTGTTTCTTGTGAAATCGTTCTTGTTTGTGTTGACGATGGTGTATTTGAAGGTGCGGAATATTCAGTTAATCTGGACGATCCATAATCTGTACCCGCATCACGTGAAGTATCACAAGATGGAGCGATTCATGCGTCGGTTAATATGCCGCTTCTGCGGCAAATTGATTGTAGCATCGGATTCGATCAAGCGAAAAGTGATGGCTGAATTCGATGTCCCGGCGAAGAAGCTGTTCGTCGTGAAGCATGGTCATTATTTGGGCGTGTATAAGCGGAATGGCCTTAATTTCAGAGAGAAATATAACATTCCTGAGGATGCGGATGTTTACTTGTTTTTAGGAGCCATCCAAGCCTATAAAGGTGTCGAGGATCTGATTGAAGCCTTCCATGCGGTGAAGACGAAGCGGAGTTATCTCATCATTGCAGGCAAAGCTGATCAGAAAATGAACGACTATCTGAAGCGCGTTAAGGATATGGATCATATCGTGCTTGATGTACGATTCATCCCGAATGAATCGATCGCGGATCTGATCAGTGCGGTTGATGTTATGGTCATGCCCTATAAAGAGATTACGACGTCCGGTTCTGCCATTCTTGGTCTGTCATTCAGGAAGCTGATCGTCATGCCGAACAACGATTTCATCGATGAATATTTTAAAGAAGATATGGTTGTTCGATATGATCCAACAGATGATAACGGGCTGAAGAACGCGATGAAAGTGGCCTTGAATATGAAACATGAGGACAAGTCACCCAATTACGATGAAGTCTTGCAGGAATTAGATTGGAACACCATAGCACAGCAGATCAAAAACGTGTATCAAGGAAGTGGATGATCGATGAAGATTACAGTAACGGTAGCCATCTGCACGCATAATCGAGCGAAGGACACAGGTGAAGCCATTGAGAGCGTCTTGCGGCAAAATTATACAAGTGATGAAATTGAAATTGTCGTGGTAGATAATCGATCGACAGATGGCACCGCGAAGGTCGTGAATGATTTAAGGGAACGGCACGGTTCCAGGATACGATATATTTTCGAAGATAAGCTTGGATTATCGGTTGCGCGCAATCGAGCCATTCGGGAAGCAAGTGGGAAATACATTCTTTTCTTAGATGATGATGCGCTGGCTTCGCGTGACTGGGTACGTAACATCGTCGAAGTATTTGAGCGTGATGCGACGATTGGCTGTGTCGGGGGACGAATCGATCCGATCTGGGAGGCTGAGGAGCCAGAATGGATTCCGGAGGAACATCGGTCAGTATTCACGATTCTCGATTATGCAAGTGAAGTGAAGGAGATGCCGGCTCCGTCCATCCCATACGGTGCGAATGTCGCTTTTCGAATGAGTGTCTTCCATCATATGAAGCTATTTCGCGAAGACTTGGGACGTGTCGGAACCAATCTCTTATCCAGTGAAGAAAGCGAGCTGATTGCGAGACTACGTGTAGGGTACAAGGTATACTATACGCCATTCGCTCCGGTTCAACACAAAATCGCAAAAGAACGAACGACAAAGAAATGGTTCTTGAAACGGATTTTCTGGCAGGGGGTGAGCGATGCGGTGAAGCGCAACGATACGAGCAGCATTGCCGTCATGAAGCACACGGTTCGTATGCTCCAGGCGATTCTATCATCGCTGTTCTCCATCTTTCATTTCAAGACTTTTATCAGACAAGTGGTTAAAGTATGTTACCGCAACGGTTCACTCGTTGGTATCTTGCGATATTCCGGTAGGGGTTGAAGTTAGGTTATGGCAGAGCTTACTATGCATAAAGCATTAAAGAGCAACGGAATCTTTCAAACGATACTTCGTACGAGTGCAACGAATCTACTGGTGATGATCATTAGTACGTTGACGTCGATTGTCACAGCTCGGATGTTCGGAGTCGTGGGCAAAGGGGAGTTTTCGGCGATTCTTTTTTGGCCGACGTTGCTCGCAGGACTTGTTGGATTTGGTCTGCCAACGTCACTCATTTATAACTTGAAGCAAAATAAAGGGAATGGAGCCGATTTCGTCAGAGCGGGATTCCTGTTCCAGATCCCAGTCAGCCTCATTGTGGGGATCGTCGCTTGGATCTGGCTGCCAACATGGCTTGGGAATTATCCGGAGGCGGTTATTCAGACGGCGAAGTGGTACACGGTACTTATGCTGCCAATATTGTTGGCCGTCAATTTAATTTCTGCGCTGGCACAGAGCACAGGGAAATTTAACGTCTACAATGGCGTTCGACTAGGGTTTCCTTTAATCAATTTGATAGGGCTGTTGGCACTCTGGTCGATGAACAATTTAAGCCTTCATTCTGCAGCACTGGTGTTTCTCGTAACCAGTGTATTTGTCATTTTGTGGGCCATTTACAGCATGAGAGACGAACTTCGCATGAATTGGTTCAAGGGAGTAGGTAATCTGCAGGTAGCAAAATCATTATTCGGCTACGGCAGCCGAGTATTTGGCGTAGAGCTGCTCGGGACGCTGTATTCGCAATTCGATAAAATGGTGATTCTCTCAATGCTAACCGCAAGGGATTTGGGATTATATACCGTTGTCTATGCGCTATCTCGTGTATTCAATGTTGTACAGACAGCGATTACGAACGTGATCTTCCCGAAAGTCACCGGCATGGAGAAGGATGCGATTGTTGCGACGGTGGGCCGTGCGTTTCGGCTTTCCATGCTCTTGATGTCGATCGTAGTTATTCCTTGTATGTTCATCGGTCGATATCTCATGGGTATATTATTCGGCGCCCCTTTTCTAGAGGCTAGTGGGGCTTTCTACATCCTATCGATTGAATGTATTCTCGGAGGCGGTTCGTGGATACTCGCTTCCTCCTTTAATGCGATGGGACGACCGGGGCTAGTATTTGTACGTCAGATTATCGCCCTTACGATCACGATCGGGTTATTCTTCGTGTTTACACCATTATATGGGTTGAACGGGATTGCGATTGCTTTACTGATTGGAGCGATCATTCGTCTCGCGGTGACGATGGCTTCGATGCGGATCGTCTTTCAGGTGAAGATAAGTAACATGATGTTCGACAAGAACGATTTTCGTTTTCTAATCGACCGAATGATAGAAAAAACAAAAGGCAAAGGAGCGCGCTAATATGCAAATGAAACCGACTTTCCATCCGATGGATGCATTGAAAAAACGGCTACGACTCATTCTGAGTGTTATCCCGCCTAGGTCAAGCATTTATTATATTGATTATCCCGTATATAACAATGGCGGCGATTTGCTGATCATGAAGGGCACGGAGGCGTTTTTTAGAGACAATAAGATCCACGTTCAAGCGCGGTACAGTGTGCTTGATTTTCCTGACAAGCTAACGATTCCGAAAGATCAGATCATCGTACTCCAGGGCGGTGGAAACTTTGGAGATTTGTATCACGCACATCAGAAATTACGTGAGAAAATCGTCGTAGAATATCCCGAGAACCGGATTGTATTGCTCCCGCAAACGATCTTTTTCAAAGAAGAGTCGGCATACGACCAGACAGCGGAGTTGTTTAATCGACATGGCGATATTCATCTCTTCGTCAGAGATACATTGACTTATGAGAAGGCTGTTCAGAAATTTCACGGATGCAGAGTTTATTTATCTCCGGATATGGCCCATCAATTGTGGCCCATTAAGCCAACAAGCAGCCCAAGCAAAGAATTGCTGTGCTTCTTCCGTACCGATATCGAGAAAACAAAGGATCAGTTACAGTTCGAATCGGATGCGGATGGAGATTTCTTGGACTGGGGTTCCTTATACAACCGTGTGGAGCGGAGATCGATCAAATGGATCGCGAGCGCAATGAAAAAAGGCAGCGGACCCTTACCAATGTATAAGATCTGGGACAAGTATAGCGATTACTTGGTGAACAAAGCGATCAAGCGATTCAGTGATTATCGGAATATCCAGACGTCTAGACTCCATGGTCATATTCTCGCTTGCTTGATGGATAAGCCCAATACGCTGCTCGATAACTCCTATGGCAAGAACTCTAATTACTACAATACGTGGATCAGCGGCTTGGAAACCGCACAGCTCGCCGTGCAAACTCACAAGATTGCGAGACTGCATGAGGAAGCGACGCTTAATAAAACGAAGCTGAGTCTTTCAAAGTGAATTTTTATACCACAAAAATTTTAGGAGGAGTCAGAATGAAAATTGTGCTTCTATCTGGGGGATCAGGCAAACGCCTCTGGCCGTTATCGAATGAATCACGCTCCAAGCAATTTTTGAAGGTGCTGGCAAGTGAACATGGCAATCGTGAATCGATGGTGCAGCGTGTATGGGGGCAGATTTCAAGGGCCGGACTTCGTGATCATGCTTTTATCGCAACGAGTAATTCGCAAGTGGAAATGATTCACTGTCAACTCGGTAATGAGGTCGAAGTCATCGTTGAACCGGAGAGAAGAGATACCTTTCCTGCAATCGCATTGGCAGCTACCTATTTATATACGGTGCAAGGCGTAAGTCTTAATGAGACCGTCGTCGTTATGCCGGTTGATCCGTATGTAGAGGAGTCGTTCTTCCATAAGACCAAAGAGCTGGATCAGGTACTGAATGAATCGGGTGCGGATTTGGCGCTGATGGGCGTAAAGCCAACTTATCCATCCGAGAAATATGGATATATTGTCCCTGAGATCGGTACACAGGCTGATGAGCCTTACCTAACCGTACATAGTTTTCGAGAGAAACCCCGCGAGGAAGAAGCGGCAGCGATGATAGAGCAGGCTGCGCTTTGGAACTGCGGTGTTTTTGCGTTTAAGCTGGATTTCCTCATTAATATGTTAATCGAGAAGGGCTATCCGATCCAATACGACGAGATGTCAAAGCAGTACAGCAGGCTTCCGAAGAATAGCTTCGATTACGAGATCGTGGAGAAAGCGAATCATATCGTCGCGCTGCCTTATCATGGCGAGTGGAAGGATCTGGGGACATGGAATACGCTGACGGAAGAAATCGAGAGCTCGCTCATCGGCAAAGGAATTCTTAGCGGTGAGACGCATAATACCCATGTCATTAATGAATTGGACATCCCGATTACGCTGCTTAATGTATCCAACATTGTCGTAGCGGCAAGTCCGGATGGCATTCTCGTCTCAGATAAAGCTGCGAGTCCGATGATTAAAGAAGTCATGAAACATTCGGATCAGCGGCCGATGTATGAAGAACGGCGCTGGGGGCGTTACCGTGTACTCGATTATTTGAAATATCCCGATGGCAAAGAAGTGTTGACCAAACGCATCTGCATCACAGCGGGCCAGAATTTAAGTTATCAATACCATTTGCTTCGAGACGAGGTGTGGACGGTCGTAGCAGGCACGGGTGAGATGGTTCTCGATGGGAAGCATTTTTCCGTGAAGTCAGGTGATGTCTTAGTCATTACGAAAGATAGCAGACATAGCCTGCGCGCAGAATCGGAAATGGAGATTATCGAGGTACAGACCGGGACGGAGCTAATCGAAGAAGATATTGTGAGGCTCGCCTTTGATTGGAATGAGATAAAACAACTGTGCACCTAGTGTGAGAGAACAAATCCAATGAAGGAGTGTTAAGAATGAATATTACGGTTATCGGAACCGGTTATGTAGGACTCGTCTCAGGCGTTTGTTATGCGGAGATCGGTCATCAGGTTATTTGCGTGGATAAGGATCCTCGCAAGATTGACATGTTGAATGCTGGAGGCATCCCGATTTATGAGCCGGGACTCAAGGAAATGGCTGCGGTCAATCGTGCAGCGGGGAAGCTGTCTTTTACGGGAGATTTAACGAGTGCTGTGAAGCAATCGGACATTATTATCATCGCGGTAGGGACGCCACCGTTACCAAGTGGCGAAGCCAATCTTGCATATATTGATGAAGTTGCCCTAGAAATCGCAGCAGCGATGAACGGGTACAAAATCATCGCTGTGAAAAGTACTGTACCTGTCGGAACGAATGAGCGGGTTGCAGCGTTAATTCGGTCACGATCGCATTACAATTTTGACAGCATTTCGTTACCAGAGTTCTTGCGTGAGGGATCCGCGATTGAGGATACACTGCATCCTGACCGGATCGTCGTAGGAGCTGAATGCCAGAGTGCTGCCGAATTAATGATTCAGCTTCATCAGCCGTTGACTGAGCAAATCGTCGTCACGGATATTCGGAGTGCGGAAATGATTAAATATGCTTCCAATGCATTTCTCGCTACGAAAATATCGTTTATTAACGAAATTGCGAACATCTGTGAGAAGGTCGGTGCGGACGTAACCAAGGTTGCAGAAGGGATGGGTCATGATAAACGCATCGGCCCATCGTTCCTGAAGGCAGGCATTGGGTATGGGGGATCCTGTTTCCCGAAAGATACCAGCGCGCTCATTCAAATTGCGGGTCATGTCGATTACGAGTTCAAATTGCTGCGCTCCGTCGTGGAAGTGAATCAAGATCAGCGATTTAATGTCATTCGTAAGCTTGAGACGATCTTCCATGGCGAGCTCAAGGGGAAGACGGTTGCGGTATGGGGGTTAGCGTTCAAACCGAACACCGATGACGTGCGTGATTCACCAGCCTTAGAAATTATTCAGCACTTGGTTAATCAAGGTGTGAAGGTAAAAGCGTACGACCCTATCGCGATGGATAGTTTTCAAGCGCTATATGGTAAGCATGGCGTTGAATGGGGGGTGAGGGCGCTTGATACGGCTCAAGATGCGGATGCGTTGTGCTTATTAACTGAGTGGGATGAATTTGCATCGGTTGATCTGTATCAATTGCAGAACGTATTGAAACAGCCGATTCTCATCGACGGACGCAATGTGTTCCATGAGGAGGATTTGCTAGGGACGGATTTCATCTATTATTCGGTAGGCCGTCCTAATCTGAACCAGGGCGTTAGACAACCAATGCCTGTGTTGTAACAAATAACGATTCTAGTAAGGAGCTGAAAGCTTGAATAAGTTGACTTTGACGAAGAAAGTGACGGTGTCTGCTGTTGCACTATCCATGCTTGCTGCTACATTGGGAGGAATACCACTTAGTCAGCAAGGTTTCGCAGCGAAGTTGAATTTGGTTCAAAAAGCGAATGCTGCGGATGTATCGCCGTTGTCGGTCGCTTTATATGAACAAATAAGAAAGTGGTATGCTGCTCTTGCAGCCGGCGGTCCGCAAGAAGTACAAGCGGTCATGCGTTTGCGGGATGAACTAGCTCAGTTTGATTGGATGGCGAATAAGGATTTAGTAGATCCGATCTGGAAAAAAGTCATTGCCCAGCTTCCGGCGAATATCGATCCGAAGGAACTGAAAGAAAGTCTATTCCGTCTGATCCAAGCGGTTGGTTCGATCCAATCGATTGCGGATATCGAGGCGCTTCGGACTGATCCTGAATTCCGCGCGACGCTCAAGCTGATCGCAGCTGCTGCAGGAGACGAGAATCTTAGAGTCGATGATCTTGTCGTTTTCGTATTCGGTGATGGCGGAAGTCGCGATGGCTTGGAAGGTAAAGTGAAAAGTATCCTGGGAAAAATGTCCGTAACGCAATTGATCCAGTTAGTAGGCAATAGTAAAGGGATTGCGGAGATTGTACTTCAAGCGTTGGATAGCCAACTCAGTCAGACTGGTGACTATAAAATCAGTTCAATGCTCCAAAAATTGAATATTTCATCGCAAGATATTAGAACATTGGTCGTGAACCTTCAGGCCAAACTCCAGCAGGATGATGCTGCGCTTCAAGCGATAAGCTTTGCTTACATCCGTTCAGCCACAGAGGCATCAGCAGAGATTAGTGAAAATGGACGTCAGCATGTCTATCGGTTGAAATTGTTCGGTGTGGATATTCCTTCTTTTGTATTGCAGTGGTCGAAGGTATCGGGCAGTGAACATGTGAAGGTATACGCTAGCGGGATCGTTAGGATCCCTGAAGGGGTGCCAAGCGGAACGGCTGTGATTCAAGCGAAGTTAGTCAATCCAAATGGAGGGCCCGCCAAGGTGATCTTCGAGAAAGAAGTGACCCTGACAGATACATCTGCATCGGAAGAAAATGTGTTCCCGGTGGCGGAATACCTGAAACGATTAGAAAAGATTCGAAATGCGCTTGTCGCTGCGGGATCTTCGGATGTGAAGAGCGTTCAGAAGTTGCTTGATGAGATAATGGGGCTGGATTTAGCGAAGAATCAAGCTTTGATTGATCCGATCTGGAAACCGATAGCGAAAAAACTTCCAGATTCCGTCAATCAAGCTGAGCTGAAGAGAACTTTGCTCAAGATCATTCAAGCAGTAGGATCACTCCCAGTTGATGTAGAAGCGTCTCAGCTGGAATCGATTCGATCAAATCCAGAGTACCGGGCTGCGTTGAAAATAATCGGGAAGGCTGCTGGTGTTCCTACAATAAACATTGACGATATCCTCATTTTGATGTTTGGCGATAACAAAGGTCATGGAGGCGTAGAGGCAAGTGTTCGGGACAAGCTCGCTTCGATGAGCTCGAAAGAGTTAGCTAACGTATTAAGCAGCAAAAATGGGCTATCCATCATTCGAAGCACAGCCTTGGCGAAAGTGCTCAATGATACGAAGGGGTATGCGCTAAGCAAGGCCTTATCTAATCTAGACGTCAGATCGACAGATGTAGCTTCTATGATCCTTGGATGGAAAGATAAGCTTAAACAGGAAGAGGCCGCGACCAAAGCGTTGACTGCTGCATTTGTTCGTTCCGAGACGGCATCGACGGTTAAGATTTCTGACCGTGGCCGTCAGCATCTCTATGGTCTGACAGTCCAAGGCGTAGAACTGCCTTCCAATAGCCTGAAGTGGAAGAAAGTATCAGGCAGCAAGGATGTGAAGGTGGACTCGAACGGTAAAGTAACCATCGACAAGAAAGTTGCGACAGGAACTGCGGTCATTCAAGCATCGTTTGAGGATTTCTTGGGAGGCAGCTCGAAGGTTATTTTTGAGCAAGAGATTACACTGATCAACGAAGATGCAGCGAATGATCCAAAAGTGTTGATCCAAAACATTCTGAAGGCATTCGAAGGCAAGTTAGCTGATATTCAAAAGAGATTCGATACGGCAACGACAGATTCGGAGAAGGTGCAATTCATTCTTGAAGTGATCCAAGCCGGAAATGATAGCTACGAGCAGATTAACAAAGTAGAAGGTCCTAAAGGATTAAAGAACGAAGCTATCAATAAGGTGAAAAAACAGGTAAATCAGATGATTGATTTGATCATCGACCATTTAATGAAATTCTAATGATGAGCCAACTCTCCTTGAAGAAGGAGGGTTGGCCTATTCCATATTTTACAAGAAAGTAGTGGTTGCATAACGATGGGACAACAACGGATACGAAAAAAAAGACGCCGTCGCATTCAAAAACAGAATATTCCTATAGTTATTCTATCTTCGATGACGATCCTATTGATAATCGTATGGGGTGGACTGTACTGGAGGGAGTCTACGAAGATAGCGCTTCATGATCCGAAGGAAGAGTATATGCACAATTGGGATGAGCTAGACGCATTACCGCCAATCGGTTCAGAGGATGGCAAAAAGACCACACCGGTTGCAAATGGCCAATCAGGTGGACAACAAGGACAAGATGATGCGAAGCAGCCGGAAACTTCCAAGCAGGAAATAAAGACGGAGCAGCCAAACGCGGTTCAGAATGGAACCGAAACAGAGCATACGGAAGCACCAACCACGCAGGTCAAAGATAATAAGCATTCGGAAACTGTCAAGCTGACGAAAGGGCCTGTGACAAAATCGAATGAGACAAGCCAAGCGAAGCCGAATACGTCTAAGCAATCTGATGAATCATCAAACAGTATAGACACGAACTCCAATTCAAGTTCTCCGTCGGAAACGATTGCGTCTAAGGAATCCAAATATGAACAGAAATTGGTGGAGCTTAAGGCAAAATGTATGAAGGATATGAATGTCATCTTAGAAGGAGCGGAGTCGAGTATCCCGCAGCTGGATAAGACAAATCCCGTCGAGGTTCAAGCCTGGCAAGACAAGATCACGAATGAGGTATCCAATGCCGAATCGGTATGTGAAAGGAACTATCTAGATCTCATCCAAGCAGCAGAGAAGGATGCTGTCTCTGCGAGTAAGATTGATGAGTGGACACTAACGTATAACGCGCTAATCGTGAAACTTCAAGATGAATCGAGAGCGAAGCTGCAAAGTTTAATGGGGGGTTAAGTTAATGATCCTTTGGTAAGTTGCGATCGCGAATGACACGTTCGAGCAATATGCGAATGAGGTCCAGATCTTCTTTTTCCAAGGGAACGCCATCCCAATGAAGTTGTTTGTAATTTAAATACTCTTTGGCATTATGATTTAACTCTTCTGGCGGCTCGGGATAATCCGTAAGCCCAAGAAGGTAATCCGAAGAGGTTCGAAGTTTCCTTGCCAAGGTATGAATCGATTCCAAAGTTGGCTGGCGATATCCCGATTCATACCCTGCGTAGGTACTCTTTGCAACGCCAACGAAATCGGCTACTTCTTGCATGGTTAATTTTCTTTCTTTTCGCAATTGTTTAAGTCGCTTGGCGAACATCTCCAGGCCCCCCTTTTATACACAAGAACAACTTTCTTAAAGTGAGATACTTGTGTATCCCCACCTTATAAACGCAACCCTTATTATAGCATGTTCCCTAGTCCTGTGCACAACGAAGCTCGGAAAATTGTGAAATTTATTATTGTGTTATGAATCCCGTTCTTTTTCCCTTATTCCAGCTTTGTTCAATGTGACATGCAGCTCACCTCTATATTCGAGGGGAGCTATTTCTACTGCTTCCTGTATGATTTGAATCAGATATAGAGATGAGATACACTAGATTGAGAGGTGAACATGATGATTACATTAGGGGTACTTGATCATTCACATATTGGTGAAGGGCAATCAGCCGCAGATACATTAAGGGATACAACGAGATTATCGCAAGAGGCTGAGAGACTAGGATATGCTAGGTTTTGGGTTTCTGAGCACCATGGTACGAGAGCATTAGCATCTTCCAGTCCTGAAGTATTGATCGCACATATCGCATCAGCAACATCCAAGATCCGCGTCGGATCTGGCGGTGTCATGTTATCACACTATAGTGCCTATAAAGTTGCCGAAAATTTCCGTTTGCTTGAAGCACTCTATCCAGGCCGGATTGATCTAGGGCTTGGAAGAGCCCCCGGCGGCATGCCGCTCGCAACGAGGGCGCTCCAGAATGGTGCGTACTCTGGGATTGATGGGTACCCGCAGCAGATTGCGGATTTGAACGGATACCTCCATGATTCGATACCATCAGGGCATTCCTTCGAGAAGCTGATCGCTGCACCGATTCTGTCAACAGCTCCAGAGCTCTGGCTCCTCGGTTCAAGCGACGGCAGCGCGAGAATTGCAGCGCAACAAGGGTTACCGTTCGCTTATGCACAGTTCTTCGGTGTGCCGGGCGGGGAGATGGCGATGAAGTATTATCGTGAACATTTTACACCATCGACGTTGTATGCTGAACCGAAGCCGCTTGTGTGCGTGCTCGCGATCTGTGCTGAGGACGAGATGGCAGCCCAGAAGCTAGCGGCTAGTACGAACCTGTTCTTCTTACAATTAGAGAAAGGCATGGAACTGCCTGCATTCCCATCGGTAGAGACTGCATTAAATTTCCCTTATTCTGATTATGATGTCGCGCGGATTCATCAAGGACGCCAACGCCGAATTGTTGGAACGCCAAAGCAAGTGAAAGAAGAAATTCTGGCCATTAGCGAGCGCTATCAGACGGATAACATCATGATTGCTTCGCCAATACATGATTTTGACGCTCGGGTTCGTTCCTATCAATTGATTGCAGAAGCATTCAATCTATAACCGGTTCATGGAGGAGAATGGACATGCCATTCAACCAGATTGTATCGAAATATATGCCGCATGCTTCGTTTGAAGTGGAGCAAGGGGAGAGCGGTTGGAATAATACTACACGATTTGTGACGACGCCCGAGGGAAGGGCTGTACTGCGTATTTATGAGACGCATCGTGATCTTGGTAAAGTTCGATTCGAGCATGACGTGTTAATTGCGCTAGCCGAGCAGCAGATGCCTTGCGCAGTTCCACTGCCGCTTCGAACGGATAAGGGACTGACCTATACGGTGCTCGAAGATGGCACAGGTCGTTATGCCTGTATGTTCCGCTACATTGACGGTGTTCGGCCGAATTCAAATCATCCGAACACAGCTGTATCGATCGGGGAGATGACGGGGCATCTCTCACGTGCATTAGCACGAGTTCAGGTCTCGCGAGCAACCGCTTACCCGCCTTATTATGAGCTTGAAGCCGCACATCCAACCTGCACTGAGGAACGGATCGCATCGTTCTGCTTATCTCCCCCGGAAGCTTTTCGGCAACAAGCGTATGCATTGGTACGGATCTATGAGGAATTCACTATGTTCCATGCGAACTTAACGCATCTTAGGAAGCTTCCGCATCAGTTGGTGCATGGTGACATCAATCATTCGAATGTACTTGTCTCTGATTCGGATCAAGGGCAAGGGGTTGCGGTTCTTGATTTTGAATTCTGTACATGGGATGTAAGAGCGATCGAACCGGCTGTCGTATTATCCGGGTATTTGTCCGAATCGCCTGACTGGATCCAGGTTGAAGCATTTATTCGAGGTTACAACAAGGTCATATCTCTCACCGACGATGAGATCGATGCGATACCATTGCTAGTCCGGCTGCGTAAGCTGGATGTATTCATACATTTCTTGGGTAGGTATCTCGATGGCGTTGACGCGCCCGAAGTGTTATGCCAGCAGATTCGGGATGTCGCGAGAGGATTAGGTACGCTGCGTCAAGAGGAAGAGCAGATCCTTCATATGTACCGGCAGGTCATTCGTGAACAGATGGCCGTAAAATAATAAAAGAAGACGCACTCGATCACGGTCGAGTGCGTCTTTTTGGTCGTTCGCAGCGGATTAGAGCAAATTCTCGATATCCTCTTTCATACTCTGCGGAGTCACATACGATTCATAACGCTTGATGACTTGGCCATCGCGGTTAACGAGGAATTTCGTGAAATTCCACTTAATATCATTCGATTTCAATTCTTCTGGCATATTGTTCTCGAACATGGCCTGGAAGCGGGCACCGGCTGGCTCGTCTAGATTAAATCCAGCGAACGGCGCTTCTTCTGTCAATTGTTGGAATAGCGGATGTGCATTGGCGCCTTTCACATCGATTTTAGCGAAGAGGGGGAAGTTCACGCCATAGTTGATTTGGCAGAAGGAATCCACTTCATGGTTATCTCCTGGTTCTTGGCCACCGAATTGATTGCACGGGAAACCGAGAACTTCGAGTCCTTGTGCATGATATTCAGCATACAGGTTCTGCAAACCCTCATATTGCGATGTAAATCCGCATTTGCTCGCTGTGTTCACAATGACGAGAACTTTGCCCTGATAGTCTGATAGGTTTACTTGTTCGCCTTTTATCGTCTCTAACGCATAGTTGTGGATGGTCATTGTATCTTCCTCCTTATAATAAGCCGTTGATTAGGATGGCATTGGTGTTGGTGTTGGTGTCGGTGCAGCGTAGCCTTCGGCATACGTCTTATCGATATATGTACGAATATCTTGATCGGAAATGCCTTTTTCTTTCAAGAGGGCTGTCGTTGTCGCGATCTCAATGCATACGCCGCATCTCGTGCCATGATCGTCCCAGACGACGGAACCGTCCTCCTTGATTTCGTGAATGAAGCAGTTCAGGTTGCTCTTATGATCAGCGCTCTCGGCACAACCACAATAGCAAGGCATATAAGGAAGCGTATCCTTCACGGTTGAAGCCGTCTTATAGGCGGAGCGGATCGTGTCTGAAGCCTGATCAAGAAAAGTAGGCAGCGTGGACAGCGAGGATGTCGTTTCCTGCAAATCCCCATTTGGAAGTTGATGCTGTTCATGCTCGGCCGTCTTGCTTGCGCATCCCGCTAGAAGAATCATGAGTGCAAGGATGACACCAGCTGTCATACGTGTAAGTACGGATCGCAATCAATTCACTCCTTTGTTCGTATCTTTCACATGAATTATATCACGATTTACGCCCGATTTCGGAATTTCTTATGACAAATATCGGTAGAATTTTGCTGTTTAAATTCTGTTTACATTCGTCCTGTATTGTTATCACCATAGAAAATAGAGGGATAAGAAATGAAGGAGCTGGAGCATATGGAGGAAGTACAGAAGGGACAACAAAGTGGAGACTGGAGGCAATTTCTAGCGATGATCAAGCAGACCAAACCATCCATCTGGATGCTTACGGTAGCTTTGGGACTAAGTATCATCGCAACCCTCGTCGGGTTAGTCATCCCCATGTTCACGAAGACGCTGGTGGATAGCTTCTCCGTCTCTTCACTCAGCACGTGGCAAATTGTAGGACTTGTTACAGCGTTCATCGCACAGACAATTGCCGGGGGGTTATCCATTTACATGCTGAACTATGTAGGGCAGCAAATTGTAGCGAATTTACGGGATCGACTCTGGAAGAAATTGCTCGTTCTTCCGGTCTCTTATTACGATAATAACCGGACAGGCGAGACGATTAGCCGAATGACGAATGATACGGGGGTGGTGAAGGGACTGATCGCCGAGCATCTAACTGGCTTCTTCGGAGGGATTATTTCGGTCATCGGTTCACTTGCCGTATTGATCTATCTAGATTGGCAAATGACGCTCATTATGCTGCTCATCATACCGTTATGCGTCCTCATCCTTGTGCCGCTCGGCAAACAAATGATGAAGATTTCCCGTGGTTTGCAAGATGAGACGGCATCGTTCACGTCGGTGCTCAGTCAGGTGCTATCCGAAATTCGTCTCGTGAAATCCTCCAATTCGGAGTCGAGAGAATATGAGACGGGAAGCCAAGGCATACAGAATCTTTTCCGATATGGGTTAAAAGAAGGCAAGGTGCAAGCACTTATCTCGCCGCTGATCTCGCTAGTTATGATGCTGCTGCTTGTTGTGATTATCGGATATGGCGGAATGCGCGTCTCTTCAGGCGCCCTAACGGCAGGGGAGCTCGTTGCGTTTATCCTCTACCTGTTCCAAATCGTGATTCCAATGACGCAATTGACGCAATTCTTCACGCAATTCCAGAAGGCGATCGGCGCAACAGATCGGATCATTGCTACCCTTGAAGCGGATGAGGAAGATCATACGTCGGGTGAAAGACTGATGAATCCGAACCAACCGATTACGTTGAAGGATGTCGCATTCGGATACAGCGAGGAAGAAGCGGTGCTGCGGAAAGTGAACTTCACGATTGAACCTGGCAAAGTGACAGCCATTGTAGGCCCGAGCGGGGGTGGGAAGACGACGTTATTTTCACTCGTCGAACGATTCTATAAGCCATTATCGGGTTCGATCAAGTTAGGCAATCAATCGATTGAGAGCTACTCGCTTCAATCATGGCGCAGGCAAATTGGGTATGTCTCGCAGGAAAGTCCGCTTATTGCCGGCACAATTCGGGAGAATATCTGCTATGGGGTCGATCGCAAAGTAACAGAGCAGGAGTTGAAGCATGCTGCAGCGATGGCCTATGCCGATCAATTCATTGATGGTCTGCCGAATGGTTACGAGACGGAAGTGGGAGAACGAGGCGTGAAGCTATCAGGTGGACAGCGGCAGCGGATTGCTATCGCAAGAGCACTTCTTCGCGATCCGCAAATCCTAATGTTAGATGAAGCGACATCCAGTCTAGATAGTAAATCCGAGATTGTCGTACAAGAAGCGCTAAATAACTTGATGCAAGGCCGTACGACACTCGTTATCGCACATCGTCTATCTACCGTCGTGGATGCAGATCAAATTGTGTTTATTGAGAAAGGCGCCGTGACGGGGATTGGCACACATGAGTCTCTGCTAGAGTCACATCCGATGTATCATGAGTTCGCGACGCAGCAGCTGCGGCTGCAAGAACAATCGGTATATGCAGATTAGAGTCAACGAAGAGCCATGCAGGGACGCTACATGGTTTATTCGTGTTCATCCAGAACAGCATAAATATTTCATCGATTGAAACATTTTCCATTCGCTTTGCGTTGGTAATGTTAGATGCATGAAGGGGAGTTGGGAAGGGGGCCGACATCATGCGACGAATCTTTGTGCTGGTATCTTTTGTGGTGCTCATCATCAATCTTGGATGCTCGGATGCCTATTCGATGAACGGACAGCAAGTGCGTTATGCCATCGATGAACGTGAAGATGTGCTGAATTATCATGGGATCGTGATCGAGAATCGGGACAAGCTCGATGCGTTTGTTGACCGTGATCGCAATGCTGTCCGCGTCGTGCAATACACGATCGAAGGTGATCCGATCTTCCTTGATCTCGCACATAAGGGGTCGTTGATCGAGATGCGTCATGATAATTCGAAAGATCAATATGGTACACCGGCGGTGACAACGACGACTTGTTCGCGGATGGAGAGGAAGGAGACGGCGACTGCTCTGACCTATACCTTAGAGGAATGCGATGGGAGAGGTACGGTTGATGTTCTCCATATCTCCTTTGATGTTGCTGCACAGGATGTTTTCGAATTCATATTAAATGTGAAGACGAGTACGTCGGCTACGACGGAACAAATGATGGAGATGAGTACATTTGATCATAAATGGGTGCAATCTCAACCAAATGGTGAAGTACCTGTGCAGCGTGAGTTAGAACTAGCAATCGAAGAAAGGCAGCGAATTTATAAAGAGATGGTGCTCGCGAATTTTTTGAGCGACAAGCCATTAGACACAGCATGCAGCGAGGAATCGCATACTCTTTATGACCTCAAGGTACGGATCAATGGAGGTGAGCAGCATGTGAAATGGAGCGCGTGTGATCAGAGCACACATGGGAAGCAAATGACACGGTTGGCAGAACGTATTCTACAGATCATACAGTCAAAAGGAGCAATGACATAACGACTAATAGGAGAGGGTTAAATGGTTCAGTGTACTTATGAAAGCGCTTATGATTATGATATGAAATATTCGAATGACATGCAGGGCTATGACCTGATAGTAGAATGGGCGAAGCGTCTTCAGGGTACGATTTTGGATCTGGGCTGCGGGACGGGGCGACTCGCGATTCCACTGGCCATGCAAGGCTTTGATGTAGAAGGTGTCGACATCAGTGAATCGATGCTGAAGCTCGCGAGATCGAAGACGGAAGAACGGAACCTTGATATTCCATTCTACGTGATGAATGTGACAGAGCTGAATGTACATAAGCCCTATGCGATGATGTTTATGGCCGGGAATACATTCCAGCACTTGCTGACGAACCTTGAGCAGGATCAATTGCTTCGTACCGTACATGAACATTTGCAAAAGGATGGGATCTTTATATTTGGGTTGCGCATGCCGAATCTCGAGGAGCTTGGCTCGATTCAGAACTATGAGGAACGTTATCGGAATGCATTGAATCAAGTTGTCGTCGAGGAATATGAGGAAATCTATAATCCAATGACGCAGGTATTGTCGTTCCATATCGTGAAAAATATTTATGGTAGAGGGAACCATCCCGAACAGACGGAGGAATTACGCCAAATCCGATATACATTCCCACTCGAATTAGAGCGGTTGCTTCAAGAGCATGCGTTTAGAATTGAACATCGTTATGGTTCATGGAATAAGGGGGAGGTCACAGAGGAGAGCAGAGAATTGATCTATGTGTGTCGCAAGTCCTAATGAAAGTGAAGGGGATGAGTTAATGAAAGAAGCAGCCGAGCGACCGGCTGCTTCTTGCTGTCTATAGATCGTTATCTTCGTGTTACGCGTGTCCAGAATCCTCCATGCAATCGTGTTGGCTCCATTGTGACGATGAAGGCTTTTGGATCACTAGCGAGGATGGAGCTGTATAGTTGGTTCTGATTCTTCCGCTTCGCGAGGACTTCCAGAATCAGTCGATGGCCGTCCCGGCCATCACCTAACCACGACGTGACGCCATAACCTAAATCACGCAGCTGATTCGGAATCCCGGATTGGACGTCCGTTACGATGACCTTCATCGTGACATAACCGAGGGCGATTTTCTCCTCGATCCATGACCCTACGAGAACACCTAGTCCATATCCTAAGGCATAGACAATCAGACTAATCGGTTGATTCACATATTGCAGCACCATATTCAATCCAAGCACATAAATCGTAATTTCCAGCGTACTGAGCCCTGCGGCCCAATACCGTTGACCTTTTAAGGTCAGAATCATTCTTAGAGTAAAAAAAGATACGTACACGATTTGAATCGCAAATATACTAATAAGTACAGATAACATGAAATCCGTCTCTCCCGTTCCTATGATTGATCGAAGTTGTCCATGTTCGAAACGTGACTTCATAATCATAAGACGGGAGAAAGTCTGTGTACACTAGTACTATTTGACAAGTACGGCACGTGTCCGGTGTTATTCGGTAATCGTTACGGTTACGGGTGAATACTCTGCGATCACGGTTTGCCCGTGGACGGATACGCTGCCTTCTGGCGTTAAATCCTTCTCGGTCATGATGCCAAGGGCGATGGTGAACTGATTGAATTTAATCGGTACCCCGGTCTCCCGACGAACCTCTTCGCCATTGAGATAGAAGACGACTTCATCTTTGACGCGGTTGTATGTTATTTTGTATGTGTTGAATTCTCTTGGTTTGAAGTTCGTATCTTCCTTGAAAATGCAGAAGTATCGCGTTCTATCCATTTTAGGCACTTCAACGCCTGGGAAGGGAAGTACGGCATAGACGCTAGCATACTTATCATTGCCTGCGAAGAAATCAAGCGCCGCACCTGTCGTAAAATCAAGCAGGTTTAGGGAAACATACCCATCATACAAATCTCCTGGGATCGTATTCTGCGTTCGTGCGCGAATTTGAAGCTCGAAGCTGACTTCGCCCGATTCCGGGACGATGACGTTCTCGACGGAATAATACATATGCTTGGCATTGTCCAAGATCTGAATGTTGTTATTCTGTCTGCTCAGCGGCGCACGAACGTAGAGGATGCCGTTTCGAACGATAACCACGGCGTCTGGCTCGCGATATTCCCAGAAAGAACCGTCAGGAAGCGGGAAACCGCCAATTTTCCAGACCTTCCCTTCGGATAGAATCGTATCAAAATCTCCAAAAATAAGTTGTTTCTCCATGTTAGCGCCTCATTTCTGTCTAGTGTTCGATTATTGGATGAGTCCTTGAATGATTAAACTAATGGCCATAATGCCGCCGCATCGAATGGCAGCTTTGGAGGATGCACCCATGAGCGGAAGATAAGCATGGGATTGATTCGTGCTCGCAAGGCGTCCGTATACGTTATAGATCGGATAGGCCGTAAGAAGCGCAACCAGCCCATAAATCGGTAGAATTCCTAACGCCACGCATAAGATTAAGGATCCGTAGGAGAGGAACATGAGAAATCTTGAGAATTTCAGCGAGCGCTGCTCTCCCCAGACGACGACAAGCGTATTTTTCCCCGAAGCCTTGTCTGCTTGCCAATGCAAGAAATGGTGATTAAATAGCAGCAGTGTCGTAAGCAGTCCTACCGGCAATGACAATAATACCGCGCGGTAATCGAAATGCCCCGTCTGTACATAATAGGCACCGGCAATGGGAAGAATCCCAAAAGATAATAAGATGGCGATTTCGCTATAGCCTTTGCCGCGGTAGCCGAATTTAAGCGGTGGTGCAACGTAGAAATATGCAATCAGACCGCCGATTAATCCGAGCACGAAAGCCCACCAACCGCTCAGGAAGCTAAGAATGACGCCGCACAGCACCGCAATCCCGAATAAGCTCCAAGTAATAGAAGCGAAGACTCGTTCAGGGATGATGCCATTCGCAAGGAATCCGGAGTTCGTCGAGATTAAACCTTCGGTCTGTTTGGCTGCTTCGTCGACACCGTTGCGGTAATCCCATAGATCATTGATCATATTCGAAAATAAGTGCGCTGCGCCAGAGCCGAGCAAAGTGATGAGTAGAAGAATGGGATGGAATACGCCGTCCCAGACATACGCGCCGAGAGCCCCTAATACAACAGGAATAAGCATGACGGGAATCACACGGATCCGCGTTGCTCGCATGAGGACTCTTAACTTGTCGTTCATGCAAATTCTCCTTTCTATGACAAATGTCCCATGATAATAAACAAACCAATTATAAAGCAATCTAATTAATTAATCTATCTAAATTTCCTTGCCTAATGTTCTCAAACCTGTCAATGATGCGGGGGGATCGGGATCACACTTGGGAATTGCATAGGAGGGGGGGCTATGTTAGAATAAAGTCATGAGGATGTACGTTAGAGAGGAAGTGATTCATGATGGAGAAAGAGCAAGTTGAGCAACAAGAGATGTCAACGCATGATTCATGCGGAAGTGGGAACCATCGGAAGAGTCATCATTCGGATAAAACGAAGAGCAACCTGATTAGTCGGTTGAATCGGATTGAAGGTCAAGTGCGAGGCGTGAAGGGCTTGATTGAGAAGGATACGTATTGTGATGATGTGCTGAATCAGATCGCATCCATTCAATCCGCGCTGAATGGCGTAGGGAAGCTGTTGCTTGAGCATCATATGAAGAGCTGTATCGTCGAACGGATTCAAGAAGGCGATAATGAGGTGCTCGATGAGCTGCTGACGACGATGAATAAATTAATGAAGTAATGCAGAATAAGAAGAGGGAGCGCCCCGAATCGTGGTAAAAAAGAAGATAAAGGGCAATCCTATTTTTCACTTGACAATTATAGGGTAGAGGGGTATACTAAAAACATAAGACGATGCATTGCATCAAATGAGCCTAAGGGAGCTGCTGCGACATGGAAAATAAAACATTTAATGTAGAAGGTATGTCTTGTAATCATTGTGTGAATTCGATTGAAGGTGCATTGAAACAAATCGGTGCGAATGGCAAGGTTGATCTTGGGGCAGGTACGGTTGCTGTTGAGTTCGATGGCAGTAAATTATCCGCTGCACAAATTAAAGAAGCGATTGAAGACCAAGGTTACGACGTGAAATAATCCTATAATAGTGGAAAGCCGTATCTCCGGTAGTTAAGGGGTACGGTTTTTTTATTTCGACAGGGCCGCTCTTGTACGAAGAGGGATGCGAAAGTTGTTGTTTTTCGTTATAATAGAGGGTAAGTACATATTAGATATTGAGAAAGTAGGTACAGCATGGGTCGTAAGTGGAATAACATCAAGGAAAAGAAAGCGTCGAAAGACGCAAACGTGAGTCGAGTATATGCCAAGTTCGGAGTCGAGATTTATGTTGCGGCTAAGAAAGGCGAACCAGATCCTGAATCGAACCGCGCCCTAAAAGTTGTTCTTGAGCGTGCAAAGACATACAACGTTCCGAAAGCGATCATTGATCGTGCGTTGGATAAAGCAAAAGGCAGCGCAGAAGAGAATTACGAAGAGCTTCGTTACGAAGGATTCGGTCCGAACGGATCGATGGTGATCGTCGATGCGCTGACGAATAACGTTAACCGTACGGCTTCCGCAGTACGCTCAGCTTTTAACAAAAATGGCGGCAACATGGGTGTTAACGGATCCGTTGCATATATGTTCGATGCGACTGCCGTAATCGGTCTTGAAGGGAAAACTGTCGATGAAGTCATCGAAATTTTGCTCGAAGCTGATGTTGATGTTCGTGACGTCGTTGAGGAAGACGAGACAGTGATGGTATACGCTGATCCTGATCAGTTCCATGCTGTTCAAGAGGCCTTCAAGCAAGTGGGAATTACGGAATTCACCGTTGCAGAGCTTACAATGTTGGCTCAGTCTGATGTAACATTACCTGAAGACTCCCAAGCGCAATTCGAGAAAATGATCGATGCGCTCGAAGATCTTGAAGATGTTCAGCAAGTGTATCACAACGTAGAACTATAGAAATTGCTGATGAAAGCCGCAGATGATGCGGCTTTTTTTTTGCGTCTATTTCATGAATAATGTTAGACTTGGATTATATGGGTTTATATGGTACGCAAAGGAGGTTTTCGGTTATGACTTTCATTTTCCAACCGATGACAAGAGAGCATGCGCAGAACATCATGCGTTGGCGCTACCAGACGCCATACGATTTCTATAATTTTGACAATGATGATGAAGTGTTGATGGAACTGCTGAGTGGTGAATATTACAGTGTCTCTCAAGATCAAGATCAAGATCAAGATCCTTCGTTGATCATCGGATTCTTCTGCATTGGCAACACCGCTAGAGTACCAGGGGGATACGCGGCGGGAATCTATGTGGATGACAGCTTCATGGATATTGGGCTCGGTCTCGCGCCGTCACGGACTGGAATAGGAATGGGAAAAGCCTTTGTGCAGGAAGGGATGGATTATCTTAGACATCAATTCGATCAATCGAAATTCCGTCTCGTTGTCGCGAGTTTTAACCAAAGAGCAATACAAGTCTATCGGGATAATGGATTCGTAGAGCATGGCTTGGTGATTAGCAGCGTTCAGGGGCAAGATGTGGAGTTTCTATGTATGATCGCAGAGAATTAAATCGCTTGGTAACGATCCCTGGTCTCTTTATTTTATTATTTCCCAATCCTAGAATAAGAATGCGAACGAAGAAAGTTGGTAGATTGGATGATATCACAAGCAATCATTATACAGAATCATAACGTGTTGATGGTCAGGCAGTTCGTCGACAGAGGGGATATCATCTGGAATTATCCTGGCGGCGGAATTGAGGATGGAGAAACGCCTGAACGTGCGTGTATAAGAGAAGTATTAGAAGAGACGGGCTATGAGATCCAAATATCGAAATTACTATCCTACACAAATGGGAAATACACGTATGAAGCTCAGATCATTGGCGGCGAGATAGGATTGGATAGGTCCAATGCTGACAATGACGATATTGTAGAAGTTGCTTGGATTTCAATGCAAGATGATTCGAAGTTCGATACCTATACCAGGCCGATATTGGATTTGATCAGGAGTAACTGAGATAACCTGTGAGGAGCGGAGGCGCCTACGATGAGAAGGATAAACATTGTATATTCATTAATGACGAATGAGACGAAATCTAAGATCCTAATGGTGAAGAATGATGACAACGGAAAATGGACGCTCCCAGGCGGCCTCGTAGAAGAGGGGGAATCACTTGAATCTGCTGCCATTCGAGAAGCCAAAGAAGAGACGGGCCTCGATATTCAAGTTCATGGCATCGTTGCAGTCAATGAAGCCATCTTGGAGAAACAGCAGGAGCATGCGGTGTTTTTTACATTCAAGCAGAAATTACTGGGGGTACACAAACCATATTAAGACCTGACGAGATTCAAGATATTCAATGGATTGACTTAGAGCAAGCGGATCAATTGATGCCTTATTATCTAGAAGGGCTGCGTGAGATTGTTCGTAGAGATGTCGAAGTTACCTATTTTAATGAACAGAGTATAGTCGCAAAGGAGAATCTGAAGATGAGTAAGCGTATTGTATGCGTAGATCATGTGCAATTACCTGTTAGTGACCTAATAGAAGCTACGGCATGGTATTCCAAAATACTCGAATTAGAAGTCATGTCCGAAGGGTGGTTGAAATTTAGCGAGGGACCAGTACTTATGCTTCACTACACCAACAAAGATACAAAGGTTGCTTGGCGTTCCGATACGGACTTTCCTATGCCGGCATTTATGTTATTATCCAACAACATTGAGCAATTACATCGCGTTTTAATCGAGAACAACGTCTTCATTCGAATGTATCAAGATGAAGGATTCGGTATTGTCCTCAAGTTCGTGGATCCATTTGGCAATGAGCTCGGCGCATATCAACCTCACGCTCGATAAGGTGGCGGTATGGCACATATTTTGATCGTTGGCGGTACGTATCCTGAACATAAGCAGATGATTTCATTATCGGCTGGAATCATTCGGGCTATACAAGAGGAGAAACCTATAGCTCTTGTCGGAACGCTGAAGCCATGGCATATGAGACTTTAATTCTAATCAAATATGTGGGAGAAATGAAAGGGAAACGTATGAAGATTACAATGTATCAAGAATCCTATCAAACGAAGTTGTTTGACATGGTTCGCAGCCATGTGCGTCAAGTTCCTCCATTTATCGAATTGAAGTATGAGGAGTTCCTGGAGATCTTGCATCACCCTGGTCACATGACGGATCAATGGTATGGTGCCGAAGAACGAGATTGCAAAATCTTCTTGGCGATCCAAGAAGGCGAGTTGATTGCAGCGGCAGGGCTATCGTTCCCGTTGCCTGATTGTCCAAGCGAGCAAGGCGCATCTGAACAAGATGTGGATTTGCTCTGGATGGTCGGAGACCCAGTATCATTGAAGGAACTCAAGGCGTTCTATCATCATCTTCATCAAATCGCTCTTGATTACGGATGCGAATCTATTCATATATCTCGGAATCCTTTTGGAGCTGGCTGGGCAGGTATACCGGATTGCTGGCCACATTTACTAGATGCTGTACGCAGCGTAAATGGTTATGAAGAGGAGCTTTGGACATGTTATTGGTCTGACGGACCATTGCAACTACGAGAGTTGCCGCATGGTTATCATGTGAATCTATCGAACAATCTGCAAGAGCTGCAGCTCCGTTACGAACTTATGGCAGATGATCACATGATCGGTGAAATCGACGTTTGGACGCCTTCGGCCCAAGCTCGTTCTTTAACGGATGAAGGCTGTGCTGCCATCGAATGGATTGAAATTTCAGAGGCGTATCGGGGCCAAGGTCTAGGGCATGCCATGTTATCACATATGTATAACAGCTGTGCGGTATTCGGGTTCAAACGGTTCATCCTCTGGACGGATACGCCTGAGATGAAGCGATTAGCGATAAAGTCAGGTTTCCATGAAGGACCTATTTTCCATTGGATCACGACTCGATTACGGGATACGACACCAATTTATGAAACGGCGGAGGTTCGAGAATGATTAGACAATGTACGGCAACGGATGTCGATGCCATGTTCCAGATTATTAATGACGCAGCATCAGCGTATAAAGGGATTATACCGGATGATCGGTATCATGAACCCTATATGGCATTGGATGAGTTAACCCGTGAAATCTCCGACGGAGTCACTTTCTGGGGATATGAAGAGGATGACCATTTCATTGGCGTCATGGGCATTCAGGATAAAGGGGATGTATCCTTAATTCGACATGCTTACGTTAGAACTAATCAACGAAATAGTGGCGTGGGTACGAAGCTGCTCTCTCACCTGACAAGATTAACGAACAAACCAATCCTCATCGGAACATGGGATTCTGCCACATGGGCCATTCGTTTTTATGAGAAGAATGGATTCTATCTTGTCTCTCACGAGGAGAAAGAAACCTTGCTGCAGAAATATTGGAACGTCCCGAGAAGACAGATCGAGACGTCTGTCGTATTGCGTAATCGATAACGTCTAGAGAGGTAGGCCGTGAACCTGACAATCAATCTGATTAGGTCAGATTGATGACGAACAAGAGGAGTGATGGATAATGAATATGGATCAGATATACCTCATTACTGACATACCCGGGTTTACCCCTCAAATCAGTCGTCTAATCTCCATGATGAACTATGCGCGGCATACGACACTGGAGGCGACCCGCGGCTTAACTGTTGAGCAATTGGATTATTTAATCGATTCCGATCATAATTCGATCGGTGCATTGTTATTGCATTCTGCGGCGGTAGAGTATGCCTATCAAGTAATGACGTTCGGGCAAAGAGAATTATCGGAAGAAGAATGGTTAGAATGGGGCCCGGCGCTTCGATTAGGAGACGAAGGGCGTCGCATGATCAAGGGGAATGAACTGAATTACTACATCGATCGGTTGGAACAAGTAAGGACGAGAACTTTTGAATTGTTCGCAACGGTCGATGATGACTGGTTGAACACGGAAGAATCCTTCTGGTACAACAAGCCAGCCAATTATTATTTCATGTGGTATCACGTCTTTGAAGATGAGATTAACCACAGAGGCCAGATCAGAATGATTCGTAAGAGATTCGGATAAGAAGCTGAATGGAGAGACAAGGATGAATCAGACAAGAATTGTAACCAGTACCGACGAAGAATCGCAATATGTCTTCAGCAAATTGCTTGAATATAATGCTTCGCACGTACCGAACGGTCGTTATGAGGAGGTGAAGTTATGTGTCAAAAATGCCCAGGACGAGATTGTTGCAGGACTAAATGGGGCGATCAAATGGAATTGGATGGAGGTTAACATCTTGTGGGTTGACCGTGATCACCGCCGGCAAGGATATGGACAGCAATTGTTAGCAGAGGCGGAACGGATCGCAAGAGAACAACAATGTACGATGATAAAGTTACATACATTTAGTTTTCAGGCGCCTGAATTTTATCCGAAGTTAGGTTATCGTGTTTTTGCTACGGTCGATAACGCGCCTACGGGTCATCAATACTACTACTTCATGAAGGAGCTGACGTAGACTTTGCCTATGAGATCGATCGAGATGGAGAACCGGTCGTATTGACAAGAGATTGTGTGACGTATCTTGCTGCACAAGGTGAGCGTCCTGACTGAATGAAAGTGGAGGTGAAGACTATGATGATGCCAACGCACATTGTAGCGGTAGGCGGTATTGTGGAGAATGAGCGAGGGGAGATCTTACTCGTGAAGACGAAAGATGGCGGCTGGGTATTCCCTGGAGGGCAAGTTGAAGTTGGTGAAAACCTGATCGAAGGATTAAGTCGAGAAATCAAGGAAGAGAGCGGCATAGATACGGTCGTTCGTCAGATGATCGGTGTCTATTCGAATACAAGTACATACAAGTGGTATGACGGGATCACGGATGTCCCGACCAAAGTGATATTAGATTTTATCTGTATTCCAGTTGGCGGTGAACTGACGACTTCGGAGGAAACGTCGGATTGTAGGTGGGTCAAGAAAGATGAAGTTCTCGATCTGATCACGGCCCTCGCAATTCGTCTACGGTATCAAGCCTATCTTGATTTCACGGGGCAAGTGAACTATGTGGCGTATGATACCAAACCTGAATTCGAATTGAAGCTTACGAGACAGGTCTAATATGGTACAAGAGACCGTGAAATGGGAAGAACGACTGCTAGAAGAAGGATTAGAGATCATTGCGCTGTGTAAGGCCATGACCCAAGACGTGTGGCATGCTCATTACGGTGCAGCAGGCATCGCAAGTTATTTTTTCGTGAAAGAAAATCCGTTGCCTGATGACATTCGGACATTGATTCTAGATCAAGCCACCAAGATGTTGAAGACCCATACTTTCGGAAAAATGACTGAGGACGAATCTCAAATCAAGACGTATCGATACGCAGAACAACAAATAATTAGCGCGCTGGAGAGGACGATTCATGAACTGCATTGGGTAGGGCACCATGTTATCTATTCGGCTATTGCTCTTCTTGCGATCCGAGAGCTCGAAGCATGGGGGACAGAGAGCCAAATCGATGGAATTGTACAGTTGGTCCGCTCTTTTGAGAATACCATTCCTGGCCGCTCTTGGTTCGGTCTATCAACGAAGGAAGTAAAGAAGCTAGGGATCGATGCTGATGATGTTTTTCCACAGATCCATAACCCGAGTGACTTATCAGCGTTTGTATTATCGGAGCTAGCTGCATTTGAAGTCATTTATCACGCAGAAGCCCACCACGATTTGATCGGCCATATGCTTACGTTCGCCCATGCATTGAATATTCTGCATGATCTGGGCTATGAATCATTGTTTCATAAGGGATTGCATCCACTGTTTAAGATGGTCAAAGTATTGAGAATGAGTCAAAACATGCAGCCGGACGATAATGTTCCTTTATTTTCTCCTGTTGACCGGTTACCAATGATGAAGAAGCAATCGGTGCAATATCTGCCGCTCGAGAAGGCATTCTGGACACACGATCATCAGAAGTCGGATTGGGATTTTGGACATGTGTTTAAATTTACTTATAGCTATTACAACCATGTAAAGAGAGTACCCCGATCGATCGGGGAGGCTTCACAGCATAATTTTCGTTATGTGATCAGTTTATAGAAATGCTGCAAATCGGGGATATGAGAATGATTGAATTGCAAGAAGCGATAGCATCAGGTCGAACGGCCGAGATATTCGAATATGAAGATGGTTATGTCTTAAAATTATTCAAATCTAGCATTCCTGAGGGGATCATTGATCAAGAATTTAGAATTAGTCAATCTGTGCATCATGCAGGCGTACCTGTCCCAAAGGCGATCAAGATGGTACATATTCAGGATCGCAAAGGCATCGTCTATGAACGAATCGCGGGCGAGACAATGCTAAATCGAATCAAGAAGAGACCATGGTCAATGATCCGAGAATCAAAACGAATGGCGAAGCTTCACACCGCAATCCATCGAATGAACATGATCGATCTGCCGTCCCAATATGACATTTTAATGGCGCAAATTGCTCAGGCTCCCCTGCTGACAGAACATGAAAAAGTGGATGTTACGCACAGGATGTCCGAACTAGAGCGAGATACCAAGCTGTGTCACGGGGACTTCCATCCGGATAATATTGTGCTGTCAGAGCGTGAATGGATTATCGATTGGATGACGGGGACGATGGGACAACCAGCAGCGGATATCGCGCGTACAGTAATCTTGCTTAAGATAGGTACAATGCCGGATGATACACCGCGATGGGTAGTCTATGTATTCTCACGTTGGAGAAGGCTCATTCTTTCCGTATATCTCAGGCAGTATCTGGCGAATTCGAACGTAACCGAACAATCGATTGATGATTGGATGATTCCGGTCGCAGCCGCGAGACTCGCCGAAGGTGTGCCCGATCAAGAAAAGCATACGATTGTTAAATTTATTAGGCAGAATCTCAACAAGGCTCAAATAGGATCAAAGTGAACGATGGTTATATTTTTGAAAGGAGTGATGTGGTATGAATAACAAGGATCATCAGCAATTACTTAAACTAGGCAGGTATTTAACAACGTAGAGAGTCCATTTATCGTCGGATTTCTCTACAACACTTAGGAGGAGTTCGGAATGATCACGATGCAAGCGATTGATAAACAAAATTGGGAAGAATGTATCAGTCTTAAGACGAAAAAGGAACAGGAACGGTTCATTGCGTCAAATCTCTATTCGATTGCACAAGTTCAATTTCTTGAGCAATTTGAGGCTAAAGCGATTTATGTTGACCAGCAGATGGTCGGATTCACGTTATTTGGACTAGATTCCGATGACAGTAACTATTGGATCTATCGTTTCATGATCGATGAGCGGTTTCAGGGTCTTGGATATGGCAAGGCGGCATTCCAGCTGATCATCGAGTCGATTAGACAACGTGAGGATCGGACCGATGTTCTTATGATCAGCTATGCGCCTATGAATGAGCAGGCGAGAGGGCTCTACACCGCTGCAGGCTTTAAGGAATTAGGTATCATGCCATGGTCCGGTGGTGAAGTCGTTGCGAAGTATACATTTTGAGAGAACAACTTAGATAATAGAAACGAGGCTATATCGATGAAACGTGTAAATGTCGCATCTGTGTTAATCCATGATGAGCAAGGAAGAATTCTAGTCGTACAGAACGGTCAAGGAACTTCCTCTTACTGGAGTCTGCCCGGTGGTGAAGTAGAAGAGGGTGAAACGCTGGAACAAGGCGCCATCCGTGAGGCCAAAGAAGAGACGGGATATGATATTGCGATTACGGGATTAAATTCCTTGCGGGAGATGTACTTTACTGCGCGGGAAAGTCATGCCCTCATTATTACTTTTACCGCTATAATTATTGGCGGATCGATCCAATTACAAGATCCGGACCAAGATATTGTCGATGTGCGTTGGGTTGATGTGCATACAGCGAAGGAGCTCATGCCAGACTTCATCGAGAGGTTTCGATTGAACACGGATCACGATAAATCGCTAGCATTTTATGCATTTGAAGGGGTCAAGCCATAGAGATGATGTGCTCTGCCTTGGCCCGTACTATCATTTTGTAGGAAATAAGTTGTCCTATTAATTCATCGTACGGTGAACAGCATATAACCCCTGCACTACAGCGTTCTAGTGAATAGCTGTGGTACAGGGGTTTTTCAGTTGCTGTTAGGTAGTTACTGGATCAGCCTTCACGGTGAACAGAACGGTGTGCATGGAGACTCTGTTGCCGAGAATGATGGTGCCTTCACCGGATCCATCTTCCGCCGTTTCGCTCCGCTCCGCTTTTTCTTTTCTCCGTTCACCATGGGACTGCTTGAAGGAATCACTTTTCACCCAACCATCGAATGCTTCGCGATGTTCCCAGACCGTGTTTACTTTGAGCTCATCATATTCTTCTAAGTTCTGGGTTAGCCAGAGTTCCATGGAGATGAAGCCAGGCATGAGGTGAACGCCTTTCGGGTTCTGAAATCGCTCAGCGATGGACTCGCCATGGCCTTTGCGGATTTGAATTGTATTGGTCACAACAATCATGGATCGACACTCCTTGGGAATGAATTTATGTTTTGCTCTAGAAAAATTACGACGTCTCGTGCATCTTCTCCGCCCATATAAGCATGACGGAGGAGGGAGATGCCATGTGGACCTGTGGCAAACCTCGCTGATGGATGAGCCTCAACAATACTCTTCACCACGTCCACATACCCGAGCATCGCAGCTGCGAATAGATCCAAATGTGCGCCTTGATCGAGCAGATAGCGAGCAATGTCTTGCCTGCCTACATGGGCAGCGGCTCCTAAGGCGGTCTCCCAATCCGCACCACCCCAGTTCATCGCGGCATGCAGCAAGCCGGGTTCTACTTCCAGCATGGATTGAACCGTTGCCAGATCATGATGTGCACTGGCTACAAATTGCCGGACGAGCTCTGTTGGAATGGCAGAGGGGGTGGATTGCTGTTCTAATGGTTGTTCCATGTTCAACGCCTTCTTTCATCCTGAATTATTCGGTTAGAGACATGACGGTTTATCGCAGCGCAAGCATTGCATTAATCGAACATAAGGATAAGGATCGTCATGGTGAATACGTACACGAATCTCAAAAACTTCCTCGAACATCTCATGTGTAAGAACTTCCGTAGGTGTGCCTTGTGTGACCATACGCCCCTCTTTCATCACAATTAATCGATCACTATATTGTGCGGCTTGATTGATATCATGCAGGACGGACACGATGGTCATATTCATTTCTTTATTTAATTGCGTGATGAGCTCTAGAATCTCGAATTGATGGGAGATATCTAGGAAAGTGGTAGGCTCATCGAGTAATAGGACCTTAGGCAGCTGAGCAAGAGACATGGCAATCCAGGCGCGTTGTCGTTCACCACCCGATAAGGACTGAAGCTGCTGATCCGCTAGATGAGTCATCCGCGTCGATTGAATGGCCCAAGCAACAATCTCATGATCTTCCGGGCTCATTCCGGAGAACCAGCGCTGATGAGGATGCCGTCCATAACGAACAAGATCACGTACCGTTAAATCATGCTGACCCGCTTGCATTTGGGGAAGCATCGCTAATATTCTGGCAATCTCATTGCCGCGCAACGTGCGAATATCATGGCCGTCGAGCATGACGGTACCTGTCTTCGGCTGCAACAAGCGGGTGATCAGCCGCAGCATCGTTGATTTGCCAGAGCCGTTAGGGCCGATGATGGCGATGCGTTCGCCTTGTTCAGCAGATATGTTGACATCTTGAATTGAAAAACGTGGAGTAGGAGCAAAAGAGATTCGTTCCGCATCAAGAATTGCCAATACGAGCACCTCCACGCCGCAATAAGTACAAGAAGAACGGTCCGCCAAGCGCAGCTAACAAGATCCCGACAGGCAGCTCGACCGGATCGAACCAACTTCGAGCCGCAGTATCTGCGAACACGACTAGTGCTGCGCCGCAGATCGCGGACATCGGCAGTAGAAATTTATAATTGCTACCGACGATCATCCGTACAATATGCGGGATGACGAGACCAACGAAGCCGATCAATCCGGATACACTGACCGCGATCCCCGCGAGCAGCGTACTGACGACGATGAGGAAGATTCGACTCTTCTCCGTCGGATGGCCGAGTAGCTTCGCAGCTTCATCCCCGAGCAATAGGATATTCGCGTGCCGGATCGCGAAGATTGAGAGAAGGATCGCGACAGCGACATATGGCAATATCATATCGAGGTGGTACCAGCTGACTCCGGATAAACCACCTGCGAGCCAAGGGAGAACCGCCTGCACGCGATCGCTGTAGAGCTGCATTATGCCCGAAGTCACTGCAGCGAGCAGCGAATTGACAGCTACCCCAGCAAGAATAATGCGAACAGGCACGGCCCCTTGTTTCCAAGAGAGCGCATACGTCAACATCACAGCAATCCATGCCCCGGCGAAGGCAGCAACAGGAATGAGATAATAGTACTCAGGGAACACAATCATGATAAGCACAGCCATCAATCCAGCCCCTGCAGAGACTCCGATTATGCCTGGATCAGCAAGAGGATTCCGCATGACACCTTGCATAAATGCGCCAGACATGGCCAATACCATGCCAACACATGCTCCAATTAGGACACGTGGAAGTCGGAAGTTCCAAATAATCTGCTCTTCGGTGGAGGGTTCATGATACACGAGAACATTCCAGATGGTCTGCAGCGGGACATGTACAGATCCGATGATCAGACCGTACAGCATCGCTGCGATTAGTAATAGGATCGACACCACAATCGCAATTTGCCTCGTGAACAATCGACGATCAACGGGAGCTATGACCTTCGGAATCGCCGATTTCGTAAGTGGTGATTGGGATGGACGAGCAAGGCTCATTATTTATCCTCTTCCTGAAGTTTCTTCGTTAAAAATTGCAGCGCATCCGTTACATTGGAGCCTGGGTTGACCCCAAATAAATTGGATGGCAAGACGATCACTTTTTTGTTCTTTATCGCTTTTAAATTTTTCCATGCAGCATTTTTCTGAATTTCAGTCATGAAGGTTTTCTCGACCTCAGCCGGATCGCCGTGTGTAATGAGCATGACGTAATCCGGATCAGACGTAATGATCCGCTCCGTGCTTAATTGCGCATAGCCGCTATATTCTTTCATAGCAGGGTAATCTTCGGCTACGTTCTTACCGCCAGCTTTGGCGAGCAGATCACCGGATAGTGAAGATGGGAGTGCAGCGAGCAGAGTGCCAGGGGCACCATAGACGAGCAACACTTTTTTTGGGTTCTCTTTATCGACTTTAATTTCTTTGAGCAGTTTGTTCATGTATGTATTGATTTCAGTTGCGCGTTTATCGCGGCCGGTCATCTGACCATATAGCGTAATGCTCTTCTGGATGTCGTTGATCGAGCTGGCGCTGCCCAGGAACACTTTTGCTCCAGTCGCTTCAAGCGATTTGACATCTTTCAGATTGGCGACATTCGCGATGATAAGCTCAGGCTTCAGAGAAGTGACCTTCTCATAATCTACTTTGTGCGTCGAGCCGACTTCAACGGCCTTCATGACGGTTTGCGGGAAGGTCGGATCTTGAATAGCTGGTCTTCCTACGACCGTAGCGCCCAAGTCGGACATGATTCTAGCATCGCCCGAGCTGAGGACCACAACGCGGCTGACGGGTTTCGTAAATGTGATTTCTCGATTCGCAAAGTCCTTCACAGTAAAAGATTTCGTCACCGCTGCCTTCGCAGTTGGTGCGGCTTTTGTAGGTGCAGCGTAGGCGAGGGAGCCAGCAGTGAGCGGAGATGCAACGATAAGTGCTAAGGATAGCATAGCCATACTGATTTTAGACATAGACCATTTCATGCGAGAGTTCCTCCTAGAATCTTGTTCATTTGATGGAGTATCATCAACAAACCGGGCCCTTGGTCATGAGAATGATATTCATTATCAGTATACTAATTGATAATCGTTCTCAGTGTCAACATCTATTTTGAATTTAATGGAAGGATTATTCGTGGGTTCAGAGGTTGGAGGAGAGGTTCAAAAGCGTAGATCATAGAAGTTGGTTGTGATAAAGTGAAATTGACTGTAATATTTTCCAACGCTTATTCTTTTATCCAAGGTGTGTCTATGATTGAGAATGGCTGGGATAATTCTATGATTCTAGTAACAGGAGTGATGATCTATGAATATGCCACAACGAATTACACTGATCCCAATCACGGCAGAGAATGAACGTGATTGCATCCAGCTCAGTCCAGGCGCGGATCAAATGGACCTCGTCGCATCTAACGCGGATTCACTCATCCATGCCAACAATGAGGTAACCTCCAAGCCTTACGGGATATACACAGACCGCACCATGGTCGGTTTTGTCTTATTCGATCAGGAAGTTTATCCAGATGGCTATTATTGGATTCTTCGATTTATGATTGATGCGCGTTATCAAGGAAATGGCTATGGGACTGCAGCTATTCGTGAAGTGATAGATCAGTTGCATACCAGAAAAAATTGCACACAGATTCGCGTGTCACATGTTCCGCATAACACCGCCGCGAATCAATTGTATAAGAAATGCGGATTCGTCGAGACCGGGGAATTCGAAGCGAATGGTGACATCATCCTAGCGTATCATATGAGCGAGAGGGTACTAAGATTGGTTAACCTGCTATAGTTCCCCCAGCTCTAATTCCTTCATTAGTTCGATAAAATGCTCCGCCGGCTTCGTCAAATAGCGGTCTTTCAACCAGACTAAGCCGGTCGCAAAGGCGTTCTCGCTGTCCGTAATCGAGTCGGCTTGGATGTCGTAGCCTCGATACAACTGCAGAATCGATGCAGGCACGATCGTCGTTCCATGACCTGTAGACACCCATTCGAGCAGTGTGACAATATCGGAGCATTCCCCAATGACATTCGCACGTAACCCCCGCATCGTAAATTGCTCGAGAATATTCTGATAGAGTCCGAGACCCTCGGTGCTGGGCAGAATAAGCGGGCACGGTTCAATATCCTCATACGTAATTGGCGCTCCAGCGAATGGATGCGTACTTGATCTGACAAAATAGAATGGCTCTGATCGTAACGCCATTACTTCAAATTCACTTACATCGAGCGGAAGCCGTACGATGCCGAGTTCAATCGCGCGTTCATGAATTAGTCGTAGGATCTGAGCCGATTCGTTCTGCTGAATCCGATACGTAATTTGCGGATACCGTTCTTGGAAGATCCGCAGCAGCTTCGGCAAGGCAGCAGACGATAATGTATTGACGCCTATCGTTAATTTGCCGCGTGTCCCTTGTCCGATTTCTTGGACTTCGATCTGCGACTCCTCAAGCAGCTTGGTGAGTTGAACCGCATGCCGGTAGAGGGCTTGTCCTGCATCGGTCAGCTCCAACGTTTTCCCCGTGCGCTTCACGAGCTGGACACCTAGTTCTTGTTCCATCCCTTTCAATTGTTGTCCTAGCGGAGGTTGTGCCATATGTAGACGATGCGCGGCTGCCGTAATTTGTTTTTCCTCTGCGATGGCTATGAAATAACGAAGCTGACGAATATCCATACGTGAATCCACTCCTTTTACTAGCGAACGATATAAGTATGCAAATTGAACTTTTTAAATATTTTTCGTTCGTTATGGGCTATGGTACCATATCATCAACACCCGGTGAAAGAGGGGAGCGTCATCGTGATACGAATTATTCTCATGTATTGCGGTTTCTTCATGTTGACGGCATGTCAGCAGCCAGACAATTCTATGACAAAGGATGTGGCAAGGATGAACAGTCAGCTTATTCTAGCTGCCGAGCAAGGAAGTACGGAATCAGTATTGCAGTGGCTTGAGCAAGGGGCGCATATTGATGCGCGTGATGAGCGAGGGCGGACGGCAATCCTGGCAGCTACCCACGGGAACCATCCAGAAACGGTGCAAGCATTGATAGAAGCGGGAGCGAACATCCATATTCAGGATAATCAATTGGATAATCCGTTCCTCTATGCTGGAGCCGAAGGGTTGCTCGACATCGTGAAGCTGCTGATTGATGCTGGCGCAGACCCCGCGATCACGAATCGGTATGGCGGCGTCGCACTCATCCCGGCTTCTGAGCATGGGTATGTTGAAATGGTACGTGAGCTGCTAACGAGAACTTCGATTGATGTGAACCACATAAATAACCTGGGATGGACGGCGCTAATGGAAGCCATCATTCTGAATAACGGTGGCCCGAACCAACAGCAAGTCATTCAATTACTCATTGCGCATGGAGCAGATGTTACGATTCCGGATAAAAATGGCATAACGCCGTTAGAGCACGCGAAGAACCGTCATTTTACGGAAATCGAAAAGTTGTTAATCGAGGCGCTGCAATCATCATAATCGATACTATGAAGCAAAGGATGCGTGAAATCGGATGAAAACATCATTTTGGCTGACCCGCGTGTTGTTGGAGCAATCCTATATTGTAGAAAATGAACGGGTTACCGGAACAAAAACAAAGAGCTGCCATGTAAAGATAGAAGAAGGAAAGATTGCTGAGATTATCGATGCCGATGTGCCGCTCGATACCGAGCTGGCGACTTATGATGGTAGTAATCTACTTATGTTGCCTTCTTTCGTAGATGGACATATCCATTTGGACAAGACGTATTATGGCGATGCGTGGCAGGCGGTGAAGCCAATCTCGAGTATCTTTGACCGGATTGAAGAAGAGAAGGTGCTGCTGCCGCGCATATTACCGCAGTCTCAACAGCAAGCTGAGGGCATAATGACGCTGATTCAGGGATTAGGAACGACGCATGTCCGCACCCATTGCAATATCGAACATGTTAGCGGCTTGCATCGTCTAGAGGCGACCAAGCGGGCATTAGCAGCATTTGCGAATAAAATGTCTTCAGAAATCGTTGCCTTCCCGCAACATGGGTTGCTGCATTCGGATTCTGTTGGATTGGTCCGCGAAGCGATGCGTGAGGGGGCGACGCATGTCGGCGGGCTGGACCCACGTTCGGTGGACGGAGATATCGAGAGATCATTGCAAACGATGTTCGAGATTGCCATTGAAGCCAATGCTGGCATCGATATGCATCTGCATGAAGGCGGAGAATATGCGAAGCATACCCTCTTGCGCCTAGCGGATTTGACCGAAGAAGCTGGTTTGATTGGGCGCGTTACCGTGAGTCATGCGTTCTGGTTCGCGGGCGCTGAAGCTTCTGAAGCGGAGTTGATGGCGGATCGATTCAGCGAACTCGGTATTTCGATTGCTTCAACGGTGCCGATCGGCAGGACACATATGCCGCTCCCGATGCTTGATAGCAAGGGTGTCCGTGTCAGCCTCGGGACCGATAGCTTGACGGATCATTGGTCTCCTTTTGGTAACGGGGATATGCTGGAGAAAGCAGGACGTTTCGCAGAGCTCTATCATTACAATGACGAACGCAAACTGTCACAATCGCTGCGATACATTACAGGCGGGATTACGCCGCTCGATCCGAACGGTAACCAAGTCTGGCCACGCGTTGGAGACGATGCGGATTTCGTACTCGTTCAGGCGAGTTGTTCAGCAGAGGCGGTCGCTAGAAGATCGCCGCGTCAATCCGTATGGTATCGAGGCAACAAAGTTAGCGATGGGTCGAGATAAGACGGCAGGCCCTGAAGGAGGAGTAACAAGATGAAGCATCAACAGGACGAAGCATCCAGACAAGAGATGATGGCGAAGGCAATTGCGCTTGCCTATGCCAACACAGCGAAGCATCATGGCAAACCGTTCGGTGCGATCATCGTGAAGGATGGGCAGGTTATCGCAACAGGAGTTAATGAAGTAGTAGCGACGTGCGATCCAACGACGCATGCGGAGATGCAAGCGATTCGAGAAGCATCGCGTAAGGAAAAGTCGACAGATCTCTCTGGTTATGAGTTATATGCCAGTGGTCAACCCTGTCCGATGTGTCTAAGCGCAATCTATTTGGCTAATATTCAGCGTGTCTATTACGGTTACGGCGAAGCAGAGGCGGCAGAAGCAGGGCTAAGTACGCAATACATTTATGAACAAGTTGCCTTGCCGATGGATCAACGCGATGTACGATTGCAACAAATTGATCCGAGCTGCTCCGAGCTGAAGCCGTTAGAGGCGTGGAGCCGACATGCACGTTAATCATAAATAGATATGAAATATGAAACGTCCATCCCGTTAGGCTTGTGCCTGGCAGGGATGGACGTTTTTCTTAGGATTGCGCCGCAAGTTCAGCGATGCGATCATTGACGTTATGTTCATATACGCCGCCGTGATAGGCTATGACGCGCGAAATATCATATTGCGTGAATTGCTTGATGGATTCGTTCGCTAGAGCAATATCGATTGAAAATCTCGGATCAGGACCTAACAAATGACCTTGCTCGACGACTAACGCATCACCTGCAATCAGTGTCTTGCTCGGTTGGTGATAGACGCTGATGTGTCCTGGCGTATGCCCAGGTGTATCAATAATGATCATGCCGCCATAATAAGGAAGGACCTCTCCGTCAGCAACTAGCGTATTCACAGGTCCTGCAGGCGGATTGGCGAGTAATCGCTTAAGAGGTATTGCACGTTCGGGCGGCCAAGTATCCATCGATGCGATCACTTCATCCGTAAATTTCATAATTCGGCGTTCCCCTTGAATATAAGGTTTCTCAATGGCATGACTAATGACTTCAATGGGAAATTCAGCATTCGTGAGGATGCTTGGCAATCCGCCGATATGATCTAGATCATGGTGTGTAATAATGATTTTGCGAAGTGATTGAAGCGATAGGCCGATCCGTTCGAAGGCTTCTTGAAATAAAGGGAGCTGCCCCGGATACCCCGTATCAATCAGAACTGCGTCGCTTTCATCCCAGATTAAGGTAGGGTAGATCGTCCGCTGCTCTCCCATGAGATGTGCTGATATTTCTAGTGCTTGAATAGCGATCCCTGTGTTCAAATGAATCCCTCCATTGTTCATATGACTGATGCTAGAATAGCATAACGTGTCACAAAAACAATGTCAAACAATAAATTTTAATCATAACACAAAAATTAAAATTTGTCAATATATAAATTTGGCTATTCTATATATTATGATAAAAAGATACATCGCAATAGGAAGGAATGGTCTGCCTATGGGGAACAAAACGGCACTCGTGCTTGGAGCATCTGGCTTAGTTGGAAAGGCATTGGTTGAGATCCTTGCCTCAAGGGACTACTACCAGCAAATTTATCTACTTGTTCGAAGACCGCTACAGCTCACTTCAGAGCGTTGTGTTCAGCATATCATCGATATGGATCAGCTTCAGCGGCATCAACATCTTTTTGATGTGAATGATGTTTTCTGCTGTCTGGGGACGACGATAAAAAAGGCGAAGACGAGAGAGGCATTCCGCAAAGTAGACTATGACTACCCAGTCGAAGCAGGCCGTCTCGCCGAATCTCAACACGTAGACGGCTATTATATCGTGACTGCGATGGGAGCGAATGCAGCCTCGTCGATATTTTACAGCCGCGTGAAAGGAGAAGTGGAGGACAAGCTTGCAGCACTTGGTCTTCCTGCATTACATATTTTTAGACCGTCTCTGTTAACGGGAGATCGAGAAGAATATCGATTTGGAGAACGTGTCGCCGAGAGAATCAGTCCTTTCGTTAATCCGCTGCTGCTGGGGCCGTTGCGGAAATATCGATCGATTGAAGCGCAGACTGTGGCGTTAGCCATGGCGTTGACGGCGGAGAAAAGGGAGAAGGGAACTCATGTTCATCTCTCGCATGAAATGGCAGACCAAGTTGCGTATGACAACGAACAATTACGAGGTGGAAAATGAAAGGGAATCGAATTTATTTAAGAACGTTAACGGTAGAAGATGCAGAAGCATTGCTGTTGCTGCGTCAGCGCAACCATCAATTTTTACAACCTTTTGAACCGCTTCGCGGGGCGAACTATTTAACGCTCGAGTGGCAGCTTCAAGACATTGAGAATTGTGAATTCGGAGCAAAGTCGGATCAATCGCATACGTTTGGTATTTTTGATTCGGAGACGGATGAGCTAATTGGCCGAATCGCAATTACGGGAATTGCCCGTGGCCCTGCGCAGCATGCGAATATCGGGTATTTCTTGGATCAGGCTCATAATGGGAGAGGGATCATGACCGAAGCGGTCGGGTTGTGCATCAAGTTCGCATTTGAGCAATTGAACATTCATCGTCTTCAAGCCGGTGTCATGCCAAGAAATCTCCGTTCCGCAAGAGTACTGGAGAAGGCAGGGTTCAGACGAGAAGGTCTCGCTGAACGTTATATTCACATTAACGGTGTCTGGGAGGATCATGTCTTATTCGCGATGACGGCCGAAGAGTACCAAGGCTCATAGGACGAGTTATCCAAAATAATCCAATTGAATTCAGCTTATTTTAAGCTTCGGATGGTATGGTGACGACATGAGATTGTGTGCTCGAAGAGAAAGAGGGATTGATCATGAAGTTAAATATGCAACATCTTCGAATGCTGGCATTAATGGCCGCAGCCATTCTGGCGATTATCTTGATGCCATGGCATCATGGGCATAAACATGCGGCCAGAGTTGGATCGGTGCCGCTACGGCCCAACGCCGTTCGATCTTCAACGACCGGGAAAGATGCGGACACTTCGAGCAATGCGTCGACCACTTTATATGACCACAAGGTCGCTGTGATCATGTATCATCACATCGATCCGAAGCTGCAGAATGGAGATACCATCACACCTGACTTATTTGCATCACAGCTCGACGAGCTTATACGGAACCATATGCAGTTCATTTCTTTGGACCAGTTCCGCTCCTTTATGAAAGGAGGCCATGTGCCGACCAATGCTGTGCTTGTGACGTTCGACGATGGGTACGAGAGTTACTATCGATATGCCTATCCAATTATGAAGAAGCGGCACATCTCGGGCGTCAGCTTCGTTATCACGGGAGATCTCACGCCGCGCGCTGCGGTCTTCACGCCGCACATGACGCCAGATGAAATACGGGATATGCTGCAGCAAGATCCTGCAACGGAGGTCCAACCACATACCGATCAGCTGCATTTTAAGGTAGATCGGGGTCACGATGGGCTAACAGGATTCCTCAACGTGGATGGCAAGAAGGAGACGAAGCTGCAATATTTAGCTCGGATTTCGCAAGATATTAAGGCTTGTGTGCAGAAACTTGCGCCAATGAATCGGCATGCCATTGATTCGTTCGCATATCCTTATGGACTCCATAATGCGGCCTCGATTCGGGTACTGGAAGCAAACGGCATTCATTATGCGTTTACGACAAAGCCGGGGCTGAGCGCAATAGATACGGATCGGATGCTGCTGCCGCGCATTAATGGCGGCTCACCCCGCATTTCGCCGCAGGATTTAGTTCAATCAATACGGAATGCGGCCTCGCCGCCAGTTACATTTATGGGTTCCTTATTCGAGATGCTAAGACCTGCCTAATACGAAAAGCCCAAGACATTAGTCTTGGGCTTTTTTCGCGCCGATCCGTATTCATGTGTTCGATTTCAAATAATCAAGCAGTACACGTTTGAGAATAAGGAGTTGTCTGTCGGGATCGATATCGGACTCCAGCATCGGGATACTGTTCTGAAGGGATAATTTCTTCGCGAATAATCCGAATGCATGCATGACGGTGGCAAGCGTTTCTTCAAGCGGTAGATCGGCTCGCAAAGACCCGTCATTGATGCCGTCTTTGACGATTTGGCTTAAGGAGTTCTTGATCCGACCGATCGCTTCTGTATAGAGTGGAAGATCCTCGAGCGGTTCTGTGGATTGTGCGGCATAACTCTCGAATGCCTCGAGGAGCTTCGTATTCTGGCTATGCTCCGCGCCGATGAACCCAATGAATGTATCTAGCATATGCTCGAGCCTGTCATAACAAGTTCCCGGTCGATTTACGACGCGATCAAATGTCTCAATCTGTGATTCGACGATTCGCGTAGCAACTGCAACGATCAATTTATCCTTTTTCGGGAAATGCCGAAATACCGTTGCGACGCCCATATGAGCTTCTGTCGCGATATCTTGCATGGTTGTTTTATCGAGACCTTTGCGATTGAAGACGCGCTCAGCCGCTTCAATGATCAGAACAATCCGCTGCTGCTTGGCATCCTCGCGTTCAAGGTCCCATCTAGTCTTCGTATTCACGTGTTCCCCACGTTCCTTCCCTTGCGCACATTTTTGGTGATAGATATTAACAGAATGGGCGTCGATTGTCAAATGGAAACGCTTTTTCGAAAAAGTTGTACTCCACAATGAAAGGGTATATAATGATGTATGTGATGATAGTCACACTATCACACAGATATTATAGCTATCACGACACGATTTTATACTACTTTTAAGGAGTCGGTGAACATGTCAGAAACAAAACAAGTTGTTGTTATTACAGGTGCAGGTAGTGGGATTGGCCGTGCGACAAGCTTAAAATTTGCGGCAAATGGCGACAAAGTTGTATTGGTTGATTTCAACCAGCAGACAGGCGAAGAGACATTGAAGATGGTGAAGGAGCAAGGCGGCGAAGGAATTTTCGTGCAAGCGAACGTAGCGAATACTGAAGATGTACAGAATTATGTGAACAAAGCCGTAGAAGCTTACAGCCGAATTGACGTCTTCTTCAACAATGCTGGTGTGCTGCAGAAGATGGCGTTATTCGCGGATATTGAAGAAACGGAACTGGATCGTATTCTCTCGGTTAACGTAAAAGGTGTATTCCTTGGCATGAAATATGTGTTGAAAGTGATGGAAAAGCAAGGCAGCGGCGTCATTATTAACACAGCTTCGACAGCGGGTATTCGCAGTGAACACAGCTTGGCAGTCTACTCCGCTAGCAAGCATGCGGTTGTCGGTTTGACAAAATCGGCAGCACTCGAATATGTGAAGAAAGGAATCCGTGTGAATGCAATCTGCCCAGGCGGCGTAGATACGACGCTTACACAGGCGGTTCCAGCGATGATGCAGGAGTCGGGATACATTCCTGAGGAATTGCCGAATATGAGACTTGGCCGTTATGCACAGCCCGAAGAGCTTGCAGAAGTGGTGACTTTCCTAGCATCTCCGAAAAATAGTTACATGACAGGTTCGATCGTCGCTGTGGACGGCGGATTGACACTGTAATACGAACTTATGCTTATGGCGAAGAAAATCAGAAGGACCTCTTAGGAGGTCCTTTTTCTTTTGGCTTACCCATGGGAGGATTCAATATCTTCTTTCAGCCTTGCGATGAAATTGCGGTAAATCCCGGAGAAGTGCTTCCCTTCAGCGCGGACCCAGCCTAAGTAGACTGGCTGCTGTTCAATGGATTCGAGCTCGAGGGTAATGATTTTCGATGCAAATAGATCAGGACCATGCAGGAAAGAGAAATCCATACCGAGTGTAACGGCGTGATGATTGATCACAGAAGTTCGGATTGCGTCGGTATTATTCGAAGTATAGAGCAGATTGACCGAACCATACTGTTCCTGAAAGTATTGAACAAACCAAGTGACATAGTCGTCTTGATAAATCGCTAACGTCTCATGACGCAACTGCTCGGCGGTGATGGTACTCCTCAGTGCTAACGGAGATTGACGGCTGACTCCGGCAACAATTCGCCCTTGCAACAGCGGCTCGAACGTAAGCCCAGTGAGATTCTGATGGATGTGCTCCGATTTGATGATCAGTCCAATGTCCAGCTTGTTATGCCGGATGTCATCGAGGATTTCTTGGGATCCTTTCTCGGTAATCTCCATACGGATATTCGGATAGGCGCGTTTGAATCCCATTAATGAATCAACCCATAAAGACATTGGGCCTGGGATTGAAGCAACACGGAGTTCGCCGCTAACATCGTTCGAATATCCTTCCGCTTCATCGCGTAAATCCTGTACTTTATGTAGAATTTCATAAGCTTTCTGAATTATTAATTTGCCTTCTGGCGTTAATGTGGCCCCCAAGCGAGAGCGAGTGAATAAATGTATGCCTAATTCGGTCTCTAGATGACTGATGGACTGACTGATTGCAGATAACGTCACATGTTTGTTCTGTGCAGCACTGGTTAGCGAGCCTGTCTTAGCTACTTCCACGATATATTCGAGCTGTTCGAGATTCAATACCATACACCTCTATTACTTAAGTATTACTTAACTAATAGTAACTATAATTAATTATTAATAAATGATCAATGGTGCTACAATGAATGCATAAAGAACAACATAACGCAATGAATTATATCACACAAATTGAGAGGTGTTGGGCAATGAGACTTCAAGGGAAAGTTGCACTCATAACAGGCGGCGGTACAGGGATTGGAAGAGCGACTGCGATCCGATTCGCGCAAGAAGGTGCTAACGTCATTGTCACAGATATTCAATTACAGAGCGCACAGGAAACCGTGCAAGAAATCACTCGTCTGGGCGGACAAGGATTGGCGATTCGCCATGACGTGTCTCAAGAATCCGACTGGATTGATGTGGTGAAGCAAGCAAAGGAAGCTTATGCGAATATTGATATTTTGTTCAATAATGCAGGAATTTATATCATTAAGCCGCTAGCGGAGATTACGATCGAGGAATGGAATCGATTGATGGGCATTAACGTCACGGGTGTATTCCTCGGGATGAAGCATGTGATGCCGATCATGGCTGCAGCGAAGAAAGGCTCTGTCATTAATGCTTCGTCAATCGCCGGGATCAAAGGCGCATCAGGCCATGTGTTGTACGGGGCAAGCAAAGGCGCGGTTCGATTAATGTCGAAGGACGCTGCGATCGAGTACGCGGCTGCGGGCGTTCGCGTGAATTCTATCCATCCGGGGTACATTGACACAGGCATGGTGGATTATGCGGCAGCAACGACGAAGGCTTCTAAAGAAAACTTAGCGGATCTGTCGCCGAACGGTCGATTGGGATCTGTTCAAGATATTGCGAACATGGTGCTGTTCCTAGCTTCGGATGAAGCATCGCATGTCACAGGCGCTGAATTCGTAGTCGATGGCGGGGCAACAGCGAAGTAAGTAAAAGACGAATAGGGGGCACAAACCATGAAATTATTGGACAAGGTAGCGATTGTAACAGGTGGAGCAAGTGGTATTGGTGAAGCGACGGTCAAATTATTTGCGGCTGAAGGCGCGAAAGTGGTCATTGCCGATTTCTCTGACCGTGGACAGCAACTGGCTGATGCGTTGCAATCCGAAGGCAAAGATGCACTATTCATTAAGACGGACGTAACGAATGAAGAACAAGTAAAGCATATGATCGACACGACCGTTCAGAAATATGGCCGAGTGGACGTCCTGTATGCCAATGCAGGGATTGCGAAAGACGGTCCTGCCCATGTGTTGAATATGGATGCATGGCAGCGTACCATTGATATTAACTTGACCGGTGTATTCCTTTGCGACAAATATGCGATTGAACAAATGCTTAAGCAAGGAACAGGCGGAGCGATCGTGAACTGTGGATCCATTCATAGCCATGTCGGGAAGCACGGAGTAACTGCTTATGCGTCCGCCAAAGGCGGCGTGAAGCTATTGACGCAGACGCTAGGCATTACCTATGCCCAAGAAGGCATCCGGGTCAACGCCATTTGCCCAGGGTACATTGATACGCCATTAATTGAAGGACGGAATGAAGCGCTGAATGAACATCTCGTAAGTCTTCATCCAATGGGAAGACTCGGCAAACCTGAAGAAGTTGCTAAGGCAGTTCTATTCCTTGCAAGCGATGATGCATCATTCGTGACCGGAACAAGCTTGCTCGTTGATGGCGGTTATACCGCTCAATAATTAGATTTAACGAAGAAAAAGACGATCGTTACCAAGCGTTCATTGGTGGCTGTCGTCTTTTTTTGTGCTGTTCATTTGCATGAGACGGATTCGTTTCACACGTCTTTTTACCTAAATTTTGTCGATTTATTGGTTGCGAGATGATAGATTCATCTATATAATGATAATGATAATTATTATCAATTAAATCCTAGGTGTTATTCGAGTATTCGTTCAACCCTGGTCAACTTGTTCGTCACTATTATACATAGAGGTAAAAAGGAGAGGAATCATGTTAGCAGTGTCCAATAAACAAAAAGATTCAACAGATGCAGCGACAAGCCAGCTGCGCTCAAGACCGGCTGCTGCAAGTGTCATTATCATTGGAGGTCTTGTCGGATTAGCACTCGCGATGGCTTTATCGGTCACTTTTGGTGCAGCAGACATCTCTTTTGATATGGTCTGGAAAGCTGTCTTCGCCTTCAATCCAGATATTACGCAGCATCAAATTATTCAAGAACTTCGTCTTCCAAGGGTGATTGGCGGAGCGATGGTAGGGGCGAGTTTTGCTGTAGCAGGAGCACTTATGCAAGGAATGACGCGAAATCCGATGGCGGATTCCGGTCTGCTCGGACTAAATGCTGGGGCAGGTTTGGTGATTACGCTGTGCTTTGCATTTCTCCCTGGTTTGTCTTTTAATCAGCTGATCCTATTTGCTTTTATCGGTGCGGGCCTTGGAGCTGGACTCGTATTTGGTGTCGGTTCACTGTCGCGCGGCGGACTTACGCCGGTGCGGCTCGTTTTGGCTGGTGCTGCCGTCAGTGCTTTATTCGGTGCTTTGAGTGAGGGGGTAGCTCTTCATTATAATATTGGACAAAATTTAGCATTCTGGTATGCTGGCGGATTAGCTGGAACGAAGTGGTTCCAGCTTAAGGTCATGCTTCCATGGATTATAGGTGCATTGATCGCATCTATGATGTTGTCCCGTTCGATTACACTCCTCAGTCTCGGTGACGAGATTGCTGCAGGGCTCGGTCAACGAACACGAACCATCAAGTTTGCCGGTACAATCATTGTCTTGATCCTTGCGGGTTCCGCGGTTGCGGTGGTCGGTGCGGTAGGCTTTGTCGGACTGATTATCCCGCATCTAACCCGTTTCTTGGTTGGGGTTAACTATCGATGGATCATTCCGTGCTCAGCCGTTCTTGGGAGCTTGCTGGTTGTGCTGGCGGATCTAACTGCAAGAATGATCCGACCGCCTTATGAGACGCCAATTGGGGCCTTGATTGCACTGATTGGGGTTCCGTTCTTCATGTATCTCGCACGTAAAGAAAGGAGGGCATTGTAATGAAATCTGTGCCAGCCTTATCTACGGATCGGCTTCGAGCACGTCATGGTGCGATTGTGATGTCGATCTTAGGAATACTCATCATCGGGGTATTCATTGTTAGCATGAATACGGGTTACATTCGCTTATCGCCCCTCGAGGTGCTCAAGACGCTGTTCGGTATGGGGACGGATCAACAATCTTTGATTCTGTTCGGCTTCCGGCTGCCGAGGATCGTAATCTCTGTCCTGGTTGGCGTAGGACTTGCCGTATCCGGATGTATTCTTCAGGGCGTATCGCGAAATGCCCTTGCAGATCCAGGGATTCTAGGCATTAATGCAGGTTCGGGGCTAATGGTCATGATATTCATCGGTTTCTATAAGGATACGGCAGGGGCACCCGTGTTTATGCTGCCTGTGCTTGCATTCATCGGTGCGAGCGCGACGGCCGCGCTGATCTATGTCCTCGCGTACAAGCGTCATGAAGGCATATCGCCGATCCGATTATTGTTCAACGGGATTGCCGTCGCGGCGGGAATAAGTGCCGTGACGATCGTATTGACCTTAATCATTGATCCGGTAAAATATCAGTTCGTCGCCACATGGTTGGCTGGTAGCATCTGGGGTTCGACGTGGAAGCATGTCCTTGCTCTATTGCCGTGGATCGTAATCCTCATTCCATTTGTCATCTATAAGGCAAAAGTGATGAACATCTTGAATCTGGGGGATCAATTAGCAACCGGATTGGGTACATCTGTAGAGAGGGAGAGAATGAAGTTAATCGGTGCGTCAGTCGGTATAGCCGGTGCGTGTGTAGCGGTAAGCGGGGGGATCGGATTCGTTGGTCTTATTGCGCCACATCTTGCGAATCGACTTGTTGGCCCCAAGCATCAACTACTGTTGCCAACGTCGGCATTAACGGGCGGGCTGCTCGTCATCGTGGCGGATACGATCGGGCGGACGATTCTTCAACCGACCGAAATCCCGACAGGTGTCGTCGTGGCCGTCATTGGCGCCCCTTTTTTCTTATATTTGCTCGCAAAATCAAGAAGTTAAACGAATGTGTTCGTGGTGAACATGAACTAGCAGCGGCATATCGTCGAGGTGTATAGCCTGGTGACGATATGCTTTTTCTTTATTAACGCAGAAGTTTCACTGGATATGTTCGTTGAATTCCTATAAAATGGGAGTTAATTAATGAAACTAAGTTTCATTAAATGAAACAAATGAAGGGCGGATAATTCATGACATTCAAATACGTTGGTCTGGATCATGTTCAACTTGCAGCGCCAGGGGGCTGTGAATCGGAAGCCCGAGCGTTCTACCATCATCTCCTCGGATGGCCTGAAATCCCGAAGCCCGAACCTTTACTACAGCGAGGGGGCGTATGGTTCCGTTGTGGTAAGCATGAGGTTCATATTGGTGTACAGAAGGATTTTGTGCCTGCGACCAAAGCCCATCCGGCATTTCATGTTCAGAGGTTGGATGAACTGCGTGCTTATTTGCTCCAAAATGGCATCCATGTGATCGATGATATGGCACGGGTGGAAGAAGCCGTTAGGCGATTCTATGTACAAGACCCTTTTGGGAATCGCATTGAATTTTTGGAATGGATGTAATTGACAATTCACACCAAAAACCATATGATAGTGGAAGAAATTTACTAAGATGTGAGAGGGTGAGCGTCCAATGAAGAAGCAGTTTGAATTCAAGTTCGATCGAATGATAAACATGCGTTGTAATCTCATTGTACCTCCCTTATTGGAAGCGCATATTTTGGATGCGTGATTTATGATTGCGTAAAGGGAATCGGACCATGGTGATGTACGCCATGGTCTTTTTTGTCGTCTATGTGGATGAAGGAGGTACGTGAATGAATACAATTAGAAATTTGTATCCTAATGAAATCGAAGAGTTGAAAGGGATTCTAAGAATCGTATATCAAGACATACTCAGGTATCAGGAAGAGCGCATATTACGTAACGAAATGAAGATGCGGGAAGCCGTGAAGGCGACACTACCTTTTCTACAGTTATTTAAGGCGAATATCCCCGCATACAAACAACGATATATCGAATTGTTGGAGAATCAAGAAACTTTAGCTGCATATGATTTGATTATTTGTTTTGATCGAGCCATATATGAGTTGCATGCACGGGTAGAAGCAGGTGTGTACGCTGACTTACCATGGAGTAAGGAATTAAGGGATCTATTGAACGAGAGACAGGATATATCGTCTGAGGATAATGCCAGTGATGGATCCGCTGTCGAGTACATTACGAGCGGTGTGAGTGTCAATTGTGGTGTGATTGAAGGTGTCGCACGTGTGATCCTGGAGGAAGGTCATCTACAACAGCTCCGACAAGGAGATATTTTGGTTACTGCAATGACAACACCAAGCTTTGTGCCTTATGCCAATCTTGTATCTGGTCTTATAACAGATAAAGGGGGCTTAGTGTGTCACGCAGCAATCATCGCTAGAGAGTTTAACTTACCTTGTATTGTCGGCTGCAAAGATGCAACAAAGACGATTCAAGACGGAGAACGAATTAGACTTGATTCAGATACTGGGATTGTGGTGAGGATGGAACGATGAGCATTCTGAGACTTGAAGATATATACGATGAGCATTCTTTTGGTGGAAAAGCCGTGCAATTAGGGGCAGCGGCACGAGCGGGATTACCTGTTCCAACAGGATACGGCATATCGCATCAGCTCGTGGAGGAAATTATAGATACTGAAAATCAGAGTGTATTGCATCAATTGGATGAAATTATGGCACATTTAGGAGATTCATGTGTGGTGAGATCTTCTGCTGTAGGTGAAGATGGGGTGCTAGCAAGTTATGCAGGCTTATTCCGGACAGAACTTCATCTGACCAATCGAACGCAGCTAGTGCAGGCGATTCAGCGGGTTGCTGCGTCCCGTTATTCCGATCAAGTGCGTGTGTATCGAAGCAGAATAGGGATTAGTTCATCTCCTAAGATGGCTGTAATTATTCAAAAAACGGTCATGGCGGATTGTTCAGGTGTGCTGTTCACACGGCACCCAGTGACGCATGGCGATGTACGGATGATAGAATCCTGTTGGGGGTTCGGAGAGAGTGTCGTAGGGGGAAGAATTATTCCTGATCAATACATGGTCAGTAGAGGTGCGACTAGCACGCAATTGATAATCGGGACGAAGGAGACGGGGGTGTATACCCGTTCGGAGGGTGGTACGATTGAAGTCCCGCTAGACGATCATCTGAAGGACACAGCCAGTCTTCGTGATGATCAAATTCAACAACTAGATCGATTAGCCGATTGCTGTGAGGCATATTTCGGAGCAGGACTCGATTTGGAGTGGGCTTTTGCGAGCAATTCGTTATATCTACTCCAGTGCCGGAAAATGACGATTTAACATTGAAATTACATTAGGGGCCGCAACTATCGTTACAAAAGAAGTACTGTTGGGGCTCCCACTCCTTGAATTATAAAGATGTGTTGCTTGGGATTGTGATCAGTCCAGGTTCATCATTGCAGGTGAAATTCTTTTTTGTTGTTTTGCGTCATTCTCTATTGTTATATTCTGGGATTATATTTATACTATACCTAGATATTCGATGCATCTAACTTCGATGTAAATGGGGAGGCCGCAATGAAGATTAACAAGGAATTAATGAAGGGCAGTACGGTGATCTTGATCCTTACCTTATTGAGCCGCAAAGAAATGTATGGCTATGAAATGACAAAAGAGATGGAGACGCGGTCCAGCGGACTGTTTACTTTAAAAGAAGGAACGTTATACCCGATTTTGCACACACTCGAGTCTGATCTCCTCGTAGAGTCGTTCTGGTCCGATGAAGGCGGACGAAATCGTAAGTATTACCGTATAACGGAAAAAGGGAGAAAACAGCTAGAAGAGAAGAAGAAGGAATGGGCACTCTTCCGAACGACACTGGATCAAGTGATCGGGGAGGGACAAGCATGAACGAGATATTACTGAAACACGAGGCAGTCCATCGTTATCTCCAACAGGTATGCAAGCAAGTCCGCGCGAAAGAAGTACATCAAGACATTCAGATGGAGTTGTTAAGTCACCTGGAGGAACTTATTGATGATAAGTTAAGCGTTGGGATCTCATTAGAAACAGCTATTGAACAAGCGCTATCGCAGATCGGTGATCCAATTCTCATCGGTAAGCAATTTCATGCGGCGCATAAGCCTGTCATGGAGTGGGGGCTAGCTGCAATTGTTGCGATTCTAGTTGGTATTGGATTCTTGGCCATGTATGCAATGAAATTTGCAGTAGACCAGAGTTTCAGAGACATATTTTTGCCTAACCAATTAACTTATGCGGGAATCGGAGTTGTCATGATGGTCCTGGTCTACTACTTGGATTATCGAAAATTACAGAACTATTCGTGGTGGATTTATGGGTGTGCCTTAGGACTAATGGTGCTCTGTCATTGGTTTGGCATGTGGGTAAATGGTTCTCGAAGTTTCCTTGCTATCGGGAGGTTTGGTGTGAACGTTTATGAAGTAGTCCCTTATTTATTCATGATAGCCTTTGCAGGAAAGATTGTTATGGACCGGAGGAGAGGACAAGAACGACAGATGAATACTTGGATAACTATCCTAGTGTATGTCGTCCTACCAGGCTATTTCTACCTCATGTCCCCTTTAATGGATGGATTAATCGTTCACTGCGTCGGAATTTCCGTATTACATATTGTTATGACGCGTCAGTTCAAGCTGCTGCTCGGTTGCATGGCTTCATTCATGTTAATGATTGCCCTCGCGGTATTCATGAATCAGGACAAGATGAGCTTCATCCTCATGCGACTTACGAGTTGGTTCAACCCTACACAAGATCCGTCAGGTAGCGGGTATATGTATCTTACTTTATCCAAAGTGATTCGTTCCGCTGGTTTGTGGGGACAAGGCTTCGGTGTTCAAATGAAACACTTGCCGTATATCTATAATGATATGATCTTTCCCTATTTGATATATAGCTTGGGTTGGTGCTTTGGGCTGTTGTTGGTCAGTATGGTATGTATTTTGATAGGGCATACGATTCGAATGTCCTTACAACTTAAAGATCCTTTCGGACGAGCATTAATCATTGGATTATCAACCGTGATAAGCTTCAAGTTTATCTACAGTATACTCATGTCAGTCGGTCTACTGCCGATTACATCAGTAGCCATGCCGCTCATCTCTTATGGAGGGAATGCTTTGGTTATGAATATGACCGTCATGGGGATCATGCTAAGTGTATATCGACGGAAGAATATGCTCAGCCAATTTGCAAAATAATGTTTAATGGCTCACGGAGCTCAACTTTCCCAACACCGCATCCAAATTCTGTCCCGGAACACGGGTAATAAGATCGCCAAGTTTATTCAAGCGTTCTTCAATGTTACGCAAATTGAATTCCTTCGCATCGGGACGTTGTGCGACTTCGGACCAGAGCAGCGGTGTTGAGAGGGTGGCATGAGCTCTCGCACGCGGTGTATAAGGGGCAGATAAGGTCCTTCCATAACCGTGCTGGAGATAATCGATATAGATGAGACCTCCGCGATTTTTTTTGAATCGTTCAATGGTGAACAACTTCGGGTACTTCTGAACGGCGAATGAAGCAATGAAATGCCCAAGCTGACGCAATTGGTCGAAGGAATACCGTTCATCGGACGGAAGTGGGATATAGATTTGCACGCCGGTCGCGCCGGATGTTTTGGGTATGGATGTAATACGCAAAGAGTCGAGGATCTCGCCGATCGCTTGTGCAGCTTCCATGATGCGCGGCTCAGGATCGCGGCTTGGATCGAGATCGATAATCCATTCCACGGGTGCCGTACGTCCAATATAATGAAGCGAAGGATGGAATTCTAGACAAGCTAGATTGCCAAGCCACATGAGGGTCGATAATGAGTTAAGGTTCACATAGTCAATGTCCTCTAATGGAGCGATCTGCACGAAGTCAGGTTTCCCTGTTGGACAATTTTTCTGATAGAAGGACTTATCCGCGACGCCATTTGGATAACGAATCGTCGTCAGATGGCGGTTGGAGCAGTAGCGGAGCAGATAGGGAGCGAGGAAGACGAGCTTGTTCAAGTATTCCAGCTTCGTCAATTGCACCTCAGGCCAGAGAAGCTTATGCGGATTCGAAATGGTAATTTCGTTGCCTTCGACTATGATTTTCTCTTTCTGGCCAACGCTCATGAATTTACTTCCTCTCTAGTAATAGTTTCGGCTTATGGCTGATTTTAGGGTGCCGCAACACGCCCTGGTGCGTAATTTCAAGTCCTGTCACCTCACAGCGTAAAGGCTGAGAGAGCCACAGGACTTGTTCTTTCTTTAGATCCTCTGGTAAGGAAGTGAATGGAGCAAGCGCAGCGGGGTGAGATGTCGCGTAGTCCATTAATCGGCCTTTATCTACTCCATTTAGTCCGAGAGACACGCGGCCGAAGTAAGCGCCATCGTAGACCATCACCATGCTTGCGACACGGCCTTCTCGAATTGTGATCCCATAGATGTCCACTTCTAGGTTGATGGATGTCTTCCGTTTCCACCAATCCTGATGCTTCTTGCCCTCGTGGTAACGGCTTGTTAACCGTTTGCTGACGACACCCTCCCATTGATGCTCTTCGACCCAGTTCCAGAGGAGATCGCCATCGAGGAATAGATCAGTGACGAAGAGCTGAGGCAGCTTCTCTGGCAGTAATTCGCCAAGACGGTGGTGACGCGCCTCAAAAGGCTGGTTGGACCAATCATAGCCGTTCTCATAGAGGATATCGAAAACAACGTATATGGGCTGATGATTCGGATATTGCGATTCCGTGGATACGATCCGTTTGCTCCGAACACGTTGTTGGATCCGTTTGAAATCTGGCCGTTGCAAGACAGTATCGAACATCACGAGTTCCCCATCCAACAAGAGACTGTTATCGGGGAACTGGTTCTGCAGCACGGCCACGATTTCAGGGAAAGCCGCATTTTGTGTCAGCATGTTTTTGGAATAGAGCATCACTTGCCCTTTCGAGAGGGCAGCGAGCGACCGCACGCCGTCCCATTTTAACTGATATCCCATATCGGTTCCCTTCGGAAGCTGATCTTGATAGATGGGGGACATCGGCTTGACCGGTAGGGTCATGCCATATACTTGCAGTCCGGTGAATCCCATGTTATGAAGCAGTCTCCTTCGCTTTTTTGCGTCCGCGCGGCTTTGGCTTGGTTGGTGTTGGTGCGCCCGTATCAGCTGCAATAACCGGTTTCACGACATCCAGACTTGCCTGCAGGGCAGACATGAGATCAATGACATTGGTCTTCTGCGCCGCAGGGGCCACATTAATCTCTTCTCCGGCAATTTTATGCTCGATCGCCTCGAGCAATGCCGCGCGGTAGTTATCTTTATATTTCTCGGGTTCGAATGGTGTCGTCAATTGGTCGATTAACATTTTCGCCATATTGAGTTCCTTTTCATTCACCATCACAGGCGTCTGCGGCAAGTTCGGCACTTGGCTGACCGGGCGAATCTCATCCGGATAGAAGATCGTCTCCATCGCAATACAATTGTCAATCACCCGAATGGCAGCAAGACTGCTCTTGGAACGAATCGATACTTGGGAAATGCCAATTTTCTGTGTTTGTTTCATGGACTCGAGCAGCAGATTATACGCATGGGCGCCTGTCTCGATTGGAGACAAGTAGTATGTTTTCTGGAAATAAATCGGATCAATATCGTTCAAATGAACAAAGTCTAATATTTTTATTTCTTTGGTGATTTCTCCAGACAACTTCTCCAGTTCATCCTTCTCGAAAATCACGAATTTACCAGGCTCATACTCATAGCCCTTCGAAATTTCTTCCCATTCCACTTCGGTATCGCATGTTTTGCATTTTCTTACATAGGATAAGGGCGTATTACACTTCTTATGAATGTAACGCATGGAGATATCTTTATCTTCTGTTGCTGAGAACATTTTCACAGGAACGTTGACCAACCCAAAGCTAATGGCGCCTTTCCAGACTGTATGCATGACATCAACCTCCTTGAACGATTTTCGTACAGGCTTGTCATTAGTATGGTCGAGGAAACGATGATTTATAATGGGAAAAGGGAGGAGGCATCGCAAAATGCTGGTCTTGTTCGACCTTGATGGAACGCTGATTAGCTCTTACATGGATCACCCAGATCGGAATTATGATCAATGGGTTCTATTGCCATATCGAAAAGAGATCCTACATGCCTTGTTAGACCAAGGGCATACCATTGGTATTGTCACGAATCAAGCGGGTGTAGCGTTCGGTCATGTTACGGAGAAAAAAGCGATGCAACGAATCCATGCCGTATTCGAAGCGTTAGAACTCTCGCCTTATCCAGCTGTTCAGGTGTGTTATGCGCATCCGAAAGCAAAGATTCACAAGTATCGGAAGCGGGATGCCGTTGCACGCCGGAAGCCTTCAGGAGCTATGATCCGAGAACATATCGCCATGAACCCAGATGCAGCGGCAGAAGGCGTGATTTATATCGGTGATCGTCCGGAGGACGAGGCTGCGGCGATGGATGCTGAGGTTGATTTTGTATGGACAGATAAGTTCTTTCCGGCTTGATAACGCAGGGCATAACTGATTTAGAACGATTCTTTACCTATACATTATTTCCTACTCCTATACAATTGATAATACCTGGATACAGGAGTAAACGAAAAGGTAGGAGAAAGATCATGAGTTCATTTCGAATCGTTGAAAGCACAAAACATGATATGGATTTTATTGAAAAAGGAATCTGCGATTATAACGAATCACACGTGCCTTTTGAACCACCCATTCCGGTTGAGGCAATCAATAGGCATATAAAAGATGAATACGGTGACATTGTTGCAGGGATCAACTGTATCCATTATGCATGGAAATGCATCGCGATTGATGCACTATGGGTTCGAGAGGACTATCGAAAAAAGGGTCTGGGGTCCCGGTTGCTGCGAGAGATCGAGAATGCGGTAAAGGCATATGGATGTCATCTGATTCATGTCGATACGTTTGACTTCCAAGCCAAAGATTTTTATGTGAAGCACGGTTACGAGATTTTCGGTGTACTAGAAGACTGCCCCTTAGGTCATCAACGCTATTATCTGAAAAAGTCAATTTCATAGAATTCCGAATCCCATCAATTATATTTGATGGGATTTTATTTATATTATGATGAAAAGTAAACAAATGTATATGAATGTAACGATTTATCTATTTTTCTTAGGTGAATACGTCTCATAGTATTAACTGTGAAGAGGCTTCTTGGTCAAAAGACGGGCACCCGGGACCTGTCGCAACTGCTCCAAATACAGAATGGTTCATTTCAATCTAGGAAATGGGGATGAGGCATGAAGCGAAGTCATAAGAATCAGCAAAGGTGTTCGTTGTTATTATCATTTGTACTCTTATTTTCGATCGTATTTTCCGTTCACCCGCAAGTGATGTTTGCAGAAGGAGACGGGGGGACGGACGAGATTGTGCAGACGGCACCGGAGAACCCGGTACCAGGGACTCAGCCAGACTTACCGACGGCACCTCCTCCGGAAGATATGCCGGATGCGATCGTCTCACCTGACATGCCTAACGCGCAAGAAATTGTACCGGCAGCAGCGTCAAGCGGCGCAAGGGAAAATTATGCGCTACATAAGCAAGTTAAGGTATCGGGCAATGAAGTCGACTATGCACATTTCCCTAAAAACGCTGTCGATGGCGATATAACGAGTCGTTGGTCTTCTGACAAATTCGATGATCAGTGGTTCGAAGTGGATCTAGGCGAGAAGAAAGACGTTGGCCAAGTCATCATCCGCTGGCAGACGCCAGCAAATTCTTACCGCGTCCTCACGTCCGTCTATGGGGAAGAATGGGAGCCTGTCCTACAGAACGACAGCGATCTCATCAACTGCAAAGGCGGGACGGAAATCATCAATTTCCCGTCGCGGGAAGCGAGATACGTGAAGTTCGAGGGGGTCGAACGCAAACCGGTCGATGGCATTCTGTACGGCTATTCGTTCTATGAGTTCGAAGTGTACAGCGAAGATCCGCTGGTCAAAGTGATCAATCAAATCAAGGGCATTGAGCCGCTCAATCAAGGACAGACGCGGTTCCCGTTCCCTGCGATGCCGGAAGGCTATCAGGTATCCATTTACGGATCGGATGCGCTGCCGGTCATCGATAAGCAAGGCGTCATCCATACGCCGCTCGTCGATCAAATGGTTCACGTGATGCTGCAAGTGCAGAACATAAATGATCCGACGCAGAAGGCAATTACACCAGATTATGAGGTCATGGTGCCAGGATTGTATCAGCAGACGGGAGGCTTGAATCCAGAGCCGAAGGTCGTTCCATCGCTGCGTGAATGGTATGGAGGCAATGGTTATTTCGAGCTAAAGAAAGATGCGCATATTGTCTATAACAACGAGGCGCTAGCGAAGACGGCTGCCATTACGCAAGAAGATTTGAAAGCGATTACGGGATGGGATATTCCTGTGGTGCAGGGGGCTCCGTCCGCAGGCGATATCTACTTGGCTATTGATTCGAACGATACGACCTTAGGTGAGGAAGGCTATTTTCTGGATGTCGCTGATATGGTATCGATTAAGGCGTTGGCGGTAAAAGGCGTCTTCGGCGGTACGCGTTCCGTACTGCAGATTCTGAAAGCAGATGCGGCTCATCAGAACATTCCGACGGGACAGTCCCGCGACTATCCGAAATACGAGACACGCGGATTCATGATCGACGTGGCACGCAAGTTCTATACGATTGATTTCTTGCGTGATTACGTGAAGATGATGGCCTGGTACAAAATGACCGACCTGCAAATTCACTTGAATGACGATGTTGGGTCTCCATTGCCGCCGAACAACCAGCGTGCAGCGTTCAGGCTGGAGAGCGAGCTCTACCCAGGGCTGGCGAGTAAGAACGGCCACTATACGAAGGAAGAGTTCCGCGATTTGCAGCGGTTAGGGCAAGATTACGGCATTAACATCATTCCGGAGATCGATACGCCAGGACACTCACGTGTGTTTACAACGTATAACAAGGATCTTGGCAACGATTCGCATCTGGATATCTCCAAGCCGGAAACGGTCGAGTTCGTGAAGAACCTCTTCGCTGAGTATATCGACGGCTACAACGGCGGGGAACCGACCTTCCTCGGCCCTGACGTTCAAATTGGAACGGACGAATACTCGGGTCCTACGGAAGATTTTCGTAAGTATATGGACACGATGATCAAGTTCATCAATGACAAGGGCAAGCATCCAATCTTATGGGGCGGCATGCAAGCTTATGCTGGGAAGACACCGATCAGCAACCAAGCGACGATGGCGATCTGGCATTTGCCGTATGGCGGGCCAAGTCAGGCGATCGAACTAGGCTATGACATCATTAACACAAATAACAGCTATTTGTATCTCGTACCGCGGCTGTATGCGGATTATTTAAATGCCTCACTGCTGTATAACGAATGGGAGCCAGTGAAATGGTACGGCGAAACATTGCCATTCGGTCATCCTAAATTAAAGGGAGGCATGCTCGCACTTTGGAATGATATTTCGTACGAGGCAGGACTGTCCTCCGACGATACGCATGTCCGCTTAGTACCCGCCATCCAGGTGTTGTCCGAGAAAATGTGGCATGGCGCGAGAAGCGACGTGGACTACGATACCTTCGTGAAGACGGCCGAGAAAATGGGCGATGCGCCGAATACGCAACTTACTTATGACGTCAAAGTCAACAATGCGGAAGGGATCGTCCTTAATTATTCGTTCGAGAACAATTTCAATGACGCTTCTGGTAACGGATATCATGCAACAGGTACGAACGTTGACTTTGTTAAAGGAAGATATGGGCAAGCCGCGCATTTCAACGGCGGCGCGAGTTATTTGGAGACTCCGCTAAATAGCTTAGGCTTCGGTTGGACCGTCTCGATGTGGATTAATCCGGATCAAGACAATCCGGATGATGCCGTCTTGATGGAGTCTCCTGCGGGAACGGTGAAGCTAAAGCAAGGCCAAACAGGTAAGTTAGGGTTTTCGAAAGAAGGATATAACAGCGTTTTCAACTATGAAGTGCCTGCTGGCCAATGGACACATATTCTCCTCACAGGGGATAGTAACGGCGTCTCGCTCTATGTGAACGGCAATGAATACGTTGAGAAGCTGGCGCAGCCTGTACAGCGCATTCAGACGCTTGTCCTGCCTGTTGCGAAAATCGGCAGTGCAACCAACGCGTTCAAAGGAACAATCGATAATCTGCAAGTCTATAATCGGTTCACTCCGCTGCTTGATGTGAACAATTATGCGCTGCACCAGCCAACCGATGCGTCGGGATTGGAGGCGGCATGGGTTCCTTCGAGTCAAGCCGTTGATGGTAATATGCTCTCACGTTGGTCGAGTACGTACAAAGACGATTCGTGGTTCACTGTTGACCTGGGCAAAACGCAAAATATTAGTAAAGTCGTTATCGGATGGGAGACAGCCGCGAAACGGTTCAAGATTCTCTACTCTACCGACAACGTAACATGGAATAATGTAATGGAAGACGATCAAATTCTGACGGCTAGCGATAAGCGGGAGACGAGTACAATTAAATTCGAGCCGAAGCAGGCCAGGTACGTGAAATTCCAAGGCGTAGAGCGCATGCCGGTCTATGGCGAATACTACGGCTATTCCATCTATGAGTTCGAAGTGTACGGGGAAGATCTGATGGTACCGTATAAACAATTAATCGACGCAGCCGAGAAATTGGTCGAGAGAAGTGAAAAGGAAAACAAAGGGAACAAGGAACTTCGTAAACAATTGATGTTCCTGCTCGATCGATACCCGTATCATTTTGAGACAGTCGTGGAGAAACTCCGCGGTCTGAATGACCTGTTTGAGAAATCATTCAGTGAAACGGAGCCAAAACCAGAAAATCCAAATCCTGAAAATCCTGGGCCTGGCTCAACTACAACGTCCGGAGGCAACGTCCAACCGCCAGCCGTGAAGGAAGGCGAAGCGACAATTCAAGCCGGCAAAGCGGGAACGGTCAGCTTAGGAAATCAGATCAACATCTCTATTCCGGCAGGCGCCGTCAAAGCAACGACGAAGGTGCAGCTGAAGAAAATCGACAATGCCGCTGATTTACTGAAGCAGCAGCCGAATGTCTTAAGTCCGGTATTCGAATTGTCGAAGGATGGGCAGGGCGACTTCGAGAAGCCGATCCAGATCAGCTTGGCATTCGATGCCGGTAAGCTAGGCAAAGACCAACAAGCATTCGTGTTCCAATACGATAAAGCAGCTTCGCGTTGGGTGGAACTCGGCGGCACGGTAACGGGCAGTACGATCCAAGCGGATACGCGCAGTGTCGGGATTTTCGCCGTCTTCGCCGTCGATCGTAAGCCAGCCGAGTCCAAACCTGTCTTCCAGGACATCGCAGATCACTGGGCTGCGAAGGATATTCAAGCAGCCGTACAGCGTGGCATGACGAACGGATACCCGGATGGAACATTCCGACCGGATCAGTCCGTAACGCGCGCGGAGTTCACGGTATGGCTCACGAAGGCAATGCAGCTGAGCGGTGAAGGGCATGCGAAGGTGTTCGCAGATCAAGCCTCGATCCCAGCATGGGCGAGCGAAGCTGTGGCGCAAGCTATAGAACTCGGACTCATTCAAGGGTATGCGGATCAGCGGTTCATGCCGAACCAGCCGATTAGCCGCGCAGAGATGGTGACGATGGTCGCAAGAGCCTTGAAGCTGTCGACTGATGACAGCACAAGAACGAGCTTCGCGGACGACAAGCTCATCCCGGCATGGGCGCTCGGAGCCATTGATGCAGCCGTGCAGCAAGGCTGGATTCAAGGGCGAGGCAGCAACCAATTCGCACCGAATGCGTCTACGACGCGTGCGGAGTCGATGAAGGTGTTGCTGAAGGCTTTCCCAGGCAAGGAATAGATATTCTAACAAAAGACGCTCAGCATCCCCTGAACAGGGTGATGTGAGCGTCTTTTCTATCGTCATCGATTGTTGATTATAGCGGTCGAAGCGCAACCTCCGGCGTTTGCTTCAATTGATCAACCATATCAAGCCACGCTTGTGGTTTGTTCGGAAGCACAGCGTAGTACCAAGAGAGGAAGTCAACGATTAACTGACCAGGCAGAGTCGTCGTCTGCTCATCCATCGGCATGAAGCAGAAGTCAAGACCTTCGACGGATTCGCCGTCATTGCCCCATGATGGATGCACATATGGAAAGTCAAGACGCTGGTAACCGAGGTGCGATAAGACTTCACGGCGAACGATCGGGTTCATAGGCGCAACGCCGCCGAACGCATGGTCGTTGGATTGGTACGGATCATAGATTTCCGCGAACATGCCAAGCATCGGGATACCGGCTTCCGCAGCGAGCTGATCGAGATCGCGTTCACGGTTCTTGTAGAGGAAGCGACCAATCCCAAGCCCAGGCTTGCCGATAATTGTGAAGTCCGTCATCGCGACATTCAGCGGCTTCACGTAGCGGTATTCCGTTGCGCCGACGACTTCGCCTTCATGTACAGCGACGAAGACGCGAATATCCGGATCTTGCAGCGGTTCGCGCCAGAGATCGAAAGCTAGCACCTCTTCCGGCGGGAAAATTGATTTCATTAAGTTATGCATTTTCGTGAATAGCGGGTCATCAATGGATGTAATGCGGATATATTCCATAGGGAACGTTGCTCCTCTCAATTCGTTCGTAGATTTATTAGGTGGACAGGAACGGATTCTTCCATTCCATCAATAGGGCATGGTTGCACGATTCTTCGTCTTCCAGATAGTCGCGTGCGACGACGACGGGCGTGCGGCCGCAGCGCAGCAGGAAAGTAATGACCGGGTCGCGCAGCTCGCCCTTCATGACCGCGTCGGCATACGCCTCAGGCGTCATACGGTCCGCAAAGCGATGATATCCAGGCATGCGCCCGCCCCCCAAGAGTCGCTCCAATCGCAGCTGGACGACAGTCTCGTACATCGATTGCATCAGCCACTTGCCGATGCCGTATTTGCGGTAATCAGGACGGACGCTGATATCGACAACGTACAGCGAGTTCCCGTCCGGTTGATGGTTGCGGATATAGCCGTGATCCGTGACGTCTTCCCAACGATGCTGCGGATGGTCGGGATCGAACTGCGTGATCAGTCCGGTCATGGATCCGATCAGCCGGCCATCGGCTTCAGCGCATAGCGCGCCTTCCGGGAATCGTTCGATATGGCTCTGAAGTTGTTCCTCATTCCACAACAACTCGGAAGGGAAGGGAGGCGGGAAGCACTCCCGTTGAATGTCGATCATCTCCGGAATATCGGATACCCGGTAGTTGCGAATCGTGACAGGCAGCGGCGTCGTTTCCTGAAAGACGTAAAATGATTTGTTATACGACATGAATTCAGGTCCTACCAATCCGGGTAGAGATCCGTACGGCGATCGCGCCATGTCGTTACGGAACCGTTCTCCCGAACTTGATGCAGGAGCGAGAGATCGAGATCCGCGGTAATGATCATATCATTGTTGATCTCGCCCTCTGCGATAATGCCGCGAGGTGGGAAAGGCACATCGTTCGGCGACAAGACCGCCGCTTGTCCGAAGTTCCCGCGCATGAAGTCGACGGTCGGCAAGGAACCGATCGTACCGGTCGTCACGACGTAGATTTGATTTTCGATTGTACGCGCATGACAGCTGTAACGGACACGGTGGAACCCGTGGCGGTCATCGGTACAAGATGGGCAGAAGATGACATCGGCGCCTTTTGCGCGCACCATCCGCACGATTTCAGGGAACTCGATATCGTAGCAGGTTAAGAGCCCGATCTTCCCTTTCTCGGTCTCGAACACTTCGACGCCATCGCCAGCAGACATATTCCATTCTGTGACTTCGGTAGGCGTGATATGGATTTTGGCTTGCTCCGCTACGCGGCCATCCGGGTAGAAGAGATGCGCAACATTATACAGTTTATCGTTCCGGCGAATCACATGCGTGCCGCCGATGATATGCATCCCGTATTTTTTCGCGAGGCCGGTGAAGAGGCTTAAGTAAGCATCTGTGTAGTCTGGCAGTTCTTGTATGGTTAATGCAGCCGCTTTGTCATTCCCGATGGACATAAGCTGTGTTGTCAGAAATTCGGGAAAGAGGACAAAGTCCGTATTGAATTCATCCGCGGTTCTAACATAATGTTCGACTTGATCCGCGAATTCTTGAAATTTCGAAATGGTGTGTAAATGATATTGTACGGCAGATACCCGCAATTTCATTTCATCGCCTCCCTTAATTTACCTTGCCAATAACATACCTATTATGAAGCACGGCGGGCTTTTGAACAAGTATTAAATAACCCTGTAGGGGTACATGAGATTTGAATCAATTCAGATCATTCTGTTAGGCCCTAGAAATAAGAAAGACGTTCACCCTGAATATATGCCAGGGCAACGTCTTTGGAGTTATGCAAGCTTTTTGACGGCTTGTTGCTGTTTGCGGTCTTGGAGGCGGATGGTTAAGGCTGTCATTAAGAGAAGTAAGCCGTTTAAGACAAAAACATAGGGAATCGGAAGCCATCCGCCAAGCGCTCCGCCGATCATTGGACCTGCCATCGTGCCGAGCTGGTTCGCGGATTGGTTCAAGCTGAAGGCGCGTCCGCGAAAATCCGGTGTCGTCGCCTGCACGATAAGCGCATTGAGTGCAGGATAGACGGCGGCGAAGAAGAGCCCGTAGACGAACCGTAAAATGCCGAATCCTACAATATGGTGGAAGAAGATTTGAAGGAGATTCCCAATCCCGCCTCCGATTAGTCCGATCATCAATATTTTACGATACCCGTATTTGGCGCCAAGCTTACCCCATTGCGGCGCGGCGATCACGGTTGCGATCCCGACGGCGGAGAAAATGATGCCGGAGCTGAACGAGGCATCGCCATGCGTAATCCCCATATCGAGGACATATAGCGTGAGCAGGGGTTCAAGGATCATGACCGATCCACTGACGATCAACACCGTCATAAATTGATTCATGAGCGGACGGTTGCTTGCCGCTTGCTTCAGATCATCGAGCACATGCGAACGGGACCGGTTGCGATCGAATTTCTCTTCTTTAATTCCGATAAGCGCGATTAGCGCTGAGATAAGAACTACAATCGCGGAGAGGAAGAACGTCTCGCGATAACCGAAGAACCGGCTCATTGTTCCGCCAATCATCGGTCCGATAATGCTTCCAGCTGCGCTTGCGGTTGCCATAATTCCTAAGGCATGGCCGACATGCTTCTCCGGCGTGTTGGTTCCGACGAGCGCAATCGCTGCGGGTACATATCCTGCGAGAAGTCCTGATAGAATGCGGACTGCAATCAGCTGATAAGGATTCTGTACGAGCGCGGTTAAGACGTAAATGCCGGCAAGTGCGAAGCCAGAGCGGAGCAGCATCGGCTTCCGGCCGTATTTGTCTGCTAGCGATCCCCAGTACGGGGCGATCATGGCGCTTGCGAGGAACGTAATGCCGAAAGCAATGCCTGACCATAAAGAGAGATTCGTTGTCACATGGAGGTCACTGCTGATAAAAAGGGATAGAAAAGGGACTGACATGGAGAACGCGGTACTGCAGAAGAAAACGCCAGCCCAGAGCACATAGAGATTTTTTTTCCAAGAATCCATGGGGTTCACATCCTGTTCTGCAATTTTGTCACGATCAATTTTGAAACTTAATTGTACCATGAATATAAATACAGGGATTTGTATTCAACCTTGAAATAAGCGCATATCAGAGCAAAAATCGGAACGAGGGGGGACTAGGTGGTGCTAACCCAGCTTTTTCAGAAAATTAAGGCAGAAAAGTGATGGATACGCCAGTACGTTTCTTTTTGGGCAGCGGTCGTATATACTGAAGGAATGAGTGTTTGGGGTTGTCCTTCGATATTCGAAGAAGAAGAAAGGAGAGGAAATGATGTTCGTAGAAGAAAGACATCAAGCCATATTACAGAAGCTGCAGCAGGAGAAATCTGTTCGAGCTTCGGATTTGATTCAGATTTTTCAGGTGTCCTTCGAGACGATTCGCAGAGATTTGGAATTCCTAGAGAGTGAAGGGGTTCTAAGAAGGGTTCATGGTGGTGCGATTCTGACTGAAATGGACTACAGCCGTGAAATTCCTCGGACACTGCGAGAGAATACCTACCTGGAAGAGAAGAATGAACTCGCGGAGATTGCTGCGTCCTTCGTCGAAGAAGGCCAATCCATTGCATTAGATGTGAGTACAACGAATAATCATTTTGCGCAAGTGCTCAAGCGGAAATTCGATCGGTTAACCATTATTACGAATTCCCTCCCGATCGCGCATGACCTGATGTCGAAGCCGAACTATACGATCATTCTGATCGGAGGCGTTATTCGAAATTCTGAACAAGGTACCATCGGAGATCTAGCGCAGGAGTTCGCGAGCCGGTTCCATGCAGATTTATTCTTTATGAGTATGAGCGGCGTGACTTTAACCGAGGGCATAACAGATTACGGGATAGCGGAAATACAGATCAAGAAAATCATGCACCAGAATGCGAAACGCACCTTCGCACTGGCAGATAGCAGTAAATTCGATGCGGTCTCTTTAATCAAAGTCTGCGGTGCAACAGAAGTCGAGCGATTTATTACAGACTCTCATGTTTCGGAGGAGATCGTTCAGAAGTACAAAGAGCATGGCATAGAAATTACGTATCAACTGTAAATTCAACAACCCTGACACGTGAGGTGTTAGGGTTTTTTATGTTATACACAAAAATACAAATATTAATATTGTGTTTATGTGTGTTTGTGTGTTATTGTGTTGATACAACATTCAGAAGAAGTGAAGGTGGAACAGGTGGTCGTAATCTCCTTGATCCTCGTCCTTTGCTCGGGGATGGCTCACGCCGTATGGAATTTATTCACGAAGCAAAGTCAGGATAAGAGTGTATTTTTATGGTTAATATTCATTCCTGTAACCGTCGTCTTATTACCCACGCTTATTGTGGAACTGGCATCGAAATCATTTCCGGTCGTTGCCTTTGTATGGATGGGGCTATCGATGGTGATGCAAGGAATATATGCAACCTTGTTGTCTCGAACGTATCAGATGGGGGATTTGTCCCAAGTGTATCCGGTCATGCGCGGAACAGCGACGTTGCTGATACCCCTATTAGGTGTCCTTGTATTCGGTGAATCGTTAGCGTCTTGGGCATGGATCGGTATAATATGCATGTTAATCGGTTTCTTTCTAATGAGCGGTTGGTCGTGGAAGAAGAACGCGTTGCCTTCTTCGTACAAACCATGGTTATATGCGCTATCCGTAGGATTGTGTGTCACAAGTTATACGTTGATTGATAAACAGAACTTATTATACTTATCTCCATTAAGTCTACTGGCTCTGTCGAATATCGGATTCATTCTTGGTCTGACACCAAGCGTCATCAAATCCAGACGGGTGAAGAACGTGCTTCGGTCTAACCGGATGACGTTCGTCATCGGATCCATCCTCTCGCCAGGCTCATACTTATTGTTCTTGTTCGCGATGCAGCATGTCGAGGTGTCCTACATTTCGCCGCTGCGTGAAGTAGGTATCGTGTTCGGTACTGTGTTAGGTATTCTTGTATTGAAAGAGAAGAGCGGTATGCGAAGAATTGCGGCAGCGTGCAGTGTCGTAGCGGGGATTCTGTTGATCGCCTTCTCGGGTTTATAATCGAATTCACTGAAAAAGGAAGCTTCCACATGCTAAGTGGTTAGCTTCCTTTTTTGTCTTGACGTTATCGATCCGACTTATTTCTCAGCAATTTGCTTCGGCTGCGTATTTTCTGCATGATCTTCTTCTTCAACCATACCTCGGGTTGAGTTGCGAAATTCACGCAGTGTATCCCCGAATGCTCGTCCAAGCTGCGGCAGCTTGGATGGTCCGAAGAGAATAAGCGCGATCGCCAGAATAATAATCAATCCGGATACTCCGATGTTATTGAACATGTAACTTCATCCTTTCTCATGCTTTCATGGTTCAGTTCTTGTCTGCATATGGCGCCATTGTCGACTCGAAATATAGATGCTAATCTCGAACAGCAGGATTAGAGGGATCGTAACAGACAGATGGGAAATGAAATCCGGCGGCGAAATGCATGAGCCGAATATCGCAAGTCCCAAGTAAGCATATTTTCGTGTCATTTTGAGACGGTCCGGTGTCAATAATCCGATTCGGGTTAGGAATAAGATGATCACTGGCAACTCAAAGGCGGCAGCTAAGGGAATGACCAAGTCGAACAGAAAGGAAAAGTATCGGTCAATACCATAGGTTTCTATCGCACCAATCGTGTGATTCATTCGCTTCATGAATCGCAGCATCATCGGGAAGACAACGTAATAACTGAAGGATAACCCTGTCAAGAACAACAGGAATGCCACCGGTATGTAGGGGAAGGCGCTGGATGCTTCCTCGTCGGTTAACCCCGGTCTCGCGAATGCCCACAACTGATAGAGCATGACAGGCACAGTGAACAATAATGCGAATAATAGAGCGCACTTCATATAGATCAACAGCCCGTCCGTGAAGGAGAATACATTCCAAGCGATTGGCTCCGCCAGCGGCTGCGACTTCAAGTACAGCAAGATCGCGGGAGCGACATAGAGCCCTGCACTAAAGGTCATGATGAACCAAATGGCTACGATGATTAACCGTTTGCGCGCTTCCGCAAAATGAAATACCCAGTTGTCCTGTTCCATCTGAAGCCCTCCGCTTCTAACCATGGTGTTAATTAAACAACCATGCCGCCTGATTTCAAATATTTAGCTATTCCATCCACGGCCCGGTAAGCTAATGCCCCGACGGTCCCCGTTGGATTGTATCCGCTATTATGCGGGAATGCTGAAGCGCCGACGACGAATACATTCTCTGCATCCCACATTTGAAGATAGGAATTGACAACCGACGTCGAAGGATCAGCTCCCATAATCGCACCGCCCGTATTGTGCGTGGATTGATACGGAACGATATTGTACGGACCAAGCTTGTTCGACACGCCGATCGATGTCGGATTCATTTCCTTCATGATTTCTTCCGTCTTCGAAGCCATGAACTTGATCATTTCACGGTCTTGATCTTCGAAATCGAACGTAATGCGCATAAGTGGTAATCCATAGGCATCCTTAAAGGTTGGATCCAGGTCCAAATAATGATGCTGCCATGGGAGACTAGAGCCTTGCGGTGATACGGTTAAGGTGTTGTTCGCATATTTCAGGGATTGTTTCTTAAATTCTGCTCCCCATGTCGGCGTCCCTTTCGGAACGGGATTCGTCGCGATCGGACGTTGCCCAGTCTGCGAGATGCGAATGCCTGCGCCGTGCAGGAAGTTGAGGTTCGTATGGTCGAAGTTGTCTCCATTGAAATCCGGAATCTCCATTCCAAGCGAACCTGCGCCTGCGTAAAGGTTGAATTCTTTATCATCAAAGAAGCCTGTTGCCGAACCGCCATTTGTCTGATAGCAATAGTTTTTGCCGACGACACCTTTTCCTGTTTTCGGATCGTATGGTTTTCCTAATTTGGATGTCAGGAGTAGACGTACATTATTAAATACATAGCTCGCGAGAATGACGACATCCGCAGGCTGTTCGTACCGTTCTCCCGTTACGGTGTTGACATAGACGACGCCGGAAGCTTTTTTGCCGTCATGCAGCACTTCGACGACGTTGGAATAAGGTCTGAGTTCGAAATTACCCGTTTTATTCGCCACAGGGAGGACGGTTACGACAGGATCCGCTTTTGCGCCATATTCACATCCGAACCGCTCGCAGTATCCGCAATATTGGCACGCGGCACGCGTAATCCCGTCTGGATTCGTGTATTGCTCAGATAGGTTGGCCGACGGCATCATGTACGGATGGTAGCCGAGTTTTTTTGTTGCGTCCTCGAACATTTTCAGGATCGGGGTTTTCAGCATCGGTTTGGTTGGGAAAGGCTTGGAACGCTTGCCTACCATAGGTGTTTGTTCCTGTTCACCCGAGATTCCCGCTACTTCTTCGAACTTGTAGAAATACGGTTCAAGCTCGTCATATGTAATACCCCAGTCTTGGAGCAGCATCCCGTCGGGGATCTTCTTCTTACCATACCGTTCGACGGTCTTGCTGTGGATCTCGAAGTCGTACGGGAGGAAACGGAAGGTCTGTCCATTCCAATGAATACCCGAACCGCCGAGTCCTTCGCCGAGCAGGAAGGAGCCGTAAGAACGCATTGGCAGCGCGGTCATTTTACTGGTATTGCGGAAGGTAATCGTCTCTTTGGACAGATCTTGCATCAGGTCATAGCGCATAGCGTAACGCAATTCATCGTGCACCATGTAGTAATCTTCCGTTGCGCGCGGCTTTCCGCGTTCGAGCCCGACGACCTTCACGCCTTGTTTGGATAATTCAGCGGCGATTATGCCTCCGAGCCAACCCATCCCGACGATCACGACAGGGACTTTTGGCATTTTTGTTGCCATGTTAGGCACCTTCTTTCTAGCTTAGTAGGGACTAATGTGCGATGTGGTCGCGAAGACTCATCGGTTCCATGGTGACGAATTCTGCTTTCTCCATAATATTGGTATAACTCATCTGGTTGCCCGGATATTTACGCATTTTCCAGCCCTGCATGTTCTTGTTGCCGCCATACAGCGGATCAGCATATACACCCTCTAACGTAAGGGTCCGTAATAGATTGAAGAAGCTGGTACCTGTTATTCCGTTGATGACTTCTATATCGCCCTTCTCCAGTAGTGTTAGAATGGCATCCTTCTGATCATCCGCGAGGTCAGGGAACTTATTGTTGTATTTCTTCATGCTCGCGTCCTGAATGGCGATGAGGCCGAGGTTGAACACTTCAGTGCGGTGAATGCTCTGATAATCACCTTGCGTCGCCTCGCCTTTGACGTACGGACCTGTTCGATATTCGCGGCCATTGATTCCCCAAGGGCTGGCTAGTTGGTGATCAATATAGTAAGCAACGCCGAGCTCGGCCGCCCCTGGTCCCAGATCATCTTTGGGGAAGATGCGTTCCACCGCTGCTTGCGTAATTTGGAGCTGACTCTGTGTGAAATACATGGTTGCTTGGTTGTAATCAGCTACGGCAGCTGCTTGACCACCTGGTGTGGTAGGCGTAGGTGCGGGAGCAGGGGCTTTTTTCTTGAACCCGCCTGCAATGGCTCCACCGATAACGCCGCCAATGACAGCACCGCTGATGGCTGCGCCTGAATATTTAAGGAATTGTCGTCTGGACCGATCTGGTGGCTGATGATTGTGTTGTTCTGCCAATGTTGTACCTCCTCTTACGAATCTGGACAATTTATGCAATTGTATTTTGTTCCAATTGGAATTTCTTATACATGAAATGTGAAAAGAAGGGGCATGGTATTCGTAGCAAAGTCATTTTTTGAGCATGATTGAGAGGAAGGTCATCAATTTGAAAAGAACAGCTGCGATACTTTTTTCATGTATGATCATCATCAGCTTATCCGCATGCGGAGGTGCAACGAGTAAGGCGCCGGAGACGAACAAAGAAGGTGCAGGTGCAGGCACTGGGACAACAACAACGACGAAGGTGGATGCAGAAGCGGTATTCAAAGCAAATTGTGTAAGCTGTCATGGAAATAATCTTGAGGGTGCCGTAGGCCCTAACCTTCAAAAAGTTGGCGGTAAATTATCTAAAGGCGATATCGATGCGGTTGTCACGAATGGACGCGGTGGGATGCCAAGCTTCAAAGGACAGTTATCGAGTGAGGAAATTGCCGGCATTGCGGATTGGTTATCGACAAAGAAATAAGCGAGAGCATAAAATGCAGTCTGTTCTTCGATGAACGGCTGCATTTTTTTGTACTTCTAGGCATCTCTCTTACAAGAGGATGCCTTTTTCTGATGAAGTCTTACAACAATGTAAGATAGATGTAATCTGAATCGATGGGCGATTAGGCGTGAATCCGGTAAATTCTAGTAAGAAAACAAAACATCGTCTCATATGCGGCCTAAGCGGCTGCATATCACGTATAGGAGGATATCTATGAGAACGCCAGTCGTTGAAGTAAACAATGTGAAGAAAGTATATGGAAAAGCTGGGGAGAACCAATCTTATGCGCTAAATGGCGTGTCATTCACGATCCATGAAGGCGAGTTCGTCGGCATCATGGGGCCATCGGGCTCTGGTAAAACAACGCTCCTGAATGTTATCTCCACCCTTGATCAAGCCTCGGGAGGGACGGTCCGTATCGCGGGCAGTGATATTACGAAGCTGAAGCAAGGAGCTCTATCGGATTTTCGCTCACAGAAGCTCGGCTTTATCTTTCAAGACTTTAATCTATTAGAGAACTTAACCATCTATGAAAATATTGCATTGCCGTTATCTCTTCAAGGTGTGCCATCACGTCAAATCGGACCGAAAGTGCAGAAGGTTGCTGACACGCTGGGGATTTCCGAGATTCTACATAAGAATCCGGCAGAAGTATCCGGGGGTCAGAAGCAGCGCTGTGCAGCAGCACGAGCACTTGTTCATGAGCCGGCGATTATTCTCGGAGATGAGCCGACAGGGGCGCTAGATTCGAAGAATGCGACAAGCTTGCTCACGGCCATGACGAACCTCAATCAGCAGCATGGTGTATCCATTATGATGGTAACCCATGATGCATACAGCGCCAGTTATTGCGAGCGAATCTTGTTCATACAGGACGGGGAGCTCTACAAGGAAATTCGCCGTCAATCCACCCGCGAAGATTTCTATAGAGAAATTCTCGATGTGCTCGCAGATTTAGGGACGACGAAGGCGTAGAAGGGGGGATTATTGATCATGTTATTCAAACTATCGATGTCAGGACTGCGCAGCAAGTATAAAGATTATATCGTTCTGCTTGCGGGTCTCGTGATGTCTATCTCGATTTTTTATATGTTCCAGACGCTCGCGATGAACAATGCATTTCTCGAAGCAAACGCCATGATCGGTCCGATTCAGTTCGTCTTCTACGCGGGTTCGGTGCTGCTCTCAATCGTTACTTTCTTCTACATTCTCTATGCGAATTCATTCCTGCTCTCGCTTCGGCAAAAAGAATTCGGGATGTATATGACACTCGGGGCTCGTAAGAGCAAGATTACGCGGCTCATGTTCATGGAAACGGTCGTTATTGGACTCATCTCGCTTGTCATCGGGGTTACGGTGGGGATTGGTCTCGCGCAAGTGGTCGGGTCCATGCTCATGAAAGAGCTAGAGTTTAGTTCGGATGGTTACCATGCGTTCTATCTCCCGTCCTTGATTGTGACAGCGATTTTCTTTGCAATATTATCTCTGATCTCAGGGATCATGAATACGTTCAAAATGTTACGTGTTACGGTCTTGCAGCTCGTACATGCAGATGCACAGACGGATAAAATTGCGAAACGCGGCAAGAAAACCGTATTTGCAGCCATCTTATCCATCATTCTATTACTCATCGGGTATGCATCCATGATCATGATGTCCTATCTGCAGCAATTAGGGATCATTCTCGCGCTCATTACGATTACGTCCGGCACGTATCTGCTCTTCATGACGTTCTTGCCGCTGATCATCCATGGCATGAAACGCAACAAGAAGCGCACGGAGAAAGGACTTAATGCGTTTACTTATGCGCAGCTCAACTTCCGCATCAATTCTTTAACGAAAGTGCTTGCGACGGTCACGATGCTGATTGCACTATCTGCCGGAGCGATTACTGCGGGAATGTCGTTCAAGAATAACGTAATGATTATGGTCGATGGCGCTGATTATTATGATGTGACGATTCATAATCCGACGAAGGCCGAGAAGGAGTTGCTAGATAGCATTCCCTTTACGGAACAGAAGGAATATCGCTACAAAATGAGTGACAAAGGGATCTTCTATTTGAAAGACGATCTGATGAATCAGCCGCCGCGCATTATGATCAGATCAAGCAAAGAGGATTTCGGTAAAACCAAGATTCCAGCTGGAGATCTCCCGGTCGGAGCAGGTATTCGTGGAGAGAAGGAAGAGAGTCGTGGTCCTGCCATGCCGGCCGACTGGCGTGACGCGCTGGAACTGATCCAACCGTATTATGTCTACAAAGGCGAACGTGTGACGATCGCGGATCAGAAAATGTATGATGGAATCGAGGGGAAAGAGGGGCTCGTCCTGCTCGGTAAATCGGATCAGTTCGATGATCATTTATCGACTTGGAAGCAGATTGATGAACTGCAGAAGGGGAAATTGAAGCTTGCTGCAGATCAGTATATCAATACGAAATATAGTAACTACACCAGCTTCAGAAGCTTCTCGGCAGGAACGGTCTATATGGGCTTCTTCTTAGGGATTGCGTTTCTCGCGATGATGGCGAGCTGCCTCATGTTCAAGATCCTGACAGGCGCCTCGAAGGACATCCATCGGTATGAGATGCTGCGTAAGATCGGAGTTCGACGTGAACTGCTTATGAAATCGATGTACAAAGAATTGTTCTATGTCTTCCTCTTCCCGGCCATTATCGGGATTATCCATGTGCTGATCGGGATGGAGATGTTCTCCTTTATCCTTGTGCATCCGTATTACAAAGTATGGCTGCCGATCTTGATCTTCCTCGTGATCTATGCCGTCTACTATTTCGTTACCGTACAACTCTATCGTGGCATTGTGATGCCGCGTAAGAAATAGATTAATGACGCATCGAGATTGCGCATCTCTCCATGATGGAGGGGTGCGCTATTTGATTGTCGTCTTACAACAATGTAAGACAGATGTCATCAGAATCGATGCGTGTTTGTGCGGTGCTGATGTTATTTTTAATGACAGAACATATTACATCGTTTGATATTTGACCGTGATCGGTTATATCGTATAGGAGGTTTCAAATGAGAACACCAGTAGTTGAAGTAAGCCAAGTGAAGAAAGTATACGGCAAAGCCGGAGAAAATCAATCTTACGCACTGAATGGCGTGTCCTTTACGATCCATGAAGGTGAGTTCGTGGGCATTATGGGGCCTTCGGGTTCGGGCAAAACAACGCTCTTGAACGTCATTTCCACCTTGGATCATGCGACAGAAGGGATGGTTCGTATCGCGGGCAGCGATATTACGAAGCTGAAGCAAGGGGCGTTATCGGATTTTCGCTCACAGAAGCTCGGCTTTATTTTTCAAGACTTCAATCTCTTAGAGAACTTAACCATCTATGAAAATATTGCATTGCCGTTATCCCTACAAGGCGTGCCGTCGCGACAAATCGGGCCGAAGGTCGAGAAGGTAGCGGAGACGCTAGGCATTTCGGAGATTCTGCATAAGAATCCTGCCGAAGTATCTGGGGGACAGAAGCAGCGTTGTGCGGCAGCCCGTGCACTCGTGCATGAACCAGCGATCATCCTCGGTGACGAGCCGACGGGTGCCTTGGATTCGAAGAATGCGACAAGTCTCCTAACCGCGATGACGAATCTGAATCGAGAACACGGCGTATCGATTATGATGGTAACCCATGATGCTTATAGCGCAAGCTACTGCGAACGGATTTTATTCATTCAGGATGGCGTGTTGTATAAGGAAATTCGCCGTCAGTTCTCCCGGGAAGACTTCTATCGCGAAATTCTTGACGTCCTTGCGGATTTAGGGACTACGAAGGTTTAGGGGAGGAGGCACACGTATGTTATTCAAATTATCCATGTCCGGGTTACGCAGTAAGTTCAAGGATTATATCGTCTTGCTCGCGGGTCTTGTGATGTCGATCTCGATCTTCTATATGTTCGAGACGCTCGCGATGAATAAACAATTTTTGCTAGCCAATTCCATGATCAAATCAATTATGTTCGTCTTCCAGGCGGGATCGGTGCTCTTATCTATCGTTACGTTCTTCTATATTCTCTATGCGAATTCATTCCTGCTGTCGCTCAGACAGAAAGAATTCGGGATGTACATGATGCTCGGCGCACGTAAGAACAAAATTATGCGACTCATGTTCATCGAGACGATTGTGATCGGACTCATCTCCCTTGTCATCGGAATCGCTGTTGGTGTTGGTCTTGCTCAAGGCATCGGGTTGCTCCTGATGAAAGAACTGGATCTCGGCTCCGAAGGGTATTATGCCTTCTACATGCCGTCGCTCCTCATAACCGGGATCTTTTTCCTCGCGTTATTCGTCGTCTCTGCGATATTAAACACAGTCAAGATGATGCGCGTAACGGTCCTTCAACTGATTCATGCAGAGGCACAAACCGATCGTGTCGTAACGAAAGGCAAGAAGCGAGTCTTCTCTGCGGTTCTATCCATCATTTTGTTGTTGATCGGTTATGCGTCCATGATTAATATGGAGAGGCTTCGTGAAAATGGTATCATTATCGCACTGATCACAGTCACTTCGGGGACGTATCTTTTATTTATCACGTTCCTGCCACTTATTATTGCTGGAATGAAGCGGAACAAGAAGCGGACGGAGAAGGGGCTTAATGCCTTCACCTATGCACAGCTTAATTTCCGTGTTCGCTCGCTCACGAAAGTCCTGGCAACCGTTACAATGCTGATCGCACTATCGGCGGGAGCAATCTCCGCTGGTATGGCATTCAAGAACAATGTCGCGATTATGGTCGAAGGTACTTCATATTACGATCTGACACTTCATAATCCTACGGAACAGGAGCAAGCCATTCTTGCGAAAATTCCATTAGATGTGCAGCAATCCTATCATTACAAGAAGAATGAGAAGGCGATTTATTACGCAAAGGATGAATTAGTGAAGAACCCGCCTCGTATCCCTGTCTTTGGAGATCGTAAGGAATATGGCAAGACGCAGTTCCCGATTGCAGAGCTTCCTACGGGATCGGAAGTTCGTGGAGATGTAGTGAATGAGAAAGCTCCCTCAATGCCATTCGAATGGCTTCGGGCGATGGAAATTGTTCAGCCCTACTTTGTGTATCAAGATCAAAGGGTCATCATCGCAGATCAGAAGACATATGATCGCATCCCAGGCGAAGAAGGCGTAGCACTCCTCGTGAAATCGAATCAGTTCGAATCGCACTTGACCGAATGGAAACAGCTAGATGCGCTGCAACGCAGCAAATATCGGATCGCGCCGGATGGGTACATGAGTTCGAAGTACAGCAATTATATCGCATCCAAAGCTATGTCGTCCGGTACCGAATACATGGGCTTCTTCCTCGGCATCGCGTTCCTTGCTATGATGGCCAGCTGCCTCATGTTCAAGATTCTTACGGGGGCAGCCAAAGATACGCATCGCTATGAGATGCTCCGCAAGATTGGCGTACGCCGTCAATTATTGATGAGGTCGATGTACAAAGAGTTATTCATGGTCTTCTTGTTCCCGGCCGCGATCGGCATGGTTCACGTGTTGATCGGGATGAACATTTTCTCCTTTATTCTCGTGGATCCATACTTTAAAGTATGGCTGCCGATCGCCATTTTCCTCATGATCTATGCTGTTTATTATTTCATAACAGTTCAACTCTATCGCGGCATTGTTTTGCCTCGTCAGCAATAGAGTGGCACATGAATCCTCCTGCGTATGCGGGAGGTTTTTTTGATATGGTTTTCCCCTGATCACGAGTTGACAGGATGGAGAAATTTTCAATATAATTACTATATGACTATAATATATTTTTAAGTCATATGTTGTGTGAGAGGTGTCATGATGGCGAGAGGTTTTACGGAAGAGGAGAAACAAGCCATACAGGCGAAGTTGATTTTAGCCTGTGAACAGAGCTGGGCTCTTAACGGATATAAGCGAACGAACATTGACGAGCTGTGTGCCAAAGCGGGTATTTCCAAGGGTGCCTTCTATTTGTTCTACGAATCGAAGGAAATATTGTTCTGCGATGTGTTGGATGTGATTCAGGCGAGACTGCTTGCATTGGTTCAATCAACGATCTCGAATACACCGACAAAGGAGGAGATTGGTCGCGTATTGAAGCTCATTTACCGTGAGTACGAGAAGACAAATATCATTACGCAGCGGAACAGTCCAGAGTTTGTTGCCTTTTTGAACCGAGCGCCGAGCGAATGGGTCGCGTCGAGTCAGATGATCAGCGATCACTTTATGGTGGATACATTATTCAATGCCAATCTGACGTTGAAGATAGATCAGGCAAAGGCTGTTGGTATATTCAACGGACTGCTGTCGCTGATTTTGAACAAGGATATCCTAGGTTATGATCATTTTGAAGTGTTCAGCTTCCTGTTGGATAGCGCGCTGGACGACATTTATGTGTGAACGGAGGGTAGAGCATGAAACGTCATAATGAGAAGCTATTGAAGATGTCTCAAAAATTATCGGAAGACACGCTGCGTAAATCCAATGCAACGGTTGAGCGGCTGACCCATTTGCCACCAAGTATTTTAAAAGTTGGGTATCGGGTGGGCGCAACACTTGGAGTCATACTGATCGGTGTTGGGGTGTTAGGTTTGCTGATTGGTAGCACGGGATGGGGGCTGAGCGGCGTATTCGCGGGGGCGATAACGATTGTATCCAATATGATTGCGATGCGTCGATCTAGACATTCATGATCGGAAGAGAGCGACAGTTGTCGCTCTTTTTTTTCTGCGAAGGAAACGGCCGTTATTGCATATAAGATGGTATAATATAACAAAATTTCTTGTGTTAGGTGATGCGAATGACAAGTCAATTCGGTAAGGTGTCTTTATGCGAAATACCGTGATTCACTGCCGCAGGAGATTTACGACCAGATTGCGGCGTTAGGCATCGTTTGGGGAGGACGGCAAGTCATTGAACTTGGTTCGGGGACAGGCATAATTAGCCGAGATTTAGCAAGGCTTGGCGCATATGTCACGGGAGTTGAACCTTCTCCGCAGATGATTGAACAAGCGGAGAGCGCGGTCTTGGCGAGTGGATCAGGTTCCGTGCGTTATGTATGTGTGCGGCAGAATCCTTTGAAGTGGGCACACAGGTACCGATCATTATGGCTGTGCGTGCCTGGCATTGGTTCGATCGGGAGAGAACGCTTCAGCGCGTTGATCAATTCCTTGAGGATAACGGTGCGCTGATCATTTTGAATTCCGTTTTTCGTTCGGATTCGGATATTGCACAATTAACGTTTGAGGTGCTGCAGACGCAAGGAATCGCGTTGAATCCGGTAGGAAGTTATTCTAGTTCCAAGCTGAGGCGGAACGGATTTCCTGCGGGTTGGTTCGAAGAGTGGGATCAGCATCATCTAGACGTGATTGGGGAGTGGCAATACGACTATCGATTGCCATACGACCATGACGCTTGGTGCGGCAAAATTCGATCGGTATCTTGGCTCGCGGATGTGACGGAAGGGGAGCGAATCCGTATCACGGAGGTATTGAGGCAGAGGTTACAAGGGCACCCAGCCATGCTCGATGTTCCACATCAAGCATCTGTCGTCGTGTTGCGCCGCAGGAGGTTGGGTTGAAGATGTAAAAATTAATTAGAAAGAGGCGTATATCATGCAGCTTGAGACGAATAGATTAATTCTTCGCGAATTTGTGCAAGAAGATTGGGAGCAGGTTCACCAGTATGCTTCAGATCCTGGCGTGGCGACGTTTATGATCTGGGGACCGAATACCATCGAAGAGACGAAAGCCTATATGGAATATGCAATCGGAATGCAGGAGCAGCAAGAACGTACTGGGTACGAGCTGGCTGTCGTGCTGCGGGATACGAATCAATTGATTGGGGGATGCGGCATACACATCGAAGGCCGTAATGCGGAGATCGGATACTGCTTCAATCCAGCGCATTGGGGGCATGGGTATGCGACAGAAGCAGCTCAGGCATTGTTAGCTTTTGGGTTTCAGGAGAAAGGCGTTCACCGTGTATATGCGACCTGTCGGCCTGGCAATACGTCTTCAGCGAATGTCATGCGAAGGCTGGGCATGCAGCAGGAAGGGCATTTACGGGAGCACATGTATCATAAAGGCAAATATCACGATTCTTACCTATTCTCGATTTTATCGTCGGATGCTGCTGCAAAGCTTCCATGAAAAGAAACATGTTGACAGGTTAGGTTGGCATAGAGTGGAGAGAAGGAAAGGTGTGGATAGTTCATCAGGATATAATCCATAGATTGCGTCCAGAGCTGATGCCTGAATGGACGTGAAAGGGATTCCATCGGATGAAGTTAACGATGTTCCTATTCCGACTGTGGACGGCCATCTCAGCATAGCCGACTTTATCGACTGGGGCGATCAACCACGGCAATGAAAAGGATTGGCATGCAGGGAGGGGGAGTTCATGGTTACAATCCGAACGGAGACGGTGATTCATGCACCGATCGAATTATGCTTTGACATGGCACGGGATATGGATTTGCATCCTCGAACGGTATGGCCGCGCACCAAAGAACGGATCGTGAAGGGCAAGATGCGAGGTCAGGTATCCTTCGGTGAACAAGTCACTTTCGAAGCAACGCATTTCGGTATTCGTCAGCGTCTAACCTCAACTGTTACGGAATATGACAGGCCACGGTATTTTGTAGATGAAATGGTGTCCGGCGCCTTTCAGTTCTTGCGTCATAAGCATGTCTTTTTCGATCGTGGCGAAATGACCATTATGCGGGATGAGCTGAAATTTGCTGCTCCATATGGTGTCATCGGCCGATGGGCTGATCGATATGTGCTGAAGAGATATATGACCAAATTTATTACATACCGCAATGACAAGCTGAAGCAAATCATTGAAGAAGAATGGCGGAATCAGCGTAAGAATTGAAGGAGCAACGAATTCATGGAAATGATGACCGCTTTTTTCAAAGAGCATAGCATTGCCAGTAAGATCATGATCGTGTTGTTTGTGCTCACGCTTATGCTATTGGGGATGGTAGACTTATTCACCTTCCGGATGAATCCGTCAGGACATCTCTCAGGCAATGGCAACCCTGCCCTACTCTTTATATTCATTTTCGTACCCCTCTATTTGATCATGCTTGGGATCATCGCCATCCTATCTGGCACTTTATTCCGGGATCAATTCCGACAAGGTTCCTATCATGCTGGCATGTTCCTGTTCCTAATGGCAATGATAGCAATCGGGATATTCTTGGAAAGGCTATACGCCAGCCTGATCTTCGGGAGTCTCAGAGGGTGGCCGAACAGTCCTTATTCGATGATCCAAGGCTGGGGTGTCCTGAATCAATATACGAACACGGCATTTTTCAATATTATTACGTATATACTGGGGTGGGTCGGTTCGATCATGCTAGGCTATCTATGGGCTGCAATCACGCACCACCGGAGGTGAACGGCAATAAGCCGGGGCGCTTCATGCCTTCGGCTTATCGGATTGTTGCTCTATCGGGAAGACTCCCTATGGCGTGGTCTCGTTCTTAATCTCCGCTTGTAGACCTTGAATGCTATGTTTCAAGTGAATATTCTTCTCACGTATACGTCTTGCGTTCTCTGGCGCCAGTTCGTCAGCATGCTCGTCTAAGAAATTTTCAACGGCTTGATAATGCTGGATTGAACTATCCACAGCGTCTTGCAGTATTTTTGTGCTTTTAGAGTTATCGTTCGATGTCGTCACGAGTTATAACGCTCCTTGTCATATATAGAGTGCAGAACAGATTCAACTTTAAGATGACAATTATGGAAGGATATTATACATCGCATAAGGGATTACATCGTAAAAGGAGTTTAAATGAAATGAATAAAAGAATATTTGTAGAATCGACAATTCTATGTGTTCTGCTATTGCTCGGTTACTACGGATGGCAAGTTCTAAACGGCATGCTGCTAACATTAAATGATACGCCTGATGTGATTGAAACGTATACGTCCGTCGAAACGTTAGAGGAGAAGGTATCTTTTGGGACAAGTCATGGGTCAAGTTCGATATATGGACTGCTTGGTTGTTTTGGACTTAGCGTAATGTATTATGGCATTCGAATCGCCATTCTTCGGCTTCGGAAGAGGACGTAGATGAATTTCGAATAATCGAGCTGTACGGGGTGCACGGGATGTTGCCTATTTTGGCGTGATCAGAAATGGATGATTATGGTACAATGAGCATGAATGAACCGGCATGGAATGGGAAAGGGCAGCATCGACATGTTCAAACACAGAATGTATAAGAGTAAAGTTGTTACGACGGTCGTGATCATCGCGTTGTTCGGTTATTGCGTTGTGATAGCAGCATTATTATTCTTTCGATCTAGGCATACCTTGGATTTGTATCATTACAACATGATACCGTTCGCAACGATTGAACAACTCGTGATGCATCGAGACCATTATAACCCGGAGACGTGGGTGAAGAACCTGTTCGGCAATATTATCTTATTCATGCCATTAGGCGTATTCATTCCACTGTTGAATCAGCGGTATCTGAGAGTCGCAAATCTTGTTATCTTCGTGGCGGTCTTGATCTTTGTCGTCGAATGTATCCAGATGCTGACTTATGTCGGTAGCTTCGATGTCGATGATATTATGCTGAACACGTTAGGGGCATGGTTAGGGCTCGTCATTACAAAAAAAGTATGTAGGCAAGGAACATCCTCATTCGATTCATCAAAAGGAGCGTAAACAATGGAGAAAATAGCTTTACTCGTCGTGGATATGCAGCGTTTATTTTTAGAAGATCACATGGAGAAGTTTGAGGTTGCGAGAGCTTGCGAATACATCAATCATGTAGCAGATCAGCTTCGTACGAACGGTCATTGCGTCGTCCATGTCCAGGACGTTGAAGATGCAAGGGAAGATAATGCAGCGCAGCTTGATTTTATACCTGAGGTTCATGTCGAAGCGAATGATCTGCACGTGAAGAAGATGCACTCGAATGCATTCTGGCAGACCGAACTCGAACAAATGATTCGAGATCAGGGCGTTGGGATGGTGATCGTGTCCGGATTCTCGGCGGACCAATGCGTACTGTTCACGTATAATGGCGCGATTGAACGGGGATTCAATACTGTGATGCTGGAGAAAGGCATTGTGAGTACGCCAGAGGTGGTGACAATGACGACGCGTGATCGGCATATGATTTCCTATCCGGTCATTGAGTTCATGGTCAGGAGGGGCAATGCATGATTTGTCATAGCGTGACCCCGATCCTCCGCATCTTCGATGAACAGAAGGCGAAGGAGTTCTATTTGGACTTTTTAGAATTCGGGGTGGAATTTGAGCATCGTTTTGAGGAGGGTTTTCCGTTATATATGTCCATCACGATGTCTCATATGACGATCCATTTGTCTGAACATCATGGCGATGCCATTCCAGGCTCGACGATACGGATCGGCGTGACGGGGCTAGAAACATATCATAAGCATTTATTGGCGAAGAAGTACAAGTATGCAAGGCCGGGCCTTGAACGTACCCCGTGGGACAATATGGAGATGACCGTGACGGATCCTTTTGGAAATCGATTGGTATTCTATGAAGTAGATGCAAGATAGGAGCGTGGGATCGGATGGAGATCAATCAAATCTATCTTGACAGTGCGAAGAAGCAGTTCCGCTATTATAAAATGCTGGGCGAGAAGGCAATGGAGCAGGTGACACCAGAGCAATTATTTATCAAGCCGAATGAAGATTCGAATGCGATTGCAACGGTTGTGAAGCATTTGTGGGGCAATATGCGCTCACGTTGGTCGGAGTTCCGTACGACGGATGGGGAGAAAGAGTGGCGTGACCGCGATGCGGAATTCGAGAGCGATCAACAAGATTCGACTGAATTAATGAAGCAATGGAATGAAGGCTGGGCGTGTCTCTTCGATGCGCTGGATTCCATCGAACCCGATCAATTGTTGGATATCATCTATATCCGGAATGAGGGGCATACGATTATGGACGCGATCAATCGGCAGCTAGCGCATTATCCGTATCATGTCGGTCAGATCATCTACGCAGCCAAGGCGCTGAAGGAGGGTTCTTGGAATAGTCTATCGGTTCCGAAGAACCGGTCCAAGCAATACAATGAGGCGAAGTTCGCCCAAGACAAAGGTGTTCGCCATTTTATAGATGGGGAAGTAAGAAGGTTGGAGTCATGAGACTACAACCTTTTTTATGGTTATTCGATTAGTGCGTGTCAACTTGAAAGATGGAATCCACGATGAGTGGTAGATTGTCTCGGACAGACACGGCACCGAAGACGGATCTGGCATGCAATCCCTCGTCGCCGAAGACATCGATCATCAGTTCGGAGAAGCCGTTTAATACTTTATGATGTTCTTCGAATTCGGAGGATGCATTGATGAAGCCCTGCACTTTGACAACGCGCTTCACCCGTTCGAGCGATCCGAGTTCAGCTTTGAGCACGGCAAGCACCTCAAGCCCCACCTGCCTAGCATAACGATATCCTTCTTCTGTCGAGAAATCGATGCCGAGCTTGCCTTTTGGCTGCCCGGAAGGCCCTTTCCCTGATAGAAATACGAGGCCGTTAACGTTCACGAGATTCGTGTATTTCGCTGCGGGTTGACTGGCTTCTGGCAGGGTGAATCCTAACGCTGCGAGACGCTGCTCTACGGTCATATTGATCCTCCTCCAATATGGAATTATAAATTATGGAAAAACATACCACAACGGAGTGGGGGATTCAATGCTCTATCTGAATCTGCCTGCGTAAACCGCTAAAATCATGCGCAAATCGACAGTGGCGTAGGATTAACAGTTATTCTGATAACCTTTGTCGAATGTATTGCTATAGGAAGAGGAATCCACTATTTTAGGGTTATACCACCCCTCAACTCTAAGCGTGTTACTGGAATCAGGCATGAGCTTAAAGAGGCAACTCTTTTTGCTCGTGCTTTTTTTACGCCCTTTTTAGGCAACGATTTGGGTAATTCAAAGCGAAGGAGCTGATGAAGCGATGAAGTTTTGGCACGCAGGATCGAGGGCAATGGGTAATGAATGGTTTGAGATGCTGAGGGGTCAGTCTTAGCGTAATCATTGCAAATATGCTGAAGGAGGGTGTCCTACGAATCGTGAAGAAGATCAAATCCGTCACAACACTATTATGTCTGCTAGGTATGATTCTCTCATGTGCACCACGATCAACGGCGAATGCAGCGGAAGGCGGTGTGAACCCGAAGCCAACCGTTATTCCGAGCCTTCAAGAATGGTCGGGAGCGACAGGAAGCTTCACCTTGTCCGAGAATTCGCGCATCGTGCTTCCGACGAGTGATGCTCGCAAGTTAGGCGCAACCGCTGTCGTATTCCAGAATGACCTCAAGGAATTATCCGGCCGCAAATATGTATCCGCTGTCAGTAACCTGCCGAAATCGGGCGATATCGTGCTCACTATGACGAAGGAACGAGATGAGTCGATTGGTGATGAAGGATACTATTTCGAGGTTGGTGATTACGTCACCATTCGAGCGAATACGGATACTGGCGTATTCTATGGCACGCGAACAGCGCTCCAAATTCTAGCGCAAGCCAGTGCGCATACACAGATCCCTAAGGGGAATGCGAAGGACTTCCCGAAGTATAAGGTGCGCGGCTTCATGCTGGACGTCGGGCGCAAATTCTTCCCGATGGATTTTCTCAAAGATTATGTGAAATTGTTGTCGTATTACAAGATGAATGATTTCCAGATTCACTTGAATGACAATGAGATTTTCAAAGATAATAGCCGAACGCATTGGGATAAATACGAGGCATTCCGGTTGGAGAGCACGAAGTATCCGAATTTGACGGCAAAAGACGGGCATTACACGAAGAAAGAATTCCGGGAGCTGCAAGATCTGGCGAATCTGCACGGGATGACGATTACCCCGGAATTGGAGTCGCCAAGCCACGCATTATCCTTGACGAAGATTCGACCTGAACTCGTCAAAGATACGCTGCCAGTTGACCATCTAGACATAACGAGACCCGAGGCGGTTGAGTTTGTGAAGGACATCTGGGGCGAGTATATCGATGGCGGTTGGTTCGACGCGAAGGAACTTCATTTTGGCGGCGATGAATTCGACCGGAATGACAAGTCGACCGTCGAGGCTTATCGACAATTCCTGAATGACATGGACGACTATTTCAAGAGTAAGGGCAAGCAGTCACGGATGTGGGGCAGTCTCTCATACTTCCCAGGGACGACGCCTGTGAACAAAGACATCACGATCAATATCTGGAATAACGGTTGGCATAATCCGAATGAGGCGATTCGCGACGGATTCAACATTATCAACACGGTCGATGGCAACTTATATATCGTACCGAAGGCAGGCTATTATAACGATTACCTGAACACGAAATGGATCTATGAGAACTGGGATCCAACCTATTTCAGCGGTTCGATCAAGTTAAGCGAGAACGAGCCGAAGCTCCAAGGTGCGATGTTCGCGGTATGGAACGATTTATTGGGCAAAAAAGTGAGCGTGGAGGATGTCCATGATCGCGTAAAGGAAGCGCTTCCAGCGTTGGCGCAGAAAATGTGGGGCGGTAAAACAACGGATTCGACTTACGCACAGTTCCAACAAGTCAGCAAATCGATTGGCGATGTGCCAGGAACCGACCTACAGCATCGTGTTGCATCACAGAGCGAAGTGATCTTGTCGTATCCGTTCGAAGAGGGCAATGGACAGACGGTGCGCGATACATCGGGCAATGGCTATGATGGATCCATGCAGGGTGGAACATGGTCTGATAACGGTAAGCATGGCAGAGCAGTTCAATTCAATGACGCGAGCGGATTCATTACGACAGGCCTCCCGGACAAAGGCTTCCCGTGGACCGTCTCGGCATGGGTGAATCTGGATGAAGCCGCAACGAGTGCAGCATCTGAAGCAACCTTCCTGCAATCGGGTTATGGCAAAATCCAGTGGAAACAAACCGGCACAGGCAAAATCGGATTCTCGCGTGAAGGATATGATTACAGCTTCAATGCCGTTATGCCAACAGGCAAATGGGTACATGCTGCATTGCGTGGCGATCTAAGCGGGACATCGCTCTTCTTGGAAGGCGTACTGAAAGATACGCTGAAGGATACAACCTTGCTGCCGATCGCGACGATTGGCGGAAGCCATGGATTCGTCGGTGCGCTAGATGATCTGCAAGTTGTTAATCGCGGACTAACCGCGAAAGAAATTGCAGCAGCAGCTGGCTCACCGCCATGGACGATCAATATCGCTGCACATCAACCAGCGACAGCATCGTCGAGCGAAGTGGACTATCTGACACCGAATCTCGCATTCGATGAGATCGAGTCGAGCAGTTCTCGCTGGGCATCGAAGTATACGGATAACGAATGGATTCGCGTTGATCTTGGAGAACGTAAGGCATTCGATAAAGTGGTCTTGAAATGGGAGGCTGCTTATGCCAAAGGGTATAAGATTCAAGTCTCTGACGATGATCAGACCTGGCGAGATGTCTATACGACAACGGCAGGTGCAGGCGGAACGGAGATCATTCGATTCCCGGAGACAACGGCTCGATATGTAAAGATGTTAGGCACGAAGCGGGTGGGTACGTATGGCTATTCCCTTTATGAGTTCGAAGTTTACCCACCGAACCCAAATGATCCTGTCCCCATGCCTGTAGCGATTCGCTATACGGAGAATTTCGAGGATAACAACATCGAAGGATGGGAGCATGTGGTTGGCAAAGGGGTAGGAACGATGGCATTGGTGGACGATCCGACGGCTGCTAGCGGGCATGCGCTTCGCCTGGCTTCCAACGGAACGAACAACATATTTGTAGATCAACATTCTCCAGCCGTGAAGGATGGTGAAGTGGAGTTCAAGGTTCTACCTGAGACGGACAATATGCGTCTTGGCATTCTGTTCCGTTACGACTCGAATGATTCATGGGCATCCGTTGGATTTGATAAGACTTCGTGGTATTGGGTCAATGCGCAAGACAGCTACGGTCTGATGACGAGCAGTGCGGCAGCGAAGTTAACGAAAGGCGTTCCTGCCACGGTTAAGGTCAAATTCGAAGGCAATGCCGTCGTATTGATGGTGAACGGCGTGACGTATTATGACGGCGTCATTCCGGGAATTCCGAATACAGCAGGGAAGATGGGCGCAAGGGTATTCGGAACGACGACTGCCGTGTTCGATGACTTCCATTATAACAATAATGTCCCCGTTACAGATGTTGCAGTGACAGGCGTCACCGTGGATAAGGCTGTGATCACCTTGAAGGAAGGCGAGACAGCGGATCTGACAGCGACCGTTCTTCCTGCAGATGCGACGAATAAGCAGGTCACTTGGTCTACGAGCAACAATACGCTAGCGATGGTAACGTCAATAAGCGCTGGGCAAGCGAAGGTTACGGCCTTGAAGGAAGGTACGGTAGACATTAAAGTCACTACCGCGGACGGCAAATTCGTGGCGATCTCCAAGGTAACAATTGAGAAAGCTGCGAACAAGGAATTATCGACGGCATTGACAGGAGTTTCGACTGTTGTATCGGGTCAGTCCTTCGATATCACATTAGGACTGCGCAATGTAACGCAAAGCGTATATGCACAGGACATCTCCATGCAATTTGATCCAGCGGTGCTGGAGTATGTGGATGCCAGCTCGTTGATCGAAGGCGTCAGCGTCATCAAGTCCGTCTACAAACCGGATGGAACATTGCGATTCATTCTCGCGAGTATTGATCCAGAACGGACGCTCACGGGAAATGCCGATGTGCTGAAGATCACCTTCAAGTCCAAAGTATTAACGACAGGAACACATACGACCATAGCGGTGAACAATGCGGTTCTATCGGATGGCGGCGGTATTGAAGTCACTGCGAAGACATCATCCATATCGATCCAAGTCACCGTGGATGAACCGGGCATACCTGGCGACTTGAACGGCGACGGCAAGATCAGTATTGGGGATCTCGCGATCATCGCGGCGAATTATGGCAAGACGGATCAAGATTCTGACTGGCAAATCGCGCGGAAAGCCGACGTGAACCGCGATGGCAAGGTGGATCTTGATGATCTGGTATGGGTCGCACAGCGTATTATGGGCACGAACAATTAAATAATTGATTCGATAACAGACACGGCTTGCTCCATGAGAACGAAGAGACAACGCCGTGTCTTTCTGTGTGCATTGACGGACTACGTAGGAGGGGGGATCCATGAACGCTAAGGTGCTAAGTCATAATATTCGTCTTTCGAGGCGGAACAACATTATCTGAAAAGGGAGGATAATATAACCAATGAAGACAAAGAAAAGAGCCATGAAACAGACGAGCGCTGCCATAGCACTATTTATGAGCGTGCAGATGGGGGTTCCAGCGACGCTCGTATTCGCTGATGAAGCTTCGTCGAGTGCCGTGACATCGAACATTTCTGCTGTTGCAGCTGCTGCATTAGCGAGCTATACGAAGGATTTTAACGATAATAATGTGTCCAGTTGGAAGGTCGTTAAGGGATCGGCAACGCTCTCGGCGGACAATGGCGCATTGAAGGCTGAGACGGTTGGATCAACCGTTCTCGTCGACACGGATTCGCCTTCGATCAAGAACGGGGAATATGAGATCAAGATGAAATTCAAGGATGTACCTTCGCGAATTGGTCTTCTCATCCGCTATGTCGATGCCAACAACTATGCACTCATCCATTACGATAATAATGATTGGGGTTGGGATTTCCTTAAGAACGGCACGGAGACTTACGGCGGAATCGAGACGGTCTCAAGCCCTGTATTTGAGGCGAACAAAGAATATACGTTCAAATTACGCTATATCGATGATGGCGTTCAATTATGGGTGGATGGAAAGGAAGTGTTGTATGCAACACTGACGAATATCCCAATGGCTCCAGGCAAGATCGGCATTCGAAGCTGGTTCAACAATAAGACTATCCATATTGATGACATCAAATTGACGGAGAAGGAATCCAGCAGTGCCAATGCTAGACCTATTACGATTACAGACACGATCTCTTCCAACCAGGTAACGGCTGAGATCGATAAGGAGTTCCCGCGTGTGAAGCAATTTACGTGGAGATCCTCGGGCGCTGTGATGCAAGGTCAGATCAACGGGTTAAATGAAGTGAAGATCAATGGCGCATCCTCTTACCCGATCGCAACGAATTATACGAAGCATGCTGCAACGGCAACAAAAGGGGAGTTCGCTACCTATACCTTAAACTTCCCTGAGCAGAATGTGGAGATGGATGTTGAGCTTGAAGTAAAGGATAATCTGCTGAACTTCCGCGTGACCCGGATTGCGGAGAACGGTACGACCAAGGTGCGGACCATCGATTTCCCGAATCATGATCTCGCGTCCGTGCTCTCTTCGGAGCCTGCAGCCCAAGAGACGGCAGCACAAGTCACATCCCAATGGAATACGATCAATGAGGAATACAAAGATTTGAAGGGCACGGCAGCGGATGGCGGCGGCAGCCGCACGTATGCTTTCATTAATAATGATAAGTTAGCAGCAACGATCGTGAATAACGTCATCAATGGCGATGATAAAGTTCGTGTGAAGGTCTCTACGGGTTCGGATAGCGTGAAAAAGGCAGCGTTATGGAATGGCGCCTGGACGTATCGCGGCAGCGTAGCGCCTGGATTCGGACCGGAGGAACTGCCGTGGTCCAAAGTCATTCTAACGCCGGATGCGAATAGCGATGGGGCTCTCGACTGGCAGGACGGAGCGATCGCGTATCGAGCGAATGCCCCTGCACCATATCGAAGCGATATGATTCGCGATAATATCTCGTACATTGCAATTAACCTGGGGTCGACGAACACGAATCCGTTCATGCGCGCATTTGATGATGCGAAGAAAATCTCGAACTTAACGGATGGATTCGGTCAAATCGTGCTGCACAAAGGATATCAAGCGGAAGGTCACGATGACTCGCATCCGGATTACGGCGGACATATCGGTATTCGTCAAGGCGGAGCGAAGGACTTCAACTATATTCTGGAAGAAGGCAAGAAGTACAACATTAAGGGCGGCGTACATATTAACGCGACTGAGTATATTCTCGATGCCAAAGAGACAAAGATGGAGAATTTGGTTCAACCGCTAAGCAAAGGTTGGGGATGGCTCGATCAAGCTTATTATGTTGATAAGACGAAGGATATTGAATCAGGAGAGCTGAAGCGGCGTCTCGATATGCTCAAAGCCGATACTGGCAATAACTTGGATTTCCTCTACGTCGATGTCTATACCGGCCTTGGCTGGAATGCGGCGCAGCTCGCGAAATATGCGAAAGACAATGGTTGGATGCTCGGCACCGAATTTGCGGGACCATTCAATGAACAAGTATCGTGGGTGCATTGGGGCACAGATCCAGGTTATCCGAACCAAGGCAATATAAGCAAAATTATGCGTTTCTTGCGAAATGACACGATGGATGGCTTCTTGAGCGATCCGCTATTGAAAGGCAATAAACAGGTCGGTGTAGGATACTGGCAGAACAATCCTGCCTTCTACGATTACAAAAAGACAACAGAAGCCTTCTTCGAGCACAATCTGCCGACGAAATATATGCAATATTTCCAGATTACGAAAATGACCAATGATCGCGTAGATTTCACGAACAACGTATCGGTTGCACGTCAACAAGATGGCAAAGTGCATCTGACGAAGGATGGCAAAGATATCGCCATCATGACGTACAGCAGCGAAATTAGCGACAGCACGGTATTCATCCCTTGGGACCCAGTGAAAGAAGATAAGATCTATCATTGGAATCCGGTGGGCGGCGCAACGACTTGGGATCTTCCAGCCTCCTGGAGCCAAGTTGGCAGCGCGAAGCTCTATAAACTCTCGGATTTAGGGCGTGAATTCGTTGCAGATGTTCCAGTTGTGGGTGGTAAAGTAACGATCACGGCGGACAAACAAATCGGTTATGCCCTCTATAAGAGCGACGCGCCTGCTGCGTTAGATATGAATTGGGGAGGCAATGGCGCTGCGAAGGATGTCGGATTTGACAGCCAAGGCTTTACGAAGTGGCAGAAATCCTCGACAGGCGGAAATACCGACCACGTTACGATCGTGAAGGATGGGAACGCAGATGATAAGCTACAAGTTGCAGGTCCTCAGGATGCAGAGGTCACGCAACAGCTTACGGGATTAACGCCAGGGAAGACATACAGTGCCTCTGTCTGGGTGAAGGTGAATGGCGAGCGCCGCACGACCATCAGCGTCAAGCAAGGTGAGCAAGAGAATAGCAATTACTTGGATAACACCAATGTGAAGTTCTGGGCACAGCAGCACAAATATTTAAATACGAATTTCGAGCGGCTAAAAGTGAATTTTGATGCGACGGGTACGACAGCAACCCTGGCGCTGAATGTGGAACCTGGTACTGCTGTTGTTCAATTTGACGATGTGCGTGTATGGGAGAATCCATCGAAGACGGATGAACATGACGGCGGTGCCTTCTACTATGAGGATTTCGAGAATGTTGACGAAGGGTATGGTCCTTTTGTCTATTCGAAGAACAGTCCGGTACGTACGCATCTGGTCGAGAAGCTCGATGGGCAGATCAAATCTTATGTCATCGACGGCGCAACTTCACTCAAGACGAATGAGGAGAGCACAGGTGAGGTGCTGCGCACACTGCCTCAAACCATACGGTTCCAGGGGGATAAGAAATATCATCTCACCATGGCCTACAACGCTGAAGTCAAAGATATGTATACGATCGCAGTGCGCGGTAATGTCGGAGGCACGGTGAAGGACTTGGCTTCGCAGAAGCTGGATGCAGGTAAAGGAACCTTGGATTTACGATTCGATACGGCGAATGCTAAAGATATCTATCTTGCGATTAACAAGAACTTCACGTCGAATACCGGAACAGAATTAACCGGCACGATGGTGCTCGATACGATTCGCGTCATCGATGAGACGACGCAGACTGCGGTAACCGGAGTGAAAGTCGATAAGGCCGAAGCCACCCTCACCGTGGGTCAGACGATCGAATTGAATGCAACCGTCGAGCCGGCGAATGCGACGAATAAGAATGTGACATGGTCGAGCAGCGACGATACCGTGGCTTCCGTGGCCATCACGAACGGTAAAGCGGTTGTTACGGCCAAGAAACTGGGAACCGCGGATATTACGGTAACGACAGAGGATGGCAAATTCAAAGCCGTCAGTAAAATAACCGTCACCGCAACAGCTGCTCCAGCGGGGTCGATTACAGCACCTGATTCGGCCTACTCGGGGAAAGAATTCAAGGTACAAGTCGGCCTGGACAGCGTCACGCAAGGCGTATATGCTCAGGATTTATCGGTCGATTTCGATCCAGCCACACTTGAATTTATGGGAGCCAAATCACTGATCACGGGCGTAAGTATTGTCGATAAGAAGACAACGCCAGACGGCAAGTTGCGTATCATCGTGGCGAGTGAAGGACCAGGGAATGCCGTCACAGGTACGAAGGGTGTTCTTGAACTGACATTCAAAGCGAAGCAAGTCGCCGAAGCGGCGGTGAACAGTATCATCGCGATCACGAAGGCGATCATCTCGGATGCTGCTGGAACAGAAGTGACGATCGGCAATGCTAGTGCAACGATTCAAGTCTCGAAGGAGCAGCCACCGGTTGCGACGGGCGATTTGAATGGCGACGGCAAAGTGACGATCGGTGATCTTGCGATTGCAGCAGCGAACTATGGCGCGACGAAGACAAGTCCGAACTGGAGCAAAGTGCAGCTCGCCGACTTCGATAACAATGGTGTTATAGATATCAGCGATTTAGCTGCGATTGCGCAGAAGCTGATTAACTAACCTGTTGTATAGGTGGAAGTCCCCATCGATGAATCTATGGGGACTTCCTTCATGTTTCAGATCATAGCTATAGGTATTTTTTGCTATATTAATTCGATACAAATTGTAACTTTTGGTCCATTCATTTCATTTCGTACAATAGACCTAGATCCGGAAGACTACCTCGACATTTTGTCGAATCATATGGTCGAAACCGCGTCTTTACAATAAATTTATAGTTCTATGATGAATTTTATAAGTTTATTGGAAGTTATGTCGAATGCCTTGAAAAATGTGCGGAATCGCGGTAATTTAGATACAAATAGTAACATTTGTTTCGAAAATGAAAACTCTTTTGAAAGCGTTACTAGATTTTGTTGACCGAAGGAGTGATGCTTCGCGTTGTCAGGCAAGTGTTAAAACGTGAATTCCATACCCATACTAAAAATATAATGATATTTGAAGGGACGATCCTATGAAAACGAAAATCCTATCGACTTTGCTCGCCGGCATTCTATGCCTGCCTCTCGTATTGAATACAGCATTCGCAGCTACAGGACCTGTGTTCTCTTTAAAAGCAGATCAGAAGCAAGCCAAAATCGGTGAGACGGTCTCCCTGACGTTAAGCGGAAAAGGAATCAAGGACTTGTACGCTTATGAAGCGAAATTCACTTATGATCCGAATCAATTGGAAGTCGTCACGGCGAAGTCCAAGATGGAGGGGTTCTCCGTATCTCCAATCAAGAAGGATAAGGAGATAACGATCGCGCATACGAAAATTGGCAAAGTGAATGGTCAGGATGGGGATTTCGATATCGGCACCATATCGTTCAAAGTGAAAAAAGAGGGCGATATTCAAGTGACTTGGACGGCGATGAAGACGGTAGATCATAACTTGAATTCATCGAACGTCACGGTAAATAGCTCGGCATCGTTCAAGGTTTCCGGCAAAGCGAGCGCACCTGCACTAACGGATATTCAGAACCATTGGGCGAAGGATCAAATTCTAGAAGCGGTCGAGAAGGGCATCGTCGATGGATATCCGGACGGCACATTTAAGCCGGATGCGCCGATCTCACGCGCGGAATTCGCTGCTATTCTGGCACGCGCGCTGCAATTGCCGGATGGTGACGCACTGCAATTCAATGATCTGTTGAAGATCCCGAATTGGGCGCAGCCGCAAGTCGCCAAAGCAGTCAAAGCAGGCATCATCACAGGCTATGATGACAATACCTTCCGGGCGAACAACACGATCTCACGTACTGAAATTGCAGCAATGGCAGCACGTGGATTGAAGCTGACAGAGGGTTCGGGCGATACTCTGAATTTCGCGGACAAGAATGCGATTCCAGCGTGGGCTAAAGGCTGGGTCGAAGCGGCCGTGGATAAGACGATCATCAAAGGGCGTGACGGCAATAAGTTTGTTCCGAAAGCTGGAGCGACTCGTGCGGAAGCTACGGTAATCGTACTTCGCATGTTGGATTCAAAATAAGAGATACGGATTGGACCCGCGAATTGGCGGGTCCTTTTTGTTGACGTCGCTGACCTTCGTCAAGTTGTATTCGATATACCAATGATGTTCGCTTTACAATCAAGCGTATATCTTGTATGGTAACTCCTAGTTTATAGATAAATATACAGTTGGGAGAGACAGCTATGATTACACAACAGATTTCGCCGCTCGTCCATGCACTTGATCTGCAGCCGCATCCAGAAGGCGGTTGGTACAAAGAATTATGGAAATCATCATTCGTCATTCCACAGGATGTCTTAGGCCCGAGTTATTCCGGTCCACGATTCTCAGCAACCTCCATTTACTTCTTATTGCATCCGGGTGAATCCTCGGCGTGGCATACGGTATTGTCCGATGAATTATGGTTGTGGCATTCAGGAAGTCCGCTGCGCCTTACCCTGGGTGGACTCGCAGACCAACCGCAGACAGAGAAAGAAATTATTCTAGGCGCCGACATCCTGAAGGGACAGCAGCCACAAGCGTTGGTTCCGGCTCATGTCTGGCAGAAGGCAGAACCGCTAGGCGATGAGCCTGTATTCGTCTCTTGTGTTGTCGCACCCGGGTTTCATTTCGACGATTTCCGCATGATTCAGAAGTAATATACGAAGATCATCCATCTCCAGAGCAACCGCTCTGGAGATTTTTTGTGCTTCTCTAAAACTAGACAAAACGAAAAAATGTTTGACGTTATTATAAACATAATGTTAATATATCCATTGTTAATATAGACGCCATGATAATTTGTCTATACCTTAATTTATTTCATGAAAGGGGAAGGAAGTTCGATGTTTAAGAATCCGTATGTTCGGACGATCATCTTATCCCGCGTGCTCATTCACTTGGGTATATGGGTTAGGAACTTTGCAATTTTGCTGTATGTCACGGATATGACGCATAACGATCCACGCTATGTGTCGTTAATCTCGGTGATGGAATACGCGCCAATTTTTATTTTTGCGATTATCGGAGGTACATTTGCCGATCGGTCCAAGCCGCGAAGGACAATGATCGGTAGTGATCTATTATCCGCACTATCGATCCTTGCGGTGTTACTCATCATCTTGTACGGGTCATGGCATGCCTTGTTTTTCGCAACGTTAATTTCTTCGATCTTGTCACAATTCTCGCAACCCTCCGCCATGAAGCTCTATAAGCAGCATGTGCCGGAAGAACAGCTGCAAGCAGTCATGGGGATTTACCAGACGTTAACAGCGGTCTTTGTCGTGATTGGGCCGATGGTAGGAACGTTTATCTATCAACAATATGGACTGGAAATTGCGCTAGCGACCACGGCCGTCTTGTTCCTCGGGGCAGCGGGGATTCTCTCGTGGCTGCCGAAGGACACCGAAGATTATCAGCAAGGGCAGAAGGCTCATTTTCTGCAGGATCTGAAAGACGGACTTCGTTATGTATGGCGCAAGAGAGAACTGAAATCACTAGGTGGAGCCTTCTTCTTCTCTGGTATCGCGGCAGGATTGATTCAGCCGCTGCTCATTTTCGTCACAATGGAGAATTTGGGACTGGATAAGGGGCAATTGAAATGGCTCATGATGACGAACGGGGCGGCGATGCTCGTAGGCGGGGCCGTCGTTATGGCGATCGCCAAGCGTATCAGGCCTCAGACGCTGCTGACCATCGGTCTGATCGTCAGCACGTTCACGACGATTGGGAACGGGTTTTCGCATGCATTGCCGCTTACGATCCTATGTCAAATCTTCGGCGGATTTTTCTATCCGTTCATTATGATCGGGATTAATACGCTGATGATTCAGAATACGGAAGGCGCGTACATTGGACGCGTCGGGGGCGTGATGACGCCGCTATTCATGGGGATGATGGTCGTCGGGATGTCCTCGGCCGGGATGCTGAAGAGCGCATTATCCTTATCCACCGTCTATCTGATGAGCGGGTGTCTGTTCTTCATCGGCATGCTGGTATTATTGCCGCTATATCGTAGAAAAGTACAAGGTGCGGCGGGAGTCTCGACCTCGATTCAAGACGCTGAAGCGCAATAGTTGCCATTAATTCCGTGCCGTAGGCTTCCACCGTGTTATTCCGAATAGGCCATGCATACCCTGTGAGTGGCATATGATTAATAGATGGTGGTGAGTAGATGGGTGCAATCGTTGGTGTTCTCCTCGATCCGAAGACGTATGCAGGAATACGAAGTGGGAAAACAGGAAGTGAACGCATTGCTTTTTATCAGAAAGCGGGTCAAGAACTTGGCATTACTCCCTTCTTTATGTCACTACGGCCCATACGGAGTAATGCAGTTGTCGGACTGATTTATAGACATCCTAAATTCCATCTTGTTCGTCGTCCGATTCCGAGTGTGACACATAATCGCGCCATGGCTCTGTCGAAGTCGAGTAAACAGATGATGGCGAGGTTGGCCACACGCAGCACGATATTTAACCGTGTGAATCGGTTTGATAAATTCTATATCTATCAGTTGATGTACAAAGATAAACGAATGCGGCGCTACTTGCCATGGTCTGTGAAATTCTCTCGTGAACAACTGCGAAAAGCGATGATCAATCATCGTGCGCTTTATATTAAACCAACAAGCAGCAGTATAGGAGAAGGGATCATCAAGATTCAGAAGAATACAAACGGACTGTGGAACTTGACTTGGAAGAAGAAAGATACCTATCTGTTAAGTGAGGACAGAGCAATCGCTTGGATCAAGAAAAAGGTTGGAAAACAAAGATATATGATTCAAGAAGCGATCCAATTAGCCAAACACGATGGGAATGTCTACGATTTGCGCGTCTCCGTTCAGCGCGGGGGAACGGGGAAGTGGCAGGTTACCGGAATCGTTGGAAAGGTGGCGGCGAAAGGAAGTCATGTGACCAATGTCGCCAAAGGTGGGAAAGTGAAGCGGATGCAGGTCTTGTTCCGAGGAAGCGGTTTTCACCCGGACCAGATGAAGCGTACCGTTGAGAAGTCTTCGCTTCAAATGGTTAAATATCTTAGCACGAAGCTGCCTCTTTTAGCGGATGTTGGTCTCGATATTGGCATCGATGAGACAGGACAAGTGAAATTAATTGAGATGAATTGCAGGGATCAACGTTACTCTTTCCGGAAAGCCAATATGAAGAAGACTTTCTATAAAACGTATGAAACGCCGCTGCGGTATGCCAAATTTCTGTTATTGAAGAAAAAGAGCTCCAAATCGAAATTACCAAATCTTGAACAATCGAAAAAGAAAGTGCTACAATAGGCTTTTAGGAAGTAGATACTAGATTCTACCATCGATTCGACAATATTTGTAATCGACGATTAACCATTCATAAGGAGCGATATGGAACCGATCAGGCAGCCGCGTAAAGGCTTAAAATTATCAGCAATCATCTCTATTGTTGTACTCATTTCCGTCTTCGTCACGATCATTATCAATACGATTGTCGGGTATCGAGCAGAACGAATCTCGTTATACAACAACACGATAGAATTCAACAAAATCAATGCGACGGATTTAAGTAAGACGACGCAATCGTTGGTGGTATCGATGAAGAAGAGCATGAAAGTGACGGCAGAATACTTCAAGGATGTGCCGCTAACGGATGCGAATGTCCTGTCACAGCTGGACTTCTTCATGAATACGAATCATTATTTCAATTCCATTGTCGTCGTCAATGCAGGGGGGACGATCGTCTCGACTTCACCAAGCCATCTGTCCTTAATCGGTCAGAAACTGAGCTCACAGGCTGCACAGCAGGCGCTCGAACGTCGGACCCCACTCATTTCAGAGCCCTATATGGGGATTACGAAGCGGTTGATTGTACTCGTCAGTCACCCGATCTTCAACTCCAAAGGGGAGTACAAAGGATTCGTTGCGGGTTCTATCTATTTGCAGCACCCGAATATTTTTCAGAACATTCTAGGCACTCAGAATAAAAATAAGAATGGATCGTATTATTATGTCGTCGATGCGTCGGGACGATTGATCTATCATCCAGATTCATCACGTATTGCAGAGAAGGTAGATCAGAATCCCGTTGTGCAGAATCTAATTCAAGGGAACAGCGGTCAACAAACCGTGACTAACATCAAGGGAGTTACGTATCTAGCTGGATTTGCGAAAGTGGATGAAGTCGGTTGGGGTATCGTATCACAGACGCCAGAGAGCTATATTCAAGCACGCAGTAACAAGCTTATTCAGAATATGCTCGTGTTCTCTATGCCGTACTTGATTGTTCTATTGTTGTTGTCGATCTGGCTTGCCCGCCGATTATCCAAGCCCTTATACCAGCTCGCGAATGCGGCGTCGCGACTCTCGCAAGGGGATGAGAGTCTAACTTCGATTCCGCTTCAACCGAGCTGGAATTACGAGACGAATGAGCTTGCGAAGACCATTGCCATTGCATTCAATCGGATGAAGCAGAAGACGGATGAGCTCTCGCAAGAAGCGAAGACGGATCCATTAACAGGCTTAACGAACCGTCGAACGATGATGGACCTAACGTCGCTCTGGGAAGAGCAAGGAATATCTTATGCATTAGCAATGTTGGATCTGGATCGGTTCAAGTCTGTGAACGATACATACGGTCATCAACGTGGCGATGAAGTGTTGAAATTCCTCGCGATGGTGATGATGGAAGAGAAACGGGACCAGGACTTCTGCTGTCGGTATGGCGGGGAAGAGTTTACGATTCTTATGCCGGATACGACCGAACAAGAAGCCTTTATCGTTGCGGAGCGGATACGAGCTAGGATGGAGAAGTCCATTAGTCCGATTGGTCGGACAGTCACGTTATCGATAGGCATTTCTTCGAATGCAGAGGGTTCGGAAGAACGTATGGATCTCTTACTGAAGAAGGCGGATGAGGCGTTATATGCGGCCAAACATGCAGGACGGAATCGCGTGATTATGTATCGGAATATGGAGACTGAAGTGCTCTTGAGGTAAACGTTGTTCAGCGCAAAGAGAATATAGGCATTCCCTCAAGAAGATTTTTCCTGAGGCGCATGCCTTTTTCGATGGAAGTGTGATATCTTGAAGAAAAGCAGATGAACCGTCTAAGTGGAGAGGATGGGTTGTAAGCGTATGGAGATGAACAGGAAGGAGCAATCATCTGTAAGGCTGCGTGTATTGACCTACAATATTCATCATGGAGAAGGGATGGATGGGGTTGTCGATCTTGAGCGGATCGCGAAGGTGATGAAATCACTGCAGCCGGACATTATTGCACTGCAAGAGGTAGATAAATGTGTTCCGCGCAGCGATGATGTGGATCAGACAGCGGAGCTTGCCCGACTGATGGGGATGACGGGGGTATTCGGACATGCGATCGACTTGATGGATGGCGAGTACGGCGTGGCCATCTTAACGCGATTCACGATTATCTCAGCACAGAAGACGAACCTGCCGAACATGGAACATGGTGAACAGCGCATCGTGTTAACGGCAAAGCTGGATGTTGGGAGCCATGTGCCTCCAGTCACGTTCTCCGCAGCACATTTGGAATGGAACCCCAAAGAGATCCAAGCGGCACAGGCTGAAGTGATCTTGAAGCTGCATGGGCAGGACTCGCCTTATATTCTTGCAGGAGATTTGAATGCTGTACCCAGCTCAGATACGATGAAACGCTTGACTGAAGCGTGGACCGATGCCACGGCGAACATCACCGATTGGACGAATCCCGAAGACGGGAAAATCGACTACATTATGGTTGGCACGAAAAATCAATGGCATGTGGAAGAGGCATTTCTGCTTAGAGAAGATGTCGCATCAGATCATCGGCCAGTTCTTGCGGTGTTAACCTGGAGAGGGTAACGAATTGTTGTTAGGTAAATTATTGCGAAGAAGGACATCCGTTCCGAATGTGAACGCGATGTCCTTCTGTGCTATGAACAACTTATTCCTCAGGCGCTTGGAACAACGTACACTGCCCATTCTGGAGAATGAGCGCCGCGCGTGGAGGGATCGTATCGGTCGACACGTTGACTTTGCGATTCGAGAAGTTCGCAATAACTTGCAATTTATCGCCGTACGAGGCCTGTTGAACGAGCTTATCTTCGGATAAGATTTTGAAGTCCGTCATCGGCTGCTGAACCGCTGCTGCGTGGAACGGAGACCAGACCTTCAAGTAGTTCGTAATCTGCTGCTTATTCATTTGCCAAGCATGCTCATTCAGATGATAGAGTGGAGGAACGTTATAGAGAAGTTCTTTTAGCATTCGCGTGCCGACTTCATCTTTGATCTTGAAGGAGCCCCATTCCCAGTGCGCCGTCGTAATAACAGAATCGTTGTACACGAGCTTGAAGAGCGGAAGGGAATACGTAGGATTAATGTAGATATGATCATAGAGTTCCTTGATTGGTACCGATTTGTTGTACCGCTCTGGAATTTGTCCGAGCGGACCCCAATAACCCCCGATATAATAAGGACTTTGTTTGTTCGTTCGCATGTCAGCGTCTCCCCATTTGATGACGGGCGCTTCCAAGCCATGCGCAAAAGCAATGGTCTGGCTTGCATAATCATTTCCCGTCTCTGAGCCGATAACCATATGCTGCTCATCACGAATATACGTCATCCGGTCAAGCTTAGCTTGCATATCTTGGGCTTCCGTCGTCTCATGGCCCGGTGTGTAATCATCATTGAAATCACCTGCGGCGTCAACGTCGATGAACCAAGAGTTGAATGCAAGCCCTGTGTCCATAATTTCTTGTAGACGCTGCTTGACGCTAGGCAAGGATAGGGTTGGATTGAGTAGTCGTCCTTTCTTGAGGAATCCCGTCTTCTTCTCGCCATTCGCTTTTGTAATCGTGGCATCTTCGTAGAGACTGGCATCGGGGAAGAACGCGGTCTCCCAATCCCCCGTCCTCTCTTGGTGGATGGAATGATAGGAATCGTAGGGACCGATCAAATAGCCTGAGTCCACTGCTGCCTTTACGAAATCCGGATGCATGTAAGCAGCCGTCCAATCCGGCAGACCAAGCCAAGCCTTGGTTATCCCGGTTTGTTGAAATTCTTGAACCAATTGAGTTGTATTCTCTGCATTCCAGCGATCGACGTCGATTGCCGCATCACCGAGCTTCGATTTCAGTAATCGTTTGTTCAATTCGAATAATTGTACAGGGTTGAGCTTGTCGATCCCTTTATCGATGATTGCATGGGTTGGCGGATCCAAAGATTTGAACAGATTAGGCTGGTAGAAATCTTTCATTTTGAGCAGGGCATTAAACCCGCCAATGATGCTCTTTTTCTGGTATTTATCGAAATAGTCCTGCTTCATAACCACACGGAACTGGGCTGCTTGCTCTTTGCCTTCGTCACTTACACTTGGAAGTACTGAGGTTATCCAATCGAGAAAAGGTGGATCGAGCTTCGATTTAAGTTTGGGCCATTGGATATCGTCTTCGGAGAGAAAAGATTTATTCCAAATGTACATATGCGGCGCGCCATAGAGCTTCTCAATATTCGGATTGTTCGCTGCTTTTTGCTTCAGTGTGGTGAATTTGCCTTGTTCGAGCAGTTCATTTTTGTAAATGCCTGTGATTGCGACGGGATCATTATCCGTGACATAAATCCGGAAGTTATACGACTTATCTGGATTGATTGATGGGAAATCATGCGTTAATGTGATCCCGATTCGCGGGTCGACCTTGAAATCAACCGTATTGTTATAAGGGTTATCTAGCACGTACATGATAGCATATTGGCTTTTGTTCACCGCCATGAAGCGCATGGAGAAGAATTCATTGAAGGATAAACTTTCATCCGCAAGAAACGCCTTCCAATTCGGATCATCACTGGGAATCCATTTGCCCTCGCCCCATGGAATCATGTAGCTGTCCCCTTGTAACGTCGGCCAAGTAATGGACTTCGCCGTGGTCGATGTGATCTGAACCTCTAGGGCTTGATGGGTTTGATGGATGCGAACTTGGAGGCCGTCATCAGGGTAGGTCCAAGAGATCGTGTTGCCATCTCGCTTGACATTATCGACTTGTCGTTTAGGCCCTGCTTCGGAAGCCGTCTCTGTCTTTCCGTCTTTCGTTATGGTGACATGGAAAGTCTCGGGATCGACATCATAAGTGAATAGGGCGGCTCGGTCTACGAGGATGGGGTCAGCCACGTCTGCTGTAGACGCAGGATTCGAGCAACCCGTCATTCCGATGCAGAGGCTAAGTAATAAAATGAATAGCATGTAGATAGTCTTTTTCATAAGAGAACTCCTTCTAGAATATATCACTATATAGATCGTAATACGATGTACTTAGGCAAATGAAAACCCTTGTTGAAGTGAGGGATCTTTTATTCCTTCTTGGCAAGGGTGCAGCACGTATTGTGCTTATTCCATTTGAAATTTGGTTTGTTTGTATCGATTCACGATGGCATGAATGGCTTTGTAGCAGCTAAATCCAATCATTCCGCCGATTAAGTTCAAGATCAAGTCATCGACATCAAAGCTCCCTAACGTGAAGGCATACTGCAGCACTTCGATCAGTACACATCCGGTGAAAGAAGCGAGAAAGATACGATGAATCGAACGAAAGTATGGGAAGAGTAGCGGTAATAATAGACCAAGCGGGATGAACGCCCCAATATTGCCGAATAGATTCAAGAAGATTGTCATAAAGGAATAGCGATGATGATTCACAATATAATCACGCAAGGTGTGGAATGGAATCGTATTCTCGTATAAGTGCATGCTCTGCGAATAGCCAAATGACAGCATTTTGCGCTTCCATTCGATTGTAAATGCACGACGTGCCCAGCGGTCACTGGATAATAGCATGACATAGCTCAGAACGGAAGTGTAGAGGATGAAGAACGCTAGAATCCATTTACGCGTATATTTGTCCACGAGCGGGAGCGCGTGACATAGCTGACTCCGGATGAACTTCGGTTGGCCGAAGCGCTCAATCGCCATAGCTGATGCCGTGTGCTTGTCGCAGCCTTCTTCCATCAGATCCCTATGTAGTTCGCCCAGATGATCCTTGAGTTCGTCCTGCATATCTCGTTGCTCACGCTTGGAACAAGGCAGTCCTTGAACGATCTGTGATGTATATTGTTCAAAATCCATGCTACTCGTTCCCTTCATGCGTTAGTGTCACGAGGCGTGTCAGCATCTGCCAATCCTTCATCTTCGCTTGTAGGATTTTGGTTCCCTCGTTCGTAATTCGGTAATATTTGCGACGACCGCCTTCAATCGATTCACCCCAATAGGATTCGACGGCTTTTTGTGACTCTAAACGTTTGAGTGCTGGATAGAGTGTGCCTTCCCCGATTTCATAGACATCATTGCTGAGCAATCGAATTTTTTTGGATAGTTCGTAGCCATATTGATCTTTCTGTGCAATGAGATTCAACAAGATGAGATCGATACTGCCTTTTAACAGTTCTTTGTTCACGGTTTTCACTCCTTTCTAGTCTGTGGTTACCAGAATAACACATGGTATATCGTAATACAAGGTATTTATTGTTTCCATATTTTGCTTGACAATGCCCTAGAGATCATGTAGATTTGTCGTTAATATTTAACAGCGTTGACCGGGAATCATGGTATTCACACCTTCGTCGCGTCAGAGAGGGGACCCTTGGCTGCAAGGTCTCTAGCCACGAAAGAATGCCCCTGTCTTGGGAGCTGAGTTGGTGATGTTGCGAGTCTGATGTGACCAATGCCGGGTTCGACCGTTATATCGATGAAGCATCATTCTTAGTATTGCGATGATGGAATCAGGGTGGTACCACGACACATTCGTCCCTAACGAATGTGTCTTTTTGTTGTATGACGATAAAGGAGGAATACAGTATGCGTCAAAGTCAATTGTTCTTACCTACCATGCGGGAGGTCCCTTCCGATGCGGAAGCGATTAGTCATCAGCTTATGCTGCGTGCAGGGATGATCCGTCCGTTAGCGGCAGGAATCTATAGTTATATGCCGCTAGGAAGAAGAGTGCTGCGGAAAATCGAGAACATCATTCGGGAAGAGATGGATGCGGCAGGAGCGCAAGAAATGTTGATGCCTTCCATGCAGCCGACTGAGCTCTGGCAGGAATCCGGACGATATTCGATCTACGGTCCTGAACTTATGCGACTTCATGATCGACATGGGCGCGAATTTGCGCTGGGTCCGACGGCTGAAGAGGTCGTCACTTCGATCGTGCGCAACGAGATCAATACGTATCGTAAGCTGCCGCTCATCTTATATCAGATTCAGACGAAATACCGAGACGAACGAAGACCGCGATTCGGGCTCCTGCGCGGCAGAGAATTTCTGATGAAAGACGCGTATTCCTTTGATGTGGACATGGAAGGCCTTGATCAATCTTATCGGATGATGTCGTCAGCCTATCATCGCATCTTTGATCGGTTAGGCATCCAAGTGAGAGCGGTGGAAGCGGATGCGGGTGCGATCGGCGGGGAAGGCGGCACACAGGAGTTCATGGCGCTGGCGGATATCGGGGAAGATACGATTGCATCATGCGATCACTGTGATTATGCTGCGAATTTGAAGAGAGCGGTAGCTCGGGAAGGCCAGATGGCACCGGTCAATCAGCACGATCCAGCGAGCCGAGAGCCTGAACGATTCTACACGCCTGGCATCCACACCATCGATCAATTAGTACAGCAATTGCAGCTGGATGCGAAGAAATTGATCAAAACATTAATTTACCGGGCTGGCGATTCAGCAATTGCAGTCTTGGTGCGTGGCGACCATGAAGTGAATGATATCAAGCTAATGCATGCGCTTGGCCTTGAACAAATGGAGCTAGCCGATTCGGCGACCGTTGAACGGATTACAGGAGCGCCAGTCGGCTTTGCTGGGCCGCTCGGTTTATCGGTACCAATCTATGTGGATCTAGCAGTTGCAGGGATGCGTGATGCGGTAGTCGGAGGCAATGAACAGGATTATCATATTCGACATGTGCAGCCAGGACGAGATTTTGCGCTTCATCACGTATTGGATTTACGAAACGTGGTCGCAGGGGATGGCTGTTCGCGCTGTGATGGTGGACATTTACGGTTCAGCCGCGGTATTGAGGTCGGTCAGATTTTTAAGTTAGGTACGCGGTACAGTGAGAAGATGAGAGCAACCTTCTTAGATGCCAACGGAAGAGAGCAGAAGATGATGATGGGTTGTTACGGAATTGGTGTCTCCAGAATTTTGTCCTCCGTTATTGAGCAACGGCATGATGATCAGGGCATTCTATGGCCGGATTCCATCGCGCCATACCGTATTCATATCGTTCCGATCTCCACGCAGGACTCCGTTCAAATGAGCTTAGCAGAATCGATCTATCAACGATTGAGCGCAGCTGGTATGGAAGTGCTGATCGACGATCGTGATGAACGCCCAGGTACGAAGTTCAAGGATTCGGACTTGATTGGCATTCCCTATCGCATCGTGATCGGGAAGCATGCAGCGGAAGGAAAGGTTGAACTGAAGCATCGGGGCCGCAAGGAATCGGAAATCCTCGGGGTCGAGGAATTATTCGCGCGGATTGTTGGACCCTCTAAGGGAGAGGAACGCTGATGCAAGTGCTGCATCGACGAGCATTGAACCGAGCGCTGCTTGCGCGCCAATTATTATTAGAGCGTTCGACGATGTCTGCCTACGAGGCGATTGAGCATCTAGCAGGGATGCAGTCACAAGTCCCGAGCCCGCCATACTTTGGGTTATGGTCAAGGCTTCGAGATTTTCATCCTGAAGATTTATCATCATTAATTTCATCTCGACGTGTTGTTCGGATGGGTCTTATGCGATCTACGATTCATCTGGTGACAGATCAAGATAGCCTCGCTTTTAGACCCGTGCTCCAGCCTATGATGGATCGTGGACTGCAGGGTTCCTTCGGACGTCAGCTAATGGGTGCTGATCTGGATGAGATCGCGGAGGTTGGTCGTCATCTGGTCGAAGAGCAACCGCGAACCTTGGCTGAATTAGGTAAGGTGCTCCAGACGTACTACTGGCCTGATCATGATGCGGCAGCCCTCGCGAATGCTGTTCGGAACAAGGTACCGCTGGTTCAAGTCCCGCCGCGCGGCCTGTGGGGGAAGAGCGGGAGCGCGAAGCATACGTCCGTCGAGTCGTGGCTACACCAACCTCTCGCTGCATCAACGGAGCCTGACGCCATGATCCTGCGATATCTTGCTGCGTTCGGTCCGGCTTCGGTGAAGGATATGCAGATATGGAGCGGTCTCACAAAGCTTCGTGAGGCGGTCAGTAGACTGGAACAACTGATTACATTCGAGGATGAGCATGGAAACGTCCTCTACGATTTACCAGGGGCTCCACGTCCGGCGCCGGATATTCAAGTGCCAGTGCGATTCCTTGGAGAATTCGATAATATGCTGCTCTCTTACGCAGACCGCAGCCGAATTATGTCGGATGAATATCGCACCCGTGTATTTACCGATAATGGAATCATTCGATCGACCCTATTGATCGATGGATTCGTGCAGGGGGTGTGGAGACTCGAGTGCAAGAAGAAACATGCCATATTAGCGATAGAACCTTTTATTCCTATAACAGCGGATATAAAGACTGCACTGATGGATGAGGGGGCAAAGTTGTTATCCTTTGCGGCACGAGACGCTGCTTTCCGGGAAATACAAGGCATTTGAAGCACACAAATCACCATTTTTAGTGTATAGTAGTAGGATGTGTTTTTTTGAAGCTCATGCTTAAGTATTTTTGTTATAGGTTTGGAGGCACAATTCGATTGACTACGTACCCATTTGCATTTAACCCCGCAGAACCTTTCATGAAACAAGCTGGTGATTGGATCGCGGATGTCTTCTATGAGATTCTGCCGGAAGCTGGATTTGAAATTCGAGATGAGCAGATCTATATGGCGTTCCAGCTGGAACGCGCCTACAATGAGAAGCAGACGATTTTCGCTGAAGCGGGGGTTGGGACTGGCAAGACGCTCGTCTACCTGCTCTATGCCATCAGTTATGCAAGATATACACGCAAGCCTGCGATTATTGCTTGTGCGGATGAATCGCTCATTGAGCAATTGGTCAAGCCGGAAGGGGATATCGCGAAGTTAGCTCGGTACCTCGACCTTACGATTGACGCGCGACTGAGTAAATCCCAGACACAGTATCTCTGTCTTAATAAACTGGATGAAGCAAGATCTGGATTCGAGGATGCGGAACATTATCAAGCGATCTATCAAGAACTGCCGGACTTCGTTCATTTTACTGACACGATGCAGGCATTCCATCCCTACGGCAACCGCAAGGAATATCCGCATCTATCGGATGAGCAGTGGGGACGAATCGGCTGGGATGTGTTCCAAGATTGCCTTGTCTGTCAGCAGCGCCATCGGTGCGGTCAGACGTTATCGAGGGATCATTACCGGAAATCAACAGACCTTATTATCTGCTCGCATGATTTCTATATGGAGCATGTCTGGACCTATGAAGCAAGGAAACGCGAGGGGCAATTACCGCTTCTCCCGGAACATAGCTCCGTCGTATTCGATGAGGGACATCTATTGGAGACGGCAGCACAGAACGCGCTCACCTACAAATTGAAGCACAACCTCTTTGAGAGTCTTGTCGTTAGGCTTCTTGAAGGGGAAGTGCGAGAATCTTTAGCCGTAGCGGTCGAAGAAGCGATTATGCAGAGTGAGTTATTATTCGACATGATGGAGCGGAATAGCCGTCACATATCGGCTTCGGATCGAAGAGAATTGATGCTAACTGATGCGTTGATGCAGGAAGTGAAGCGATTCCGCAATCGTATCGACGTGATCGAGGAAGAGTTGGTATTCGAGAGCGGCATGTTCTCCCTTGACGACTATCAATTGAAAATTGTCGAGGAACATCTGGAGATGATCCAAATTGCATTAGCCCTATTCGATCAGCCTAAGCAGCTCATTACGTGGGTTACGAAGGAAGAAGACGGCATTACGCTCATTATGATGCCGAAGACGGTGAAGGAAATATTGAGCGAGCGGGTATTTGCGAAGAAAATGCCTGTCATCTTCTCTTCAGCGACGCTTTCGGTTGAGGGTTCCTTTGAATATATGGCGAACAGTCTCGGTATTCAAAATTTCTTATCATTCTCCGTGCCTTCTCCGTATGATTATGAAGATCAGATGCGAAGTCAATTGATCTTAGATGATTCAACAGCGGATAAGATGGATCAGATTCGCCAGCTGCTAGAGCAATCTGAAGGCAGAGCGCTAATCTTATTCCCGTCGCAGGAGGAACTGCAAACATTCCAACGTAAGCAGTCGCAGATACCTGGTCTTGCGAGCTATCGGTTCTTATATGAAGGCTCAGCTGAGATTAGCCACGTGATTGCGGACTTCCAGCGTGATGAACAGAGTGTCCTCTGTGCAGTGACGCTCTGGGAAGGTCTCGACATTCCAGGCCCTTCCTTATCGCATGTGATTATCTGGGCATTGCCATTCCCGCCAAATGATCCGGTATTTGCAGCCAAAAGAAAGGATGCAGGGGATCCGCTGGAAGAAGTGGACATGCCGTATATGCTGCTGCGTCTTCGACAAGGGATTGGCCGATTAATTCGTTCACGGGATGATCGGGGGATCGTCACCATCTTCAGTAAGGAGATGGATCAAGCATCGATCCGAGCGAGAATCGAAGGACTATTACCACAACCATTAGAAGGGATACACGTATAATGAATATTACCGCATTTGAAGTCGAATTGATTAAAGACCCGTTCGGTATTCTATCCGGCACACGATATGAGTTTAAATTAGACATTGAGGTGCCGGAAGATGATGAGTTGTGGTCTGAGAATGGGCTTTACGTACGCGTTATCTATGTTGTCGAAGAGAGCCGGACAGGCATTGTGAAATATGAGTTATATGAGAAAACGACAGGAAAGTATTTGGATATCGACCTCGAAGAGGACGAAGTCTCTGCAGTCGCTGATTTCTGTCAAGCGCACTATGCGGAAGCAACTGCTTAATTGGATGAATTGCAAATAGATAAAGCCTGAGCCAAGCTATTGCTGCGCGCCTCAGGCTTTATCCATGATGAATGATAAGGATGTAAAGAAACCAAAAGCGGGAAGGAAGTGCCATGGTATGGGCTATCAGGCAGCATTGCAGCAATATATTGCCGCGACCAATACACATGATTTTAATCAAGTGGCGCAAGTCATCGATGCTGAAGCGGTATATTGGTTCTCGGATCGATCCTGTACTACACCGGTTGAGATTCAGGCTTACTTCGAGCAAGCATGGCAGATCATTGAGGATGAGGTCTATTCCGCGTCAGATATATCCTGGATCGCGGAGGATGCGAATACAGCGGTATGCCTATATACGTATCATTGGGAAGGTAAATATAAAGGCGAGTTTGCTTCCGGTCAGGGGCGAGCAGCAAATGTATTCCGCAGGCACCAGGATGGAACATGGCGTATCGTGCACGAGCATCTGAGCAGCGTCAGAACCCTAACGTCGGAGTAGTAAGCAAAAGCGCATGAAGCTGCACAAGGCAGCTGCTGCGCTTTTGTTGTAGTTGATACGAATAACCGGCGAACCTATTTCATCTGAGAATCTAATTTACTCACGATTTTTTTACAATGAACTAGTATCTTTTTAGTTACATAACAATTACACTTGGTAAGGAGAAAGAGAGAAAGGTTGAACAACACAACATGAAACAGACGTTTACTATGAATCAGAAGTTGAAGCAGGTCGTCATTATCCTGCTTCCGATCCTCGTGACGCAGGTGGCTCTGCAATGTATGAGCTTCTTCGATACGGTCATGTCAGGGAATTTCAATAAAGAGAATTTGGCTGGGGTGGCCGTTGCTGTAAGTTACTGGGTGCCGGTGTACACCGGGTTAACGGGGATATTCCTCGCAGTAACACCGATCGTTGCTCAGAATATAGGAGCGGGCAATCGTTCTAGAATCGCTTCAAGTGTTACGCAAGCGGCTTATTTATCGGTCCTGATCGGCATTGCCGTCCTCATCTTAGGTGTACTTGCGATTGATCCGTTAATTAACATGATGAACTTGGAACCTGAAGTGGATCGTGTGGCCAAATCATTCTTAAAGGCAATCGGGATTGGGGTCGTCCCACTCTTCGTATATACAGTCATTCGCGCAATGATCGACGGGCTCGGGATGACGCGAGTAACGATGTTTATCACGCTGCTGTCATTCCCGGTTAACGTATTGCTGAATTATTTGTTCATCTTCGGTAATTTTGGATTTCCTCGACTAGGTGGCGTTGGTTCCGGGGTGGCAACTGCAATCACGTACATTGTCATTTTGATTGTGGCGGTCTTCTTTGTGAAACGGAATGCAGCAATGCGAGAATTAGCGCTGTTCAGTCGTTGGGAACGCATTCGATTCGGAGAGTGGAAAGAAATCCTTCGGATTGGAGTGCCGATTGGGCTATCGATTTTCCTAGAGGTCGGCGTGTTCTCCATGGTTACGCTGCTCATGAGTGGCTATGATACTGTGACAATCGCTTCCCATCAATCCGCGCTTAATTTCGCTTCACTTCTATATATGCTCCCGCTTAGCATCGCCATGTCCTTGACGATTCTCGTCGGATTTGAGGTTGGTGCGAAACGCTATCAGGATGCGAAGCAGTATGCGAGAATTGGGATGACCTCTGCAGTATCCCTTGCCATCATCTGTGCGGTATTCCTCGTTCTTTTCCGCGTCAAAATTGCAGGTCTATATTCACATGATCCGGTTGTCATTGCGATGACAGAGTCTTTCCTGGTCTATGCGTTGTTCTTCCAGTTATCGGATGCGATCGCAGCACCGATTCAAGGTGCGCTGCGTGGGTACAAAGATGTGAATAGCGTCTTCGTGATCGCTCTTGTATCATATTGGGTGATCGGCCTGCCAGTCGGGACGGCGCTTGCGAAGCTGACTTCACTCGAAGCCTATGGTTACTGGGTGGGGTTGATCACGGGGCTTGCTGTAGGAGCCATAGCACTATTCTCGCGTCTTCGTATTATTGAGCGTAGAGTACGAGTCAAGAATATATCAATTGAAGATTAAGTAGATATAGGCAGTAGTCATTTATGGCTGCTGCTTTCTTAGCAAACGATCATGTGCCAAGAAGAGAGGGATAGGCGTAGATGAGCCGCTATTTGCCAACCAAATCATTGATAGAAGATATTGAACAATCTGAGATCGATTACATGGTGGATCGGATGCGATCCATTCAATTGCGTGATGGCAATCCAGAGGGTGTCGAGATCTTACATATGGGTCATGCGACTTGTTTCTATAGTAAGTCGATGCCGTGGCCGATGTTCAATACGGTGAAGGGACTAAGCAATGAAGATCTTGAACATCTCGAATCGATGTTAGCCTTCTATCGCGAGCGAGGGAGGAAACCTCGGCTTGAGCTTATTCCTTCCCAAGTCGATGCGAGCTTCATGGCGAAGTTATCGCAGGAAGGGTTCTATCAATCGGGCTTTCATACTTCACTCTATATGGAACCAAGGGTGGATCCATCTGATGAACAAAGCTCGATCGTCATTCGTGAGCTGCATGGCGATGAGTTCGATGTGTATGCAACGATTCATTGTCTAGCAACGGGATTAGAGATGGAAGGCGTGCCTTATGTGGCTATGAACAACCGAATCTTACATGATCGCGCGGGATGGAAATTCTACCTTGCAACCGTAGAGGATGTGCCTGCAGCCGTTGGTGTCATGTATGTGCAGAATGATATCGCTTCATTGACGTTCGGAGCTACGTTGCCTGAATATCGCAATCGGGGCCTTCAATACAGGCTGATCATACACCGGATTCAAGAAGCATACCGCAAGCAGTGCCGGCTCGTTGTTAGTCAATGCGCATTTCTATCGAGCAGTCATCGAAATATGGAACGCGCAGGCATGCGGATCGGATATGTTCGGGCAACTTGGGAGCGAGAATCGTGAAATCAACCAAACAGCTATCAAGGCTCCGCAATGTGATTGCCAATGTACAGGTACATCTGTCCGTCGCTGCCCACACAAAGGTAGACCGCAGCTGGAGATCGATCAATTATGTCCCTGACTTTAACCGTTTCTATTATATTCTCGAAGGGGAAGGTCAATTAACCATCGACGGTACGACATATCGTCCGAAGCCAGGCCAATTATTTGTCATGCCTGCTGGGGTTAGGCAATCGTATAGCGTCGTGAACGAGAATACGTTCAGTAAATACTGGTGCCATTTTACCGCTCAGATTGGCGATCTGGATTTGTTCAAGCTGCTGAAGCTTCCGCATTATATTGATGTCTCGGATCACGCGCATCTGACAGACCTGTTCCAGCGGCTGATTCATTATCAGGAGAGCAAGGATTTCACTGCGATCATTATGCAGCGCTCCGTCTTGCTGGAGATTGTAAGCGTGTTCCTCGAAGGTTCGCTGCAAGGGCAATACGAGCATCAACTGCATTATGACGCGAACCACCGAATGCACAAGATTCAAACTGTGCTGAAGTATATCGATCAACATTTGGATCAGAACATTACCGTGCAAGAGATGGCCGATGTGGTGCACTTCCATCCGAACTATTTTATCCGTTACTTCAACGAGATGATGGGGGTTACGCCTATCCAGTATGTCCATCAGATGAAGATGGAGAAAGCCAAGTATATGCTTACAGCAACGGACGATTCGGTCTCAGAAATCTCGCGTGCGCTTGGCATGGAGCTATGCTTCTTCTCCCGAGTCTTCAAGAAACATACAGGGCTGCCGCCCTCTGGTTATCGTAAAATGTTCTAATTTCATTTGACGAAATTTAGGTTAGTATTGTTCAAATACGTGTGAGCATTAGCCATGTTATCATGCGTTGTTCATGATTAGAATAAGGGTAGATTTCAGAAACATTCCATTCCTTACCAGGAGAATTGAGGAGGTCTACCCATGAGCATGAACGAACCGCGTTTATTGACTGATGAACAAATGAGACAGTTTATTACAGAAGGATTCTTGCTGCTGCAGACAGATTTTTCGTCTGAGTTCCATCAGCAATTACTCGAGCAATTAAATTACGTGTACACTCAAGAAGGAAACCCTGGCAATAACCTCTTGCCGCGTGTACGCGAGCTGCAGAAAGTGATCGATCATCCGATCATTACCGGTGCGTTGACGAGTGTACTGGGTCCAGATTATATGCTTCATGCACATCATCATGGTCATTTCAATAATTCTCCGCAGCCTGGCGGATGGCACAAAGACAGTTATTTCGGCTATAGCCGGATTCGCAATCATCACCCGTGGTGGGCTATGATCATGTACTTCCCGCAAGACACGCCTGTAGAGCTAGGACCAACAGGTATCATGCCTGGAACACAGAATTACGCTACGAGAGTATTTGAACAAGATGAGTGTGAGTCAGAAGCGAAGGCGAGCGGAGGCGCAGGTACCTTTGCCCTGATTGCTTACGATATCTGGCACCGTTCTACGGCGAATATCCTCGGCAAAGAGCGTTACATGCTGAAATTCGAATTTATGCGTACACAAGTTCCGACTGTACCAAGTTGGGATCATCAGCAGCCAGAATGGGTTACACCTGCTTCATTCTCCGCACCGATTCATCCGCATGCATGTATCTGGCAGGAAACTTGGAACTGGCTGCGCGGTGAGGTTGGAAGCAGTGCTTCGGCAGCCTCGATTCAGGCCGGAGACGCATCCAGCTTGATCTCACAATTGAATGGAGGTTCGAACGAGGAACGGGTTGCAGCAGCCGATCAGCTCGGACTCTTACGAACTACCAACATGGCATCTGAAGCGGTGACTGCGCTGGCGAAGGCATTAAGTGATTCGTATGAACCCGTAGCACTCAATGCAGCCTATGCGTTGGCACGATATGGCGACCAAGGCATTCAGGCGCTTCTTGAAGGATTACGACATGAAGATCGCATTGTATCGTTATCGTCCGCATATGGTCTTTCCGTGGCAGGTGCAGGTGCGATTGAAGGATTGATGGAGGCGCTGGATAACGATCGGGAAGAGACCGTAACACGTGCGGTATTTGCACTGGGTGAATTGCGTACGCTTGCATCCGATGCGGTGCCTTTATTAATCGGATTGCTACAACATGCCGCACCGGATGTGCGTATCAGTGTTGTTGAAGCGCTCGGGAATATCGGTCAACCGCAACAACTTATCGTTGATGCGCTCTCACGTTGTCTCCAAGATGCCGATACGCAAGTCCGATTCATGACAGGACTATCCCTTGCCAAATTAGGCAAATCGGCCGAAGGGGCAGTACCTTCGCTCATTGCAGCGTTGGACGATGAGAACCGATATGTAAGAGCCCATGCCGCAGAGGCACTATATTATATCGGAACAGAGAAGGCGGAGCGCGCATTGATACATTTCCTCAAAATTGCACGTTGGTGTCCTTCCACTACACCAGCAAGCACATTCTATCCATAAACAACAATATTGCCGGAGCGATCCATTCGCCCGGCTTTTTCTTGCGTCTTGGAGGCAGTCCTAAGCATAAAAGCGATCCCCGGTGACACACTAGGAGTGCGTGTTCAAAAATTCGGCATTTCAGCACCGAGAAGGTTGCGAGAACCTGAAGAGCGTATGCTTCCGTAGCGAGTTTTTCTTCGAAAAACTTGTAGAGGAACGGAGTTTAGGCGAAACCTAAATGAGTACCGGAGTTCGATGGTGATCGCAAGATTCGATGTTGATAATGCTTCTTGAATGACTTCGTGATCAAATGAAGACTTTTTGAACAACCTCTAGGTAGGAAATAAATGTATCCATGCTATGGTTAAAGGGGCTAGCCATGAAGAAATCCGACCTACAAGATCAATTGGTGATGCGTCAAGTGGATGTATCCGAGATGGAGCAATTCTATGATTTGCTGAATTATGTCTTTCAAATAACGAATCATGATATCGAGGAAATCGGGAGCGAATTCTTGAAAGAACAGAAGAGACCGCTGCTTAGCTTATGTGATGTGATTGGATGGTTCGATCATGATAAGCTTGTCTCCCAATTGATGGTTTACCCGTTCCATGTGAATATTCATGGGGTGATCTATGCCATGGGGGGCATTACCGGGGTAGGAACGTATCCCGAGTACGCAGGTCATGGGTTAATCCATGCGCTCATGCGAGAGGCGCTGCGACGTATGAAGGAGAGAGGACAGTGCGTGTCCTATCTTTATCCATACTCTATTCCGTTCTATCGGAAGCAAGGCTGGGAGATTATCTCGGATCTCGTCAAATATAAAATACGCGACACGCAGCTCCCGAAGCTCTTTGATGTACCCGGTCGAACCGCAAGAGTAGACTGGGAACATCCGGATAAAGAACGGGTCTATGAGTTGTTCTCTGCAAGAACCCATGCTGCCATGATCCGCGGGCATCTGGCCTGGGACGAGCGATTCCGCTGGGAGCGGCATGAACTGTCCGTTGCGATCTATTACAATGAGGAGAAGCTGCCCTCAGGATATCTCTGTTATAAAGTGGAAGAAGAGATGTTCCATGTGCGGGAGATGGTTTATCTTGATAACGAAGCTCACCAAGGCTTGTGGAATTTTATTCACGCGCATTTCTCAATGGTATATCATGTCAAGGGCACGATCTATACGAATGAGCAGCTTGCATTTTACCTGCATGATGGAGAGATCGAGCAGCGGATCAGCCCGAATTATATGGCCCGCATCGTTGATGTCGAGCAGTTCCTGATGAAGTATGCTTTTCATAAATCGGCTGATTGTGAGCTTGTTCTCCGTATACTAGATCCGATGGCTGACTGGAATCAAGGGACCTTCCGCATTCGTATCGAAGCTGGTCAGGTGAGTTCGATCGAACGTAATGAAGATCTGATCGTGGATGTGGAGATGGATATCCAGACATTTACAACAATGATGTTCAGTTATCGCAGCGCCGCCTATCTTCATAGTATTGATCGAATACAAGCCTCACTGCAATGGATCGACCAATTGGAGCAGATCATCCCTGATGCGCAGCCTTGGTTCGCAGATTATTTTTAATGACAGAATTCTTAATGCATTGATATAATGCGAGTTGAGAAAGATGTCGAGGGGGAATCAACCATTGGATAATTATGAACAGCAGTTAAACAAATACGCAGATCTGCTGATCAAAGTAGGCGTGAAGTTGCAGCCAGGTCAAGTATTGTACTTGGAATCTCCTATTGAAGTCCCGGAATTTACGCGTATTGTCGTTCGAAAAGCTTATGAGGCAGGCGCGAAATTCGTACAGGTTGTCTGGGTGGATGAGACGATATCCAGAATTCGATTCGAGTCAGCACCAGACGATTCGTTTACATACTACCCACAGTGGACTGCGTCGACGATGGAGCAGCTATGCGAATCAGGAGGCGCACTGCTAAGCCTGTTGGCAGACGATCCAGATCTAATGAATGGGATTGACGCCGGCAAAATCTCGGCTGCTGCGAAGGCTGCATCGGTCGCAAGACAGAAGTTCCGCAGCTATATTCGGTCGAATAAAATAAGCTGGTGCCTCGCCAATGTTCCGACACGCGCTTGGGCTAATAAAGTGTTCGCCGAGCTTGCAGATGCTGAGCGGGTTCAAGCCTTATGGGATGTTCTCTTCAAGATCAATCGAATTGATCATGAAGATCCGGTTGCATCCTGGAAGGAGCATATTCAATCCCTGCAGCACTTGTCGGGGATATTGAATGAGAAACGCTATAAGAAATTGCATTACAAAGGGCCAGGAACAGATCTAACGGTAGCGCTCGCTCAAGAACATGTATGGATTGGCGGCGGTGGATGGAATCAGGACGGGGTTTATTTTGTTGCCAATATGCCGACGGAGGAAGTATTTACCATGCCCCACCGCTCCGGTACGAACGGTTATGTAACCAGTACGATGCCACTCAATTATAACGGTGGACTCATTGATGGGTTCACGCTTACCTTCCGAGATGGACAAGTGGTTGATTTTACAGCCAACGTTGGTTATGAATCTTTGAAAGAATTGCTTGAGACGGATGAAGGTGCGAAATATTTAGGTGAAGTTGCACTGGTACCGCAAGATTCTCCGATCTCGAATTTGAACCGTATTTTCTACGATACAGGATTGGACGAGAATGCTTCGTGTCATCTGGCGATTGGCAGTGCATATCCTTTCAATGTTCAGAATGGGACAAAGCTATCCAAAGAAGAACTCGAAGCACGGGGTGCAAATACGAGTATGACCCATGTTGATTTTATGATCGGTTCCGCACAACTTGATATCGATGGCGAGCGGCAAGACGGAACAGTGGAACCGTTATTCCGGCAAGGCAACTGGGTTATTGTAACATCTTAATGCAAGACTAGAAGACCATGAGAGTTTCAAAGAGCTCTGCGTGGTCTTCTTGTGTTGTGTGAAGAGGGCCCCTCTCCGAGTAGTTTTTTGTGCTGCGCGTTATTGAATGACGACAAGATTGGGCAAGTCGTTGGTTCTACATGCATACCGAACAATCGCTGATAAAAATACTTTCATATAACAAGTTATTGACTTTTACTTACGATGTTAGGTATGATGAATGCAAGTTAATATTTCGGCGATGATCAGAGACATGATCTTCAATACGAACTGTCAGAGAGGGAAGTGTGTGGTGTGAGCTTCCTCAGTTACCGGTTGTAGGTTACCCCTTTGTAGCTGTGACGTTGAACCTGCATGTTCTAGAATGCGGCGGTAAGCGGCACCGTTTTATCCACGATATTGGATACCAATAAGGATTTTCCTTCTGCTTCGAACGGACGAAGCGTCTATCAGAGCTGGAAGGAGATTGAATTAGGGTGGAACCACGAGCTGAACGCACTCGTCCCTTGTCGGGAGAGATGCGTTTTTTTGCGTTCAATAATAGATTGCGATTACGAAGAAATGGAGGAATTCACATGGAAATTCAAGTCACTTTGCCAAATGGAACAGTTAGGAGGTATGCACAAGGCACGACCATTGAACAAGTTGCAGAATCTATTAGCCAGAGCCTTAAGAAACAAGCCATTGCAGGGTTGATCCATGGGAAGCCCCATGATCTAAGTCATTCGCTGACAGCGGATTGTCATCTTGAAATCGTGACGTTAGATAGCAAGGCTGGGCTAGAGATTTATCGTCACAGTACAGCCCATGTCATGGCGCAAGCGATCAAACGAATTTATGGTCAAGACGCGGTTCATCTCGGGATTGGACCGGTGATCGAAGATGGATTCTACTATGACATTGATATTGAACACCCCTTGTCTACGCATGATCTTGAAGCGATTGCCAAAGAAATGGGTAACATTGTGCAAGAGAATCTTCCGATTATCAGACGCGAGGTGGGGCGTGAAGAGGCCATTCGGATGTATGAAGCGCTGCATGAGCCATTGAAGCTCGAACTCATTGCTGGTCTTCCAGATGATGCCGTGATCACGATTTATGATCAAGGGGAGTTCTCCGATTTATGCCGCGGGCCGCATTTGCCATCGACAGGACGGATCAAAGCGTTTAAGTTGATGCATGTTGCCGGCGCTTACTGGCGCGGCGATTCGAACAATAAAATGCTGCAGCGGATTTACGGGACAGCATTTCCGAAGAAAGCAGATCTGGATGAGTATCTTCAGATGCTAGAAGAGGCGAAAAATCGAGATCACCGCAAGCTCGGCAGAGAGCTGGAGCTCTTTATGTTCTCAGAAGAGGCGCCAGGAATGCCGTTCTACTTACCTAAAGGGATGACGATTCGCAATGAACTTGAGCAATTCGCCCGCGAGCTGCAAGTGCCGCGAGGATACAGCGAGGTACGGACGCCGCTGATGATGAATCAACGTCTATGGGAGCAATCCGGACATTGGGATCACTATCAAGAGAATATGTACTTCACAGAGGTAGATGAGACGAAGTATGCTTTGAAGCCGATGAATTGTCCGGGGCATATGCTCGTGTTCAAGAATAAGCTGCGTTCTTATCGTGATTTGCCGCTGCGGATATCCGAATTTGGTCAAGTTCACCGCCACGAATTTTCGGGCGCCTTAAATGGAATGATGCGCGTACGCTCCTTCTGTCAAGACGATGCGCATATGTTCGTTCGTCCCGATCAGATCGAGGAAGAGATCGGTCGGATTATTTCGTTGATCGATCTGATTTATGAAGTATTCGGGTTCTCGTATACGATCGAGTTATCTACTAGACCCGAGGATTCTATGGGATCCGAAGAATTATGGGATGTTGCAGAGAAATCGCTTCAGCGCGTACTTGATGATCGTGGGATAGTCTATCGGATCAATGAAGGAGACGGAGCTTTCTATGGACCGAAGATCGACTTCCATATTCTTGATGCGCTGAAGCGCAGCTGGCAATGCGGAACGATCCAGCTTGATTTCCAGATGCCAGAGAAATTCGATCTCTCTTACATTGGGGAAGACAATCAGAAGCATCGCCCGGTCGTTATTCATCGCGCTGTCTACGGTTCTATTGATCGCTTTATCGGCATTATTACGGAGCACTTTGCCGGCGCTTTTCCATTATGGCTCTCGCCTGTGCAGGTAAAGCTGCTGCCTGTATCCACGCATGAGCTGGATTACGCGTTCCAAGTGAAGGAAGCGCTGGAGGCGGCACAGATACGCGTTGAAGTGGATGTGCGAGAAGAGAAGCTCGGGTACAAAATTCGGGAGGCGCAGCTGGAGAAGACGCCTTATATGTTCGTCCTGGGCGCCCAAGAGAGACTTGCCAATTCCCTATCCGTTCGAAAAAGAGATGAGGGAGATTTAGGCGTCAAGCAACTCGATGAAATGATCAACAAGCTGAAAGAAGAGATACAGGCGCGACGTTAGATCATCGGATCGCTTTATCACAAACCTTAATTTTGCAGGTTTGCGATGAAGCGATCTTTTTGGCGTGTATATTCAGGTTCAATTCGAGCAAAATTAGACACATACTGGGATTCATTGGATAGGTTTCATCATTGGAGGGGAACAACATGGAAGTAAGTTTATGGTTATTAGGTTTGGTCATTTTTCTTGCGGTCGCATTTGATTTTATTAACGGATTTCACGATACGGCGAATGCCATTGCTACGTCAATCTCGACGAGGGCGCTTACACCTAGAGCAGCGATCTTGCTCGCGGCAGTGATGAACTTCATTGGTGCGCTCATGTTCTCTGGTGTCGCGAAGACGATTGGCGGCAGTGTCGCAGACCCTGCGACGCTGGATAATGGTGTTCAAATCGTCATTGCAACGTTAATTGCCGCAATCTTCTGGAATTTAGTGACGTGGTGGTTCGGCATTCCTTCATCTTCTTCCCATGCGCTTATTGGTTCTTTGGCTGGGGCTGTGTTCATGGGAGCTGGCTCTGATCATGTCAATTGGAGCGGATTTATCGGCATCGTGAAGGGCCTTATTCTCTCACCGGTTATCGGATTTGTAATTGGTTATCTCGTGATGACACTGCTCAAATGGATCTTCGCGAGTCGCAGTCCTCATGCTGTTAATCGCGGTTTCCGCATAACGCAGATTTTCACGGCAGCCATGCAATCCTTCGCACATGGAACCAATGATGCACAGAAAGCGATGGGGATCATTACTTTTGCGCTTGTGGCAGGTGGGATTCAAGATACGCTGGATGTGCCGTTATGGGTGAAGATTACTGCCGCAACCTCGATGGCATTAGGCTCGTCAGTTGGTGGTTGGAAGATTATTAAGACGATGGGGACCAAAATATTCCGGATTGAACCGATCAATGGCTTCGCAGCCGATATATCTGCAGCCGGCGTTATTATTACGAGTACGCTGTTACACTTGCCGGTCAGTACGACACATGTAATTACTTCATCCATTCTTGGCGTAGGGTCCGCGAAGCGCTTTTCTTCAGTTAAGTGGTCGCTTGCGACACGCATCGTCATGACTTGGTTGATTACGATTCCGATTACGGCGGTGTTAGCGGGTATCATCGTGAAGTTGTTATTCTAAAAACTTGATAAAGCGGATTAGCCCATTTCTGATATCCATGGTAGACGGATAGACGTGTGGGTTTTATTTTTGTATTCAAGTGCGGTTACGCAGCGTCTATACATACAATTCCACATAATGGTAATATAGGGTTGTTCTATGAACGAATATGAGGATTAGAAAAGGGGGTCACCCACCCGAATGACCGCAACATTCGATTGGTTAATTGAGGCAGATATCGAACAAATGCAAGCCGCTATGGCGTCGGGAGAACTCAGCGCTGTAGAGCTTGTGCAGTTCTATTTGGATCGGATCGAGCAATATGACAAGAAGTTAGATACGATTCTAGAGATCAACCCAGATGCACTAGCCATCGCAGAGGCATTGGATGCCGAGCGGCAGCGCAATGGGAGCAGAGGACCATTACACGGAATTCCTATTCTAGTAAAAGATAATATCGACACCCATGATCGAATGCATACAAGTGCAGGTTCGATCGCGCTTGCCAATTCCTATGCAGCAGAAGATTCCTTTGTTGCGGCGAAGTTGCGTTCTGCCGGTGCGATTTTGCTCGGAAAAGCCAACATGACCGAATGGGCGAATTTCATGTCGAGCACGATGTGGTCGGGGTATAGCTCAAGAGGTGGACTTGTATTAAATCCTTATGGACCGGGAGAAATTTTCGTGGGCGGTTCCAGCTCAGGATCTGGCGCATCTATTGCCGCGAATTTAGCCGCAGCCGCGATTGGGACCGAAACTTCGGGGTCGATTATCAGTCCAGCGAGTCAGAATGGCATCGTTGGAATCAAACCGACCGTTGGGCTTGTGAGCAGGTCAGGTATCATCCCGATTGCGATATCCCAAGATTCAGCAGGACCGATGACAAGAACAGTTCGGGATACCGCGATATTGTTAGGGGCTCTGACGGGTGTAGATCCGAGGGATCCGGCCACGGCTTCAAGTGAAGGACATGCGTATACTGACTATACACAATTCCTGGATGCAGATTATCTTCCGCATGCCCGCATTGGCGTTCCTCGATGTTACATTCGGGATTTAGATCAAGATCGTCGTAACCTGATTGAAGCGGCGATAGAGGTGCTGCGGGACAAGGGAGCCACAATTGTCGATCCCGTGACGCTTCCCTGCGAACATGCGGCATGGGGATCTAATATTATGAGGTATGAGTTCAAGAAAGGCCTGAACGATTATTTAGCGCGGTTAGATGATACCGTACCTGTTCGTACATTAGCTGATGTGATTCAGTACAATGAGGCCCATGCGAGTCTTGCGTTAAAATATGGTCAGGATGTGTTGACGTGGGCAGAAGAGACGCGCGGCGATCTGACTGAGCCGGAATATCGTGAGAGCCTCGCGCGGAACAAGGCATTGGCTGCGGATCAAGGTATAGACTATGTCCTACAGGAGCATCAATTGGATGCGCTCGTCCTTCTAGGTTGCGAGGATGGCGTCGATCTGGCAGCCATGGCGGGCTATCCAGTCATTACGGTTCCGGGCGGATACGCGGAGAATGGAGTGACGGCGCCAGGCGGTTATAACACGAAAGGACCGCAAGGCATTACATTTATCGGCACGGCGTATAGCGAGCCAACCTTGCTGAAGATTGCGTATAGCTACGAGCAAGCTACGCGACATCGCGTACAGCCTTCGCTTGATGAATATGTAATGAAGTCATAGGCCTATCAAGACGAATTCTATAGGAAAATTTGCTTGGAGGTTGTGTGCACGATGATCATCAAGTCAGAACCAGAATTAGCACGGATGCGGGAAGCGGGGCGTATCGTTGCTGAATGTCATGCGTTTCTCGCAGAGAAGATTAAACCAGGCGTAACCACGCTAGCATTGGATCGAATGGTTGAACAGCATATTCGCAAGAGAGGTGCTCTGCCAAGCTTCAAAGGTCATCATGGCTTCACCGCTTCGATCTGCGCAGCCAGGAACGATGTGATCTGTCACGGGTTTCCGGACAACGAGCCGCTGCTGGACGGGGATGTGATTACTATTGACCTTGGGGCGCATTACAAAGGCTATCACGGCGATTCAGGTTGGACATATGCTGTAGGGCAAGTATCCGATCCGATTAAGAAGCTGATGGAAGACTGCCACAAGGCATTAATGCTTGGCATCGAGCAAGCCGTGAGCGGCAAGCGCATAGGCGATATTGGTCATGCGATCCAGACCTTTGCAGATCGGCATAACTACGGGAATGTCAGACAGTTTACAGGCCATGGCATCGGTCAAGACCTCTGGGAAGAGCCTGCCGTTCCGCATTATGGCCGCCAAGGCTCCGGGCCTGTATTGAAGAATGGACTTGTTCTTGCGATCGAGCCGATGTTCACGCTTGGGGATTGGAATGCGTTTATTGACGCGGACGGCTGGACGGCTCGCACGATCGATGGTTCAATCTGTGTCCAATATGAACATACGGTAGCGATTACGGAGCACGGACCTGAGTTATTAACGAGACTATAGATGTAACACATTCAGAGGAGAAAAATTCGATTTTATGGTAACGAAGAAGCAATTTAGACAGGAAGATTGTCCGACACCGATCAGAGTTCAGCTGATCCAGCTGATGCGCCAGGCGTGGCCTAACGCTTTTGACGATGTCAGTGATGAGCAAGTCATCTGGCCGGATACACCCGATACGCATCCCGTCTCACTCGTATATCTTGATGGTGATACGATCATCAGTCATGTTGCGGTGCCGCGCAAGAAGATTCAGCATGAAGGCAGAGTTTATACGGCATATGGCATTAGCGAAATGATGACGAATCCGGCATATCGGAGACAAGGCTACGGATTAGAACTATTGCGCGAAGCAGCTGCCTATATTCAAGATCAGCGGCCAGATTTGAGTATTTTCACATGTGAGCCGCATTTGATTTCGTTCTATGAGCAAGCTGGCTGGACATATATGCCGGGTACCCATCTCATTGGCGGGACGCGCAAGAAGCCATTTCGCAGTGATTCATTCGGACTTGCTACGATGGTTAGCTTCCTCTCAGACGAAGCTAAGCGCGATGCGGAATCTTTTCGAATGAAGGATGTATATGTGGAGCTTGGCGAGCGAAAGTTATGGTAATCCCCTTGTTCGGAGGAATCATCATGTGATGATTGTACCTTGATCTTCCTTCTGAACTTCGCTATAATATCGGTATCTTGCACTTAAGGGAGAGAATTTGATGTTGGTGGTTGTTCTTAACTAATCAATTCCATAATGAGGATTCGCACGCGCTTCTTAACGTTGTCAGAAATTGGAGTGAGACAATGTTTATTTTGTGCTGACTAGCGGAATGCCTCGGAATTAGTTAAGAACAGCGGATATCATACAATGCCCTAGGTGTATACCTATCATTCATGAGACCCAGATCCGTGCTGTTTTCAGCGCGGATTTTTTTGTGGACTTTTTCGTTGAATATGAAGATAGGGAACACATTTTTTAGGCAGAGCATGACTACGGTCGTGCTCTGCCTTTTTTTATTCTAAGGAGGATAAACGAAGATGAATCAAGCCAATTTGCAACGACTCGAATACGTGAAAGTGAAGGAACTCGTCGCTCAGCATGCCGCTTCGTATCTCGGTAGACGCCATATTGAAGCGATGGAGCCGATGACACAGCTTAAGCTGATTCGCCAGAAGCTGGATGAGACGGCTGAAGCGAAGGAAATCATTCAGAGCGGGGGGAGCGTGCCCATCCCGTCCCTTGAAGGTCTCGAACACATTTTGGATTTAATGGATACGGGGTATGTATTCACGGAACAAGACTTCATGCATATTCATACGTTTCTGCATAGTTGTGCGCAGTTAATCAAATATATGGGGACGAAGGCCAAGATTGCTCCGCATTTTCATGCCTATGCCACATCCATGTATGAACTGTCTGCGCTCAGAACGGAGATTGAACGATGCATTCGTAATGGTCGCGTGACGGATTACGCGAGCAAGGATCTTGCGAAGGTTCGCAAACGCATCGCAGTCATCGAAGAGCGGCTGAAAAGCCGGCTCGATGCGCTGATGAGCAAGCATAGCTCGATCTTGCAGGAGCGGATCGTAAGCATGCGCAACGATCGGTATGTGCTACCGATCCGTCGGGAGCATCGCAAACTCATCAAGGGCACAGTCCTGGACGAATCGGCAAGCGGCCAGACGGTCTTCGTGGAGCCAGCAGATATCGCCCATATTCAGCACGAGCTTGCGGGTTACAGAGCGGAGGAAGCGCGGATCGAAGCCAAGATATTAAGCGATTTAACGACATACGTCGAGCAGTACACTTACGAGATTCAAGTGAATGTCGATACTGTAGGGATCTATGATTTCGTATTCGCGAAAGCCAAATATGCGATGACGATCGATGGCAGGAATGTACGATTAAATGATGCAGGGGTATTGGAGCTCATTGCAGCAAGACATCCACTGCTACGGCATATGGTGCCGCTTCAGTTCGCGATCGGACGAAATTACAAGTCCCTTATTATTACGGGCCCCAACACGGGGGGTAAGACATTAGCCCTGAAGACGGTTGGGCTCTTGACCTTAATGGTTCAGTCCGGATTGCTGGTTCCAGCGGCGGAAGAGAGCATATTCTCCGTCTTCGATCAAGTCATGGTCGACATTGGAGATGGTCAGAGTATTGAACATGCACTTAGCACATTCTCAGCGCATATTCGACATGTCATTGAGATCCTCGACGTTGCTGGACCTGGAACGCTGATCTTGATTGACGAGATGGCTTCTGGTACGGATCCGGGTGAAGGCGTCGGGTTGTCGATCGCCATTCTGGAAGAGCTGCATCGCCGGGGTTCGACGGTCGTCGCGACGACGCATTTTACCGAGATTAAAAATTTCGCATCCGTTACGCCAGGCTTCGAGAACGCCCGTATGGCATTCGATCCAGAGACATTGCAGCCAGCCTATCGGTTAATTATCGGAGAGGCAGGACAGAGCTATGCGTTCTTGATCGCGAAGAAGCTCGGTCTGCCAGAGGCGATTATCGCTCGTTCACGGGATATCACTTCGCAAGGTGTGACGGAACCGTTGCCTTCGGAGGTCCTAAAGTCAAAGGCTACCGAATCTTCCGCTCGTCATGTCACGATTGATTTACCGAACCAGCATCAACGGAAGGAAGGTGTGGTTGAATTACAAGGCGAATCGCGCGATAAGGATCGTGAATCTGGGTCGAACGAAGAGCATGATCATCCTTGCTCTGAGACGGAAGAGGTTCCCAGTCCGCCAAGGCCGCTGCAGCTTGGAGATCGCGTGCGGATTCCATATCTGGATCGAACGGGGGTCATCTATGAGACAGAGGATGCCAAAGGCATCATTGGCGTGATGATTCAGAAGCAGAAGCTGAAGATCAATAAGAAGCGGGTCGAACTCTATATCGAAGCCAAGGATCTCTATGGGGAAGATTATGATCTTAGCATTGTTCTCGATTCCAAAGAGAACCGTAAGAAGCGTAAACTGATGCATCGCAAGCATGTTGAAGGGCTGCGGATTGAGATGTCTCCGGAAGAGTAAGCTGAGCGGCATAGGTTTCCATTCTATGAGTTTGTCGATATAATTGGGATATTGTGCATCGAAGGGAGTACTGACGGTGATGATGGAACGATTACAAGAACAGATGGCATTTATTATGGAGATCGATAAGCTGAAAAACATTGTGCGTAGAACCAAGTTGATCTATGCGGATCGCAACGAGAACGATGCAGAGCATTCCTGGCATCTGGCGGTGATGGCAATGAACCTCGTTGAATATGCCAATGAACCGGACTTAGACATCGGCAAAGTGATGCAGATGGTGCTTATTCACGATATTGTGGAGATTGATGCCGGGGATACGTACGCCTACGATGTATCTGGCCATGCAGACAAATATGAGCGGGAACGTCAAGCGGCAGAACGAATATTCGGATTATTGCCAGCGGATCAGAAGCAAGCCTATGTGGACCTGTGGCAGGAATTCGAGGGCGGCATTAGCGCTGAGGCTAAGTTCGCGAGCGCGCTGGATCGCTTGCAGCCGCTCATCCATAACTATAAGAATCAAGGCAGCATTTGGGCGGCAAATGGTATTACGAGTACGCAAGTGCGAGAAAGAAGCAACAAGATCAGAGAAGGTTCTGAAGCATTATGGAGATATGCGCAAGAGATCATCGATCAGAGTATTGCGCAAGGTTTTCTCCCGGAATAAGTTTATAAGAGATTAAGACGGTTCAGGATGTAGAGAACGTCATGAGATCAGGATGTATTCGACCTCGATAGTCCTGTGCCCAGATTGTGTAGGAGTGAAGCAGCATGCTGAAATATAATATTTGTTTTATGAAGCGAGGGGAAGAGATTCTTCTATTAAATCGCGAGAAATCGAGCTGGATGGGATGCTGGAACGGGATAGGCGGCAAGCTCGAAGCCAATGAGACCATACGTGCTTCCATGATTCGTGAGATTCGGGAAGAAACGGGTATTGAGATTGATCATCTTCAGTTCAAAGGCATGATTACATGGACGGTTGATGAAGAAAGCTTCGGCGGGATGTATGTCTATATGGCTGAAGTTCCGGTAGATTTCGAGTATGTTACGCCGATTCGAACGGACGAAGGGATTCTGGATTGGAAAAAGATCTCTTGGATCGTACACCCGGAGAATCACGGTATCGCGACGAACATACCGCATACACTGCCGATGATGCTGAAAGACGCGGTGTGTTATGATCATCATTGCATGTATGAGGGATCGCAACTGAGAGAGATGGTCTCCCACGTTATCGATGCCCGGATGGAGTATGATGATCATCTGCTTCATGAGTATCTGTCTCAGCATGGGCATAAGCAATTCACAATGGCTTAAATAGGAAATGAGCGCAGATTCATACCAAAAGAGCCTTTCACATGATCGTGGAGGGCTCTTCTTTTGTATGCATGCGAAATGACGAAGCTGACCAACCACCTAATAAATGGTAGAATATGTTCTAGGGAGGGAAGTCATTTGATGTTAAAGCGTGCGATGCTAGGCGGCTTGATCTGTATGCTGATTCTTGGCAGTTGGATAGGAAATATTTTGTATTATCAACAGCTGCAGTTGAAGGAGCCGATTATCCTCAAGCAGGATATGACGTTGACGCTAAAAAGCGACTATGCTGAAATGCTCTACTTCAACGTGCTTGAGAATAAACACAAGGGGAAGAAAGTGACGGCGATACAGCTGCCCGATGATCCTCAAATCCTTTTTCAAATATACCCGGATCAGACCTATACGCATCATGTGATGATGAAAGCAGCAGCGGGCTTAAACCAAGACGAACTTGGAGCAAAGCTTCCGTTAACGATCAAGGAAGTGCTCGTATACTACAATGAAGGTCCGCCGGCGACCGTGCCGATCGGGGAGATTCGGATTGAGAAAGCGTCTGAGAAGCGTGTCCTTGACATGGTATCTGCTAGCAGCTCTTCGGGCGGGGCTGGAGATTATATGGCACGGCTATTGGAAAAGGTGGAGCTTGATCAAGTCGATGTCGCCGTACAAGATCAATTGAAAGCATGGGTAGATGTGGAGCTAAATGGTGTACCCGTTGAAGATCTGAAATTCCCTATGGCATTGAATAACAACGAAGCGATCACCTTGTCGTATCACTGGGACATCCCAGACGATGAGTTGGATTCTGAAGGTTTATTCCAATCCTTCATTCGGTTTCATTTCCGAACGCAGGATGGTCATGCAATCGTGAATGACGTTCCGATAAGTCAGAACATGCATTTGTCTGAAGTGCAAGTGCGTCATTTGGTTCGATCTGGAGGTGACCAACAATGAATCCAGGGTTATATCGTGCCTACAGGCTTTTAGGTTGGGGCTTTGTTTTTGAAGTCATTGATTTCCGCGTATTTTATTTCGATGTATTGCCGGATTTCGTAGGATATATCATGATTGCGACTGCCTTGCAGCAGTTAGGTTCGCAGCATGGTATCTTTAAGAAGGCGAAATGGCTCTCAATCGGCATGATCGCACTATCTTTGCCGCATGTCCTGATGGCATCGAATGTGACTTTCGATGGTTTCGGCGAAATATCGTTATCCCTGCACATCTATTCTGAAGCATTGTTGGCTTGTCATGTTCTGATCGTCTACTGGATCTGCCAGGGAATGCGGGATATTGCTGCTGCCGAGAGGATGTCCGAGTTGCAACAATCCGTTGTGTTCCGAAGGAATCTTTATATGTTCCTAGCCATATTCCAACTTGTTTTCTATCCGTTTTTATTCAATGTCGAACAGAGTTGGATCAATCTATTACTTCTCATTGGTGTACTGCAAATGATCATGGAAGTGTTGTTCATCCGACTGCTGTTCCGCTTCTCGAATCGAAAAATAAGATCAATTGACGTGCGCGTGTAAGAGAGGATGAGGGGATACGGAGAAAAAGAAACAAATGACGATGCGTAGTGAACAGGAGATGTTCGATCTCATTTTGCGCGTCGCGAAGGAAGATGACCGCATTCGTGCGGTATATATGAACGGTTCGAGGACGAACCCGAATGCGCCAAAAGATATTTTTCAAGATTATGATATTGTGTATGTTGTAACGGAGACCGCTTCATTTATTCAAGATGAAGGGTGGATTCATGTATTCGGGGATCTACTGATGATCCAAGAACCGGACAGAATGGATCAGGCCGCAGGAATCTCGATGAATTTCGATCGATCCTATACCTATCTCATGCTGTTCATGGACGGCAATCGAATCGACCTGCACATCGAGACGCAAGAATCGATGAAGGAAAGCTATCTGAGTGATAAGCTGACAATGCCGCTGCTAGATAAGGATCAGTGCTTGCCGTTGATCCCACCGCCATCAGACGAAGATTACCATGTGAAGAAGCCGTCGGAGGCCGAATTTCACAATGCGTGCAATGAATTTTGGTGGTGTCTGCAGAATGTAGCCAAAGGCATTTGGCGGGATGAAATGCCGTATGCGAGATCTATGTACGAACAGACGTCACAAGCAATGTTGGACCGTATGGTCTCCTGGTGGGTCGGTGCACAACATCATTTTGACGTATCGACTGGGAAAATGGGTAAATACTTAAAGACATTTCTACCATCTCAGATTTGGGAGAAATACGAATCGACTTATGCGAACCCCGATCCTGAGCATTTCTGGGATGCCGTATTCGCTGCTTGCGATTTGTTCCGCACACTAGCAACCGATGTCGCGAGTCACTGTGGATATATGTATAACAAGAGCGATGATGAGAACATGAGCGGTTATTTGAAGCGAGTACGCGCATTACCGCATGATGCCGAAGGGATCTATTGATGATCCGAGATGCGGCGCATGGGAGGAGAGGACACAAAATGAATTTTCACACGATCCTATTTGATCTAGACGGCACATTAACGGATCCGAAATTAGGAATCACGAAATCGGTTCAATATTCACTTCGTAAATTTGATATACACGTGGAGGATCTGGATGCGCTTATCCCCTTCATTGGGCCGCCCCTTGGGATTCCTATCAGGAAGTCTATCAATTCGATGCGGATCAAGCGAACCAGGCGGTTGCGTATTATCGGGAATATTTCAAAGACACAGGTATCTATGAAAATGATGTCTATCCAGGCATTCATCACCTTCTAGCTGAGTTGAAAGAGCAGGGGCGGCGGTTGATTGTAGCCACTTCGAAGCCGACGGTGTTTGCGAAACGGGTAATTGAGCATTTTGATCTAGACAAGTATTTCGACGAGATCTGTGGAAGTAACCTGGATGGTACGATGTCCGATAAAGGAGAGATTATTCAGTCGATTCTAGCTCGTTATTCAGTAGATAAGGACCATGTGATCATGATCGGTGACCGTAAGCATGATGTGATTGGCGCCAAGAAGAATGGTATCGCGTCCATCGGTGTTGAATACGGGTATGGCAGCCGTGATGAAATCGAGCAGATCCAGCCGACATACGTCATAAAGAATGTGGATGAACTGATCCAGTTCTTCTCCCGGCAATAGAAAAAAGAGAAGCGTACGTTCCGCTTCTCTTCTTCCTGGTTACATATGGGAGATCACTTTGTCGATGATTCCGTACTCGAGCGCTTCCTCGGCGGACATGAAGAAATCGCGCTCCACGTCTCTTTGGATCCGTTCCAACGGTTGACCTGTATGCTTTTGCATGATTTTGTTGGTCTGCTCACGCATCTTCAGAATCCGTCTCGCCGAGATCTCTATATCCGTCGCTTGACCTTGGGCACCGCCGCTTGGTTGATGAATCATAATCTCACTGTTGGGAAGGGCAAATCGTTTGCCAGGTGAACCGGATAAGAGCAGGAGTGCGCCAAAGGAAGCAGCAAATCCTGTACAGATAGTGTGCACGGGTGCCTTGATGTATTGCATCGTGTCATAAATCGCGAGCCCTGCTGTGATAGAACCGCCTGGACTGTTAATATACAAATAGATGTCCTTGTCTTGGTCTTCAGCTGATAGGAAGAGCATCTGCGCCACGATGCTGTTCGCGACTTGATCGTCAACGGCGGAGCCGAGGAAAATGATTCGATCCTTCAATAATCGGGAATAAATATCATAGGATCTTTCGCCTAAGCGAGTCTGCTCCACGACATAAGGGATATAGTTGCTCATCGTTCTACCTCCAAGGGATTGGTTTATTGTTATTCTTAAAGTAAACGATTCAAGGATGGCATAAGATACGATAGATAAGAAAATGGGGCCATTAACTGCCAAAAAGCAGTTAATTGGCCCGCCTGGGCGCCTCTGCGCTCGAAATAACTGCAAAAAAGCAGTTAATTGTCTCGCCCAGGCGCTCTGCGGTCGAAATAACTGCAAAAAAGCAGTTAATTGGCTCGTCCGGGCGCCTTTGCGCTCGAAATAACTGCAAAAAAGCAGTTAATTGGCCCGCCTGGCGCCTTTGCGCTCGAAATAACTGCAAAAAAGCAGTTATTGGCCCGCCTGGGCGGTTTGCGGTCGAAAGAACTGCAAAAAAGCAGTTAAATGTCTCGCCCCGGCGCCTTTGCGCTCATAATAACTGCAAAAAAGCAGTTAATTGTCTCGCCCAAGCGCCTTTGCGCTCGAAATAACTGCAAAAAAGCAGTTAATTGTCTCGCCCAAGCGCGCTGCGCTCATAATAACTGCAAAAAAGCAGTTAATTGGGCCCGCCCAGGCGCTCAGAGCTCGAAATAACTGTCAAAAAGCAGTTAAATGTCTCGCCTGGGCGCCTCTGCGCTCGAAATAACTGCAAAAAAGCAGTTAATTGCCTCGCCTGGGCGCTCTGCGCTCGAAATAACTGCAAAAAAGCAGTTAAATGTCTCGCCCAATCGCTTAGCGCTCGAAATAACTGCAAAAAAGCAGTTAAATGTCTCGCCCGAGCGCCTTTGCGCTCGAAATAACTGCAAAAAAGCAGTTAATTGGCTCGCCCAAGCGCGCTGCGCTCATAATAACTGCAAAAAAGCAGTTAATTGGGCCCGCCCAGGCGCTCAGAGCTCGAAATAACTGTCAAAAAGCAGTTAAATGTCTCGCCTGGGCGCTCTGCGCTCGAAATAACTGCAAAAAAGCAGTTAAATGTCTCGCCCAATCGCTTAGCGCTCGAAATAACTGCAAAAAAGCAGTTAAATGTCTCGCCCCGGCGCCTTTGCGCTCGAAATAACTGCAAAAAAGCAGTTAATTGCCTCGCCCGGGCGCTTAGCGCTCGAAATAACTGCAAAAAAGCAGTTAATTGCCTCGCCCGGGCGCTTAGCGCTCGAAATAACTGCAAAAAAGCAGTTAATTGCCTCGCCCGAGCGCCTTGTGCCCGAAATATCTGCAAAAAAGCAGTTAAATGTCTCGCATGGGCGCCCCACGCCCGAAATACACTTTTTTATTGAAGCGCGTATCTTATGAAGAGAGCCATTCGTTTTCTTCATAAGGGGAACTATATTTATTGAGCAAAGGAGGATGCGCAATGGTCTATCTCGAACTCATACAGACGGCGCAATCAACGCTACAGGAGCGTGTGGAGCATCTGCAACCTGTTCTTCAGCGGTACTGTCTTTCTCTGACGAAATCCCAAGATGATGCGGAAGATTTGGCACAAGATACATGGGTAAAAGCGCTAAAAGCAAGCCCTGAACTTGCACATATCAACCCGGAAGCATTGCTGCTGCGGATCGCGAAGAATACTTGGATTGATCAGATTCGCCGCAATACACATTTGAACCGCATTGTGGAGCAATCTCGGCAGGATTCGATTGCATATCCGGATCATAGCCGGCTGGAAGTGGAGGCTGCCTTTCACTATATCATGCAGCATCTTTCTCCACTTCAACGGACCGTATTTCTACTACGGGATGTTCTCGGGTATTCCATTACGGAAGCTTCTCACATCTTGAAGACCTCCGAAGGAGCAATCAAAGCAGCACTTCATCGGGCAAGGCAATCCCTTACGGATGCAAGAGAGGATAACGTTAAGGAGGATTCCGCGTCAACTGAAGATCACATAGCCAAAGAACAAATTGAGCGGCTCGCGACCACCTATCTTGAAGGAGACATCGGCACGTTGATTCAACTGATTCAGAAGAACAATATGGAATCGGTCGCGATGATCGGCCAAATCCAGAATCAATTACTGAAGAAATCGAACGCGGTCCAGGCTAGCACATATAGCAAGCATACGATCCAGATGATGGCCGCTTAAAATGAGGATAGGAGAACCTTAATGATTACGAAGTCGAATCCAGCTGACCTTGAACGCATCATGGACATTGTTCACCGTTGCACAGATCATCTGAACCAATTGGGAATCGATCAATGGAATGAGTATTACCCTACAACAGAACTGGTTGGGGGAGACATTGCATTAGGTAACGTATATGTCTATCGTGAGGATGGATGTATCCTCGGACTCATCACGCTCGGCGATACACAACCTGCAGAATATGAAGAAATCCCATGGTCAACAGGAAACACCGTGTCGGTGCTTACCATCTATCGACTGGCTGTAGACCCAAGCTGGCAGGGGAGAGGTATCGCGAAGAAATTGATTGCTTATGCGGAGCAAATTGCACGTAACCGATCTTTTTCCTGTATACGGATGGATTGTTACACCAAGAATCGAAGAGCCTATGAACTGTACCGGCATTTACAGTATGAACTGAAAGGGACGGTTATTTTTCCGCACACGCACGTCCCTTTTTATTGTCTCGAGAAAGTCATCTCATAACGATATATTGATTCAGCATGGAGGGAACAAATTTGGCTCGATCCGCACATCAAGTCCCTTTCGGTTATGAACCCCCGGTTCAAACACGGAAAGGGACGTTAATCTTTTACGATGCTTTTGAACAGATCTCCGATCTGGACCTGGACCGCGCTGCAGCTTATGCCGCAGCACATGACTTCAAGGAATTCGTGCTCTATCCGCTGCATGAAGAGACGGTAAAGCGGATGTCGAAGGAGCCGATTAGTGCCTTCTACAGACGATTGGATCGATTGAAGGACTGGCAACAGCAGCATACTGGATTTCCGGTAAAGATTGAGCAGTTTGATGGGAAACGCAAGAAGTATACACCTATTGATACCGCGCTGCGTCATCTTACTGACCAATATCCTGCCCCGTATTTTTTATATGTCACTCCTGATTTAGCGAATCAGTTCGCATCCTACGATTCCTTCGAAACTTGGATCGTGAAGTTGCGTCTTGTCCTAACGGAAGAGCCTGCACGACTTCATCCACGGCTCGCACAATATCAACATCGCTTCGCCATTTCCGACTAACGCATTACAAGCGTGTGAGGGGCCTCTTCGCAGGTCCTTCCATGACCTCACCATCGATCGAGAACCGTGATCCATGGCACGGACAGTCCCAGCTTAAATCCCCAGCATTCCACTCCACTTCACAGCCCATGTGGGTACACGTTGTATCAACCAAATGCAGAATCCCTTGCTCGTCGCGATAGGCACCTGCGCGTTGACCATCCACGGTGACGACATCGCCTTCTCCAGCTTTTAGTTCCTCGGGTTTTTTACGTACCATTTCGAGCTTGCCGGCAATAAGATGCTTCGCAACATCCGCATTCTGCGTGACAAATGTCTTTATATCAGGATCGGCATGGAATCGAGATGGCGTATACAACGCTTGATAAGGATTGTCACGTTCGAGAATGGTATCCCGCAGCAAGAGCGCTGCCAGGGTTCCTTGCGTCATGCCCCATTTTCGGTACCCCGTCGCCACAAAGACATTTTGTACGCTGGAAGAGATCTGCCCGATATATGGAACTTTGTCCAGTGTGACGAGATCTTGCGTAGACCAACGATAGGGGATGTCTTCCACCTTGAACTGTTCCTTTGCAAAATGCTGCAACGCCTCATAATGACGTATTGTACACACACCTTGCCCCGCCTTATGTCCCTCGCCGCCGACGAGCACAAGCGTCTGACCGTCCGCCATGGCCGTGCTGCGAATCGATCGTGTAGGATTCTCGGCACGAATATACATCCCGCCAGGATAGGGATCGGAGCATTTGACCCCCAGTACATAAGAACGCTCAGCGTGCATTCTTGAGAAATAAAACCCCATCCCGTCATAGAACGGAAAATGGGAGCAAGAAACCGTATGACGACATGTAACATGATGCCCATCACGAGTGACAAGCTTTGGTTGATCCCCGTTCTCGACGGTCATCACAGTCGTGTGTTCATAAATTTTGCCTCCTAATTTCATGAACAACCGGACAAGTGCATATAAATAATGCAATGGATGGAATTGAGCTTGATTACGCATGACGAGCGCTTGCTTCATGGACAGTGAGAGGGGCATAGAGTGGACGAGTTCGCCATGAATGCCGAGCTGCTCGTAAGCCTGCATTTCTAGCTCTAATTTCCGCAAATATTGCTCATCGTTCGTGTAAATATAAGCATCTTGGTCCGTTAATCCACAATCGATGGACTCTTGATGAACGAGCTCTTTGATAAACTGGATGGCCTCTTGATTCGCACGATAATAATATTGCGCCTTCTCAAGTCCTACATGCTGAATCAACTCGTGATAAATCAGATCATGTTGTGCCGTAACCTTGGCTGTGGTGTGGCCTGTCGTACCCTTCAGCAGTTCTCCAGCTTCCAAGAGTACGACGTGGAGTCCCTCTCTGGCTAATAACAATGCGGTCGTAATGCCGGAAATTCCACCACCGACAACGGCAACATCGGCCTGGATATCTTCTTGCAAGGCGGGGAATGCCATCCTCTCGGATGAAGCGATCCAATAGGAATCGGGGTATTGCGGGAATGCATCAGTTGAGTTCATAAGAATCCTCCTGCTTCGATGTTCTCGCTGCATTTTTCCCAATTCGCACCAAAAAAATGTATGGACATCCCAAAGAATGACATCAAAGATCCATGAATACGAGTCAAATTGGTTGGATTCAGCGTTGGTCGACAAATAAACAAGTTTTCCTTACAGACGGTTTGACACGCTTTTTGCGATCGAATGTGTACAATCTTACCTATATTGAAGCAGGTATACTTCACCACTACGAAGGAAGAGGTGTAATCATGCGTAAATTATTAAATCATTCATTGTTCGTATATGTATTATGTTTGACATTGCTTCTGACGGTCGGTATGGATTTCCTGACATCCACGCAAGCTGCGGGTACGCATCTTAATGTGCCGAATCCCCGTCCTGTATCATCTCCTGTAATCGATGAGGCTTCCATCCTTGGTCCTGTATTCCCGGTGCATTTGAGCTCTGCCCAGTCCCTCGCGAAAGAATCCAGCCGGGTCACAACCCTGTCCATTAGCAAGCCTTCACCCCAAAAAATCGCTACTGTCGCAAAACCTTCCTTCGATCGTTATCAGGTAACAGCATCCTATCTTAATGTGCGGGCGAATCCATATGCCACGTCTAAGAAAATGGATATGAAAAAGAAAGGGACCGTCTTGCAAGTCGTTCGAAAGATGCCGAATGGCTGGCTGCAGCTGAAGGATGGCGGATACGTCCATGGCGGGTACACGGAGCAAATGCCACAGATTGATCCAGACCGCTTATTTCCAGATGTTGTGAAGATGACGAAGCGTCCAGCACGAACGATTCCGAAACCAGTCGCAACCGAACCGGCAAAGCCGACATCGTCGATACAATCGGACTCTGGATTATCAGAAGAACATATTGCGCAGCTCTTTAAAGGTACGGCCTTGGCAGGACACGAACTCGAGGAAGCTGTCTTGGAAATTGAAGAACAATATGGAATCAATGCTTATTTTACGATTGCAGTGATGAAGCTTGAGAGCGGGAATGGTAAGAGCAAGCTCGCGAAAACTAAAAATAATTTGTTTGGTCTAAATGCCACAGGTGGTTCAAATAAAAATGCGTTCAATTTCAAGTCCAAGGGTGCTAGTGTTGAGAAGTTCGGACAGCTGCTCTCCAAAAATTATGTGAAAAAGGGCTATACAACGATCGAGAAGGTTGCTACGAAATATTGCCCAGTCAATCCGAAATGGCCGAGTCTGGTCAAAGGGATTATGAAAAGCGACTATAAGAAGCTATAATTGACATAGATTCATGTGTGAATGAAGTACATACGGGATATGGGAATGACATAAAAAAATGTTGTGGCATAGGGTTGACTTTGACGCTGCGTAAAGGTGTACCCTGAGGGTGTCAGGAGGCGAACAAGTGGAATATACAGTCCAGAAACTAGGCAAACTCGCAGGGATCAGCACTCGAACGCTTCGGTATTACGATGAGATCGAACTCCTTAAGCCGGCTAAGGTGAACTCGTCGGGGTATCGAATCTATGGTCAGAAGGAAGTCGACCGATTGCAGCAGATCTTATTCTATCGTGAACTTGGGATGAGTCTGGATCGCATTAAAGAGATCGTCACTTCCCCGAGCTTCAACGGGGCCATCGCGCTTCGAGAGCATCGAGAACAACTCCTTGACAGAAGGCGGCAATTGGATGCGTTAATCGCGAATGTGGACAAATCGATTGCCTTAAGCGAAGGGAGAATAACGATGACCGACCGTGAGAAATTCGAAGGATTCAAACAGAAAATGATCGATGAGAACGAACAGAAATATGGTGCTGAAACTCGAGCAAAATACGGGAACGATACCGTCAATAAATCGAATGAAAAGCTGAAAAATATGACCCAAGAACAGCATGATGAAGTGACGCGCCTTGCGAATGAAGTCATTGCAGCATTAGGCGAAGCGATTCAGACAGGAGACCCCGCGAGTGATATCGCGCAGCGGGCAGCGGATTTGCACAAGCAGTGGTTGACCTACTATTGGAGCGAATACAGCAAAGAGGCTCATGCGGGAGTCGCCCAGATGTATGTCGATGATGAACGTTTCCGCGCTTATTACGACAACCATTACCCGGGTGCGGCGGCGTTTCTGCGTGATGCGATTCATATCTATACAGGACATTAGTCTTAGGCACTTAAAAGCTTCTTCCTTGATGGAAGGGGCTTTTTTTAATCTATCTCAATAGTACAATTTCACCTTCTGCTTGGATTTATTATTAGATATTCAAAATAATCTATTGAAAATGTCACACCTCCTATGTTAATATCTTGCTAGTTATGATAATGATTATCAGTATCAAATGAATAATAGGGGAGACATACATAATGAATTCACAAGTTCGCAAATGGGGTTTATTGACGGGAGCCTTGCTATTGGCACTTTCTGTTGGCTGCAGCAGCAAAGAGCAATCCGCAGAAGCTGGCCAAGAGACACCTGCGACAACACAGACGACAGTAGAAGAGAAGAAGGAAGCTCCGGCTGCAGCGTATACCGTAGATGAGGCCAAAGCTGCAGAGCTGCAAGCACAATTCGGGGATGCTGCACCCAGCAAGGTTGTTGTTGCTTCTGTAGCGATTTCGGAGATCTTGAACGAATTAGGCGTGATGCCTGTCGGCGTCCCGACATCAACATTGGAATTACCCGCGTCCTTTAAGGACTTGCCGCGAATCGGATCGGCGCTTAAGCCGGATGTAGAGCAGGTGACGAAGCTTCAGCCGGATGTTATTATCGGACCCGAATCGATCAAGACGAGTCTGGTTAAGCAATTCAAGCCAGCAAACCTCAAGACCGCTTATTTGCCAGCAGATTCATTGGAAGAGCTCAAGTTATCTACCGTCGTTCTAAGTCGTATCTTCCAGAAAGAAGATCAAGCGAATGCCTTCTTAACGAAACTTGCGGAACAAGAGAAATCCAGTGTGGAACAGGCGAACGACAAGACAGCGCCAAAAATTATGATTCTCTTTGGTTCTGCCGAATCGTTCATGATGATGAATGAGAATACGTTCGCAGGCAGCATCGCGAAGAAATTAGGTGCGACGAATGTCGTGTCCGATGTACTGAAATCCGAAGAAACTTATATACCTCTAAATATGGAAAATGTCGTTGCCGCGAATCCGGACGTGATTCTGCTGGTTGCACACGGTGATGCGAATACCACGGTGAAGAAGTTCGAAGAAGACGTGAAGAAGAACGGCGCATGGGAGAAGTTGAATGCCTTCAAGAACGACAAAGTCAAAGCATTGGATTATAACCTCTTCGGTGTAGCATCGGTTGTCAAAGCATCGGATGCCTATCAGCAAATGCTAAGCATTCTGTATCCATAATCATGTGGCTCATAGGATCATGGAATAGGAGGATGACAAGTGCTTGTACATAAGAAGGCAACCGGGATCACCATAGGCTTGACGTTCGTCCTACTCATCTTGGCCATTATCGTGTCCATGGGGCTCGGCAGCGTTCATTTCTCGCCTATGGAGATCATCAAGGCACTCTTCGGCAATGGGGGAGAAGTATCAGATACCATTCTATGGGATATTCGAATTCCTCGCGTCATGCTAGCGGCCGTCATCGGTATCAATCTTGCATTGTCCGGCGCGATGCTGCAAGCGGTCATGAACAATCCGTTGGCAGACCCAGGACTTACAGGCGTATCGAGCGGAGCTTCCGTCGCCGTCTTGTTCATCTTGCTGGTCGTGCCGCAGTTCTCGACGTTCATTCCTTTTGCGGCGATTATCGGCGGAAGCCTGTCTGCGCTGATGGTCTATGCATTGGCATGGAAGAAGAGAGGGATTACACCGATTAGAGTGATCCTCGCGGGGGTGGCAGTCAATTCCGTATTCGGCGGGATTATCGGCCTTCTGTCGATTCTCTATAGCGATAAGCTTCCTGGTGCTCTGCAATGGTTGAACGGGAGTATGTCCGGAAAAGGCATGGGGGATCTACGCGTGATGCTGCCATACTCCGTCGTTGGCTGGATCGTGGCGTTATTCTGTATTCGCCAAGCGAATATTTTGCGTCTTGGCGAGCAAGTCGCCTTAAATCTTGGCGAGAGCCTGAATCGTGTCCGCATTCTCCTATCATTCGTCGCCGTCTATTTGGCAGCGGTATCGGTATCGACGGTAGGGATGATCGGCTTCGTTGGCCTTGTCGTACCTCACATGGCACGGATGCTGGTTGGATCGGATTACAAGCATCTTATTCCGATGAGCATCGGACTCGGAGCACTCGTATTGCTCGTGGCGGATACAATCGGTCGAACGTTCTTCGCTCCGCTGGATATTCCGGCTGGGATCGTGATGGCCGTCGTAGGCGGACCGTACTTTCTATATCTGATGAGGAAAGGTGATGTGTAGCATGCTGGAAGCGACCTCGTTATCCATTAGTTATGATGGGAATCGTATTGTGAAAGATGTCTCGCTTCACGTTCAAGAGGGGGAGATCGTCTCGATCATAGGACCGAATGGATCGGGTAAATCGACGCTGCTCAAAGGGATGTCTCGATTAATTCCCTGCGAGAGCGGACGTGTCTGTATCGCGGGACAAGAGCTAAGTTCCATGCGCAGCAAGCAAATATCGCAGATGATGTGCATCTTATGCCAATCCAATCAGACACCGGTCGATATGACGGTGGAGGAGCTTGTCTCTTACGGTAGGACGCCGCATAAGAAATGGTTCGAGCGATTAACGAACGAGGACCATGAGATCATTGATTGGGCAATGTCACAGACGGGAATGACTTCGTACCGCACAAGGCTCGTCGTATCGCTCTCAGGAGGTGAAGCACAACGTGCATGGATTGCGATGGCTTTGGCTCAGCGTCCGAAGGTACTTTTGCTTGACGAGCCAACGACTTACCTTGATATCGCGCATCAGCTTGAAGTATTAGAACTGGTAAGATCACTGAACAAAGAGCTTGGCATTACCGTGATTATGGTCTTGCATGATCTGAATCAGGCAAGCACATATAGCGATAAAATTTGTGTCATCCGTAAAGGCGTTGTAGAGCTGGTCGGTAAACCATCTGAAGTCTTGACGCACGAAATGATCCGCGATGTATATGGCGTCGAGGCCGAAGTAGAATATCTACCGGAATCAACTTCGCCTCGCATCCATCCGATTCGTAGAGCAGTTGCCAATGTAGGCTGAATTAGAGGGGGAAATCAGAAATGAAGACAATGGATATCGGAACCATGAAGCAGAAATATATTGATTTTACGAGCAGTCGCAAGACATTAGTAATTAGCAGCATCGATGATCAAGGCATGCCATTCATCAGCTATGCGCCGTTCGTGAAGCATCATGACAGACTGTACATTTACATTAGCCGGATTTCCGATCACTATCGCTATGTCGAGAGCAACGAACGCGTTCATGTCATGATGATTGCGGACGAGAGTGCGACACAGAATGTATTTGCTCGTGAGCGTGCACGTTGGTCATGCACGACGGCGAACCTTGGCAAAGAAGGGCATGAAGAGATTTTTGATTTATTCAACACGTCGTTCAATGAGAAATTGATGACCATGCTGCGTGGACTAGATTTCTCCTTGTTCGAATTAACGCCAGTCGAAGGCCGATTCGTGGTTGGGTTCGGGCAAGCATTCGATGTGAGTTTGTCAGGCGATAAGTTTGAACATGTCGTCGTCGATAAGAAAGATAAATAACGAAACCGAAGGAGGTTCACGCGTTCATGTCTTATGAATCTGTTCGTCCCGTCTGGAGAGCCGTCCGAGATCGGTTCCAGAAGTCAATGTCTGCCTTGAAATCGGAAGAGTTATCCCTTAAACTCTCAGATGATACATCCTCTATTGGTTTCATGGTTCGGCATAATGCCGAAGTCGAGTACATGTTCGCAGAGTGGTTCTTCCAAAGGAAAGCACCGGAAGGTTTGATCTATCAGACGAATGGCCCATCGACAGATGATTCCGCATTCACTGACTTATCTGAGCTGATTGCGTTCTCCGAAGCATCGGATCAATATTTATCGCAAGCGATGGAGAGTCTTCCGGATGAGGCATGGGATCAACCGGTGACATCGCCGATGGGACTTTCGACACCGCGCGAAGCATTGGGCCGCGTACTCTATCACGCGGGTCTGCATGCGGGCCAGATTGCTTTGATCCGCAAAGTTGCAGGGCAAATCAGTCGATTATAATACATATCAAGGAGCACCGATATTGGTGCTCTTTTTGTTGTGCTCTCAGATGAGACAATTTACAGAAAAATGGAGGAAATTACCTGATGTTGTCGAATACAACATACTTGAACATTGTGCAGGTGCCGATGATTCATTCGCCATTTTGATTGAAAGGAAACTTTACATGCCAAAATTATTACAAGTTTCACTTTTTGTTCCTGGGATTCTATTGATCGTTCTTCTATTTGCCACGTTACCCGCAGTGCTGCAAGCTGATCCATTTGGAGGCGCAATACATTTTCAGTGGTCCAATGGTTTCTCGAAGATCGGGGAGTATTTAGAAGGTATCCGAACAGGACATTCCTTCCTATATTATGCTGGGCAGAATGAGTTATCGTTCTGGGAACAAATTGGAAGCAGCGTCGCAGTCACGTCTTTCTATATGATTCTCGGTGCATTGATGGGTATGACGATAGGCGTCTTGCTTGGTGTTTATTTCGCCGTTACACGTGCGGAATGGTTCAAGCGTCTCTTGGAATTGACGGGAGCGCTGCCAGATTTCATTATTGTCATTGTCTTGCAATTCCTGATTGTGCTCGTCGCGATGAAGACGGGGTTCGTCATCGCCAAAGTGGCAAGCTTCAAGCCGGATGAACCAGCCATCCTGCTCCCGTTACTATCGACGATCATCATTCCTGCGAACTACATGATCCGTAATGTTGCGCTGCACATGAAGCACACGTTCACGGAGGATTACATCATTTTCGCCAAATCGAGGGGACTTCGCAAAGGGTACATCATTTTCCGCCATGCGCTTCCCAATGTCTTGCCTTTCATCAAGGCGGATTTGCATAAATTTATGGGCATCTTATTCGGTAACTTATTTATTTTCGAATATTTGTACAATCTACATGGGGTCACGATGATGGTATTCACGAATGCGTTTGGTTTGAAAAACTACCAGTATAGCCTTGTCGTCAACGGCATACTGACGTTCCTGCTGCTCTATGCGATTGTGTATCTGCTGCTTCGGCTCATGATTCTAGGGTGGGAGAAGGTGTTGACACGATGAATCGAACATTACTTATTGGTCTGATGATCACCGTTGCCATGATCGCTGCTTCTTTTTTCGGACAGTACTTTACAACGCATGATCTGGGCGATCAAGTTGACGTTCATTACTCGGTCGATGCGAATGGACAAGGCAATCTGATCGTACCACCGGTCTCACCGAATGCAGAGTACCCTTTTGGGACAGATAAAGCAGGAAACGACCTTATGGTGAAATTAATTGATGGCTCCAAATATACTATCCTCGTCTCGCTTGCTGTTGCATTTACTCGTATTTGCCTAGGAGGTATCTTAGGACTGTTCCTTGGTTATTTCGGTAAAGATAAGACACATCGTGGCAAAAGGTTGCCGATATGGAATGTACTCAATGGGATCCCGATATTCATCATCGTATGGATGGTCATGATAGGCCTATCAATCAATCCAGCTGCTTCGCCGTTCGATCTAACACTCTTCCTCGCGGTCGTGATGACGATCGTCGGAATTCCGTCTGTCGCTTCGACGGTGAGAGATAAAACCATGGTCATTCGTGAGAAGCAATTTATTATCTCAGCGAGATCCATCGGGGCAGGTCCCGTAACGATTATACGAACGCACATTTTACCGCATCTGAAGGAAAGCCTCATCATTTTGTTCGTACAAGAGATTGTACTGATTCTCGGATTAATGGGTCAATTGGCTATATTCAATATTTTCGTCGGCGGTTCTTTAATGTACTTTGACCCCTTTGAATATGTGAGCCGAACAAATGAATGGACTGGCCTGATCGGTCAAGCGAGGAACTATTTGTTCATCTACCAATGGATCTTGCTCATCCCGCTTGCGGCTTACATTATTTTTATTTTCGGCTTCCATCTGATTTCTGTCGGACTGGAGTCGATCTACAAAGAAAAATATTCGAAGGTATCACATATTTAAGGTACAATTGTTTTCATGATTGATTCGGATATGAGACATACTAGTAAAGGGCTGATGAGTACCAATGGTACTGATGCAGTCCTTATTTTTTTTGGAGCCATGTTGCCCATCCAGAAGGAGTATTCGATTCTCATGCTTCAACGTCAACTTGAAGAATGCTTAATCCGCTGCATGACAGATCATCAGGAGAATATCTACCGACTCGCATATAGCTATGTTCGAAATCCAGAGGATGCCCTAGATATTGTGCATGAATCGATTCATCGCGCGTTAGTCTCTGCAGACACATTGAAAAATCCGAATGCGGTGAAAAGTTGGTTTTTTCGGATTGTGGTGAATATGTCGCTTGATTTCCTGCGGAAGCACAAAAGAATTCAGGTCGTTGATGATGTCATGCTAGATGCTTATAGCACCGGTACAATAGATATTTACACCGATCTTGACCTAGAACGAGCGCTTGAGGAGCTGCCGTGGAAGTTCCGCAGTATTATTATCCTTAGGTTCTTTGAAGATATGAAAATTGATGAAGTTGCCGAAGTTTTGCAGGAGAATGTGAATACAGTCAAGACAAGGTTATATCAAGCGCTGCGAATCTTGCGCGTACAATTGAAGTACGATGCAGATGAGGAGGATCCATAGATGTCCGATCAAATGGAGGAGCTAAAGAAAAGATACCAAGCCATTCCCGTCCCAGAATCATTAAAGAAGGTAGTCCAGGGAGCGATAGAGCAAAGCAAAGGAATGAAAAGACCTGGGCTGAAATCATGAACAGTGGCACAATGAAAGCAGCGATTGCAGAGGAAGTTCTGTCGTCGCTGCTTTTGTCGTAGTTGGTATTAATCTCGCGCAGCTTCATAGATTCTGAAGGCGACGGATCGCGGGTCCGTCTTGGCTGTTGAGAAGTGGTCGCCAACGCCTTGAATGTAGCGAAATAAACCGAGCCGGATCGACATATGCGGATGCCAGCCGTAGGCACTGTCGGCCTGTGGGGGGATCGCCGTATCTTCGGTAAGATTGACGTAACTGCGGGGCGTTGTCAAGGTGTAGAACTTCTTCAGATCCAGCCTCTCGAATAACGGTGCAGCCGGTTCTGTTGGTAAATTGTGATACATATGAGAGGCGAACTCGAAGCTCGCGGTGTTAGCAAAGTTCTCACGGAACACAGGGAAGGGGAGCCTGATGGTATCATCGGGCGAGCTTTTGCGCAGTTGTATGAACATCTCACGACCTGCAGGGGGGAACTCATCTGCAAGACTTTCACCGTCCTTGAGCACGAAAGCGTTCCAGAACACCATTCTTCGAATGCGATCTGGAATTTGCTCAGCTACTTTCTGAACGACAGTCCCCCCGAAGCTGTGGCCAACGAGAACGATATTGTGAAGGTTGTGGGACACAATGTAATCGACCACCGATTTGGTGATCATCGCATGGGTAACGGCTTTATTCGGATCTGCGCCATGTCCAGCGTATTCCGGCACATACACCGTATGACCCAACTGCCGAAGCTCAGCTGCGATTTCATCCCAGAAGCTCGTATCCGCCCATGATCCATGAATGAGGACGAACGTCAGTGGTTTAGGCTGTATATCATACGTAGATCGAACGAAATAAGGCCATGGATTGGAATAACGAACGAGAGTATACGGGATAAACATGCATAATCAATTCCTTTCATCGAATAGGCTCTTCTACATGTTTCTACCATATGCCTAGTGCGCCCAATTGGTTAATCGGGAGAGATATTAAAAAATTGAAACGAATAGGAATAAATCTACGTACAGAACATACATGTCAACCCTATTGGGGTAATAGGAAAGGATTGAGTAACTGTGGATGAGCAGAGGTCCGCTCGCATGGAAACGGCAGAAGAATTGAAGCAAGCGCTTAATGGGATTACGAAGTGGGAACAAGAGCAGCGTGATTTGTGGATATGGGATCGCATCGCTCGGTTTCCTTTTAAAATATTAGACCGGCTTACACCGAAATTCATTCATGAAAAAATTGGGAAAGCGCTCGATGAGCTAGGCGGTTACATTCAAGATGGGGGCAAATATCTCGTATCCAGCGGGCAAATCCATCAGAAACTACGTGAAAGTGGCGATCTGCCGGGGAACTTTCCCGTTGATCAATTACCGCTGTCGGTCATGGATGCTGTTGCGAAGGACCTATCGGACAGTCGGAGTACATTTGCTACACTACAAGGCGCAACGACGGGAATTGGCGGTATCTTCACCCTAGCGATTGATATTCCAGCGATTCTCGGATTATCTTTGAAGGTGATTCAAGAGATTGGATTATGTTATGGGTTCGATCCGAATTCACAACAAGAACGCATATTCACAGTGAAGGTGATGCAATTTACCTCATCAGATATTGTGGGAAAACGTGCTATTCTGGACGATATGAATGCTGAATCCGCGTCCGAGTACAAGGATTCCGAAGCGGGAAATGCAACCTTATCTCGCATTCAAGGCTGGCGTGAAGTGATGACGGTCTACCGGGATAATTGGGGTTGGAAGAAGCTCTTTCAGATGGTGCCCATCGCGGGGATGGTGTTCGGAGCATGGATCAATCGAGGCATGCTGCAGGACGTTGCTGAGGCAGCGCACATGCTGTATCGGAAGCGACGGATACAGCTTCGTATCGCGGAGATGGAGTATCATCATCCAGAATAATAGCGATAGCGTAATCACGAAAAGACATAGGAGCATGCTGCGGCGTGACTCCTATTTTTATTTGCTCATTCTGGGTTGGACAGGGGCATGCTCTATGTTCTGAGGCATATAATATATCGATTTACGAAGAGCATGGGAGGTAGCGTGTGATGAATACCCAAATTCAGCTTCAGATTACGGGGATGACCTGTGCTGCCTGTTCCGCTCGGATCGAGCGGACGCTGCGCAAGCTGCCAGGTGTCGATAACATCTCGGTCAATTTGCCATTCGGACAAGCTCATATCGAACTGGATTCGAATGTGATTCAGGTTCAACAAGTGATGGAGAAAATTCAGCAGATTGGCTATGGCGCGAAAGAGGAACTGGAAGATGCCGAGACGCATGCCAGCAGCGAAATCCGATTTTACAAACGCCGCTTCATTGCTTCAGCCATCCTGTCGATTCCGCTATTCTGGGTGATGTTCAGCCATTTCAGTTGGATGCCGGATCTGGGCGTACCCACACAAATCGCATCTCCTTGGACGCAGCTAATCATCGGGACAATCTTGCAATTCTTCATCGGATATCCGTTCTATGAAGGAGCCTATCAAGCGATCAAGCAGCGATCAGCGAATATGGATGTGCTCGTTGCGCTGAGTACAACGATGGCTTATCTGTATAGTCATTATCTAATCTTTAATGCCATTCAGACGCAGGCGATGCATCATACCCATTATTATTTCGATACGAGTGCAATGATCTTCACCGCCGTACTATTAGGGAAATGGCTGGAATCCATTGCGAAAGGGAAAGCGCTCAAAGGCATGAGCCATATGCAATCTTTACAAGCCCAAATGGTTCGGATTCTGGATGGGAAGCAGGAGGTGTGGATCCCCGTAACGGATGTAGGCTTAGGAGCTACAGTTATCGTCTATCCAGGAGAAGTGATCTCGGTCGATGGAAAGCTGACCAGAGGACAGACGGAGGTCGATGAATCCTTTTTGACGGGAGAGAGCAAGCTAGTTCAGAAATCGATTGGAGAAATGGTGTATAACGGCTCTAAGAACATAACAGACAGGATACATATTCGGACGGCCACACATCATGCCGATTCGCAATTGTCCAGAATGATTCAATTGGTTGAACAGGCACAGCACAGTAAACCGCTTATCCAGCGCCAGGTAGACAGATTGGCTGCTATTTTTGTCCCCGTCATGATTTTGTGCGGCATGCTGACATTCCTAGTATGGAACTATTGGATCTTACCTGGAAGCCCTGAGACGGCATGGCATCATGCGATGGCCGTCCTACTCGTCTCTTGTCCATGCGCCTTAGGCTTAGCTTCACCTATCTCGATTCTCATCACGTCGAGTTTATCCGCAAGACGGGGGATATTATTCAAGGAAGGCAAGCATATTGAGGGTCTGTATCGCATGAATTGCTTCCTGCTCGATAAGACAGGCACACTCACCGAAGGCAAGCCCAGCGTACAATCGATCGATGCGCCAGGACTTTCAGTGAGCTATCTCTTACGCATGGCTGCAGCTTTGGAGCGGTACTCTGCCCACCCGTTAGCCCGTGCGATCGTCACGGCAGCGGAGAAGAAACAGTTGTTGCTGCCTGATGCGACAGACGTGAAGGAGGTTGCAAGCCAAGGCATTACAGGTTATGTCGAAGGGATTCATCTCCATATCGGGAGTGAATCCTGGTTGCAATCCCTGCATATCCCTATCCCAAGTGACATAAAACCGCGTGTGCGGCATGCCGGAGAGTCGAAGCTGCATGTTGCATGCCAAGGCGTGTGGAAGGCGACCATCTATCTTGCAGATCCCATTCGTATCTCCTCATCGCAGGCGATTACACGATTGAAGCAACATGGGAAGGTTATGATGGTTACCGGAGATGAGCATGCCGTAGCCGTTGATGTCGCGCGTCGCACCGGAATCGAGACAGTCTACGCAGGGATGCTCCCGGCGGACAAGTTACAGTTAGTGAATCGCTTGCAATCCGAAGGACGCAGAGTCGCCATGATCGGGGATGGCGTGAATGACTCAGCAGCGCTGACAGCCGCGAATATTGGGATCGCAATGGACTCGGGGACGAGCACAGCGATTGAAGCAGGCGATGTTGTTCTGTTAAGGGGGGATCTGACCCAAGTGCCTGCCGCGATTCGATTAAGCCAGCGAGCGATGCGGAATATTCGCCAGAATCTGGGTTTTTCGCTTGCCTACAATATGATTACCATTCCGATGGCAGCCGTTGGATTCCTAGAGCCAATGACCGCTTGTCTCCTGATGGCATTCAGCTCCGTGACGGTCGTGTGCAATGCGCTGCGACTGACGAAGCAGCATAGAAGCGAATGAATCCGGGCGGCCGATACTCTATGAAAATGATAATCAATTGAGAATATTCCACATGTGTATAAACCTCCCCAAAACCGCAATGCTAGTAGAGAGGGAGGTGAAAAAATCACATGGCTAAAGACGTAATGTGCGAAGTGAATAACTGTAAATTCTGGGCGAACGGTAACAAATGTAATGCTACTTCTATCTATGTTGTAAACAACCGCGGAACGAATGCTAGAAATTCGGAAGAAACGGATTGTAAAACATTCGAATCAAAAATCTAATGTAAATGGGGTAGTATCGGATCGATCCGGGCTACCCCATTTACACGTAAATGACGGATGTAACGCCATCGGATTCATACATATTTCAACTACACATAAGGTTCAAGTAAATAGGATAAAAATCGGATAAATCGAGGCACTTTGATACACATTATAGAACGTAATGAGATGTCAACTGGAGGTAAGCAATCATGGGGCCATATGGGCTTATGACGGTAATCGTTCTCATATCTCGATTAATCTCACCGGACAGTTTCGTTGTGGAATGGAAGGGTGAGACCTTAGCGACCGTTCATCGTACGGATTATTCATTGCCGCAACCCGGAATTCCTCTTATCAATGAAAAGAAGTTCCAGCTGTTTCTCGATAATATCGGCAACAAAGTGTATCTCGCACCTGTCAATGCAGGCCTTGATGACGCTGGGAGAATTATCCCGGAACAAATGGGGAGGAAGCTGGATCGGCGTTTATTCATGGAAAAGTTCTATCGATTTATCTATGAGGGCGGGCCGGCGAAGATTGAAATTCCGCAGCGTCCCTCATTCCCTAAGGTTGATCGGGAGCTGCTCTCCGTTATTCGCGAGAAACAAATAGGTTACTATACAACCTATTTCAACCCGAGGAATAAGAATCGTGCTCAGAATATCATGCTCGCGGCTCGAGCTGTGAACAATCAAGTCCTGTTTCCTGGCGAGAAGTTCTCCTTCAATCAAGTCGTAGGCATACGAACAGAGTCAAAGGGCTATCAACGCGCTAAAATCATCGTCAAAGGGGAAATCGCCGAAGGCATTGGGGGAGGAATATGTCAGATCTCTTCTACATTATTTAACGCTGTTGATCGAGCGGGACTTCGTATCATTGAGCGCTATTCTCATAGTCGGAACGTCCCTTATGTGCCACCTGGCCGAGATGCGACAGTTAGTTGGGGAGGTCCGGATCTGGTATTCGAGAATAAGTACAACCAACCGATTTTTATACGTGCATTGGTGCAAGGCGGTCTTGTTCAAGTGATGATCTACTCCTCTGAAGGGGTTAATTATAAAGCAAGGGGTGTCCCGAGTGCTTCCGAGAAGCTTCCGGAAGAGATTTCCATTGAGACCTATGACAGGAGCAATCAACAGTAAAACATAGGAGGGTATGTGCAATATGAAAGATTTATTGAATCGATCATTATCGTTAGGGATTGGTATCATCGCACAGAGTAAGGAACAGATTGAGAAGACCATGGAAGAACTCGTGAATAAAGGAGAACTGACGCGCAAGGAGTCGGCAGAATGGGTGGACGAGCTCGTTAAGAAAGGTGAAGAAGCTAGGCAAAAGATCGAATCGAATGTGATGGAACGTGTCCAGCGTACGATCGGGGAGCGTCGAGATGAAGGTGTGACACGGGAAGAGTTCAACGCCTTGTTAGAGCGAATTACGAAGCTGGAGCAACGACTTGGAGAGAGTGAATAAGGCTTGACATCATTGTAGATCAATCCGGTACCGAGGAGGGTGCAGATGCAGATTAAGAAACGAATACGCCAACTAAAAAGGTACCGGAAAATTGCCATTGCGCTCGTTCGCAATGGCTTCGGTTTTATCGTACATGATTTGGATTTACTGGATTTGGTTCCGTTCTTGCCTCGAAATGAAAAACAAGATGTACATAAGAAATCCGTTGGCGAACGAATACGACTGATTCTTGAAGAGTTAGGACCGACGTTCGTGAAGCTGGGGCAAATTGCAAGCACACGTCCGGATCTACTGCCCACGGATGTTATTTCCGCGTTAGAACAACTGCAGGATCAGGTGCCGCCATTTCACTCCGATGAGGTGGTGGAGATCGTGGAAGATGAGCTTGGTGAGCGTCTACAGCATCTGTTTCTTGATTTTAATGTGGAGCCAATCGCTTCAGCTTCGATCGGGCAAGTTCATGAAGCCACGCTTCATGACAGCACAAAAGTGGCTGTGAAAGTACAGCGGCCTCGCATTCAAGAGATCATAGAGACCGATCTCGGCATGCTCGAAGAATTTGCGATGCTGGCAGAGAAACGATTAGTATGGGCGAAGGACTACCGCTTGGCTGAGATCGTGCAGGAATTAGCCCGATCGCTCCATGCAGAACTGGACTATTCAGCTGAGGCACGGAATGGAGAGAAATTCGCGAAGCAATGCAAACATCTGGAGCACGTTCGTGTGCCGACGCTGTATCCCAAATATTGTTCTAGGCGCATCCTCACGATGGAGTATGTAACGGGGGTTAAGTTGTCAGATCACGCTGGATTAATGGAAGCCGGACATGATCCTACTGACGTTGCTCGGCGATTCGCTTCGATTATATTACATCAAGTTCTGATCGAAGGATTCTTCCATGGTGATCCGCATCCGGGGAATGTGATCGTGCAAGAGAACGGGGATCTTATCCTTCTAGATTTTGGGATGGTGGGCCGGCTGACAGAGGCGATGAAGAAGCATTTCGCGCTGCTCGTCATTGCGTTACGCAATCAGAGCTCTAGAGGAGTCATCCGCGCAATCGGGAAGATGGGGATTGTTCCGACGGATGTAGATGAATCGGCCCTGCGCTTCGATGTTGACGAGTTAAGAGATAAATACATTCAAGTGCCACTTAGTCAAGTCCGTATCGGTGAAGCGGTAAACGATTTATTTCGGGTTGCTCGCAGACATCGCATACGGATACCTTCAGAATTAACGATGCTCGGCAAGACGCTGCTTACGATGGAAGGCGTAGTTACAGCACTGGACCCGGATTTTAGCATATTTGAAATCGCCGAGCCTTACGGACGGAGGTTATTCAAGGAACAATTCGATCCGATTCGAATTGGGCGGCGATGGCTCGATGACATTCCGGAATTTTTTGATCTCCTTACACAAATGCCTGCAAGTTTGAGGAATATCCTCACGCAGGTGCAAAGAGGCAAGGTACGAATTGAAGTCACGGCCCCAGAGTTAACGGAATTTCTCAATAAATTGGATCGCGTGACAGATAAATTATCGTTCAGTATCGTACTCCTCGCGTTCAGCATTTTGATGGTCGGACTCATCATCGGGTCATCGATAGGTCATAAGACGAGTCTATCAAGTTATCCAGTAATAGAGATTGGGATGAGTATTGCTGGATTGTTCGTCTTATGGCTTGTCTACGAGATGATCAGATCCATTCGTTCGAAGCAGCGATGAGTGGAGTGTGATCGCTCGGTTCATTCATTTCAAAATCTTGCGCTTCCATTCCATCAGGCTATCATCGATAAAGTCTCTTGGTTATACTGTAGAAAGAGGTGAAACGAATGAAGGCCCAAATCCCAGACGAACAGTGGCAGGCAATCCTGCAAAATAATGCTGATTACGATCATCAATTCTACTACGCGGTGAAGACGACAGGTATTTTCTGTAGGCCGTCCTGCAAATCGAAACCGCCGAACAAAGATAATGTGAGTATATTCCGGAATGCGGATGAAGCGCTATCTGCGGGGTATCGTCCCTGCAAACGATGTAAGCCGACGGGTCAGCGACTGCCTGATGCGGAGTGGGCTGAGCAAATATCGCGTTTCATTGATGGCAACTTCCAACATCCGATATCACTCCAAATGATTGCGGATACCTGTCATGGAAGTCCATACCATCTGCACCGAATTTACAAACGTGTTACGGGATATACGCCGGCAGAATATATTCACCAAAAGAGACTTGAGACAGCGAAGGAATCGTTACGTCAATCGGATACGGCAATTTCGGCTATTGCGGGGCGGGTAGGGATGCCGAACTTTCCCTATTTCGTGACCTGGTTCAAGAAAAACACGGGATATACCCCAGCTGCATACCGGGAATCTTATCGTAATCGATGGAAGGAAGAGGTGTGAATCTATGAAAATAACCAAAGCGAAGAATCATACATTGTATTGGTCAACCGCCTTACATGGTGGCTCGAAGTTCTATTTCGCAGCTACGGACCAAGGTCTCTGCTATGTGGGGTCACCGGACCGGCCTTACGAAGAAATGGTGACGGCCGTCTCCAGGCATCGTCCGGATTCTACTTGGATTCAAGATGATGAAGGACTCAAGACGGTTCGTGCGGAGTTGGTGGAATACATGGAAGGGACGAGGCGCGATTTCTCATTCACATTCGATTTGATTGGCACCCCGTTCCAGCTCGCAGTATGGCAGGCATTATGCCGGATTCCATATGGTGAGACCAGGTCTTACGCAGAGATCGCCCAAGCTATCTTGAAACCGGCTGCCGTTCGTGCGGTTGGCGCAGCCATCGGTGCGAATCCTGTGCTAGTGGTTATTCCATGTCATCGTGTGATTGGTAAAAATGGAGCGATGACGGGTTATCGAGGTGGTCTGGACATGAAGACCAAATTGTTGCAATTGGAACAACAACAGAGCCGTGAGCAAATCACGTGCTGATAAGAATCAATGAAGATACCGCTGCCTAGGCAGCGGTTTTTTTGTATTGAAATCTCCGTACTTAATCCGATTAGTCCGCTCATATAATACGATGACTGCGGTTTACGTCGAACTTTGTCCATCTGCAGATTGCGGTGAGGAGGGAGGAGATATGCAGTTTCTTGGTTCAGAAGAGCTGGAGATGACGCGATCTGTTCTTCGAGATTTTGCTCGCAGTGAATTAATGCCTCGTGTGAAGGAACGAGATGAGCACCAGCTTTTTGACAGAGCTCTGGTCAGGAAGATGGCGGACATAGGTCTTACGGGTATGCTCATACCAGAACATTACGGAGGTGCTGCGGGAGATTATCTCACGTTTGCGGTTGTCATGGAGGAGTTGGCGGCGGTATGCGTTTCTTCCGCAGCTGTCCTTGGAGCCCATACTGCATTTACGAGTTGGGTGATCCATAGCAGCGGGACGGAGAGGTTGAAATGGGAGCATATGCATGGTTTGGCGCAGGGGCTGAAGCTTGGCGGGATCGGTTTTCCGGTTCGTCATGTGGGAGGTGAGGATCAAGACACGCTCTTGTCAGCACATAAGTCAGGCGATGTCCATGTTTTGCAAGGCAATCATCCCTGTGTCGTGAATGCAGGAATTGCAGATTTGTACATCCTCTTCGCCAGGGTTCAGAGCGGGTCTCGGAAGCGGTATCAAGCTTACGTCGTTGAGAAATCAACAATGGGATTCGAGATTGGCAAGCCGCATCGCAAAATTGGGCTTCGATCGTATCCAACAGCAAATGTTGTGCTGAAGCAATGCGTACTCCCGGAAATTAATCGTCTAGGGCGCGCGAGTCATTCGAATAGCAAAGCAGTATTATGGGGCGATCTGACTTATCTGAGTGCTGCGGCAATGGCTGTGGGTATTGCCCAAGGCGCAGTAGATCGAGCTGCAGCTTATGCGAGAGAGCGGGTTCAGTTCGGTAGAGCGATAGGACGTCAGCAAGGTATTGCTTTCAAATTGGCTGATATGGCCGTGAAATTAGAGGCTGCACGAATGCTCACGTATCAAGCTGCTTGGAACATGGATCAACGGTTACCTAGCCGAAGGGAAGCCGCGATGGCCAGAATGTATTCTGCTGAAGCAGCTGTATCCATTACGACCGAGGCGGTTCAAATTTTCGGCGGATACGGTTATATGCAGGAGGTGGGATTAGAGCGATATATGCGCGATGCGAAATGTCTGGAATCGGACTATGGGACAGGAGGATTTCAATCGGATGTAAGGAGTCGTATTCGGATGAATTCGAAGGCGGTGAAGTAATGCAGGGAACGGTGATCATATCGGGCGCTCGTACCGCATTCGGCAAATTCGGAGGAATGTGGCGGGATATTAGGGCGATTGACCTTGGAGCTGCAGCGATTCGAGGTGCCTTGCAGCGAAGCGCATTGGAGCCAGCGGATGTGGATGGCGTCTTCATGGGCATGGCGCTTCAAGCCGGCGCAGGGCAGAGCCCGGCGAGACAAGCGGCTTTGAAGGCAGGGCTTCCCCATCTTGTCACAGCGGAGACGGTAAATAAAGTCTGCGCCTCGGGGCTGCGAGCCGTTACCCTTGTTGATCAAATGATCCGTGCGGGTGACGGAACGATCTACGTCGCAGGCGGGATGGAGAATATGAGCCAAGTTCCATATGCGGCACAGAGCATGCGATGGGGGGCAAGGCTGGGTCCCACTCATCTAGTGGACTTAATCCAACATGACGGTCTGTTATGTGCTTATGAGCAGGTACTCATGGCGCAATACGGCGATGACGCAGCTCGAGCGCACGGAATTACCCGGGCAGAGCAAGATGAATGGGCGCTGCGAAGCCACTTGCGTGCTGTTGCTGCCATGACGCAAGGGAAGTTTAGCGATGAGATCTTTCCTGTCCCCTCATCCATAGCTTTACGCGAGTCAGATATAGAAACAGATACAGATGAATGTCCAAGGAAGGATACGGATCTCAATAAGTTAACGAAATTACAACCTATCGTTGGTACCGGAGGAACCGTAACGCCAGGAAATGCCCCTGGTGTGAACGATGGAGCTGCAGCGCTCCTCGTGATGTCGAAGGAAGAAGTTGAGCGCCGAGCGCTTAAGCCACTAGCGGAGATTGTCGGTCATGCGACCATTGGGCTGGACGCGCGTCATATCGCCGAAGCACCGGCAGTAGCGATCCAGAAGCTGCTGCAGAAGACGGGACATCGGCTTTCGGATATTGATCTTTTTGAAATCAACGAGGCGTTTGCAGCAGTCATTCTCACTTGCTCCCGCATGATACCGGTGGATTTGGAGCGGGTGAATGTTAATGGTGGTGCAATTGCGTTAGGACATCCGTTAGGCGCAAGCGGTGTAAGGATATTGTGGAGTTTGATTATGGAGCTTCGGCGCAAGGGAGGAGGTTTAGGCGTAGCTGCAATATGCAGCGGTGGAGCCCACGGCGACGCCATTATGGTTCGAGTGGACGGATAGAACGAGGTGATGCCAATGATTCGAGAAGTTACGGTGCTGGGCGCAGGTCAGATGGGGAGCGGAATCGCTCAGACTTTTGCACAGCATGGTTATATGGTTGGACTCTATGATATTGAATCAGCCGCCGTCACGAGAGGATTGGCAGGGATCGAAGAATCTTTATCGCGGTTCGTAAGGAAAGGGAGCTTGTCAGAGGAAGACAAAAGTCAGATCTTGCAACGGATTCATCCGTCTACGGACTTGAATATTGCAACGCGTTCACAGCTTGTAATTGAAGCCGTTCCAGAAAAGATTGCATTGAAGACAGCAATATTGAAGCAATTGGATGATCGATGTTCGCAGAATACGATATTCGCAACCAATACCTCTTCCATCTCGATTACGGCGATTGCATCCGCAACGAGACGTCCGGAGCAGGTGATCGGGATGCATTTCATGAACCCTGTTCCGATCATGCCGCTTGTTGAGATCATACGTGGATTAGCGACCTCAGTGGACACCTTCGAACAGATTCAGTTCGTAACGCAACAATTGGGCAAGACGGGGGTGGAAGTGCAGGACGCCCCGGGTTTCGTCTCTAATCGCATTCTTATGCCGATGATTAACGAGGCGATCTATACCGTCTATGAAGGGGTAGCAGCTCCTGAAGCCGTGGATCAGGTCATGAAGCTGGGCATGCATCATCCCATGGGACCGCTTACGCTCGCTGATTTCATTGGACTCGATACATGCCTAGCCATTATGGAGACCTTGCATCAAGGCTTCGGTGATTCGAAGTATCGACCATGTCCATTACTGCGCAAATATGTGAGTGCAGGATGGCTTGGGCGAAAAACGGGTAGGGGGTTCTTCGAATATGACGAATAAGAATGACGTGCTTCCTGAGAAAGGAGTGCCAGCAGATGGAACTCCGATTGTCGAGAGAACAAGCGCATTGGCAGAACAGAACAAGGCAGTTTGCGGAGTCCATCCTTGTATCTCATGCTGCTCGTATGGAACAAGTGGGTGCTTTTCCGAGGGAATTATTGATGGAGATGAGAGCGAACGGACTCATGGGCATTCCCATACCAAAGGCGTGGGGCGGTGAAGGGGCTGACTTCATTTCCTATATTCTATCGATCCATGAAATCTCCAAGGTTAGCGCAGCTGCGGGCGTCATTCTCTCGGTGCATACATCCGTAGGTACACTGCCTATTTTGTATTACGGAACAGATGAGCAGAAGAAGAAATATGTTCGGAAATTGGCTTCGGGGGATGCGTTGGGCGCATTTGCGCTAACGGAGCCGCAAGCGGGATCGGATGCGGCATCCATTCGAACGACAGCCATTCGCGAAGGGGATTATTATCGCTTGAAGGGTTCGAAGATGTTTATTACGAACGCGGGTGAGGCGGATACTTATATCACATTTGCTGTGACCAATGCATCGCAAGGTGCCCGTGGGATCTCGGCATTTATTATTGAACGGGATTGCCCGGGGTTCATCGTTGGTAGAGCGGAGAAGAAAATGGGTCTTCATGGCTCGAATACGTGTGAAATAACACTCGAGGACGTGCGAATTCCAGTCACACAACGCTTAGGACACGAAGGGGAAGGCTTCGTCATTGCGATGGGGACGCTCGATGGCGGGCGCATCGGCATCGCAGCGCAAGCCTTAGGGATAGCCCAGGCAGCGCTGGAGCTCGTGGAAGGAGCTAGAATACGGAAGGGAGACTCACTCGCAAGAAGGCGAAGATGGTCTTCGTCTGAGCTTGATCTGTTCGCAGAGCTGACGACGCAAGTTGAGGCCGCAAGGCTGCTCGTGTATCGTGCCGCTTCCATGCGGCAGGCCGGTCTACCATGTACGAAAGAATCCTCCATGGCGAAGATGTTCGCTTCGGATACGGCGATGCGAGTCACCGGCGCGGTAGTAAGCATGCTCGGTCGTCAAGGCTGCACCGATGAATATGCAGCAGAGCGGTTGTTTCGCGATGCGAAAGTGACTCAAATTTACGAAGGGACCAATGAGATTCATCGCATTGTAATTAGTGGTTCTATGCTGCGATAAGGTGTGGGATATCTGAAAAGGTGGTGACAGAATCATGGTGCATACACCTGGTCAAAAATTACGACAGGCCATCGAGGTGGAACAGCCACTTCAAGTTGTAGGCGCCATCAATGCTTATTCAGCCATGATGGCGGAACAGGTCGGATTTCAAGCGCTCTATCTCTCCGGCGCGGGGATAGCCAATGCATCCTATGGGCTTCCGGATCTTGGTATGACAACACTGCAAGATTGTCTGGAGGATATTAGACGAATCACGAGCGCGACGGACTTACCGCTGCTTGTCGACGCAGATACAGGCTTTGGCGGCGCATTCCAGATCGCTAGGATGATGCAAGAGATGCATCGCGCCGGTGCTGCCGGCATTCATATTGAGGACCAAGTTGCCGCCAAGCGGTGCGGGCATCGCCCCAATAAAGCCATAGTCCCTCAAGCGGAAATGGTCGATCGCATCAAAGCGGCTGTGGATGCACGCATCGATCCACATTTCGTCATTATGGCGCGAACAGATGCGATCGCCGTTGAGGGACTTGAGGCGGCAATTGAACGCGCTTGCGCATGCGTTCAGGCAGGTGCGGATATGATCTTCCCCGAAGCGGTGACGAATCTGGAGGATTACAGGCGGTTCACAGAACATGTCCAAGTTCCAGTGCTTGCGAATCTTACGGAGTTCGGTCGAACCCCGCTCTATACGATTGAGGAGCTGCAAGCTGCGGGCGTGCGCATCGCGCTCTATCCATTGTCTGCCTTCCGAGCCATGTCAGCGGCAGCCATGGAGGTCTATCGGGTTATTCGACGGGACGGGACGCAGGTTCACATGGTAGATCGAATGCAGACGCGGGCAGAATTGTATGATGTGCTCGATTATGAGAGCTATGAACAGAAGCTGGATCGGTTATTCGCTGCGGAGAGGAGTGATCCATCATGACGAATCGGCATCAGAGCGGCTTAGCAGATGTCATCGCAGGCGAGACAGCGATATCAACGGTGGGTAAAGAAGGGAAAGGACTTACGTACCGAGGTTATGCGATTCAAGATCTTGCACGCGCTGGGACATTCGAAGAAACGGCCTTCTTGCTCCTCTATGGGAAGCTTCCGAACAGTGATGAGCTGCAGCAATATCGGGCGAAGCTAATGGGATTAAGAGAAATGCCAGCCGGGCTTATGCATATACTCGAACAATTGCCTGCCTCGACTCATCCGATGGACGTCCTGCGCACGGGCATTTCTGCACTAGGTGCATTTGAGCCTGAGTACGATGGTGGTGCTGCTCAGGATATTGCGGATCGTCTGATTGCGGTTAGCGCATCGATGCTGCTCTATTGGGTGCATTTCCACGGCAAGGGTGTACGAATAGAAACGGCAACCGATAGCCCGTCTATCGCAGGCCATTTTCTTGCTTTGTTGCATGGCAAAGAAGCGAGTGAACTCGATCAACGAGCCTTGGACGCCTCACTCATTCTTTATGCGGAACATGAATTTAATGCATCCACGTTTGCTGCCCGCATTACGGCGTCCACGCGATCTGACTTCTACGCTGCGATCACGACCGGGGTCGCAGCGCTTAGAGGTCCTCTTCACGGCGGCGCGAACGAAGCGGCGATGGCGTTAATTGAACAATTCGATAGCGCGGATGCAGCGGAGGCTGGGATTCGCGAGATGTTAGCTCGGAAGGAATTGATTATGGGATTTGGGCACCGCGTCTATTCCGTATCTGACCCGCGGTCCGATATTATTAAGGCTTGGTCGAGGACGCTATCGGAAGAAGCAGGCGATATAATGCTCTACGAGATTTCTGAGCGGATCGAGACGGTGATGTGGAACGAAAAACGGCTGTTCCCGAATCTTGATTTCTACAGCGCTTCAGCTTACCGAATGATGGGCATCCCTACGCCACTCTTCACACCGCTCTTCGTCATCTCCCGAATTAGCGGTTGGTCAGCGCATATTCGAGAGCAGCGTGAGGTCAATCGAATTATTCGTCCGCAAGCAGATTATACAGGTCCGGAGCTGACAGCTTGGGTGCCAATCCATCAGCGCACATGAAGAGGGGGAGGGAAGTAGACGTATGTCCCAATATCAGCCTGCTGCGAGACCTGATCCCGATCAACTCTTTGTTGACATTGCGCTTTATGTGAAAGAGTACTCGGTTGATAGCGAAGAAGCGTATCATACTGCAAGATTGTGTCTCATGGATACCTTAGGCTGTGGACTGCTAGCATTGAAGTATCCTGAATGTACGAAGCTTCTGGGTCCTATTGTACCTGGGACGATTGTGCCGAACGGTGCCCGTATTCCTGGCACTGCTTATCAGACGGATCCGGTGAATGCCGCTTTCAATATCGGGACAATGATCCGCTGGTTGGATTTCAACGACACATGGTTAGCCGCCGAGTGGGGGCATCCTTCTGATAATTTAGGTGGGATTCTAGCCACGGCGGATTACCTAAGTCGATGTCGAGTTGCCGCTGGAGTAGCTCCGCTGCTGATGAGGGATGTGCTTACAGCGATGATTAAGGCTCATGAGATTCAAGGTGTCCTCGCACTGGCGAATAGCTTCAATCGTGTAGGCCTCGATCATGTGATTCTCGTTAAGGTCGCATCGACAGCTGTCATTACAGCGATGCTAGGCGGAACGCAAGATGATGTCATTACAGCTGTATCTCATGCATGGCTTGATGGGCATCCGCTGCGAGCTTACCGACATGCGCCAAACACGGGAACGCGGAAGTCGTGGGCAGCGGGAGATGCGACCAGTCGCGCCGTCCAATTAGTACTGATGACAATGAAGGGAGAGATGGGGTACCCTACAGCCTTAACTGCGAAGATATGGGGCTTCCAAGATGTATTGTTCCGTAGTCAGCCCCTTCGGCTTGAACGTCCGCTTCAGTCCTATGTCATGGAGAACATTTTGTTCAAAATCGCATTTCCTGCGGAATTTCATGGGCAGACAGCGGTCGAGTGCGCGTTGCAGCTGCATCCGAAGGTCATTCATCGTCTATCAGAGATCGACCTGATTCAGATCACAACACATGAGTCAGCGCTGCGGATTATCGATAAGACGGGTCCGCTGCATAATCCTGCGGATCGAGATCACTGCCTGCAATATATGGTGGCGATAGCTCTTCTTCATGGCACGCTCCATGCGGATCACTATGAGGATGATGCTGCGGCGGATCCTCGTATTGATGCCTTGCGTCAGAAGATGATCCTGATTGAAGATGAGCGGTATTCCCGTGAGTATCTGGATGAGCATCGACGCTCCATCGCGAATAGTATTCAGATTATATTCCTAGATGGGACAGCAACCGATAAAGTAGAGATTGAGTATCCGATCGGACATCGGAGGCGAAGAGAGGAGGGGATTCCTCTATTAATGGAGAAGTTCGAATCCAATGTGCGAAGCCGATTTGCAGCGAAGCAAGCAAGCGGCATCATCGACATGTGTTCGAATCAAGAGGAGATCGAACGGATGCCAGTGCATCTGTTCATGGATCGATTTGCATCTACTTGAACAGACAGAGGTTGTTCAAAAAGTCATCATTTGTCCGCATCAGAAAGTAATGTTCTTTCTGATTGGCGTCTAAACCTACATTACGATCGCGGTCGCTCACCCAAGAATTTGCTTCGATAAAGGTTTATACATCATGAAGTAGTTCATGAAGCATATTCGACATCGAATCTTGCGTTCACCCTTGAAATCCGGTACTCATTTAGGTTCAGCCTAAACTCCGTTCCTCTTTCTTCGGGTTCTCGCAACCTTCTCGGTGCTGAAATGCCGACTTTTTGAACTTGAACAGACAGAAAGGCTGCCGACGCATCGGCAGCCTTATTCGTGTTGAATGAACGTGAATCCGATTACAGTTTTTTCTTCATGTCGGATAGATACTTCAGGGCAACTCCAAATGCACCGACATAATAAGCGCCGAGGAGTAACCAGCCCGTGTAATCCAAGGAGACAACGTTTGCAAGTACGAATAGCGGAAGAACGTAATACAACACATCCTTCAAATAATCTAGCACGAGAGAGCTGGAGAACTTCTTGTCTACGACTGCACGGTACAATCCGAGCAAAAAGCTAAGTCCCATTAAACCAAACAGAACCCACATCGTGTAGAGCATCCAACCGGTTAGCACAAATGTCATTTCAACTCACCTCCTCCGCAGGAGGAATGACTGCGTACTATACAATATGTGAGATCTATCAAGGTTGTACTAGGACAATACACAGTACCAAAAACAATTTTTAACGAAATATTATCATTTCCTGTACCTAGTAATTATGGTAATATCATTGTGTTTCGTTTCTTGCATGTCACAACGATGATGATGATTTGAATAATGGAAGGGGTGCCTATGAACCAAAAGTTGAAAGCTGAAGTGCTGTCTGTTCTACAACAGGTGGAAGCAGGCGATGTTGTCTATTGGATGCATTGTGATCGGAGCAAGGATGGCAAAGGTTTCGCCAGTACGTATTTAATTCTTACGAACGTCGCACTTCATATCGTATCGAGTACAGAGGGTCAGATTACACAAAAAATATTCAAGGGGATTCATCGAACGCCAAAAGAAGCACCGCGAACGCCTACATATCAGTTCGTAGAATCCATTCCATTACACCGTATGGAGTCCATATCTATTGTTAATTTAGTTGCCTCCGGACTCGTCGTCATCCGCGAACAAGAAGATCGCGCCATCGGCGCCTTCACGAACGGGGAGATGTCGAGAGCAGCTAAGCTGGCCTCCTTCGTTACGAAGCTGAAGAATCAGGAAGAGATTTACGGGGACGAGATTGAGGAGCATGCGGAACAAACGTCGTGTCCGAAATGCGGCATGATCTACCCGGAGGAAGGCAGGCAGATTTGTCCGAAATGTATGAAGAAACACGCGATCTTCGGCCGATTGCTCTCGATCGCAGGCGGGTACAAGAGTCTTATTGTTCTTATTGTTCTATTTATGTTATTGAATTCGGCATCGGGGCTTGTCATCCCTTACTTGCAAGGGACGGTACTCTTCGATCAAGCGCTGAATAATACAGGTGCTTTTGCTGGTCAGATTGGCCTTGTCATTGTACTTATTCTTGCGTTTCGTACGATATCACTCGGATTTGGCGTCGTGTTCAGCATGCTGAATGCCAAGCTCGCTGCGAATGTTGCCTTTGATCTCAAAGCTAGTGTATTCGAGTCCATGCAGCGCCTCTCGCTTAATTTCTTCCAGAAGAAGCAGACGGGACAGCTGATGACTCGCGTCAATAATGATGCAACGGAATTACAGTATTTTTTCGTCGACGGCATATCGTTTTTTATTGTGAATGCGATGAACATCATCGGAATCACGATGGTAATGCTTATCATGGATTGGAAGCTTACGTTGATTTGTTTCATTCCGATTCCAATTGTCATTCTGCTCATGCGCTGGGTATTTCCGAAGCTATGGCGATTATCTTGGCGCAGACACCGGCGGGTGAGCATTTTGAATGCCCTGATCAGTGATTCGATCCGCGGAACGCGTGTCGTGAAGGCATTCGGCAAGGAGCGTCAAGAGTCGGAACGTTTCCAGCGGGCGAATTATAATTTCTCGGATGCGGAGCAGTCATTTAACCTCATGGGCAGCACGATCTTCCCAATCCTGAATATGCTCACGCAAATTGGAGGCATTCTCATCTGGGCATTCGGCGGTTGGAAGGTTATAGGCGGGGAAATCTCCTTCGGTCAGATTATGACGTTCGTCAGCTACATTTACATGCTCTACGGACCGATTCAATTCATGAACAATATCGTGAACTGGTGGTCGTATTGCATGACGGCTGCGCAGCGGATTTTCGAAATACAAGATGCTGTGCCCGAAGTTGCAGAACAACCGAATCCGGTTCACCTGGAGCGCATGAAAGGCGAGATCCATGTATCGAATATGACATTCGGATATGAACCGAATAAGCCAGTCCTTCAAAATGTCACGTTTCGAGCGAAACCGGGTCAAATGATCGGGGTGGTCGGACATTCAGGTGCAGGCAAATCAACACTCGTCAATCTGATCTCGCGTCTCTATGATGTGACGGCAGGCGAGATTCGAATTGACGGCCATAATGTACGCAGCTTGAGCATTGCATCCATGCGGAATCAAATCGGGATCGTATCTCAAGAAGTATACGTCTTCATCGGTACGATTGCGGAGAACATCGCTTATGCTGACCCTGATTGTACGATGGAGGATATTATCCACGCAGCGAAAATCGCGAACGCGCACGATTTCATCACGAAGCTCCCAGACGGCTACGATACGATCGTCGGTACTGGCGGACATAATCTATCTGGCGGGGAGAAGCAGCGAATTTCGATTGCGAGAGCTGTCCTGCATAACCCGCGGATCCTGATCCTCGACGAAGCAACAGCATCGCTGGATACAGAGACTGAGCTCCAAATCCAGGAGGCGCTCGAATCGCTCGTAGAAGGAAGAACGACGATCGCGATCGCACATCGTTTATCGACCTTAAGAAATGCAGACTATCTCCTCGTCATGGATAGCGGGAAAGTCGTTGAAGAAGGGACGCATGAACAATTGCTTGCGAAGGATGGCATGTATGCTGGCATGGTGAAGAAGCATGATGAAGCGTTGAAAATGAGAGAGGTGGTCTAATGCAATCGACAGCTGAAGAACGTACGGATTTATCAGTGGCTGCACAGTTAAATTACTTAACGGCTGAGAATGCAACTTTCCGTAAGACAGAGGGCAATATGCTCGCTGTTCACGTGGGAGATGAAGATGTTCAAGGGGTGTATTTGCACTGTTCCTTCCCGCACACGAACAAAAGGATCTATATTTCCGTACGGACAAGTGAACATAAAGAAATAGGCATCATCAAAGCATTGGATGAAGACTTTCCGCCAGAAATTGCACAGCTGCTGGAAGAGCAAATGGATATTCGTTATTTCGCGCCCGTCATAACGAAAGTGATCTCGATCAAAGAAGAGTTCGGCTATTCTTATTGGCATGCAGAGACAAGTGCAGGACAATGTCACTTTACAGTCCGCAGCGGCGGAGGAAATGTGAAATCGGTGACTGAGAACAAGCTGCTGGTCATCGATGTCGATGGCAATCGGTTCGTGATTGAAAATGTGAAGCAGCTGAGCGAGAAGGAATACCGGATGGTGGAAATGTGTATATAGGAGGTCGACTGCGATGAATCTGCAATTCGAACTGTCCGAGCAAGATCATCATGCGGTAATGGAAGCTCTGGATGAGCCCATTACGTACTGCGTTCCGGCAGATTTAGCGCTTGATGGAAGACGAACGAACGGTTTTTTTGTCATCGGGGAGACGAAATGGGCGGTTGTCTTGGAAGGTGAAGTGCTTGAGACGTGTGCCATCCATGAGACGAGCGATTACAAAGTGATTCCGCTCGTTGGCAACGTCATTATGGAAGCGACCCATCGTGATATTCGAAGAATTATCATTCGGAGCACGATGCAGCATGCGGCACGAGTGACTTACATGGCACAAATCCTCAATTATATGTCTTCGAACAGCAAGATACGAATCTATAATAATGAGGCAGAACAGATCTGTACGAACTGTGGAGGTGCACTCGTTCCAGGTACGCGCTTATGTCCGAAATGCATGAACAAAGCCGCAGCCTTCAAGAAGCTTTGGCAGGTTTCAAAATCACACTGGCGAATGCTTGTTTTTGGACTTATTATCCTTTGTGTGATGTCTGTTGTGACGTTAACGGGACCTTATTTTCAGAAAATCCTCGTAAACTCAGCGTTAGCGCCGCCTGCTGGCCAGAGCGCTAACCTAACGATGTTCTGGATTGCGATTGGCGGGATTGTGTTCGGATTGGTTGCGGGGGAATTGCTAGGTGTTCTTCGAGGAAGAGTCATGGCACGTGTCAGCTCCAGAATTGCCGCGGATCTACGAAATCTCGTATTTGATAAAGTGCAGAGTCTGTCTCTCGGATTCCTTACGTCCCAGCGCGCCGGCGATATGATGAATCGGATCACGTCGGACACAGACCGGATTCGAAATTTGATTCAAGAAGTATTCACGATGGCCTTGTTCCAAGTCATCATGCTGATATCGGTAGGCGCACTCTTGTTCAGTACGGATTGGCGGCTGGCTCTGATCATTATTTTGCCGGCACCACTCGTTGCCTATATTCAATATTTCGTGTGGCGCGTTGTGCTGCGCAAATTATTCCATCAGCAATGGCGCGTCTTCGATAAAGCGAACTCCTTCCTCCACGATGTCTTGAGTGGGATCCGTGTCGTGAAGTCCTTCGGGAAGGAAGAACGGGAAATTAAACGGTTCAGGCAATATAATCGTGAATTCGCAATGGCCGCGATAAAGAGTGAAAACGTATACAGCTATCTGTCGCCGATTTCATTCTATCTCATTCAGATTGGACAATATTTCGTCTTGCTCGTTGGTTGCAACATGATTCTGGGGAATGAACTATCGCTTGGGGAATTGATCCAGTTCACAGGTTATGCGGCAATGATCTATGGTCCACTCGCTTGGCTCATGAATATCCCAAGATGGATTGCGAATGCATTGATCTCGATTGAACGCGTTTTTTCGGTTATTGATGAACAGCCGGAGATTAACGATTCCGAGAAATCAGTCGCACATCAATTGCATGGGACAATAACTTTCAACGATGTGACATTCGGATATAAATCATATGAGCCGGTCCTGAAATCGATTAATTTCGAGATCAAGCAAGGGGAGATGATCGGACTTGTCGGGCATTCGGGTGCGGGCAAATCGACGTTCATCAATCTGATCTCTCGGTTCTATGATGTGAATGAGGGTTCGATCCAGATTGATGGCGTGGACATTCGTGACATCAAGCAAGAGGATCTTCGCTCGCAAGTCGGCGTCGTTCTGCAAGAGACTTTACTGTTCAGCGGCACGATTATGGAGAATATCCGGTATTCGAAACCGAGTGCAACACTAGAAGAAGTCATCCAGGCTGCTAAGATCGCGAACGCGCATGATTTTATTATCAAATCGCCGGACGGTTATGATACGAAGCTCGATGAGAACGGTAACAATATTTCCGGAGGCGAGAGACAGCGTCTGGCCATTGCCCGGGCGGTGCTTAACAATCCTCGGATTCTCATCTTGGATGAAGCCACGGCGTCACTCGATATTGAGACCGAGTCTGAAATCCAAGAAGCGCTGAAGCGGGTAACGCAGAATCGCACGACGATTGCCATTGCGCATCGACTAGCAACATTGAAGAACGCAGACCGTCTACTGGTGTTAGAGAAGGGGGCTGTCGCTGAAGTGGGCACTCATGATGAACTCATGCACGAGGAAGGGATATATTATAAATTGGTTATGGCACAGCGAAATATGTCCAAAGCGAAGTCTGAGACGGTGTTAGAGCTAGAAGAAGCGGTGAATAGTTAGGCAGTATAGGAATTGTATCTTGAGGGAACCACGTGTGTATGCGTGGTTCTTTTTTGTTCGTAAGAGAGATGTTAAATGGATTCAACGCACGCACGTGCTATAATATGAAATAGGTGAAAGAAATATTATGTAAACACAGGGAGACGGTACGATGGATTACCAGGATTGGATTGCACCAGAATATTATAATTTGACCTCGGAGATGGATCGTCACGATCCGAACAAGCTTGCGCTCAAATGGCTGAATGCGGCTGGGGACTATGAGGAGATTACATATGGGAAATTGATTCAGCAAGCGAATCAATTAGCGAATGGGATGAGAGAGCTCGGATTACGTCAAGGAGATCGCGTGCTCGTCATGGTTCCTCGACGCATCACGGCCTATGTGATTTATCTCGCTTGCCTGAAGCAAGGGTTGGCTATTATTCCTTCCTCCGAGATGCTGCGTGCGAAGGATCTATCTTATCGCTTGCAGCATTCCGAAGCTCGTGCTGTCATCGCCTGTGCGAACGGTATTACAGAGGTGGATCAGATCAATGAGGATCTTCCTAACTTGGCTTACCGGATTGCGGCCTTCGAGACGCGCGATTCTGCACCATCCCATTGGCAAATTCTAGATGAACTGATCGAGGACAAGCCATTATCTTTCGAGACGGTAAGAACGCATCGGGATGATATGGCTATTCTCGCGTATACATCGGGAACAACAGGCAATCCGAAAGGCGTCGTGCATCGTCATGGCTGGGGATATGCTCATTTGCGAATCACAAACCCTTGGCTAGATATTCATCAGGATGATCTTGTGTGGGCAACTGCGGCGCCAGGTTGGCAGAAATGGATTTGGAGTCCGTTCGTATCTGTTCTTGGTTCCGGTGCGACAGGGTTTGTCTACGATGGAGGATTTCAGCCCAACCGATATTTGGAGCTGATTCAGCAATATCAAATTGAAGTCTTATGCTGCACACCAACGGAATACCGGTTGATGGCGAAATCGATGAACTTGAGTAACTTTAACCTGACTTCACTGCGCAGTGCTGTATCCGCTGGCGAACCGCTGAATCAAGAAGTCATCCATTCGTTCCAACAGGCGCATCAGATAACAATTCGTGATGGTTATGGTCAGACCGAGAGTACGCTATTGATAGGAGCACTGAAAGATGCGCCATTCCGGCTCGGATCAATGGGAAGATCCATTTCGCCAGGATTGGTTGAAGTGATCGATGCGGAAGGCAATGTGTTGCCTCCGGGTGAAGTCGGGGATATCGCGGTTCATCGCAACATGCCTGCATTATTCGAGACATACTACAAGGATCCTCAGAAGAAGGAAGCGAACATCCACGGGGATTACTTCATTACCGGGGACCGCGCTTCCAAAGATGCGGAAGGCTATTTCTGGTTCGAGGGTCGCGGAGATGATATCATCATCAGTTCTGGCTATACGATTGGCCCTTTTGAAGTTGAGGACGCCTTAATGAAGCATCCGGCTGTGAAGGAATGTGCAGCGGTTGCAAGTCCCGATGAGATCCGTGGTCATGTGGTTAAGGCCTTTATTGTCTTAAAGGAACATATCGATGGATCCGACGAGCTTGTCAGGGAGCTTCAGAATCACGTGAAGCATCTCACGGCGCCTTACAAATATCCGCGGAAAATCGAATTTGTGGATGATCTGCCGAAGACGAGTTCCGGTAAAATTCGTCGAATCGAGCTGCGTGAACAGGAGAAGCGAAACGCAGACAACGGCAACATCTAAGCTTAGGACGATCATCATGCCGCATGTCGTCTACATCATATGCCACATTGAAAATAGAGCAGCTGCTTAGACAGCTGCTCTTTTTTGTTTTTTCAGAAGGGCGCGCGAGGTGTCTAAATGATATCGACCTTATTTACTATCACGGATTATTGTGTTACTTTTAACCTATGTTATTAATAACTAATTGAGATGAGAGAGGAATTTATGGTGAATAACAAATCATTGTTTAAATCAAAATCAGGAAAAGACGCGATCTTAAATGACTATAACCGAATTCTTGCCAAATGCACTGTTCCATTTGAAGAAATGCTGCTTAATACGCAATATGGAGAAACGTGTGTTATTGCATGTGGGGAACCATCCTCGCCGCCGATTATTCTATTGCATGGCTCCGGTTCTAATTCGTCGATGTGGATTGGCGATATTGCTGCGTATTCGAAGCATTACAGGGTGTATGCCGTTGATATTCCCGGTGATCCAGGGAAGAGCGAAGAGAAACAATATACACTAAAAGGCCAAGCGTATTCTGAGTGGCTGGACGATGTTCTACGTTTGCTCCAACTGGAGAGTGCATCATTTATCGGTATTTCGCTCGGCGCATGGATGGCTATCCATTATGCAGTCAAACATCCGAGTAAGGTTAATCATATCGTTCTCATATCCCCTTCTGGCATTGGACCTCAGAAAATTTCATTCCTGTTTCGGGCCATGCCGCTCCTGTTATTCGGCGAGAAAGGAAGGGATAAGGTTACGCGTCTTGTCAATGGTAACCAGACCATTCCCGAAGAAGCCTCCAAGCATGTCAAAAAAATCGCACGCCACTTTCGCTTTCGCAGTGAACCGGTGCCTATCTTCACAGATACGGAGCTCCGCGAGTTGACAATGCCCATCCTGTTAATCGCTGGCGCAAAAGATGTGATGCTTGATGCTAAAAAGACCGTCGATAGACTCACCAAGCTGCGGCCTGATGCGCACATCACACTTCTTCCGGATGTCGGGCATATCATTATTCAGCAGACGAGCCGGATCATACCTTTTCTCAAGGAAACATAGTCATAGCGAGTTTCCAGTCATTTTCAATTGATTTGTCACGACCAAATCGATATGATAATCAATAATTTCATTTCATATTGAACAAGGAGGAATGACGAATGAAAGTCAGACCATCTGTAAAACCGATGTGTGAGAAATGTAAAACCATTCGAAGAAATAGAACTGTTATGGTCATCTGTGAGAATGCCAAGCATAAGCAAAAACAAGGTTAATTCTCTATCTATAGGATTCAAGGGCGCTGTCGCAAGCATGACAGTGCTCTTTTTGTTTGTTCGAAATTCGTCTTGCCCAGTAGACACGGAATGGGTATCAAAGAAATATTAACTTATCGTTAAAGTCAAAAAAATACACAAATAAAGTCACAAAATGAGTAGTAAATAAGTTAAAAATGAAATATAATGGCGATGTGATGAATCTCACATATCCAATCAGCATCGGATTCACATGTTCCTAAACCCATTTCAATGTTGAAAGGTGGTACATGGTTGATGAGAAAATGGATCAAGAAGCTGTTCACTGGAGGACTTGCAAGCAGCATGCTGATGATGACGATCATAGCCGCACCGACGACCGTAAGCGCAGCTACCGATGTCACAGTGAATTGGAACGACGTCAAGCAAGACATTGATGGATTCGGCGTCTCGCAAGCAGGATGGTCAGATGCCATCTACGATTTGCAAGAACCGGCAAGAAGTCAGATTATGGATCTATTGTTCGATCCGAATAATGGTATTGGCGTTTCGATCTTTCGAGGTGCGATATTCCCACAATTTAACCCATCCCCAGGGCAATACGACTTCAATGCTAGACCGGATCAAGTCTGGGTCATGCAGCAAGCACAGGCACGAGGCGTGAATAAGATTATGGCGACCACATGGAGCCCGCCGGCTTGGATGAAGACGAACAACTCCACAACAAATGGCGGTTATCTCAAATCCGGGAACTATGGCGATTATGCGCAGCTCATGTCCAAATTCATTAAAGAATACAAATCCCAATTCGGCATCGATCTGTATGCCGTATCCATCGCCAATGAACCCAACTCCATGACCTTCCTCACTTGGGATTCAAGCGAATGGAACTCCACCAATATTGAAGTATTCGTGAAAGACTATCTCAAACAAGCAATGATTAACGAAGGCGTGCAAGCGACGAAGGTCGTCGTGGGCGAACCGTCCTGGTGGTCGGAAGATCTGATGAAGGACGCGCTGAATAATCCGGCATCTGCGGAGCGCATCGACATCGTCGGTGGGCACAATTATCCTGTACCCGTCATTAATGTCGAGCTCCCGACACAGCCTTTCAGCACAGCGGTGGCCAAAGGGAAAAAGGTATGGATGACCGAAGTGTCCAAAGTCGATTCGTATGACCCGGGCATGGGATCGGGCCTCAAATTTGCGAGACAAATCCATGATTTCATGACGAAGGCGAACGTCAACGCATGGATGTATTGGACGGGTGCCATCCCAGGCAATAATGACGAAGGTCTGATCAATGTATATAAAGATACGAGCACATACCAGTTAACGAAACGTTACTTTACATTCGGCAACTATAGCAAGTTCATTAAGCCTGGTTATGTTCGGATCGGTGCAACCGATAATCCGCAATCCGGTGTCTATACGTCTGCCTACAAAGATCCGGCTACGGGCAAGTTCACAATCGTTGCCGTGAATGATACGAATGCTTCCGCCGATCTCAATTTCGTACCGAATGGGTTTACAGCCGGTAAAATTACGCCATACACAACCAATGATAGCTTAAGCCTAGGCCAAGGCCGTAACATACAGCTCGTGAATGGAAAGTTCAATAGTGTCATTCCTCCGAAGAGTGTCGTTACATTCGTTGGGGAGAATGGCTCAACACCAGATCCGGAAATTAGTATGACGGATGACCTAAATGATTGGTCGAAGACATTCTCGCATACGAGCGGTCTCGCGTTGGACTCGTCGAACAGCGGTTATTTCAATGGCGATACATCGCGAGTGAAGCGAACGAGTGGCACGACAGAGAGCTTCGTCTATAACATCCCGAATATGACGAATTTCTCGGCAACGCTCTACCAATTCAATCAGTGGAATGGCGTAGCTTTCTATGCCTCACCGGATAACGTCAATTGGAGTCAAATCGTTCATGTGAGTACAGATGGTGTCTATACGGGAAGTCAGTGGTACCGCAAGGTTTACACGCCGCAGTCCGCGATCCCTGCAGGAACGAATTACTTCAAGATTGAGCTGTCCGGCAGCGATTCTTGGGAGAAGCAAGTCTCGAAAGTATCGATTCATTCACTGCCATAGCAATAGGGGCATCGGTGCATTCAGTTTATCTGAAGGGCATGGATGCCCTTTCTTTTTCAATTCATACCCTTTCGCCGTTTTTTTACCATGATAAGGAATAGCATTGGCAGGATCGGGGATATTATCTATGGATTGATCGACACCACGATCGGATAGAAAGGGGAACACAGACATCAAACACGTACGATATCTGACCGTTATGATCATGTTGTTCGTCACAACGGCGCTGCCATATATGACGCACACAGCACATGCATCTAGCGGTAATCCTTATCATTTTGGATTTAAGAAGAGCAAAAATCATCAGTCAGCCTCGATTCAAGAAGAAGGGTTCAAAGATATTCTGGTGAGACATAGCTCCATATTCCTTGGCGATGTGACGAAGAAGGAATTATATCTCACCTTCGATAACGGGTATGAGAACGGGTTTACGCCAAAAATTCTCGATATCCTCAAGGAGCATAAGGTACCTGCGATTTTCTTCGTGACAGGGCATTATGTAAAGGAAGAACCGGAGCTCATTAAGCGTATGGTCGCGGAAGGCCATCTGATCGGCAACCATTCCTGGAGTCATCCGGATATGAGCCAAATCTCGAACGCGAAGCTGCGTGAGGAATTGGATAAGGTGAAGTCTGAAGTGCAACAGCTCACGAATCAGAAGCCGATGACGTATTTACGACCGCCGCGAGGCATTTTTAATGAACGAATCCTGCAGGCGAGCAAGGAACTTGGTTACACAAGTGTCTTCTGGTCCATTGCCTATAAGGATTGGGATACGAATGCACAGCGCGGCTGGAAATATGCTTATGATTCGGTTATGAACCAACTGCATCCGGGCGCCGTTATTTTGCTTCATTCGGTATCGAGAGACAACACCATGGCGTTGGGGGCAATTCTCACCGAAGCGAAGCGCCAAGGTTATGAGTTCAAAAGCTTAGATCAACTGCAAACGAAAAATTATTAGCAAAAAGACCCGGCCATTGCCGGGTCTTTTTTTTGCATGCTCATTAGGCATCATATGAACCATTCATCATGGAATGGCAGTTATTGTACATTTGCTCTAATTCCGTATCATTCATCTGTGGATGCATTTCCTTCATGAACGGAAGCATTTCTTTGAAAGAGCCCGGTAGAACATTTGACGCATACGCTACGGTTCCAATGCCGATGGTAATTACAGCGGTCATGAGAACGGCAAAAACTTTCATTTTCATCGATGTCACCTCCAGTTGACTGTACGATTGAAGCATATAAGATAAATGTGTAGAAAGGATATGATCTACATCATGTAAATCATGGTTCAGAGATGTGGAAAAAAAAGGGTTGTAATTTCATGGTATTCCAGTATACTGATAACAAATCGTGGAAATGGTGGGATCACATTCTGATGGCTAAGTTCAAGAACACATTATATCAACTGCATACTGCCTTCTTGAACGATATCATCCGATCGAATTGGATTTGTCCATCCCGCAATTGAAGCATTACCGCTACCCATTTGCATGTATGGTTAACAGAGCCGTGGTGAACGTTGTTCATTCACGGCTTTTTAGCGTGCTTGGAAGCGGAAGGGTTGCGAGTGGCTGCTGACCGAACTTGGAGGTGTCATGACCGCCTACGCATCGACTTGGATCGTTGCAGTCATTCCGGGTTCTTGGTGTCCTGGCAAAGTACATATGACTTCATAGGTTCCAGGCTCTGTGAACTGAACGATGTTGCTTATTTGCTTGCCGGCTGCGGCATGTATGTGAATGTCCGTACCGACGACTTCGAAATCATGCTCCATCTGACCGGAGTTGTGGAGCGTTAGCCGTATTGGCTGGTTCGCACGCACCTGAATGTTGTTAGGGACGAAGGTAAATTCGCTTGCTGTCACACGAAGTTCTTGATCCGCGTTATCATAATGTTGCTCTGGTAAGGCTGAATTCCCATGATGATGCTTCGTGTTGGACGCATCAGGCGTAAGGTTCGCGAGAGGTGAACGGGCGTCCCTAGTGTCTGTTGGCACCTGCAGCCCAATGACGAGTAGAACAAGAATCACGAAGAACATCGGTGCAGGTCTGGCGACTAGGAACGAACGCTGCTTGAGCAGTTCTGTTCCTACCTCGGCCTGCAGCATGATGAACAACACGTACAGAATGCCGCTGCACAGGATGGAGATGATTTTGACCGTGACGGATATGTACGCTTCAGGCATCATGAACATGAGCATCGCGCCCATCATACCGCCCATCATCCCGGACAATAGACCATCCAAGACGGCCATAAGACTAATGGGCCATCCGATGATCACCCCGGCTAATCCGCCGATCATCATGCTAACGACAGTCGATTGGAAGAAGAGTCCTGGCAACCATAGCGGGATCATGCTGCCTAAGACAAGCCCAACTGTCATGCCAAGCGTCATAGCAGACATCATGCCCGTCATGCTAGGAATTTGGCTACGGAATGTGAAAGTAAAGCTTATCAACCATATAGCGAGTAGAACGAATAAAATAGCAAATAGTATGAGTTGCATATACGATGCCCCCTATCCCTATATGGATATGCTTGCCCCTTATTTTTATGCGAATCAAATGAAATTGAAGGAGGAGATGTACATGAACCGTACGAGATTAATTATTATTGATGGCATGCCTGGTTCAGGAAAGACGACAAGTGCGAAGATGCTGTCTGAATCCTTGTCACAGTGGGGGGTGAACCATCGGTGTATTTTAGAGTTGGAAGAGAACCATCCGCTGATGCTGCTGAATGAATCTTTCGAAAGTCTGGCATCAGAAGCTGAGGCAGATCGATTCAGCCAGCTTTTCCAATCGTGCTATCAGCAATTTGTAACCGACCAGCTTAGTAGTAACTATGAAGTGACGATTATTGAAAGCGTATTGTTCCAAGATACGGTTAGCATGGCGGTGCATATGGGCATGGAGCGTGGTCGATTGGCAAGCTTAGTCCGTTCCATTCAGCAAATTCTGTCGCCTCTATCACCTGCAGTCATCTATACCTATCATCTAAATGTAGAAGGGCAGTGGCGCTACATTTGCGGCGTTCGTGGGAACGAATGGGGACCTGTATCTTTGCACACGGATGAAGATTTCAGAGAAGCCGCGGCGTTATGGTCGCGCAGCCAGACGTTCGTACGAGAGGCGATTGAAGCGTGGAACGTACCGAAATTGATTATTGAGAATAAAGATTACCTGTGGGAGGAATATACGCAGCAGATGAGAGCATTTGTTCAATCGGAATGGACTCGGAGCCAGGAACATCGCTGACCGAACCAAGCGTCGTCATCGAAGCGATCCGAGATTGTATTGACCCTATGAGCTAAATGACGATTAAATAATACGCATCGGAGTTGAAATCCAATATGTTTCATGTATTTGATGTTTCTAGCGCATTAGTGTCACATATCGAGCAGCACTGCCCAGATGATATTGCAATTGTCGCCTGTTACGGTTCATATGTCCAAGGGACAGCGAACCCTAAATCGGATCTCGATTTCTTCTTCATTCCAGCGACATCCGATGGTTATCGTGCGAGTATCCAGTTCATCATTGATGGCATTAGCTTTGATTTCTGGCCGATCGGTTGGGATCGAGCCGAACGAATGGCGAATTACGAGGAATCGAATACTTCGATTATTGCGGACTGCCGTCTGTTGTATGCGCGATCGGATGCGGATCGTGAACGTTTTTATCAATTGCAAGAGAAAATTAAGAATCCGTCGGGTCTGAATTTGCTCGATCGAGCAGAGACTGAACTTCAACGCGCCTATGTGCATTTGTACAAAATGAGATCTACGTCGGGTCGGGAGAATCTAGCATTTTTCCGAATCGAATCACAAGAGGTGCTAACGAAAGTGCTCTATAGTCTCGCGTTAATCAACGGGACATACCTGCGAAAAGGGTGGGGCAAGAACATGGACCAGATCCTAAATTTCGAGATACGACCTGCGAGACTTGCTGATTACATACATACCCTGGTGCATTCGAATTCCTGCCAAGAAATGCAAGTCAACGGTGAGGAGCTTGTACAAGAGACGGTTGAACTTCTCGTTCAGCAGAAGGAATCGTATACGAATGGACCCTCGTATACGGATCGGATGAGAGGATTCTATGAGGAGTTCAAAGGGATATTCAACAAATTGACGGAAGCGTGTGAAAAGAAGGATAGGGATACAGCCTATTTCTGGTCCGTTAGTCTGCAAGATATCATCGCCAAGTTTTTGTATTATTCAGAACGTGGATATTGGCCCGTTGAACTGGAACCGAATTTAGTGTACCAAGACATATATGTGAAAGCCGGGTTTCCGAATTTGGTCGACCTATTCGATGCGCAGAATTTATTGCCGCTTGAACGAGCCGTACAACAACTTGAGTCTAAGTTTAGAGAGCACATCGTAGCACGTGGCGTGGAGATCTTAGAATTTCATTCCGTAGAGCAGTTTCGTGAATTTCTTCATACTCGAGCGTGAATGGCTTGAGTCCCATAGGTCATTAGATCGTTAAAACCTCAGAGATCCTGGGGTTTTTCTAACACGAAATAGAAAGAGCAGAGAGCCAAGTGAGGATTCGTTAGGTTTTTATTGTTAAGGAAACAAGTCGAAATTTGACAAAATGGGAACAAATGTTCTAGAATAAACTGGGGTAAGGCTCAAAATAAATAGGTAGACCATCCAATAACAGCGTGATATAAAAATACGTGTTTGCACATAATTCTCTTACCGTTCTGCATCAGCCATCCGTTTGCGCACTCTATTTCTGATATATGATCTCCATACGACGATCGGACTTTGTTCCTACGAATACGGTATGCATCAGAAAACCTTGGAAAAAGGCAGAAAAGAGTATAATACCGATCGGAAGCATGAATGGTGGCGTGTTAGATCTCTGCTAGGTATTACTTTCAAGTTGGAATATACTAGAATCATAGATTTATAGTACATAAGGAGGGCATGATCGATGCGCAATTCAGAAGATAAAATGGTGAAGACGAACTCGCTTGGACATATCGTCAAAGTTCAGCAGGTGATGGACTTCATGGTGCTCAGTGAACTTCGGCATGGCCGGCGTTACGGCAAGCAGCTCGATTTGATGATAACCAAATCGCTAGGCGGCGTTGGTGTGAACGATTCCTATCTCGCGCAACGGCTGAAGGTGCTCGCAGAGAAAGGACATGTGACTAGCCAGTGGGAGTCGGATAATCGATTTAACCGATTCTACGAGATTACCGACAGCGGACATGAGTATTTTAATCAACTGAAGCGCGATTTGCCGGAACGAGTGGCGATTGCGATGAAGGTGTATAAGCGGTTTGAGGAATTTTTGAGCAAATGAACGTCAAGCGGACTGGGGACACGCTGCCTGGTAGGCGTTATCGTCATGTGATGCAACAAAAAGACTTCATCATCCATCATGGATGATGAAGTCTTTGCTTTGTCCGCTTGTGCGCGCACCTTCAACCCGTTTTCTTGGACCAATGCGGCGGTCGTATTAGCGAAGCGGGTAGCTTAGTCGACTCATCGCCTTTTGCAGCGTTCACCTGTGATTGCGTAAGAAATAAGCTTGTACTCAAATCTGCCCCGCGCAGATCCGTATCTCTGAAATCCGAACCGATGAGATCGGCTTGCTGTAGATTCGCGCCGCGAAGGTCTGCCGCGATCAGATAAGCTCCTCGCAGGTTCGCTCCGAGCAAATTGGCACCTCGAAGATTCGCCCCCATGAGATCGGCGCCCCGGCCAACCTTTTTAGGATAACGTGGAGGATTCTTCAATCCACGAAGTGCCTCGGCTCTGACCAGTTCGCTCGCTTGAAGGAGAAGAGTATTGACGTGCATGCGGTGTAAGGCGACATCCACGTTGATCAGCTCGCTACGACTGAGCAGGGTTAATCGTTCCGTCTCTGCCAGCATTTCGTGCAGCTGCTCATGAATTGAATTCGCAGCAGGCTGCATAAGCGCTTCACTCAAGTACCAGAGCAGCTCATGCAGATGCCACATTTTCGGGAAGAGCTCGAACATTTCTTGTGCGGAGGACTTGTCCTGACGCCAATCTTTGCCTTCATACGTGAACTGTGAAATCTTCTGTCCTGCACCGAAGCAATCGAATACGGTACAGCCTCGAAATCCAAGATTGACAAGATCCGTATGAACACCGCATCGGTAATCTTCTTGCAGATTGTGGCAGGGTTGCCCGGGATTTTTATCGATAGCAAAGTCAGCGGAGGCTGCAAAGGCTAGTGATACACAACATAATCCGAAGCATTGCTCGCAATCGGCGCGCAGCGTAGCGTTACGCTCCTCGAAGTTCACGAGCGGGTGGGTTTGATTCTCTTTCAAGGTGAATATCCTTCTTTCCGTCATCTACTATTGTCCATATCGTACAATAGGTTTTTCTGCATCGTCAATGTTGCAATTCCCTATAAGCTTAGAACTTGCCTATCGTCTACCTTCTTTTCAGCGTTGGACATGCAGGGACTAGCAATAATGATCAGATCGCTCATCTGAGATGAGTGGCCTGGTCATTTTTATTGACAGGATGGAGTAGTGTGATATATTGAACTAGTCAAAAACACCTCGATATTAAATACAAAACGTAGAAACCCGTGCAGCTCTTACTTCAGCACGACGACACGGGAGGGAGAAGAGGACAGCGATGATGAAACCTACAAATGAAGCATTAAGCAATGAATTTTCAATTTTCCCCGTTCCACAACAAGTGCAAGCGCTCGGAGGCGAGACCTATCTTACGGATCACATTCATATCATTGCCGAGCAAGGCCTTAAAATAGCAACGCTGCCAAAGGTGCAAGAATTGTTAACGCAGCATGGCTATTCGTATTCCGTCTCGGATACATTCAAGGATCATGTAACGAATTTGATTCTCACCAAGCAAGGATTGCAGCATGATCTATTATTAACAGCCGGCATTGATTCAGAATCTATGGAAGCGGTAACACGTCGAGAAGGATACCAACTTATTATTGACGGTAAGCGTCTAACGCATATTGCTATTATCGGACATGACGCTGACGGCATTCATTATGGCGTTATTACCTTGCAGCAAATTTTGAATCAATCGATCAACCGGATGGTTAAGCGTGTGTGCATAACGGACTATCCTAAAATATTGTATCGCGGTTATATAGAGGGCTTCTACGGCTACCCTTGGAGTCATGCGGACCGTATCGATCTGATGAAATTCGGTGGTGAGCAGAAGCTCAACACATTTATTTATGCACCTAAAGATGATCCTTATCATCGTAAAAGCTGGAGAGAACTATATCCATCGGAGAAAGCGCAAGAGATTGCAGAACTCGCTGCTGCTGGACATCGCAATAATTTGAATTTCGTATGGACCATTCATCCTGGCGATTCGATTGATCTGTCGTTAGAGGAAGATTTCCAATCTTGTATAACGAAGTTAGAGCAGCTCTATCAACTTGGTGTAAGGCAGTTCGGTGTATTATTCGATGATTTGGTCGGCGTTCCGAATGGACCCGAGCAAGCGGAATTTATCAATCGCATTGATACCGAATTTGTAAAAGCAAAAGGCGATATTCGACCGTTGCTTACGGTCGGAACGCGGTATTGCGAAGCATGGGGACCGTCGATGACGGAATATCTCAAACCATTCGTCGAAATCCTCCATGAGGATGTCGAAGTCATGTGGACCGGGGCAGCGACGATGTCCAATATCTCGAGAGAACAATTTGATTCCCCGAAACGGACGATCGGATCCGATAAGAACTTATCCGTATGGTGGAATTACCCTGTGAATGATTATTGCGACAACAAAATTTTGATGGGCAAGATCGAGAACGTCAGCTCTGATCTGAATAATGTCAACGGCTTTTTCTCCAATCCGATGAACCAAGCGCAAGCTTCCAAGCAAGCATTGTTCTGCATTGCTGATCATAACTGGAATACGGATGCTTTTGACTGTGACATAAGCTTCTCCGCCTCTTTCAAGGCGCTGGCGCCTGAAGTTGCGGAAGATCTCGAAATCTTCGCGTCGAATAGCTGTTATCTTTTGGATGATGGCGGTGTGAGCGGTGATTTTCTATTTGACGAGAGTTGGATGTTGAAAGACGATGTTCGTGCCGTCAAGGAAGGGATCGCACAAGGCACGGATGTTCGTCAAGCGGCGAATAGACTTCTTACGCAGTTCACTCGGATGGAAGACGCGGTAACGAATATACGGACGAAATGCTCGAATGTAAACCTTGTTCAGGAGTTGAATCCATTCTTAGATGCATTCTCATTACTGGCACGTGCAGCACAGCAAGTGATCCATGCGATGATCTGTATGGGGAATGGTGACCTGCTAGCGATGGAAGTACATCATGAATCCGCTAGGGACCTCCTGAATGCGATGGAAGATTGCAAAGTGAATCGCCTCAAAGAGGGGGTTCCAACAGACTTTACGGTGGATGTCGGAACACATGTCATTAAGCCGTTCATTGCAGATATGATCCTCCTAACGGCGGTTGCAGCCGGGACAGAAGGGCAAGCCGTAGAACCTGCTTATGACATGAACAATATCGCATTAAGCGCATTAGGCGTAACCGCAACGGCTTCGAGCAGTGCGAACGAGAATGAAAATGCCGATAAGGTCATCACCGGGTCCATCGCAGGCGGTAAATGGTGCTCGACGGAGCACAGACCATATCTGACGATTGATTTGCAGCAACCGCAGACGATTAAGCAGTATCGCTTGATTAACTGTGGTCATCCTGAGGCTAGAGAGACGCCGTTCTGGAACACAAGACAAGCACAGATTCTGGCCAGTAATGATGGTGAGAACTTCATCCTCATCGACGATATCCTGGATAACAAAGGACATACGATCAATCGAATTCTATTGCATGAGGTAACTGCGCGATTTATTCGATTACAAATTATCGAACCTGCACAGATTAGTATCGATGGCAGCGGTCATACACGAATTTATGCGTTTGAATTATTCGACGCGCGTTATCCGAATCTGTCAGAGAAGGTGCTTAGCGGAGATATTCAGGTTGATCCATCCGGAACGATCACGATCCATGATGTGAAGGAAGGAGATGTCATTTCCCTATATGCATCGCTTACTTCCAATACGCCTATCGCAACATCTGAGGAAGTGACGAAGGAATCTTCAACAGTTGTTTTTGAAGGGGTGGCCTTGTCCAACCTGGAAGGTCGCATCTACGTGGAGAGAACGACAAAAAATCATTTAGCGAGTGCGCGAACCTCCAAAGGTTTCAACGTTCAATAGTAATAGATAGAGATCTCGGTCCGGTTTCGGATCGGGATCTTATTATTTTCTAAATCATGCAAATTATTGTATAATTCGTGGTATTCAAGAGTCTACCTGTCGAAGGAGAATGGTTATGTGTCGGAATATTAAAACGTTATTCAATTTCGATCCGCCAGCTACGGAGGACGAAATTCAAGCAGCTGCGTTGCAATTTGTACGTAAATTGTCAGGCTACAACAGCCCATCCAAAGCCAACGAAGAGGCTTTTCACCGAGCGATCGATGAAGTAGCTGAGGCAGCGAAAAAGCTGTTGGATTCACTCGTCACACAAGCAGAACCGCGTAACCGCGAAACGGAATTGGAACGGGCGCGCGAGCGTAACGCCAGACGATTCGGCACAGCCGTGGAGTAGTCAATGAAGCATGGTGATCTTTCTAAGTGAAAGAGCGTCATGCTTTTTTAGTTGAGAGCGGCGCTATTGGATATATTATGTGATCGAATAGCGTTTCTTTTTTTGAAGAAAAAGAAGGAAATTGGCATCGAAAGTCGAATGTTAGAGGCGGACGTCGTAAATTTTTTGGTAAATAACGGCGAATACATCTACGAAAGGAGTAACTAATACATTGAAGAAGCTACTTATCACATTGCTCTCGGCTGCAATCTTGCTTGGTGCAAGTGCTGGAACAGTCGCTGCGGCGGAAAAGCCCGATCTGAAGGTTGCAGTCAACGAAGTGATAGGAACCCCTTACAAATGGGGCGGTACGACCACGGAGGGGTTTGATTGCTCAGGGTTCATCTTGCATGTATTCAACCAATTCAAGATTGAACTTCCTCGTACATCCAAAGAACAGTCCTTGTTCGGTACAGCGGTAGAACAAGTTGACTTGAAACCCGGAGATCTTGTCTTCTTTAACACAGATGGCAAAGGGGTATCTCACGCTGGCATTTATCTAGGCGAAGATCAATTTGCGCATTCCTCCAGTTCCAAGGGGGTCATGATCAGCAAATTATCCGAAACCTACTACAAGCAGCGCTACATGGGTGCCCGTCGCGTCATGGCGGACACGAACATCCTTGCGGTCGTTGAACCTGCACAAGTACAAGAAGAAGTTTTGGTTAAGTAATTCCTTTTATGCAATGGAGGAAGTGGTTCGTCGCACTCATCAATATCCTTGTATTATCGCTGATCTGGTGGAATCGAGACGCTCTGTTCAGCTGGATTGCTTCCGATCAGGATCGAAATCCTCTATTGGTCATATTGGTGATGACGGTCATAGCAGCAGTTCCTGGCATACCTTACGGAATTGTTGGGGGGATCGTAGGCGCGAAATACGGCGTGATGGCAGGCAGTATGTACAACTTGATCATTTCAACGCTTGCCGCTGTGATGATTTATGGTGTAACGAGATATTTGTTACAATCTTGGGGAAAGGCTCTTCTGACCAGATCAAATGTGATCGATCGATGTAACCGCTATATTCATAGCCATCTGTTCTGGTCTTTGATCATTGCACGAATGATTCCGATACTCCCCGCGGTCGCAATTAATATCTATGCCGGTGTATTTCGTATTCCTTTCGTTACATTTATGATGACGACATTCATCGGCAAAATACCGATCATGGTTGTATACGCCTATGTAGGGGATAACCTCTGGTCAGGTGCCTACCAATGGATTATCGCCATCGCGATTTATCTTGTTTTTCTTGCCATCGTGTATTCATTGTACAAGTTGGTCATGTTACGAAAATCAACATGAAATCACCCTTCGGGGTGATTTTTTGATTCTACGGGCCGGTATTTACAACTGTGGTGCTCTTTGCTAAGATATATAACAATATTCAAATGCGATGATGAGAAGAGTAAGGGAAAATGGACTTGCACAGAGAGCTCCGGCAGCTGAGAGGGAGCGAAGCACATTTCCCTGAACCAAGCCTCTGAGCATCATGTCGGAACCGGTCGGGGATGGCATGACGGGAGCTCCCGTTATTGAGCTAGAGTATAAGCATGGTGATACGCATGCCGTACTTGAAGAGGTTAATATGGCGACATATTAATGAACCTGGGGTGGTACCACGAAAATTTCGTCCCCAAGACAGAGGTCTTGGAGGTGAAATTTTTTTTATTTCTTGGCACCAATCACCATTCATTAGGAGGCGTCAACCATGGATGACAATGCTTTATACAAACTGATTTGCGATGAACTTGAGACGAATGAATTCAACAGAGAGATGTGCACGCGGTTCCCGCCGGAGCCCAATGGCTTTCTTCATATCGGAAGCGCATATGCAATCCACACGAATTATATGATGGCTAAGGAGTTCAATGGTACATTTCATCTTCGCTTGGACGATACGAATCCGCTCAAAGAAGATATCACTTACGTGAATGCCATTATCGAAGATATCAAGTGGCTAGGTTATGATCCTGGCGAACACATCTATTATGGTTCAGATTACTCTGAAGAAATCTATCAAGCTGCGATCACATTGATCAAGCGAGGGAAAGCTTATGTCTGTGATTTGTCACCGGAGGAGATGAGGGATTATCGCGGGACGCTGACGGAACCTGGCAAAAACAGCCCTTATCGCGAGCGTTCCATCGAAGAGAATTTGGAACTTTTTCGGAATATGAAAAAAGGGATCTATCCTAACGCCTCCAAAGTATTGCGCGCGAAAATCGATATGCATTCACCCAATCTAACACTGCGGGATCCTGTTATCTATCGGATTATTCATGCTACGCACTATCGTACTGGCCATGCTTGGTGTATTTACCCGATGTACGATTTTGCTCATCCGATCCAAGATGCGATGGAAGGGATCACTTATTCGTTATGTTCTCTGGAATTTAGAGATCATCGACCATTGTACGAATGGGTGCTGCACGAGCTCGAGGTTCCTGAGCCTCCAAGGCAAAGGGAATTCGGCAGACTCAATCTAACCGGTGTTGTGACAAGTAAACGGTTCTTAAGACAACTCGTCGAAGGCGGATTCGTCGATGGATGGGATGATCCGAGACTCCCGACTATCCAAGGGCTCAGAAGAAGAGGTTTCACACCATCTAGCATTCGGAACTTCATTGACGAAATCGGGAGCATTCGATCCTATAGCACCGTAGACATCTCATTGCTGGATCACTGTCTGAGACAGGATCTGAAGGATCAGTCGGTCAGCCTCATGGCTGTGATTCAACCACTGAAGGTTGTTATTACGAATTATCCGGAGGACGGACTCGAGTGGCTATCGATTGAGAACAATACGCAGAATGAATCACTTGGGAAAAGAGAAGTGCCCTTTACGAGAACAATCTATATTGAACGAGACGATTTTATGGAGGATCCGCCGAAGGGCTTCCACCGACTAACATTGCACGGTGAGGTTCGATTGAAAGGCGCGTATTTTATCCGATGCGAGGAAGTTGTGAAAGATCCCGTCACCGGCGATATTACGGAGCTCCGCTGCACCTATGACCCGCTTACGAAGAGCGGTACAGGGTTTACCGATCGCAAGGTTAAGGGGACGATCCAATGGGTGTCTGCGGATCATGCGGTAACGGCTGATGTGCATTTGTATGATAGACTCCTGTTAGAGCAAGAAGAGGCTTCGGACGATGAGGGGGATTGGGCCCATCGTGTGAATCCTGCGTCACTTGTGGCCGTACAGGATGCTCTATTCGAGCCATCCATGAAGCACATCCAACCGGATCAGAAGTTCCAATGTTTCCGTCATGGGTATTTCCATGTTGATTCGAAGAATACAACAGTAGATCGATTGGTTGTGAACCGGATTGTTCCGCTCAAAGATTCGTGGAATAAACGGTAAGACCGATTCAAATATGTTGCAAGGCATGAAGCAGCCGCCCTTCTAGGGCGGTTTTTTTGTAGAAAACAAGGTATTGACCTTGTCGTTACGTCATACTGTATCTTGACCTTATTGGAGGGGATGGAGCTTGAAACTCTATATTGAGAACACCATTGAAGATTATGAATCATTGTTCGAATTGCCGCACGAAATGAGAGAAGATTACTTTCGTTATACGATGATGAAGCCATTCGAACCGATGTGGCGGATCATTAACGTGCCGATGAAGGCGAATCAAGCTGGAGGTTACGAAGTCGTGATGGCTGCGACAATGCTTGGGTACCTCAACATGCATGACACAGATTTAGGTCAGAGGGGTCTTGATCAGTTGAAGCAGATCGATATACTGTCGACGGCTAAGGAGACCCTACTGTATTGCATCGCATGTATGGGACAAGCTGGGTTGCAGGTTAAGGCAGATTCGCTGCGCTTAGGGACGTATCTTGCAGATCCGAACAAGCTCGCTTACACGAAAGGCTACACAGGTTTTGGAGGGATTCCAGGCTATATTCAACTGATAATATACCCGAATACGTACAACATTCCGAGAATTCCAGCCATTATTGCACATGAGTTTCATCATAATATTCGATTTTCTTATTTTGATTGGGATCATGGCAATGTGACGTTGGCCGAATATATGATCATTGAGGGATTAGCCGATTCCTTCGCAAGTGCGCTGTATGGCGAGGAAAGTCTAGGGCCATGGGTGACTTCAATGGATTCAGAAGATCTCGAATACTCGATTGCTGTGATGCAAGAAGCGCGGGATATCAAAGGGTTCGCCGAAGTTAGCAGTTATATGTTCGGGGACGATATTGCAAGACAACAAGGATACCAGCCTGTTGGCGTGTCTTATGCGGCAGGGTATGCGGTAGGATATCATGTTGTACAAGCTTTTCTGAGAAATACGAAAGCCTCGATCTATGATGCAACGATTTTATCTGCTCAGGAGATTATGGAAGGAAGCCGTGTTTTTCGATAAGATACGACCGATTCGTTGGATTCATCCGCGGATCGGTTTTTTCATTTATTCCCACTATTAGGGCAAGAATAGAGAGAAGCGGATCTTATTTTAGATGATTTGAAACTATTTCACATCTCTGTCAGTCATATGTGTGCTAACGTCATTAAAGAGGTGAACCATGTGAATACGAGACTAACTGAACAAGAGTTCGGTGAACGTATAGAAGCCTGTAAAGAGAAAATGTATCGATTTGCTTACTGCTATGTAAAGAATGAGCAGGAAGCGCTGGATATCGTATCGGAAGCGACTTACAAGGCATTTTTAGCTTATAAGCGAATGAAGAGTCCCGAATATTTCGAGAGCTGGATGGGACGGATAGTCATCAACTGTGCATTGGATCATATCAGGCGGAAGAAGAAAGTAACCTATCTCGAAGATAACCAGGTTGAAGTTGCAGCAAAAGAAAGTGCAGTATCACTCGAAGAGAAGATGGATTTATATGATGCGCTTGATCAGCTGGATCCCGAAGATCGGGCCATCATTATTCTCAAAATTTTCGAAGATCAGCGATTTAAAGATATGGCTGATGTCTTATCGATGCCGGAAAACACAGTGAAGACGAAATTTTACCGGATTATAGAAAAACTTAAGAAAAGTCTGATTAGAAAAGAGGTAGATGCGCTATGACAGGGAAGGAACGCTACGACAATATCGAGATCCCGGCTCGTCTTTCCGAAGTGATTCAACAGGCACAGCTGCGTGGGAGAATGGAGAAACGTAGAAGAAACGTGGTGCGGAGATCTTCTTTGGCTGCGGCATGTGCCGCGGCGATCATGATCACGGTAAATGTGCCGAATGTTGCGATGGCTCTATCCGATGTTCCTGTCATTGGTTCGATCGTGAAGGTGCTGCAGATTGGCAGCGGCGGACAACGTACAGATAATGTCTCCATTACGACAAACGTCGAAGAGAACAAATTGAACATTAATTTTTCGTTGAACGGAGAACAGACATCGACGGCCCCTGCCTATACGGTGGATTACAAAACCGCGCCGAACCGCTTGATCTTCTCTTTCTATGGGGTGCGTAACCTGGATTACGAGAAACTGGAGAAGGATATGCGCGCCTTATCGAATGTGAAGGACGTCTACAACAATATCATTCTGGATGATTCGGCCTTCCGATTCGTCGTTGAGTTAAAAGAGAACATCGATTATTCCGTGTCGGAGTATCAGCAGCCAGGATATATTCAGTTGAAATTGTTCGGCGCAACGGAAGCGAAGAAGCCGCATGAAGTTTATTATGTGCGCAGCCAAGCGATGGAGCAGGGTGAATCGATCGCCATATTGGAGGAACAGTATTCGGCCGATGATAGCAGCATTATAAAGACGAAGCAAGGCAAATTCATTTTGGCGATGGGCGGATTCAACACACGAGAGGAAGCCGAGGCGCTCCTCAAGCAGCTGTCGGAGCGGGAAGATTATTTCGAACCGCTGCACGTGGATCATTGGATGAGCAATGCAAGTCCGGAATAAGAAGTTGACGTAACAAAGCCGCAGTCCCCTCATGGGGGTTGCGGTATTTTATTGCGTGATATCAGAACGTAATTTTTTCAATCTTTCAGAGGAGAAAAATCTATTTTTATTGCTATTTTGAGCACTTATAATGAAAACAAACTGAGGATTGCAGGAGGTGATGCGACACCGTACATACGAAGAATGGAACCCCTGAACATGAAATAAGGTATCGACACGACGAATAAGGCAGAGAGATGAACAATAAAGGAGTATCGATGAAATGAGTATACACATTCATGCAACAAAGCGTATCGCAAGAATTGCGGCCGTATTATCTTTGGTCATGATGTATTCGGTACTTACGAGCTGGATCCATCCCGACGCTGAGGGACGAGGCTCGAAGGCTTATGCATCTGCTGCTGCAGCAACCGTCAATGATAACTTATCGCTCTGGTATAACAAACCCGCCACGCAGTGGGAGACGCAGGCCCTTCCGATCGGTAATGGACATTTGGGTGGCATGGTGTTCGGCGGGGTAGAGCAAGAGCACATTCAATTTAATGAGAAGACATTATGGAGCGGCGGGCCTGGCTCGGATCCGAATTATCAATATGGGATTAAAGATGGCGCGCAGGTTCACGTTGATACAATCAGACAATTGCTCAAGAGCGGAAAGATCAATGAAGCTAAGGCTCTACTTGGCAAAATTACAGGCGACATGGGCGCGAACGATTCTGCTTTTGGCGCTTATCAAGCCTTTGGGGATGTCTATCTGGACTTCGATAAGCAGGCTACTTACAAATTAACAGCTAGCTCAGACCAGAAGCCCTATGGTGAAGGCGTCGAGAACCTGATGGACGGGTCGGTGGATACCAAATGGTATTCAGGCGACGGTTCCCCGCCATTTTGGTTGCAATGGGAATATAGCGAACCGAGAGTGATTACCGGGTATTCCTTCACCTCTGCTAATGATGTGCCTGCTCGCGATCCGAAGTATTGGACGCTCAAAGGCTCCAATGATGGACAGCAATGGACCATGCTCGACACGCGGTCGAATGAGGAATTCGCTTCACGGAAGATGAAGAAATCCTATACGTTCAACAATCAGACGGCGTATAAGTTCTTCAAGTTTGATCTAGTTAGCAAGGGCGGTACGCAGATTCAAATGTCGGAGGTGAGCTTTGCTGGCCCGGCAGGAGAGAACAAACTAGTGACGGACTATCGGCGGGAGCTGAATCTCGTTGATGGCACGGCGAAAGTCGCCTATACGCGCGATGGCGTGCGTTATCATCGTGAATTTTTCGTAAGTTATCCGGATAAAGTGATGGTCATGCGCGTTACGACAGAGAATCAATCGCCATTAAACTTTGATGTACGAGTTACTGGCGCACAGCCTTCGAATTCGGTTGTGACAGAAGGAAGCAACACCCTGGTGTTAAGCGGGCTTGTCCCCAGCAATAAAATGGCGTACGAGTCACAGCTGAAGGTATTGAACGAAGGGGGCACCGTCACAGCGAATGCGGGCAAACTATCGGTTAGCAATACAAGCGCTGTCACGATTCTGTTATCAGCTGCAACGAATTATGCGAATAAGTATCCAACCTACCGCGGAGATAAAACGCCGAAGGAAATCGTTCAAGCCTATATGAATCAGGCGACGGCGAAAACATATCAGCAGCTAAGAGCTGCGCATGTCGCGGACTATACGAATCTGTTCGAACGTGTGTCGCTTGATCTAGGTGGGGAGGTGTCACCGCTTCCAACGAATGAACTCTTGGCGAAATATAAGACTAACGCAACCGACGCAGAGAAGCGTCAACTTGAAGCAATGTTCTTTCAATACGGACGGTACTTGTTAATTGCTTCCTCACGGGAAGGAGCTCTCCCAGCGAATCTGCAAGGGATATGGAATCAAGTCAATAATCCGCCTTGGAATAGTGATTATCATACCAATATCAATGTACAAATGAACTATTGGCCGTCCGAGGTGGTCAATCTTGCGGAGACGGATATTCCTTATATCGATTACATCGATTCTTTACGTGAGCCGGGACGGGAGACAGCGAAGAGACATCATGGCATTCAAGGCGAAGGTTGGGTCATTCATACGGTTAACAATCCGTTCGGTTACACGGCGCCAGGATCCGATTTCTACTGGGGATGGTCGCCAGCAGCGAACGCGTTTATGGTGCAGCAAGCATGGGATCATTACGCATTTAGCGGTGACAAAGACCTGCTGCGCGACAAGATCTACGACATCATTAAGGAAGCAACGCAGTTCTGGGTACAGTATCTCGTGGAAGATACGGACGGAACCCTGGTGTCGTCCCCATCGTATTCGCCAGAGCAAGGCGATGTCGGAATTGGCGTAGCTTATGATCAAGAATTAGTCTGGGAGCTGTTCACACAATTCATGAAAGCCAGTGAGACGCTTGGCGTGGATCAAGATCTTCGTGCACAGGTCAGCACGATGCGCAGCAAGCTGTCGATGCCGAAAATCGGCCGTTGGGGTCAAGTGCAAGAGTGGAAAAATGATATCGACGATCCGAACAACCAGCATCGCCATATCTCGAATTTAGTCGGACTCTATCCAGGGACATTGATCAATAACGTAGATACCCCGGATTTGTTCGCGGCGGCGCGAGTAACGCTGAACGCTCGCGGGGATGGCGGAACCGGTTGGAGTAAAGCGAATAAGATCAACTTATGGGCACGACTGCTGGACGGCAACCGAGCTCACAAGCTGTTAGGGGAGCAATTGAAAGGCAGCACGCTCGACAATTTATTCGATACGCATCCACCGTTCCAGATTGACGGCAACTTTGGCGCGACGTCCGGCATCGCGGAGATGCTGCTTCAGAGTCATACGGACCGCATCGATCTTTTACCGGCATTGCCTGACGCATGGGCGAAAGGAAGCGTAAAAGGTCTGGTCGCAAGAGGAGCTTTCGATGTGACGATGAATTGGCAAGCATCGACGTTAACAGGTGCTGTCATTACGTCTAAGCAAGGCAATCCTGCGAAGATCCGGAACAAGGCCTTTACGCAGCATGAGGTGATTAAGGTTATGCGTGTCCGTGATGGCAAGACAATTACACATACCGCTAATCAAGATACGATTCAATTTGCGACAACTGCAGGGGAACAATACCGGATCGTGATCAATACGAAATTACCTGAGGAGCCTGTGAAGCCGATTAAGGTCGATGATCGAGATCCACACATCGTGTATACCGGCACATGGAACCACTATGAGGATGGCGGCGATTATCAAGGAACTGAAACATACAGCAATGCAGCGAATGCATCGGCTTCTTTGACTTTCGAAGGATCAGAGATTAAATTCATTAGCGCCATACAACGTAACCACGGGAAGTTCGACGTGTATCTTGATGGGGAACGTGTGGCTGAGGACACGGATGGATATGCGCCTTCAACGAACAAACAACAGATCCTGTTCCAAAAATCAGGGTTAGCACGAGGAACGCATACAATCAAAATTGTCGTCAAAGGGGTAAAAAATACATCTTCCCTCGATACGATTGCAATGATTGATGCATTTGAATATATACCGTTCCCAAAAGTCACGAGTCCAGCAACGACATTGAACGGTCCGACAGAAATCCAGTCAGGGAAAACGTTCAATGTACAATTAGGACTCGATCGCGTTAGCCAGTCCGTCTACGCTCAAGATATGCGGCTTCAATATGATGCTGATCGCTTCGAATTCGTGAGCCATGCATCCTTGGTTGATGGGGTGAGTGTCGTGGAAGCGAAGCAAGAACCGGCTGGAACGCTCCGACTAATCATTGCAAGCCAAGGCGCTGATCATGGCATTACGAACACCACCAAGGTCATCGAGCTAACGTTCAAGGCGAAGGAAGTCACGGAAACAGAGAAAGGGAAGTTAACTGTCTCGAATGCGATCCTTGCAGACGACCAGGGGAGTGAGGTGGAGGCTACCGCTTCCGAGACAGAGATCGAGGTAATGCCGACCGTTAATCCAGAGCAATCACCAGATGTCAACGGCGATGGCAAAGTGACGATTGGCGATCTTGCAATTGTTGCTTCCCACTATGGGAAGAATACGAGCAGTCCAGATTGGCAGCAAGCGAAACGGGCCGATATGAATGGTGACGGTAAAATTGATATTACCGACCTCGCGACGGTTGCAGGCAAGATTTTGACGTAATTTCGGCGTAATAATGTGATGTAGCGTATCCATCATTTTATGACATCTCTACCCATGAAGGGGTGGAGGTGTCTTTATTTTGTGTAGGGAATTATTACCTATATCTCGTTGAGACTTTTTCTGCACAACCGCCGTCTAACGCATGTAAACTTCATGAAGCTACAACAAAATGACACACAACATTTACTCACAAGGGAGACTATATCGTTATGAAAAAACAAACCATTGCATTATTTACAGCAGCAACACTATTAGCAGGTACAGCAATCGCAGGTTCTGTGGGCACCATTTGGGCACAGCAGCCTACTGATCTCATGCAGCAGCAGGTGAAGGAGCAAACGTTCCGCAACGTCAAATTGTCTGAGTCCACCGTCACATACACGATTAAAGGTGATGCACAAGTCCATGAAGGCACATATCATTACACGTTGAAGCAGAATGGAAAGATTCTTGCGAAAGGCTTCGGGACAGCATCCATGGGTGCACCAGAATGGGGGAAGATCAACCAACAGATCTCCATTTCCAGCAATAAGTTAGCAGGTAACAAAGGCTTAACCGCTGAAATGTACGAAATCGATTCCGCAACGGGCAAACAAGTAAATAACATTACGGTTCCGCTGAATAAGTCCGATAAATCTGCTAAAAATAAGGTGTTCCGTAACATGAAGCTCTCGGAATCCAAGGTAACTTACAGCGTTAAAGGGGAAGCTCAAGTGCACGAAGGAACCTATCATTATGCTGTCAAACAAGATAGCAAGGTTCTCGTGAAAGGCTTCGGAACCGCATCCTTCGGTGCACCGGAATGGGGTACATTCACGCAACAAATCTCGATTCCAAGCAGTAAGGTAGTAAGCAATAAGCCAATGTTCTTAGAACTATACGAAGTAGACCAAGCAACTGGCAAAATTGTCAATAAGAAGACGATCCAAATGAAACAAGCCGAACTAACGAATGAAAATAAAGTATTCCGTAAAGTAGAAACTTCTTCACCTGTCGTTACCTTTACCGTAAAAGGTGAAGCAAGCGTATTTGAAGGCACGTACCAATATGCTGTGAAGCAAGACGGCAAGACATTAGCCAAAGGCTATGGAAAAGCATCCATGGGCGGCCCGGAATGGGGAACATTCTCGCAGCAAGTAAGCATTCCGATGAACAAGTTGCAAGGGAATAAACCGCTCACGTTCGAGTTATTCGAAATCGATCAAGCCACAGGTAAAGTAGTGAATAAACTGGTAATGCCAATTAAATAAATAACCGTTACCGCAGCGCGCATCGCGTTGCGGTTTTTTCATGAAGAGAGTGAAATGTATAACGATGTTCGTAAGCTGACACAATATGCCATAAAGAATAGGCTAGGGGGTATAACATGCGAAAACGACTAACATCGTGTTTAACGATTATGCTATTACTACTGATGATGTGGGGCTGTCGGCCGCTGCATGAGCAGCCGAAGTCAACCGAACAAGATCTTGTACATTTACATACAGCGCAGCAGCATACATCGAAGAAAGTGATCTTTATCCTGGTTGATTCGCTAATGGCACAAGCCATTGATCAAGGTATACAACGCCAGGAGCTTCCGACATTGCAATATCTGATTGAACAAGGTCAGTATTACAAGAATATGGTGAGTTCTTATCCGACGATGTCGGTATCAATTGACAGCTCACTTCTTACAGGAAGTTATCCGAATGGACACCACGTGCCGGGACTTACATGGTTTTCTACGGACAGCAAGAAGCTAATTAACTATGGAACCGGACCGATGGAAATCATGAAGCAAGGGATGGAGAAGGTGATATTGGACGGCCTGGTTCATCTGAATGGCTCGCATCTAAATCCGCGACTACCGACCCTCTACGAAGAGTTAGCAAGTCGTGGATTACGTTCGGCATCCATTAACGGGATGATCTATCGGGGGAGAAGTATGCACAAGCTAACGATTCCTTCATGGGCTCAAGACCTAACCTCCCTCCCAGGAGAGATCAGTGTTTTTGGTCCGGAATATTTGGCATTGGGTGCTCTGTCGGATCCGTTACAAGATAAAGCGAAGTTGTCTAAGAGTCTACTGCACCGGCTGGGCATGAATAATGCGTATGCAATCGAGTCGTTGAATTATCTGATCAGAACCAAGGCACTCCCCGATTTTTCATTCGTATATTTGCCAGATATTGACCATGAGCTGCATCAGAAGGGCCCAGCGAATATGAAGGATGTAAAAGAGATCAAGGCTGTAGATCAACAACTTCATTCTATGCTGCAAGCGTTCGGTTCTCCGAAAGAAATGTTGGATCAAGCCGTGATCATCATTGCGGGAGATAGCGGTATGACTCAAATTCTCCCTGCCAGCGAACATCCGGTTATCGAACTGCCAGATCTCTTAAGGCATCACCGCGTACTGCAACCGGGGAAGTCTGTAATGGATGATACGGAGATTGTGCTTGCCGTAAACGAGACGATGGCCTACGTGTATAACCTCAAACAGCGATATTCACTCCGAAATTTGGCGGATGAGATCGCTCTTGATCCGCGCATCGATTATGTTGCATGGCGTGAACCACAGGGGATGATCGTCAAGCAAGGCGGCACAGTCAAAGAATTAAGGTATACAGCTGACGGACATCTTATGGATCCCTACCAGCAGCCATGGACTGTGGAAGGAGATTTGGATGTGCTGGACTTGCGAGTAGACCAGGAACACCATACCTTGAATTATGGACAATACCCAGATGCACTCATGCGATTGAGCGGTGCGCTTCATTCCCATCCAGGCGAATTCCTTGTCGTTGGGGCGAAGCCGGGCTATGAACTGGCTGATCGAAGCTCACCGACGCATAAAGGCGGAGGCGGACATGGTTCGCTTCGTCATGAAGAATCGCTGGTACCGCTCATCATCTGCGGGACGGACAAGAAACCTGAACATTTGCGAATAATCGATTTAAAGCCGTTTATGCTGCAGTTATTGAGCACACAGGAAATGAAGTAGGTAGCCGAACATCTAACTATACGAATCAAGGGGAAACGAGTTATGATCTAGTAGAAGGGGGGAATCGGATTGACACTACAGCAGTTGAAATATGTAATCGAGGTGGCTAACCGCGGCTCTATCAATGAAGCAGCCAAGCGGTTGTTCATCTCTCAACCCAGTCTATCGAATGCGATTAAAGACTTGGAAGAAGAATTGCAGATTGCGATCTTTGATCGATCCAATAAAGGCATCTCGCTGTCCAAAGAAGGGGTAGAATTTCTTAGCTACGCAAGGCAAGTCGTCGAACAAGCGGAACTGCTCGAGAGCCGATATTTGAACGCGAAGCCTTCTCCGCAGCATTTCTCGGTATCGACACAGCACTATGCCTTTGCGGTCAATGCTTTCGTAAGTCTGGTCGAGCAGTACGGTCATGATGAATATGAGCTGGCGCTGCGCGAGACGAAGACGTATGAGATTATCGAAGACGTCAAGAACATGCGCAGTGAAATCGGAATTTTATATGTGAATGAGTTTAATGGGAAAGTCATCAATAAGCTGCTCAAAAGCGCCAATTTAGAGTTTCATAGTTTGTTTGTCGCGAAGCCGCATATTTTTATCAGCATTAAGAATCCGCTTGCCAAGCAGTCGATGGTAACAATTGATGAACTTCAACACTACCCGTATTTGTCGTTTGATCAGGGGGAATACAATTCGTTTCATTTCTCGGAAGAAATTCTAAGCACCATGTCGCATAAGAAGAGTATTCGCGTCAATGATCGTGCGACGTTGTTCAATCTATTAATCGGTCTGAATGGGTATACCATTTCGACAGGGGTACTAAGTAAAGATCTGAACGGGAACGAGATCATTCCCGTGCCGCTAGATTGTGAGGAGACGATCAATGTTGGCTGGATTGCCCATCGGAATACGTCCATGTCCAAACTCGGCCTAGCTTATGTCGAAGCGCTTACTGCAGCCACGCGATGAAAGAATCCCTAACCGACAAATACGGTGAAGTTCCAATTAAATAAAAAACAAAACCATCGTTCGGACTCGAACAATGGTTTTGTTTTTTTATTCACAGCAAGTTTAACAGCATTAGACAGCTATGGTATCGTGTTGAGCCCTCGACTGCGCCACTTCTAGATGGCTTGTCTTTCCCGGTAGGCACCTTCTCATAAGTCGGTGAGTCGATTCACCTTGTTACTCATACCTTTCGTCTCCGTAGTATCGTGTTTGTGATGGAACCCTATGCGGCAAACAATCCACGGCACTCAACCTGACAGGAAGCACGAATCGTTTCAAGTTCACAAGCCTTCACCTCTGAGGAATCCATTGCCTCCGCATGCGCGTTCAATAATTCAAGAAGCAGTTGAGTTCAAAGAAAGATCCGACCACCAGCGTCAGCAGGAGCGACACCGTCACGATCCGCAACGCCAAACCGATTTTTTTCTCCGCTATCACGTCCACTCTCCTATCGATTCTTGAGTTTATTAGGAGATTCGCTGCCGACTTCCCCTTGTTCTTGCCCTTTGATCTTACCAAGAATAACAGACGGCCGAATCTGTTGAACGTCATGAATCGGACGCAATAAAAGCATCACCTTGGGCCTGCTGCGCATGACGAATCTCATAAGCTATGCCAAAAGTCATGCTCGATTCGCTCAAATTGGAGCCACCGTTCAACTAACGGGAAAATTACTGGAAGAAACTTAAAAGCTGTTGTAGTGATTGGCTCATTAGCAAGTGGAAACTATAGACCTGGAAATAGTGATATCTGTTTTGTTAACGTGCAGGATAGTTGGGTATTAATGGTGAATATTTGAAAAGGGGCATACCTCACATCAAAACTTCAGTGCAGAGGGAGTGAGCAATTGAATATTAGAGAGGCTCATGAAGGGGATTATCCTGAACTAAGAAAGCTGTACCTCGAATCACGGCACAATACCTTCGTATGGGACAATATTAATGAAATGACTTTGGAGGATTTCGACAAGCATACGGAGGGCGAATTCATCATCGTAGCAGAAGAGGCCGGTATCCTTATGGGCTTTACCTCCTTGTTTTTGCCGGATAACTTCATTCATAATCTTTTTGTTCACCCGGATTGCTCAGGGAAAGGAGTCGGCAGTCGTTTGCTGCAAGCAGCTGACGTTCAAATGAATAAACCGATGCGATTAAAATGCGTATCTAAAAATTATAAGGCATTGTCATTTTATGAACGCAACGGATGGAAGAAGGTTGTTGAGGAAGGCCGTCCGGGAGAAGAGAAGTACTGGGTTATGGAATATAAATAAAACAAGGAACCGCATTTGGTTCCTTGTCAGGGCTGTCGCGAAAGTATCGACAGCCATTCTTTTGGCTCAAGTCAAGTGCGAATTTCAATATAATTTTTAGCCCGCACTGATCAACTTGACTCTAGTAAACGTGTATAGTAATATATAGTAATATTTACTAAGGGAGAAATGTTGATGTTGGCGGTAGTTCTTAACTAACCAAATTCCATACTTGAAGTTTTCAACAGTCCTAGGGACCAATTGCTGATATAGCATGGTTTTTTTTGACGGGCATTTTGAAGGCTTCGGAATTAGTTAAGAACAGCGGATAATAATCAAAGCCTTAGTGCTGCCTATTGTTATGCACCCACAATCCGTGCTGTCTTCAGCGCGGTTTTTTGTTTTTTGCGGTGTAAATTTAGGTAGTGTTCAAAAAGGGCAGGGATGACGTATGTTCATTCCTGCCCTTTTTGTATTTTTATTGTGGTGAATTTACAGTTTTTAGGAGGGATTGTGTGAATACGTATATTGAACAAGCAAGTCAGCATATCCGGCTGCAAGAAGGACCACAGGTGATCGAGCAACTACTACTCGAATGCTACTTGAACCCGGGTATTTCAACGAAAGAGTTAGCACGCAAAACGCTACTCCCTACCCCTGTGGCTGCGGCAATCAAACGGGAATTAATTAAAGCGGGGGCGCTCGTGCAGGAACGCGGTGTCCGCTGTACAACAGACGGACTCGCATCGATTGAACAGGAATGGGGATACCGCGGCTTGAATCATTCCCTTTATCATGATCTGCTTAATGAGTCAAAATGGAGCGAGGGTCTTAAAGATACGCTGGCTATTTTGGAGGAACTTTTATCGCTGCGGCCTTCCGTGGATGTTCAGATTGACCAGTCCAAATGCACGCCGGAAACGAGCCTGCGTCGGGCTGCATGTGGACAAATTTTTTCTTCAGAGGATACAAAAATCCGAATATTTAAAAAATGCGAACGTATTATGCCAGGGAAATGCAAGGAATTACGCCAGGAAAATACAAGGAATTATACTAGCAAGCAAGCCATGCCCAGTAATCAATACTGGAGCATGGCTTGTCTTCGTTCGGCCGTTCATTCATCACCGGAAAATGGATGGACTTGGAGACGCTAGAGATCATCGTTTGGCTTCCTCACAGTTGCAAGTCTACAGCTTGAACTGCTTCACGAGTAGAAGCATTTCTTCGGATATCCGGCTCATCGAGTCCGCCGATGCAGAGATTTCTTCCATGGCTGTGAGCTGTCCGGCCGTGGCGGTTGAAATTGCCTGTGCCAGATCGTTGGATCGAAGCGCCATGTGATCGATCTCCTGCAGGGAAGCATTGAACTCTTGGGAGCTTGCGAATATTTGTTCAGCCGCAGCAGAGGTCTCCTGTACGTGATACACGGCGCTGCGTGTTGCGAGCAGAATTCTTTGAAACGTCTCACCTGAGCGCCGAATGGAATCAACACCAGCCTGCACCTCGTGCTCGCCTTGATCCATAGCAGTGGCGGCTTTTTTAATATCGGTGAGAGTTGCCTGAATCAGCTCAGTGACTTCCATGGCGGATTTCCTGGAGAGCTCCGCCAACTTTCTGATCTCATCTGCAACGACTGCAAATCCTTTGCCCTCCTCGCCAGCTCGTGCAGCCTCGATCGCTGCATTCAGCGCCAGCAGATTGGTTTGCGATGAAATGGTCGTCATTGCATCAATGATCTCGCCTATCTGATGCGACCGCTCGTTCAGCTGATTGACGATCAGTGAGAGGTCTCCTACCGTTGTGGATACGGCAAGCATTTGTTCTGCTGACTGTGTGATCAGCCTATTTCCATTTTCGGCATGGCTTAAGGTAGCCTGTGAAGCTTCAAAGGCTGTCGATGAGGTGGATGCGATGCGATGTGCGCTGACTGACAGCCAATCCATAGCATGAGTGCTCTCCTGCAGGCTTCTTTTTTGTGTTTCATTACTCAAGGCCACTTCCTGTGCTGATACGGAAATTTGGTTTGTAGCCGCTGTCGTCTCCCCGAAGGTAACGGACAAGTCACGGGAGGCCGATGACAGGGCGTCAGCATGGGAAAGCAGCCCCTGCGTGAGCTCTCTTAATCGGTTATGCATGGTCTGGAAGGAGGTATACAGGTCGTCAATTTCATCCCGGCCATGTATGGCAATCACTCTTTGTGACAAGTCGCCTGCGGCGACCTGTTTGGCCTGCTGCGTCAACTGGACAAGCGGTCTGGTTAGACGCATCGCAAGCAGGATAACGAATATTCCGCCGATTATAATGCAGCCTAGCAGCGTATACACTGTGCTCTGCACAATATGTTGCTGTCCAGTGTTATAATCCTTGATGTAGGAGCCAGCTACAATCGTCCATCCCCAGTTTGGGTCCCTTAGCGAATAGGCTATTTTCATAGCGTCTGCTTTCGAGTCTGGAAGCGGCCACCTGTATACGGTAACTCCGCCGCCTGGCTGCTGCCCCTTCTGGAGCATATCCCGGATATGATGAAAGCCATCACTTGTCTGCTTGTTCCAAAATTTCTCCCCTTCCTGTGTTGGGTGAGCAACCAGATCACCTTGGTCGTTTAGAACAAAAAAATACCCGTGCTCGCCAATATTTATATTTGTATTGATTGTCCGTGTACCATCCGCCTGCTTTGCCCCGAGAAGCAGCTGCTTCATCTTCTCCTGAGCCTCTTCCTTGCGTAATGCGCCTTTCTTGACGGCATCCTCGAACGAAACGATAAGCTCCGCAGCCATATGAACCGTGTTTCTGAGGTTGGTCTCCATCTGCAGGTCGCTTTCACGGGCTGAAACCCAGATGCTCATGCTTCCTACCAACAATGTGGGAATGATTAGGATTGCGAGCGAGATGACCAGTAATTTATTCCGGATGGTGAACCGCCATTGTCTTGTACTTGGTTTTGTCTTTGTTTTCATGATTATCCCCCCGTAAAGTCCCTTATAGCCCCTGCCCAAATGCAGTAAATCGTACACGCTGATGAAATCGGATGATCAAAAACAGCAGTCCAAAGTAACCTTTGAACTGCTGTCATGAATCAGATCGATTATTTCAATGACTTCAGCATGGCGGAGACAAAGCCGATATGATCGGTTTCATGCAGTACCGTGGAGACAATCAGCTCGCCAAAAGTCTCGGCCTTCAAAAAGTTTTCTTTTACCGGTACGTCCAACTTGCTCTCCAGCAATTCCCGGATCTCGTCCGGCTGCTTCCTTAATTGGTCAATCAGCACATCCCATGTAGGTGGTTCGCCCTGCCAGTCTCCGGGCTTCGTTCCATAGGCGAAAAAGTCCTGGTAGCTTGCAGGAAGCTTCTTATTCAGTGCGAATTCCGAAAGGCCGAATACATGGAACTCTGTCACAGTAAGCACATGACCAATGTGCCAATGAATGCTGTTCTTGAAGCCATCCAGCACAAGATTTCGCTTGTCCGCCGGACACTGGGCTACCAGCTCAACCAATTGATTGTGACGATTCTTCAAAATGTCGAAAATAAAATCTGTTCTCATGCTTCATACCTCCTCATAATGGTCAACCAGAGAGATGTGGTAATCAAACTGGATAAGCTTACAGCCGATCAGATTTTTTTTGTAGTGATCCTAATGATCTTCCTCCGCTTGATGCCTTTTTTTAAGAGTGTATTTCCGTAATCATAGTGATAGCTTCTTTAGCGATTATCAATTTATCACAATTCAGAACATTGTATATATTAATGGAATCAGCTACGGCGGTTTCTACACCAGGTATGTTATTGGCGCTCTTAATAACAAAGTTATTAATCGAAGGGATAACAATCAGTACCTTTTTATCTGCCCCAAGAGCATGAAGCATAGCTACTATAGACTTTGTTCTGTAATTCTCTAACTTGATCTCGTCGACGACAATGATTTCTTTGTTCTGTACTTTGCTAGATAATGCAGATTTTATTGCAAGCTGTTTAACCTTTTTGTTGAGTTTGTAGCTGTAGTCGCGAGGTTTAGGCGCAAACACAACGCCTCCGCCACGCCAATGAGGCATACGAATCGAACCTGCTCTAGATCTATCAATTTTATTCTGCTTATACGGTTTTCTGCCACCGCCTCTAACTTCACCACGTGTTAATGCAGATTGTGTTCCACTGCGCTTATTTGCCAGATAGTTTATTACTGCATCATGCATAACCGATTCATTGGGAATAATACCGAAGATGGATTCTTCAAGTTCCATTTCACCAACATGATTACCTTCCATATTAAAAATAGTAACATTCAACATTATTCTTTCCTCCAGATCCTCAACTTTCACTTTATCTGTCCCATACTCACATTAAAAGCTTCATTATTAGAAAACTTGTTGATTAACGTTCGTTGAATATTTACAATGGTATCCATTATTTTAACCTCCATTTGTCCTGCTACATTTTAGAAGAGCCCATAGTTAAAAAGGTAACAGATAGAGATCGCATAAACTATATACAAAACGGTTCTGTAATGTCTGGTATAACCATTAACAAATCTCTTTTTCTTTCTTCATCAGAGGACATTAAAAAAAGATGACCCGTGTGAGTACAGGGATCATCCTTCTGACCGCGTAGTGTATTTAATTCGTCCAAATTAGGATCACATTTCAGCGATCTTTATTTGTGATAAATTATTTTTCTGATCGCATAAACAGAAAGGTAGTAAGATTCTGCAAGTTCTTGAATCGTATTACCAGATTTATATGCTTGTATTATTTCACTATTTCGCTTATCAATCTTTTCACGAAAACCGGATAATTCTCCCCAATTTTTATGTTGATCTTTTATTGCGGGAATGTAGATGTATTCACCTTGTACAAAATCTTGCAATTTTTCAATCAATTCTTTTGGGAGAATTTCATTAGCGTTGGTATATCTCATGTAGACTCACTCCTTGAATAAATGTTAAATCTCAAGTAGCAAAGCCAGCATGATTGGCGATCATGTTATTCCATGCAAATATCACCAAATATCTGTCTTTGCATGGAATTGAACATGGGTGATTGTAATATTCTTATGAGACAAAATCTGTTCTCCTTTATAGAATTTTTTTTTTTACTTTAGTCTTACTTGTTGTGTCCGTATAGCTGACCGCATGCTGCATCAATGTCCGTCCCGAATTGAGTTCGCACCGTTACTTTGATTCCCTTTGACTTTAAGATACTGACAAACTTTTGAACCCGCTCTTTGTCTGATTGATGAAAGCTATCAGGCGTCACGTCAGTTGAATTGTAGGGGATCAAATTGACGTGATATAAATGTTCCCAAGGACCTCTGTGCTTTAACAAAGCAGCAATGGCTTCCGCATGCTCATTTGAATCATTTTCTCCCCGAAGTAATATATACGCAATATATACTTTTCTACCCGTATCACGAATATGCTGATCCAACTTGTTCAAGACATCATTAAGCGGAAACCGATTGTTAATGGGCATTAACTCGCTCCGCTGTTCGTCGAACGGAGAGTGCAGTGAAAAGGTCAGGTTAACCTGTGGAAATTCTTTTGTCAGACGATCGATACCCGGCAAAATTCCAATGGTTGAAACTGTAATTCTTCGATGGCCCAATCCAAAAGTTCGTGGATCTGTTAGAATCTTAAGCGTGTCGAAAATATTAGGATTGGCTAATGCCTCTCCCATGCCCATAAACGAGACACTATCCAAGGCATCACCATTTAAATGGAAGTATAACAATTGATCAGTAATTTCATCAGCAGTTAGATTTCGTTTCAGTCCAATTGTACCTGTAGCACAGAAGCTACAACCATATCCGCATCCGCACTGACTGGAAATGCAGTATGATTTCCAGCCACGCTCATAGCTTAGTTGAACTGCTTCTATGCGTTCACCGCCCTCAATGGCAAAAAGTACTTTATTCACCTGTCTGGATGTCTTTTGTATGACAGGAGTTAAGTTCAAAACATGTTCGCCAAGCCTCATAATTAATTCGTTTCTTATAGCTTTAGGTAGTATGGTCATTCGGTCATATTCACCAATTTTTTGCTTAAAGATCGCGTCTGCAATTTGTTGAAACCGATATGCAGGTTGTTTTAATTCTGTCAATATGTTTTGAATCATCTCGTATTTCGAAGTTGATTTCATGTTTTTTCTCCTCTTGAGCCGGAGAAAATGCCTTTAGCAACCTTTGTAGGTGCCTAACATGTACATTAACCAACCATATGAAAACCCACGAAGCTTGCAGCTAGAACGCTACGTGCATCTATCGATAGATGGATAATGCTCCGGCATCTGTTTAGTTTGATCGTGAACCGTGCCGACGGACAATGAACGGTTCACATGAACATTTACAACTTCAAACATCTATTTCAACCTCCTAAGATAAAAAGCTAAAGATATATTTACAGTTCTTGCTGGCGGTATTTTTACAAAATTCGTTATCATGCTCTATAAAAAGTATTCTTACTTCCAGTAAAACCTAATTTCCAATCCGTATTGATATGAAAGCTAACATTTTCGAAGATGTTATCGTATTGTCAAAACCCTCCATAGAAAAAATAAAGAGCTACAAGAAAGTTACCTTTCTTGTAGCTCAAATAAACTAGAACTAAAATCCAACCTAATTAATGGATTAGACATTGTAATATTATTTGAGTGAAGAGAATAAGTAACTTTCTTACTTAACAAAGAATAAAACAGTTTTGTTTTATCATTCGTAATTTAAGCAAGAAATTTTACATTATTCTCCTCATCTCCCGTACGTTAATTAGTTGCATTCTAGCACAACCAATTTCACATTTCAACTTTTATCCATTTATGAAATTATTATTCGAGAAAGAGTACATTTATTATGGAGTGAAAGGGACAAGAGTTAGCCTCTAAGTTTTGGTTCATGGCCGCGGGCATTCGCCAATGCCCATTCTGCAATCATTATTTCTGTTAGTCGTACCGCCATACTTAAACTTCACCAGCTCCAAGCAAATGGAGATGAAATGGATATTTTTTGTAGTAAACGGAGAAACCTTTTTGAGCGGAGGTACGTCAATGATGGCAAGTTAGACAAACACACTACTTCAAGAGGTGATATTTATGAAAAAACCGTCCAAAATCATTACCCTGTCCGCAACCGTTGCCCTGGCACTCAGCTTGGCCGGACAAGACTTCGCTTCTGCTGCCGCTTTTAAAGATATTAATAGCGTGCAAGACAAAGACAAGATCATTGCCATGTATGACAGCGGCCTGATCAAGGGAATTACTGCAGAACTATTTGCTCCGAACAAGACCGTCACGCAGGCCGAGAGCGTACAGTTTTTCGTCAACGCGTTGGGGTTGAATCTGGACCTTGTCCGTTTCGTTAAAGAGCCCAAGGCTTCCGATTATTATGAGAATGCTAAGGATTCCGCTTGGTACGCGAATGCTTTCATTATCGCAGCAGTCAACGGACTGGACCTGCCTTCCGATCTGAATCCGAATGAAAAGCTGACGCGCGAAGCCTTCACGCACCAGCTCATTCATACGATCGAAATTATCGGTAAGCTGCCTATTATTAAGCCGGTTGTCGTGGAATTCAAAGACCAAGATCAAGTCAAAGTCGATTATGCCGGTTCGATCCAGCGCGCCCTGAACTACGGCGTCGTCGAGCTGGATAAAAACGGGAAGCTTCATCCTAAGAAAGAAATCACCCGCGCTGAAGCGGCCATCGAAATTAGCAATGCGCTAAATTATCTGAAAGCTCACTCCGCACAGGAGCAGGTCGGCGAGAGCGAAGCTCTCACGGCGGAACAAGCCGCGCAATTGATCAAAGGGGCTGTCGGAGAAGCTGCAAACCTGCAGATCAAGATCGATCCGAAAGCCGTCGTGACCCGAGAGTCGTTCACGTACCTGCTAGTTCATACGCTTCAAACGAGCGGCCAGCTGCCAATACTCAAACTGGTTCCAGCAGAGATCAAGGATAACGACAACATCGATATCCTGAACCAAGGTGCCATTCAGACAGCGATTGCCCTGGGCTTCGTTCAATTAGACCAAGAGGGCAAGTTTAATCCTAAGGCCGGAATCACTCGTAAGGATGCGATCGATATCGTGGGCAAAGCCGTGAAATACTTGAAAGCTCACCCGGCACCCGAGCAAGGCGGAGTAAGCAAAACTATCACGGTGGAACAAGCCGCGGAATTAATCAAGAAAGCCGCCGGAGATACGAACCTGCAGATTAAGATCGATTCGAAGGCCGACGTGACGCGCGAATCGTTCACGTACCTGCTGGTCCACACGCTTCAAGCGGGAGGCAAGCTGCCGATGTTGAAATTAATCCCGATAGAGATCAAGGATAATGACAAAATTGGTATCATATACCAAGGCGCGATTCAGACGGCGCTTGCTTTGAAATTCGTGCAATTGGACTCGGAAGGAAACTTCAATCCGAAAAACGGAGTTACACTTGCAGACGCGACGGCTATGGTCGATCGTGTGCAAGAGATTGTGAAAGAAACCAATAAGTAAGGGGTCTAGGGCTGCCGGATGGCAGCCTTTTCTATACTAACGGGATCGTGTACCCCCCTAACAGTGAAAAATCACGTTTCAAATTTCATCGCCAAGCTTGGGCTGCACGCCAGAACGCAAGCTATACTGTATTTTCGGTTCAACATCTCCTTTAAATCGCGAGGCATGACATTTGGCATTAATGCATGAAATTTTTCATGCTTTGATGGTCAAAAGTTATGCTTTTTTGCTTTGTAATACATGACTTCTCACAGGTTTGCATTCTTTCCCTTCTTGTTACAATCGATGTGTAAAGAACAAGGAGGTGGACAGGCATAAAGTTGGACATTGAAATAAGAAAAGTTCTTGCACTGTCGGAGAATGCTGTCGGAAATTTGATTGGAATCTGTGTAAAAACTTAATCTTTACAAGAGGTAATCCGAGGTTTTGGATGTACTTAGATCACGTATTCAGCACTTTACGGAATTATCGGACGATCAAACCTACTGTCTGATGAAAGGCGAGTTTGGTCCAGGGATTTTCGTGCTTATTCATAGTCATGAGGATCGAGAAACATTCTTTGTTCTTTCTGGGGAGATTGAAGCCTGGGTGGAAGAAAAATGGTATGCAGCATCTTGTTGAAGTTCCCCTTTCGCACGGCTATTGGCTAGGTTCATAGGAATATACATATAAATTCAGGAGGAATAGAAATCATGAAATTCATCAAAAGCAAATCCATGTTAACCGCATCACTGGCAGCAGCACTCGTCGTAACCGGAGTCGGGCTCGCAGGCAGCGTATCCAAAGCAAACGTTGCGAATGCAGCTACTCCTAGTTATTCCAATGACGTAACCGACACAGGAAATGGTCATTATGTCACCGTTGATAAAAACGTGAGGTTGTACGTTGAGGACGTAGGTAAAGGCAAACCGGTCATATTTCTTCATGGCTGGCCGTTTAACCATGAAATGTTCGAGTATCAACAGAACACATTGCCTGCCAAAGGTATTCGGTTCATTGCAATCGACCTCAGGGGATTCGGCAAATCTGACCATCCTTATGACGGCAATAATATGGAGACCTACGCGAATGATGTTCGCGCCGTCATCGAGAAACTCAATTTAAAAGACGCCACACTGGTAGGCTTCTCCATGGGATCAACCGTCGCAACCGAATATATGAGCCAATATAAAGACAATAGGGTTTCCAAATTAATACTCACCTCTGCCCCCACACCTAAATGGGGAATCCCGCAGGAAGCAATCGATGGCCTCGTAACCGGTCTGACCCAGGACCGCCCTAAAACACTTGCAGTCAGCCCAGACGGCTTCGTAACGAAACCTTCTACGGAGTTTTTGGCGTGGCTCGGCCAGTTGGAACTCGAAGCGGATTCCCATGCATCCATCGAAAGCATTAAATCGGTGGCTGCTACGGATTTGAGCGGAAAATTGAATCAAATCAAAGTGCCGACTCTTATTATGCACGGCATTCAAGATAAAACCGTCCCATTTGCAGTTGCGGAAGCATTGCATAAGGGAATCAAAAACTCCACGTTGATACCTTTTGATCACAGCGGACACGCCATCTTCTATGAGGAAAAAGACAAGTACAACCAAGAGATCATTAATTTCGTCAATCCATAATGGCTTTTATATAGAATAGAGGCTGACTCAACAGTAAGTTCTAGTTCACATTGAGAACAGCTCATTTGAGAAAAAGGGTATTTATTTGATTAATGGCGGCGCTAGGGATGCTACTCTCGCGCCGCCATTGTGCATTCTTGGTTCACTACTACCTTCTTGAGATAATGGAGAGCGAAAGCCACCCGACCCCAAGGCTCACTTCGGTAAACTACGAAGCAGAAATCGCAAGAATCCCGGTTGCTAGCCATTTGCTTTCAAGGAACTCAATGATTTGACTCTTCCAATTGCCCATAACTAAAAATGAAGGGAGGTGGTTCTCGTGTTGACGGACCATGTATTCGTGGGAAGTGTGTTAATGGCAGGTTTGCTCTCCTTTTTTTCGCCCTGCATTTTGCCGTTATTGCCTGTATATGTAGCCCATCTCGGTGGCGTTGTTGCGGGAAGTCATTTGGCAGGAATCAAATTTGGAAAGATTCGGATTCAACCCATCTTAATCGGAAATACCGTGTTCTTTATACTCGGAGTCTCCACTGTTTATGCACTTCTCGGTTTCGGTGCTGGGGCATTGGGGAGTGTTGTAAACAGCTCCTGGTTTATCGTCATCTGTGGGACTATAGTGGTTTTATTCGGGATCTACCAAACGGGAATATTTAAGCTGATTTTTATGGAGCGCGAAAAAAAGTTGGCGATCGAAATCAAGGGTAAAAGGGGTTTTTCTGCAGCATTTTTGCTAGGATTCGCGTTCAGCTTCGGTTGGACACCTTGTATCGGGCCGATCCTCGCGGCTGTGCTTAGCCTTTCTGCCAGTGAAGGTTCTTCGGCACAGGGCGGATGGTATATGCTGATTTACGCACTTGGATTAGCTATTCCGTTTCTGCTCCTTTCGCTCTTTTCGGATCTATTGTTAATGCGGCTGAAGGCGATCAATAAGCACTTGCGTATGTTGAAAGTGATTTCCGGATTCCTGCTTATTATCATGGGTGTGCTTCTCATGACGGATAAACTGAACACGATTACAAGCATGTTTCAATAGTTGGACTATATGATAGGAGGCTGATTATGGTGATTAATAAAAAATGGACTGTAATAACAATGGTGCTGCTCTACGTGCTGCTCCTTGCAGCTTGTGGGAATAAGCCTTCATCGCAGACAACGTTGAACAACGGGCAAGTTGCTCCTATGGTAGAGCTAAAAGATTTGAATGGGAGTCAGGTTACTTTGGCCAGCTTTGCTGGTAAAAAAGTGTATGTGAAATATTGGGCTTCCTGGTGTCCGATTTGCTTGAGCGGGATTGATGAATTGAATACTTTAGCGGGTCAAAATAATGATTTCAAGGTGATCACAATCGTCAGTCCCAATTTTAAAGGGGAACAATCAACAGACGACTTCACGCAATGGTTTAAGGGGCTTCAGGCTGAACAAAAGGGCAATAATCTAACAGTATTACTGGATGAAGGCGGAAAATATGCTCAAAAGTTCGGAATAAGGGGATATCCCACCTCGCTGTACATCGGCTCTGATGGTGTTTTAGTTAAAACTACACCGGGCCATAACTCCAATGATGTCATAATCAATACATTCAAAGAGGTATCTTGAGTACCAAAAAATTAATGGAGGGAATGCCGTGAAGCGACTTTTATTTGCAAGTTCATTGCTGCTATTGTTGTTGGTCGCGGCTTGCGGTAATCAGAAGGAGGGCTTAACGATGGCTGCTGAGAGGGGACCCACGACTTCGCTATCCGAAAACCCGAATGCCAAGATTGATTACACGCACAGTGATCTGCAAACGATCTATTTGGCGGGAGGCTGCTTTTGGGGATTGGAAGCTTATATTTCGCGCATTTATGGTGTACAGGACGTAACCGTAGGCTACGCTAACGGAACAGGAGAAAATCCAACCTATGAAGAAGTGAATCGCGGAGATCGAGGGTTTGCCGAAACAGTTGAGGTGAAGTATGACCCTGCGCGAATTCAGTTATCCGATGTGTTGACCGATTACTTTAAAGTGATAAACCCGACAAGCGTGAACAAGCAGGGGAACGATGTAGGTATCGATTATCGGTCGGGCATTTATTATGTAAATGAAAGTGACGTCCCGGTTATCAACGCAGTGGTAGCCAAAGAACAGGTGAAATATTCTAAAAAGATCGTCACCGAAGTGCTGCCGTTAACGAATTACTACTTGGCAGAGGAATATCATCAAGATTATTTGGAGAAAAACCCGGATGGGTACTGCCATATTGATCTCACGATTCTGGATGAACCGATTAAAGTTGATTCTACCTTGTATTCCCGGCCCAGCGACGAAGAACTAAAAAAGAAATTAACAGATATTCAGTACAATGTGGCAGTTCTTGGAGGTGAAGAGATAGCTTATTCCAACGATTACTGGAATATGTTCGATCCAGGCATCTATGTCGATGTTGCAACAGGCGAGCCATTGTTCTCCAGTCGCGATAAGTTCGATGCCGGCTGTGGCTGGCCGAGTTTTACGAAACCCATTGATCCGGAAGTAGTGACATACGCTGAAGATAAGAGCTACCATATGGTTCGCACGAGGGTTATTAGCCGCGTAGGGAAAATTTATCTAGGCCATGTGTTCGACGACGGACCTAAAGATAAAGGTGGCAAAAGATTTTGCATCGACAGCGCCTCTATCCGGTTTGTCCCGCTGGATGACATGCAGCAGGCAGGCTATGGATATTTACGATCAACAGTTGAATAAATCGGAAGGGATCTGGCTTTATGTACACTTTGCTGATCGTGAAAGATGAAGAATTGGTCAGGAAGGGCTTGATCTCTTTCAAACCCATCGTCCGGACATCGTCTTGTTGGACATTAAAGTTCCCAAATTGAAACGGCTTAGATTATACCAGAAAAGCCAAGGAGCTGAAACCAAACGCCAGAATCGCCATCATGATGGGATATGACTATTACGATTATGCGGTTTCCGCTTTAAAGATCGGAATTGATGATTATGTTCTAAACCAGGAAAATGAGTGTCTTATTCATAAGGTTGTTTAATGCGTCCTTCCAATATTACTTGATGGCGACCCGCTTGGAACGTTCAAAGCTGCAGCTCCTCCGGATTTCGGTCCTTTCCTATGTTTAGAAAAATTATGTAGCAAAGATGAATAATCTGAGGTAACTCGTATTATTTTGTTTATACAAAACGATACAGAGACGTTTTGTGTATAGTGAGTTATGAAGTAGTTTGATATTCTAAGTGTACGTAATGTATGACAGGCCGAAAATAATGTGAATTTAATAAAATACATATATAAAGGATGGTAATCAACTATGAAACAAGCTGTTGAAACACTGTTCGTCAATACCTTTACGGATGGAATTCTGGACCCGGACATAGAAATGCTTGGCCCTGTCAAGGATGGCGGTCATATTGTTGCCAATACGGCACCCGGCTGTTGGGGACCGATGATTACGCCTTGCCTGAAAGGCGGGCATGAGGTTACGAAGCCGATCTTTGTGGAAGGAGCGGAAATAGGTGATGCAATTGTTATTCAAATCAAATCAATCGAAGTAACCTCTATCGCAACTTCCTCGGGGAACGAAAAATCGGTTGAAGGTCGTTTCCTTGGTGATCCTTTTGTAGCCGTGAAATGCCCCGAGTGCACCACGCTGAACCCGGATACGGTCATTAAAGGCATCGGACAAGAGGCGATCCGCTGTGCCAACTGCGGTGTAGACATTACTCCTTTTATTTTTACGAATGGTTATACTATTACATTTGATGAAGATGGTCAAGTCGGAGTCACCTTGCCGAAGGAAGCAGCCGAACAAATTGCGCATGAAGGCCGCCATTATATGCGGACACCGGATGCGTCGGTGCAGAATCCGATTGTGACGTTTGCCCCGCATGATCTGGTTGGCGTCGTCGCGCGCATGCGGCCGTTTCTGGGCCAACTCGGCACTACTCCTTCCAAAGCGTTGCCCGATTCGCACAATGCTGGTGATTACGGCTCGTTCCTGATCGGGGCGCCACATTCGTATGCCGTGACCCAAGAGGAACTGGACGAGCATCGCACAGATGGGCACATGGATATCAGTCGTGTACGTGCAGGCGCAGTGCTAATCTGTCCGGTCAAAGTTCCGGGTGGCGGTGTCTATCTGGGTGACATGCATGCGTTGCAAGGCGACGGTGAAATTGCGGGTCACACGGCCGACGTTGCAGGGATCGTCCATCTCCAGGTCAAAGTGCTGAAGAACGTTAAACTTGAAGGACCGATTCTGCTGCCGAACGTGGAGGATTTGCCCTACACGGCCAAGCCGCTGTCCACAGCAGAGAAGCGCATTGCAGGAAACCTCGCGGCCAAGTGGGGCTTGAAGGAGATTGAAACATCGCTTCCGCTTTCTATAGTCGGAACGGCACCAGATTTGAATGCAGCTACTGAAAACGGGCTCGCTCGCGCCGCAAGGCTGTTTAACGTAACGGTGCCCGAGATTATGAACCGCGCCACGATTACCGGCTCGATTGAGATTGGCCGCCACCCTGGCGTCGTCACTGTAACCTTTCAAGCACCAAAGCATTATCTGGAGCAGGCGAAGCTCTATGAAATCATCGATGAACAGTATAAGGAACATGCCTGAAACGGTAAAAAGTGATGGATTTCATTATGCGAATACATGAGTTATATAAAAACAGCAGTTCAAAGTTGCCTTTGAGCTGCTGTTTTTATATATTCACACATGCTACCTTAAGCAAAGCAACAGAAGTCCGATTGAGAGTCTCAATCCAATGGTCTGAGAATAGTTGCTATTTCTCTCAAAACGAAAGCCCGTCCTATGAGAGGGCAGGCTTTTAGCGATAACTGGCAACTAGCTCCTGATAGGGTTTTCCAATAGAAAAATACCATTTAGGAACAGCACAAATAGAATTGTCCGAAAATAAAATCACTTAATAAGTTACGCCATCTGAACTAAATTTTCGGTTAGGAGCTTTTGAATAACATCTTCCATTGGCCTGACATAAATTGTTTTATGGGCTCCAAGTAACACCATTCCCATAGGGGCGCCTTTAGGCTTTTTAAGAGTCTTGACTTGACAATAGTTTACTTCGACCGAACCAGAGGCCTTGATTTGTGAAAAGTAAGCAGCCAATAAAGCCCCATAATATAACGTTTCTTCATCAGGTGTTGCGTTATTTATAACAACATGTGCTCCGTGATAACTTTTCACGTGCAGCCATATATCCTCTTTCTTGGCATAATGGAATGTTAGGTAATCATTCTGAATACTGTTCTTACCTACGAAGATTTTAATATCATGATCGAATTGAAAAGTCATAATGCTAGGCTTCCTGTTCTGCTTTTTCTTCGTTGATTGATTTTTTTTTGCTTTGAAATAGCCGTGTTTTTCAAGTTCCCTGCGAATTTCTAATGCATCTATGCTATCAGCCTGTTCAAGCCGGGACTCAAGCATACAAAAATAATCTGATTCCATTTTACTAAGCACAATTTGCTCCTTGAGTTTGGTATAAGCAAATTTTCCTTTGTGGTATTTTTCATAGTATTTTTGAGCATTTTGTTTTGCACTCAGTTTGGTGTCTAACGGAATATGAAGCAGTTCTCCTGTCACAAAATCCTCGAGATCGGCAGAAGCGGCGTTGCGGGGGAGCAGATGATAGTATGTGTAAAGTAGATCCGCATAGGTACGATACTGCTCAAAATGCCCGACTTCAAGTACTGCTTTCTCCAATTTTGAAAGTTTTCGGGATCGTTTAATTAATTCTTTACGTACCAGTAGGTGTAAACTGTCAGTTCGCCGACGAGTTAGCATTTTATACAAGGCAATATCTACGCCCTCCATAATTGGATAAAAAGTCGATTCCCCCCTCAAGTGTGTAAGCGGAATGGAATGAAACTGGATACCCTGCTCTGTTTCCGACAAATAAAGCTTGTCGCTACTATTTAGCTCATGCATAATTTCGTAGAATGACTGCCCCTGTTGCAAGCGGTATTGAAATTCACGATTTAACAGAGGCGAGAAACCATGAAATTGTGTTACAAGTGACTCTGATTCATTTATGGATGACGGCTGAAAAGGATTCTGTTTTCCGCTATAATCAAATGGAAGGTGATATACGGCCTCAGGCGTGAGTGTCCGCGTACTAGTTTTGCTGAGCGATGTTTGTTTCATTGCACCAATAATTTTATTCGCTTCATCGACAAGTATGATGTTGGCATCTTTGCCTAGCAATTCAATATAAAGTGAGTAGCGAACTGCCTTAGCACTGATTTGAAAGCAGTATATTCGTTCAACACCGACTTGTTCCATACTTTGGATGACACCAGCGCGTAGATGTTTTGCCAGTAATAATAAAAATTCATTTTCCTGCTTCGATTCCGAATAATTTTCTTCTGTGAAATTTATACGGTTATTTTGTGGATGAATGCTGATAATCAGTCTAATATTACGTTCGTTTGATAGTCCATCCAGGAGAATCTCTTTATCGGAAATTTGTACAATCTTATTGATTGTCATCGGTAGATTAGTCTTGATTTCTTTGGCAAGTTGATGCATTAGTAACCCGTCAAATGCCATGAATATTCCTCCTTTCATCAGAGATAATTGCAACGGATTGGAAACTAAGATCATCTTGTATTCATTTCAGTAATTATTACGGTTTCAACGCCGGGAATATTTCTTCCGTACACATAGAATATCAAATAACTTCGTAACACACTGTACACCAAATGTCTCTGTATCGTTTTGTATAAACAAAAAATTTTATGATGGAGGGATAACATGAGCACAGACACGGTTGTTACACATGACTCACTCCGTATAAGTCGTTAATATCCATTAAACTTATACGGAGTTAAATGAGAATAGATGGATATGTACCGACTTTTTATAAAGAAGTAATGTGTTATAAAAAGGAGGAACTTCACACATGTCAATGATTCAAGTACAAAACCTGACTTTTTCTTATCCAAGCAGCTTTGATAATATTTTTGAAGATGTTAGCTTCCAAATAGATACGGATTGGAAACTTGGCTTTATTGGTCGAAATGGACGAGGCAAGACAACTTTTTTTAATCTATTATTGGGGAAATATGAATACAGCGGAAAAATTATTTCTTCGGTAGAATTTAATTATTTTCCATATCCAGTCTCGGATAAAAGCAGATTCACACATGATATTTTAGAAGAGATATGTCCTCAGGCAGAAGATTGGGAGTTTCTTCGAGAAATATCTTATTTAGATGTCGATGCCGAAGTGATGTACCGGCCATTTGAAACATTATCGAATGGGGAACAAACGAAGGTTTTACTTGCTGCACTGTTTTTGAATGAAGGGCAATTTTTATTAATTGATGAGCCGACCAATCACCTAGATACCCATACACGAAAGATGGTTTCTAATTATTTAAAAAGGAAAAAAGGATTCATTTTAATTTCACATGATAGAAACTTTTTGGATGGCTGTGTTGATCACATCTTGTCAATAAACAGAGCCAATATAGAAATTCAAAGTGGTAATTATTCTTCTTGGAAGCTGAATTTTGATAGACAGCAGGAACATGAGGAAGCAACAAATGAGCGTTTGCAAAAAGATATTGGGAGGCTGCAACAATCTTCAAAGCGTTCAGCCAATTGGTCTGATCAAGTAGAAGCTTCCAAAAATGGTACAACAAATTCTGGTTCTAAATTAGACAAGGGCTATGTAGGACATAAAGCAGCAAAATTGATGAAACGTGCAAAGAACCTGGAGTCAAGGCAACAGAAAGCTATTGAAGAAAAGTCAAAGTTGCTAAAAAATGTGGAAAAAACGGAGTCATTACAGTTAGAGCCATTGGAATACAACTCTAAAGAACTAATTCAGTTAACGGATGTGTCTGTTATGTATAATGGTGAATTCGTTAATACGCCAATAAGTTTTCATGTTGAACCAGGTGACCGAGTTGTGCTTGATGGAAAGAATGGTAGTGGAAAAAGTAGTATTTTAAAACTAATTCTAAAGAAGCCACTCCAACATACAGGTGCTTTGAACGTTGGTTCAGACCTTGTCATATCTTATGTACAACAAGATACCTCTCATTTAAAGGGAAAGTTATCTGACTTTATTGAAGAAAATCAGATTGATGAACAGTTATTTAAATCTATTCTACGAAAAATGGATTTTGACCGTATTCAGTTTGAAAAAGATATATCCCACTATTCTGGTGGACAAAAGAAAAAGTTGCTTATAGCCAAAAGTTTATGTGAAAAAGCACATTTATATATTTGGGATGAGCCACTAAATTTTATTGATGTTTATTCACGTATGCAAATTGAAGAACTTATTCAAAGCTTTAATCCAACAATGGTTTTTGTTGAGCATGACCAGACATTTCAAAAAAAAGTAGCTACGAAAACGGTAGCCTTATAGTTATATTTGGAGCATTGCTTATTGCAATCACTTAGATACAGAGAAGTAAACCCGCATTCCGTTGTTCTGGAGCGGGTTCTTTAATATTTCCAAATGCTCGTATGGAATCTGGCTTTTTACCGAGTCGGGTTAGTGCCAAAAAACCCAAAGCAAACGCGCCTTGGGTTGACATTATCACTCGAAGTTCGGGAATATGCTTATTTTGTTTCTTTCATAAAGGACGAATTTTTGTTTCTCTCTTAATGAACGAATATTTATTGGCGGATTCCGCAAGGATTTCGTTCTGTAGCTTGCGGGACACAATGTAGGAGGCCATAAGAAGCACAATTGCTATTACAGCTGCAATACTTTCCGAAGGGTAGCCACTAGCAATGTTTGACCAGATAGCTGAAATCGCATCGAAAGTAAATCCGGCATACGCCCACTCTTTTAATCTATTGAATTTTGGAGCAAGAAGTGCGATAATTCCCAGAACTTTTGCGATTCCAAGTATATCTAAAAAGTACTCCGAATAACCTAACTTCTTCACCGTCTCTACGGCTTGCGGAGTATGGGCCAAATCTATATAAGCACTTAAAAAGAAATATAAAGCAACAATGGCCACAAGAATCCAGTTGATCATTTTAATATTTTTCATTTTACAGCTCCTCGCATCCGTTTTTCCTTTCACCTTTATGTTATCAAGAAAAGAAAGGAGGCAAATGTGCGAAAAGATAGATAAACGTATGAGGACGAGTATGACTTTTGGTGAATGTTTTCATGCTCTATGCAAGAAGTCATGTTTCCCGAAATTCAATGCGAAAATGGAAGATCGGGGTAAGGCGATTAAGGATGACATAAGTTCATTGACGGGTACGGCAGAAAGATGACGTTTTAATATGCTAGCTAAACGAAACGATCATTCAACAAATAGAGTATCACAACGCCGTTTTTTACTGACACGTTAAAAATTAAATTAGCGTCCTGAGAATCCAAGAATAATGATCCCCGTTGTAATGAAAATAGAAGCAATAATTCGACTCTTACCTTGTTTCTCTTTAAGAATAGCAATTCCAAGCATTGTGCCAAAAACTGTCCCAATCTCTCGCATTGGTGCTAGCTGTCCGACAGGGGCAATTGTTACAGCATATAAAAATAACAGATAGCCACCCTGTGCAAAAATCCCCCCTAATAGAACCGTTTTCCAATTGATTTTCCATTCATTCCTTATTGTTCGGGAACGAAAAACTGAAAATGATAAAGCTATTCCATTCCCCAAGTTTGTTGCTTCATTCAGTACGAAAGGTGGCCAATAATTAATAGATATTGCGTCCACCAGAATATAACTTGCAATACAAATACCTACTGCACTTGCGAGGAGTATTTCCACTCTCGGTCGAGGCGAAATTTTGTTAATCTTAGCTCCACTAATGAAAAAAATCCCCAAAACAATTAAAGATATACCTATCCAGCTTACGATACCTAGGTGAAGTCCTAAAAAAAATACAGATATTAGTGGAACCAGTAATAGACTTGTTCCACGCATGATTGGATAGACTTGAGAAAGATCTCCTAATGAATACGTTTTAGCGAGCAGTATTACATAGATTCCGTGCAAAATCATAGAAGCAAATAGTAAAGAATAACTTTTTATGTCCGCGACTGATTGGGGAATATAAAGTACAACCAAAGGTAAATAAACAATTACCCCCGCCCATTGACATAACCACAAAAATACGTCTTTTTTTATACTACTCTTCGTAAAAAGATTCCACAACGCATGCAGAAATCCAGATAAAAGAACGAGAAAAAGAGCAGTCAAAAAATAGATTGAATTCGTTGCATTTTCCATATTCAACAACCTCCTACGGTTTTTGAATAGGACACTTCTAAAGAAGTATGCCCCGTTATTAGAATAACGGGGCATATCCAAACAAACATGGATCGTAGTCGTTTTCAAAAACGATTCATGCTTAGTTGTGACCTTCTTCCATCCGGACTGTAACCGTCGGCCTTGGAATTTCACCAAGTCAGTCGTCCCTTCCTTAGAGGAAATCGACGAGTCGCGGGCTGGAGCCTATCAAAATGGCCCTTCACCGCCGGTCAGGAATTTCACCCTGCCCCGAAGGTCCGTATTCAATTTAGGATGCATTGTATCACATAGTTTCCAAAACCATCAAGTGACTTGATCACTACACATTTGTCGATTCTCTGTGTCAAGAATATGTTCAGGGATCCATATTAAATGCTTCCAAACATAGAAGCAAGAAAATTAGCGGTCGAGAGTAGCAGTCGTATTTTCCTTATCTTGAAGAATTTCAGAAATTATATTCGCAACCCATTTACCAAATGAAGTGAGTCGTGTATTCTTGACCATGTGGATATCTCCTAGATTAGGACAGGCTAACTGTACCTCTGTTAGGAGATTTTATCTATTTTGAACGCTTTTTGATTTTACATATTGGATGGCATTCGACGGGCCACCGTAATTTGCCTGTTAAGCCTCAGGAGGAGTCTGTGCCAGGTGAACAATAAAGGTTACATGGCTACGCATACATCTACGCTGATAGACACAAAAGTCAAAGAGTCGGTAGGGTGATCATTGACGATTTTACTTAACGATTCTGAAAGATAAGATTAATCCTGTCTTTATCTGAATCGTCTCCGTAAAGCTTCTCCAGCGTCCATAAGGAGGCCGAAGGCGTTTTTGCTTAATGTGCTAGTTCAAGGCGATCGAAAGGAAGGAACGCGATTATGGATCTGACAGGATATTTAACGAGAAATGGCCTTCTATTCTGGCAGTTGTTCTTCGTGCTGAAGCTGATCGTGAGTCTCGCCGTGACGGGGGTCGTTTACTATGAAACATCGACCGCGTTCTTCTGGCGGCTGAGCTTTATCGTTCTTTCGATAGCTGTGTTTTTGTTCGTTCGGTTTCGGCTGCCCAAGGCGAAGGCGCGTAGGAACGTGCTTATTCGGGTTCTGATTCTGGATTTTCTAGTTTCGGCGGCTTACGGCTACGTCTTTATTGGAGGACAAGTTCCCAATCAACTGCTGGTCGGGATTACGGCTTTGGCCATTCTGATGTTCCCAAAGAGCTTCCGATCCATCATCATCACCTGTGTAGTATTGCTTGCCGTCTATTTAGCGATCATGATCGCTATCGATTGGTATGTATTCCAACAGCTGGACGAAGTTAGTTATTTTATGACTTGTTCTTTTATCGTTTTTGCGGGCATCGTGTGCTTCTTGCTTCATTTCTATCAACGCGCGAGGCAGGATGCACTTCACTTGTACGCGCAGCTGAGGGAATCCCACGAGAGGCTGCAGGAATATGCTCTCCAAGCCGAAGAATGGGGAGCGGAACGGGAAAGGGTCACGATCGCAAGAGAGCTGCATGACTCGGTAGGCCATAAATTAACTGGACTGATCGTTCAGATGCAAGCGGCTCGCAAGCTGAGCCGGGTGGATTCGGAGCGTAGCGGACGGATCTATTCGGAATGTGAGGAATTGCTGCGGGCCTCCTTGCAGGAGATACGGTTGGCGGTACGGACGATACGGGACGAGCCTGTGCAATCGACATTCCTGCCCGAAAGTTTGGATAAGCTGTCCGAGGAGTTCACGAGGTATGCGGAGGTCGAGACCCGGTTTTACCTCAAGGGCGACCCGGTTCCACTTCCCGGTGAATTTCAGCTCACGGCGTACCGTATCACCCAGGAATCGTTGACGAACGCGAAGAAACACGGACGCGCGAACAAAGCCTCTATTCAACTGGCCTATGACACGGGTGGGCTTTCGATAGTAATAAGCAATGATGGAGTTGTACCGGGAGAGATGAAGCTGGGTTTCGGCTTGTTGAATATGCAAGAAAGAGTAAAGGAATGGCACGGAGAGGTTTCGTTCGGGAAGGAAGGCGATAGGACCTTCTCGGTGAGAGCGAGTCTACCGTATCCGGCTGCAGGCATGGAAGGAGAGAGACAATGAAGATTCTCGTAGTAGATGATCAGAGGCTCATGCGGGAAGGGTTAGCGACGATTCTGGAATTGGAACCGGACATGGAGGTGGTAGACACGGCGGTGGACGGGAGAGACGCCTATGCCAAAGTGATGGAGTGGCGTCCCGACGTTGTGTTGATGGATATCCGAATGCAGGTAATGGATGGTGTAGAGGCTTCCGCGCTCATCCTCAAGCATTTTCCCGAGACCAAAATCCTGATCCTGACCACGTTTGACGACGAGGAGCTGATTCTGAGAGCTTTGGAGCAAGGTGTGCACGGATATCTCCTGAAGGATATGCCGTCCGAGGCGATCGTCAGCGCGATTCACACCGTCTGCAACGGAGGAACAGTTCTTCAGCCCGAGATTACGTCAATGCTGCTGAAGGGGCTGAACAAGGGGATTGCTGGGAGCTCCATGCCGATTCCTGCTTTCTTGAAGGATGAGGAGGAAGGGCTTGCCAGCTTGACTGAACGTGAGAAGAATGTGTTGACCTTCCTTGCCGAAGGCTTAAACAATAAAGAGATCGCGGATGCCCTGCATATTACGGAAGGCACCGCCAAAAACCACCTGTCCAGCGTGATGGCGAAGCTGGGACTGCGTGATCGAACGCAGGCGGCTATTTTTGCGGTTCGCCGTCTCTTATAAGGAAATGACATTACTTTTGGTATAGAGATTCCCCTTGATTATTCATTACTTTTCGCACGTTTGCTCGGGTGCCGTCCTTGCTACAATCATTCCATAGGAAGTCGGAGCAAAACCGACGGATGATGGACAAGGGGAGGAACAACCACGATGAGAGAGGACTTTGTATTCCATATTCTAAACGATCAATACGCCAAGCTTCTGGAGCTTGCAGAGAGATGCCCAGCGGACGGGCGTAATAAGGTGCCGGACGGCTTCAACAATTCGATTCACTGGCATATAGGCCACGTGCTCGTCTCCACAGAATTTCATATTTTCTATTTATCTGGCAATATGCAAGCGATGACGCTTCCGCCCGAGTATATGGCTTATTTCGGTTACGGCACGAAGCCTTCGGATTGGCTTAACGAACCTCCAACCTGGGAAACGCTGATCGAGCAACTGAAGGTGCAGCCCGACCAACTGCGGGAATGGCTGAAGGATAGGCTGATGCAGCCCGTGAAAGATAATTTCTTCAGCGCCGAAACGTTCGGGGGGCTGGTCGTTTCCACAGCTCTGCATGCGTCAAATCATGTGGGCAATGTCTCCGCTATGTTGAAAGCATTGAAGTAGAAGGCAATCCCGTGAAGCTATTCTGATCGTATCGATGCTGCCGATGGCTGCTATGAATTTATGGTTGTTTGCAAATGAGGTCGAATCTACACAATAAAGAAATATGGTGCTGTACTTTCTATAAGGCCAGATTCAATTATTGACGCAGTGCATGTGTTCAAATGCTTAGGTAATAATTCATTTATATCAAGATAACCAGTTATTTTTCGTCAGAGAGCTTACGTTAATTACCAGTATAGAACACTATACATACATGCTTTTTTCTATTGTCGGGATATTCATGTCGCTAATGAGTATATTTTCTTGTCGTTATATTCGCGTCAATAATTCGGCGGACCATACTCTAAGGAACATGCATGAAGTAATTTGGAGTCTGCCAATTCTGCTGTTTGGTATAGCTGTTGGCTATAACTGGATATAGTATTATCCAGTTACACTATATCCGAGTAAACATGGTATCTTTCTTGTAACAACATTTGGCAAGGAGTGTTACGAGATGGCAAAGAGTAGTGTATTGGGATATCCACGGATAGGTGCAGATCGGGAATGGAAGAAGGCGCTTGAAGCATTCTGGGCAGGGAAGCTGGATGAATCCGCATTTCAGAGTCGACTGCAAGAGCTTCGATTGAATCATTTGCGCAAGCAGCAGGAGAAGGGGATCGACCTCATCGCGGTTAATGATTTTAGCTATTATGATCATGTATTGGATACCGCGACGATGTTCGGGATTGTCCCAAGTCGGTTTGAATATGAGGGCGGTGCGGTGCCGTTGTCACTCTATTATGGCATTGCTCGCGGTACAAAAGATGCGACGGCAAGCGAAATGACGAAATGGTTCAATACGAACTATCACTATATTGTGCCGGAGTTGAATGGTGCGACACCGACGTTGACAGAGAATAAACCGCTTAATGCATACCGAGAGGCGAAAGAGAAACTTGGCATTGAAGGCAAACCCGTCATTCTCGGGCCGCTGACTTTCTTGAAATTATCCAAAGGGTATAAGGTTGAAGAGACAGATGCGTGGCTGGATCGCCTTGTCCCTCTCTATGTGCAAGTCCTTAAAGAACTTGCGGAAGCGGGTGTACAGTGGGTACAGATCGATGAACCGATTCTTGTTACGAAAATAGGCGGCGATGATATCGCGAGACTGAAGACGATTTATGAGACATTCGCTACGGCGGTTCCAGGGCTGAATGTGTTATTGCAGACTTATTTTGAATCTGTCGAGCACTATAGCGAGATCATTCAACTGCCAGTGCAAGGGATCGGACTTGATTTCGTACACGGACTAACAGGCAACTTGAAAGCGATCCAGGACATCGGATTCCCGGCGGACAAATTCCTGGGTGCAGGGGTTATTGACGGCCGCGGTATCTGGAGAGCAGATTTGCGTGAGAAGCTGGGTCTACTCGAAGTGTTGTCGAAGATCGTCTCGGAAGATCGTATCCTCGTGCAGTCCTCCTGCAGTCTGCTGCATGTTCCAGTGACCGTAGCGAATGAAGCGAAACTCTTGCCTGAACTGAAGGAAGCCCTTGCCTTTGCCGATGAGAAGCTGGACGAGATTGTTCTACTCACGAAAGGAATTGTGTCCGGTGGTACGAGCATTGAAGATGCGCTTGCTCAATGTGATGCGGCGCTGCTCGGTCTGAAACAATCGAATGAACGGAATCGTAAAGACGTGCAGCAGACCGTTGCTGCGATCAGCGCACAGCAGCCGCAGCGCAGCCGCCCATTCGCGGAACGCCATATCGCGCAGCAGGACAAGTGGCAATTGCCGATTCTGCCAACGACGACGATCGGGAGCTTCCCGCAATCGGCTGAAGTCCGCAAGGCGCGTCAGCTCTGGCGTAAAGGAGAATGGTCGCCTGAGCAATACGAAAGCTTCATTCGGGATCAAATCGATATCTGGGTCAAGTTGCAGGAAGAGATTGGATTGGACGTTCTTGTACATGGGGAATTCGAGCGTACGGATATGGTGGAGTTCTTCGGGGAGAAGCTGGCCGGGTTTGCCTTCACGCAATATGGATGGGTGCAGTCGTATGGATCACGCTGCGTGAAGCCGCCGGTTATTTTCGGGGATGTGGCTTTTGTCGAGCCGATGACGGTCGAAGAGACAAAATATGCACAATCGAAGACCACGCGTCCGGTCAAAGGGATGCTTACCGGTCCGATTACGATCATGAACTGGTCATTCGTTCGTGAAGATATTACCCGCGAGCAGATCGCATATCAGCTGGCGTATGCTTTAAGACAAGAAGTAGAATCACTGGAACAAGCAGGCATCGGCATGATTCAGGTGGATGAACCAGCCGTTCGTGAAGGCTTACCGCTCAAGGAACAAGATCAAGCGACATACCTCGACTGGGCTGTCAAAGCATTCCGCATGACCACATGCACGGTGCAAGAGACGACGCAAATCCACACGCATATGTGCTACTGTGAATTCCATGACATGATCGATTCGATTGAAGCGATGGATGCGGACGTCATCTCGATTGAGACTTCGCGCAGCCATGGCGAGCTGATTCATAGCTTCGAAGAGAACACGTATGAGCTTGGTATCGGTCTCGGCGTATATGACATCCATAGCCCTCGGGTACCGGAAGTGGAAGAAATGACAGGCATGATCGATCGTGCGCTCCGCGTTTTGAATCCGCAACTGTTCTGGATCAACCCGGACTGCGGTTTGAAGACACGCGGGCTCGAAGAGACGGTTGCATCACTTCGCAACATGGTCGAAGCTACGCAAATCGCTAGAGAGAAATATTCCGCATAGGATCGGATGAGGAGACAGGCCGCTCGCGGCCTGTCTTTTTTTTGACGTACGGGTATAAAATTTTGCAATGACAAATATGAAATAATTAGCTATCATAATCATCATATAATCGAATATCAAATTCAGGTGCAATGTTGGTAGAGATCTGTAACCATGCATTGCTTAAAAGGGAAGTTGGGTGCAAATCCCACACGGTCCCGCCGCTGTAAGAGAGGAGTTCTTGCTAGAATCCACTGGGTTAACCGGGAAGGAAGCAAGGGCAATGATACTCGAGTCAGAAGACCTGCCTGTCTTGATACACCATGAACTCTACGAGCGATAGGGGGTGTTTCTTGAACGCTTATTCAAGCTGTTTATTTGAGTAAACCTCTTAACGCTACCCGTTAAGAGGTTTTGTTGCTGTATAGGGGCAAATGCCTCTCTAGCAATCGTAAGCATGATTAGATTTCTGTTGAAGGAAGGGAAGCAAGACAATGCGACAAAATAATAAGTGGATGACATGGCTGCTCTTGTTCAGCATGTTATTTACGGTATTCTTTACAAATGGAATCAACGTATTCGCGGCGGGGACTGATGTATCGCCGAATGGCTATGTCACGGTGTCGGTGGAGAAGTTCACCCTTGGGCAAGGGTACTACCGTGAGCCGGTCAAAGTGCCTTTCTATGCGGGCGAGAATGGAGCCACGGTGCTCACGCGCGTGCTGGGGGAAGATAATATTGATTATCAAGGTAGAATTAAAGACAGTTTCTATCTATCCAGTGTTCAAGATTCTACCTATGGTATAGATGTTCCGCAGTATATTTTAGATCAAATTCATTTAAATGGTTTAAATATCGGAACGAAGATGGACAGTGACTGGCTGGGAGAGAAAGATTATACTCCTATGTCAGGCTGGATGTATCAAGTAAACAACCAATTCCTGAATGTTGGATTTTCACAATATGAGCCACATGATGGAGATGTTATACGTACGCAATTCACGTTATACGGAAGTGGGGCAGATCTTGGGCGACGAAGCGATTCGAATCCGGCCTACATTCAACCGGCGAACAAAGACGCTTTAACTGCGGCTATCGGGGACATTAACAGTGACCCGCAAAAGGGTTCAATTCTCTCAAACCCTGCGGTAAGATCCGCATATGATCAAGCTTATACCGTGCTTCGCACCATGGAGAGTCCGCAATTTAGCGTCGATAGTACGCTCACTGAGTTGACGAAGTCCATGAATCCTCGCATCACCGTTAACGGATTGCAAGATAAACAGGAAGTAAACCAACCTGAACTAAGCTTTAACGTGATTGCTACCGATTACAAAGCCAATGCGATTACACCAGTGGTTACGTTTAATGGGAAACTTGTCTCGGTCGAGAATGGCAAATATAATCTTTCGCTGCAATTAGGAGAGAATACCGTTTCGATCAAGGCAACAGACGACAAATCAAATTCGAGTGAAAAAACTTTTAAGATTACATATAAGCCAGCACCTGTTAATACGAATACGCCTAAAGAACAACTGGATAAAAATCTTAATTATATTCTTAACAAAGTATCAAAACCTCAATTTGGGACGCTGAATGGGGAATGGTCAGTCCTTTCACTGGCACGAGGGAATTATCCTGTACCGGATGGTTATTATGCATATTACTACAATAATGTGGTAGAAAAGGTCAAACAACTAGCCGCAGCAAATAACGGTATATTGGATCCTTCAAAAAGCACGGAAAACTCAAGAGTAATAATAGCTCTTGCTTCGATTGGCAAAAATCCTAAGAATGTCGGCGGCATTGATCTAACACAAGGATTGTCTGATTACGACTATGTCGTGAATAAACAAGGCATCAATGGACCAGTGTTTGCACTGATCGCCTTAGACACTAGAAATTATGCCATACCAACCGCGAAGGCAGGTAAAATACAGACTACAAGAAATAATCTCATCGGAAATATTTTGAGTAAAGAAGCGAATGTGAACACAAGTAATGCAGGCGGATGGGGATTAGGTTCAAAGCCAGATGTAGACATTACAAGCATGACGATTCAAGCCCTTGCACCATACTATGTTACGCAAGAAAAAGTTAAATCAGCTGTAGATCGAGCAGTCAACTGGTTATCGATACAGCAAAATAATGAAGGCAGTTATACAGCTTGGGGTAGCACTAGCAGTGAAAGCCTGTCTCAAGTGGTTACTGCTTTATCATCCATTGGCATAGATGCAAGTACTGACCGAAGATTCATCAAGAACGGTCACTCGGCAATGGAAGCTTTATTATCATTTGCTCTACCTGACGGAGGGTTTATGCATACCAAACCGGTATCAGGCAACCCTCCGAAAGCCGATGGCATGGCAACTGATCAAGGTTCATACGCCCTCGCGGCTTATGATCGATTCATGAAAGGCCAAAATCGCTTATATGACATGACTGATGTGACCAAAGAAACTCCGGATGCACCGGACGATATTGAAGTACTGATTCCAGGCGGGGATCAACCTAAAGTTGTTATTCCGACGGGGTACAACAATTACATCGTCAACATTTCGAAAGAAGATGCAGCGAAGGATATCAGCATTGAGATCCCAAGCAATACGCCGTCCAAAACGCAATTGAACCTTTCCTCTGACGGCAATCTGCCAGGCATTCAAGCCGTGAAAGGTAATGTATCGTTAACGATTCCGAAGGGAACGAAGGTAACAGACGGCGATGCATCGGCCATCGAATTGATGACAGCGTTGGATGCAGCCAATACAGATTTGAAGAATAAGATCACTTCGCTCGTTCCAAAAGAGAAGAAGTTGGAGCAAATCAACCAAGCGGTGACGATCGGTGGAGCTGCACAGGTCGCATTCGATCAGCACGTCACATTGACGTTTGCCGGTATGAAAGGTAAGGATGCATCGTTCATTCAGAACGGCGTACCTAACGCTATCGACAAGTACAGCAGTGAATCTGAAGGTAAGAAGAGTGGCAAAGATGTCTTCGCTTATGATCGTGGGAACGATCTTATCGTGAAGACGAAGCATTTTACTGATTTCGTTGTCTACGCGACAAGTACAGTAACAAACCCAGGCGATGGAGGCACGACGCCGAAGCCAACGAAGCATGTGACGTTATCCGTTGATAAGTTAACGATCAAGAAAGGCTACGTGATCCCTCAGACTAGCATTGACCTGCAGGCGGGGGATACGGCGTGGACGGTTCTGCAGCGTGAACTGGATCGTCGAGGTATCGATTATAGATCAACTTGGAATAGCCAATACAATAGCATCTACGTTCAATCCATCGCAGGAGACGGCGAATTTGACCACGGCAGTGGTAGTGGTTGGATGTACAATGTCAATGGTACTTACCCGAACTATGGCGCTAGCCTTTACGTTCTAAAGGATGGTGATAAGCTAGAATGGCGTTATACAACGGATCTTGGCAAGGATCTGGGTTGGAAAATACCAGAAGACCCTCAACCGAACGTACCACCGCCGCCTGCAGGTAGCGTGACGCCAACACTGGATGCATCCAATAAAAACCCGGTAATCACGGTTCCAGCTGATGGTAAGCAAGATTATATCTTGAACGTGACGAAAGAAATGCGCAGCTTGGATAAAGTGACAATCAATATCCCGAAAGCAAGCCCGAAAGTGATCCTCAATCTGGCGAATGTACAGGACAACTTGCCGTCGATCACCGCTGTCAAAGGCAATACGACACTCACGATCGATAAAGGAACGGTACTGAAATCCGGAGATCCGCTCGTCGAAGTGCTCACGCCGGTCGATACGGGCGATGCTGCCGTACAGAAGCTCGTACAGGCAACGCTAAGCAGCGAGAGCCGCAAGCAAGCGAAGCTGATTCATGCTTTCGTGATGGGAAATGCCAAGGCATCCGTACAATTCGATCGTACGCTTACGCTCGTGCTCAAAGGCGCAAAAGGACAATTTGTGGGGTATATCGAAGGCAACGCGTTCACGCCAATTTCGATCTACGAGTCCGAGAGCAAAGGCATCGAAGCGGCGAAAGGCAAAGCTCAAATCACGTATGCATACACCAAAGATAATGATATCGTCATCCGGACGAATCATTTCACGCAATTCGTTAGCTACACCGTGGATACGTTGAACACGGAGCAGCCATTATCGTTAGAGCAGTTATATTCGGATGCGAAGTCGATCTCGCCTTGGGCCGCCGAAGCGATCCGTGAAGCAAGCCGGAATCATTTCGTCAGCGGCAGTGAAGGGCAATTCAACCCGCAAGCGACAGTGACTAGAGCAGAGTTCGCGAAAATGCTGGCTCTTGTGCTAGGACTCGAACCAACGTCCGATCAGGCTATCGCCTTCAAAGACGTCAAGATAACCGATTGGTTCTATCCATACGTCAATGCGGCTTATCAAGCCGGGTTCATCAAAGGGGATGGGAATCAGTTCCGTCCGAATGACAAGCTGACCCGTGAACAAATGGCAGTCATTTTATACAAATCACTAGGCCTTCAAGCTGCCGACCAATCGGTTGCCCTGCAAGACCTCGCTCAAGTATCTACTTGGGCAAAAGCAGAGGTTCAAGCCGTGATTGCTCACGGCGTCATAACTGGTGCCAATAATCGGTTCGAACCAGCTGGCCAAGTGACGCGCGAGATGGCGACTGTGGTCGCGATGCGTTCCTATCAATACAAAAAAGATCATGCAGTAACCTCGCAACCGAAACCTGAACAGACGACGAAGCCTGTGCAGGATGCTTCGCCATCGTTAAAAGATCAAGTGAAGCAGCAAATCAGCAAAACGGCAGCATTCATGCAGAAGACGATCACCGATCCGGTGATCGGTACGCTTGGCGGCGATTGGACGGTATTCGGTCTGGCACGCTCGGGGATCTCTGTTCCTGATGCCTATTATGCTAAGTACTATGCGAATGTCGAGAAGATCATGAAAGAGCAAACTGGCAAATTGCATGCCGTCAAATATACGGAATATGATCGCGTTATCCTTGGCTTAACGGCCATCGGCAAAAACGTAGACCAGGTCGCCGGATACAATCTTCGCGAATGGCTTGCAGACTACAATACGCTGATCAAGCAAGGGATTAACGGTCCGATTTTCGCATTGATCGCGCTGGACAGCAAATCTTACGATATCCCGGTTGTTCCTAGCGTGAAGACGCAGACGACCAGAGAGCTGCTGATCGATTTCATCCTGAAAAGAGAAATCGCAGGCGGCGGTTGGGCCTTAGGCGAGAAGGCGACGACGCCGGATCCGGACATTACATCCATGGCGATTCAAGGCTTAACGCCGTACTATGCAACGAATCAAGAGGTCAAAGCGGCTGTCGATCGCGCGATTACGTGGTTATCGCAAGCACAGACGGTCGATGGCGGATATGCGAGCTGGGCGTCGGCGAACTCCGAGAGCAGCGCGCAAGTCATCGTTGCCTTAACGGGACTAGGCATCAACCCGCATACGGATGCGAGATTCGTGAAGAGCGGCAAATCCGTTGTCGATGCGCTGCTTAGCTTCGCGGCAGAGAGCGGTGGGTTCTATCACGTGAAGCCGGGCGGCGTGGATAATGGTGGCGCCAAGCCGGGCGAAGTCGATCCGATGGCAACCGATCAGGCGATGTATGCCTTGGTCGCTTATGACCGCTTGCTGAATGGTAAGACACGACTGTACGATATGTCGGACGTGAAGAAGAAATAGAAGGATAGAAAAGCTGTGAAGCAGGGGCGATTCATCGCCCTTGCTTTATCATTTGAGGTGGTCATTCATGTCGATTAAGAAATGGCTTGTTGCCTGCGGAATTGTAGGTCTACTCGTGTTGAGCTACTTCTGGGGCGGCAACGTGCCGAAGTCATCCGATCGAACGGCGGTCAGCAGCGTTGTGAAGCCGTCGGATCTAATCGAGTCCGGCACGAAACAGCAGCCTGAGGAGTCCGAGCATGCTGTGCCGCAAGCTGATCCGCAGTCTGCACACCAGGAACAGCTTTCCTCAGAGAAGCATCCTGAGGAAGAGAAGAAGGCGATCACCGAGCCGAAGCACGAGAATACGCAAGAGGCGAAGCTACAAGAGCCAGCCAACACGACAGACGCAGAAAAAACAAACGCTGCGGAGAAGGCGAAGGCATCCAATTCACCGGCTGCTGCATCGAAAGCTAAAGATGTGAAAGAGGCTGCGGACGGCAAAAAAGGCAAGTCGGATCAGGTGCCTGCAGCAGCCAAAAAGCCGGAGGCCAAGAAGGATAAATACTTGACCGATCCTGTCCCGACCGGGAAGCCGAAGCCGGTGGAATGGCAAGACGTGACGGTCGATAAAAAGAAGAAGCATACCGCAACGTTATCGGTCTCCAGCAAGACAATTCTGGATCATTTGGACGATTTCAATCCCGATAAGCTCGAGATGCTGCCGGAGGACGGTGTGATCTATCCCGCACAAAAGGTCACGTTCTATGAAGGCGAATCCGTCTTCGATGTGCTGCTCCGGGAAATGCGAAAGAACAAAATTCATATGGAATTTTCGATGACACCGATTTATAACAGCAATTATATTGAGGGCATTCACAATATTTATGAGTTCGACTGCGGTGAGCTCAGCGGCTGGATGTATAAGGTGAACGGCTGGTTTCCGAATTACGGCGCAAGCCGTTACATGCTGCAAGAAGGCGATGTGATCGAATGGGTGTATACCTGTGATCTCGGGCGAGATGTAGGCGGCGATACGGCTGCCGGAGGAGGGAAGGGTTAAAATGCGAGATTCCTTCTCTACGTACCATCCCATCATCAATCTAATCTATTTCGTCGCGGTATTGGCATGCAGTATGTTGTTCATGCATCCTGTCTTTCAGCTCATCGCTCTACTCAGCGCCATGATCTATTCCATTCTGTTGAAAGGGAGAAGAGCGGTTCGATTTCAGCTGCTCTATATGCTGCCGCTGCTGATCGTCATGGCGGTCATGAATCCGCTCTTCAACCATGCAGGAGTAACAATTCTGTTCTATCTGCGGAACGGCAATCCGATGACGCTCGAATCCATCATGTATGGAATTGCCGCAGCTGTAATGTATGTGACGGTCATCCTGTGGTTCTCATGTTACAACGCCGTGATGACCTCCGATAAGTTCATCTATCTCTTCGGAAGAATCATCCCTGCGCTGTCGTTGATCTTCTCGATGGTGCTTCGATTCGTTCCGCGCTATGCGGCACAGGTCAAAGTGATTACCTACGCGCAGCGGTCAATCGGCAGGGATATCACGCAAGGCAGCATCCTCGCAAGAGCACGCCACGGCATACGCATCCTATCGATCATGATCACATGGGCGCTCGAGAATGCGATTGAGACAGCCGATTCGATGAAATCGAGAGGTTATGGGCTGCCGGGACGCACCAGCTTCTCCATGTACCGATTCGATCGCAGGGATCGGGTCGTGCTGATCATCATGCTGGGGCTCATCGGAGGGATCGTCGGATCGGCTTGCTTCGGTCAGAACGCGATTCGCTTCTTTCCGTCGATTCGAATGTCATCGATGACGACGGGGAGCATCTTCGGCTTTGCCGCTTATGGCTGCTTCTGCTTGCTGCCGGTGGCGATACGACTTGTGGAGGATATGAAATGGAAATCTATCGAATCGAAAATGTAAGCTTTACGTTTCCGCTCGCTTCAGGCCATGCACTGTCGGAAATCGACCTAACGATAAAGAGCGGAGAGTTCATCACGGTATGCGGCAAGTCTGGCTGCGGGAAGAGCACCTTGCTCCGGCAGCTGAAGTCGATCTTGACGCCGCATGGACAGACGCAAGGTACGGTCCTGTTCCAGGGAAGACCGCTGAAGGACGTGGAACAACGGACGCAGGCCGCCGAGATCGGATTCGTGCTGCAGCAACCGGATAATCAAATTGTGACGGATAAAGTCTGGCATGAGCTCGCATTCGGCCTTGAGAGCTTAGGGGTCGATCAGCAGACGATCCGCCTCCGCGTCGCCGAGATGGCAAGCTTCTTCGGCATCCAGGCCTGGTTCCACAAGAACGTCACGGAACTATCTGGTGGGCAGAAGCAGCTATTGAATCTGGCCTCTATCATGGCGATGAATCCGTCCGTCTTAATCTTGGATGAACCGACATCGCAGCTCGATCCGATCGCGGCCGTCGATTTCCTGGAGACGATCAGCAAGATTAATCGGGAGTTGGGCACGACGATTATTCTATCGGAGCATCGCCTGGAAGAAGTCTTGCCACTATCGGACCGACTTATCGTGCTGGATCAAGGCCGCGTGATCGTTGACGACACGCCAGCCCTAGCGGGAGAGAAGCTGCATGCGATGCAGCATCCGATGTTCGCATCGATGCCGACGCCGATGCAGATTCATGCGGGTGTAGCGCGAGGGGGCGAGCGTCCGTTGACCGTGAAAGAAGGTCGGAAGTGGCTCAATGCCTATACGCACGATCGAAAGGTTGAACGCATCGCAGCGACTAGCACGAAGGAATCACGAACTTCAGCACCTGTAGTGATTCATTTCCAAGACGTCTGGTTCAAGCACGACCGGAGCGGACCGGATGTGATTAAAGACCTCTCGTTCGACGTGCGGGATGGGGAATTCTACTGCATGGTCGGCGGGAACGGCACCGGGAAGACGACGACTTTGTCGCTCATCAGCGGCGTCCTGCAACCGTATCGTGGCAAGATCACGATGCAAGGTGAGAAGCATGCGAAGCGGGAGCGTCATCCGATCGTGAAGCACCGATTAGGGGTTCTTCCGCAGAACCCGTCGTCGCTGTTCGTGAAAAAGACCGTGGAGCTCGATTTATATGAGATGCTTACGGATGTGCCGATCAGCAAGGAAGAGAAGAAGCAAAAAGTCGACGCCGTCGTTGAATTTACGGAACTCGGACATTTACTGGCGATGCATCCCTACGATCTTAGCGGCGGGGAGCAGCAGCGTGCCGCATTAGCCAAAGTTCTGCTGTTAGATCCGAAGATCCTCCTGCTCGATGAACCGACCAAAGGACTAGATAGCTTCTTCAAACAGAAGCTCGGTCTGTTCCTAAGGAAGCTGCAGCGTCAAGGTGTAACCATCGTGATGGTCTCGCATGATGTCGAGTTCTGCGCAATGTACGGCGAGCGTTGCGCCATGTTCTTTGATGGCAGCATCATCGCGTCGCATCCTGCGCAGCAGTTCTTCGCAGGGAACCGGTTCTATACGACGGCAGCCAATCGCATGGCAAGACATCTATGGCCCGAAGCGGTGACAATGGAAGGGGTGATCGCACGATGTCAGGCCAATCCGACACCAAATCTCGCCTAAGCCGTAGAACGCTGCTCGCTTCCTTGCTCATTCTTATCGTTATCCCGATCACGATCGGGATTGGCATCTTCGTCCTGGATGATCGTAAATATTTTTTCATCAGTCTACTCATCCTGCTCTACACGATGGTGCCATTTGCGATCGTCTTCGAGCGGAGGAAGCCGCAAGCGCGGGAGCTGATTGTCATTGCCGTACTTACAGCTATCGCCGTCGCGGGGCGGGGTGCCTTCTTCATGCTGCCGCAGTTCAAGCCAGTGGTGGCCATCGTGATCATCGCCGGCATCTGTTTCGGAGCCGAGTCGGGATTCCTCGTCGGCGCGATGGCAGGCTTCGCGTCGAACTTTTTTTTCGGCCAAGGACCTTGGACGCCTTGGCAGATGTTCTGCTTTGGCATCATCGGATTCATTGCCGGCATTTTGTTCCAGCGAGGCTGGCTGCGTAAGACAAGGCTCTCGTTATGCCTTTTCGGCGGCATATCCACGCTGCTCGTCTATGGCGGCATCATCAACCTTGGATCGCTGCTCATGTTTACGCCTCATTTTACATGGGAAGGACTGCTTGCAGTGTACGCATCAGGCTTTTGGTTCGATATGGTGCATGCAGTGGCAACGGTGTTTTTCTTGTTTATTCTAGCGCGACCGATGTTTGAGAAGCTGGAACGTATCAAAGTGAAATATGGGTTAATCGATCCGTAGGATTAACGAGACAGGCTGCCACCAGGCAGTCTGTTTTTTGTTGTACGGCGCAACCTTTCTTGTCGATTTGCGTCTATATGGAAAATACATGAAAGTGGTGTTCATAACATGCGACGCATTGTACTCCCTGTCTTTATCGGTCTAAGCATACTAGCTTCTTCGGTTACGATCCCCGGTCCCGGCACTGTCGGTTATGCCGCTTCGGTACAGTCGGACCTCCCGATTACGTCTGAAGATACGGCCGTGTTCCAGTTGGTTCCTCATACATTAACGGCAGCGTTGAATAAATCGACCGTAACGATCGATGGGGTATCGACGAAAGTCAATTCTTTACTCCGTCAGAATGGTCGTCTCTATTTTCCAGCGAAATGGCTAGAAACCGCCAAGCTGGCCAAAATCATGAAAAAGACGAAAACGAACAGTTATTGGGCGGAATTTAATCCGGGAAATGCGACCTATTTTTCATTTTTTCATTTCAAGCCGAATAGCACCCAATTGTATACCGAATCGAACGGCAAACTTACGCCTCTGGAAGATACGACGATACCAGCCCCTTTTATGAAAAATAACACGTTATACCTCCCGGTGTCGCTATTGCCGCGGATGGGGATTAACTATAGCTCGGAAAAAGGAATACTGAAGTGGACATGGACCGATAAATCGGTCACTGTGCTGCATCCGACGTATACGACGGACAAGGAACGGATCACATTCCGGGCGCTCGTGCAGAAAGGGTATGATCGGGTCTATCTCATGCAGAACATGGGCGTCGGCGGCATGACCAGCGTTATTGGAGGTGGCATCGGCTCCTTAAAAGGTTCGGAGCGAACGATCGACAGAGCGATCAAAGTGGGTAACCGGGAATTTAACCGAATCGAATATACGGTGGATCTGCGTCCAGGACCGAATCCGCTGCAGTTGTATTCCAACTACATGGGGGCTGGGGATGTGATGGTCTACCGCAAAGTCGCGAACCCGGCGTCCATTCCTATTCGATATAATCATGACGAATATGCGAAGAGCATTACATTCGAAGAGCCTACGCAAGGCTATCTTCAGGTTCCGGCTGGAGAAGTGATTCCAATCGCAGGTACGGTGACGACGGAAGAGGATACGCAAAGCAACGTTGTCTCATTTCGTGTGTCGAAGTTTCAAGATGGCGACTTTAAAGTGATTGGGAATCAGACCGTCTTGAAGCTTGATTCAAATAAAGCTTTTAGCGGTTCCGTGAAGATTGATGAACCGGGATCTTATCTGATCAACATCTATAGTCCGGATGTGTTCGTGGGTGGCATGACTTTGCCTTATGGATCGGTAAAATGGGCGGAGATTGCCGTAGAGGTGCTGCCCAAGTCTAAGTCGTAATGTTCGTTATAATTATTTTTGACATAGTCCGATCTCCATCACAGTTGATACAATCACGATTAGAAGCATGGAGAGGGGAAAGGACATTTGATTAGCGAGAACAGGATTAGGATCGAATGTGAAGACATTTATCTGCGTGAATATCGATTGGAGGACGTCGATGCGTTGTATCAACTTACCTGGCAGCCTCATTTCCATCAGTTCTTGATCGACTGGAATGTATCGCTCGAGCAGCGCGTAGCGTGGATGAAGGAATATGAAATTCCGGAGAATCAGCGATTTCTTCGAGCGGTAGCAGAAGGCAGCGACATTGGCGAGCTCAGGCTGCGTCTATCGATTCTGCACCGGACAACCGGCGAGTTCATTGGCGTGTGCGGATCGGGCATCCTAGATCGCGTCTCGCCGGCGAACCGCGAGATCTATTATGGGATTTCCGAGCATGCACGGAATCGAGGGTATACGACGCAAGCCGCGCAGGCGTTGATCCGCTTTTTGTTCGAGCATACTCGGGTGCAGGAGCTTATCGCGATCGCTCAGGTTCGCAATCCGGCATCGAACCGCGTGCTCCAGAAATGCGGGTTTCAGCTCCAGCAAGATCTCATGCTAGAAGAACAAGCGTACCATTATTACAAGCTGCGAGCCACTCAGTAGTGGCTCTTTTTTTACGCAAAAATGCTCCCTTCGAAGAGAATCACGAACAACGACGCATTGCGATAAGACACACGTGAGATTAACATGAAGAGGTACGGATCATTTGGGAGGAATGAAGAATGACAGAAGAAGTGAACACAACGGGTTGGGACGCAATAGATGAAATATTACAGAAGCGCTATGGCGAACAAGAACCCAAGCACTATGGAACCGTTATTCCCTACGCTTTAGGGGGAGACGACCCTTTAGACGGCATCAGTGTGTATGCCTCTGATTCGCCTGAGCCGCATTGGCATTTCGTGACGTATGGATTCTCCGAACTCTATGATAAGGAACAACAGGATGCAGATACGAGTGGGTATGGCTTTGAGTTGACGTTTCGGTTAACGAGGTCGGCGGATGAAGAAGAACCGCCTGCATGGGCGCTGAATCTTTTGCAGAATATGGGAAGATATGTGTTCCGCAGCGGGAATGTTTTCCGAGCGGGGGATTATTTGGATGCGAATGGTCCGATCTGCCTTCATTCGGATACGTTGCTTATGGCGTTGTCCTTCATTGAGGATCCCGAACTGTCGGCTATCGATACACCGAATGGACGCGTTGAATTCCTCCAAATGGTAGGTATTACCGTGGATGAGCTGGAAGCGATGCAGACCTGGAATACGCTCGGCGTACTAAATGCTTGTAAGCCCTATATGCCGCTATACATAACAGATTTATCGCGTGAATCGTTACTCCAAGTGGAATCAATTGCCTCCACTGTACAACTTGGGTTGGAAGCAGAAGGTTCCAATACAGGCTATTTATTCGTGGAACAATTGAATTGGGAAGCTGGGAAGAAGGGATGGCTGAAAAAGTCGCCTGATATCCTTACCCTAGGAGCCAAGCAGGCGGGGATTATCGGAACATTGCTGCAGGGACGAATTCCGAAGGGCAAAGATCTCATGCTAATCGGTCCAGAAATCCGGATTGTTTTTCAACCAGGGGAACACGCAGCTTGTAACTTGGAAGATGGGGAAGTTCATTTCACGTTGAATGAGAATTGTGTCACTGAACTACGCAAGCTGCTTCAGCCGGAGGCAGGGATATTCGCGTTTCCATTTATTGCAGGGACATCCATTCGAATTGATAAAACCGAGATAAAAGATCAAGAGGGAAATGTCGTCGAGATCATTGGTTGATTGACAGAATAGGAAGAGGTAGCTTGCCACGAACACATGTGGAGAGCTGCCTCTTTTCTTTATTCAAAACGATTATTACATTTGCTATACTGTATAGAAACTTAACAAAAGAAGGGGGATCGACATGGAAGATCTACAACACGTAACGACGAAATTTAGAGAAATTAAGAGTGTATTATCTACTTATTTTACACAAGTGCTGCCTCAATACGAGGTTACGCCCATTATGATATATACGTTGCAATTTTTACGAAGAAATCCCGATTCCATTGCCGTGGATATTGCAAATGAGTTTGGATTAACCCGCGGTGCAGTGACACAATTACTCGATAAATTGGAACAGGATCATCTGGTTCAACGCAAACCGCACCCGATAAGCCGCAGGAGTCTGCTCATCCAAGTGACGGATAAAGGGCAGCGTCTAAGCGACTCGATTCTGGCTGATTATGATCAAAAAATTGTGCGGTTGTTCGCGGACTATACGCCTGAAGAGATCAAGCTGCTGCGTCAATTGCTTGATAAATTGCCTTTCTAAATGAAGAAAATTTCGCTTGACAACTATGTTTAGATTTTATACTGTTTAGATACTAAACAATATATTTTTTGAACAAAGGAGATGCTAATCATGAATAAAATCATATGTATCACAGGTGCTTCATCTGGTGTCGGGTTAGCGACTGCGTTAACGTTTGCCAAAAACGGATGGAGCGTCTATGCCGGAACTCGGAACTTGGAGCGTGATCAGGCTTTATATGCAGCGGAGGAGAATCTGCATTTCCTGGAAATCGATGTGGTGGATCCTGCTTCGATTGAACGCGCGATGCGCGTAATTTCAGATGAGCAGGGAAGAATTGATCTATTATTCTGTAATGCGGGATTTGGATTTATTCGAACGTTAGGTCAAGCTTCATTCGAGCAAATACAGAGCGTCTTCGACACCAATGTGTATGGCGTTATGCATACGATTCGTGCTGCACTACCTCTATTAACCCAGGCGGAGTCAGGACACATCGTGGCGACTTCCAGCGTCGGCGGGTTGGTCGGTCAACCGTTGAACGAGATCTATTGCGCAAGTAAATTTGCCGTTGAAGGTTTGTTGGAAAGTCTCGCCACGTACTACAAGCCTCTGTTCAATATCGATGTGACTCTGATTGAGCCTGGTGCCATTGCAACGCAATTTGTCCAGACAGCAATGGATCAAGTCGCTCAGACAGGCGGTGTACTGGATGACGAATATAAGCCGATTGTTCAGACGTATATCGATAGCTTCACCAAACGCAATGCTGTGCCTCAAACGCCTGAATCGATCGCTGACCTGATGCTGGAGCTCACTCGAATGGAAATAAAACCGCTCCGGCTCCGGACATCGGAAGCAGCAGAGCGGTTCGTTCATCATAAAGTTCAAGAGGACCCTACAGGACTGCAAGGGATTGCTCAGACACGCCGTATTCAGCTTGGTATCGAATAACTATATGATTCGCCTCACCAGGCGGTTGCTCAGTGACAGCATCGGCCATGTGAGGAAGACCAACGAGAACGCAGGGATGAGATGGGATAAGGTATCGGTCGTTAACATGAAGATTTCTTTACCCAAAGGGGTTACAAATGCTGCCGTGAACAACATCAGCATAGCGATCACCAATTGGATCTTGTAGCCGTTCAGCGGTCTGGCGATTCGCGTGAGCACGACGACACTGGCGCCCCCGAGGACAAGAACGGCAAGGGTCCGGGCCTCCGCAGTGCTCACTCCGCTGTTGTGCGCATATAAGAACATCGCAAGGGTCACGCTTGTCAGGATGACTGCATTGGGAATGGCCGATCGCAAGACTCTTCGAAGGAATCCCGGCTGCACACGGGCATGGTTCGAACTCATCGCTAAGAAGAACGCTGGAATTCCAATCATTAATCCACCAATGAGTGTGACATGGATTGGCATCATCGGGTAAGGCATCAAAATACAAGTAAAGATGATGGATAATAAGATGGAGTATACCGTCTTCGATAAGAAGAGAACAGATACTTTCTCCAAGTTATTGATGATTTTCCGTCCTTCCATGACCACCTTAGGCAGTACACTAAAATCAGATGTTAGCAGCACGAGTTGGGATACCGCCTTGGCTGCATCCGAGCCGCTCGCCATTGCGATTCCGCAATCGGCCTCTTTGAGCGCGAGGACATCATTGACACCATCCCCCGTCATGGCTACGGTATGCCCTCGCGACTGCAATGCTTGGACGAGTAATTTCTTTTGATGCGGCGTCACACGTCCGAATATCGTATATGCTTCAGCGATGCTGGCCAATTGATCCGGATCTTCCGGCAATGTTCTAGCATCGATGTACCTCTCCGCGCCAAACACACCAGCTCGAGACGCAACTGCAGAAACGGTAACCGGATTGTCTCCTGATATCACCTTGATCGTTACGCCTTCTTTCGCAAAATAACCTAAGGCTTCTGGCGCCTCTTCCCGAATGCGATCCGCAATGAGCAGCAGGGCAGCAACGCGAGCGCCTTGAATCCTCTCGTTCTGAAATGTTTCATGATCCACTTGAGCAAGCACGAGCACGCGTCTGCCTTGCGATGCTTCACGCTCGACATCCTTTTGGATTCGAGCATAATCATCTTTTAGGATCATCTCGGGAGCGCCAAGCACCCAAGCACCTTCAGATTCGAATGCGGCGCCGCTCCATTTTCTATCTGAGGAGAAGGGGACTTTATCGATGACATCAAGGCTAGATGCTTGATTATACCTTTCCCGAATCGCATCTTGAGTTGGATTCATACTCGGCAAGGCATGCACAATGCCAGATAATACAGCATCCACCCGTTCCGCAGGATCATGATCCAGCAGGACAACATCCACAAGCTCCAGATTTCCTTCCGTAATGGTGCCCGTCTTATCAAGACATAGGACATCAACCCGGGCGAGGACCTCTGTCGCAGGCAGTTCCTGTACAAGCGTATGATGCTTCGCAAGCTTGGCAATCGCCATAACAAAGGTTGCGCTAGTTAATAATACCAATCCTTCCGGAACCATGCTTACGATGCCGGAGACAGCAGCAATGACAGCTTCCTGCCAAGTGGCATGGGTAAAGAACAATTGTGTCAGAATGAGCATGGCTCCGATGGGGACGACGAGCCACATAATGAACTTGAACAGCTTATTTACTGCGCCTTGCAGTTCAGAATTAATCCGTTTGAAGCGTTTGGCCTCATTGGCGAGCTTCGCTGCATAGGTGCCAGCACCGACCTTACTGACCTTCGCATAACCCGTGCCCGCCACGACGAAGCTCCCAGCTAGAATCTGCGATCCTTCACGCTTGCCAATCGGGTCCGCTTCACCTGTAAGCAGGGATTCGTCTACTTCAAGTGAACCATCAGACAGCACAATGGCATCTGCAGCGATGCGATCCCCAGGCTTCAGAATCATCATATCATCCATGACCAGTTCTTCTGCTGGGATGGCTCGGTCCTGAGCGCTACGACACACTTGAACCTGTGTAACGTGAAGAACAGACAGTTTCTCTAACGTTGCCTTGGCTCGTAATTCCTGGAACAGTCCTATAAACGTATTGAATAGGATCACACCAACGAATAGTGCATTTTTCGGGGATCCTGCAATCAAGACGGCGATGGCTAGCACCGCATTTAGGAAGTTAAACGTTGTAAATAAATGGGTTCGTATGATCTCCCAGATTGTTCGGGATGGTTCTTGTGGTTGCTTATTGACTTGCCCTTGCTTGATTCGTAAACGTACTTGCTCTTCGGTTAGTCCAGTTCTCATGATGTCTTGGTCCTCCTCTTGCAGCAGCGTAAATCCAGCTATTCCACTACACCACATTTTAAGGCAACCCGAATCAAGGTACTATTGGATTCACTTACATGCGCCTTACAAAATTGAAAGGTGAAACGTTAACAATCCCCGAATATTTCCCTTCTATAATGATATCTATATAAGCTCTACACAGCTAAGGAGGGTCATTAACACGTGAAAGAAGTAGAACAAACGCCGCGGAACGACGATCAAGCATCAAAATTACAGAGGTTGGTTGAAGTGTTCGGGGTGTCATTGATGCTTGGTTTGACTTCATTTGGAGGGCCAATCGCGCATCTGGGTTACTTCCATGATGAATATGTTCGTCGTCGTCAATGGATGGACGAACGGAGCTATGCGGACTTGGTTGCATTGTGTCAGTTGTTGCCCGGGCCTGCCAGCAGCCAAGTCGGCATGGGCATCGGCCTTGTGCGAGGCGGCCTGCTCGGAGGAGTCGTAGCCTGGATTGGATTTACCTTGCCATCCGTTATCATGTTGATGCTCTTCGCCTTCTTAATCCAGGGATTGGATGTAGGCAACGCCGGATGGATTCACGGTCTTAAGCTTGTCGCTGTAGCGATCGTGGCACAGGCCGTATGGAGCATGGGGCAGAAGCTAACGCCAGACCGCAGTCGTGCAACGATCGCGATCATCGCCATGGCGACAGCACTTCTATGGCAGACTGCACTGAGTCAAATCGTTATTATCCTTGCTGCAGGTATCATGGGGATACTGCTCTACCAGAGAACAGAGCAATCGATGATTACAGATGTCATCATCCCGATTCGTCGTAGCGTAGCGATCATTTGCTTGATGCTCTTCTTCGGATTGCTCATAATTCTGCCTATCCTAAGGCCGATTGTGAATGCTGATGGATTATCTCTATTTGATAGCTTCTATCGATCAGGCTCCCTTGTTTTTGGAGGAGGACATGTTGTCCTTCCAATGCTTGAACGTGAAGTCGTACCGACAGGCTGGATTACGAAGGCTGACTTCCTGGCAGGGTATGGCGCGGCACAGGCCGTTCCCGGTCCATTGTTCACCTTTGCCAGCTATTTAGGTGCGATGAAAAGCGGGGTAAGCGGAGCACTGCTGGCAACGGTTGCGATCTTCCTGCCCGCGTTTTTATTGATTGCAGGAACCTTGCCATTCTGGAATACGATTCGTAAAAATCGTAAGATGCAGGGTGCTTTTATTGGCATCAATGCGGCGGTTGTCGGTATTTTGCTCGCAGCGTTATATCATCCGCTCTGGACGACGGCCATTCTTACGCCTGTTGATTTTGCCTTCACATCACTGTTGTTCTTGTTGCTCGTCTTCTGGAAGCTGCCGCCATGGGTCGTGGTCGTGGCAGGAGCGGTTGGGGGGACGATCATCGGAATGCTGAGTTAAGACATCATCACAGGACAACACCGTTCAAAATCAAAACTCGTAAAGTTCGGCAAATCTTGACGAATCTTCATTTTAGGGTTATTGTAGATAGATATAGTCTATGATTCGAGGTGTGAAGATGAAGTTCTCCAAGGCAACGAACTATGCGCTGCATACGATGCTGCTGTTGATATCTGTCGCTCCAGGCAAACCAGTTGGTGTATCGCAGCTCGCGGATAGGCAGGGCGTCTCATCGACGTACCTGTCGAAGATTTTGACCAAGCTGGTTAAGGCAGGGTTGATTGAATCGGCTTCCGGTGCGAATGGAGGGTATCGGCTTAAAGCGAAGAAGGAAGAGATCTCATTCCTTGATGTCATTCATGCGATCGAAGGAACGGCATCCTTGTTCCACTGCGGGCTTCATGACGATACAGAATGCGAAATCCAGAAAGTGATGGTATCTGCTGAAGGAGCGATGGAGCAGGAGCTTCGCCGTAGGAAACTCTTCGAGATTGCCCGAGCAATAACGTTGTCTGAGTAAGACATCGTTATTTTTTGGGATTATTATAGACATAATATATCTTTAATAACGATGATATAAGAAAGGATGAGTCTAATGATGTATGATTGTGCCATTATAGGCGGAGGACCTGCAGGTCTTAATGCGGCGCTAGTGTTAGGGAGAGCAAGGAGACGTGTCGCGCTGCTGGATAACAACCAGCCGAGGAATAGCGTTACCCATGCTTCGCATGGATTTATTACAAGGGACAATGTCGCGCCAGCTGAGTTCAGACGAGTGGCCTATGAAGAAGTACTGCGCTATCCGTCTGTGCACCATTGGCAGCTTGATGTAACCGATGTTCATGCAGCAGGGCAGGGATTCGACATTGTTATGTCTTCCGGCAACCAGTTGCAGGCGCGCAAGGTGATCATCGCAACGGGACTGAAGGAGATCTTCCCCGCTATCGAAGGATTTCACGATTTTTATGGGAAAAGCATATTTAACTGCCCATATTGCGACGCATGGGAGATGCGTGATCAGCCTCTGATCGCCATATCTGAGGATGCTGGCATCTTCCATACCGCTAAATTGCTATATAACTGGAGCGAAGATCTAATCGTAAGCACGAATGGCCGCACGATATTATCCGATGAGCAGCAAGACCTCCTGATGTCTAGAGGGATCCGGGTGATTCAGACACCTATTGCAGCCTTTGAAGGACAGCACGGACAGCTAGAACGTGTTTCTTTCACGGATGGGAGTTGGATTGAGCGCCGTGGCGGATTCGTTAGTCCCACGTTCGTGAATAAAGCAACATTCCGCGAACAACTCGGTTATGAGGTGACGGAGCAAGGTGGAATTCGAACGGATGCAGCAGGGAGAAGTTCCGTAGCAGGGTTGTATGCGGCTGGAGATGCGGCTTATGTGAGACCTTCTCAGGTTGTAATTGCTGCGGCAGCGGGGAGTAAAGTTGCGATGACGGTTAACTATGACTTGACGGAAGAGGACTTTTGATAAAAATCAAAGAGAACTTGCGTGTGAAATAGATAATAAAAGAGTAAGAATCAAGTAAGCGTTTACTTGGTGATGAATCGTCTGAATTATTCTTTGCAACCAACTTTTTAGCATTTTACAAGGAGAACAGAAAGGCGTAATATTCAATCTTGGAAATGCGCATAGCACAAAATATCGTTCAACTATATTCTCATATTCGCTGAGTTTTCCAGAAGGGAAAACGGGGGAACCAACGTGATGAACATGAAAGTCCATCACATGGGGTGAATCTGCAGGCATGCAGTAGGGTGACTCTCGCCATCCGAATCCGACAGCTAACCTCGTAAGCGTCGTAAGAGAGGGGATATGAATACTGTGATCATGTCAATATGACCACGGAGGTTCAAGCCTCTGTGGTTTTTTATTGCCAAAAAACATAATTAGCGGTTTGGGGGTAGGTTGCTGTTATGGATAAAAGCGTGCGAAACAAGGGATTATAGCTTCATAATCACATCTATGTATTAACCAAAAGGGGAGCAAGATTCACGATGTTATCCATTATCAAACGATTATTAATTGGTAGACCACTGAAGTCAACGGAGTTAGGAGAGCAGAAAATCAACAAGACCAAAGCATTAGCTATCTTATCTTCTGATGCGTTATCTTCCGTTGCCTATGGACCTGAGCAAATATTGCTCGTTCTGGTTACCATCAGCACTGCAGCTTTCTGGTACTCCATCCCCATTGGTATTGGCGTATTAATTCTATTGACAGCACTTATCTTATCCTATCGGCAAATAATATTCGCTTATCCGCATGGTGGCGGAGCTTACGTCGTATCCAAAGAAAATTTGGGTATGTACCCGGGCTTGGTCGCAGGCGGATCTCTTCTTGTTGATTATATTCTGACCGTGGCCGTGAGTGTATCGGCTGGGACCGATGCGATTACGTCTGCTTTTCCAAGTCTGCACGAACATAACGTAGGCATTGCGATCCTATTCGTCGTATTTATTACGATCTTGAACTTACGAGGCGTCACAGAATCGGCGTCGATCCTGGCTTATCCGGTGTATCTGTTCGTCCTTGCCTTATTCATCCTATCGGGTGTAGGGATTTACAAAATTCTAACCGGTCAAATATCGCCTGAGCTGCATACATCGCTCGGAACACCCGTGGCTGGAATCAGCTTGTTCCTGCTCTTAAGAGCATTCGCATCAGGTAGTTCTGCGTTAACAGGGGTAGAGGCGATCTCGAACGCGATACCTAACTTCAAGGATCCGGCGCCGAATAACGCAGCAAAGACATTAATTGCGATGGGAACGCTGCTCGCGTTATTATTCTCGGGCATTATTTTCTTGGCTTATTATTACGGCATTGCTCCGAAAGAAGAGGTTACGGTTGTCTCCCAGATTGCTGAGATGACCTTCGGACGGAACTTTATGTACTTCTTCATTCAAGGCACGACGGCGCTTATCTTGATTCTTGCCGCCAATACCGGATATTCCGCATTCCCGCTGCTTGCTGTGAATCTGGCGAAAGATAAGTTCATTCCAAGAATGTTCACGATGCGCGGCGATCGCTTAGGATATTCGAATGGGATTATTTTCTTGGCCGTCATGTCCATCATCTTGATTGTAGCCTTCGAAGGGAAGACGGAGCAGCTAATTCCGCTCTATGCTGTCGGGGTGTTCATTCCGTTCACACTATCTCAGACCGGGATGCTGTTGAAATGGCTTCGTGAGAAGCCGAAGGGTTGGGTAACGAAGTTCATCATTAATACGACCGGCGCAACGATCAGTTTAGTCGTTACTTTAGTATTCTTCATTACGAAGTTCTCGCAAATATGGTCCGTACTCATCTTCTTGCCGTTAATCATTGCGCTCTTCCATCAAATTCGTAAGCACTATGATGCAGTTGGCGAGCAGCTGCGCATTACGGATTGTGAGCCTGCGCCACCGATCGAGGGGAATGTCATCATTGTTCCAGTAGCCGGCATCACCCATGCCGTTGAGAACTCGCTGAACTATGCGAAATCGTTGAAACCGTATCAACTGATCGCGGTTCATGTGCCTTTTGAGCGGGAAGGCGAACAAATCTTCGAGGAGAAGTGGAATAAATGGCAGCCGGATGTCAGACTTGTCACGTTGCATTCACCCTATCGCAGTATCATTAATCCGTTAACGAAATTTATTGATACCGTTCAACGGAAAGCGAGCGAATCGAATTATCAAGTGACCGTCATTATCCCACAGTTCATTCCGAAGAAGGGTTGGCATAATTTTCTTCACAATCAGTCGAGCTTGCTGATCCGTGCCCATTTGCTCTTCCGACGCAATGTGATCATTACGACGGTACCTTATCATTTGAAGAAATAATTGAATCGTTCTGAGAGCTGCCTTGACATCAAGGCGGCTTTTTTGTGTAGTTAGTAGCACTCAGATGGCAATGGACCTACCTATTGACACTGTAGTATTCTATATATGATAATATGCTCATATACGCATGTAAAAGAGCGCTATTCAAAGGAGATAACAAGATGATGGAAGAAATTGATATTCTGGTCATCGGTGGGGGTCAAGCGGGGTTAGCGGCAGGATATTATTTGAAACATACTGCGAAATCCTTTCTTATCATCAGTAAGGAGCGCCGAATCGGCAATGTCTGGCGACATCGGTATGATTCCTTGGTTCTGTTCACGCCGAGATGGTTCAGCGCCTTGCCTGGACGAAGGCTGGAGGGCGATCCGAATGGATTCGCGACGAAGAATGAAATTGCAGATTATATGGAACGGTATGCGGAATCCATGAGCTTGCCAGTACAGCTCAATACAGAGATTCTTGGAATATCAAAGATGGGGGAATCGTTCCATATCCGCACGGCTGCGGTAGAATACATCGCGAAACAAGTGATCATAGCGACGGGACCGTTCCAGAAGCCGTTCCTTCCCGAGATCGCTTGTCAGGTGCCGCAATCAATATTCCAGACGCACACAGCGGCTTACACGAATCCATCGATCTTGCAGGAAGGACCCGTTCTAGTCGTCGGAGCTGGGAACTCTGGAGCGCAAATTGCAGTCGAATTGTCCAAAGATAGGCAAGTATATTTATCGGCGAATCATGCGTTGAAGTTTTTTCCGCTGCAATTTCTTGGTCAGAGCATCTTCTGGTGGTTCGATCGACTAGGGCTCTTGCATTCTGCGCGTGACAGCAAGATCGGAGCCTTCATTCGCAGACAAGGCGATCCGATCTTCGGCATGGAACTGAAGCGGGGCATACGGGAAGGTCGAATTCACTTGCAGCCGAGAACGACGGGGTTCCATCAGGATGCCGTCACCTTCATAGATGGTAGTCAAGTCATTGTACGTAATATCATCTGGGCGACAGGGTTCCGATCCGACTATAGCTATATGCATCTTCCAGGTGCGTTGAATGATGAGGGAATGCCCAGACATCGACGTGGCGTCTCGCCAGTAACCGGGTTATTTTACGTGGGACTGCCGTGGCAGCATGAGAGAGGTTCAGCGCTTATCGGCGGCGTGGGGGAAGATGCTAAGTATATTGTTAAAGTCATGAATGCGCTCTAAGAGGTACAAGAATCGTCTTATTTCAATTATATTCCTTTACAGGAATATTCGGAAAATGTTATATTCATTATAGCAAGAAAGTGTATTTAGGAAGGAAGCGGGTTCATCCATGAAAGCAAGCATATTCAGTGCTCTAGCTGAACCGAGCCGATTTCAAATCGTCGAACTGCTGCAATCTGGTTCTCTGACCGTAGGAGAGATCAGCGAACGCCTAGCGATTCGACAGCCACAAGCCTCGAAGCATCTACGCGTACTTCTGGATGCCGGGATCGTAGAGGTGATTGCAGATGCCAATCGTAGAATATACAAGCTGCGTCAAGAACCATTTCAGGAAATCGACGAATGGCTGGCATCTTATCGACAATTGTGGGAGGATCGATTTGACCGGTTAGATGCATATTTGCAAGTGCTGCAGCACAACAAGAAGCCTCAATCCGATGAAACATCATCTACATAATGGAGGTATGTTCAAATGCGTGAGATCGGTGTGGATCAGAACGTAGATAATATTGAGGATCGTCAAATCGTGTTGAACCGGTCGTTCAACGCGCCGCGCGATCTGGTCTGGGAAGTATGGACGAAGCCAGAGCATCTCGTGCATTGGTGGGGGCCGACTGGATTTCATATTACGGTACAGGAGTACGAATTACGGACTGGAGGCGTGTGGAGGTTCGTGATGCACGGACCGGGTGGCGTTGACTTTCCAAATCAAATTGTGTTCCGTGAGATTGTGAGACCGGAACGCCTTGTGTATGCATCGAGTGATGGCGAGGAGGATAGTCTGGGACAATTTCAGACAACGGTGACTTTTGAAGAAGTAGGTGACACCACGGCGATCACGATGCAGATGCTCTTCAAGTCCGCGGAAGAACGGAATTATGTTGTCAAGACGTACGGCGCAATTGAAGGCGGGAACCAGACATTAGACCGGCTAGCTGCTCACTTGGCTTCATTCTAAGCCAGCATTAACTTCATCTTATGAAAATAATTCTAGAAGTTTTGTCGAAAGTATTGCCGATTGGCTGATTTTCTCCTATTTTAATAATGTAATGTTACAAGGCATGATCTTATGGAGGCTTCTCTTTAAGTTCATGCCTTTTTCTAATTCTGGAAGAGGAGCCCTGCCTATGTACAATCTGATACTCGTAGATGATGAAGAGGATGTTCGAGAAGGACTAATGCAAGAGATCGACTGGGAATCGCACGGCTTCCACGTGGTAGAACGAGCGGAGAATGGGAAAGAAGCGATGGAGCTGATTGAGAAGGTGATGCCCGATATTGTCGTGACGGATATTCATATGCCGTTCATGAATGGCCTCCAATTGGCGGAATGGGTTCGGAAGGCATATCCATCCATGAAGATCATCATCCTCACGGGATATGACGAATTTGAATACGCTCAGAAGGCAATCAAGCTACAGATTGATGAATATGTGTTGAAGCCGTTCTCCGCTTCGGATTTGATCGAGGCGTTGCTCAAGGTCAAGGAACAGATGGACAAAGAATTATGCGAAAGACAGAATCTAAATGCATTGCAAGAAAAGTACCAGAAAAGCTTGCCCGTATTGCGGAGTGTATTCCTCTCGTCCTTGATCACGCGTTCTTATATGGAAGCTGAGATTCATGAGAAGGGTATCCAGTATGATATGGAGCTGATATGCGGCCCGTATCTGGTCTCGGTCATTCAAATGGATCACAATCGCTTCACGCAAGGTGATGCCTTTCTACTGCAGTTCGCTATGCTCAATATTGCTGAGGAGATCGTTCAGCATCATAACCTCGGTTATGTGTTCATCCATCACAATCATGTCGTGGTTCTCTCGATGCTGCAGGACGCGGACGAACATGGCCTAAGCCAGACTACGATGGAAGTGATGGAAGAGATTCGATTGAACGTACATAAATTTTTGAAATTCACGGTCACCATCGGTGTAGGATCGATCCAGTACACCGTGACGGAGCTGCACGCATCTTATCCTGACGCTATCCAAGCGCTGAATTATCGATTACTGCTCGGTAATGATCGGGTGATCTGGATACAGGATGTGGAGACAAGACGGCACAATCCATTAATTCTGGATGAGATGAAGGAGCAGGCGCTCATTCGGTGCATCAAAGTTGGGATGGCAGAGGAAGCGCAGGAAATGATTCAGCTCCTTTTTCATCATTTCGTGGAGGAGTCCGCCTACTCGATTCAGGACTTTCAGATCTATTGCACGGAAATCTTAATGGCGATCATTCGGGTGGCAAAGGATATGGAAGTTCCACTGGAGTCTTTATTCGGCAGCAATCAATTGCCGATCGCCGAAATCACTTCATGCCCTAGCGTGCACGAAGCTAGGCAATGGATGACTGCCGTCTGCCTGCGATTAATGGAGCAGATTGCGGTAGGCCGACAGACCAGCTATAAGAAACTAGTGGAAGAAGCAAAAGCCTATATGAAGGCTCACTTTGCCGAGAGTGACATGTCGATACAACGAATCTGTCAGCATTTACATATTAGCGCAGGGTATTTCAGCAACATTTTCAAGAAAGAAGCCAAAACGACCTTTGTCAACCATCTATTGGATCTTCGGATGGAAGCCGCGAAGGAAATGTTGCGGACGACAGATATGAAAGCGTTTGAAATTGCGGAGCAAGTCGGATATAGCGATGCGAACTATTTCAGCTTCTGCTTCCGTAAGAAATTCGGCCTCTCGCCGAAAGATTACCGCAACGGTGCCCGAACATGAAAAATTTCAAACGAATTCAATTTATCATTACATCATCTTTTATCTTAATCACCGTGGTCACCGTCTTAATTGTAAGCTTCATGTTATATAACAAATTCTCGAATACGGCAGAAGACAATGCCGATCTGAACATGGGGCAGGTCGTCGAACAGGTTAAATACAATCTGGAGATGTACATCAAGAATATGACCAGTATTTTCGACGTGGTAGAAGAGACGATTAACCGGAATCCGTCTTACACGAGTTCGATTCTAGAGGAACAGTTAAATTCGATCATGAAGACGCGGGAGGATTTGATCTCCATTGCCATGTTTACGAAGGCTGGCGAATTGGTGGTGAATATTCCGAAGCTCGAGATGCGTCCGTATACGTTGTTACAACGTCAGAGCTGGTTCAATGCCGCGCTCGAATCACCAGATCAACTCAATGTCTCTTCTCCGCACATTCAGAATTTGTTCAAGACGCAATACAAATGGGCGGTATCGCTCAGCAAGCAGACGAGCTATCAGCAGGGTAGGCTCTCGCATACTGGGGTATTGGTCGTCGATATGAACTTCAAGACGATCGATGAGCTCAGCCGGCAAGTCGTATTCGGGAAGAGGGGCTACGTCTATATTATCGATTCATATGGCAATATCGTGTACCACCCGCAGCAGCAGCTGATTCACGCCGGATTAAAATATGAAGATTTGGAACGTGTTCTCACGTACTCCTATGGCAGCTACCAAGATGAATTGAATGGGGAACAGCGGATGATTACGATCAAGACCGTCAATCCCATTGGCTGGAAGGTCATCGGGGTTGCTTACAAAGATGAACTGCTCACAACCAAATCGGAACTGAACACGTTCTTGCTCTGGTTCCTGGTCGTCGTCATCATGTTCGTGCTGCTCTTAGCGATTTTCGTCTCTGCACGTATCGCATCACCAATCCAGCGATTAGCCAAATCTGTGAAGTTGATCGGTGAAGGCCATCTGAATACACCAATTCCCGTCTCTGGCATTTATGAAGTCGAGCAGTTGTCCAGGCGATATCATGTGATGCTGCAGCAGATTCGTCATCTCATGGAGCAGATCATCGTGGAACAAGAAGCGAAGCGCAAGAGTGAACTTGATGTTCTGCAAGCGCAGATCAATCCGCATTTTCTCTATAATACGCTTAATTCGGTTATTCGGCTGGTGGAGAAGGGAAGAAGTAACGAGGCTGTGACCGCCATCACGTCGTTATCACGATTTTTTCGCATTAGTCTAAGCAAAGGTAAGAATTTCATTCCGGTTCATGAAGAGCTGGAGCATATCCGGCATTATCTGATCATACAGACGATACGTTATAAAAATAAATTCCAATATTCGATCGAGGCCGATGAACGTGCCCTGCAATGTCTAACGATGAAGCTAATTCTTCAACCGATCGTCGAGAATGCGATTGTGCACGGTATCGAGCAGATGGCTGATATGGGGATGATCCGGATTGTTGCGAGAATCGAGTCTGGCAAGCTTCTATTCGAAATTGCCGATAACGGGCTCGGCATGTCGCCGCGAGTCCTGGATCAGTTATTGACGAACGAACTTGTAAGTGAACAAGGATCAGGTGTTGGTGTGCGGAATGTCAATCAACGGATCCAACTCCACTATGGAACGGATTACGGGATGCACTTCGAGAGCGAACTCGAGGAAGGAACGACGGTGCGAATCTACCTGCCATTGGAACCAGTGGAGAAAGAAGGTGAGGCATGATGTATAAGAAGAGCTTATTCGTCTTCCTATGGTTGAGCTGTCTGCTGCAGTCCTCTTGTTCTGTAGATGGTGGATTGTTAACCGATGATCAGGAGCGCCATATCGATCTCATCGTGAAGATGGATCATGGCGATTATTGGAGCACGCTGCGGATGGGCGCAGAAGTGGCGGCGAAGGAGTTCAACGTGAATCTTCGGTTTCTCGCTCCTGCGAACGAAGGGGATATCCAAGGTCAGATTAACCTTGTGAACGATTCGATCCAGAAGCATCCCGATGCACTGCTTCTCGCAGCGAGTGATTATATGAAGCTGGCACAAGTGACGGATCGCGCGGCGTACAATAATATCCCGATCATCTCCATCGACTCGGAGGTCGGATCCGCACGCGTGAAGAGCTATATCGGGACGAACAATTACGAGGCAGGTCAGCGTGCAGCGGAACGAATGGTTCAACTAATCGGCGGAAGCGGAAAAATTGCCGTGATGAACTTCGTCCAAGAAGCGCGCAATGCCAATCAACGGGAGGAAGGGCTGCTAGATTATATTGCACGTTATCCTGACGTGCAGATCGTGAATATCGCCTACTGTCAGTCGAGTAAGGAGATGGCCTCTGCGATCACGCGAGATTGGCTCAAGGCTTATCCCGATCTGAGAGGCATCATTGCGTTAAATGCGGAAGCATCGATTGGTGTGGGTCGCGTCGTAAAAGAGGCGGGGCAAGGCGGTCTGATCCAAGTCATCGCCTTCGACAGTCCTCAAGAGACGATGGAGATGCTGCAGGACGGCACGGTGCAGGCGCTCGTCATCCAGAACCCTTTCAACAACGGATATCTGGCGGTTCAATATGCTATGGAGCTGATGGAGGGCCGTAAAATCGCCGATCGGATCGACACGGGGATTAAAGTTATTGATTTGGAGAATATGCTGTGGCCCGAGAATCAGAAGTTGTTATTTCCATTTGTCCGATGAGGAACTCATGAGGATTTTGATAGAAATGATGAGGATTTTGGATTCATTCTGCTGGCCTGATTCGAGATAATGTAAGCGTAGTCAAATGGATTTGAATATGAGGAGGTCTACAGAGATGAAGAAGTTAACGTCGATGTTATTAGCGAGTGCGCTACTCGTGACGGTGATGAGCGGGTGTTCGACAGGCAGCAAAGATGGTGGATCCAGTGGAAGCGAACCCAAAGTCGGGGTCGCCATTTACAAATTCGATGATACGTTCATGACAGGGGTCCGTAACGCGATCGAAGCGAGTGCGAAAGGGATTGCCCAGGTTGAAATTGTAGACAGCCAGAACTCGCAGCCGACACAGAACGATAAAGTGGATCTCTTCATCACGAAAAGCACGAAGGCGCTGATTATTAACCCGGTAGACCGCACGGCTGCTGGCGTCATTATCGATAAGGCGAAGCCTAAAGATATTCCTGTTGTCTTCTTGAATCGCGAACCACTGCCTGAAGACATGAAGAAATGGGAGAAAGTCTACTACGTTGGCGCGAAAGCTGAAGAATCCGGTACGATGTCAGGTCAGTTGATTGTGGATTATTGGAAATCCCATCCAGAAGCGGATAAGAACAAAGACGGCGTCCTGCAATATGTCATGCTCAAAGGCGAGCCGGGCCACCAAGACGCGGAGCTGCGGACGAAATTCTCCGTGCAGGCGATTGAAGATGCCGGGATCAAAGTCGAGAAGCTCGCTGAAGATACAGCGATGTGGGATCGTGTGAAAGGCCAGGAGAAAATGGCAGCGTTCCTCGCATCTCAAGGCGACAAAATTGAAGCGGTGCTCGCGAACAACGATGATATGGCATTAGGCGCGATTGAAGCGCTTAAGGCGAATGGCTACTTCAAAGACAATAAATTCATGCCGGTTGTCGGCGTGGATGCAACAGCTCCGGCTCTGCAAGCACTCGAACAAGGCACACTGCTCGGAACCGTCTTGAATGATGCGAAGAACCAAGGGAAAGCATCGATTACACTTGCGAGTGTCCTAGCGAAAGGCGAGACGCCATCGAAAGAGAACGTCGGGTTCGATATCTCTGACAACCAATATATTTGGATTTCCTACAAGAAAATTACGAAAGACAACATGGCGGACGCGAAATAAATTGGATTCTCATCTTAATGTGTAAGTACATGCTGAGGAGGATGAATGCGTTCGAACTATCGACGCTTCTCCTCTTCATTTCGGATTTAGGAGGCGACCTAAGATGCAGCAGCAGGAATATGTGCTCGAAATGAACAACATTGTCAAAGAGTTTCCTGGCGTCAAGGCACTCAATCGGGTCACGCTTCAAGTGCGGCCGGGCACGGTCCATGCCTTAATGGGAGAGAATGGCGCAGGGAAATCAACGTTAATGAAATGCTTATTCGGGATCTATTCACCGGATGGCGGGGATATCAAGCTGGATGGCGAGCCTGTCGTCATCCCCAATTCCAAGGTTGCACTCGGGCTTGGGATCTCTATGATTCATCAAGAATTACATCCGGTTCCATATCGGAATGTGATGGAGAATGTATGGTTAGGCAGATTTCCGACAAGAGGTATCGGACCGATACAATTCATTGATCATCGGAAAATGGCCCAAGATACGCGAGAGCTGTTCCGCGGTTTGGATATCGATCTGTCGCCGGAGACGATGGTGCATACGTTATCGGTGTCGAAGATACAATCCTTGGAAATCGCGAAAGCGGTCTCTTTCCAATCTCGACTCATCGTGATGGATGAGCCGACGTCATCCCTAACCGATGTGGAAGTGGAGCAACTGTTCCGAATCATCCGGGGACTTCGCGAACAAGGGGTTGCCATCATTTATATCTCACACAAGATGGAAGAAATTCTAAGAATTTCGGATGAAGTGACGATCATGCGGGATGGGAATAAAATCGGTACTTGGCCAGCTGCGGAGTTAACGACCGACTTGATCATTTCGCGCATGGTTGGACGAGATCTTACGAATCGCTATCCAGAACGGGAGCATGTTCCTGGCGAGGTGCTGCTTCAAGTGAAGGGACTCACTTCACCGCTTGCGAACTCCTTCAGAGATATCAGCTTTGACCTGCGGCGCGGGGAGATTCTAGGGGTCGGCGGCTTAGTCGGCGCGCAGCGTACAGAGTTGGTCGAGGCGTTGTTCGGACTTCGCGAGATTGAATCTGGATCGATTCATATCAATGGACAGCAGGTGCAGATCAAGTCTCCCGAGGTCGCGAAGAAGCATGGCATGGCCCTGTTAACGGAGGAACGGAGGGTAACGGGAATCTTCCCTGTCTTATCGGTCCATGAGAATGCCGCGATTGCGAATATCGACAAATACCGTGGCCCCTTCCTCTTGCTGAATGAAAAGAAGAAGCGTCGATCCGTGGATGCCATGGTAGAGAAGTTGCGTACGAAGACGCCTTCCACGAAGGAACTCATCATGAATCTATCGGGCGGCAATCAACAAAAGGTGCTGCTAGCGCGGTGGCTGTTAACGGAGCCGGAAATTCTGTTATTAGACGAACCGACGCGCGGTATTGATGTCGGAGCCAAATATGAGATTTATTCCATCATCGTTGAGCTTGCGAAGCAAGGGAAGAGCATCATTATGATCTCTTCGGAGATGCCGGAATTGATCGGGATGTCGGATCGGATTATCGTGATGTGTGAGGGAAAGCTGACAGGAACGATTGACGGGGAACAAGCAACCGAAGAAGAAATTATGCGGTTAGCTGCACAGCACTAAGTGTGTGTAAGGGAGAGAGGGTAGTATGGAAACCAAGCGAATTCAGAACTTTATCTCACAAAATGCGATTTATATTGTATTGGTCCTGCTGATTGTTGCCATCGCGATCTATGATCCTACGTTCCTCGGGCTAGGCCCGTTGCGCGATGTGTTGAACCAATCGTCTACTCGGGTTATTATCGCGCTAGGCGTCGCATTTATATTAATTACTGGTGGAACAGACCTCTCCGCAGGTCGGATCGTTGGATTAACGGCTGTTGTATCGGCATCCATGCTTCAGATGACGGTTTATACGCGTAAGTTTTTCCCGAATCTTGGCGAGATTAATCTGTTCCTTCCGATTGCACTCGCGATTCTCGTTGGACTGATCTTCGGGTTGATCAATGGGGTTATCGTTGCGAAGTTCAAGGTTCCTCCGTTCATTGCTACGCTCGGGACGATGGTCGCCGTCTATGGTGTGAACTCGCTCTATTTTGATATGGATCCGAATAACTCGCAGCCGATCGGCGGTCTTCGTGAAGATTTTACAGACATATTCGGTACGGGCAGCGTTGGCTTCAGCGGCATCTCGATTCCGAATATCGTCCTCATTGCCATTCTCGTGTCATTGCTTGTCTGGGTCGTCTTCAACAAAACAAAGCTCGGCAAAAATATGTATGCCATCGGCGGCAACCAGCAAGCAGCCAAAGTGTCTGGGATTAATGTCGGCAGAAATCTCATCTATATCTATTCGATTGCTGGCGCACTCTACGGTTTGGCAGGGGTGCTCGAAGCAGCGCGCACAGGTGGAGCGACGAATAACTATGGGAATATGTATGAGCTCGATGCCATCGCAGCATGCGTCGTGGGCGGCGTATCAACGACCGGCGGAATTGGAACGGTTCCAGGGGTCGTGACGGGCGTACTTATCTTCACCGTCATTAACTATGGTCTAACCTTTATCGGCGTCAGCCCCTACTGGCAGCTCATTATTAAGGGTTCCATCATAGTGGCAGCGGTTGCATTCGACATGCGAAAATATGCAGCGAAGCGGTAAATGGATTGCGTTACATTGAAAAGATCACCAACTTCCAATGTTCATTGGAGACGGTGATCTTTTGGCGTTCTGTCATTTCATTCCTTCTGAAGAAGTCCGAAGAAGCTGCACGAAGGCATCGGCCGCCATGGACAACTTCATATCACGCCGCACAGCAAAACCAATCCATCGAGGCGGGAGCGGGTCGATAAGCTTCAGTTCGAACAGCTTCCCGTTCTGGAGTTCTTCACGAACGAATGAACGGCTAATGAACGCAGCACCGTACCCCAGTCTAGCGAATTCTGATAGTAGATCCACACTACCGAGTTCAATATCCGGCTTTACCTGGAAGCCCTGATCTGCGAACCATTGCTCGACGAAGATTCTTGTACGGCTGCCTGGAGATAATAGAATCAGCGGTAGTGAAGCAAGTTCCTTCATTGTAAGTGAGTGATTCTTCAGCTCATCATACGCTTCCCCAACGACAAAACAATCCTCCAACACAGCAAGTGGCTCGATACTTAGCTTCGGATCATCCATAGGCAGGTGCAACACTGCACAGTCGATCTCGCCCTCGATTAGGCGCTTCGTAATGTCGGGCGTTTTGCCATGTGAGAGACGGATGCGAATGCCCGGATAGGCTTGGTGATAAGCATTTAATTGCGGCAGCAATAGATGTTTGATGAGCGAATCACTCGCCCCGATACGAATTTCCCCCTCATGCAGCTGCTTCAGATTGTGAAGATGCTTGTGACCTGATTCCAGCAACGCGAACGATTGCTCCACATATTGGAGTAATGCCTGTCCTTCTACTGTGAGCGCTACACCTTTGGATTGTCGATGGAACAATTTCATTCCGAGCGCTTCTTCCATCTGCTTGATCGCATAGCTGACGGAGGGCTGTGTAATGTGGAGCTCCTGTGCAGCTTTCGTTAAATTTTGGCAGCGCGCGGTATGCATAAATATTCGATACCATTCGAGATTCATCATGATATAGACCTCCTCTATGACAATATGATAATATTCCGATTTCACTTATTTCATATCCCTCATTATAATCGGAGTTAACCGATAAAACAAAAGAGGTGGACGGAAATGAGATTAACCGAACCAGATTGGGAAGCGCGTTCCCCGTGGTCTACCCACAATGATAAAGCGGAAGTGACTATTCATCCTCCGGAAAGACCTGTGAATGGGCGCATTCAGGTACCTGGAAGCAAGAGCTTAACCAATCGCGCATTGATCATCGCCGCATTGGCGGACGGAAACTCGGAGCTCCATGGCATTCTAAAAAGCGATGATTCATACTGGTGCATCGATGCGCTAACGAAGCTTGGTGTGCAGGTCGCCATAGAAGGGGATATGGCTTATGTCGATGGGAGAGGTGGCGCGTGGCCGAACAGCACAGGTGAACTTTACGTCGGCGCGGCCGGGACGTTGGCGCGGTTTTTGCCGGGAGCATTAGCGATAGGCCATGGATCATGGACTTTGCGAGGGAGCAAACGTATGAGTGATAGACCGCTCTCTCCGCTGTTAAGCGCGCTAACGGCATTAGGGACGCAATTCGATTATCAGCAATCGGAACGTTGTCTCCCTTTTTCGCTTCAAGCAGCAGGTTTGCAAGGTGGAGAAGTCCATTTGCCAGGATCCACTTCCAGTCAATTCATTAGTGGCTTGCTCATTTCCGCCCCGTACGCCAGAGAACAGATCACGATACACATTGACGGTGAAGTCGTTCAACGGGATTATGTTCAAATGACGCTCGATATGATGGCTTCCTTCGGAATAAGACCTGAGGTATCCCATGATGGGCAATCGATTAAAGTTCCTACAGGACGTTATCATGCGCAGTCTTATAAGCTGGAGCCGGACATTTCGACATGCTGTTACTTCTGGGCCTCCGCAGCACTCACGGCGGGATGCATTCGAATCGATGGGGTGAACGCGCACAGTGTAAGTCAACCGGACATTGAGATCTTAGATGCGTTGGAATTGATGGGCTGTGTGGTGCATCGGGGTGACAGCTTTATTGAAGTGCAAGGTCCAAGTCAACTCAAAGGCGGTTTTACGCTAAGCATGAAGAAATGGTCAGATCAGACGCTTACAATTGCGGCCATGGCTCCATTTGCCGATGCTCCTATTACACTGAAGGACGCTGCACATATCAGGCATCATGAATGTGATCGTATCGCCGCGATATGCAAGGAACTGAGCAAGCTCGGCATTCAGGTAGAGGAGCATCAAGACGGCTTAACGATCTATCCAGGCCAGCCGAAGCCGGCTTTATTAGATTCACATGACGACCATCGGATGGCGATGTCGCTGTCACTAATTGGTCTCAGAATCGCGAATGTACGGATTATGGATCCAGGTTGCGTGTCGAAGACGTGTCCGGATTATTTTGAGCGATTGTCAGCATTAGGCGTATCGATAGCGTACTGAAAATAGGAGGTACAGGGATAATGGCAGGTAACACATATGGTGAGGTATTCAAAATAACGACGTTTGGTGAGTCTCATGGCGCAGCGGTCGGTGTCATCGTGGATGGCGTGACGCCGGGCGTCGAAATCGACGAAACGTATATTCAACGCCAGATGGACCGGCGGAAACCAGGTCAATCTTCCGTGACGACGCCGCGCAAGGAATACGATAAGATTCAGATTCTATCGGGTGTATTCGAAGGCAGGACAACAGGAACGCCGCTCGCGATCATGCTGCATAATCATGACATGAATCCCGGCGCGTATCATGAAATTCAGCACGCTTTTCGACCAGGTCATGCGGATTTTACGTATTTGCAGAAATACGGGATCCGAGATTATCGGGGAAGCGGACGGGCTTCGGGTAGAGAGACAGCAGCTCGTGTCGCTGGCGGCGCTGTGGCGCGTAAGCTGTTAGAACGTAGAGGCGTTCAAGTGCTGGCATATACCCGCGAGATCGGTGGGATTGCATGCCAGACATTCGACGAAGCGTCGATTGAACAGAATGCGGTTCGCGCTTGTGATCCGGCCGCAGCGGCTGAAATGATACAGAAGATCGAGCAGTTGGCATTGCAGGGCGACAGCTGCGGCGGCATCGTCGAATGCCGGATTCGCGGGGTGGACCCTGGTCTTGGTGAGCCAGTATTCGATAAATTGGATGCGGAGCTCGCGAAGGCGATGCTCTCGATTGGCGCAGTGAAAGGCATCGAATTCGGTGCAGGGTTCGAAGCTGCTTCCATGCTTGGCAGCGAGCATAATGACGCGATGAGCAACGATGGTTTTCTTAGTAACCATGCGGGAGGCATCATTGGAGGAATTAGCACAGGGCAAGAGATCGTCTTTCGAATCAGCGTGAAACCGACATCGTCGATTTCTGTAACTCAGAGAACGATCAACGTGGCAGGAGAGGAGCAAGAGATTAAGACGGAGGGCAGGCATGATCCATGCATTTGTCCAAGAATTGTTCCGGTTGTCGAAGCGATGGCTTGTCTCGTACTCGAAGATCAATATAAACGGCAAGCTGCTATGTTAGGATAAGCTCAGTTAATGTGAACCCCGGCTCGATTCGGGGTTCTTCTTCTTGCGTGATATACTGTAAGGAAACGTGGTGTACCATAGGTTGGAAATGTGTCAAACGTACGACCAACACCTTATATGGCGAGGAAGGATAACGATCGTGAGAAGCAGACAAGAAATGATGGACTTAGGCATGCAATTTGCCCATAGCTATGAACAGATTCGGCTATTTACACTGGAAGGCTCGCTTACCAATGTGAATATCCCGCCCGATGAATTTCAAGACTATGATTTCTCATATTTTGTCACGGATATGGAGCACTTCAAGCGCAGCGATGAATGGATCGACTTTTTCGGCCCTCGGATGATCCTGCAGAAGCCCGAGGATATGGAGCTGTTCCCGGCAGAGCTTGGGAATTGGTTCTCCTATCTCATGATCTTCGAAGACGGAACCAAGATTGATCTTACGTTGATTCCGCTGGGTGAAGTGGGAGATTACTTCGAACAGAGCGACGGTCTAGTGGAAGTATTGCTTGATAAGGACAATCGGATAAAGCAGCCTGTTGTCGCATCCGATCGTCAATATTATATTCGGAAGCCGAGCGCGCGATCGTTCGATGATTGTTGCAATGAATTTTGGATGAGTGCGACATATGTCGCCAAAGGGCTGGCCAGGCAAGAGATTCTATTCGCGATCGATATGATGAACAATGTATTTCGCCCGAATCTGCTCACGATGCTGCGGTGGAAGGTTGGTATGGATACGGAATATACCTTGAGCATTGGGAAGTCAGATAAGTTTTTGCAACAATACGTCACACGAGAGATATGGGAGAGACTGCTATCAACGTATAATATGGTCTCCATCCCGTCCATGTGGGCAGCCCTCGATACGTGTGTGGCGTTATTCAGAGAAACGGCGCATCAAATTGCCAAGCAATATCAGTATTCATATCCTGCATATGATGCGAAAATCAGTCCTTATATTGATCACATCCGTAAGAAGTCTAACTAATCCAGCTTCATCCAAGTGGAGCCTCATCGATCTATCGATGAGGTTCTTTTCTTTTCCACGTTCAAAAGTTTATTTTCTCCATCGAATGTCGTATTTCTTGAGTAGATGAAAGTGCTTACATCAGTTAATATGTAGCTAGAGACGATGGGAAGGAGGGTCGGTTGGCACGTGAGGCATCACATTATTGAATCCTAGGAGGAATACATGAACAATAAAAATGCTAGGTATAAGCGTATTTTATCTATTGTATTGCTGCTCCCCCTTGTTGTAGGTATGCTCACACCCGAGGCTTATGCCGCAGTGAATGGCGACGGAACGGATGTCATTAATGAGAATTATGCCGATCGGCTGAGTCTTCAGCCACTAGCCCCAGCATTCCGAGTCGAAACCTTGCTGCGATGGTCGCCAAATACAGATCCAGACGCATTATTGAACCGCTCCACCATTCCTCTGAACAAACAACGATTCAAAGGATCTCAGATTAACCCTCTAGCACATCCACAGGCAGGCATTACCTCAGCCGCAATCACTACATGGAACCACGATGAAGCAAGCTCCGTCGGTAGCAATGCGTTTAATGTCTATGCTTTTGATAATTGGCAATTACTAGATTCCTATATTTATTGGGCAGGTACGAATGAAGGCATTTTCGCTATCCCATCCCCGGACATCGTTGATGCTGCGCATCGCAATGGGGTGCCAGTCTATGCTACCGTGGGCTTCCCATGGGGCTCGGGCACGCCCGGTGCGCTGGCAGAAGTCAATGCGTTCACACAGCAGAATCCAGATGGATCTTTTCCTATCGCGGACAAAATGATCGAGATTGCTGAATACTACGGCTTTGATGGGTACTTCATGAATCAAGAAACCTATGGCGTAAGTAAAGCGACGGCTGAACGGATGAATGAAATGATGCGCTACGTCAAGCGACACTCGAACCTTCGGTTCAGCTGGTACGATGCGCAGTCCAATAACGGTAATGTCTCCTACCAGAATGCGGTCAACAGCAATAATGATATGTATGTGAAGCCGGCGGCGGACGGTACATATGCGGTCGATGAGTTCTTCTTGAACTATAACTGGGGGACGAGTCAGATCAATACGACGGTCACGACGATGAAAGGGCATAACCGCGATCCTTATGATGCCTATGCAGGCTTCGAAATCCAACAGAACTCGTATAACACCAATATTAATACGACCCCACTCCTGAATGAGCAGAAACAGCCCAAAGTTTCGATCGCGCTCTATACCCCGAACTCCACGATGGGATTAGCTGCAAATCCTGCGGATTTTCATGAAAAAGAGAAATATTTATGGACAGGTCCGCAAGGGGATCCGTCATTAGCAGATGATTCTTCTAGCTGGAAGGGGATGGCGCGATTCGTGACGGACGCTTCCGTTATTCAAGCGTTGCCGTTTACGACCAATTTCAACAGTGGTCACGGCAAGCAATATTTCATAGACGGTGCGGTAACAGGCACACAGGAATGGAACAACCGCTCCGTCCAAGACATTATGCCGACATGGCGATGGTGGATTCGAAGCGTTGGCAGCAGGATCAATGTAGCGTATGATTTCGACCAAGCTTATAACGGTGGGAACTCGCTTAAGTTCAGCGGACCACTCGATGCGGCATCCGTGAATGATGTGATGCTCTACAGCACCAAGCTGCAGATCTCGGACAAGACAAAAGTTCGATTAGTCTATCATAATCCGACTGGAGCAGATCTATCGCTTGGCGTAGCATATGGTGCAGACTATGCAAAGGAACAAATGAAATATTATGCGCTGCCGAAGCACGGTGTAGGATGGCAATCTACCGTCATTGATCTTGGGGGTGAAGCGGGTAAGACGGCATATGCGCTAAGTCTGCAAGTGCGTAACGAAGCGCCGTTAGACCAATCTTCGATTCACTTAGGACAACTGGAAATCTATGATTCAGTTGCACCAGTCCTTCCTGCACCGCAGCAGGCGAAGGTGGATGAACAGCTCATCCGTACGGCGTATGAAGCGGAAGCTCGGTTGAGCTGGACGAAGGCATCTAACGTGTTGCATTACGAAATCTATCAGAAAAATGCGGATGGAAGTGCACGATTGATCGGCGTCACGCCGAACAATCACTTCTATACGTCGAACATTTCGCGGACAGCTGCGAATGCCTCGTCAGACAACATCACGAAGCTGCTCGTTGTGGCTGTGAACCAAGACTATAAGCGCGGAACGGCAGCAGAAGTCGACTTTGTATGGGGGATGGATATTTCTGCGACGGAATTCAGCGATCACGAGGCTTCTCCGAATGTCGCGCTGCACGCCAAAGTGACAGGGGTATCGGCCGAGAACGAAGCTGAGCCTGCTGCGAAGGCACTTGATGGCACAGTGACAGGGAATAGCAAATGGTGTGCAACGAATAAGCAAAGCGGCTATATGTCCATCGATTTAGGCGAGACGAAGACGATCCGCCGTTGGCGCGTCGAACATGCTGAATATGGCGGAGAAGCGAAGGACATGAACACGATTGATTTCGAACTGCTGTATAAAGACGATGCGGGGAATTGGATCAGCGCCAAGCGGATTCGCGATAATCACAGTGCGGTGACAGATATTATTCTCGATCAGCCGGTCACTGCGCGAGAATTCAAACTCCAGGTCTACAATAGCGGTTCATCCCCTTGGGGGGCGATCCGGATCTACGAATGGCAGATGTTCGAGCGCGGAGCATTGCCGAAAACCGATAACATCATGATGCATTTCGTAACCGCTGAGAACCAAGAAGGTGCGCAGGATAAAGTTGTCCTGGAACGCGTACGGAATGGTCAGAAGGTTCGATTATACAAATCATTGGAGAGCACGGAAGCATTGACGGAGAAAGTCGCTTCCAAAGACGGTACCCTAACGATTGAAGGGTTGGATTTCGGACCGGCAGCAGGAAGAATCTATTATACCGTTCAAAGCGAAGGATCCGATGAAAGTCTCAAGTATAGTACGGTTTACGCCAAAGAACCTGGATTCAACCCATCAGAAACAATGTTGTTGTCTGAGAGCAGTGTATACGCCAGTAAGGAATTTACCGTGCAATTTGGGCTGCGTAATGTGACCGAGAGTGTATATGCGGCGGATATTGCAATGACCTACGATTCAAAGTTGTTCCAATTCATCTCTGCCGATCCGACTAAGGATGGCATCAACCTCGTGTCGACTGTGAAAGACACGCCTGGCAAACTGCGCTTCATTCTAGCAAGCAACGGAACCGACAACGGCATGAAAGGTGAGGTACAGATATTGAAGCTGAAGTTCAAGGCAGCCAAGGTTGAGGCAGCTACTGCAGCATCCATCTCTGTCACAGATACCACAATGGGTGATGATGCAGGAAAGGAAACCAAGGCATCTCCATCTTCGATTACCGTTCAGATCAAGCCGGAGATCGTCCATCCTGGCATGCCGGGCGACGTGAACCAGGACGGCAAGGTCAGCATCGGAGATTTGGCGATGATCGCGGCGAATTACGGTAAAACTTCCGCAAGCGCGGATTGGGAACTCATCAAACATCTAGATGTGAACAAAGATTTGAAAATTGATATTGAGGACCTGGTGTTCGTGGCAAGCAAGATTATCGAGTAAGATTTCGAGTCGTATGAACGCACAACGCTTTTATGGATCCCGTGAAGTCGCTGACTTGACGGGATCATTTATTTTCCCTTGAATACATCACCATGCTCTAAGAATTGATCATCGACAGATACCTTTCGACACGTGCATAATGAAAAATATGACAATAAATGATTCGGGTATCGAGGCTCACCGGATCTAGGAGGTGCATGCATGTACACGGTATTGGTTGTAGACGATGAAGCCATTGTGTGCCAAGGGATTAAGGAGTTTTTGGAGATGTCTGGGCTGAACATTACGCAAGTATGGACCGCATCGAACGGTTACGAAGCCTTGGATTACTTGCGGATGGAATCGATTGACCTCGTACTGACCGATATCCAGATGGACGGCATGAATGGCATTGAACTGATGGAGTCCATATTATCCGAAAAGCCGGATATTCCCGTCGTTGTCATCTCGGCATATGATCAATTTGAATATGCACAGAAATGCATACGGCTAGGCGCAAGGGATTACTTGATCAAACCAGTGCAGCTGCAGCAGCTGATCCAAGTCGTGGGCTCGGAACTGTCCGAACGGAATGATAAATATAAACGGTTGCTGGAAGAATCGATCAAGCTCAAATTTTCGATGACTGGCATGTTATCTTTGCGCTCCTATATCTTGAATGAAGTGATTACAGGGTCGCTCGTGAATGCCGACGATTATTTGTTTATCTTCGAGCAGATTGGACTCAAATTTGAAGGCCCGTACTATTTGGTACTTCTCATCGAACTTTCTTGGGAACGGTCTGGCGCTTCGCATCGAACCATTCATTCACTTCGAGACCGTAATCTGCTGAAATATGCGGCAATCAATATTGTTGAGGAGACGTTGTCAGATTTGAATGCGGTGACCTTTTATGGTCAAGGTCATCAGATTGTCACGATCCTACAGTTTGATTCATCCGAGCATACAGACCGGAAAACAGACCATATCTCCCGGCTCCATTTGATCGGGAGGACGCTCGTAACTAATATTCAAGGTTACCTTCATATAGACGCGGTTGTTGGCATCAGCCCGATTCAGTTTGGACTTCCAGCACTCCCAGCGTGTTACCGAGAGGCGGCCAAAGCCGTTAAATGGCATGCGTTATATGAGAATCACACCGTCTTTTATGCCGAAGACTTTTCGTTGAAGGAAGCTTCAGTGCAGGTAGATTGGCAGTCGAGAACGGAGCATTTCGTCGAACGGATCAAGACAGGGAAAAGCCAGGAAGATATTCTGGGTGTCATCGAACGGTTCATCGCTGATATTTCACCGATTTTTGAGCGTGATGATTCGACGGCTGGTATTCCATTGAGCATCGCTTATCGGATCTACGCCACGCTGCTTGAAATGAAGGAAACGGTCGGAGAGCGCTATACGCTGCTAGAACCGATCCGATTCTTCCAATTTCCATTATCAGGTATAGAAATCCAGCATCGTCTGGCGGAATTTCTAACAGATGCGGCGGAGCTTATTCATGCATCCATGGCAGACCATGATCAAGCGATCATCCAGCAATCCATTGCTTATATCAAGCAGAATTATCGGCATAAAGGGCTGAAAATCCAGGATATTGCTGACCATGTACATCTCAGTCCCAATTATCTGAGCTACATATTCAAGCAAATGGTAGCCGAAACGGTGTGGGAATTCGTGACCCGATTGCGATTAGAGGAGGCCAGGTACTTGCTGGTGAATACACACAAGAAGCGATATGAAATCGCGGATGAGGTCGGCTATGAATCGCCAGAGCATTTCAGCCGCGTATTCAAGCGCTATTATGGCGAAAGCCCGAATGCGGTACGTGAGTCATGAGCCAGGAGAAGGAATGTTAGACAGATATTCAGACGGATTGGGGTGAAGGCTCATTGTTCAGAACTACACAATCGCAACGCTTAACGAAGAAGGCTGTGCTGTTTGTCATCGTATTCATTTTTATTCCCATGCTCCTTATTTTCTGGTTCGGTTCCAATCGAGCTTCTTATTCTATTAAAATGCAAGTGGGAGCTGCCCTTTCCGAATTGAATAAACAAAATCATGCGACGTTGGACCGGGTGATGGATGCCGTCGACCAGAAGCTTGTAACCATCATGAGCTCGAATCTCATTCAACAATGGCGGGATGACACGGCATTCCATGCGGAACAAAGTCTGCAGAAATACATTGCAACCGAGAATCTGCTAAGCACCTATTCGACGAATGCGAATTATTCTTTGTTCGTACGAACGCAACAACCAGAGAACTATGATTTTGCCCCTTCTACAAGTGTATCGAGTGCTGGTGTGTTTTTTATAGAAGATCTTGTCGCAAGCGATTGGATTGAAAAAGCGATGGCAGCGGACGGAAGAGGCTTAGTAGAGCGCATCGACCAATTCGGCTTCAATCCAGATGGACGCAAGACCATCGCATTAATACGAGCTGTTTCGGATCTTTCCCACGGAGGAAAACCCATCAGCGTCGTCGTAGCCACAGAGATCGAAAAACTGCTGATGAGTGAAATGAATGCCATTACGCTGCCGGATCATGCCAGAGTCTTCTTAACCGATGCGAAAGGTACGGTCCTTGTCGGATCAGATCCCCAGGCATCAACTTTCGTTATTCCAGATCACGGTTCGGAATTGCTGACTAACGTGTGGGTTACGGATAGTCACATGTATGTCTATCATGACAGTGTCTCGTATGCCGATCGACTCATCTATGAGATCCCGCTTAACGCGTTATTAGGTTCTTATAATGAGGTCCAGCGGATTATTCGAACGATTGCGATAGGCTACTTTATCGTTATTCTGTTGTTCCTCTTGTATCTCGGGAAGTCTGTCTTAAGGCCGATGGCAAGACTCGCCAGTCTTACGCGATCTTATGAACCGGGAAAAGAAATGAAAAGATACGCCGAAGAAGATCGAGACGATGAAATTGGTACGTCTTACCGTTCTTTCTATTTGATGACGGAGCGGTTGAATCAATTGGTCAAAGAAAAATACGTGATGGAAATCAAGCAAAAAGAGTCTGAGCTTAACTTGATGCATTCCCAGATCACGCCGCATTTGCTATACAACACGCTGGATTCTGTCTATTGGTATGGAATCCGCGGAGGCGTGCCGGAGGTCGCTGACATGGTTAGAGATTTGTCGACGATGCTACGAATCGGCCTAAGCCGTGGCAAAGAAATCATTACGATAAGGGAAGAACTGAACCACGTCGAAGCGTATCTGCATTTACAGGAGAAGCGTTATCATCATTCATTCAAATTCCACATTCAAATCGAAGAGGGCACGGAAGACTGCTTGTTGCCAAAAGTCATCATTCAACCTCTCGTTGAGAATAGCATTCTCCATGGTATTGGTAAAATGGATGGGGAGGGGGAGCTATGGATCAATATCCATGCTTCGGAAGACACCTTGCTCATATCCGTCGAAGATAACGGGTTTCGTGCACTCGATCTAGCGAAGGTACAAGCGATTCTCACAGGAACGGCAGACCCGGACAAAGGTTTTGGCATTCGCAATGTACATAAACGGATCCAATTAAGGTTTGGAGATGACTATGGCTTATCGTATTTCGTGCGACAAGACGGTGGCACGAAAGTCACAATCCGACTTCCTGTTATTCGGTCCCAGCAAGAACTCGCCGTCTATATTGCATAATCCACATGGAACCGCCCGCTGAGGCGGTTTTTCTAATGCATAGAATCCATCATAGAGTGCGGAGGAGCCGTCATGGGCTCTGTCTATCGTTTTCAATACAATAAATGATATACCAATGAAAGAAAGGATGTGAGGGGGTGTCCACACAAACCGCGAGGGTCAAGGGAAGACAACCGGTTCACCCGCTGATCAAGAAAAGCAAGGATTATTTATGGGGAGTTCTCTTTATACTGCCAGCGATCATCGTCTTTTGTCTATTTCTCTGGACGCCTATTGCCAAGGGGGTGGTGTACAGCTTCATGCATGTCGACTTCATTAACGGTAGTAACTATGTTGGCCTGAAGAACTATCGTGAGGTCATTGCGAACAGTGACATGGGAATGACGATCTGGAACACCATCTACTATATGTTCTTGTGTGTACTGCTTGGCTTCTGGGTGCCGAGCATTGTCGCCATTGCTATCTCTGAGTTAAGACGGTTTCAAGGCGTCATGCGATTAATCGTATATTTGCCGCATATTGTGCCAGCCGTTGTCCTCTATGGCATGTGGCAATGGTTATACGATCCGTTAGGACCCGTGAACCAAATCGCATCTTGGTTCGGGGATCATCAATTGATGTGGTTAACCGATAAGAGCATCGCCATGATCTCGATCGTGATTGCCGAGACGTGGCAGGCCTTTGGCGGTGCAACGTTGATCTATTTGGCAGGGATCGTTGGCATTCCGAAAGATTTATACGAGGCGGCCGAAATTGATGGTGCCGGTGTGCTACAGCGCATTCGCCACATTACGATTCCAGGCATACGTCATCTGTATGTGCTGATGTTCATCTTGCAGCTGATCAGCACATCTCAGGGTTTCATGACACATATGGCCTTGACTGGCGGCGGTCCGAACAACGCGACGCTGACGTACATGTATCAGATCATTAATGAAGCGTTCACGAACTTGAATTACGGCAGGGCATCGGCGATGGGCGTTCTGATGTTCCTCGTGCTGACTTCCTTGTCGACCGTACTCTACTATTTTCAAGGAAGGAGCAAAAAAGTATGAGCCAACCCGAACGCAGTATTATGTCATCATTTGATCTAAAGAAAGGTTCGGTTCGCATTGGATATTCGATCATGCTGCTTGCACTGCTTGTGCTCGCCGTGACGATGCTGTATCCTTTTGCAACGACGATTTTCTCTTCGTTCAAGACCAATCAGGAAATCTTCATGTTTCCGCCAAGCTTATTCCCACAGCAATTCCAGTGGAGCAATTACGCGGAAGGATTCAAGTACGTGGAATTGTTCCGACCCTTCATGAATACGCTGATCCTTTTTGGCGGAAATGCCGTTATTTCACTCATGATCGTCAGTCTCGCGGCGTTCAGTCTCTCCCAGATGAAGCTGCCGTTCCGCAAAGGGATCACGCTCTTCTTCATGAGCACACTCATGATTCCTAGCGCGACGTATATGATTCCTAGCTTCTTGAATCTGCAGAGCCTCGGATTAATCGACTCTTATTGGGCGTTCTGGCTGCCGGCAGGGGCTAGCGCATTCAACATTATGCTGCTGCGAAGTTTCTTCGATGGCATTAACAAAGAATTGTTCGAAGCCGGACGAATGGACGGGGCTTCCGAACTGCGTTGTTTTTACCGGCTTGCGATTCCGATGTCGATTCCTGTCTTCTCAACATTGCTGATCTTCGCTTTTACGTCGACATGGAACGATTGGTATTGGCCGTCGCTCGTCTTGACGTCACCGGAGAAATATCCGCTTGCTTCGGTCGTGTACCGTAACATTATTCAATCCTTCAATCTGACGTGGAATGTGAAGTTCAGTGTATTGACGGTGATCATGCTTCCGCCGCTTCTGTTCTTTCTGTTCTTCCAGAAAAATATTATGCACGGCCTGAATCTATCAGGTGTCAAAGGATAGCGTTGTTCCAGTGAATCCATCATCACAATCCGAGAATCGATCATCGATCCAACAGGTGTGACCCTGTATGATGAACGTGTAATCGACCTTATCCAATTCCGAAAGGGGTAAACCAAGTGAAAACAAAAAGAAAAAATGTTCTTCTCCTCACGATTCTAGCTTTAACGATGATCGTAAGCGCTTGCGGCAGCAGTACGACGGGGAATGAGGGGAGCAAGGAAACTGCGGGCTCACAAGAACCGGCGACAAACTCGACAGCGGAGACCAAGGAAGCGCCGGTGACGATGACCGTCCAGTTCCCGAAGTCGGATAATCTCACAGGCATAGAGTTCATTAACAAAAGGATGGACCGGTTCAAGGCACAGTATCCGAATGTCACGCTAAAGAAGAATGACTGGCAGTATGCGCCGAATGAAATCGGAATCAAGATGGCGGCTCATCAGGCCCCTTCATTCTATCGAACCCCTGCGACGGAAGGAAAAGTATTGCTGGAACATCAATGGCTTACGGATTTAACGCCTTATCTCGCGAATTACAATCACGCGAACGACTTCAACGAGAAATTGGCCAGTCCCTTCATGATTGACGGCAAAATGTATGCGATTCCGGCGAACGGGTATATCATGGCGGTGATGATAAATAAAAAGCTATTCGAAGCCAAGAATATCCCGGTTCCGACGCCGGACTGGACTTGGGATGATTTCTATGCGGCGGCGAAAGGGACGGCCGATCCAGCCAAAGGCATTGCCGGATTTGCTATGATGGCCAAAGGCAATGAGGGAGGATGGAACTGGACGAATTTCTTATATGCCGCTGGAGGCACCACCCAGCAAGTTGCTGCAGGCAAAGTAACATCGGCCTTCAACTCCGACGCGGGCGTGAAAGCAATGGAGTTCATGAAAAAATTAAGATGGGAAGGCAATGCGCTCCCGCAGAACTGGGCCTTGAACTTTGGTGACGTATACAATCTGTTCAAGCAAGGACGTGCTGCGATGGTGCTGGGCGATCGTATTGAAGATGCGATCAATAACGGCGGCATGAAGAAAGAAGACTTGATTATTCTGCCAATCCCTTCGATGGAGAAAGGCGGCGATCACACGGGGGTGCTTGGCGGTAATTACGATGTCATTAATCCGCAAGAATCGCCTGAAACCCAGCAAATGGCATTCAATTATGTCACATTCGATTTGTTCAAAGATAGCGGTCTCGATGAGCTGAAGCTGGTTCTGGAAGATCGGAAAGCCAAAGGACAAGTATATCTGTACGGAGCGCCGGCTTACTATAAACCGGATTCAGAATATGGCAAGAAGATTGAAGCCTTGGTGAATGAATATCCGGATAACGTCTTTCGATATGATCCGGAAGTCACCAAGGTAATGAAAGGCGTGCCGGAGCCATCCTACAATGGGCAGGAGACTTACGCGGCATTAACCAATGTCCTGCAAGAAATATTTTCGAACAAAGATGCGGATGTCAAAAAATTACTTGATATGACCGCAAAGAAATTCGATGAGGACGTGCTCTCCAAGGTTGTTGTTCAATAGGTTTATGCGATCAAGCAATAGATTGATGGAATAGGAGGGAGCAGCATGCTCACGAGAAAATCCTTTACAGATCAAACGACAGGACTGCCGATCCTTGCGATCGGCTGCGAAGGTCGCGATACGGCACATCATTATATGACGGCAATGACCTGGTTATCGGATAGTCGGCATCTGATCGTGCACACGGAGATTGATCCGACAACAGGGGTGGGAAACGTGGTGCGCGTCGATTCGGAGACCGGTGATACCGAGGTGCTGGAGGAAGGATTGACTTGGGGGCGCGGCGTCGTGTCTTGCGAGGATATCTTATATTTGTTCGACAAGAATGAGTTGTATGCCATTGATGTTTGGAGTGGTGAACGGCGAACGATTTGTCGGCTCTCGTCCCATTGCACGTTGATGGGTCCGCTATCCATCACGAATGACGGCAGGGTGCTAGGTGTCTATTGGCAGGAGTATAATCCGCCAGACGATTCAGCTGAATGCGTATCAGGAGAAATATGTTGGGTGATCGGCACCATTCATACGGTGACAGGGGAAGTTCGTGAAGCGGTACGTCCCATTTTCGACGAACCCTACCCCATTGCGAATCATGCTATGATTAACCCCGTGAACCCTGAGCTGCTATTCTACTCGCATGAGGGTGCAACAGAGCAAATCTCGGACCGTTTATGGACTATAGATATGCGCAGTGGAACAACTCGGAATATTTTTCTGCAAAAAAAGGATAAGTACGGACAGCTTGTCGAGTACGTGGGGCACGAAATATGGGCATACGATGGCAGCGGATTATACTTCGTGAAATATCCGCATAGTCCGGATCAACCGTCAGGTTTGTTATTCGTGGATCGGGAAGGCGTGCACCAAGAATTCATCAATGGCGATTACAGGTACTGGCATGTCGGCGTTAGTCCGGACGGCCGGTACGCAGCCTGCGACACCCAAGAGCCCGGTGTGTCGAAGATCGTGTTGATCGATACGGAGACGACACGCGCTAAGCTGCTGTGCGAGCTGCCTTGCCGCGGGACCCACCCGGGACATCCGCACCCATCGTTCAGTCCAGACAGTCGCAAGATCACCTTTACCTTTTCCGATTCGGATGACGTGCTGTGGGTTGGCATTATGGATATTCGAGAATGCACATATTGAAAACGCTTACTTTTGTGGTGTTGAATAGGTATGAAATTGGATCGATACGGGAGGTTATGGGATTGGGATTGAAAAAGCGGATGATATGCTTCATGTTGGTTCTACTTCTCTGTGCTTGGCCAATGAACGGACTTCTGATCAGTGAAAATTATACAGCGTATGCAGTGGAATCGTTGCACGACACGCCCATTGGTGATTTCGAGAGCGACGAAGAGGTGTGGAATTTCAGCTTGGGTACTGAGTTTCCTGGAGCGGTAGGCGAATTCGTACGGGATTCGTCGGTATCGAAATCAGGAACTTACGCCGGTAAGCTGCATGGGGATTTTAACGTCGGTGGGAAATATGTTGGGATCGGTAAAAATTTTAGTTCGATCGATATGCAGAAGCTCGAGTTTTGGGTAAAATCAGCCGATGCCTCCGCGATCGTCCTTCGCGTGACGGACGCAACGGGACAGGTGCATCAGCAGAAAATTGCCATAACATCAATCGCGAATTGGCAGAAGATCGAAATCGCTCAATTCAACGGTGGTACGAATTATCTTCATTTCAATGGAGCTAACGATGGCGTGTGGCATGGTCCTGCAAAAGGCATCGGTATTCTGCTGGAGAAAGCCGGGTTAATTGGTGGTAAAACGAGCGGGGATGTGTGGATTGACGCCGTATCTGCTATAGCTCCGCAGCAAGATCCGCTATGGGATGCCGAGATCGGAACTTTCGAGAAGGCTTTCGATCTATGGCGAATGGGTCTAGGAACCGATTTTCCAGGCGCAAGCGGTCAATATGTGCGAGATACGATGGAGCCCAAATCGGGACTATATGCCGGCAAGCTGCGAGGGGACTTCAGCGCTGGCGGCAAGTATATTTCACTAGGCAAAAGTTTCTCACCTATTGATATCCAAAAAATTGCATTTTGGATTAAAACGGCGGATGCGACCTCGATTTCCCTGCGATTAAAAGATGCGACAGGACAGGTGCATCAGCAGAAAATCACCCTATCACCAACAACAAATTGGCAGAAGATCGAAATATATAAATTGGACGGCGGACAAAATTACCTGTATTTCGGTGGAGCGAATGATGGCAAATGGCACGGCCCTGCGCAGCAAATGGAATTCTTATTAGAGAAGTCCGGATTGAACGGTGGTAAATCCATCGGTGAAATCCGTCTGGACAACGTTGTGTTAACAGCGCCATTCCCCGATTTATCGATTCAACAGACGCGAATGGGCAATATTTTCTTGGAAAATGAGCCTGTAGCCTTTGACATCGCTACGCAAGGTGATTCAGTAAGCTGGAGTGTGTATGATCATCTGGATCATAAGGTATTGGCTGGCACGGGTGGGGTGCAGAGTGGACAACTGAAATTGTCTATCCCTTTACAACAATTCGGCTATTATTCATTACGGATAGAAGCGAAGAAGAATGGACAGCTCATCAAAAATTCAGAGGTTACCTTGGCTCGTCTTTCTAGTGCTGCCTCATCTACTGTGGCGAGTTCACCGTTTGGCATGTCGACGCACTTAGCATGGGAGACACCACAAGGGTGGACACCCGAGTTAAGCGAACTGCTGAACCGAGCAGGCGTCAAAAACTTTCGCGACGAGATTCCATGGGATGCCGTTGAGTACGAGATAGGTAAATACCGCAAGCCTTCGAATCGCGATGCTTACATGCAACGCACACAGCAAGATGGACTTAAGCCGTTCATTATCCTTGACTATACCAATCCATTCTATGATCAGAACAGCACGCCTTATACGGATCAAGGCCGTCAAGGATTTGCCAACTACGGAAAAGCCTTATTGAACCTGTATGGAGATCAGATTCCTTGGGTTGAAGTCTACAACGAATTCAATGGCGGGTTCGGAGATCGTGGCAACGGTCCCGCGGATTCTCGACCGGAGTACTATTACCAACTGCTGAAGAAGACCTATGAGACGATAAAAGCTGCGAGACCCGATGTTACAGTGGTGGGCATGGCAACGGCGGGTACGCCACTCGGGTGGATGGAAGAGGTATTCAAGCTTGGGGGACTTCAGTATATGGATGCCATCTCCATTCATCCCTACCAGAGCCAGCGGCCTCCTGAGGGCATAGTAGATAACGTGCGAAGTACGAAGAACTTGATTCGTCAATACAATCAGGGGCAGCTCAAACCGATCTGGTTCACGGAGGTTGGATGGCCAACGTCGATTGGAGGCATCGGCATCAGCGAAAAAACACAAGCAGACTATCTCGTGCGCACACATGTCTTGGCTCTAGCGGAAGGCGTCGAAAAAGTGTTCTGGTATGACCTCATGAACGATGGCATGGATCCAAGCTATCATGAGAATAATTTTGGCATCCTGCGGAATTCGAATGATCCGAAGGGAGCGTTTACGCCAAAACCAAGCTATGCGGCCTATGCAGGCATGACGCGAGAGCTCATCGGTGCGCAATTTATACAGCAGGATTCGTTCGGTACAGGTATTTCAAGCTATCAATTCCATAAAAATGGCCAGAACCTGCGCGTTGTCTGGGCGAACACGCCTGTACAGGCGGCTATTCTTACCAATAATCCGATTCAAATCACGGATATGATGGGGAATACCGACACCTTCACCCCGCTACATGGCAAAGTGTATATGACTCTAACCGGCGAGCCGATTTACGTGAAGAGCGAGATCGAAGGCATTGCAGTCGATTCAACCTTTACACTTGTTGCAGAAGAGGCCATCGCTGGTGAACCCGTCACGATGAAGGTTGAGACAGATAATATTATGGACACACCGATTGATGTATCTGTACAAGTGGAAAATTCCGTATATCCACTGTTCGCCGCATCTGGTCAGAAGACGTCTTTATCGATTACCTTACCGGGAAGGGGGCAGATCGGAGAACGTTATGTCACGGCGGATTTGACGGCAAATGGTGAACAGATCGGAAAGCTACAACATGCCGTTCGAACATCTTCAGCGTACGACGCCAAGGTTGTCCCCGTTATTCATGATATGAATAAGAAAACCGAAGCACTGCGATTACAAATTCGAAATCGCTCCAAGACGGAAGGACTTTCTGTTCGTAACGTCGATTGGAAGTTCGGTACGCAATCGGGAACTGAGGCTTTGAATAAGGCGATCCCGCCGAATACGTTGGAGACGTTCGATATCCCGTTGAGCGGATTTGAATATGGTGTCAGTTACCCGGCCCAAGCGACGGTATCTATCGATGGGAAAGAGAGCTATAAATATGAAGGCATGCTGGACTTCAATCCATTGATTCGAAGTACCGTGCAAATAGACGGTGTGGCGGACCCGAATATCATGGCGATACCTCCGCTCGTTTCGTTGTCGAGGGGAACGATCAAGATGCAGAATTATGCTGGATCATCCGATTTGGACGGCAGCATATGGGCCAATTGGGATCAAGATGCGTTTTATTTGACGGCGAAAGTGAAAGATGATGTTCATTCCACGCCTGCAAGCGGGGAAGAAATCTGGAAGAATGATAGCATTCAGTTCGCCTTGATGAATGGCATACCTGGTGAGAATTTGGGTTGGTATGAAATCGGCATATCTGATACCCCCCAAGGTCCGCAAATCTATCGTTGGTTGTCAGCCGATACCAGTGCCAAGGGGATCATAACGAAGGGGTCCTTACAGGTGAAGAGAGATGAAGCGCGGAAGGAAACGCTCTATGAACTTGCGCTTCCCTGGTCTGAGCTGACTCCGATCAGACCGGACGCGAACGAGGCGATAAGCCTGTCTTTTCTTGTGAACGATAATGATGGCTTGGGGCGGAAAGGGTATATCGAATGGGGATCCGGGATTGGCGAAGTGAAGGATGCCAAAAAATTCAGAACGGCGCAATGGGTTCAAGACCCATACTCCCCCGTGATTACCATTCAAGGCGTTGCGGAAGGAGAGAGCTATGTCGATCAGGTCGCTCCGGTCGTGAAGGCGGAGACGGCAAATGGTGAAATCTTGACACCACGGATCTGGTTGGATGGGGAAGCATGGACATCTGGAACGCCGATTACAGCCAATGGCATCCACACCTTAACTGTGCAAGCAGGAGATCCGGGAGGTAAGCTCAGCGAGCAGAAATTGTCGTTCAAGCTTTATCATAGCACCGTACTAGAGTTGTCTAATGCAGAGGGGCATAGCAACGATATCGTGTCCCTGAAGTCGACGCTGCATGATAAGCAGGGTCGAGCCATTTCTGGAGCAAGCGTATCTTATGCTGTGTACGGCGGTGAGCCGATTGGATACGCGGTAACTGATACGGATGGGGTTGCTGCGTTGCCTTACAAGATTGAGACAAAGAACAATATGGATCAGGAGACCATCTACACAATCACAGTCTTCTATAGTCCGAAGGATACGGCATACTTCTTAAGCAGCGAGGGATATGGGCAATTGACAGTGAAGCCCGCATCGAAGCCCGATCCTGATCGTATCCCCGGCCATCCTGTCCTATCGGGCGATAATGGGTACGACTCGGGAATCCAAGACGGGACGTATACGATCACGATGAATATGTGGTGGGGGGATAATGGCAGCACGTATCGGCTCTATGAGAATGATGTCCTCATCGATACGCAATCCCTCACAGATCATTCACCGCTTGCCCAGACCGCCGTTACATCGATATCGAATCGTAAAAACGGTACCTACCGTTACGTCGCAGAGCTCTCGAATGCCGCAGGTTCAACAAGAAGCAACGTGTATACGGTAACCGTCACACAAGCAGAACCCGCACAACCGGTTCTCTCTCATGATAACTGGGATGGCGATGGCAGCTATAAAGTCAGCATGAATATGTGGTGGGGAACCAATGGTACGGTGTATCGATTGTATGAGAATGGGATACTTATCGATACACAGATACTTAATGATCACACGCCGAACGCGCAATCAGCCACTACAGACATTCATGGCAAACAGATAGGAACGTATGAATATCGTTGTGAACTTGTAAATGATGCTGGAACAACATCCAGTGAGAAGACGGTTATCACAGTAAGTAAATGATAACAGTCCAGTTTGGGGATAACTTTAGATAACAGGATTGTCGGTAAATGACACAAGAACGCATGTTCCAAAAGTTGGTTGACATTCTATCTCATCGACTATATACTATTCTCAAGTTGAAAGAGTGCGGGAGAAGCACCTCGCAGGATTGGCTATCAAGCCTTTCTTGTGGGGTGCTTTTTTGCGCTTCTTTTGAAGATCATATTCGATAAGGGAGATGATTGATTTGTTGCAAAGAAGAAGAGCGTCCAACCGATATAAGATCGGTCCTGTGGTTCTAATTGTGTGTTTCTTGCTGTTCCTGATTAGACCACCCATTGCAGGAGCAGCAGATCCTGTGTGGGATAGTGCGTTAACAAGCATTGATCAATTGCATGACAACTTTTCCGCGTTAGAATTAACGAACAAACAGGAGAAAGAGCAAATTCAGGCCCTGCGCAAGCAAAACAATGAGAAGCTAAAAGAAATCAATATTCAAGTACAGCTCATAGACAAGGTGAAACTCGACAGATTGAAAACGGAAGCAGACAAGAGTCAGAAAAAATTCTCACCTTTGCTTGCGGAATACAAGGACATTGGCAAGAAAGTAACAGAAGCTAGGAAACGTAAAGATCATAAATCTGTTCTTCTGTTTGAACTCAAGCGGAATCGTATGAAGGCTTCTGTTCTTGCTGCAAGACAGGAGATCAAGTTGAAAAAAGATGCTCTAACAACTGCGAAGAAGCACGCTTCCGAAAAAACCAAAATAGTAAAAGATATTTTAGTACCGGTGCAAACGCTAAAAAAACAAATTACAACTGAGAGCAAAAAAATAATAGAGTTCAATAAACAACGAATAGCGGCTGACAAACGTTATAAAGCAGCTGTCAAGCAAGGGGATGCCGTGAAGACAGCTGCAGAATTGCGATCAATCGTTGGTGTTCTTAGTCAAATTCATGTATCACAGAATAAAATAAACGAATGGGAAACGATCATTCGGAGTGCCATATATGCTGCAGAGGCCAAGCTACCGAAATAAAGGCTTCGTTAGGATTCATTGTTTCAGTTCCCGGTTTGTTTACGGAAAACGTTTGGTGTAATGCCCGTTTCTGATTTGAACGTATGGAAGAAATGCGAGAGATCGCCATAGCCGACCGCGGAAGCGATCTCTGTGACTGATAGCGGGGTATCTATAAGGAGCCTTTTGGCTTGATTGATTCGATAAATCGTCAAATAGCGGTTCAAGGAGTGGCCGGTCGCCTGTTTGAAATGATCGTACATATGCGACCGAGAGACATTGAACCGTTCATGCAACCGACTGACTTCGATCGTGTCGGCGTAATGCGCGGTCAAATAACGCATAATGCGCTCTGCGAGATGAGAGGTTTCATTCACTTGGTTGTCTGACTCCATGGGATCAAAAGGCTCCCTTGCCAGCGTGACGAACAATTCGGCTAGCAGATGGTGCATTGATGCCTCATAATAGACTGGTTTATCGGTCATTACCCTCACAAGCCGCTGTAATAGATTTCGTATAATTGCCATGGTCTCGGTAGATAGTCGCCAGAAGGGCTGTGGTTCGGACAGCAGCCTACGCATACAAAGATCCATACCAGGGGAATTGTTGAAAGCCTGCATATACCGCTCGTCAAGCGAGAGGATCACGCGGTGCAGGGGCTTCGTTCCGATCACGGATGGCAAATGCAGAACATACGGGTTGATGATGGCCAGGGTACCTGGCACTAACGCGTACATGCGATCGGCAACGAGCAGCTTGCCTTCCCCTTCCAGGCAATAATAGAACTCGTATCCCCGATGCGCATGGATCTTATGCTGGCCGATGATTCCATCACGGAAGAAACAAAGAACCGGGAAATTATCTAGATATCGATTCGTTATATCGTCGACTTGGTAGTTGAGAGAGATAGAACTTGAATGCATGATCGCGGTCTCCTGTTCCTTAAGAAATGATAGCAGTATGTTCATTTTACCATGAGCGAACCCAATGGTCTTTTGTATTTTTGGAAAAATCCCCATAAAAACTGAACATAAGCCCAAGTATAGAGGGTATTTATCCATTACATTTACAATAGAACATTTGGCATGGGAATAACATAAGGAATAAATCTTGATCTGGGAGAGGACGATGAAGATGGATGATGTAGCAAGTATTGCGAAGCGAGTCTATCACCGCATGATCGATGAGACGGCGAACGACTGGGGAATGGATATGGACAGCTGGGATTGGGTACCGGGCGTCGGCGTTATTTCGATCTTGGCATACGGTCAATTGATGAATAATCGTGAAGCTGTCACATATTTGCTCCAATGGACGGCGCGTAATAAGCACCTCAGCGAGCAGATGCATGTGATCAATTCGATGGCTCCGTATACTATATATCCGGAGTTGCATCGCGTGAGCGGCGAACGTTGGTACCTGGATACTGCGATTAGCATCGGGGATTGGATGCTGTTGGAAGCACCGCGGACCCGGGAAGGCGCTTTTGAGCATACGGTCACGGAACAGGTTCAGTTTTCCGAACAAGTATGGGCGGATACCTTATTTATGGCTGTACTCTTTCTGGCAAGACTTGCGAAGCGAACCGGGGATCGCAAATACGCGATCGAAGCGGAATTTCAATTGCTTACCCATTTACGATTGCTGCAGGATCCATCATCAGGAGTGATGTTTCACGGTTGGAATTGTGAGGAGCAGCATCACATGTCCGCTGCAAGGTGGACACGCGCGAATGCATGGGTCATCCTCGCAAGTCCATGGATTGCGGAGGAGATTGGTTCTACAACACCTTTCTCGGATGAGATTATAGAACGATACCAACAGCTTGCAGCAGGTCTGAGACACTACCAGCGGAAAGATGGCTTGTGGAGCACGGTTATGGACCAACCTGAATTTTATGCGGAGACATCTGGGAGCGCTGGCATTGCGGCGGGATGGTTAGCCGGTATGCGTATGGGCTGGCTGGATGACTCTTACAAGGAAGCGATCGATCTGACATTGCATGGCGTGATTGAGCGGATTGCTCCTGACGGAACAGTACTCGGGGTATCCGGAGGAACGCCAGTCATGTCGAGCATCGCGGCTTATGAAGAAATTCCATGCATCCCGACTCTATATGGTCAAGGGCTAACTCTAATTCTACTATCTCTTGCACACGTAGATCGGAGTTGATGAAGTGGCGAATGTACAACTGACCTTTCCCGAAGGGAAACATAAAGTACTGACGATGAGCTATGATGATGGAAGATCAGCCGATAGACGCTTGGTTCGCACATTGAATCAGCACGGCATCCGAGGAACGTTCCATCTCAATTCGGGTTTGGCCGGACATCACGATCGAATTCCTCTAGAAGAAGTGAAGAACCTGTATCAAGGCCATGAAATCGCAGCGCATTCGGTGACACATCCAACATTAACCCGATGTACGAGGGAGCAAATCGTAGGTGAATTGATGGAAGATCGGAAGTCGCTAGAACGTATCTCCGGTTACCCTGTCAGAGGTTTCTCCTATCCCAACGGCACATTCAATCGTCAAATGCAAGAGATACTTCCGCACCTCGGGATCGCTTATGCTAGAACGGTTCTCAGTCATGGCGATTTTCAAATGCCGGATGATTACTTCGCATGGCACCCCACGTGCCATCACAATCAGAATCTGCTCGAATTGACCGAGGCATTCAAGCAGCTAGGCCGAAGACAGCATCTCCATATGCTGTATGTCTGGGGACACAGCTACGAGTTCGATCACGACAATAACTGGGATGTAATAGAGCGCTTTTGCGAATCGGTTAGCGGTCGTGATGACATATGGTACGCGACGAACATCGAAATCGTGGATTACTTGCGCAGGTATCAGAGCCTCCGTTTTTCGGCGGGGATGGATCTTGTGTACAATCCCTCATATCATTCGATATGGCTGGAAGCGAATGGTGAAGTCATTGAAGTGAAAGGCGGTAGTCAAATAGAACTGGTAAAGTAAGCTGCCAACGCTAATAACGTATTCGTAATCAAGATAGATTCCCTTTTGTCCATCAAGGCTCTTAACTAGAGAGAAACGATGGAACAGAAGGGAATTTTTCCTATCCATGTGATATTCACGGAAAACATTGAGTGATATAGTAAACTCACGACAATATGAAGGACAGCCAGTAGACATCTAAAGGGGGGGAAGTTATGCGCTTAAGTATTTCGGGGAAAGTCATGATGATTTATGGATCGATTTTTATCATCATCATTATCATTACCTTTAGTTTGTCTTATTTCGGTACGGTAGGACGTCTGCAGACCGATTTGAAAGACACGCACATTGCGCTGCTCAAGCAGATCGACGATAAGATCGAGCTCGTGTTTCACTCGACGGAGAAGGACTTGTTGAACTTATCAGAAGAACTGGAATACGTGTATTTCATGTATGACAGCTTCGATGATGTCTCTCAGAAGTATGTCAACTTCTTCGGGTTGTCGAACAAATTGAAGACGATGGTGCATGCCAACGATCAATTCTCCTCCGTCTTTGTCTACTCGAACATTAGCGGCGATGTATTGACGGATAAAGCTTTTATTAAGAAAAACGAATCAGAAGACCATTGGTTAAGCGGCTATTTGGATATGGCAGGTTACACAAAATGGATCGCGACGCACAAAGTATGGGATGGGGAGAAAATGCAGGATGTCGTCACGCTCATCCGTCCCTATCCGTTAATTAGCAGTCCAGGTTATCGGAAGGGGCTTGTAGCCGTCAATATCAATGAGGACATGCTCTACCGCATGATTAGCGACGTGTTCGCTGGCAATCAAGAGGGGATGCATACGTTCATCATCGATGACAAAGGGAACATCGTGACGCATGACGACAAATCGCAGTTATATAAGAATATGACGGACATTCCTTACATCAACCGGATATTAGGCTCGAAGGGTAGCGGGCAATTCGCAGTCGAATGGAATGGAGGCAAGCAGTCCATCTTCTATACGAAGTCCAATTATACGGGGTGGAGAATTGTCAGCGTTATTCCTGAGACCCAGTTGTACCAGCCGTTGGAATCGATTCGAAATCTGATGATCGGCATTGTCGTCTTGATGGTCGTGCTCGCGTTATCCGTGCTCTTCTACGTGAACCGTCGAACCTTTAGACCGCTGGATCGCTTGGTAAGCAAAATGACAGGCGCATTCAAGCCGATGAAGCCGGGACAGGTTGCCAGACTCGATTATTTGGAAACGGTGTTCGACCAAATGTTCATGGATCGCGAACAACTGGAGCAGCGAGTTCGGGACTCCAAGCCGATTCTGAAATGGAGAATCGTAATGGATATGTTAGCGGGTTATCGAACCGAATATTCGTCCGTAAGTCGCCAGTTAGAATTTACCGGGTTTCCATTGCATCCAAGCATGTTCGTCGTCTGTACGGCCGAGATTGAAAAGGAAGGCAGCATGAACTCCAAGGATGAGACGCTGTATACCTATGTGCTCTGTAATGTCGCCGAAGAATTGATCCATATGGAGACCGCCGGGGTTGCAATCGATTTAGGATCAGGTAGATCTGCCATTATTTTTAGCTTCGCGGAAGGGGATGTGGAACAGAACCATCTGCAAGCCTTAACGATTCTTGAACTCATCCTGGATGTTATGAAGCATCAGTTCGGACTACGCGTATCGGCCGGTGTAGGTAGATGTTATTCCGACATGAAAGATATTCCCACATCGTTTGACCAATCACAAAAAGCACTGCACTATCGCATGGTGCTCGGCAGCCATGCCGTTATTTCATTTGAAGATTTGATCGGATCGGATAATCAGGATTATTATCGTCTCATTAAGATGACGGAACGCATTATGGAAGCGCTGAGGCATACGGAGATCGAGAAGATCAGGAAAAACGTAGCACTCTTGTACCAGGAGGCGATTGGAGACGGTCTATCCCCGGAGCTCATCCGGCATCTATCCTATGAGCTGGTGATGAAATCGTTGCAGGCTATTGCTGCGACGGGTATTGATACTGACGAAGTTCTGAATAGCATGGGCAATCTTCACGAACGCATGAACCGTTGCCATGATTGGAAGGTGCTGGAGCAGATCGTGCTGGAGGCGCTTACGCAGATAGCGAGCAAAGTAGAAGAGAAGCGGGAGCAGCGGGGCAGTAATAAGTTGATCGAGAACATGTTGATCTATATTGAGGAGCATTATCGAGAAAGCGAATTTTCACTTGCGCAGTTGGCTGATCAGTTTGAACTCACTCCAACTTACATTAGCAAATTGTTCAAAGAACATACCGAGAAGAACTTCATCGATTACTTGATTGAGACACGGGTTAAAGCTGCCGTTGCCTTGCTCATGGATAAGAATCGCAAAATCAACGATATTGCCGAAGAGGTTGGGTATAACAATACGCGAAGCTTTTTGCGGGCATTTAAGAAATATACAGGCATGACGCCTTCGGAGCATCGGGATTGGGTGCTAGGTGCAAATACCGAAATCGCGGTAGAATAAGGTTTTTACGAATCACATCGCATAAAAATGAACAAATCATAAAAAATGCGACCCGGTATTTTGTAAGAAAAGTCACTAATTGCATAACGCGTCTCTTTCTGGGTTAAGGCTTCCTCTCCTACAATTTGAATCGTAGCACACATCAGTCGCATGTCTTCATGTGAAATGGTGAGGCGATATGATACGAAAGGATGAGGACTTATGAAAGGGAGGTTAGCGACAGCGGAATCGCAGACCGGATCACATGCCGTACGTAATGGACTATCCAGGCGTCCGATCTGGAGGAGAATGCTGCGGGACAAATATTTATATTTTATGCTTGTGCCTGTCTTCTGTTTTTATTTTCTTTTTAAATACGTTCCGATTGTCGGAGAGATCATTGCTTTTAAAGACTATCGATTCTCGGACGGTGTATTCGGCAGTTCGTGGGTCGGATTCAAACATTTTCAAATGATATTCGCTAGCTCGGATTTTTGGAGGATCCTGAGGAACACGCTCATGCTTAACCTGTACAGTCTGGTGTTCGGATTCCCCGTTCCGATCATACTCGCTCTTCTATTAAATGAAGTTCGCCGGAACTGGTATAAGCGGATCGTGCAAAATATGCTCTACATTCCCCACTTCATGTCATGGGCGGTGCTAGGCAGCATTGTCATTGCCGCATTATCGCCGAGTACGGGGATCGTGAATCTGCTGCTCAAGAAAATAACCGGCGGAGAAAGCATCTATTTCATGGCCGATTCATTCTGGTGGCCGATTGCCTATACGATCGCAGGGATTTGGCGAGAAGCCGGCTGGGGAACGATTCTATATCTGGCGGCGATGGCTTCAATTGATCCTCAGCTCTATGAAGCAGCCAAGATCGACGGTGCCGCCAAGCTGCGGCAAATCTGGCATATCACGTTGCCTGGCATCCGCGGTACGATTGCCATCTTGCTCATACTCCGCATGGGACAAATGATGGACGTCGGCTTGGAACAGACGCTTGTCCATCAGAATAATTCCGTACTGGATGTAGCGGATGTCATTAGTACGTATGTGTACAGGGTAGGACTTCAGAACATGAGCTACAGTTACACGACGGCCATCGGTTTGTTCCAATCGGTTATTGGCGTCATTCTCGTTCTCGGCGTCAATCGCCTGATCCGACTTTTCGGGGAACGGGGGCTGTGGTGATTCGATGATACGAACCGAAAGAAGAATCTTCAATAAACTCACAATCGTAAGCGCTTACGCAATCCTAGGTGGTATTTCGTTGTTAACCTTATTCCCGTTCTGGTACGAAATCGTGGCGTCTCTCAGCAGCAGCAGGGCGATTACGTCCGGCGAAGTGTTTTTGTGGCCGATCGAATTCAATACGGTTGCGTATCGTCGGCTGTTCGATGATGGACAGCTCATCATGGCGATGGGAAATACCATTATCGTTACGATTGTCGGTACCTTGTTTAACGTGATCATGACGATCATGGCGGCTTATCCGCTCTCAAGAAAAAGATTGGTGGGTCGAAATGGATTACTCCTATGCATTACGATTTCCATGTTGTTTGTCGCAGGGTTGATTCCTAATTTTATATTGATTAAATCACTTGGGCTTATGAATTCGTATTGGGCCATTTGGCTGCCGGGATTGATCAGTACGTATAACATGTTTGTGATGAAGACGTTCATGGAAGGACTTCCGGAGGAAATTGAGGAGTCGGCATCCATCGATGGTGCTGGTGACTTGCGAATCCTGCTGCAAATCTATTTACCGCTGTGTAAGCCGATTTTGGCGGCGTTGTCCCTGTTCTATGCCGTTGGATGGTGGAACAGTTACTTCAACGTGATGCTGTATATCACAGAATCGACGAAGCTGACCGTCATGGTTAAGCTGTATCAGATGATCAGTCTGGTGGACAGTAACCTACTGAACAATATGGGAGGGAATGAGGCGTTGGAGCAGGTTCTTCTGACGCCAGAGGCACTGAAGGCGGCAGCAGTCGTCATCGTCGTCACGCCGATCCTGTGCATTTATCCGTTCCTCCAGAAGCATTTCGTCAAAGGTGTACTTATTGGGTCGGTCAAGGGCTGACGGCAGATATCACAGGGCCGAAGGCTCTTGATATAGATCAATATGATAAAGGGGATGAAACGATGAAAAAGCTGAAACACGCCATGACGAGCCTGATGGTGATCACAGTGTCTGTGACGATGCTGGTCGCATGCACCTCGAACAAATCCGCATCGGAGCAGCCGGTTAGTTCGACTGGCTCACCTACCACGGTCAATGCGGAATCTAAGAAGGAAATTAGCATTTCGATGTTCGATCGCGGGAAAGTACCTACAGAAGAAGGAACGTACGAGAATAATCGTTGGACGAAGTGGATTAATGAGAAATCTCCCGTGAATGTGAAATGGGTACCCGTTGCACGCAACCAAGCTCAGCCGAAACTGAACGCGTTAATCGCAGCCGGCGAGGCACCTGATCTGATCTGGGAATACGATCGGAATTACATTAGTCAGTTGGCGAATCAAGGCGCAATCCAGCCCATTGGCGATTATATCGACAAGTACAGCACGACGTACAAAGCGTATCTGGAGAAGCATCCCGAGCTGCAGCCTTACTTGAAGTTTAACGGGAAAGTATATGCAGTATCGTTCGTACGTGAGACGCTTGCCAATCATGGGATGTGGATTCGTCAAGACTGGCTGGATAAGCTCGGACTGAAGGCGCCGACAACGCTGGAAGAATTTATCGATGTGGCTCGCAAATTCAAGGATGGGGACCCGGATGGCAATGGTCAAGCAGACACCGTGCCGATCGCATTAAGCGTGAGTGCCAACTCGATTGATCAAGCTTTCTTTTTTACAAGCGAGAACCAATGGTACGTCGAGGATGGCAAATTGCAATTCGGTAGAACGCTCGACCGCTATGTGGATACGTTAACTTTCCAGAAGCAGCTCTTCGACGAAGGATTGATCGATAAGGAATATATTACAGATACGAATTTCCAGCGCTCAAGTCAACTACTGACGACAGGCAAAGCGGGTATTTATTTTGGTAACTGGGATATCGAAGAGTTGAATAACAACGTGGTGAAAAACGATCCCAAAGCGAAGCTGGTTCCCCTCGAATCGCTTAGCAGCAAATACGGCAAAAACGGATTGTACCAAGAGGCCCCGCCAAGCGTATTCACTGCTTTCAACAGCAAGATGAATGAAGAGCAGATCAAATCAGCGATTCAATTTATCGATTGGATGCTGCAGGATGGCTGGGTACCGCTCAAGTATGGCGAAGAAAACGTCCACTTTAACATGGTAGACGGCGTCCGGCAGAAAATCGATCCAGAAAAATTCAAGAAGGAAGTATCCTATGCGTTTGAATATGCCATCATGATCGATAACGTGTTGCAACCGGAGACTTTCCTCGCCATGGCCTCTAAAGATGAAATTTCTCAAAATTATGCCAAGGAAAAAGGGAAGTCACTAGAGTTGGTCATGAAAAATAAATACCGCAGAGATATTCCGTTTAATCCGGATTTCCCTGAATTGACCCAATTAATCGCGACATTTAATCCGATCGCACAACAGATTGAAGCTAAGGTCGTGACCGGCGGAAGCTCGATGACACCTGAGCAAGGTCTGAACGAATTGCGGAAAGAATGGAAGCGTCTTGGCGGCGATAATGTGGAGAAACTCGCGCAAGCGTGGTATGACGCCAACAAAGATAATCTGAAGTAGAAATGCCGTTGGAATACCCGGTAGGTATGCTTCTGAATGCCTTAAAGGACCAGAAGCATCCCGCAACCAGGTTAAGATAAGGAGGCAAAAACATGTCGAGCACGAATTACAGCAGCATATACGAGGAGGAAACCCAGTGGCTTCCCTTCCTCAAGAAAGCTTTGGAACCGAATCATGTGAATTACAATGAAGACATCAAGATGCTTCGCACACCGTTCACGAGTCCTGGGTATCATACGAAGCTTAGAAATGTAGAATATGTTCACCCCATACGAGATTCGCTTGACTATGCCCTAGCCATTCTGGATAGCCATGAGGACACCTATCTCGATCGGGCATTCGAAATACTGCGAACCATCCTAATCCTTCAGGATCAACAGGCGGATTCGCCTACCTACGGGATATGGTCTTGGTACTTTGAAGAGCCGTTGTCCATGATGTCACCGCCCGATTGGAACTGGGCCGATTTCATCGGAAGGCGTCTGCTGCAGGTGTTGATGCGGCATAGCAACCGACTCCCGGCCGATCTTCAGCAATTAACAAGCCAAGCGATCTGTCATAGCTGCGAAGCCATCATCAAACGCAATGTGGGTCCAGATTATACGAATATCGCGATTATGGGGGCATTCGTTACGTTGATCGCGGGCGAACGATTAATGAATCGTGCTTATTTCGAGTATGGCTTAGATCGTCTCCAGCGGCTGTACGATTACTCCACGCAGACCGGCGCATTTCTGGAGTATAATAGTCCGGCTTACAGTACGGTGGCGATCCTGGAACTATCCGCACTCGTGACGTATTCGAACACGGTAGAGGCCAAGCGATTGGCGAATGAGCTGTTAGATGCGACATGGCTGACGGTTGCCGAACATTTTCATCCGCAGCTGAAGCAGTGGTCCGGACCGCATGCTCGTTCCTATCAGACGTTTCTAGGGCGCTCGCACCTATCTTTCCTTCAGATGGCTTGCAAAGGTGAAGTGCTATTTGTGAGCGATGATGAGTTCGTATATGGGCTGGAATGGTATGCGCAAGGCATCGTCTGTCCGAAGCGGCTCCATGGACTGTTCACCAGCATCGATGTGCGGGAGCTGAGACAGGATTTGCCTCCATATCACGAGTTCCGGACGCGGACGGCTTATACGTACATGACTCCTGAGTTCACGCTTGGCACGTTCAATCATAATGTGATGTGGAAGCAGTGCCGAAATCTACTGGGTTACGTTCACACCGGGAATCAGGAGCAGAGTTATATCCAGCTAAGGGTGCTGCACGACGGGTACGATTTTTGCTCGGCCGTGTATACAAGTTCGCAGGAGCAAGTTTCCGTACTGTACGGCATTCAGTTTGCACTGGACGGCGGAGATACACATGTGAATTTGGATCCTATTCATGGATGGATGACCGCTTCGGACTTGCGAATCAGGATTGAAATTGGAAGTACCGGTAAAGTACCTGCATGGAAGCAGATGGGCGAAGATGCATTCCAAATGAGCCTTGGGGAGACGACCTTATCAGTCAAGGCATTGTATGGCGCAATGGATGGATTCAGCGCGTTCCACTGGGAATTGATCGAGGAGGGTCCGGTTGTCAGCTTGGATTATGTCCTGTACGAAGGAGAACCGGCAGAAATTGATTTCCATGCCATGGAGGAAGCTCTGTTCTTGTTTGCATTGACGCTCTGCGGTCCTGACCAGTGTCTTGATCGTGCCACATCGGTTACTGTCTCGGAACATGCCGTTCAATCGTCGCTAGAGTCGCCAGACCAGTCGCTCACGTTGAAACTTACGAAGAAGCCAGCAACACGGGATGTGTTATTTCACAACTAGGAAATAGGAAGGACGTAAGGACCAAAGGGTAATCATTATCAGCACGTTTGGAAGCGTTTACAATATAATTGACAACGAAGTTTGTGAACGTGAAAACAAGTTGATGAACAATACACGATTGAGGTGAGAAGGGTGATCAATAATAGGTCAGTGAAAACGTCTATTCGTATCTTGGGATTATCTTTGTCGTTAGCACTACTACATAGTCTTGTTCTGCCATGGCATACGCCGATGTTCGCAGCGGCATCTATTGCCGATACTGCTACCGCTCTATCGGCAGTCCAATTGAGTCCGATCGAAGATACATACGTCAACGCTGGCGGGAATGCGAGTAAGAACTTTGGTTCCTCAACGCAGCTTCTTGTCAAAAATTTTAACGCAGACAATAATTTAAATCGGCAAGCCTATTTGAAATTCGATCTTAGCTCCATTGCCGGGGAAATTGGCACAGCCAAATTAAAGCTATACGCCGTCGATTCGGAGAATTCGACGATCAGCGTTCAAGCGTACGGCATGGAGGACGATACTTGGGAAGAGCAGACGGTGACTTGGAACAATAAACCTAACATCGACCATTACTTGGCATCTGCCAATGTTGGCAAGACGGCAAGTTGGCAGGAATGGGACGTAACAGCCTTCGTCAAACAGCAAAGGGCTGCGGACGGTATAGCAAGCCTAGCCTTGATTCAGCAGGCGGCGCAAGGCCATGCGGTCTCCATCAACAGCAAGGAGAACATCGTCAACCAACCCTACCTAGAGATTTCTCCCAACAGGGCGAATGCAAATGCGCCGAGTTGGCAAGGCGGCGTGGGTGTGAGCGTCTCGAACATGACAGAGAATGGTCTTCAACTTGATTGGGCTGCCGCGACCGACTCAGCTGGTGTAACAGGATATAAAGTTTATCGCAATGGCAGCTTGATTGGATCGGTGAATGGATCAACGACTTCTTATACAGTAACGGGATTACAGGTTGGTCAGCTATATACGTTCAAAGTTGAGGCTGGTAACGTTCAAAATCAATGGAGCAATGATGGTCCGTATGTTACAGCAACGACACCAACGACGAAGCTGATACAGACCCGTCCAGGGAATGTCTATACGAACGGTGAGTCGATTCAGTTCAAAGTCCAGACGGCAAGATCATCCGTAACATGGGCTGTTTACGATTATCAAGGATCTTTCGTAACGGAAGGCGTGGCACCGACGGTTCAGAATGAAGCGATATGGACTGTTCCGCATTCCACTTATGGATATTTCACGCTGTATGTCAGATCCGATCTGGTGGGTAGCGATCCCGTTTTCATCAAGACACCGTTCACTGTGCTCACCCCTCGCGATGCATCAGGAAATGAGCATGCACCGTTCGGGGTATCGACGCATTTGCATCGTTTTCCGCAGTCCATGACTCCTGATATCGTGAAGTTGATGAAGGATGCCGGTATCCGCATGGTGCGGGGCGGCTATGAGTGGACTGGCATCGAGCGACAGCAGGGGATCTACACGTTTACATCTCAGCCGGACTATTACATGAATATGCTTGATGCAGACGATTTTGATTTCCTATACGTATCCGGATACACGAACCCCAATTACGACAATAACAGTACCCCATATACAGATGCCGGGCGGACAGGATTCGCCAATTACATGAAGGCATATGTCGATCATTACCAAAGTCAGATGGATGCCGTTGAAGTATACAACGAATTTTACGGCAGCTTTGGAGATCGCGGCAATGGGCCGGCCGATTCCAAACCAGAATACTATGTTCCGCTTTTGAAGAAAACGTATGAGACGATCAAACCTGCGTACCCTGAATTGCCTGTTCTTGGCACATCGACAGTGGGTAATCTCAAGTGGGTTGAAGATGTGCTTAAGCTAGGTGGCATGTCATATATGGATGGGTTCTCGATTCATCCCTATCTATATCCCGGTGCGCCGGAAGGGTATGAAATCCAGATTGCGGATTTGAAGAGTTTGATTCGGAAGTACAATAACGGGAATCTGAAGCCGATCTGGATTAATGAGACCGGATGGCCAACCGAGCTCGATGCCCGCGGCGTGGATGAGAAGACCCAAGCCAATTATTTGCTTCGCGCCTATGTCGTTGCAATCGCGAACGGCGTGGAGAAGGTCGTATGGTATGACCTGATCAATGACGGGATACAAAATATTAATGAAGATAATTTCGGCCTTTTGCGGAATCCGAACGATCCGTTAGGGAGTCTAACACCGAAGCCCGCCTATACGACTTTTGCGACTATGACAAAGATGTTGAACAACGCACAGTTCGTTGCACGGGATGCCACGGAGAGTGATATCCGAAGCTACAGGTTTGACAAGAACGGTGAAGATGTTCGGGCCGTATGGTCCACAGGCGGATCGATTCCTGTCGTCATACGTACGATAAGCCCGATTCAGATCACAGATATGATGGGGAATACGCACACATACACGCCGTATAACGGTAACGTATTTGTGACATTAAGCAATGAACCGTATTACGTGACCGGAGAAGTTACAGCCATTGAGAAGGATTCCACATTTACGTTAACAGGTGAATCGTCACACGCGGGTGATTCGATGTCACTCGCCTTGGAGACGGTTAACAAGATGTCCGATGACTTTGATTTCAACCTCATTGTAGAAGGTCAGAACTATTCGGTGACTACGCCTAGCGGTCAGAAAACGACGGAAACGATCAGCGTGCAGAGTGGTAACGAACCAGGTACTCGCCTTATTACAGGCGTATTGATGAATGGGAGCGAGAGAGTCGGCCTGTTGAGAAGTTCGGCATCGACACTTCCATCGTATAACGTTCAGGTTCGACCTATCCTTAATGAATCAGATAGCAGCAAAGCACTCATGATTACAATTAAGAACGAATCCAAATCCAAACCCATACAGATTAAAAAAGTAGAATGGCGGTTCGGAACCCAATCCGGATCGGAGGTTCTGAATGCTTCGGTTCCAGCCGACGCATCTACCTCCGTGATTTTTCCCCTTGCTGCCATGAACCTTGGCGTTAGCAGCACGATCAATGTGACAGTTCATGTCGATGGCTTCGATCCGTTTACCTACTTAGGGACTGCTGAATTCAATCCAGTGCCCCTTAGGGCTGTTACGGTTGATGGGGTGTTGGATCCGGACACGGCAGGCAGCGCAGCGCCGATCGATCTGTCGAAGGGTACGGTCAAAATGACCGGCTATCAAGGGGCAGCAGATTTAAGCGGAAATGTCTGGCTCAGCTACGATGCGAACCATCTCTATCTATCTGCGAAGGTTAAGGACAATGTACATTCATCGACGCTTACGGGGGCAGATATTTGGAACAACGACAGCATTCAGTTTGCCATTGCGAATGGCCTACCGGGCGAAGAACCGTATTGGTACGAGTTCGGAATTTCTCAAACGCCAGACGGTCCACAAATCTATAGCTGGATTGCACCTCCGGGCGTGAAGAAAGGGACGATTACGAATGGTCAGCTAGTCATTAAGAGAGACCAAGAGCAGAACGTTACCGTTTACGAATTATCCCTCCCTTGGTCTGAAGTCGCTCCGATTAAGCCGGAGAAGAATGGAAACATCAGCTTCTCATTGCTGGTCAATGACAATGACGGCAGCGGTAGGAAAGGGTTCATTGAATGGGGAGGAGGAATTGGAGACGGGAAGCTATCTTCCAAGTTTCGCTCCATGCAATGGATTGTTACTGACGTAACCCCTCCGACGACGGTCGTTTCGCTCGAAGGGACGGAACGGAACAGTTGGTATGTGAGTAGCGTTCAGGCGACACTGAGCGCAACCGATGATAAATCCGGTGTAGCTTCCACGGTATATAACCTAGACGACGGGAAGATATGGTTGCCGTACACGATACCTCTGACCTTTGAACAAGATGGTACACATACCATCACGTATCGATCGACGGACCGAGCAGGAAATGTGGAGGCAGATCAGACGATTACCTTCCGCATAGACAGGACCGCGCCAACGGCAACGATAGCATATAGCACGTCGGACCCTACGAATCAGGCGGTTATCGCCACGATCACGCCAAGCGAGCCGGTTACGATAACGAACAACGGAGGAGCAGACAGCTACACGTTCGTAGAGAACGGAAGCTTCACGTTCAAATTCGTCGATGTAGCAGGGAACACGGGTACGGCGACAGCGGTGGTGAGCAACATCGTGGCGAACGCTACCGGAGTCCCAGGCAAGCCCGTACTATTAAGTGATAACGGCCATAATACAGGATTAATGGATGGATCTTATGAAATAAAGATGAACTTGTGGTGGGGAAACAACGGTACAACTTACAAATTGTATGAGAATGATGAACTCATCGATACGCAAATACTTAAAGATTCGTCACCTCAAGCCCAATCCACTGTCACGTCCGTAACATACAAAGCAAACGGCACGTACCGCTATATCGCTGAACTGACAAATGCATTCGGTACCACGCGAAGCAACGTACTCACTGTACGGGTGACCGACGCCGAGCCGGGCTACCCCGTGCTCTCGCATGATAACTGGGATGGAGATGGAACCTTCAACGTGAGCATGAACATGTGGTGGGGAACGAATGGATCGACGTATCGGCTGTATGAGAATGGCGTGCTCATCGATACCCAGAGGCTCACAGTTAAGACGCCGCAAGCGCAATTGGCCGTAACAGAGATCCGTGATAAACCGGCGGGCACATATGAATATCGATGCGAGCTTGTGAACGAAGCCGGCGTGACATCGAGCAGAGCGATCACTGTAAAGGTCAAATAATCTGTATCCATTCAGACACGAAAGGCGCCTATACCTTGCGTGGTATGGGCGCCCTTTTGATGTTTTATTCGTAACAACGTACAAACGGATCTTAATTAAAATCACGTATTTTCGAAGAGTACGGGGGTGGCACCATTCGTGTATCGAACTCTCTACTGCGTATAGTCATTGATCCGTTTGGAATCGATGCATATACTATAGCATTCGCCAACCCAAATAACCCGTGAAGCCCCTGGCTTTGCGGGTTATTTGGTGATCCATTGATTTCTAGCTGGCCAACCAATTCGCAGCATCTTCTCTGGAGTCGAATACGCGAAATTGGCTGCTTCTTTTGTTCATCTCGAGGACCATCTCTTGGAACCTGCCTTGGTTCACAAGATCTTGAGGGATGATCGCCGCTGTTTTCACATGATAATTGATCCACTTCTGAATCATCGCCCCGGCCACCCTCGTCCGAAGCTGGAAAAAATCTGCATCGAGCGCATGGTAGTGCAGCAGCAGAAGGGTTGTGTCGTGTTCAAAGTTTACCGCAATCACATCAACCGCATCTTGTTCAGTTCGAAGCGGCGGATCGGAAGAGATAACTTCCACCATTTTTTTGTTCGCATGTTCAATTATGGTGTATTGCATGATAAATCCCACCTTATTGTCTTGGTATTGTTGCTAGCTCTTTCCGAATGTCCTGCACCCAATTCAATTCATTGTAGTAGGAAGAGAGCAGGTTTTCGGATATTTTGTTCCATAACATGACTTCGCGTGGATTTCGATTGGGTGTATGTTCGCCACGTCTCATTTTTTCCTTTTGGTAAGCGATTTGGAGATTGATTTTATTCTCATATTCGCTGAATAGCTCGTTCAGCTCTTCATCGCTTAACAAATCGGCCCATGCGAGTTGAATTAAGAAATTATTCTTGATCTCTGGCGCTTCGGGCTCCGTAAGCACCCATTCTCTCAGACTCGTAAGGCCTTCCTCCGTAATGCTGTAGATTTTCTTCGACGGCGAGCTCTCTTGATGCTGGACTTCATTCGTTACGAGACCTTCATTCAAGAGTTGAACCAGCGATTTGTAAATTTGATTGTTGTTGCCGGACCAATACATCGTTGTAGAGTCTTCGAAGATTTTCTTTAACTCATATCCCGTTGAAGGCTTCCAGCTCAGAATTCCCAATATGGCATGCTTGATTGACATCGTTCCATCTCCATGTGATTGATTATTTATGTTAATAGTAACATATGTTAAACGTATTGTAAATTAGCTGCCCTAACTACGACTTGCATGATTTCATATCGAGATGGGAACAATTTAACTGATTTTCCCATTTGGGCTGGAAAGGGGTGGTAACCGATGACGGATTTCGTTGAGACGTTAAGGGCTGAATTGACTTCGCGATTACATGATCATACGAACTTCATCTTGCGTGCTGTTTCGAACCATACCGCCGTGTGTTATATCCCCGAACTGGTAGACATTGATCTCCTTAGCAATTTCGTCTTAAGCCCGCTGCTGCAATCCAAATGGCTTACAAATGAAGCAGAAGTGATGCGTTTGTTGATGATTGGAGATGTTCGGTCAGTAGATACGATGGATGCTGCCGTCCCTTTCCTCATGAAAGGATGGGCATACATTGCTGCTCCCATGTATGGCATCGTGGCAAACGTGGCGAACCTGCCCAAACGGCAGATTAGCGCACCGGAGAATGAGACGACGATCCTCGGGCCGATGCTCGCCTTCTCGGAAGCACTGGAGACGAGTACGGCGCTCCTGCGTTCCAACATCCCTGACACGACACTCAGTAGTGAGGATTTGAAGATCGGCAACAAACGTCATACATCGGTTCGGCTGATGTTCATGTCTGATCGCGTGGAACAACACTGCATCAACGTGGTGCGGCAGCGGATCGAGCGTCTACAAGATAATGACGTCACAGGCAGTGCCGAATTGCTGCATATCATTCAAGACAACGACAGCAGCATATTTCCGCAAATGCTATTAACGGAGCGGGTTGATCTGGCTTGCCATTCTCTGCTGGAAGGCAAGATCATCATTCTCGTCGATGGAAGTCAGTTAGCGATTATCGGTCCGAGCGAATTCACGGATTTTTTCTTATCCACGGAAGACCGCTACATGGGGTGGGGGATTGGGACGTTTCTCCGCTGCCTGCGGATGCTCGCATTGTTCATCTCTGTCTATTTAACCCCTGCTTATGTGGCTGCTTTGACGTTTCACTATGAGATCATTCCATCCTCCTTGCTCGTGTCGCTTATTGAATCGAGATCAAAAGTACCTTTTCCACCATTATTCGAGACGCTTATTCTTGAGATTACGATGGAACTGCTGCGGGAAGCTGGCGCTAGGTTGCCGACGAAGGTGGGTCAGACAATGGGTATCGTAGGCGGTATTGTCATCGGGCAAGCAGCGGTTCAGGCAGGCTTTACGAGCAATATTCTCATTATGTTGGTTGCGCTTGCCGCACTCGGCTCTTTTGCAACGCCGAATTATTTCATGAGCAGCACGCTTAGACTTGTCCGCTATCCGATGGTTATCTTTGCTGGTTTATGGGGGAGTATCGGAATCGTATCGATCTCCGTACTCGTGGCCATTCATTTAGTTCGTCAGACTAGTTTGGGGCAACCTTATTTCTATCCCATTCATCCGAATCATCAAACGAATACGTTAAGTCAGGACCTGCTATTGCCGGAGCCGAAGGGTCTATCCGCGACAGGACAGAGCATCCGTAAATTCTTGAAATCATTCCGTCTATCTTCGTTGTGGACGGGCAATATCGACGACTAACCTTTGCGTAAAGGAGGCACCATGTCTAATCCCGAACAAGCATCAACCAAATACCAATTCAATGCGTATATGCTGATGTTTCTGATCCCAAGCGTTCAAATTGGCGTCGGTGTCTTCGGCTTTCAGCGGTACATTTACAATGAATCTGGGCATGACGCATGGCTCTCGGTCATTCTCGCCGGACTCGTCACGCATCTCATGATGTGGATGATGATCACGACGATGAAGAAACACGATGATCAGGATCTTTATGATATACACCGTAATCTGTTCGGCAAATGGTTCGGCAACGGCTTGAATGTTGTGATCATGCTCTATTTCCTCACGAATATGACGGCGATCGTTCGAACCTATATTGAAGCCGTACAATCATGGATTTTTCCTGATTATCCAACTTGGTTACTTAGTTTAATCTTAGTCATCCTGATGGTATATGGCAGTCTTGGGGGAATACGCGCAGCTCTGCAGTTGTGTTTTATGAGCTTCATTCTGATTTCTGCGACGACGTTATTGTTCTATTATCCGCTGCAATACGCAGATTGGCGGCGGATTCTGCCGATCTATGATACGACCGTGCAGCATCTGGTGGCGGGTGCGATGAAGATGGGGTTTACGATCGCAGGGTTTGAGGTGATTTTTTTCGTATACTCGCATGTTAAAGATAAGGAAAAGGCGCTTCGGTATGCGCAAGGCAGCATCCTGTTCACGAATTTGCTGTATCTTTTCATTATGGTCATCTCCATTGTGTATTTCAGCGAGAATCAAATGCCCAAGACGATCTGGGGGTCGATAAACTTATTGAAAATCATTAAATACCCGTTTCTCGAACGCATAGAATTTATCGCCATTCCATTCTGGATGTTCGTCATTGTACCGGGATTGATGCTGCTAACTTGGATTCTTGTACGGGGGACGACGAGGTTGTTCCATTGGAATCAGAAGCTATTGATTTATGCGATTGCCATCATCATCCTTGTCGCCTCGATTTGCTTCCAGAATCGTCGGCAGATAAACACGTTGAATGATTATATCGGAAAATATTCAGTGATTGTCTCCTATTACTATCCGTGCCTATTATTCATCTTGACTTCCATTCGTCAATGGTGGAAGCATCAGAAGGGGAGCCAGAAATCATGAGAATGAAGTGCAAAATGATTATGCTAATGTTTGCAGGCTCTACCCTGATCGCAGGATGCGTACAGTCAAATGTGCTTGAGAAACTCGGCATAAGCGTCGCTATTGGATTTGACGGATTGCCGAATGACAAGCTTAACGTGACGTCCGTCATTCTCAATCCAACGCCAGAATCCCCGAAGAAATCTGAAGTGATCACGACGATCGCGAACAGCGGCAAAGGAGCTCGAATTCGGATCAATAGCATGCTGTCGCATTCCTCGGTCAGCGGACAAGTTCGGGTCGTGATGTTCGATAGAAAGCTCGCAAAGGAAGGCGTCTCGGATGTCGTTGAGAATCTGACCCGTGATCCGTTCCTTGGGGACAGTATTTATCTGGCTATGAGCGATGGATCGGCGAATGAGCTATTGTCGTATACCTATCCGCAAATTCCCGATATTGGCACATTCCTATATGAGATGATCCAACAGCATATTCAAGATGATTGGGTTCCTTCTTGTACGGTTCAGGATTATCGCAGTGCGATGTACAGCATTGGAGGCGATGCCGTCCTTCCACTCCTGAAGAAGAAAGATGAAAATGTCGAGATCTCTGGGCTCGTCTTATTTCGGGATGATAAGGCAGTAGGCGAGATCGATCCGAGTGAAGGCTACTTGCTCAAGCTGCTGCGCGGCAAGCAGAAGGAGTATTTGAAAGAAATCAATGTTAAACGTAGCGAATTGAGGCCTTACTTGCTGAATGAAGAGGAAGGGAACGTTCATATCGTATTCTCCAATATTGGCAGGAAAGTGCGTATCGATCTCACCTCCATGAAACCTATCCAATTCAAAGTCCGTGTCCACATGGATGTCGAATTGCAGGAAATTACGGATCACTATAACTTCAGTAACGACAAAGCGATTCGGCTCCTTCAGAAAAAAATCGGCGAGGAAATGACGAAAGAAACGAATCAGTTGATTCAAAAGCTGCAGCGCATGAAATCAGACGCCATCGGATTCGGCAATGTGTATCGAAGTTCGGTTCGGAACGCACATTTGACACGCAAAAAGTGGGAGAAAATGTACCCTGAAGCGAAAGTAGAGACGCAATTCAAAGTGAATCTGATCCGGACAGGGACAATCGAATGAAAGATGAAAAAGACGACACACCACTCAGAGGAAAGGGTTGTCGTCTTTTTATGATCTTAGGTACGTTTTTTTCTGATCGCTGTTGAAATGCCAATGTATAGCAGTGAGATGATGCCACTGAACAAGAAGAGGTATGCGATCGGGATGAGGAAGAAGGGCTCACGTAAGATTCCGTCCGGATCGATGCTTGAACCGATCATCGCACTGATCGCAAGGCAGATGACACTTATGCAGAATGGGATCGATGCTAGCCAATATTTGAGTTTCATACGGTTACACTCCTTTGTCTAAATCCTGTTGGTTCTTCATGTCTGTATTCCACAGGACGATTCATGCTGTTCCATAGACAAATCCTGACTTCATACCACTGATTCTAATGGATGGAGCACTGTTCGTCAATAATTTTTTATCGATTAACAATAAATAATAAACGTTATTCGAATGAATTACGGTCTTTCCCCGTATCACCCTGTGACGACATACTTGGAAGAAAAGGAACGAATTTGATATAATGATGCAATTCTTACTATACGCAGAGGATGATCCTATGAAACAGATTACGATTCTAATCGCGGATGATGAAAAGGAAATTGTCGATTTGATTAGTCTACATTTGGAGAAAGAAGGCTACGCCATCATCAAAGCATCGGATGGTCAAGAAGCCATACAAGCGGTACAAACGCATCATATTGACCTTGCGATATTGGACATTATGATGCCGAAGTTCGATGGATACGAAGTGACTCGTCAGATCCGCGAACATAACCCGATGCCGATCATCTTCGTCAGTGCCAAGACATCGGATTTAGACAAAATTACAGGACTCGTCAGGGGGGCGGATGATTATGTTACGAAACCGTTCAACCCGATGGAGCTCATCGCACGCGTGAATGCGCAGTTGAGGCGATTCAAGCATTTGAACCAGCTTGCCCCAGTCGGCGGACCGTCTGTGATCGAGGCTGGAGGCGTTATGATTAATCCGGAGCAGCGTACCGTCACGTTATATGGCGAATCAATTGATTTAACGCCCAAAGAATTTGATATTCTGTACCTGCTCGCGAGCTATCCCAAGAAAGTGTTCAGTGCGGAAAATATATTCCAGCAGGTATGGGGCGAAGCCTATTATGAGAGCGGAAATACGGTGATGGTTCACATTCGCGGCTTGCGCAAGAAGTTGAACGAAGATATGCACAAGAACAAATTGATCAAGACTGTGTGGGGGGTGGGGTATACGTTCAATGGGTAGCATGTTGCGCAGCTTCCGCTCCAAAATGATCTTAATTTTCGGCCTAAGTATGCTCCTCGCCGGAGCCATTATTTTCGGATTATACAAAATGCTTCAGCTCTATTATCACTCTCAGGTCAAATTTGAAGACTACGAGAGACGTATTCGCTATTTTATCCGAGAAGTGGGCGATGTCAATTTCTTCTTGATCTTTTTTGTTCCGCTTGCCATCCTGTTCTTCTTTCTGTTAACGAAACGATACGCGAACTATTTCCATGAGATTTCGAAGGGCATTCGCAACCTGGCCAATGGGGAATTTGACAAGCGCGTCACGGTGGCGACGAATGACGAATTCGGAGAAATTGCAGCGGATATTAATGCAGCGGGAGAGAAGCTGATGGAGGCCGTCGCAAGAGGCGATTTTGCGGAGAGTAGCAAGGATCAGCTCGTGTTGAACCTGGCGCATGATCTGCGAACACCGTTAACATCGGTGATCGGTTATTTGGATTATATCCTCAAGGATAAGGCGTTAACGCAAGAGCAGGTCCATCATTTCACGAGTATTGCCTTCGCCAAGTCGCAACGTCTTGAGCGATTGATCGATGAGCTGTTCGAGATTACACGAATGAGTCACGGGATGCTGAAGAGCGAAAAGCACCCGATCGATTTAGCTGAGCTGTTGACACAGCTGAACGAAGAGTTATTTCCTCTATTCGAGAAAAACCATCTGGAATCCAGGCTGCATCTTGCCTCGTCGTTAATTATAGAGGCGGATGGCGATTTGCTGGCTCGCGTATTCGAGAATCTATTGACCAATGCGGTTCGTTACGGCAGCGAAGGGAAGTATGTTGATATTCGTGCCTATCTAGAAGCCGGAGAAGTTGTCGTTCAAGTCATCAATTACGGAGACGTGATACCGCCGGAAGAGATTCCACATGTATTCGAAATGTTCTACACGGGCGATAAATCGCGAACCCATCGCGAAGGCAGCACGGGCCTTGGCCTATTTATATCTAAAAACATCGTGACGCAGCACAATGGTACCATCTCGGCAGATAGCAACTTGATCCGCACCCTATTTGAAGTACGATTGCCGCAAGCTGTATCGAATTAAGAAAAATTTAAAGAATACCCCATTTCTTTTTAAACAGTTTTTCCTATCCTTGTCGTTGAAGGGAGGTCAAACGATTGAAGAGGAAATGGGGTTTTTGTTATGTCTATATATCATGGTTCAAGGTGCGAAGATGGCGCCGTAGCGACGCTCCCGCGGCCTGGATGTTCCTCGCGCCAAGCTTGATCGGATTTGCGATATTCTATCTCATTCCGTTCACTGCCGGCGTCGGTTACTCCTTGATGGATCGTGCGGTCGGCGGTCAATTCGTTGGATTGGATAACTACCATGCCCTGTTAGCCAGCGACTCCTTCCGGAAAGCGGCTATCAATACATTCTGGTTCACGGTCGTGACGGTGCCAGTCATCATCGTGATCTCGCTTGGACTCGCGATGCTGCTCAATCAGAACCTGTACATTCGCAATGTCCTTCGGACGGCTTATGTGTTGCCGCTCGTCGTACCCGTTGCTTCGATCATCATCATTTGGCAGATTCTATTCGATTGGAACGGTTCGCTGAATGCTTGGCTCAGTCACTTCGGACTCGACCGTGTCGATTGGATGAAGACGGAAGCAGCACGATATGTCGTGATGGTCGTCTACTTATGGAAGAACGTTGGCTATAACATCATTTTATTCTTGGCTGGCCTGCAGCAAATTCCGAGGGACTACTACGAGACGGCCGATTTGGAGGGGGCTGGACGGCTGCGTCAGTTCACAGGCATTACGCTCGTCTATCTTACGTCTACGATGTTCTTCGTCATGATCATGTCGATTATAAATTCGTTCAAGGTATTCCGGGAAACGTACTTAATTGCCGGGGATTATCCGCATGACAGTATCTACATGCTACAGCATTACATGAACAATACATTCATGTCGCTCGATATCCAGAAGCTTACCGCGGCGGCAACCCTGATGGTCGGATGCATTTTGATGATCGTCATTGGTTTGTTCGCGGTAGAACGAAGGTTCCGACAGTTTATGGAATAGCAGGAGGAGATTCGAGTGAATTACATCAAAGCTTGGAAAAAATTATCTCTAACGATTGTGATGACGTGTATGGCTGTATGCTTGTTATTTCCGATCGGTATAACGTTTACGAATTCCATCATGACCGCTAGAGAAATCGGAATCAACTATGGTTCCATCGGGAGGATGGATGACTCTGGTTTTGTCAATTTGAAGCTGCTGCCGGATCTCGTGTCCTTCGAGCAGTACTACAAAGTGTTTGTGGAGAGTCCGCGGTTCCTGATGATGTTCTGGAATTCCGTATGGATGGTGATGCCGATTATCGCAGGACAGACGCTGGTTGCCGCCTTCGCAGCGTATGCTTTCGCCAAACTGCATTTTCGCGGACGTGATAAGTTGTTCCTCTTGTATGTACTGACAATGTTGATGCCGTTCCAAGTTACGCTCGTACCCAATTACATCATTGCGGATCGACTTGGGCTAATGAATACATCCAGTGCCATTATTCTGCCTGGCATCTTCGCGGCTTTTGGTGTGTTCATGCTTCGGCAGTTCACGATGAACATTCCGTATGCCTATATCGAAGCGGCGAAAATGGATGGTGCAGGACATGTACGGATCTTCTTCACGATCATCATTCCGATGATTCAGCCAGGAATTGCAGCGCTAATTGTCTTACTCTTCGCGGATTATTGGAATATGGTGGAGCAGCCGTTGATCTTCTTGGACGAACCATTGAAGCAGCCGTTATCGGTATTTCTATCGCGCATTAATCAAGATGATCGAGGTGTTGCGTTCGCAGCTTCCATGCTCTACATGACACCGATGGTCTTGTTGTTTCTCTATGCGGAATCTTATTTTATCGAAGGCATTCAATTGTCAGGCATTAAGGGCTAGCAGTACTGATTAGGAGGATCGTAAAAGTGGGGATGGGGTCGATGGAGGCATTAGACAGAAGTAAAAGCAAACGACCGATACAGATCATATTCGTTTTATTTGTCGTAATACTGCTATTTTTTACGCTATACAGCAATACGCTGCAATCGTTGTCGTATCCGAAGGTTCGAGCGGAGCGGGTGGAATTCGGCAGTATTGAACATGTGCTTGGAGGCATCAGCACGGTGCGGCCGATTACGGAAGCGAAGCTGACGAATCCTGCGGGATGGAAGGTTACGGTCATTCATGTGAAAGAAGGCGCTCGCGTGAAGAAAGGACAGACGCTGGTTACATATGACAGCAAATCTGCGGAACGGGAACTGGACGATGAACTCGCGCAATTGGCAAAACAGGAAATCGATCTGCAGAATAGTCAAGAAGCTTATATTGTATCGGCAACCGATGGGGACGAGACGAAATTGCGCAACGCCAAGCGTGATATTGAAATGCGTAAGCTAGATCTTGGTGTACAGGAACGAAAAATTGCCGCCTTACGAGCGAATCTTGCGAGCAATCAGAGAATGACAGCCCCCTTCGATGGGGTCGTCACCAAAGTGAATGCTGTCGTCGGAATGACCTCGGGCGGGGATGCGGACGTATATCTCGCGAATACCCTTCAAGGCTACCGGCTGGAGTTCCTCGTGGATGCGTCTCTCATATCAAGTCTCGGGATTGGCGTGCAAGAGAAGATACCCGTGACAGTACAGTTAGATTCCGGTCAGAAGAAGCTAGGAATGGAGGGAAGCGTCTATGAGATTGTTGATGCCCCGCCTCGTGTGGACGCGGAAACATCTGAATCTGGGAAACCGATCGCACAAAAAGTGGTTCGTGTGAAACTCATGGATGCTGGATTGAAGGGAGGTGAGCAAGCCGAGATCAAGCTGACAAGACAATCTGAGCAGCAGGGATTTCTCGTTGCGAGCGAGGCGGTCCATCAAGATCGTGACGGCAAATATATTTATCGCATTGAAGAGAAGAAAGGTTCGTTAGGAAATGAATTTATTGTGCGCAAGGCCAAAATTCAATCCAGCGAATCCAATGACAAAATGACAATGATTGTATCCAATACGTTCAACATGGATGACCTAGTCATTCTGGAGAGCAGCGAACCGCTGCTGGACGGTAATCGCGTACGACTGAAATAACAAAGTGTTCTTAGGAGAGAGGAATCATATGATGAGGAAACAAGTATTTATGGGTATGATGTGCTTATTATTAGCGGCGCTAACCGGTTGTGGAGACGGAAACGGTGAAAATGGAAATAGCGGGAGCAAGGAAAAGCCTACAACGAAAGACGGGAAGACGATTGTTACGCTTAGTACAACGTACGCCAACCCATACTTCGAGGCCGTTGAGAAGAAATTCGAACAGAAGTATCCCGAGATCGACCTACAAATTCAAGCCTTTGATAGCAGTGAGAGTGGTGCAGCCGAAGCGGATATAGAGAAGTATCTCAAAACGACGAACGCTGCGATCCTGTCCGGCAAAGGCGCGGACATTATTGAGTTGAGCATGCTGCCTGTGAACAATTATGTTGAAAAGAATCTTATAGCGAATATGTACGATACGTTGGAAGCAGATCAGACAGTAAACAAAAACGATCTGAACATGAATATTTTGGACGGCATGAAACAAAACGGAGGCTTGTATGCCATTCCATCTTCTTACTTCGTTGGGGCATTCATTAGCGACGGGGATATCTTGGACAAGAAGATCAAAGTGGACGAGAACGATTGGACTTGGGATCAGTTCGTTGATGTATCGAATCAGTTCATGCAGCAAGGGGGGCGTGAAGGAGGCCGTTATGCGTTAGCCAACTATAAGCCTGAGGAGTTCTTAAAGCTAGTCGTGAAGAATAATAGTGCTGATTACATAGATCAGGCCAAGTTAAAGGCGAAATTCGATTCGCCGGCATTTATTAACCAGCTGCATCAGGTGAAGAAAATGTATGATGACAACATCCTATCCGCGAGCAAAGCAAAACCAAGCAACCAGCTATTTGCATATACGTATTTATACTCTCCGCTAGACTTCTATGACTTAGGGTTCCGATTCTACAAAAATGGGAAATTGCTGCCTACACCGCATTCGCCGGGTGATGCAGGCGGCACAACGTTTATCGTTCCGAACCAGCTCGGGATTCAAGCAAACTCGCCGGTCAAAGACGAAGCATGGAAATTCATCGCTTACATGATGTCGGAAGAAGTACAGTCTTTGGAGGGGAGAGAAGGGTTCTCGTTATCGAAATCCGTCAATGATAAGCTGCTTACCGATATGGAGAAGTTCGTGAAGAGCAGTGAGTATACGGGCGAAAATGCCAGCAGCATTACTGATCGCCATTTCAAGCAAGTCAGACAACTTGTTGCATCAGTAAATCGCTTCGCAAGCTCGGATGATAAGCTGCTATCAATAGTTGTGGAAGAGGCCAAATCCTACTTCTCCGGTCAGAAATCGGCAGAAGAAGTAGCGAAGCTGATTCAGAATCGTACAACGACGTATTTGAATGAGTAATTACTTAAGAGGGATCACTGCACTGCGGTGATCCTTTTGTTATATTTACTTATAAATACTTATTGAAAATAACATAATACTTATATATACTTAAATCATAGAATGGAAAGTGGATGAAGTGAGGAGGGTATCCAATTTGTTTCAGGAAGAGAGATTATTGAAGATCCTTGAATATTTAAAAATTCATCAATCCATGAGTGTAGCAGATATCTGTACCCATTACCACGTTTCGAGAGATACAGCGCGGCGGGATATCGTCAGACTCGTGCAGGAGGGCGTCGTGGTAAGGACGCATGGCGGGGTTGCGCTGCCAGAGCTTCAGAAGGAGCTGTCATCCTATCAAGATCGCATGATTGAGGAATCGGACAGCAAGCAACGAATCGGAAGGCAAGGCGCGATGCTGATCCGCGATCATGAGACAGTTTATATGGACGTATCGACCACGGTCCAATTCGTCGCGCAGCATGTAGAAGCTAGGGGAATCACGGTGGTAACGCATTCCATTGATAATGTTGGGATTCTCTCGAAGCGGGATGATCTGAGTATCTATGTGTTGGGCGGATATCTGCATACGCAGAATCGCCTGCTCTATGGTCCTTCAGTCATTGACAAGATTAGCGACATCCGGGCAGATAAGGCGTTCATCGGGACGACCTCGATTCAACCAGATGGTTTCTATTATCCGTATGAGGAAGATGTTCGGGTGAAGAAAGAGATGGCGAAGCAGTCCGATCAAGTGATTCTCGTGGCAGATCATACGAAGTTCGGAGCCAAATCGAGATTCAAGCTGGATTTCGACTATGTAGACATTATCGTCACCGATCAACCCTTGAAGGAAGAACTGCGGGAAATACTCGATCACCGCAATATAACGATTATCGAATGTTCTCATCAACCTATTCAGGATGGAGTGAAGTAACATGAACCGTAAACTCATTCACAATGTACAAGTTGTACTACCACAGCAAATTCTGCCTTCCGCTGCCGTATGGGTGACGGACGGAAAGATTGAACGGATCGCATCAGATTCGCAAGAATTACAGGTCCTAGATGATAAGGTTGAACGTATTGACGGTCAGGGACAATGGCTCATTCCTGGCATGCTCGATGTTCATATTCATGGCGCGAACGGCCGCGATATGATGGATGGCACGGAGGAGAGTATTCAGGAAGTCTCTCGCGCATGCGCTGCAACGGGATGTACGTCATTTCTAGCAACATCCGTGAGTTCCACGATGGAAGATTTGCTGCAAATGATCCGAAGCGTGAAATCGGTTATTGGTCGTGAGGAAGGCGCGAAGATCGCAGGGATTCACTTGGAAGGACCCTACCTGAATCCGAAGCGCAAAGGCATGCAGAACGAGAAGTATCTTCGTCATCCGAATCTTGAGGAAATGAAGCTGATTTTCGAAGAAGCAGGCTCGCTTATCAAGATGGTGACGATTGCGCCAGAGCTGCCGGGCGGACTCGAATTGATCTCTTATTTGAAAGAACAAGGCGTAGTCATCGCTGTTGCGCACTCGGATGCGACCTATGAAGAGGCCAAAGAAGCTTTTGGCGCAGGCGCAAGCCATGTGACGCATTGTTTCAACGGAATGCGCCCTATCCATCATCGTGATCCGGGGCTGATCGTCGCGGCCTTCGAGGAAGAGCATGTCAGCTTGCAGGCGATCGTCGATCAAGTCCATTTGCATCCTGCAATCGTCAGGCTGATGCATCGAATAAAAGGACCGGAAGGAATGGTTCTCATAACGGATGCACTGCAAGCGATGGGACTGGGCGATGGGGAATACCTATTCGGTGGCCATCAGGTTACGGTATCAGAAGGCGTCGCAAGGTTAGTGGACGGGACATTGGCATCAAGTACGGTTACCATGAATGAAGCGCTGCGCTTAACGGTTGAGAACGGGATATCGATAACTGATGCGGTACAGATGGCTTCAACGACGCCTGCCCGGATTCTGGGCATGTCGCACAGCGGGCACATTGACGTTGGTTGCGAAGCGGACTTGGTCCTACTGAATGAGAACTATGATGTGGTATGGACCATGATCGGCGGGATGATCGCGAACCGATGAATCTGTGATTCAAGAGACCTTCGTGTGTCCCAGGGGTGAGATTCTAAACCATGTATAGGTCACATATCATGATATTGCTCTCGGTCCCGCAAATGGGATTCAAGAAATTTGTACACGAGGTGAATACATGAAGAGAAAAAGGCCATTCTTGGTGATCTTGTGCTGCATGATGCTATTGGGCATTTTTCCATGGACAGCGTCTGCTCAGACCCCGCCGGAATCTGTCATTTATGGCGGTGGACCGTTCTATGTCGGGGGAACCCCAACCATGGATATTCTACGACAGTCTGGATTTACGACGGTCATGCTCTGGACGATTCATGTCAACAGCAACGGCGATCTCGTCTATAATGATCAATTGGTTGTCTCGAACGGTACGTATGTTGGCAAATCCTTATGGCCAAGCGAACTCGCGACGCTCAAGCAAGCCCCGACATCCGTGAAACGCCTTGAGATCAGCGTAGGATCTTGGGGGGTCAAAGACTTTGAGAATATTAAGAATCTGGTCGCATCTCAAGGTACGGGTACGAGCAGCATTTTGTACAAGAACTTCTCCGCATTGAAGAGTAAGCTTGGCATTGATGGCATCAGCTTCGACAACGAGGATCTCTATGACGTGAGTTCTTCGGTCGCGTTCGGCAACATGCTCGGTAACCTTGGTTATAAAATAACGTTATGTCCCTATACGAACGTAAGTTATTGGCAGAGCGTTAAATCTCAGCTCGGTTCCTTTGTCGATCGGATTTATCTGCAAGTATATGATGGAGGGGCTGGCAACAATCCGGCAACATGGAGCAGTCAACTCGGTATGATCGTCATGCCGGGGCTCGACAGCAAAACATCGAGCGGCGGGAATACGCCGAGTCAGGTGAACAGTCGCATGAGCAACTGGAAGGCATCAGCCAATATTAATGGAGGATTCATTTGGTACTATGATGCCATTCTGAATAATCCGAGTGGCGGATCAGCGGCAGATTATGCCGCCGCCATCAACAATGCATTAGCACCCGTAAGTAATGGTTCGCTCACGACGGGTGGAACAGCTTCCGCCAGTTCCTCGAATAGTCCTTCCGGTGAAGAGAAGGAGAAGGCATTTGATGGCAGCAGTGCGACCAAGTGGCTCATTTTTGCGAACACGGGATGGATTCAGTATCAGTTCGGCAACAACGCGTCGCATGCGATTTCTTCTTATTCCATTACGTCTGCGAATGATTTCCAGGCGAGAGATCCAAAGAATTGGAGTCTACTCGGTTCTAATGATGGAACGAACTGGACGACGATCGATACACGCTCGAATCAATCATTCGCAAGTCGCTATTTGACGAAGACATTTTCCGTCACGAGCACAACCGCATACCAATATTATCGGTTGAACGTGACGTCAAACAGCGGTGGAGCAGAGCTACAAATCGCGGAAGTCGGACTATATCCTTAAGCGGTAATCCGTTCTCACCAAGTGGGGTTCTATACCAAAAAGAAAGGCTTGAGATCTCAAGCCTTTCTTTTTTTGTGTAGATTAGCAAAATTGGAACAGCAGCTGCTTGGATTGCCAGCTATAATTAAACTCAAATGACATCACCGCGCGGAGAAAGGAAAGATGATGCATTGAAGTACCACGAAGATATCCGGCGAAGCATCGCTTATATCGAATTGAACCTGAAGAAGGACTTGAACCCGAACGCCATCGCAGATCATATCGGATATTCTGTATATCACTTCTGCAGAGTATTTAGCATGATTCAAGGAATCCCGTTGATGGATTATGTTCGCAGGAAACGATTGAATCAGGCCAAGCGAGAGCTGCTCCATGGTCGGAAGATTATCGATATTGCATTCGATTATGGATTCGAGACGGCTAGCGGATTCTCTAAAGCATTTCGCAAGGAGTTTGGTTACAGCCCTTCCGTCTATATGATTAAGATCAATAATTTTACAACAAACCAGTCTTGGACAGATACAGGAGGTTATCCAGTGATTCCTAAGATCATCCACAAACCTGCCTTCAAGGTGGCAGGCTACGGCATTCGAACCAATGTAGCCAGTGGGTATACGCGTGATATTGCTGCCTATTGGGATACGTATATCGGAGAGAATTTAGAGAACAAAATGTATACGCAGTTGAACCCGCCAGCCCATGGCGAGGTAGGGATCTGCATTCCATCAACAGATGACGGGAACGTCATTTACTTATTAGGCGTGATTGTTGAAGATTATACGAAAGTGACACCTGACATGATGACCTGGGATGTTCCAGAAGCGGCGTATGCTGTCTTCACGACGCCGCCCGTGGATAATATCGATGCAGCGGCTTCCAACGATGCAGATCCATTATCGACAGCGGTGAAGGCGACTTGGAAATACATTTTCGAGGAATGGTTCCCAAACAGCGATTATCGGTATGATGAGTCTAAGCTGGATTTCGAGTTCTACGATGAGCGCTGCCATGGGTTGAAGGATGTCGTGATGGACATTTACGTGCCAATCAAGCCACGACAAGAGGGGGATTGAACGAATGGATAAACATTACTACGGCGATCTATGCGCCTTATATTATGATATCGATAAACCAACGGCGCCGCCGGATGAATTGGCATTGTTATTATCTTTTGCAAGCCCAGGGATGAGGATCTTGGAACCGATGTGCGGTTCGGGACGATTTATTGTCCCATTCGCAGAGCGAGGCTATTCGATTGATGGATTCGACTTATCGGAAGCGATGATTGCTAGATGCAGAGAAAAGTTGATACCCCTGCATGCCGCTTCCCGCATCGATTTGTGCGATTTTGCAGGATTTGATCGTCATCGAGAGCCATATGATCTCATTTTTATTGCAGCCGGGTCATTCTCCTTATTAACAGATCAATCGATGATTAAGGAGGCTCTGCAGGTCATGAAGCAATGTCTGAAGCCAGATGGGCGTATCGTGCTTAGCGTACTGACGGATCGCGCATATCGGAGCGCTCCGATCACGAAATCCCATTCGGAATCTGCTTCAGAGCAGGAAGGCAGAAGCGTGCAACAAGGCTCTATCGAAGTGGTCTTGAAAGGCAGTAATTCAGTATATGAACCAGAGAACCGTGTTCAATCTTCGCTTCTAACGTACGAGCTCTATGTGGAGGGCCAGTATGTTCGATCGGAATCGGAGGATTTCCATCTGAAGCTGTATGGACCGAATGATTTCGACGTGACCGTGGACCAGTGTGGATTGACTATCGATCGCAAATATACGGACCTGGGCAAGTCCAATACAGATTACCAGCACGGGGACGCCATCTGGTATGAATTGAGTAAGTAATATGTAAGACTTCTGATTGATACCTTGCAAGGGGAATCCTTCAGAAGTCTTTCTTTTTGCGAAGAGACGATTAACGCCGTAACTTTACCATACCTGCATCCTTGAGTTTCACTCTCACATCGACTTGATTGATCATATCCGGGTGAAGTCGAATGGTCTCGCCTTTCTGGTGGCGGTTCCAATACTTCACGTGTTGCTGGTAGATTTCACTGCGAAGAGAGAATAGATCGACGTTTTTCTGTAGGCCATCACGGAACGTTTTTTGAACTTCACTACGAATTTTTTCTTCAGCCAATAATTCCATTTTATGAGGAGACATTTCTGTTAACGTCTCTTCGATTGATCCGTCAATATAGATTCGAATGGTGATCTTCGGCGTCTGTTCTTGTCCGACAAGCTTTACTTTGATATTGCTCTCTGGCACATTTAACGATATCATCGCAACTGTTTTTTTGTGCGGTTCGATTTGTAGGGCAGTATGTACGACATTTTTGATCGCCCAACGGAGGCCTGAGATTTCTTTTTTACCCCACCAGCCATGAAAATGATCATTTTCCATTGCGAATATACCATCAATCTGATAAGCCTCTCTGGGTTTGATATCTTCGAACCAATGATCCTTGGTAATCGAAATGGAAGGCAGGAGCAATGTAGAGCCAGGGCGTAACCAATGAATGAACATTTCTCTTAACGTCATGGGTTGGATGTAGGATTGCTGCATATATACATCTTCCGGCTGGTGAAGAATGGAATTCACCGGCGACAAATTGAATGTATTCGGTGCTGCGAACAATTCCTTCAATGACTCCCTTGTGCCGTACACCCAAGGCATGAATCGAATTTCATGATATCGAAGCAGCGTATCGGTCATTTTACGGAGATCCTGCTTCAAGGCACGTTCGTGGAAGACGATTGCACTAATATGCTCCCAGATGATGGGCAGCTGTGCGGCTGTAAAGATGTCATTTACTGCCGAGTCCAGCGTTTCCCCTTCACCTCGCCCAATCCACACGGGTACATGCTCTTTTGCTTTCGCTCCCTCTTGCTTGGCCACAATTGTAAAGTCAAGCGATTGGGAATAGACGACATATTTGTTATTCACGTAATCAATGCCGAGTGCAGCAACGTAATTTATATCTTGAATATTCTTCTTATCCCAGCAACCAGTGAGGACGATGGTGATGAATAAGAACATCCCGATGATGGATACACTTCGTAAGCCATTTGTCCACTTCATGATTCTTCACCTTGCCGCGTCTCATCGTTCGGATGGATATAGAGGGGGCGCTTTCCTTGCTTAGAAGGCGGAAAAGCGGCAATCGATTTCATCATATCTCGGAAGGACGGCGGCGATATCGGGGCTAGATAGGGAATGCCGAAGGACTCCAAGGTGGATAAATACAGCAGAATTCCCATTAGGGAAATGAAGAACCCGAACATGCCAAAAAAATTGGACATAAGTAGTACACCGAACTTCAAGATGCTAACCGTTCCGCTTAAGGATTGATTCACGAGTGTAAACGTAGCAACGGCATTAACCGCTGCCACTACTAACATCGTTGGCGAACCTAGGCCCGCCCGAATTGCTGCGTCCCCTACGATAAGTCCCCCAACGACAGCAACGGTCTGACCAACGGCTTTCGGCAAGCGCGCCCCCGCTTCACGGAATATTTCAAATAATCCAAGCATCAGAATCAACTCCATCGCGGCTGTAAAAGGAAGACCGAGCCTTGCAACGGTCACCGTGGCTAATAGCGGCAGCGGCAGCTGTTCAACGTTGAATGCGCATAAAGCTAACCAGAATCCAGGGATAAAGATGGAAATGATAAGCCCGATCACACGTAATAGACGTTGAAAAGTAACGAAGAAATAGGGGAAATGGACGTCCTCTGGTGATTTCAGCTCTAATAAGAGGTCTGCTGGGCCAATCAGAACCATGGGAACGGTATCGACAACGATAGCAAACCTGCCTCGAACCAAGCTTTGCACGACATAGTCAGGTCTTCCGATATAATCGAGTAACGGGAACAAGGAGAATTTGGAATCACCAAGAGCTTCACCTAGCTGTGAGCTGCTGATGACCGAATCTAGATCAAGTGAAGATAGTTTCTCCTTTACGGTTTCGATCATTTTTTTGTTCGCAACATCCTCCAAATAGAGGAGAGCAATATTCGTCTGAGAGCGTCTTCCAAGGATACTCGTCTCAATCTTAAGCGATTCGGTCTTAAGACGCTTACGAATCAAGCCTAGATTGGTGATCAAGCTCTCCGTAAATCCGTCCTTCGGCCCCTTTATCGAGATTTCAGTACTTGACTCCTCTGGCGTGCGATTCGGTGCATCGGAGATATCAAGTGTATAGTACGTATTGGTAAGCGGCGCACAAATGAGCAAGTAGCCATTGAATATTTTGGTGATCACTTCATGAACGCCTTTGGATTCATCAACCCGAGTAAGCGCAAGCAACGGATTATGCTCCAACGCTTCCGTCCATTGGTGGTCTTGCAGCATCTGATACAGTTTCGGAATAATAAATTGATTGATTTGCGTGTGATCCGTTACGCCTTCGCACCATACCAGATGGATCTCCATGACTGCTAAATCCGTACCGAAGACGAGGGAATGGTATACGATATCTGCACAGTTGGTTAAGCGCTGTCTCAGATTATCATAGGTTAACGGCATACCAGGTGTAGGATTTAAGTTGTTTGCCTGCGCTTGCCTATTATCGCGTTGATGGGTCATGATGATTCGTCCTCCTGTTCGCATGATGCATCCGAGTCAGCAGCCATAGGAGTAAGGAAAAGACGACGATGCCTATAGTGATGAACGGATAGTAGTACCAGTACAACCAATTCATGAACGCCATATCGCTCATACTAAATTGGACAAGAAGGATCAATGCAACAGATACCGATACGCAAAATATAAACTTGGGCAGTTTCTTCCGGATCGGCGTTAGATCATATATGAAAAAAATCGCAAGCGAAATGCGAATAAATGCACCTGACAACCACTGGTAGATCGAGAGAAAGTCCAAATGATTAATATATTTGCCAATCGTCACGAGCCGCCATTGCTCAAACACAGGAAAACGAAGATCGATGGCAATTTCACGACCAAAATTCGCGATGGACCCAAGATAAGGTCCAATCGTAAGTCCCGCCAGACAAATTGCCAGAATGGCCAGACCCCGATACGTTGCCTTCGTGGAGAGATGGTGCTGCAATAAGAAAAACATGAACAGCTCAACCATCCCTGCACCGGGGTAGAACATGCCGCGCAGAACGGGAATGATACCATTCTCGAGGATAGGCAGGACTAAGCTATAGTCTTTATATTGAAAGTTCGATCCCATGACGAAATAACCAAGAATAATAACGAGCGGCAGCAAGGCTCCAGCACATATGGCAATCGAACGAATCCCGGCTAATGCTGCAAGGGAGCAAATAATGATCAAGATGGTTGCCAGCATAAAGACAGGCGTTTTGGTTAGATAGGATGTGTTCGTCCAATCCGTTGTATCTTTTAAGGTGACGAATGCAATGGAGAACAAATACACGAGCAGAATGCCTACAATGACCCAAGCAATGAACGCGCCGGATTGTTCCTTCAGCCAGGAATAAATAGGCTTTGTTCCTTTATGCTCCATGACATAGAGGAAGACGGGCATCCATAATAAAGCGATACATAGCGTAAGGAGTATGCTTATCCAACCATCATTCCCAGCGCATTGAAGCAGGAGAGGTATAATATTTACGTGGTTAAGTAACCCCGTCGATAGAACCATAACCATGCAGGCTTGAAAAAAAGTTACGGATTTCGTGCCAGATTTCATCGTGAACGCCTCTCATTGTAAGATGGTGTTAATGTGCTCCATCCGCTGTGAAATCATTCCATTCTGAGCATGATTTCGTCGCGCGAAGCATTGTAAACGATTACGAATCAAGGTAAGATCGATAAGATATTGTGTAAAATGATGCCAAAGAAAGGGGAACATGTAATGATTGAATATTTGAACATTCATCATGTAAGTCTCGCCGTACGCGATTTACAGCTAGCTAAACATTTTTATTCGGAGGTGCTGCAGCTACGCGAAATCGCCCGCCCGCCTTTTCAGTCCAAAGGGGCTTGGTATGCAATCGGTGATCAACAGCTGCATTTGATTGAATGCCCTAAAGGAGAGACGTTGCGTGAGGGGCCAATCCATACCCAAGATAGTCACTTCGCAGTGTGGGTGAAGAGTTACCGTGATACTGTCGCATGGCTGGAGCAAGCAGGGATCCCCTATGAGGCACGACCGGAGAGTGTAGCAGGATTCGCTCAGATTTACATTCTAGATGTGGATCACCATATCATCGAGTTCGACGCGCCGTATGGCTCCTAAACGATACAGAGTAGAGTATTCCTAATAGATGCCTGATCGCGCATAAAAAGTGGGTATAGTCTAAGACTATACCCACTTTTCCTTTGTATAGCATTTATGAAACGCGTTGGAAGCCAGCCGTAATGATGAATTAAAATTTGATAAAGGTGGTTAATGGCGATGGAAAATATCATCATTCGACATGAAACAAATCAAGATTGGAATGACGTATATCACGTCGTAGAAGCAGCTTTCCGAAGTGAAGAGCACACGGATCACGATGAACACAACCTAGTGAACAGACTACGCTCAAGCGCCAACTTCATCCCGGAATTATCCCTCGTCGCAGTGGATGGGGATCGAATTGTGGGTCATATCATGTTCACGGAAATCAAGGTAGATGACCATACGCTGATCGCGCTTGCTCCGTTAGCTGTATCGCCGGAAATGCAGAGCCGAGGCATTGGGAGAATACTGATAATGGAGGCCCACAACATCGCCGCGAAGCTCGGATATAAGGGTTCCGTTGTTCTAGGTCATGACAAGTATTATCCAAAGTTCGGGTATCAGAAAGCAAGTCAATATGGAATTAAAGCGCCTTTCGAAGTATCGGATGATCATTTCATGGCGCTCGAGCTCATTCCTGATGGACTTGCGGATATCCACGGTACAGTAGAATATGCGAAAGCCTTTTTCGAGAAGTAAACTAAATAATCCGTTTCCGCAACTTCCCGGAAATGATATCGGTCAGCGTGATGAGGATAACGATCCCAAGGAGAATGACACCGACACGATTCCAGTTCCTTACTTGCAGGGCAAAGATAAGCGGGGTTCCGATCCCGCCTGCACCGACCAGACCCAGCGTTGTGGCAGAGCGGATATTGATCTCAAATCGGTAAAGTGAGTAGGACAAGAATTGGGGAATAACCTGCGGGATCACCGCATACCGCAGCACTTGCAAGCGATTCGCACCACAGGCAAGCAGGGCCTCTTGAGGCCCGCGATCAATGCTCTCGATGGTCTCGGAATACAATTTGGCGAGCATCCCGATCGAATGGATGCCAAGTGCGAGCACGCCTGCGAATGCTCCCGGTCCTACAGCCTTGATGAAAAGAATAGCGACGATAATCTCCGGAAAGACACGGATGAAGCTGAGCAGAATTTTACCGCTGCCGGATACGGCAAGCTGTCTGCTCATATTCGTCGAAGCCCAGAAAGCAAAAGGAATACATAAGATAGCAGATACAAATGTACCGAGGATCGAAATGATTAATGTATCTAATAATCCACGCAGTAAATCTTCCCCTTCCGGGATATAGACATAGGACCAGTCCGGATGCAGAAATCCATCGATAATGGAGAGCAAGACCGTCTTCGTCGTCGATTGAACGCCTTCAAAGTTCATACCTTGAAATGCCCAATAATAGACGGCAAGAACGACAATGATGATCAACCCGTTACGAAGCCTGGCGCTCATAGGTTTTAAGGCTCTTGTGTCTCTCATAGCAAGCTCCTCCGAATTCTCGTACTGCCATAATCAATAGCAAGAACAATCACGAGTGTAAATAAAATGATCATCGCTGCGCGATCGTAACGGAAGAGTCCGAGAGCACGATCAAGCAAGATGCCAATTCCGCCGGCGCCAACCAAGCCAAGCACCGAAGCGGCGCGAATATTCACCTCAAACGTATAGAGAAAATACGAGACAAAGTATGGAAACGCTTGCGGAACGACGCCGAACTTGATCACTTGCAGGCGATTCGCGCCTACAGCTGTCATGGCTTCGAGTGGGCCGGGATCGATGGCCTCAATGGATTCAAATGTTAGCTTGGCAATGATTCCGAATGAGAAGAAAAGAAGGGCGAGCATGCCGGCGAAGGGTCCAATCCCGAACATGGCAACGAAGATCGAGGCGAAGAGTAAATCGGGGATCGTACGAACCAAGTTCAAGATGACCCGCATTGGCATCGACACCCATTTGTTCGGCATCATGTTATAAGCACATAACAGTGCAACGGGAATCGCTAGGATTCCACCGAACGTCGTTCCTACGATCGCGATCTGAATGGTCTCCATCATCGGTTGCCAGATGGTCGGTAAGTAACTCCAATCGGGAGGAATCATCTCTTGCAGCAGACTGCCCATTTGCGGCAATCCGATCATCAGTTTATAAGGGGTCGCATCGATATGTACAGAACAGAGGATAAGCACGACGATGATGAATAACCACGTTGCGATTCGTTTGTATCGTCCCCGGATAAGCTGTTGATCGAGCGGGGATTTCGGTCCGAATCCAGGCGTAACGGGCTTCATACTTCGCCTCCCAACAGCTCATCATGCCGGATGGATCGCCCGTATATTTCTGCGAAGGCTTCGTCTGTCGCTTGTTCAGGGGGACCATCGAATACGACTTCTCCTGCACGGAGACCAATGATTCGGGTCGCATATTCTCGAGCGAGATCAATAAAGTGCAAATTGATGATGGTCGTAATACGCATCTCTTGATTAATGCGCTTCAGATCATCCATGACCTGACGGGTTGTCAGAGGATCAAGCGACGCGACAGGCTCATCGGCAAGAATAATCTTCGCTTCCTGTGCCAGAGCCCGTGCGATGGATACCCGCTGCTGTTGGCCGCCGGAGAGTTGATCGGCACGGATGTATGCTTTCTCCCGAATATTAACCCGATCAAGGGCGTGTAGGGAGAGTTCGATATCTTCTCGCGGGAACATTCCGAGCATCGTCCGGAAGGTCGAATGATAGGCCACCCGCCCTGATAGCACATTACTTAGGACGGTTGCACGTTTGATGAGGTTAAAGTTCTGAAAGATCATGCCGATATCCCGGCGGATCAGGCGCAGATCTTTGTCTTTTGCAGAAGTGATCGATTTGCCGTCGACAAGAATCTCGCCTTCGGTTATATCATGCAATCGGTTAATAGACCGAAGCAGGGTAGATTTCCCTGCTCCGGATGAACCGACGATGACGACAAGCTCGCCTTCCTTGATGTCAAGATTAATGTGGCGAAGGCCTAGGGTACCGTTCGGATAGGTTTTCGATACATTGCGGAATTGAATCATACATATCCAACTCTCTCTCTGATTACTTAATTTCTTGCCCTACAGCCTTTGCATATTCACGTACGGAATCAAAGTTGTTATCATCGCCTTTGACATAACCGACATGGGTGTAAATGTCTTTAATAATTTTGGCTCCTTCGGCATCATTCGTAATATCGATAAACGCTTGACTGATTTTGTCTCTCCAGCTTTGATCCATATCGTTGCGTACGCAGACTGTATCATTTGGTATCTTAGCTGTGTAATGCAGCACGCGTGTCTTCTCAAAAATGTCTGGCACATCGTTAAGTACGGTATTCCGCGCGTCTTGGAAATTCGCAACAGCATCCACCTGACCGTTCAATAACGCCATTAATGCCGCATCATGGCCTTTGATCGTAATGCCGGTTACGTCTTTATCCGGGTCGACACCGGCTTTTTTCAGTTCTGCTGCAGGATAGACGTATCCCGCTGAGGAAGTGACATTTTGCCAGCCGATTTTTTTGCCTTTTAAATCCTCCAATGTTTTGATCGGTGAATCCTTTGGCACCACAATCATCGCTTTGTAGAAATCCACTTTCTCTGTTGTTGCTTTCCCTGTCGCATCTTCGACACCAAAACGCTGAGCTTGGAGGAGGAGATCTGCGGCTTTTTTATTATCGTGGGCAAGTACGTATGCGTTCGGAGGCAAGAAGCCGACATCGACCTGTTTGGAAGACATGGCTTCGACAATGGTGTTGTAATCCGGCGATACCGTCACGTGCACAGGAATTCCGAGTCTGTCACCAAGCAGCTTCTCAAGCGGTTTGGTTTTGGATTCTAACGTATCAGCATTCTGTGATGGAACGAATTGAACATTCAGCTCCTTCGGCACATAGGAAGCGCTTGAATCCTTGGATCCGCAAGCAGCAAGGCTCGCTGCGATGAGCATGGTCATCACGATTGCCATTGTTTTCTTCATCATTCTTTGTACCCTCCATTGGTCAATTTCAATGTCCTATATCACATCTATATCTGACATGGCGAATCGTAGAACAACGAAAAATAATGGAAGGTGATATCACAAGCGTAACGCGCATCCTCCTGGTCATAAACACGTCCTAGACGTCATATAATCAACGAATTGCCAAGCAGAGGTTGCCATTGTATCTACCAACAACCTCTGTTTTTGTGTCTGATTATGGCAATATTTTACATAACATTAACACTACAAAACACCAAGACATGCTACAGTAATGACGTTGTAACCACTAATTTGAGATGAAGGAAGGGACAAGGGAAGATGAGGAACAGAAGGAACATGAGAAGGCTTAGCGTAATTTTCTTAGCACTCTCGATGTTAATCGGCAATGCGTTTTACTTCATGTCAGGGACAGCATCGGCTGCCTCGGCGATCAGCGTTGCAGAGGCTATTGCGAAGAATAACAATGGCGAGACGGCGACGGTGGAAGGGTATATCGTAGGTGAAGTCTATAATTCCAAGCCCATTTTTTCTAATTTTCAGGATGATCTCAACTTCTTAATTGCGGATACGGCGAGTGAGACGGATAAAACCAAACTGATCGATGTTCAGATTACTGCGAGTTACCGAAGCGAATACGGTCTGAAGAGCAACCCGACACATGTCGGCAAAAAAGTACAAGTGACGGGCACACTAACGTCATATAGTGGTATGAATGGCGTAAAAAGTCCTACGAGCTTCGTACTGGACGGCACGCCAGGCGGTGGAAATCCTAACCCGACCGATCCAGGAAGCGAGAACATCGGTGTCCCGACAACCCTGCCGGATGGGACAGGTAAAAAAGTGCTATTCGACCAATCCCATGCGCAGACAGCCGGGGCAGCAGATTGGGTCATCGATGGCGCTTTCTCGGATTTCGCTGACGGACTAAAGTCTGCCGGCTTCCAAGTTGACGCACTCGAACGAACCATTCCTTACTCCTCGCAAGCATATGATACCCCTACAATTACGCTGAATAAACTGAAGCAGTACAACGTGTTTATTATTGGCGAAGCGAATATCCCATTCAAATCTTCCGAGCAAGATGCGATGCTCCAATATGTGAAGGAAGGCGGCAGTATCTTCTTCATCTCAGACCATTATAATGCCGACCGGAATTTGAACCGCTGGGATTCCTCTGAAGTCATGAACGGTTATCGTCGTGGCGCTTATAGCAATCCGACGAAAGGGATGAATACAGCAGAAGTCGCATCCGGAGCCATGCAAGGGGTGACAAGCACCGATTGGCTCGGTCAGAACTTCGGTGTTCGGTTCCGTTACAATGCATTAGGCGACTTCACGAAGACCGATACGGTCAAATATGATCAATCCTTCGGTATTACGGCAGGCGTTAATGATGTCGAGATGCATGCAGGATCGACGATGGTCGTGATGGATCCGACACGTGTCAAAGGGCTTGTCTATATTCCGAAAACAACGTCAGGTTGGAATAATGCCGTTGAGAAAAGCGATCCAGTAAACTTCCCGAATGGCGGCGTATATAAAGGCGGCGGAGTAGATGAAGGACCGTTCGCAGCGATCTCGAAGCTCGAGAAGGGGAAAGCAGCGTTCATCGGGGATTCCTCGCCCGTTGAAGATATCACACCACGATATGTACGCGAAGATAATGGGTCGAAGAAAACCACTTACGATGGATTCAAGAGCGAAGGGCAGAACAATGTCTTCCTAGTACAGACAGTGAAATGGCTGGCTGTCCAAGAGGATTACACAACATTCGAGAATAAAGGCATTACACTTGATTCCCCTACACCATTACTGGCTAGCGGTCTGGAGAACCCGGTAACATCTGTTGAAATTCCAGGAACCGAGCCTTGGGGAAGTCCGGCAGCCGGATACAAATGGTATGATCCAGCTACATACAAAGCGGGATCCTATGGTACAGGAAAAGGAACGCCTGAGGTACCCATTCCAGACCTGACGACCCTATCTGAAGCAAGAAAAGTAAGTGATAACACGTATGTGACCGTCCAGGGAATTGTGACATCGGAGCCGGGCATCTTCGGCGGTTCCGGCTTCTACATGCAAGATGGAACTGCCGGGATCTACGTCTATCCGAGTCAACCAACAGGGCTGCATGTAGGCGACAAAGTAAAGCTGACGGCCCAGAAGACCATATTCAATACGGAAGTAGAGCTGATGAATGAAGCGAAGGTAGAGAAGCTGGATGCGAATGCGAATATTCCACCAGCGAATCCGGCCGTGCAGACATCAGTCAATGACAATAATCAAGGAACCATCATCACCCTTAAGGATGCAGCCATCCAGAATTATGCGATCGTGACGAACTCGCTCGAATTTGATCTGGTGAAAGATAGTATAACCACTCGTGTTCGGGTAGACAGCAGAACGAATATCAATGCAGATAGCTTCAAACAGTTGTTCCCTGCGGGGACAAAGGTCGACATCACAGGCATTTCATCGATTTTTAAAGGCACTTATCAATTGAAATTGTTAAAGTTTGAAGATGTAAAACCAGCAGCGCAAGCCAATCAAGCACCGGTATTTCAAGCGGTTGAGGCGAAAAGCGTAACAGAAGGGCAGACGCTATCCTTCCAAGTCGAAGCGACCGATGCGGATGGTGATAGCCTAACGTATTCTGCTCCATCACTTCCAGGGAATGCGGCATTTGATGCTTCAAGCCGTACATTCTCGTGGACGCCGCAAACAGCCGGCGACTATACTGCAGCTTTTCTCGTGACGGATGGAAAAGGTGGCGAAGCCACGATGAACGTATCCATAACGGTTACGCCTGCATCCCAGGGATCGAGTAATGCGGCTTCACTGACAGGACCAACCGCAACGTATGTTGGCGGTACTGCGGATTTGTCAATTGGCATGAAGAATGTAACAGATGGATTCACAGTCGGAAGCATCGTCGTTCAATATGATCCGAACGTGTGGACATTTGCGACACAATCGAATTCGGATGGCACCTTAATGTTAGCTGACACTGCTTATAGTGTGAATTTGAATAACACGGGTGTATTAGCGACAGGTGTGAAACAGGATCTAGGACAAATATTAATCCTTGTCGGCAGTACTGGAGCAGATCAGCTTATCACAGGATCAGGTACACTTGTCACCTTGCACGGCAAAATCAAATCCACTGCAGCGACAGGTTCTACATCGCTCTCCTTATCCAGCTTCGACGTATCGAAGGATGGCGTGTCCAGTGTGCTGAATACTGCGCAGGCTTCTTGGCAGATCGATGTGAAATCGGCCGATCGCGCAGCATTAATCTCGGCAATCCAGAATGCACAGCAGCTTCATGATACAGCTGTTGTCGGTTCAGCTCCAGGTCAATACCCTGCGGCAGCGAAGGCGGCTTTGCTCGATGCGATTACGACAGCAAGTACGGTCCGTGATAACGCATCTGCAACACAAGAGCAGATCAATACTGCGCTCGCAGCGTTGAATGCGGCGGTCAATACGTTCAAGAATAGCGTAAATCCATCGCAACCAGCGGATAAATCGGCATTATCAACAGCGATCACAAATGCACAAAGTATGCTGAATAAAGCGGTCACAGGCAATAAAGTGGGTCAATACCCAGCTGAAGCGAAGACAGCATTGCAAGCAGCTATCGCAGCAGCAACGGATGTCCTGAATCAAGCTTCTGCATCGCAGTCGCAAGTGGATGCGGCGGTGTCGACATTGCATACCGCAACGGCTACGTTCCAATCGAAACTCATCACGCTTGTACCGGGTGCGACGAAGATAACAATCAATGACCTCTCGATCGCTGCGAAATACTTCGGGGTAAAATCAACGGATCCGAACTGGAACAGCATTGCTAAGGCAGACATACTCAATGAGAACGAGATTACTATTCGTTCGCTTGCAGCCATCGCGCAGCTCATCGTAGGCAATTGGTATACTGGTTCTTAATAATACGCAAGCAATGATATGAGGTTTCTAACAGCATGGGCTGCCGATCATTCCTGTACAGGATGATCGGCGGTCTTTTTTTTGCATATACGCTTCATATAGCCATGACGCCTATTGTCTTATGAGCCATTGGTGATAAGATCAGAATTGTCCTTCCTTATGCACGATCGTAGGAAGGGTTAGAACGATTTTGTAACCAAAAAGATACTTCCTCGTATTAAGTGAACAACAACGAATGAACAGCAGAACTAACACTCTAGATAAAGATGAGGGAACCATGTTATGAATGTGGCGTTTAAAGATTATGCCGATCTTGGATATCGGCGCGCTGAGGAGAAGGCAGCACAATATTTTGCAGCACTCAAGGTGCAGGTTCAGGAAAAATCGTATGTGTCTACCCTCACAGAAGATTTTCACATGTGGAAGAAGAATCATATACATCCTGCATGGCTATCTTTTTTCTCGTGGGGGAAGAAAAAGCCGGATACACGGGATTATCACCGATATATTCAATGGCAGACAACGACTGGAAAATTAGAAGACTACTTGGATCGAAGCGTATCCTACATGTATATGCGGGATCTAGGCAAATCGCTGAATTCGCCAGCGGTCCAGACGCGGATTCAGCACGTCGTTGCTGATATCAAGCGTCACTTGATACAATCCACATCCTCGCACAAGCGTAAGGAGAACGGACTAGATTCGATGAGTCTTGATGGACTGTATCGATGGGGGCAGAAGAAAGGAATCGAATCGGATATCATTTGGCTGATGAACAAACTTCGAATGGTATCCATTCATGTACCGGAAGAAATCAGTGCCGAGCATGCCCAGCGCAAATTGATTAAAATCATCTTCGGTGTCGTCTTGCATGTGGCAGAAGATATGGACGATTCGTTAACGGTAGCGGAGCGAGCGAAACGGTTGGGTGAAGCGATCCGACTTGGCTACTCATACGGCTTAACCTATCCTTTCATCGATGATCTGCTCGATTCAGCCGTGTTAACTGATGCAGAAAAAGAGCAGTACTCGCGGATGATCCGCACTTCGCTGCTCACTGGAACGGTACCGAAGCTCAGTGAGTGGTCGGGCAGCAACATGGAGTTAATTCAATATATTCATGCGGAACTTCGCGAAGCGTTCGAGTACATTCGCGATTATCAGCGTTCAGAGACGCAACGAATATTCTTCGAACAGTCGTATGTATTCTTTCAATCGCAAGAGATCGATCGTGCGAAGGATTTAGCGGATGCGAGCTATACGAATGAAGAGCTGTATATACCAATTATTCTCAAATCATCTTCTTCGCGCCTTATTGTCCGTTCTGTCATTAGTGCGCCAGCCGACGAGGGCTTTGATGAACGCACGTTCTATAATGGCATTTACAATCAGCTGGCAGATGACTTCGCTGACATGTTCGACGATATGAAAGATGGAGCGGTCACGCCATATACTTACTATTTGAAATATCGTGATCAACGTCCGGATCTCATGAACCCGTTCGAATTGTATTGGTCTGTCATCTCTCATTTGATCCATCACGTGCACGACTCCGATCCGAAGACGCGTGAAGTGATTCTGGATCGTGCAATTAATGGATTGAAGCGCTGTAAGGTGCGTGTCGGTACAGAACAATACAATGAGATCATGGCCATCTTCTCATCCGGCCATCCGGAATTCAATCGTCTGATCCAGTATATGGTGCAGAGAGCAGATCAAGTAGACTTCTTCGATAAGCTCCTGCGAGATCAGATGGTTACGACGCTCAAAAATGATCGTCAAGAAAAAGAAGAATTCCATCGCAGCGTCGATACGATCCGTCAGCATATTAATCGTGTCCTTCCTGTTGTGAAGCCTGAGGGGATCTCTCCGATGCAAGAGCCGCTCATCGATGCTGCGAACTACAGTCTGGAGGGCTCAGGGAAACGCATTCGTCCGATTTTGACTTGGATGATGGGCGTAAACGAATACGGATTGCAACCAGAAGCCATTGTGCCGCTGTTACGATCATTGGAATATATGCACACCGCATCCTTGATCTTCGATGATTTGCCTTCGCAGGATAATGCTTCAACGCGAAGAGGACGCCCGACGCTGCATCAGGTGCATAACGTCGCGACCGCGGAATTAACGGGTCTCTTCTTAATCCTTCGTGCGATCAATGAACAATCCTCACTAGGACAGTACAATGCGAGTACGGTGTTAGAATTGATCCACTATTCGGCTCAGAAAACAGAAGAAATGTGCATGGGGCAGGCGATGGACCTGGAGTCCAAAGGAAAAACGTTAACACTTGATGAACTGAATATGATTTGCTTCTATAAAACAGGTATTGCCTTTGAAGCTTCGCTTGTCATGCCGGCTATTCTCGCAGAAGTGAATGAATCCGAGATTGCTGCACTCAAAAAGTTTGCTTATCATGCTGGCATTGCCTTTCAAATCAAGGATGATCTGCTGGATTTGGAAGGAGATCTGACGCTGCTAGGCAAACCAACAGGGCAGGATTTTGAGAACAACACCTCGACATTTGTATCGATTCTAGGTCAGGAACATGCGAAAAAGGCGATGTGGGAGCATTATTGCCTGGCGATGGAAGCGCTCAGAGCATTGCCGCGCAACATCTCATTTTTGAAGCATTTATTGAATTATTTCGTCAACCGAGACCATTAATCAAATGTCAACAAAGTCTTCCATTAGGAAGACTTTTTCTTTTTCCATGGCTTCAGATTGGGACTAGCCGTGGCATCCGAAATATGTACGTGGGCACGACGGTAAACTTGCGGGCTTTTCAGCGTTGCAACGATACTCTTCATCAATTATTAAAAATTATAATAATCGAATTATTATATAATCGATCATATCAACAGATGTTGGTCGCGTGATAGAATGAACGCTTAATGGGAGGAAATGGCTGCCATCGGCAACAAGTATGGCCGAAACCGGGTGATGAGGTCAGAGTGAAACGTCCTGCCGTCATGAACAAAGGAGGATCGTCTCAGGACAATTGGATTAGGATACGGAATGGGATAGGAGCAGGAGAATAGACCATGGGGAAAATAAATATGAAGAATCTTTTTGGCGGGAAGAAGCGAGCTGGATCATCGACGGGTTGGATGGATCGTGCAAAAAACATAGAAGTGATCCTGGACATTCAAGATCCGACGGTACGAAGACAGCTTGAGATGATTGATTTGACCGTGGAAGAGATCCAATTAGCCAAAGCAATTCAGTGTCTCATACAAGAGCATATCGAAGAGATCGTCACTGCATTTTATCAGAGAATAACGAATATCGATGAGCTGAAGCAGATCATCCTTGATCATAGCACCCTTGAACGACTGCGATCTACGCTTGCGACCCACATGATTGAAATGTTCGACGGCAGGATCGATGAAGAATTCTTGAACAAACGAACGCGCGTCGCCAATATCCATTATCGCATCGGCTTGGAACCGAAGTGGTATATGGGGGCATTCCAGAACGTACAGAGTATATTATTAGATATCGTTCATCAAAACATAGACAATCGAGACGATAGCCTCAAAATTAATAAAGTCATCACGAAAATTCTGAACTTCGAGCAACAGCTTGTCTTAGAAGCCTATGAGAAAGAAAATCTTCGCCAGAGACGCCTGCAATATGAGAAAGTGAAAGAAGATCTCAGGACCAAGATTATACTCGTCTGTCAGGAAATGATCGCGATCACCGAACAGACCAGTACCTCAGTACAAGAGCTGATTGCAAGCAGCAACGAGGTGAACGACTCCGTTCAACGCGGCGCATCCACCTCTAGAGATACGCAACTGCTCGCGACGGATGGGCAGACGAAGATCGCGGGGCTTGAATCACGCATTCGTTCGATCTTCCATCGCACGAATAAGATGGAAGGGATCGTCAACCAGTTGAATCTTTCGGTGCAAGAAATTGGTCAAATCGTCAATCTCGTACAGGAAATCGCCGGTCAGACGAACTTGCTCGCGCTGAACTCAGCGATTGAAGCTGCAAGAGCAGGTGAGCATGGAAGAGGGTTCGCCGTTGTCGCGCAAGAGGTACGTAAGCTGTCAGAGCAGACCAATCAGTCCGTGGAACGAATTCGATCTTACATTGAGGAGACGTGTCAATATTCTGAAGATGTCGTAGCCGCGATTCGAGAAGTCCATACCTTCGTGGAGGAGAGTCAGGCTGAATCCGAAGCGACGGAAATTGCCTTCCATCGAATCGTATCCTCCATGGCAAATAGTCTCACGGATGTAGAGAAGGTCGAGTTAGGTATGAAGGTGCTTGTTCAGAGCATTGAAGATATTGGACTTGCGACCGAGAAAGTCGTCGCTTCCGCAGAGCAATTAAATCAGGCAGCGCAAAGCGTGTAGAACTTTTCTACACGTCTTTTTTTGTTGGAGAGGGTTGAAGATCGCCGCTTGTCATGTTAACGATACGCAATGTTGACCAGAATAGATGCTAACAGCCTCGATTTGATGCTCCTCGTGAATTATGCTATCGTGTGAGGATTGTAGTTATGGTAAGAAATGATGCTTATAAATGTATGTTTTCTGCAACAGGAGAGGAGTTTCTATGTATAGCATTTTAATTGTTGAAGATGATCATTCCTTGGCGGAGATTCTATCTGATTATATGGCTAAATATGGGTTTACAACGAAAGTCGTTGATGATTTCAGTGATGTCATCGGCGAATATCAGGCGTTTGCACCGCATCTTGTTTTGCTCGATGTGAATTTGCCGAAGTTCGACGGGTTCTATTGGTGCCGCAAGTTGAGAGAGATGACGACCTGTCCGATCATCTTTATTTCCGCACGCAACACGGATATTGATATGATTCGCGCGATGGATCATGGTGCAGACGATTATGTGACCAAGCCGTTCTCAGCAGATCTGATCGTATCCAAAATCAATGCCCAGCTGCGAAGAGTCTATGGGGAGTATGCGCAGTTAGCGGTATCGCGGCGCGTGAGAATTGGAACGTTAACCTATGATTATGAGAATCTTACGCTCGAGAACAATGGCAAGCAAGTGGAGTTGTCCAAAAAAGAAGCAGCACTGGCGGCGCTATTGATGGAAAATGGAAATAAAGTGCTGCGGCGGGAAAAGCTGCTGGAATCCCTCTGGGATGATGAGAGCTTCGTCGAGGAGAACACGCTTAACGTCAATGTCGCAAGACTGCGCAAGAAATTAGACGAGATCGATTCCAATGTGGAGATCGAGACCGTTCGAGGCATCGGCTACCGCATGGTAGAGGTCCATTCATGAAGTTGTTCATCAAAGAGCACCTCTGGATCGTTGTATTATATCTCGTATCCTTCATCGGTCTCGTGACCGTCTATCACTGGCTCGGCGGATTCGAGGCAGGAATCGGGTACTTTATTTTTCTGAATATTTTTCTGCTTGCCTGTGTCCTTATCTATCGTTATTTTGCGTTAAAGCCGCTTCTGAATAAGCTCTCCGTACAGCCGGATCAGTTAGATGAACTCTTGATTCTGGAGCCGCGGACCAGCTTAGAGCATGCATTTGCACGCACAATGATTCAATACAGAATGCTATTATCCAGTGAGATTAATCAATTGGAGCGCAAGCAAGAGGATTATCGACATATGCTCGATACTTGGGTGCATCAGATGAAAACGCCTGTATCGGTCATCAGTCTGCTCAGTGAGCGGAATGAAGAGAATTCTGACTTTCAGAAGGTAAGGGTGGAATCACGTCGGCTAGAGTACAATCTAGCCCAGCTCTTGACGTACATTCGACTAGATGGGTATGAGCGGGACTTTAAGATTGATCATATCCCACTACTGCAGATCGTCAAAGAGGTCGTGAATGAGCTTAAGCCTTATTTCATTGCCCGCTCCGTCTTTCCTAAGGTGAATATTCCGGAACATGTCCTGATTTATTCTGATAAGAAATGGCTAAAACGTGCGTTGTATCAAATCATGAACAATGCGATTAAATATAGCGATGCAGAAAAAAGTGTACATATGACTGCCGTGGCGACGCCAAATGGCATTGAACTATCCGTCACCAATGTTGGGATTGGCATTAAGAAAAGCGATATTCGCCGCGTATTTGATAAGTACTACACTGGCGATACCGGACGTGAACAAGGAGAATCTTCTGGCATCGGATTATACATGGCTCGCCAAATCACGACGATGCTGGGGCATACCATTCAGGTGGTCTCTGAACCCGGACATGAGACGACACTCACGGTAACGTTTCGCGCCAATAAACCATGATTACCGCATGGTTTGTTCGCGTTGTATGACAATAATGTAATGATGATGTTAGATTCGGAGATAGCTGATCTATCGCGTCAGAGATAAGATAAGGGTATTCATCATTAAGATTTGATTTGGAGCGTGGAAGTCATGAATGAGAGTATTCTAGAAGTTATCGAGGTCGAGAAAACCTATACCGGGGAAATGAATTATGCGGTATTAAAAGGGATAAGCTTTGACCTTATGAGAGGGGAGTTCACCGCCATTATGGGCCCGTCAGGGAGCGGAAAAACGACCTTATTGAATTGCCTTTCCACGATCGATACACCTACGGGCGGGAAGATACTGGTGAACGGACAGAATCCGCATCAGCTTCAGGATGACGCGCTTGCCCAGTTTCGAAGAAGAGAGCTTGGCTTTGTTTTCCAAGATTTTAACTTGGTCGACACGTTGACGGTGGAGGAGAATATCCTCCTGCCACTGACACTGGATTCCGTTCCACCAGAGCAAATGCAGAAACGTCTAAGTGCATCGACGGAATTGCTGAATATCACCGATCTGCTGAGCAAAAGAACCTATGAAATTTCAGGTGGACAAGCGCAGCGCGCCGTTATTGCGAGAGCCATTATCCATCAGCCTTCGCTGCTCCTCGCTGACGAACCAACAGGGAATCTCGATTCCAAGGCTGTGGATGATGTGATGGATTTGTTCGTCTCGGTGAACAAGGTTCTGAGCACAACCATACTCATGGTAACGCATGATCCATATGTCGCGAGTTTCTGCAATCGGGTGTTGTTTATTAAGGACGGCAGACTCTATAACGAGATTCACCGCGGGGACAGTCATAATGAGTTCTACCAGAATATTATGAATATGCTCAGCTTCCTAGGAGGCCGAAGACATGAACTTAAATAAACTGGCGCTGAATAACGTCCTCCGTGATAAGTGGACCTATTTTGCCTATTTTATTAACAGCGCATTTTCTGTTTTTGTGTTCTTCTCATTTTCGGTCGCCATGTTCCATCCGGATTTATCGTTGATCCAGAATGGTTCTTCGCTTTCCATGGTCATGATCTTCGGGAATATCTTAGTCTATTTGTTCTCTTTCTGCTTTATTTCATATTCGATTCGATCTTTTCTTAGATCACGCATCAAAACCTTCGGCCTGTTCATGATTACAGGTGCATCGAAGAAGCAGATGAATGCGATGATCTTTAAAGAAAACATGCTGATTGGCACCGCAGCGATTATCGTTGCCGTCATTGTCGGGCTTGTTCTATCCCCGCTGTTGCTGCTCGTCGCAAGACATATTCTCAATGCGGATGGATTCGCCATGTATTTTCCACTGAAGGCTATATTGTTGACGGTTGTTGTATTCACCATACTGTTCACGATGATTGCCTATGTTACCCCGATGTTCCTGCGTAAGCAGACAATCATGCAAATGCTCACAGCGAATCGCAAGGGCGAGAGGGAGATCAAGTTCTCAATGCTGCAATTGCTGCTCGGGTTGGTGCTGCTTGGAGGGATCGGTGTGGTACTCGTCTTTACGGATGCTCTGAGCAACACGATCGGAACGTTCGGATGTTTTGCAGCATTTCTCTTGGCGCTTTATCTCTTTTACAGACAAGGATTTGTCATGATCCTGAATTTGCTGAGGAGTAGACGGCTCTATAAGCGGAAGACGAATATGTTAATCATTGCGGAACTTCGATCCAAGCTGCGCTCCAATGTGAATGTCATGTATCTCGTTACACTTCTGTTCACAGCCACGTTTCTTCTTACCAATATGCTCTATTCCGTAAGCACTGACGTGAGAAAGAATGTTCAGCGCGTCTTTCCATTCAGTTATATGTATGTGTCCGTCCAGGATAACCCCCTTGAATCCAAACATATCGAGATGATTCGGACGACACTTGAGGGGAAACCGGGTTATGCAGAGTACACGTATACGATGGCTTATCATCAGGATCAGAAAGGGGTTGGAGCGGTCTCGGAATCTGATTATAACGCCGCAGCGCAAGGGATTGGACAACCAGCCATCTCTCTTCAGCCTGATCAAATGTTCGTAATCCAATCCAGCAGACATGCTGCGTCGGACCAATTATTTAGACCAGACTCACTTATAACCGATCTCTATACAACACATGGGTTAACCCCGTCATTGCTTGGCATCAGCAATCGCAGCATTTTGGTGGAGAATTATGTGAGGACTCTGTATGTCATCCCGGATAACCTGATGGAACGGGCGATGCAGTCATTCGGATCGTATATGCATGTTTTTGCGTATCACATCGACCAATGGGATCGAGATAAAGAGCCTTCGGTTATTTTGGGCACGAAGTTAAAGCAAGAGATGTTGCCAGCGGATGCGTATGCTTTTGGATTCTTTGATAGCTACAATCTCTACCAAGTTGAGCAGACCGGCAAGAATCTGATGCTCTACGTCGGCAGCTTCATAAGTATCATTTTCTTCGTCGCAGCATCCAGCTTCATCTATTTCCGTATGATGACGGAGAAGGAGAAGGAGTCCTTGAAATTCAAAGGGATCGTAAAGCTGGGGTTATCCCGCAAAGAGCTGTCAACGATTATTTCCAGTCAGTTGGCGATTCTCATGTTCGTGCCATTTCTGCTGGCCATCATCCTGACGCAGGCGATGATATGGCTCGTAAGCCATGAAATGAGCGGACCATCTGGTACGTATGCCATTGTTGCGCTGATTAGCACGTCTATTTTCTTGATCATTCAGATCGCCGGCTTCCTAAGCGTGCTCTCCAAATACAAGAACGCGATGTTCAAAGAGCTCTATCTGAACGAGATGAGCAGCTAACGTACGTTGACGTCTGGAATAAAATGTACACGATAGGATCATGCTAGTATTAAAAACGGATGGTGATCCAATCATGATTCCTTTAGACTCTCATATCGAAAATATACAAGGCACGTACTGCGATCTTAACGAATATTTCTGTCAGATGAATTTTTGCCTAAGCGGGAATTGGGAGTATAAGAAAGGGATCTTCGACAAGTTTTTGGATGCGGAACGCAAAGTTTGGCTGCGTGTCCCCTTTGAAGTGATGAGCGGGCGTCTAGATGGCGAATGTGACGGGTGCGATGCAATAGTGAAGCTCGGCAAACCCTATGTCTTGAATCACCTTTACAACGAAGGATTGGATGATGAAGCTAATATCTCGATGACTGGCGGTCTGTTCAATCAATTTCAAGCCCCAGTCGACCCGGATGCACCGGTAAAGTCCAGATGGGTGACTCAAGCAGAAGAATTGCTGCATCAGTTGGAACAGACCATCGTGCATTAAATGATACAAACCCCTTACGATCATGGAGAAGTCTTTGCTTGTCCGTTGATGTTAAGGGGTTTTATATGTTAGCGGATGTTTCTTCGCTTAAGTAAAATATTCTATGGTTGATTCTGGAAAATAGGTGTGGATGAGGTGCCCGAGCGTATCTTTGATCTCTTCTTGCTCAATGTCAGTATAGACATATTTGCCAATCCCGTAGCGGCCCCATTTCCATTTACGCTTAGATTCTTCAAGTTCGAGCTTTGTCATTGGGTAATTTTGCTGGATTACGCGTTTGGCAGGTTTCGTAAATCGATGCTGAATCATCTCGAACGTTAGTCCACGTTTGGCGGAATCGGGCAGTAGTTCGGAGAGCTTCTTCATCATGGATGTATAACCTTCCTGCCAACCCTCATGGAGATAAATCGGGGCAATGATGAAACCTAATGGATACCCAGCATTTGCAACTTTCACTGCAGCTTCAATACGGTCAGTAAGACTTGACGTTCCTGGCTCGAAGTTCTTGATAATGTAATCCGCATTAATACTGAACCGGAAGCGAGTTCGTCCTTGATGATTGGCATCGAGCAAGTGATCCACATGGGCGAATTTCGTGACGAATCGGAGCTTGCCATACTCTGACCTGCCGAAATATTCAATCGTCTTCTTGAGCGTATGGGTGAGATGATCAACACCGACGATATCAGAAGTACAAGATGCCTCGAACCGTGTCACTTCAGGCGCACGTTCTAGCATGTATTGTTGCGCTGCGTCTAGAATCTCTTCGAGGTTCACGTAGGTACGGATGTATGGTTTACTGCCCATTGTCGTCTGCAAGTAACAATAATGACAATGGCCCATGCAGCCTGTCACAAGCGGTAGAGCATACTCAGCCGAGGGCTTTGATGTATCGAACTTAAGTGTTTTGCGGACACCTAACACAAGGGTGGATTTCGCGATGCGATAGCGCTGAAACTCCGTTTCGCCAGGCAAATTGCGAATTTGATTGTGGGAGGTCGTCTGACGAATCTCTATATTTAATTGTTCGAATTTATGTAATAGCTCTTGCCCGAGCGGATACGCAAGTGCCCCGGGCTCGACATAGACCAGCTGCGGAAGGAAGGGCTTAACCATAATACTCCTCGATTCCACCTAACCCAAAAGCGTCATGATACGCGGATTCAGCTTCATACATCGATGCGTAGACGGCGAGCTCTTCGGTCAGCGGGTAGTAGGTCTCATATAAGAACAGAGCCAATTGATTCGGCGCATCCGGATGATGAACGACGGCAGCTTGCTGAACGTTCGCGACACTCTGTGCATGCGGATTGCGAATGATGACATAGACAATCTGCCCCGGTACGAATGCTTCATGATATCCCATAGATCATCTGCCCTTTCGTATACAAAATACAACGTTGTGTGTAGGGGAAAGGGAGGGAATACCTCCCTTATCCGTCTTCCAAGGTACTATCGATGTTCGACCAAGTCGATGGCTCCTAGGACCATGTGAGCGAGTCCAAACCCAAGAGCACCGGCAGCAGCAAGTTTATACTTGCTCCCAAGCAGTGACGCAGCCGAAGCCGTGACCAACGTTCCAAGAACCGCAGGAATCAAGCCTTCACGCATAAATATCACTCCTATTGCAATGTGATGGAAGACATGGGTTATTGTAGTCAAGTCACAATGTAATTATTCAGACGCGGTTTTATCTCATTTTCGAAATGCCACCACTGACTAGATTTACCTTCACATGAATGTTCTCAATACTATCCGGCGTCAGCGGGAATTTTTCTTTTGTATACAACTCATGCCATAAACGGGGCATTTGGCGATACAATATGCCGGAGAGCGAATATACATCCGCTTTGTGCTTCAATCCATTCAGATAGGTATCCATAATCTGTTTTTTAACCTCTTTGACGGCTTCCTTCTCGAGCAGCGTTTTCTGCAAACTTATATTTAACTGGGGCAGCGTCGCTTGCATGGATACGTTAATATCAAAGACAGGTTTCCCACGTTTGATTTTCAACTTGATGGAGGATTTGATTTTGTTCATAACCATTAATGCTTTGACAGATTTCTTATCCTTGATTACGAGAGGTGTTCGAATTGTTTTTTTCTCCAACCAACGCAGCCCTAGCGCATCGGAAGACTTCAGACAACCTTTAAATTGTTGATCATCGAGAAGACACACACCAGCCATGCTAAGATTCGGGGACGGTTTATTGTTATCCGTCCAACCATGAACGATGTCCAAATAGGGCAGCAGTACGACCTGACCTTTCTCTTTCCATTTCCATATGAATTTATATAGATAGATCGGTGCAATGATGGAGCTCTGCTCATAGGTGCGCATTGGGCTGTTAAGCTGCGAGTACAACACGGATAGATCACTAATCGACGGCGTGTTAAGCACCTCTTCCATCGGCTCTTTTGTTGCCATGGCCCATACGGTGTAGCGGAATTCATAATAGCGGTCCCATACCTCCAGCACTTGATCGATGATACCGTGTTTGAGTGCTTTGTCACTGAAGACAAGTGTCTTAATGTTGCTCCAGACGATTCGCTGCGGACTCGAAGCATAGAGATTGAAAATCGCCGTATCAAATGAATCTCCTCGTGCTTGACCGACGAATGTCTTCTGCTCTTGTGTTGCACCGCCAGATTCCTTCTTACCAATTCCACTGAAATTAACCATTTGGACATACACAACAAATTGATCATCCACATAATCGATCCCGAGTGTATTGACGTATATCATATGTTCAATCTCTTTCGCACCCCAACACCCCGTAAGCAGGGTTGAGATGAGTACAATGACAAGGAGACATGGGATGGATTTCATGCTGTATTCATCCTTTTTATGAAATCGTGTAAGGTTCAGTCTAACTACTTTCTGCCCCAAGGCATTCGGAATAACACCTTATACATCGCTTTGAATTGCTGCGGGGCGAAGGGGGTCAAATAATACGTCCCGAAAGATCGGAGATTGACCATGTAGAGGATTAAGGTCAAGAGACAAATTAATGTTCCGAATAGACCTAAAATCCCGCTAATGAGCAGCACGATAATGCGGAATATGCTGACAACGCTGACCAAGGATTGATTCACCAAGGTGAATGTAGCCAGAACTGAAATCGCAATAATGACAATTGTCCCAGGGCTAGCTATGCCTGCACTAATGGCGGCTTGTCCAATGATTAATCCCCCGACGACAGACAGTGTTTGCCCGAAGGCAGAAGGCATACGCATTCCGGCCTCCCGAAAGATCTCGAACAACAATAGCATGACCACCGCTTCCAAGGGAGCTGGCAAAGGAACGCCTTGTCTGGAGTTCACTAACGTCGCGAGCAATGTAAACGGGATCTGATCTTGATGAAATGTTAAGAGCGAGATCCAAAACCCTGGTAGGAACAAGGAGAGGAGCACACCACTAATTCGAAGCAATCTCGTAAATGCGACGAACATATTCACAAGGTTGGCATCCTCGGATGTATTTAGTAAAAAGGTGAAGCTGACAGGAGCGATGATAACGGTCGGCGATCCACTCATGATAATAACGAATTTCCCGTGCATCAAAGCGTTCACTGCAAAATCTGGTCTTCCTGCATAAGACGTGATTGGAAAGAGTGAGAATCCCGTTAGGTTCTCTTCGAGCTGTGAGCTGCTAACAAGGCCTTTTACGTCAATTTGGTTCAGTTTCGCTGTAATTTCTTGCAATACGAGAGGATCGATCGTGTCCTTGAGGTAGAGGAGATGAACTTTGGTGATCGTCTGTGATCCAATCGTAAACTCCTCAACCGCGAGCATATCCGTCTTGAGTCTTTTGCGGATCAGGCCAATATTGGTAAATGATTCTTCCGTGAAGCCATCCCGTGGTCCTCGGGTCGAGACTTCGGTATTCGGCTCTTCAGGTTGCCGTCTAGGTGGATCAGACAAGGCGACTGCATACATGCGATTTGAAGGTGTGAACCGAAGGAGCAGATCACCATCTAACACAATCTCTCTCATCACAAGTTCTAAATCCTGTTCAGCAAGCGCGTACATATGGAATGGAACTTTCTGCTGAAGCTTTAATGTATCCGCTAAGAGGATGTCTTCCGAGATATGTTTCAACTCGGGAATGATCGACTGGTGCAAGGTATTTACATCACATAGCCCCTGACAATAAATTAGATGCACAGCGAAATCTTGATTCGAGAGTGGCATTGACATTCTGACAATATCTGAGCTCGTATCGAATAATTTGCTGGCCATTGCTTCGAATCGTTGAGCCTCTATCGCTTCCTCTCTAGGTTCATTCATGAGCTGATTTTCCCCCTTCGGTGTGCAAGATGGACTAGAGCTGCAATAATGACCGAGAAAATAAGCATCCCCCACACGGAATAAGGGAGTATATAGGACGACATCATTTTCAAGAAAAATCGGTCACTGAACGGGATCTCGGTCATAATCACGATGAAGATGAAAATACTCCCCAGCATCCATAACTTGCGTTTCTTACTCTGAATTTGGAAGATATCAAGTAAGAGGAACAGAGCAAGGGAGATACGCAGGAAGGCGCCGCTGAACCATTGGTATACGCTGAAAAAGTCAAGGTGCTCTATATAGCGCCCGATCGTAAGCAGCCTCCATTCTTCATAAGCCGGAAAGCGGAGTTTGCCGGCTTCGACAGGGCCGAATTCCACGATTGCTCCGATAATGGGGCCCATCGTAAGTCCTATCAATATGACGAGCATGATCATGTAAGACTTATACGACAATCGTGTCTTGATGTGGTGCTGGAGGAAGAGGAGCATGATCACTTCAACAAATCCAGCTCCGGCATACATGGCTCCATACCAGGCCGGCTGCATGCCGTGCTCAAGGATGGGCTTCAATAAGGTGTAATCTTTGTGCGGCGTGTTCGACAACATGACAAAAAAACCGAGAATAACAACAAAGGGCAATAAAATACTAGCGGTATTCGCGAGGGACTGAATCCCCCGATAGGCATTGAAAGCGGAGATCAGTAGAAATATCAACGTGTAGACAAGGATCGGTGTTTCTGGTGAAAAGGTGAGGTGGATCCAATAGATCGTATCTCTGGTCGTCAACGTGCAAATGGTAAGCAGATAAATCCCAGCTAAAAAGGCAAGAATCCGTCCAACGGCGGGGTGGTAAGCATGTTGTAACCACTCGAACAGATGCTGCTTATTCATTCGGTTGCTTCCCAGATGGAGGAGGATAATCCAGACTAGCGCGCAGGCACCTGCGAGCAATACGGAGATCCAGGCGTCGCGTTTGGCTGCGTCTAAGATAATAGGGATGATAATGACATGATTAAGCAGTCCCGTGCTCAGCATGATGATCATGATGGACTGGATAAAAGATATATTCGGCTTTATATTCCTCTACCTCCTTCAATAACCTCGCCTGCTCTTTCACATTAGAATGGCATTATTTAGATGATTTATTCCCTCGGCAACGCGTATGGTTCTCCGATTGCCGAATGAGAGAGCAACATTTCAACAGTTCCCTTGTGATATAACTAATCATGAAATCGACATAGGGAGAGATGAATGTATGGGGATGTTAACAGGTAAAATTGCAGTCGTGACGGGCGCAAGCCGAGGGATCGGACGGGGAATCGCGTTACGATTAGCGCGAGATGGCGCATTCGTCGTCGTTCATTATGGCAGACGACGGCATGAAGCTGAGGGAGTTGTCTCCGAGATTCAACAGCATGGGGGGGCAGCGGTTGCCATTGGTGCAGATTTGAGTACCATCGATGGCATTCATCAATTGTATAGCGAATTAGATATTGCCCTTCGCGAACTTCGAGGGGATTATCGGTTCGATATTCTGGTGAATAACGCTGGCATCGGTCAAATATTGACGATGGAGGAAGCAACCGTGGATTCGTTCGATGAGGTCATGAATATGAATGTCAAAGGGCCGTTCTTCGTCACACAACGAGCTTTGCCACGACTCAGGGACGGCGGACGGATCATTAATATCTCATCGTTCGTTACGCGCGTCGCCTCACCGAGTGTGTTTACGTATAGCATGTCGAAGGGAGCCATTGATGTGTTTACGCGTGCATTGGCTGAGGAGCTTGGGAATCGCAGCATTACCGTGAATGCGATTCAACCGGGTATCATTAATACGGAGATGAACGCAGGGACATTGCAGCATCAGGACGGTCAGCAATACGCTGCTGGCTTATCCACCTTTAATCGTTGGGGAGAACCTGAAGATATCGCTGATATTGCTGCTTTCCTAGCCTCGAATGACAGCCGCTGGGTAACGGGTCAATGCATTGATGCAAGCGGGGGATCACGTCTATAATGAAGAGGGCTCTGGAACCAGGCATATGGCTAGGTTCAGAGCCCTTCGTTACTTATGAATCAGATGGGGATGATAGCGGACGCGGTTGTTAACCTGCAGCCCAGACATCGAGCTCAATCTTAAGTTCGGGCAAGCCTAGCCCTTGGACATAAGCGATGGTCATGGATGGCGGCGTCTCGCCAAATACACGATTCCAAATGTCATCGAAATGGTCCCAATCGATCGGCTCTGTCGCCCAGATATTCACCTTAGCGACGTGATCGGGTGTGAGCTGCTGTGAGGCAAGGATATCAACGATATTTTTCATCGTAAGTGTAACTTGTTGATTCATCTCCGAAGGGATCTGGCCTTCTTGATCAATCCCAATCTGACCGGAGAATACATATATGTCGGCATCTCGATTCATCTTGGTTACATGACTATAGCTGCCAACGGGCTTCGCAATTGGGTCTGGATTCGAACGTTGAATGACGGTCTGACGGTTGTTCTGCATGGATATCTACTCCTTTAAGTTCGCATTTTGCACATTTATCAACAATCCGTCAGACATTCTAGAAGAAGACAGCCGTCGAATACCCAATACCCGAAGACAAGCTTTGGATGGATCTCTTTTTCATCAGGTATTTCCTCCTTGAGAATGATTGAACAGGAAAATTATATCATAGATGACTGGTCATTTGCCGTTATTGTAGTACAATGAAAAGCAAACGAAAACCGGAGGTTATACTGCAATGAATTATACGTTTATTCCTACATCCATCGAGAAGTTGACGATCATGAACGAGCCAGCGAACATGCAGGTCGTCGAAGATTCGCTCGTCGTCCGCAGCCATCCGAGCACAGATTTCTGGCTGAAGACGCACTATGGATTTGAAGTCATGAATGGTCATGTCTTACATGCATCCATTGCAGCGGATTTTAATGCGGAGGTGTCGCTTCATATGCGACCAGCAGCAACCTATGATCAAGCTGGGCTCTTCATTATGGTCTCGGATACTTGCTGGCTCAAGACATCCCTTGAATACATACCTGATGGCCCTTCACATTTAGGAGCGGTTGTGACGAACCATGGTTATTCCGATTGGTCGACACAGAACTATGCGAATTCGCTTGTGATGGAGCCGCTTGCGTTCCGTGTTGAACGGAACGCAAGCGATTATACGATTTTCACCAAGACGCCTACCAATCCAAATGAATGGGAACAGATTCGGATCGCGCATCTTCATGAAGATCCAGGTACAAATCCCGTGAAGGTAGGGATCTATTGCTGCAGTCCAATGCAGGATAGCGATGGATTCGATACACACTTCCATACATTTACAATTAATGAGACAGCTTAATAGTGTAGAAAAGAAATGACCAATCAAGGAACGGATCTTGGTTGGTCATTTGAACTTATGAACGGGAGGTATCGTTCGAATGGTTCAGCAGCTTGCTGAAAAAGTCGATCAGCCATTGAATTAGTTGTTGGTGCGCCCTGCTGATATAACGATCAGCGATGTAGATGAGCTCAAGCCTGCGAACAGGCGGATGCTCAATGATTGGAATCGCCACAAGTTCGGTCTGGGAAGTTGTCTGTCGAAGTAAACCTTCGGGTTGAATCGTTGCTCCAACCCCAGCCCGTACAAGCTGAAGCAGTGAGGTCGCGGAGGAGGTCTCCATCACAGTAGTGAGTTGGAATCCTTGTGCTCTGCACAGCGTATCTACCAAATCGCGTCCAAGGAATCCCTGGGGGTACATCACCAGCGGGAGATGCTGTAGTTCCATGAGCTTGATCTCTGTCTTACTCGCAAGCTCGCTATCTGCGCGAACGAATAAATGGTAATGTTCAGAGCCAAGCGGGATCTGAACGAATCGCTTATCTGGAGGGCTCTCGAGTCCAATCCCGAGATCTACGCGTTGCGTCAACACTTCGTCTTGAATCGCAATCGATGAGAAGACCTGCAGCTGAATGTCAGGATATTCGGCATTGAAATGGGTGAACAGCGGAACCAGCTGGAAGTCTAGGTCGGATGGCAATACACCAAGGCGCACAGTTCCTCGTTCGCCAGTCAATAGTTCCTTAATCGCCGCCTTGGCGTCTCGTTCTGCATCCAACATTCTTCCGCCATGAAGACGGAGCAGCTCTCCGGCCTCTGTTACGACGACTTGCTTGCCGATCCGATCGAAGAAGGGCATGCCTAATTCACCCTCCAGCACACGAATTTGCTGACTGAGTGTCGGTTGGGTGATGCCAAGCGCTTCAGCGGCTCTGGTAAAGTGCAGATGCTCATAGACGGCCATGAAATACTGGATATGTCGCGTGTCCAAGGGTACAGCTCCTTTTATAATAGTGAATATCTATTATGTTAATAGAAATTATAGAATTGTTCAATGTAAAGTAAATCACTATACTAATGGTTAGATACAGAAGGTTAGGAGGTTTACACAAATGAGAAAACTATATTTATTATTTGCCATATTCATTGCGGCATTGAATTTACGGCCTATTCTTACATCTGTCGCTCCCTTGCTTCATTCGATGCAATCCATGCTCGGTATGGATGGCCTCACGGCGAGTTTGTTAACAACACTGCCTGTTTTATGTATGGGGATATTCGCACCTGTCGCCACGGTATTACGAGATCGCATCGGCCTTGAGCGCACGATCTTCTTGGCCATTGTGCTTGTTACGGGTGCAACCGCGCTGCGAGGCGTTTCGAGCTCCGTCAGCTTATTGGTGATTACAGCGATGATCGGAGGGATTGGAATTAGTCTCGCAGGTCCACTCTTGTCAGGATTTATTAAGAAGTATTTCCCAACGAAACCCGGAATCGTCAGTGTATACTCTGTATCTATGACCATAGGTGCTGGGATTGCATCTGCATTGGCCATTCCGATCTTTAACAGCAGCGATCATAACTTAACGTTAACATTGTCATGTTGGTCAGTACTCGGGATCATTGCATTAATAAGCTGGGCACGGTTTCTGCCTCAGAAGTCTGAGACCTTAAGTACAGAACGGACAATATTGCCTATCCGCAATAAGCGTGCGATTCTGCTCACCATCTTCTTCGGATTTATGGCGAGCATGTTCTACTCCATTACCGCCTGGATCTCGCCAATTGCGCAAAGTTACGGGTATAGCAAAGCGGATTCGGCCATGCTGCTCACCGTATTCACACTTATTCAAGTTCCTGTATCGATGACGATTCCCGGACTCGTATCCCGATCCGGCAATCGTAGGTTCTATTTGATTCTATGCAGTCTGTTCGAGCTTGTGGGAATCATCATCTTATTACTTCAATGGCCAATACTGCCGGCAGCGATATGTCTTGGGATTGGAGCAGGGGGATTATTCCCGCTGGCGCTTATGCTTCCGATCGTAGAGACGAATACAGCGCAAGAAGCTGGGTCATGGTCCGCCATGTCGCAGTGTGGAGGGTATATGATTGGCGCTATGGGGCCGCTTATGATTGGCATGATCTACGATTATAGCGGCAGCTTTGTTCCTGCGTTAATTGCCATGCTAATCGTTATTATCGCCATGATAACCGTACAGTGGCTGCTAACCCGCCCGAACACAACACATGTGAAGGAACGACATGTGACTCTTTGATCAAGGGAGGCGAATCAAGCGCATGGAAAATGAGGAGATGAATTTACGACAATGGATACGTCGGTTGAATCCTACGTGGAAGTTGCTGCGTTCGTGGAAGTTAAAAGGCGGTATTTCAGCACAAGTGATCGGCCTTGAAATCGCACAAGCCGATGAACAGAACTTGAAGTTGGTTGCACGGGTTCATGGCGATGCAGATATCGAACATAACCCTTCCGTCGCTTCCGATGAATTCAATCTATTACAAGTTCTAAGATCACAAGGTGTATTGGTACCGAAGCCTTACGTAGTTGATCATTCACGCTCATTATTCGATAGACCCGCGCTGCTTATTGAGTATATCGAGGGTCAGACGGAGTTCGCCCCTACGGATATGAACGACTACATCAAGCAAATGGCATCAGCGATATCGAAGCTTCACCATATCGATTGTACGAAGGTAGATGTTTCTTTTCTCCCTAGGCAGATTGACCATGATCGGAAATTACGGAACATAGCCATATTAAAAAAGATTCACATCGAAGGTGATGCAGTTATTCACGAGAAGATTCTTGCGTTCTTGCATACACCTTCCAAGAACCGAGCGGCCATCCTCCATGGCGACTTTTGGCCTGGCAATCTCATGTGGAAGGATGGACAACTCGTCGCGATGATCGACTGGGAAGATGCAGCATTCGGAGATCCATTATCAGATCTCGCCAATGGAAGGTTGGAAATGTTATTCTATTATGGCGTAGAGGCGATGGAACAGTTCACGAACCAATACGTTGCCTTGATGCCGAGGCTGGATCTTTCTCATTTAGCTTTTTGGGATATCTATGCGGCTGTTCGATTAGCAGGATTTGCTGAATGGGGTTTGGATGTTCAGATTGTAGATAGGATGCGCGAGCGGCATAATGGGTTCGTTCAACAGGCGGTTAGCCTGATCAAGCGAACATAGAACAGTTAACCTCCTTGGGCTACAAGGAGGTTTTTTTGCATTCGTTGTCATGTACACAAAACGACCTTAGACAATTCAGACTATTCGGGTATACAATATAAGGAATGATAGAAGTTAGGAGAGAATGCCGCATGAACACAATGCCATCAGATCCATTTATTCGAAATGAACGTGAACAAGCGATTGCCGTAAGATCAGATCAGCTTGCCGCCATATTAGAACAACACGCATCTTTACATGATCGAGAAGGGTCATTTCCTTTTGAAAATTTTGAGCATTTGCGAGAAGAAGGCTACTTGGCTCTTACCGCGCCAAAGGAATTCGGAGGCGAAGAAGCCTCGTTGTATGAGATGATCCTTGCCCAGGAACGACTTGCTAGAGGCGATGGTTCTACAGCACTTGCGGTAGGCTGGCATGTCAGTCAAGTCCTTCAATTGCGGATTAAGCAGTCATGGCCGCAGCCATTGTATGCAGATTTCTGTAGGCGAGTGGTTGAGGAAGGCGCGATGATCAATCAGTTCGCGAGCGAGCCAGCAACGGGCAGCCCGAGCCGCGGAGGTCGACCGCAGACCGTTGCGGTTCGAACAGAGAATGGATACCTCTTAACGGGACGTAAAACATTTAGTTCGTTGCTTCCAATCTTGGATCAATTTACGGTTACGGCTTTTATTGAAGAGGAGAATCAGCTAGGAACATTTTACGTCCGCAAGGGTCCCGGCGTGAGCATGGATGAGACATGGGATACGATTGGGATGCGAGGAACGGGTAGTCATGATCTAGTGCTGACGGGTGCTTATGTACCTGAAGAGCATCGCATTAATAACTGCGAGAACGGTGAAGTCATGTCTGATCACGGAGGCGGTCTGCTGCATGTTCCGGCATGTTATCTTGGAATTGCCTGGGCGGCACGGGATTTTGCGATTCAGTTCGCGAAGGAATATCGGCCTAACAGCTTGCCAGGATCCATTGTAGATCTACCGCATATTCAACAGAAAATTGGAGAAATGGAAACAGAGCGGATTACCGCACGCTCTCTGTTGTACAGCGTCGCTGACCGCTGGGATCGACTCCCTGAGGAGCGGGCATCCATGAGGCCAGAGCTTGGTCTAGCCAAAACCGTAGCGACGAATGCTGCGATGCGAATCGTTGATCTTGCCATGCGAATCGTGGGTGGTTCTAGCCTCTCACGGAGTCTGCCGCTTGAGCGCATGTACCGTGATGTCCGTGCAGGGCTGCATAATCCGCCAATGGATGACGCTGTGATGGCGATGTTGGTTCAGCGTGCAATACGCGAGTCTTGATCCTCAAGATCGATTATTCACAATTCATTTGCTTGAAAATAAATGTAAGACCCATCGGTTTATGCCGGTGGGTCTTTATTACGCTCAGGATTCGGCGGACTTTCTTGACGCTATTATTGTTGACGAATCTTTACATCATTTCAGAGGGATTGGTCAGAAATTGTCGAATTTTAACATTTAGAATCATTATTAGATAAATACATCTTAGGGGGAAGAGTAGGTGAAGGAAGCTTTACAGCGTGGTTGGTTTGTATTTCTAATGCTATGCATTATAGGTTTATGGATTGGAAATTCAAGGATCTTCGCAGCATCAACACTCGTAGAACAACGGGTAACGAATAATGATCTGCACAGTGTTGCTTATAATGGTGAGGTTTATGTTGCTGGCGCTTCAAAAGGTCAAGTGCTCGTATCGAAGGATCTCATGCAGTGGAAATCGGTCAAATTACCGCAGATCGATTCCTATGACTCGATACAACATGTGATTTGGGATGGTAAGCAATTTGTTGGACACGCAAGGGATAAAATGGTGATTTCATCGAATGGGCTCACTTGGCGTGTGACAAGTCTAGAGAAAGATATTCTCAAGCTGAAGAATGGATATGGAACCCCATATTTAAGAGATTTATTCTTTGACGGTCAAGAAGTGATTGGTGTGGTGTCCATGAGCGAATACGGGGGAGGCGTTCAATTCATTACCTCCACGGATGGCGTGAACTGGGGCGTATCACAGAAGAATGCCAGTTGGCTGAATGCGGTCGCATCCAATGGCAATCGATTCGTCAGTCTTGGCGGATATTCGGACTATTCTGGTGAAATGAAGGTGGCTGGCGCATTTTCAACAAATAAGACGCATTGGCAAAACACGATGCAGCCTGGAGAAGACGAGTATGCCTATCGAAGCGACGCCGGATGGGATATCCTCTGGGATTCTCATAAGTTCGTTGCGGTCGGCCTGAACAATCTCGTATACCAATCACCGGATGGGCAGAAATGGGTAAAACTTGGGGAAATCCCCGTGCAGCCGGCGCAAAAGGATAAAACGCGCTTCAATAGCATCGTATGGAATGGTCAGCAATATACGGCTGTAGGCGTCGTTCAAAAGAGTTGGAGTAAGTATTATGCGATCACGGCGACTTCTGAAGATGGCGTATCGTGGAGCGTGCAGGAGCTTCCATATATCGAGACAGGTCTCTATCAAGTGATCTGGGCTAACAATCAATTCGTTAGTGTCGGCGATTCGGGTAACGTACTCGTATCGGAAGATGGGGTATCGTGGGCAAGTACTTATAAAGAATTGGTTCTAGCAAGCGAAATGAGTCATGAATTCACTCAAATGTATTGGGCTGGTAAATATTGGGTATCGACGGATGCAGGGCACGATGATAATCAAGGTGGAATCTATCGATCTAGAGACGGCAGCCACTGGGAATTGGCTTATTCAAAATTTGATGCAAAAGGGAATCGTGTTGGGATCAGTTCGATGATCGCAACGACGAAAGGTCTTTTCGCCGTAACAACCGACGGATATTTCGTGAAGTCGACGGACGGTGTCGGGTGGGTGGAACAGCGAATCACGTCTAACACTCAGATTGATCCGAATTTGCTGGCTTGGTCAGGTTCGAAATTCATCGTGCTCGCCGTACTTCGTAATGATTCAGATGGTTCCAAGCAGAAAATGATCCAATTCAGCTCTGCAACTGGCAGTCAGTGGACCGATCATCCCATCGCCTCAACCTTATCGAACTTCTATCAAGTAAGATATAGCGGTGAGATGTTCTATAGTTACGATTATGAGAAGAAAATATTCTCCACGTCTATTGATGGGGTGAGCTGGAAACAGCGTCTTAGAACGACGAAAGATATCCATGCTATGCTTGCCGTGAACAAACGTTTCTATCTCTGGGGGGACGACATCACTTACACTTCGCTAGACGGCGTGAAATGGAATAAACATGTCATGCCGAAAGGATCGTGGGACATAGACAACGCGATTTGGGAAGGAAGCAGATTCATTGGTGTGCAATCCTCAGGCCCTGATTCCTATAGGCAATATCTCGCGGAATCGAAGGATGGTGTGCATTGGACAAGACTAGGGGAATTTGCATATAGCGGTGCTGAGTTCGAGATGCATATGCTCTTCTATAAGAATGACCAGTACATTTATATGGATCGGTTCGGAGGACTATTTCGTTCAACCGTGCAGTAGATCTTCGAACATAAATGAAGGGAGCGGCGATTTCCGCTCTCTTTTCCATGTGCAGAAAATAGTCCTAAATCATTCTGAGCCTATGCATCGATCGAGAGCCTAGATAGAATCAAATTATGAGATAACGAGAGTTTTCAAGTAAAGGCGGTTGGTATTTCTAAATGAACATTCATGAAATTATAACGTCATACAATAATGATTATAAGCCGTTCTCTGGAACGATACGCATGATAGAACAAGATCAGGTCATCTTCGAGCAAGGCTACGGTTATGCCAATCGGAGTGAACAGTTGAAGAATGAGGCAAACACGCGATTCGGCATCGCCTCGGGTTCCAAAATATTCACAGCAGTTACAGTCTTACAGTTAATTGAGAAGGGCCGTCTAACGCTAGATACGCGATTATGCGATTGCGGAGCAGATCGATTCCCGAATTTCGATCCTGCGATTACGGTTCGTCATTTGTTAACTCATAGTTCAGGAATTCCTGATTATTTTGACGAAGAAGTCATGCATGATTATTCGGAGCTGTGGACAGATCTTCCGATGTATTCGATGACGACAATAGCGGCATTCCTACCGTTGTTCGAGACAAAAACGATGAAATTTGTTCCTGGAGAACGGTTCTCCTACAGTAACGCTGGCTATATTCTGCTGGGGTGGATCGTTGAGCAGATGACGGGAATGAGATTTCAAGATTATGTGGTGCAACATGTGTTCAGGCGTTGTGGCATGACGGATACGGCGTATGATCGGTTGGATCAATTACCTGCACGGACGGCAGTCGGTTATATTGAGGAGGGGGAAGTGTGGCGCTCGAATATATATGCCTTACCGATCGTAGGCGGGCCTGATGGCGGTGCTTTTACGACGGTACACGATATGGAGAAGTTCTGGCATGCCCTCCTGAACTGTGAGTTATTATCGAAGGCGATGACCAATGAGATGCTGACCCCACAGATCGGAGTCGATGCACACATTCATTATGGTTATGGCGTGTGGATGACGGTCTTGCACCAGGAAATTTTCAAATATTACGTGATGGGGAATGATCCGGGTCTTGAGATGACGTCCTCTGTATATCCCAAGTGGTCAGCTCAGTGCCATATCCTATCCAATAACGGAAGTGGTGCCGGTGCCATTACACGCAGCATCGATGAAAGCTTATATCATAGGATGAAATAGAGAGGTTACTTCATGAAGGAACAAGAGGAGGAACGCATGATGCAAAAATATCAGCACATCATTGATCAGTTAGATTCACTGCTTAACGATTATATTGAAAAAGACCGTGCTGCTGCGGGCATCGCCGTCGGTATCGTATATGACCATCAACCGATCTATGCCAAAGGCTTTGGCGTGAAGAACATCGAGACGGGTGAACCTGTCGATGGCAACACATTGTTCCACATGGCTTCCGTATCGAAGACTTATGTTGCAACTGCGATCATGCAATTGGTCGAACAGGGAAAGATCGCGCTTGATGAGATGATCATGACCTACTTGCCTTATTTCTCGCTGCAGGATGAACGATATCGCGATATCACCGTCAGGCATCTGCTAAGTCATACGTCCGGCATGCCAGACGAAGAGGATTATGAATGGGATCGACCGCAATACGATGAGGAAGCACTCGAACGATATGTGCGGCAAGTCTCGAACCTCCAGCTCATGTGGGAGCCTGAACGCGGTCAATACGCTTATAGTAATATCGCTTTTGAAATATTGGGTGACGTGATCGCCAAGGTCTCGGGTATGTCTTTCGAACAATATATGAAAGAACATATTCTTATGCCGCTCGGAATGAATCACAGCAGCTTCTTCAAGCCGGAAGTGGATTATGAGCAGCTAGCAACGCCGCATATGTTGGGGATGGCGTCGCACTTCGGCGCCAAAGTTAGTCCGGTATTTCCTTACAACCGCGCGCATGGTCCAAGCTCAACACTGCTCACAAGCGCTGCCGAATCCTGTGCATACGCCATGGCTTATTTGAACGGAGGAAGCGTGAACGAAGCAACCATTCTTCAACCATCCAGCGTCGAGCAAGTATGGCAAGCGACCGCCCCGGCAGATGACTATCTATATTATCAACGGATCGGGCTGGGTTGGTTCATGGGACATTACAAAGGCAATGTTGCCAAAGCTCATGGAGGCATGGATACGGGCTTCCGTTCGAATCTCGTTCTATTACCTGAGAAAGGAATTGCTGTTACGATCATGTTCAATACCGATTACCTTGGTCTCCATTCCGTGAACAATGCGATCTTGGATGTGTTATTAGGTGAACAGGTTCAGGTCATTCCGCGTTCTTTCACGATGCATGTCGCAGGGATCCTTGCGAAGCAGGGCATGGAAGCCGCATTGCAGGAACATTGCTCCGGTACGGATCAACGGTTCACGCTCGGTTATGTCTCCTCTGACGAAGACTACAGTTACCGTTATATCGCACATCATCTATTCCATAACGACGAGCCTGAGCATGCCATGAAAGTGTTAGAGCTCGCGATTCAGTTAGATCCGGAAGCATCGGATCTTCGAGAGCTTCGGAAGCAATGGTTGAATCCTTCTTCGAATGCAGGTAAGTAGATAAAAAATTGACATCGACACAGCAAATCCACGAGGAAAGATCCTCGTGGATTTGTTTATTTATTTCAACTGCCACAAAGCAGGAACATTGGATGGTTCCCATCCTGTGAGTGATGTATGGTTCTGACGGCATTCATAGACGGAGCCATTATAAGTTACCAATGTTCCGACAGTATAAGCGGTGTTCGGCGCCCATGCTGGTGCAGTCGATTCCGCAGCGGTTGTTCCGTTCACCGTGCTGGGAGGCGATTGATTTCCTGCAGCGTCAATGGCGTATACACTAAACGAATAAGTCGTGCTTGGGCTAAGGCCCGTTACATTGTAAGAAGTTGCCGTTCCGGGCACCGTCGCTAGTAATGTGGATCCTTGGTAGACGCGGTACCCTGTTACGCCGACATTATCAGTTGAAGGACTCCACATCAGCTGCAACCCAGTGGACGTTGGCGCACCCATCACGTGTAGGCCGCCAGGTGCGGTAGGGGCTTGTGTATCAGGCCCCGAATTCGAATCCGTTGTGACGTTCAGGGCATTACTCGCAGCGGATACATTCCCCGCAGCATCCAAAGCTTTTACGCTGAAGGTGTACGCCGTGTTGGCTGATAGCCCCGTCACATTATAGCCTAAAGTCGATCCCGATACGGTAGCGACGAGATTCGAGCCGTTGTATACTTGGTAGCCGGTGACGCCGACATTGTCTGTCGATGCATTCCATGCTAGTGCTACGCTGGAAGTTGTTTTGGCCGTTGCTGTTAGACCTGTTGGCGCAGTTGGCGCCTGTGTATCGACGGGATTGCTGCCGCCAAAGTTCACGTCGATGACATTATAAAAAGCGTTCGCTGTATCAGCGATTTCCCATACAGCGAGGATGACATGGTAACCGCTGCGCGCAGGAACGTTACATGTATTCGAATAGGAAAATGGAGGTTGAACACCGCCATAGTTCACGGAACAGAATGGCGTTAGATCGAAGGAATCCCGAGTGAGTGCGGCGTTCGGGTTCCAATTCGGTTTCGTAATGTAATATTTCCAGCTCGTTGTGGCGTGTGCTGCCGTCAGCTTCCACGTGAATGTATTCTGTCCGGAGTTCATATTTACTTTCGTCCAGCGTGTTGCCGATTGCTCATCGAGCTTAGGGAAGGCGCCGTTCGCACTTGCAATTTTACCGTCTGCAGGGCCTGCCGCCGGGAATCCTTTTGGAGCTTCTAGACTTTGAGGCTCGTAGACAATGGCGCCGCAATCCGTATTCTGACCGGATTTACAGAGGGCAGCGCGGCTTGCGGGACCTTCCACATATCCGTGTGAGAAAGCCTTTTCAGCGATGAGCACCATCGAGATGACCGCGATCAGCATAGCAGCAACATACGTAACAACCTTGGAAAATGGCGAACGTGCATAACGAATCGATGACATGTTTATTTAACCTCCTATATTGTGGGTAATGCGATACTTCCTTACCATTTTGAACTGTTGTTGCGGTTGACACCAATGCTCCTTTCTTCATCGTCATATTTATATAAACTCTGGGAGAGCTTATATACGGCTAAGTTGATGTTGAATGAGAGAGTTGGAAAGGAAAAGTTTCGTAGCGGATCAAAGTTGAATACGCTTTAACTTTTGGGTGCAATCCTTTGGGCCCATTGACTAAATCCAGTTTATGTTAAACTATACTCTAAAATGATTGAATTCATGAAAAAAATTTTCGTATTAAATTTGGTTGGTTTAAGTGCGTGAACGTCATAAAATGTACAACTGGCAATATAATTACTGAACGTTCTATATCCAGACAGAAATAATTTTCGTACTAATCAGTCCTAATGTGATGCTGGACCTCCAGGATCAACCTCAGTAAATGTTGACCATAGGTTAGTTACATGAAGTGATGTCGAAATCATGGCAAGCATTGACAAGATATGGTGTGATCAATTCTAATGATAGGAGTACATATCGATAACACAACGGGGGATGGACATGGGGGAGAATAGCCGATTTTCTTGGCTCGGTTGTATGGGGCTGATCTTCGCTTTAGCTCTACTCGGGACCTTGATCAAACTCGGGCAGTGGCTCGCAAATGAAGGGCGAGGCATTCTGATAGTGCTAATCGTCGCACTTGCGTCGGTCGCTGGATTCTATATTTATGCGAGGTACATGAGAAAGCAAAAAACGCAGCTGAGGGCAGAAATCGAACAGCAGACACGGAACGAAAAGTTAATTCTGCGTCTAGCTGCGGAGAATAAAGGGTACATTACGGCAGCAGAGATAAGTCTGAACTCAGAACTTAGTTTGGAGGATGCCGGCAAAGCGTTGGACGAGCTCAAAGCAAAAGGCGCATGCATCTTACGGATCTCCGATAACGGAACCTATGTATACCAATTTGAATTGCTTAGTTATCAGGAGAAACAAGAGGCAGAACGCGTCTAATGATTTGATTGTAAGAGGGAGGGAAATGATGTTATGGGAACTTCGATTGCCATCATCTCTGATATTCATAGCAATAGTCTCGCCTTAGAAGCTGTTCTACAGGATATATCCGGGCGGAACATTCGGCATATCGTTAACTTGGGAGACAGCTTATTCGGACCGATTGATCCGTTAGGTACGGCTGAGTTATTAATGGCAAGCGAGAATATCGTTCATATCATGGGTAACTGTGATGAAATTCTGCTAGAATCGCATCATCCATCCGCAACGTTTCAATATGTGAAGCCGCTGCTGCATTCAGGGATTGAACAGTGGATTAGATCGTTTCGGTCAAGTTGGGTATTCGAAGATCTTCTGTTCTGCCACGGCACACCCTTTGTGAATCATCAATACTTAATGGAGGATGTAGGGGCGCAGGGCGTCAAGCTGAAGCATCCTAGTCAACTGGCACAAGAACTCGAAGCGATTTCACAGCGATATATTTTTTGTGGACATAGTCATGTGTTCAAGGCGTTATATTTGCCGGATGGCAAGCATGTCATCAATGCGGGAAGCGTTGGATTGCCAGCTTATGATGATGAGCTTCCTTCTCCTCATGTGATGGAATCTGGGACACCTGATGCCGACTATGTGATTGCGCATCAGACGCAAGATGGTTGGCGCATCGAGCATATCTTGGTTCCTTATGATTGGGACAGAGCGAGTGCGATCGCAAGAGAACATGGGCGAGAGGATTACGCATTCGCATTACGTACCGGCAGGGCATTGGTAAGTGACGCGGGTTATGACCCGATGAATAGAAAATAAGAGTCAAGTGTGAGCCACTTATCCTGATTCAGGAGAGTGGCTGTTTTTATTTCAAAATGAATATATTTTATATTGACTAAACGTTCATTCAATAATAAAATGTCAGTAAATACCAATCATTTCGTTCCGGGATGTGTGGCGTCATAATTATTGAGAAAATTTTCCAAATTATTGAGAATAAAATTTCATAATTAATGACAAATGTATAATTATGCATCGATATACATTGGTTTATGCTGTGAACAGCGTGCCGGTTATACTTGAAGCGGATCTTGCCTGTTAGCGGACATAGGCGTCATCGACAATTTATTTTTTGGAATTGAAGTAGAATCCAAGGTGGTGACTGACGGAAAGGTTCTCACATTTATAGAGCCCAACATTCCTATTTTTCTAATGTAATTGCTACGTTCTATTCGATTTGAAAGAACGTAATAAAAGGTTTGAATAATTTATCCAGGAGGGATTGTTCATGGATTTGCATATTGAGGTATCAGGTGAAGGAAAACCCGTCGTACTCGTGCACAGTGGAGGATCAGATGTGAGGGATTGGATGTATGTTGTGCCGATACTAGCCAAGAATTACAAAGTCATTGCATTTGATGGAAGGGGCTGCGGGAAATCACCTTCTCCAATGAAGCCGGCGAACTATGTGGAGGATTTACGCACATTATTCGATCATCACCAGCTGGAGCAAGCCACGATTATCGGTCATGCAATCGGAGGGCGGATCGCGACCGATTTTGCATTGACTTATCCCGCGCGAGTGCATAAGCTTGTGTTGATCGGATCAGAATTATCAGGCTATGTTCCTAGCGAGGCACTAGCCGAGCGGATGCAGGAGACCCAGGCGGTCTTCCCGAATGTCGATGCGATGATGGAGATCTCATTAAAAGCCTGCTCGTATCGTGTCGTGATGGCTAGTCCTGAACGTGATCTTTTGGAGCAAATGTTGAAGCATAACTTATCCCGAATGATGGAATGGGGATCGTGGGAATCCGTATGGCCGCAGCCGCCAGCGATTGAGCGACTCCATGAGCTTGCCGCCCCAACTTGTTACATCATAGGCAAGAAAGACGCAGCCGATCAACTGCGCATTGCGGAGTATTTTCAAGCGGTTCCGGACATTTGTGTTATTGAAATGGAAGATGCAGACAACATGCCGACATTAACGCATCCCGAAGAACTCTGCCGATCTATTACTGAATTTATTGAGGATGAATATAGCCGTGCCACGTACCCCGGAAGAGAATGAGCGCATTCGCCAAGCCGCGAAAGAGAAAATTCATACGGCAGCAATGACGTTATTCGTAAAGAAAGGTTATCATGCCACGTCGATCGATGATGTTGCCAAGTTCGCTCAGATATCCAAAGGACTCTTATATAATTACTACAAAGGAAAAGAAGAGCTGCTAGCCGCCATGGTTCAGGTTCGTATTGAAGGGGTGGCAGAAGTGATGAATGCAGCCTTGGAGCTGCAGTCCCCTGCAGATCAGCTTCGACAGATTGTTGCTGGCGCCATCGATAACGTTAGTGCTCGCCCAGACATCTACCGCTTCTTCTTGAATCTGCAAACCCAGCCGGAAGATGATCATATTCTTGCAACGTATAGTTCGCAATTGAACGAAGAGTCGCGTAAGCAGTTCGAAGTGCAAGTCAAGATTTTCAAGCAGCTTGGGGTGCCATCGCCTCGCATGAGATCACTCCAATTCTCCGCCGCGCTGCAAGGCGCGATGTTAATGATGACGACCTATCCAGGTGATTTCCCGGTGGAAGAGATTAAGGTCCAGATGATGCATGAATATTGTGATGGAACGATCGTGGAATAGATAGGCTTCATGACATAACATGAAATAGGCTGCCCTGAGAAGGGCGGTTTTTTGATATTGGCATGAGAAAGCCCATGCTACCGCCTATGAACTAACCTGACTAATATATTGTATATACGGGAATGATAATTTTAAAAAAAGATCCACATGCCATCAATTGATATTACCCCCAAGAGTTAGACACTATTTTGTTAGGAGGCTTTTAGGGCGTGAGTCCGGTATTGTACCGGGCTCATGCCCTTTAGTTTTGCCTTAATCCGACTGTGATATAGGGAGTCTTCATCTCGCAGATCCAGCACCTTCTTCCACTGCAGAATAGTTGAAGGTGCTGGAATATTAAACATTGCAGCTGTTTATAAAACTGACATCCCTGACTCGATTCAATACGTTTAAACGCTTTTGAGCATGTTGCATACCTCTTGGAGAAATCCTTCATTCCATTAGCTCGGTAAAGAGTTACCCATTTTCAAGAGCTTTGTGGCTCACACTGATGCGTGGGCCTATCTCCCTGTGTCTTTAGTAAACTTTTTCCATGGTGTCTAATAAATGGGGTGCTGCTCAAATTTGTCTGTAAGTTCCCCGAGGTGCTTTTTTGGTTAACCTAAATAGATGACAATATTTTAGTTGTATTAAAAACGCTGGCTGTTTAGAATAATAGTTTGTTTCCAATTGAGATTGATAGAAAGAATTTACATAGTACAACTTGTTCTATATTGGAGTATAAAAAAATATAATTATTGTTTTACCGCGACAGGCTAATATATATAATTTTACATAGTAGGAGAGGCAGTGTGCCGCTTCTTTGCATGCGTTCTTTCGTATTTTTTTGCATAGATCCCCTTGAAATTTATCACTTTAACATAGTTAGAGATTAAATATGAAATTTAGAGTGAATAATATTTGAAAAAAAGAGAAGGGTGTCCCTAATGCAGCAAAATCAGCTTTTATTAACTCCAAAACCAAAAATAGATGAAAGCCTAAGAGGATTTGTCCGAAGAACAACCGAGGAGAATCACTATAATGAACCAATTTGGATTTATAAATTAGCAGGATGGAAGCATTATAATAAAACATTGAATTTGATCTTTCCGAGTCAAGTTATTGATTTTTTTGTTCCCAAGAGAGTGTTTCGACTTGAAGACAACGAGATAAAGAAAATGATACTTGGATTTAGGATTTCTGAAAATTATTACGAATTACCCCATAACATGCAGTTCTTGTTCAGGCAGTTTGGATCGTGTTTAACGAGACCTCGGATTTGTCCACTATGTCTAGAGGACAGAAAAGTTCATAGTTTATTGTGGGAGCTTTCTTTGTTTGTTTCATGCCCGATCCATATGTGTTTATTAATTGAGGAATGTGAAAAATGCGGAAAACTGCTTAATCCAGTAAAGTTTGATATTAGTAGGTGTGAGTGTGGGTTTGATTTCAGATATACAAATGTATTAAAAGTTCAAGGAGAACTCTCAAGTTATTTAATGGAAAGGTTATTGGGAAACAATAAATCTGACTCAAATGAAGTTTTAGGCCAATTATCATTTGAGAATCTATACTATTTATTGATATTTTCAGTAAGATGGGCCAATGGTGAGAACGGGAAAAAGCATAGCCACGCATCTCAACCTTTAAAAAATGGGGAATTATATACAGCTTGTGAGAGAGCCTTTCAAATATATGAAAATTGGCCAATTAATTTCTATAAATTAAATGATGAGAGTAGATTACTAGCACTAAATGGTATTGCCAAGAGAAATAGGAAGCATACTATTAAATCCAGCTTCTTAGATAATTTTATAGGATTAACTGGATTTGAGTTTATAGAACATGCGCTAGATGAGTATATACAAACTTATTGGAGATCGGGGTATTTAAATAAAGATAATAATAAAATTAAGCTTATCGATTTACCAAGCAAGAGAATAAAGAAAGGAATAACTGGAAAAGAAGCTGTACGATTGTTGGGGCTTAGCCAAAGTCAAGTTAGAAGAATTATTGAAAAAAAAATACTTACACCTATCGTTGACTGTAAAATTGAAGGGAAGGCAGAATATAGTTTTAATGAGGAGGAGATTGTTAATTTTATCAGACAAATCGAAGAGCGTTGTAGTTCAAATCATTCAGAATCGTTAATCTCATATAGAGAAGCAACAAAACTTTGTTTTTCATATGATTTAGATTTAACAGATTTTTTGGTAATGCTCCAAGAAGGGAGAATAAATCCTTCCCAAATAAAGAGTTCTGAGTTGGGGTTAAATCGATTTTACTTTGATAAAAATGAACTAAGAAAAAAATTATTAGGTGATTTTCTTTCGTCCGAAGAGATATCAAAAGATCTAGGAGTTAAAGATAGCAGTGTAATGAGGTGGATAAGCAATGGTTTTATTAAAGTCTCAAAAGTAAATAAACAGAGTAGACAACTGATTAATATATGTGATTACTTAGAGTTTAAGAATAATTATATTCCTGTAGTCATGGTTGTGAAAACAGGAGTAACAAAATATAAGTCAACAGAGAAGATATTACGTGAGTTGAAAAAGATTGGCATAACTCCTGTAAACGAGAAGATTGTTTGCGATGATTTGTATTTATTAAAAAGATCATCAAATCTTGAACAGTTTATTTTGGAAAACAAAACATAAATTTATAAAGTAATTGGGGCAGTAAGTCTAGATAAATCTAGTTACTGTCTTTTTTGTTTTTAATTAAATTTACTTGAAGTCTGAAAACAATGATTGTCTGACCTCAAAAAAGTCAATACTTTTATCATAAATTATGAAAAGAACAGAGGTGAAAGGAAATGCCGTACAAACCAGCTCGAAAAATTAAGCCGAAAAGAAAAGGATTCCGTGGAAAAGAACCATATCTTAAAACTGGTGATATGATTCATTGGGAAAGTTTCCTTGAAAGGGACTTTATTAGACTAGCTGACTTTGATCAGCAAGTTGAAGAAATTTTTTATCAGCCAATATGCATCAATTATTTATTGAACGGTAAAAAGCATAAGTACTTTCCAGATTTTAAATTAATCCTAAATGATAACCGTGTTTTCATAATTGAGGTGAAAGCAGTTCGGTTTAAGAACTACCCTACAAATGTTATTAAGTATGAAGTTGGTCGAAAGTTTTGCGAATCTCAGGGGTGGCATTACGCGGTATTCACAGAGGAGGAGATAAACCAAAGGTACTTTCAAACCAATCTTTCATTGCTTCGTCATTTAGGGACTCAAGAAGTGTCGGACGAAATTATGGATCATGTTCTGGATCAATTGGACTTAACAGGACAAATGTATCTTTTTGAATTAAGGGAGTCTTGTGCCGAAATTGATGAAGAAAGTTTCTATAGGGCTGTTTATCAGTTGATTTACCTACAAGAGATTTCAACCGATTTAGTAAATGTAAAGCTATCTGATGATTCAATTTTACGTGTTGCAGTTAGGGAGGAGAACAGTTTATGCTAACTGATATTAAGTATGGTACGCAATTTCGTATTGGAACAAACGTATATGAAGTGCTCAGATATAGGGATGATGAAGTTGAAGTGCTTAATTTATCACATGACATAAAGGAATTACTACCTCTTAATGAGATCTTGACTTCTTACAATGAGAAGAAGTTAATCTTTGTACACGAAGGGCAAGATACTAACGTAATTGAATACGAAATAAAGGATTATTGTAGTGACCAAAAAGATATCATGGAGAAACGATATCAGGCTATTGAGCCTATTATTCAAGGTAGATTAAAGCCATCACAGATACAGGCTTATGTTGATAACTACCCAGAGGAATTAAAGCCCAATGGATCGATTTCTTCCGCGTCGATTTATAGATGGCTTAAATTATGGTATAAGCGCGAAAATAAATTAGATTTAATTCCTCAAACGAGGGGGCCAAAAGATCATCGAATCTCTAGTGAAGTAATGATCGAAGTTTCTTCCATCATTTTTAAATATGGAAACAAGGCGGAATACCTATCTATTAAAGATGAATATAACGTTCTTGAAGACAAAATAAATAATATCAATCTGACTAGAGAATTTCATGCGCATATAAAGATTGTTTCAGAATCGACATATCGAAGGATACGGAAGGGAATGGTTGATACATATGAGCGTGATAAAGAACTCATGGGGGGAAATCAAGCAGATCTAAAACATAATGGCGTACATTCAAATAAAAGAGCAAACCGGCCCCTTGAATGTATGGAATGTGATTGGACGCCAATTGATTGTTTAATCGTAGACTTTGAACTTGACGAATTATATCGTCCAGTCTTAATGTACGGAATGGATCAGGCAACAGGTGAACCAATGGGATTTCATATCATCTATAAAAAAGAGCCTGATGCTGGTGACTGGAAACAATTAATTTTACATTGCATATTACCCAAGACTGGCTTTAAAGAGTTGTACCCAAGAGTTGAGAAGAATTGGACGGCCTATGGGGTTCCTCAATCTATACTTTTGGATAATGCAAGGGTGAATGACGCAAAAGAAGTAGAGGAGGTTTGTTCGGCTCTTCGCATCGGCCTTAGATATTGCGAGGTAGCATCTGGTCATCAAAAAGGATCTGTTGAACAAGCGTTAGGGAATCTAAATCATAAAGCTTTTCAAGGATTAGTGGGATCACTTTTTTCAAATCCAGAGGAAAAAGGGCGATATGATTCAGCAGCGAAAGCAGTAGTTGATATTAAAGGTTTGTATCATATCGCACATATAGCAATAGTCGACATGGTCGCCAACAACTTCAATAGAGGGCAAAATATTCAAGAGGTGCCAGAGCGCCTATGGTCAAGAACATTAAAAGAAATGAAAATCCACCCGAGAATCCCCCAAAACCGTCAGTACTTAGAACTAATCTTCTCTTCAAACAGTGATACCCGCACAATCGGTCCTCGTGGAATAGAACTCAGGGGTCACCACTTTTTTAGTGAAGAATTAAATGAATTAAGAAAGCGTTTGGAACGCGAAGGTAGGAGCCGCGAAGTATTAATTCGATATGGCTCTGATATGAGGGTTATTTATGTAAAAGATGAATTCAATAAACGTTATATTGAAGCCTTCATAAAAAATGGAGGCCTGGAAAGAAAAAAGATTAACAAGAATTATCCGATCCATGAAGAATTGTTGGCATATCTTACGAACAAGGACGGTAGTGCTTATAATGACTATGATTCTTCGCTGCAGGGTAGGGCTAGACTAAACATTGAAGAGATTCAACAAGAGTGCAAATTAGAATACCAAGGGATTAGAAGAAGAAAAAGAAGGGAAGCGGCAGCCAAAGAGACTGTAGCAAGTGCAATTAAAGGTGTACCGATCGAACAGCTCCCTGGACTTGTAGAATCTATGAATATCTCGATTCTAAGTCCTGAGGAAAGTAGCGGAGTTATAAAACCATCCAAATCGGTTAATAATCAGGATGAATCTATTATTGAACAACCTAAACCTGGTGCCTTGCATGTTGACAACGTAGACCTAGATAAAATTGCAGACAGTTGGGGGAGTGGTCGAAAGGAGATGGTTTAATTGGAGTTTGAGCGATTAGAAGGAAAAGTACCTGATTTAAAGGAATTGAAAAGACGTGTTGAGCATGTCAAAAAGATTATTGTCCACCACCCAAAGTATGATAATCTTCTTGAGGAAATGGAAATGATCCTAGACTTGTCTGAAGGATCCGTAAGTCCGGATGGCTTATTTATTTTTGGGCCAACTGGAGCCGGTAAGACTACTGTAACCAAAGAATTTACGGCAAAATATCCTCGCGAAATTAAAGTGACTGACGATCGGGAATATACACACATTCCTATTCTAAGAGTGGTCGTTCCTCCAAAAGCAACACCGAGGATGCTGGCATCGAAAGTGCTGGAAGATATGGGGGATCCGTTTAGCCATAAAGGATCTGAATCTGAGTTGACAAGTCGAATCCATTTCTTTGTCAAGGAATTGGGGATTAAAGTAATTATTTTTGACGAGTTCCAGCATCTAATTGATGCAGACACCGAATATGTGCTAGCTACAGCATCAAACTGGGTTAAAACATTTACTGAAGAAATTGGCATTGCTGTTATTCTTTGTGGAATGCCAGAATCAGTAAAAATTTTTATTAGTAATCCCCAATTGGATCGAAGATTTTGTAATAAAGTTGCGTTAGAGCCTTTTGCATATGGTACGGTTGAGGAGATTCTTACTTTTAGGGTATTTCTTCAAAAAATCGACACACTGCTTCCTCTTGCTGAATTAGCGAATCTAGCTCATCCACGAATAGCAGATAAGCTATACTATATCTCGAACGGGGTACCTTTTTATGTAATGAAGTTACTTGAGTATGCGACCTATATTGCTGTTAAAACGGGTTCTGATAATATAACTGAATCACATCTGGCTAAGGCACTTATGAAAGTAAAACAGGTAGCTAGACCATTTGTTGGAAACCCTTTTAATGAGCCGCATTTTGACTTAGAGGCTGCACTTAAAACTGAGGAAGATGCAATGAATAAGTATAAGGAGAAACTTATGATTAAAAGAAAAAAAGGAAAAAGGGTACAAAAAAATAACATGCCTGTGCTAAACTCTTAATGTAGAAACTGGTACACGATTTAAAAACGGCGCCCCCACTAAGGTCGCCGTTTATGTTATATCGAGAACTTCCAATAAGTTATTTTTTGCTTTTCTTACTTCTTTTTAGACTAATTGAAAGAAGAAGGTCAATGATTTGATCCATGTCTTTAGATTTGCCTTTTGATTGATTACTAATCCGTGTATAAGCAAATATATCAACTGATACTACATTCAGAGCTTATGCAATCTTAGTTAAGTTGAGGACGGAGATATTGATTTCTGCTCTTTTGACACCACCAATATAAGTATAGCTTAAAGTGGCTAATTCACCTAACTGTGAATTAAATAATAGTCCGATTGTTGACTATACAAAGGGTACGGACCCTCGTAAGAGAAGATAGAAATAGTTCGATCTTTTTGTTATTTAAAAAGGAGAGATAGTATGAAAAGGAGAATACTGCGCAATGCAGTTAGATGCTTAAATTGTAATGAAACCATAGAGTCAACGACCATTTACGACTTCAAAACTTGTAGTTGTGGGAAAGTTGGTGTGGATGGTGGTCGACAATATCTAAAACGAATAGGATCAATAGAAGATTACGAAGAACTTTCCCGCTGTATGTCTACCCACGAAGAGTGGAATGAAATATTTCGAAAAAAATGAGCGATGATGTACTTTCTAAGGGTGCACCTTTGTTTATATGGAAAACGGAAAAAAGATATGTGAATATACGGTGAGGCGATTTTTTGGGACATATTGGACTGACACAAGTTCATGAGGTATAGATCAATCACCTTTAAGTTTAAATAACCAGTCGTCGAGTATTTTTCGGCGACTGGTTATTTAGTATTTGTTTAAAAGCGAATTTATTTTTGTTTTAACGATCACCATAGATACACTACCTTGATCTCTAAAGAACACAGTACCTTGTTAGATTGCCTTTAACTCAATTGCGGAATCTCTCGTCAATGGACTACCAGTTTATTTTATTTAGCTATTTGCTAATTAGTTATCTTCTAGTGTTACAAAGCGTTTACATGTCGAATGTGATAAATAAAAGGTACTATTTCGTCTATGGTATAATAGTACTAGATAAGTAAATTAAAGGATGATCTCGATTGCAGAACATATACACATCAAAAATAGAAGAAATGAATTATTTGAACACAGGAAATACCTGGCGCTACCGTCCAATCCTGCGTTTTTTTTATGAGCAGCACGGCTATCGAACGCATCTAAAAGCTGAAGATATCCTACAACATCTAAAGCAGTTTGATGACTTTGAGTCCTATACCATTGATGATCTAAAAAAAGACCTGGACGTGCTTGAAGGCTGGAAGAACATTACCACGCGACAAGAAGCGAATGACTATTACACCATCGAAGAGTTCAAATCTAAACGGTTTAAATACCAAGCCACACATTACACTATTCAGATCGAGCGGTTTTTAGAGACACTGGAGACTAATATAACTGACTTTGGTGGTGGATCCCTCGATAAAACGCTGTTTGATCGGATTATGGAAGCTCTTAAGCAATTGCTTGCGATAGATCACGCCACTCAGCCCGAAGAGGTATATCGCAGGTGGGAAGACTTAATGGAATATTTCCGCAGACTCGACCGGAAAACGAGCGACTATCTGGCCCGTATTTCATCGTTTCAGGCTGAGGATGAAATGCTCAGCGAGGCCTTTTTAGTCCGTCGACAAGATCTTGTGAATTATTTACGAGATTTCGTATTGTTACTCCAAAAGAAGATTCCAATGCTGCAGTACATGCTGGAGGAAAGGTTTCAGGATGAATGGATCAGTGAGATCATCGAACAGGTCGTGGAATACCAGTTATCAATTTTCCGGTTCGGTGAAAAATTGTCGTCCGATGCTGTGAAAAAAAGGTTGCGAGATGAATGGAGTTCCATCTATATCTGGTTTTGTGGGGAAGACAGTGATGCTAAGAACATTATGACGCAGACCGGAGAAATTATCCGAAAAATGCTACGCTTTGCTAGTCGTCTCATGGAAAGCAAGCAGTATTTGCGCAGCCGCAAACAGGAATTTTGGGACCTAGCACAGCATTTCTATGAGATAAGCGACGATGAACAGGCACACGAGTTGGCTTCACTTGTGATTGGCGTCCCCCATACTAAGCATTTTGCCTGCGAAGAAAACGATAATTCGGGACGGATTGAATGCTTCTGGGACATTGATCAGGAGCCAATTGAGCTCGGCTCGCGGAAACCGGGCTATCGCTCCAAAGGTAAAATGAGCGGAATCGCAAACAACAAAACCAAGCAAAAAGAACTGCTCGAATCGTACATGAAGGAGCAGGAAGAGATCAAGCAAAGCTTTCTACTACTCATTCAAGAGGACAAGATAGAGATGGCAGAGCTACCAGTATTGGCAAGACCCCAGCGCCAAAAGATTTTAGAGCTTATAAAACCGCTGCCTGCATGCGGCGGATCACACCGGGCGCCTGCTCATCGATGTCGATGAGCATTTGCCGCGTGTGCCGCGGGAATTCGCAGTCCTCCGAGCGTTATAATCGTAGACGACCGGCCAAGATCGGTAATGTATTCTTCATGAAATCAGCATGGCTCAGGTTGGTCAGGCTCTGCAATAACGATCTCAAACAAATATACCGATATTATTTTGTGTACCGACGAAGTTCGCGCACCCTAGATATTACCTCATATGATAGAGATAAGAAATGAAGAAATTACTTCAACAAACAACACGACCATTTGGAGGAAATAAGATGAAAAAAGTATTACTTTCAGCAATTTCTGCTGCAACACTTTTGGCTGGAGCTCTAACAATTGTACCAACTAATGCAGAAGCCGGTGTTGTAGACGGGGCTAAGGATGTCCTAAATACTACAAAAACCACTGTGAGCAGCCTCATTCAAAAATTTAAAGATTTACCAGCTACTCATTGGGCTGCTTCTGCAATTCAATCAGCTGTAAATAATGGCTATTTCAAAGGATATTCAGATGGTTCATTTAAGCCAAACGCACCTGTAACAAAGGCAGAGATGGCCACCATTTTGGGACGTATATCCGAACAACCGGTTATAACCGAATATAATGCTAATTTTACTGATTTGCCTGCTTGGGCTACTGAAAGCGTTAAAGCTGCAGTAGAAAAAGGGTTTATTGATCCTTCGAAATATTCTGGTAAGTTAGATGCTAATGCAGCATTAACCCGTGGTGAGATGGCTATTTGGTTAGCCCAAGGGCTGGCTGTCGTTAACTCTGAATATAAGGTTGCCCTTTCGGATGTTACGAATACTGTAATCCCTGCTAAGGAATATTTCACAGGAAAACTACCTGAAACTCAAAAAAATAGCGTTGCAGTAACAATGGGAACTGGATTAATGAGTGTCGGTAGTGATGAAAATTTTGGAACGGATCGGACTACAACACGGGCAGAGGTAGCAACTTTAATTGCACGCTATACGGCTGTTGCAAAAAAACAACCGGATGACTTTAAAGGTTTACAAGAATTACGTGCGGTAGGATTGACTGGAACAAACTTGAAGGTAATCGCACCCACTTATGAAAAATGGCCTAAAGAGAGATTACCAGAAAGCTACGACTACAGCAAAATAACCGACGACTTTTCTAAAGTTCGAAATAAAGAATTGGTTACACGCGCGGATTATGCAACAGCAAAAGTGAAAAACTGGATTGTCGTAAGTCCATATGCAAAAGGTGACCAGCGTAGTATTTACTATCCTGTATTTTTGGATGAGGGAGCTACCGCCTCAAATGGATCTTTTTATTCTTTCGCAGAGTTTGATATGAAAATTAAGGGGGACTCTATGAGTCAAACACAAGCTGGTAATCTGTTTAATGCTCCCGCTATTGATCCATTAAAATCACCTTCGTCGAAAGCTTATAAAGATTATTCGTTACCTCATACCAATGACATTACTAAGAGTAGAGGTGTTTTTACTGTAAAGAATCCACATTATTGGGGAATTGGCTTACTACGCTTTGATGATATATTCTTTTCTGAGGTACAACTCAAAGCTAAGGATGGTACTGAATATTATGTCGCCCAAAAAAAATGATTAAAAATGATAATAATTGAGCAATTGTTAAATGAAAATAAAGTCTATTCTTTGTGCTTAGGTTGAGTTAAGCCTCTTTTAAAAGCACTATACGATATTCGTGGAAGAAATTGAAAATTTGTAATTTATTGAGGAGGACGTAGCCCAAGAGAAGGTGTGGGAGCGTCTTTTTTTATTGAACTAACGGGCAGGATTGCGTGGTGGCAGACTGATGCCTCCGCATGAATATTGAGCAGTAAAGAACGGCTTTAATTAAATTCAATCTTCCATTTATTAGGGTTCTATTGCATGATTATTAGAGCAATAGAAGTTTGAATTGAAGGTGTTAATTGCGAAATAAATATATCTAGATGGGCTTTTGTTCTATCTAGGTAAATAACGCAAAAGTAACTCCAATTTCTACGATGAATTAATCGTTTTTCTAATTGCACCTTTTTGTGACAGAAGATTATTTTGGAAGTTGTTATTGCTGCGAGGAGAAGCTATGAGCTCAGAAGGGGAAATCCAATTAAAAGGTATACTTACAGAAAATACTGATATATTAATGAGTTTCGGTGCAGAAATTTGGCGACCGAGACAATTTATGTGCCGACCGACAAATTAAGCTACACACTTGATGATTGCTATTTCCTCGAAACCAAAAGAAAGCGATATACCAGAAATGGCTAGAGCCCTCAGGAATTCATTTCTTGGTGGAATAGTATATGAATTCTTTGGGGAAGAAAGTATTGAAGAAATTAATAAAACAATAAGTAATTGTTTCGAATGGTACACAGCAACTAATTCACTTAATCAAGTAGTGGTAGCAAAATAAAAAAAGCACAGACAGAATTATAGGCGGCTGTATTGCAGGTGTATATCCGGAGATAGTTAACAATTTTTCAGGTATAAATGATGTGTTTGTACTACCGGAATACCGCGGAAAAGGACTTGCGCAAGCTATGATAAAATACTCTATTACAGCGGCATATTCGATTACGCCGGTTATAAAACTACATATTTTAATTGGAAATCCAGCAGAACACTTATACCAAAGGCTTGGGTTTGTTGCAGGACCAAGATTTACAGATATGAAGTATAAGAAAAGTGACTCGTACATGTAGCAACATAATACGGGACCTGCTAGCTCTTTTGCACTGATGGAAACGATCGTGTACAATGACGCGAAGATTATGGTTAAATAACTTGATGAGAGATCGGATGATTAAGCAAACGGGACACGTTAGTCCAACGAAAAAGCGACAGTCTAAGACTTTATTTCCTCTTTGGCTGTCGCTACTTTAATTTTATGGGTCGGTCTAATATTTCATGGAGTCTGACGATATGACAATTAAAATGCCGTGTGAAATAAAGACATTCAGTCTAATACTATATTTTATTCGCGGGGAGCACGGGGGTATTTCACTGCGTACCTATAGGTGAAGACGAGATCATATTTTACAATATTTGCTTATTCTTTATTCGAAACTCGTGGAAGACTCAAGAAAAGGCTACAGCAGATTCATGTGTAGGCTGAATTAAAGAAAGAAAAGATCGCCTCCTAAATTAGGAACCATTAATAGAGCAGCGCGTAATAGTAGAATAACTACTTCAAAGAGGTGAATATAGTTGGAGATGGAATACGATGACGACTATTATAGTTCCCGTTTGTCTTATGATAGGCTGAGAACCACACAACCACATGTTGAAACTCAAGGACTATGGTTTTACAACGATATTTATTACATAAAATGTGCTGATTTATCTGTTATGCCTCTCAATGAAGAAATGTTATGTTTAGAAGATTATTTCGCAAAAAAAGTGAGAGTGATGGGCACCCTAGTGAAATTAGTCGAACAAGTTCCTGAAGGTGCCGAAAGAATAAATGATAGATCTTTACAAGAAGTTGTTCAAGTAGTAGGGACAGTACTTAATCAAAATGATTTTGATGATCAACTAGCCTTACTCATACCTCCAAGTTTTCCACCATATAGATTTGGTTTTGAGCAGGGCAAGGGTTGGATATTAGAAGTGGAAAAAACAATATCGGATTCAGAATATCAATCCTTTATATCCTCTCTTACGAAACTAATTGCCAAACCTAAAAACATTATTGTGGAAGTTAAAAAAAATGTCTCTGCTAAGCACCAAAAGATAATGACTGGTTTGGATTTGATACCGAGTCGAAGAACATCTTTATCAGTTACTCCTGAATTAAAAAGGCTTTGGGAAATTGATGAACAATTATGGGTAGATCAATCGATATCCGTGTTATCTTCAAACGACTTCAATGAATCACTGCTGCCAAGAACTTGGCATAAAAAAGGGGCTGCTTGTTTACTAGACCTTTCGATTTCAACTTCACATGATATTCGAAACTACCTTACAATGTATCGAACTATTAACATCGTGGTTCCATTAGCAAGCTTTCATGAAAGGGTTTTGCTATCACTAAATGTTTCACAAGAAGAACTAGTCGAGCTAGTAATAATGGGTAAAGTTAAGCTTCTCTTCCCTCAAAATATTGAACGGTACAATCGAAATTTCCTTGAGAATTTAGCAGGTGTGGCTCCGGATAGTCTTATGTTTTCTCGACAGTTAGCCCTTAGAACAATTATTGATAGTCGTCATAGAAATCCACTACTGTATCCAATTTTGGAGACAGATGAAAAACAGCTTTTACTTGCCTTTTTACATAATGCTGCTTTAAAAGTGAAAGATCATAATTTACAATCTTGGTTAAAATCCTTAGCTTTTGAACTCTCAAGAATATGGGATGAATCAACTTCTTCGATATCCTTCAGAGGGGCCATGGGTACTGGACAAGTGGGGTATGCAGCACTCATTGCTGCAATGATTAAAAGTCAAACAGGTCAAGACTTATCTCTTGAGCTAATAACATCGTCTACTTCAGTGGAGTGGGCAGGAGCATTAAATTCAACTTTGTGTCCTGTAGGTGATAAGACGACTATAACTAATACAGAAACGCTAGCCAATATGTATTCAGGCGTAAATACTGGCCGGAAGATGGAATTAATGAGTTCACCAAATTTAGCAACAGAGAACATACTTACTATTGCAAGGGATGTACCCGTATTGGAGTTGGCCAACGCCTTTAAAGGCACAGATATTGACCGATTCCAAAATATGATTCAACGAATCTCACAACATCAACTTCCTGAGGAGCAAAATGAGATCATTGAAGCATTTAATAAAACTGTTAAATCATTTGAGCGAAATAAAAAACGAACTAATTTCTGGGACATCAAGGGAGTATTAGTGGACATTGGTACTACTGCAGCAGATATGACGATACCGTTAGCAGGACTAATGATGAACATTATTGGAGAAGCTATAGAATATGTTGGTGGAAGTTCAAAACCGGTCGGTGATTTTTTGGATAAGACTCAAGCTAAAATATATGGCTCAACTCCAGATGCTATCCTTGTAAGCCGTATGAAGGATCAGGTTAAAGAGTTGTTATAAAGTATTTTGAATTAACAAACCTATCAGGACTAAGTGAAATTAAAAAGACTATTGAGAAACCCAGGTCATTGACCTTTGGGTTTCTTTCTCATTTTACGCAGCAAAGCTGCAGTTCGTCGATTTTGATGGTTCTCACTGGTTCCGGTACGGTGTGGCCAACTACTGCAACTCCGCTCACCTGTATGCTTCCAAACGAAGCCGGCAGAACGTGCGGCACGGGGTGTGCTAACTGCTGCAGCTTCGTGTGTCCAATAAAGTGTTAGACTCAGAAAATAAAGCATTAGACTCGAAGCTTTATTAAGCAAAGGGGCAGGATGTCGTGGAAATAAGGTGGAATGATGAAGAGAGCCGGCCAACCGTATGAGGTCGCACCTGCTTGTGTATATTTGGCATCTGATGACTCATCTTATATGTCAGGGCAAATCCTACATGTAAATGGCGGAGTAATAGTGAACGGTTAGTTGAAAAGTAAAACTTACATGAACGACCAAAGCCCCTGAATTAGTTTTGGGGGCTTCTCTTATAATCAAGCCAGTCTCGAAATATAGTGGTTTATTTTTTGTATGGATAATCTCCCTAAAAGAGCAATATTACGCTGATGGAGGGATGACTTAAGTGATTTAAAAGGGATAATAAGGAAAAATGTCGAAATTAGTAGTATAGTCTTATGAAATAAGTATTAAGTTTTTCGAATATTCAACCTATTCATAGAATTTTTTTAAGGAGGAGAACTGCTTGCAAATATCATCATTGAAATTAACGAACTTTAGAAGCTTTGGTGAGGATGGGACTACAATAGTTCTAAATAAACTTTCGGGATTTGTAGGTGAGAACTCTGCAGGTAAAACTGCACTAATACATGGATTAGTTAAGCTATTTGGGGTGTCCTCTCATGAACGGGCTCTAGATAAGTCTGACTTCCATATTCCTAAAAACACGGCTGTGAAAGATACAAAAGAACTTCATCTGTCGATAGAAGCTCGAATTGATTTTCCAGAGTTATTGGATAACTCAAAAAATGAGCAAAGTAAAGTAAGCATACCCCCTTTTTTTAATCAACTTGTTGTTCGTGCAACAGCTGAAGCTCCTTATTTGCGTGTACGCTTAATTGCGAAGTGGACGGCTGATAATACTCCTGAGGGAGAAATTGAACAAAAATTATATTTTGTAACTGTTGCGGAGGGAGTAGATGAAACAGATGAAGATTTGGTCCCTGTTACTCCGCATCAACGATCGACAATACAAGTTATTTATGTACCTGCAGTTAGGGAGCCATCCTCACAACTTCGAAACGCATCAGGAACAATTCTATGGAGAATTTTGAATAACATTTCTTGGCCAGATAACATTGATGAAACAATAAAGGAAAAAATGAAACCAGTAGATGAACTCTTTAATGGAATCAATGGGGTCTCACAAATAAGAAGTATTATTGGAGATGAATGGAAAAAGTACCACAAGGATATTCGGTATCAGGATGCAAAATTGCAATTTAGTAGTTCAACATTAGCTTCAATATTGAAGAAAATTGAGGTGTCTTTTTCTCCAACTCATGATTTAGGCGAATATAGTGTTGACAAGCTGGGTGATGGACTTCGATCATTATTTTATTTATCAATGGTATCATCATTACTTGAAGCAGAAGTAGAAATTACCGGGAAATCAAATGCATCTCTTACTCTTCTTGCTGTTGAAGAGCCAGAAAATCATATATCTCCCCATTTACTTGGTAGAGTGATGGATAATTTGAAAAATATTTCAAATAAAAATAATGCACAAGTTGTTTTGACATCACATAGTGCCTCAATTATTAAACGGATATACCCAGAGAATTTAGCACATTTAAGAATTGATCAAAATAGTTATACAACTGTAGTGAATAATATTGTTCTTCCAGATAGTACATCAGAAGCGTATACGTATATTAAAGAAGCCGTAAGAGCTTATCCTGAAATATACTTTTCAAGATTAGTCATTTTAGGTGAAGGCGACTCAGAAGAGATAGTTCTTCCAAGGATTTTGGAGATTAACGGAATATACCCTGATGATTATGGAATATCTATAGTACCTCTTGGAGGTAGACATGTTAACCATATGTGGAAATTACTTAATGAATTAAATATACCTCATATTACTTTATTAGATTTAGATCGAGAACGAGGTGGTGGTGGCTGGGGTAGAATTAAATATGCAATAAAACAATTGTTACTAAACGGTCGATCAGGAGAGGAAATATTAAAAGTATGGTATAGAGAAGGTACGGGTTTAAGAGAGGATATTATTACTGAAGTACAACTTGAAGAAGAATTTGATAGTTATCCAATAACTTCTGAGTGGATAAAATCTATGAATGATATTTGGTTGCCAAGGTTGATGGAAGATAAAAATAATGTATTTTTCTCGGCACCTATGGATTTGGACTTTCTAATGCTGGAAACATTCCCTAAAGCTTATAAAGAAACAGTACCAAGAGGACCCAATATTCCTAATCGTTTCAAAGATCCAGAAGGTTACGCTAAAAAAATAAGAAGCGGCATTGTAGCATCCTTAAAAAATGAAAAAGCAACAGGTGAGACTTATTCCGAAGATCAGCTTGAACTTATGGTCTGGTATAATACTTTATTTCTTGGTAGAAGCAAACCGAGTACACATATTGAGGCGTTGTTAAAAATAGCCGATGATGACTTGCAGTCTAATATGCCTAATGTTTTTAACAAAATTATTGCTAGAGTGAAGGAATTACTTGAAAGGAATGCATAGGCTAATGTCATATATTAGTTCAGAACACTGGAGACCGACAGATGGATTAATATTAGAGCCAGCTGCAGAAATAGCAATTAAAACTGAAATGAATAATCTCATCTTAGCTGGCCCAGGAGCCGGAAAAACGGAGCTGCTCGCACAACGTGCATGTTACTTATTACAAACTAATTTATGTCCATCTCCTCAAAAAATACTGGCGATTAGTTTTAAAACAGATGCAGCAGAAAACTTGAAAAAGAGAGTAGAGCTAAGATGTAACAAGGAACTTGCTGCGAGATTCGAATCGCGAACATTTGATTCATTTGCAAAACAGCTTCTCGATCGTTTTAGATTAGGTATACCAGAAACCTATAGACCGGAAAAGGATTACAATATAGGATTTACTAAAAGTGAAATTCAAAATATTGCCATTGGATACATAAAAGAGCGCCATCCTAATCAACCTAATTGGCAGCACGAAATTAATTTTAATATTTTATATAGACGTTTGTCTGAAGATACTCTACCTATCTATGATGATGGACAAGACATCTATACTTGGATTTTGGTAAGACTTTGGGATATTTTAACTCATGGGCGTAGTGGACTTCAAAGTCATCTGACGTTTCCTATGGTTTCTAAACTTGCTTATTACTTGCTAGAGGTTAATCCTTATATAAAAAGAGCCCTACAAATGACGTATAGTCATGTTTTTCTTGATGAATTCCAGGACACGACTTTTCTGCAATACGAGTTAGTAAAGAAAATTTTCAAAGGATCTTCTGCAGTTTTAACTAGTGTAGGTGACGATAAGCAGCGAATTATGGGCTGGGCAGGCGCTTTATCGGATTCTTTTGAACAATTTATACGTGATTTTAATGCAGGACAGATTGAGCTAACTCAAAACCATAGATCAGCTCCAAGACTCATTGAGATTCAAAATGTCTTAGCAAAAATAATAAATGAAAACTCGATTGAGGCTAAGGTTTCTAGTCAGCACAGTGATTTAGAAGGGTTTTGTCAGATCTGGAATTTTCAGACCCATATAGATGAAGCTATTTTCGTTGCATCAAGTATTGCAACCAGAATTCAGCAAAAGAATATTTCACCTAGAGATATTTGTATACTTGTGAAGCAACAAGAACATGTTTACGCTTCTGCTGTAATTGAAGAACTAATAAAACTCGATATTCACGCAAGAATAGAAAAGGAATATCAAGATTTGCTCGCAGAAGAGTGTATTCAACTCATCATAGATTTTTTACAATTAGCATCACTAGAAAAACAGCACGACTCTTGGATAAGGGTTTCAGAAATGTTGGCTTATGTGCATGGATATAATTTAGAAGAGGACTATCAAAAAATATTAGTAATGGAAACTGAACTTAATGATTACATTATGAAAATAAAAAGTGAGTTAAATCAAATATCTAATGGCAAAGAACAATGCAGCCGAAGGATTAGTGACATTGTAAAAGGGATTTTATCTTTTGTTGGATTAGGAAGATTATTTAGATTATATCCTAAATATTCCAAAGGAACGTATTTTAACAAGTTGATCGATGGAACAATTGATAAATTAACAACTGCATATTTAAAACATTTAAATTGGAATGATAGCATTTCAGATTTTTTAGGAGTATTTAGTGTTCCTATTATGACTATTCATAAGAGCAAGGGACTCGAGTATGATACTGTCATATTCTTAGGACTTGAAGACGACGCATTTTGGAGTTTCCAAACTCAGACACATGCTGATATGTGTGCATTTTTTGTAGCACTGTCGAGAGCAAAGGAACAATGTTTCTTCACCTTCAGTGCGTCAAGAGAAACGTTGCGTTATGGGAATGCTCAGGTTAGACCCCAATTCAGTAATAATATTTCATCTCTATATCAACTATTACAAAATGCTAATGTTGAAGTAAGAGATATTATTGTGTGATATTAATTCATTTTGGTGGGGGTTAGAACTTGAAAGTAATTGGCATTGATATCTCAGTAATAATTATTGCTTTAATAACGGCTTATATAGGTTATCAATTTAATATTCGATCGAAGAAAAGAGAATTATTTCTTAAGGAATTGGGTAATTGCTATAATGAGGTTTATGCTCCGATGCATGAATTATTATCCCTTATTATGGAAACAGGTGATAAAAAGCGGAAATTAGAAATGATAGATATATTCTTACGAGAGTATTCTGGTAAAGATTCAAAAGTTCGATTTATAGCATCATCATCTGTATTGACTGATTTTTATAAATTCAGGAAAGTTTTCATAGCCTATAAACAAGAAAATAACAGAATAAACGAGCATGAATTGTTGGAAAAAGTAAGAGAATTTTATAATAGGATTGATGATGAATACTGGAATGCTCACGATACTATCTATGTTGATTACAAGCAGTTTATTAGTGATACTTTTAAGAACCCCTTATTTGTTGTTTTTGGTAGTATACTCAGATTTTTTTATCATCTTTCGGTATTTATAACTTGGATTTGTGCTGTTGCTCTATATTTTACATTAGCTCATATTATATCACCTCTTCAATGGGTTCCTGATTGGTGGGATATGACTACCGCTCTACTTTGTTTCTTTATTGCTCTTGGTTGTTTTGGATTGATGATGGTGTTTAAAGGGATGACTGCCAAAGAAAATAAAAGAGAAAGCAAAGTTATGAGGAACTTGAAGGAAACATTAAAAGTATTTTGGTTCAAGAAAGAAAAGTAATTGTATTGGCAGATAAACTAAATTGTAAAGAAGCGAGTTCAGTGGAAATATAAGTTGATCCGCCCCAGTAATGACTAGCCATAAGAAAGTGAGGTAGTCATAGCAACTTTACTACTTTGTTCAAGAGCTAAAACGAATGCAGACCCAAACAGGGTTATATTTACCATGTTAACGCCCAAGATACAAGAACAATTAGATCTTTATTACAAGGATAAACTGAATGAAATGCCTACGTTTGCACCATTCCTTGATCCATTAAACGTATTGATTGGATATCATGATTCCTAATCGTCGTTAATGTGACGGTAACACCTTATATCGGTCCTCATCTTGATGTTGGATCTGATTTTATTTTCTTCAAGATTGACAATATGGGAGGGGTAGAAGTCATAGGGTTTGAACATATTAAGGATTTTGAATTAACTCTAAAAATTGGAAAGGTATGGGGTAAACTAACGTGACACGATAGCTTAATAAATAAAACGCGGCTGCTGGCTTAGATCTGCAGCCGCGTTTCGCTAAAGGGCAGGATAGCGGAACACTTACAGGCTAAGAGGGATTCTTATATGTAAAGCGAAATTATATGTTGCTGATATTGAGTTAATTATTGATTTCATTCGCGAAGGGTGCCATAAGTATGGAAATAAGAACAGCATTACTTAGTGATCTTGAAGGAATTGTCCGCTTATTGGTTGATGATGAGTTAGGAATAAGCCGTGAACGATTTGAAATCCCAATCCCTCAAGCTTACATAGATGCTTTCTCTGCAATCGAAAAGCAAATAGGAAATTCAATAATTGTCGCTATAGATAACAAGAAAGTTATCGGCTGTCTTCAACTTACATTCATACCAGGACTTGCACGTTTCGGAATGACACGTGCTCAAATCGAGGGTGTACGTGTAGATAAACTGTATCGTAGAAAGGGGATTGGAGAAGCCCTGTTTCGCCACGCCATTGATTCCGCAAAGGCATATGGTTGCGGTCTAATTCAATTAACAACGGATAAAAAACGCGATGAAGCTCATCGATTCTATGAAAGATTAGGTTTTGTATCTAGTCACGAAGGTATGAAATTAGCCTTAACTGGTTTAGAGCAATCATTTTTTGTTTCGCTAGCGGGACACGAGAGTAGAGGAGCTTGCATGGAGGCAGCTCCTTTTTCTTTTGTTAAAGTAACGGGCAGGATAGTTCAAAAGTTTCGCGAATACCCTACATATGGAGTTATTTGCGAAGTTCGTGAATAAGACGTTATATTCAATGGCTGAAATACAAATTTATGAGAGCGGAGATTTCCTGTATGAAGTTAAATCAATTTCTAGAAGATCATTTTCCAAACCTAAAATTAATCCCGCCCATATTCTATGGGTGGGATTATTCCATCAGATTTGAGTTAGGTAATCCTCCGCTCTTTAGAGTTAATAAAGAACTCTATATGGAACAGGTTTACTATCGATCTTTAGAGTTGTTTAAGGCTCTTCATGACAAAGATGATGAACTATTACTTGTTACGAGTGCCTATTTTGCTGATATCCCTAAAAACAAAGTGAAGAAGTTAAATTTATATAAAAAGTATATTAAGAACAAAGATTCCTTAATGGCTTTGAACTTAGAAATACTACCTGATATTGATCTAGATCCGGATGAGATCCCGGATCCCAGAAACAATATGTATAGATACTGGACTACATGTAAAGTAAAGGATTTAAGATATAGTGAGTTAATTAAATCAATATGTAATCATGATGTCGGAATTAGACCAATGATTTATCATAGAGTGTATTTTATAAATATAAGCAAGAGAACAATCTTTCATATTTATGATGACAGGGGGTGCGATGTCATCTCTGAATCTAAAGATGACCTTATCCACATCTACACTAAGTATAATAGTTGGATACTGGATTACGATCGAGAAAGAATCGACAAAACTTTTTTGTAGTAACTCAATGAAGTCAGCCATAGCATATAACACTGTGTTCACGCATCGAGGGACAAGCATCCTCAGCTCGGCAGAGGCATTTCGGGGAAGTGGGAGTAGCCGAAAATATCCGCACTAGCTATGTCCGTCGGAGCCAGTATAGACTTGTCATTCAACTAACGGGACACGATAGTTGAATCATGATATAGAGGAAGCTGGTCATCGATCAGCTGCCGTTTTCATTGATAAGGCAGGAGGGGTTTTAACAATGAACGTATTAGACGAACAAACTAAATCACAATTAAATGTGATTTCAGAGATGAATGGGATATTATATCAATTGGAGGACGTTACCGGTTACGCGGAGGCTGGGCGATAGACTTCTTACTTGGGCTACTAGAAGTTATTGTCGAGGATAAGCGCTAGTTAATCGGTTTCGAGATTCGCTACCTGTTCCATTATGAGAAAGAAATAACAGGATGAAATGAAGAGAGCCCCGTTTATAAAACAAGCGGGGCTTTTTTGCGTAACAGAGAAATCCAACGAAACACCCTATAGTATAGTGATGACCGTATGTGAATTATCAGTTTGCACGTTTCTTATAGATTCCGAGACTCCTCTTCAAACCTTCCTGTAGCACATGTGAGAAGTTGATATTCTGTTTTCCGCTGCATCATTGAGCCAATTCGGAACGTTAATGTCTTTTTGATGGCTTTGTTTTCAAAGGTCATGTAGGGTCGGCATGTAAATCTGAAAGTCAACAAGTACCTCGTTCTTCTCGACTCTGCCGATCAATGCATGTAGTGATGTTGGTTCAAATTCGAGTTGCTTTATACATTAATGCCGTCCTCGCGGTATTTCCTTAGTGCAATCTCATACAGGATCGCGTCGGTCATTGAATGCATTGGCTTAATATCAATTTTGGCCTCGGCTTTAAATCGGTCCAATAAATTCTGATATTCTTTTGAATCGAAATGAATGTTCTCGCGGGTAAACATTATTTCTTAAAAACATTGCTGAAGTTGCACATCGCTTAAAAGTTATACGAATCTTTCGATGGACATTAACTCACTCCTGATCAAAATGTTTATTTCATTATATCCTCATTTTTAAACTATGTGGTAATATTTAGGAAACTACTAGATTGAAGGGATGAGGAAATGAAGTTCAAGCTGTTGGGTATGGTTGGGATAATTGCTATTGCGATAGTTGTGGTAATACTAGGGAATCCAGATCATGCTAAGAAAAATGATGATATGGTCTTAAAAGACGTTGGACGATATTTAGATATGGTAGAAAAGCGTATCGTCGATGATTCAACTCGAGGAATTATTGCGGATCATATTCGAATTACTATTAATGCTGAGAAAAATAATCCTAATGTGGAGAAATACATGAAGATCGCCGAATATATTGAAGGCGGCCGCGAAACTGGAGAAATTAGAAAGATGTACTCAGAATTAGGTGGAGAATAGAATATATGCAGAAGAAAAGCCCTGACATTCACCGGGGATGCGATGAAAATACATTTCTATTTACTAAAAAATAATAGTGGTTAGTGGATAATTTAAAATTGAAGCATATCTCAAGTTAATTGAGTAGCCGTTCCAAAAATAAAAAAATATTTCTTAGGAGGGCGAAATGGCGATACCAGGTATTGGAAATCCGTATTGGTATGAATGGTATGTGGGTTTAGAACAAGTTATTAAAATGATTAATCCAGATAACAATATATCTTTTGTGACATTTCAATCTGATGCATATAACACAATAGATGATGTAGTAGTTGGATATGCGGATAAAAAAGAATTATGTTATCAAGTTAAACACGAAATAGGGGATAGTAGAAAAGGAAATTTGACATTCTCGAAGCTAATAGAAACAACAAAAGAAAATGGAAAGGAGAAAGTAAGTTTAATTAAAGCATTAGCCTTAGGCTGGGAGGATGCAAAAAAAACAGATGAAAAGGTTATAATACCAATTTTATATACTAATAGAAATTTGGGAAAGAACAAAACAACAAGAACCTACAATGGTAAAGAATATATTGCTTTGCCATTAGAAAAATTTTTAGGCATCATACAACCATATCTTGCAAATGCAAATTCAATTGAAGATATCGAAAATTTATTAGAAAATGATGATTTAAAAAGCCAATGGAGAGAATTAATAAAAGCGATTGGTAACGAAGACTTGATTGTTATTGACTTCTTGAAAGCTATTCAAATTAGAGCTAATGAGGGCTCTTTAGAAGAATTAGAAAATTCTATGATTCAATCCTTACAAAATACTTTTAGTTGTAATCAGATAATAGCAAAAGGTTTATTTGATAAACTATGCTCAAATTTGAGGATTTGGACTACAACAAGAAGAGAGCATAACGTTGAAGTTACAATTGAAACTGTATTTGATGCTTTATCATTAAATAATGATTTAGAGCACGGGGAACATGAATTACCTTATCCAACACCTTTTTTTGAGAGTCGTCAAAAATTTGCTAACGATTTAATATTAAATATTAGAGAGAATAATCAAAGAGTGATATGGATATCAGGTGAACCTGGAAGTGGCAAAACAAGTATTGTTAGTTATTTACAGTTAAAACACAATTTTTTAAAAGCTAGATACCATACTTTTAAACCAATATCTCCAGAACAAAAATTTTATAATCCTGATACAGGTTTATGTAAACAGGACTCACTATGGAATGACTTGTTAATTCAATTAAGAAGGCATTTTAGAGGGGAGTTAAATAAATATGAAATTCCTGTAACGAATGCGCTTTGCACAGTTGAACAAATGCGTAATGAAGTGATTCGCTTAGCCAAGATTTTATATGAAAAAACAAGGGAAAAAACAATTATTTGTATAGATGGCATTGATCATGCTGCAAGAGCCCAAAATGAAATAACATTTTTAGATAGCTTATTTAGTCCGGAGGAAATTCCAGAAGGTGTAGTATTAGTAATTGTTGGACAGCCCGCACAGTTTTATGACCACTATCCATTATGGTTAAAAAAACAAACTGAATATGTAAAACATTATCAGATGCCCACTCTTTTACAAGGCGATATTAAAGAGTTACTTAATCAAAAAGAGATAAGTCTGGATATAGATGTAAATATATTAGCAGAATTTATTTTTGAAAAAACAAAAGGAAATAATTTATCAGTAGTATTTGCTATTGAAGAAGCTAAAAGCTGTGATAAAATTGATGACTTCAGAAAAATTTTAGATATAAAACATGTTAATTCAAATATTACAAACTACTATAGTCATATTTGGAGATATGTATCAGATTATTTAAATAAAAGAAATTTAGGGATTTCCTTTCCTGATAAAGTCGTTGCAAGTGTGATTATATTATTAAATGGTAGATTAAACTCAGAAGTATTAAGTAAAGCAATTAAAGGAAATCTAACTATAGAGGATTGGAATGAATTATTGGAGTTACTTTATCCATTAGTTCAAAAAACTAATAATAAAAATGAATATGCTTTATTCCATAATGATTTTAGAGTCTTTTTAATGGCTAATAACAGTAATAGCTCCAAATATAAAGGTATTGCTCTTCAATTAGCTGAATATTACATAGAAAATAAATGTAGCTATGGTAGTTTGATAAATCTTATTCCTTTATTAATAAGTGCCGATAAAAAAGAATTAATTTCAAAAGTTTTTAATATGGAGTATGTAATGCATTCATTAGCCTATGGGATATCTAGAAGAACCTTGCAAGAATATGCAATTTTAGCTTATCAATCAGCTATAGAATTAAGAGACTGGAAAACATATCACAGCGTGTACCTTGCTATAACCACATTGTATCAACATTTCCGTTATTTTGAATATTATCAAAGAGATTATAAACTTCAAGATAAATCATATGTTAAAATGTTAAATTCATTTGAATTAAGAGTAGAAGAATTAAATAAAGAGAATCTTGAAAAATATAGACAGATGTTGGTATTTTGTGAGGATTTATTATCTTATAGTGATTCAATTTCGAATTTTAGAGCTCGTTCTACCTTCAGTTTATGGATTAAAGATTTAACACCATCTTCATTTATTAATACAATAAATTCTGACATAAATAATTTTATTTTTGATCAAAACTTGATAGAAGAAATCATAAAAAAGTGGGCTTGCTTAGTTGCAAAATTGGGAGGTGTTTATACTAAAATAGACAAATCTATACATTCTAAAGAAGAAATAAAAGCTTCTTTAATATTTAATGATACTTATTTTGAATATTTATTAGAAATGAATAAAACAGATGAAGCTCTTGAAGTGGTGTATAACGGCGGCGTTTCATATCGCTGTATAGAAAAAAATTTATTAGAGATTTTATTTAGTAAGCAAATTGATGAGTATAACGATATACTACAAAAAATAACCAAAGATAGAGAACTCACAAATGATACATTATTAGCCTATGTTTGTTTAATTTACAATAAACAGAATGTATCTTTTTTTGATATTGATGAGATTAATAAAATCAAATATATCACTAACGACACTAGTTTGAGTGCGATACTTTTATCAATCATTGTAGGATACCAACAGATAGATAAAGATGTTTCAATAGGGATGAATTTAATAAACAGTTTTATTGATGAAATTGAAAATAAAGATGAAGATTATCAATATTTAAGTACTCTAATTCGTCATGGTTTTTTGATCGGAAGAACTCTAGGAGAGGCTAATAAAGGAAAGATTGATTGTTCTAGCTCAAAAATAATATTAAAAAGTTACGAAGAATTTTTTAACTATAAAACAAGAAAAGTAAGAACTTTTGATTTTAAAGATGGGTTTAATATTTTATTGTTTGTATCTTTAAATCATAGAGCAATTTTTGAACGTACTGAAAGTGAAGCTTTATATGTTTTACTGGAAACTCATCTGTTTGAACATAATTTACTGGGGATGCATTATAAAACTATCATATTGGATTTTCTAATAGAGAACAAAAAAAATGATATTGTAAAAAAATACTTGCTGGAGTTATATGGAGTAAAGGGAGAAAAGCTTTTTTTAGAAAGTAATTTTGAAGAAACTCATGAGTGTTTTAAAAAATATGGTGAAGTAGTACTACCAGAACTCATGGGTGAAATTAATGAAAAGTTAAAATGGGATGTGGTTAGTTACATAGATCATAAGGAACATGCTTTATGGCCTTTATTTAAATATTTTAAAAAGATAATAAAACAAGATTCACAAGAATGGAAAACTAGAGGTTTAGAACTATATAAATTATCTAGTTTAGCGGATATAAAAGGCAGTAATAGAGCTTCCTATGATATACAAAATGAAATCGCAACTGCTGCGGTAAAAAACGGAATTCGTGATATATGGCAAGCTAGACAAATAGATGAAGAGTTTCGTTTCTCATTAGATATATTATATGATCAGTTATTTGATTTGGTGGATATTGCTGTTGATATTGAAGAGATAATTTCTATTTGGATATTAAGCTGTGGGATATTATCTTGGTATCACAATGATGATCGAGCAGGATTAAAACGTATTTATTTTAAATGTGTAAATAAGGGTAAGGAACTTGGCGTTGAAGAAATTGAAAACCTTTTGTTAGATGTGTCACTGGAACATGTAAAGGTTGCTCTTTATGTAGAAAGTAAGGAATATGTAAAAACACAAAATCAAACGGATTATGATTCACAAAGAGAATTAGAAGAAAATGAATTAAAAATCATTCTAAGCGAAATGAAATTGGAAGAAATAGTAGAGTTTTTAAAATATGAAAACGATTCTTTAATGAGATGGACTTCAATTAACATTGCTTGGAGTGTTCTAGAAAGCCGTGGTGAGATTTCTAAGGATATTGCCGAAGAATTTGGTAAAATTACCTTAAATAGATTAGAAAGTTATTCTTGGGAAAATTCAGGGTGCACAAATATTGTGGAAAAAAATATTAATATATTAAAAGAAGATTTTTTATGGGATTTGGCAGAATATAATATAAAAAATCTTGAGGACGATGATAATTATCTTACTTGTAGCTCTAATATGGAGTTTTTGTTGCAATATGTAGGAGATATATTATCTATTGATTTTGTGAAATATATGTTTGATGAGGAATTAAAATGCCACTTCATGTGGATAGATGGGTGTGGACATATAAAATTTAATTTTGAAGTAACTCCTTCGACCAACTATTTACCAGAACCTAAAGATATTAAAGAACTTGTTTGTAACATTCTAATGGAACAAGTTATAACTAGAAACATTCATAGAATTGAGATCTGCTTACAGGGATTACAGTTACTTATTGTAAAATATCCAGAGATATTTAAGTACTTGTCAGTTTCTTGGGAGTTATATACTAACGAGCAGAAGGAATATTTAATAAAATTATCAGAAAGATGGTCTCAAGGAAATTTGGAAGGCTTTAATGTTATATACCCTTGTATTGTAAAAGAATATGAAATTACAAATGAATTAGATAAAAAAATTCAACTATATTCAATTATCAATACATATGCTTCCATTTTAGGTGATAACAAAGAAATGGAAATCAAGTATGATGCTAAAGAGATTCGCTATGAAATAGTTAACGAGTATCCATCAATAATTGATAAATCCAAATTAAGTAGCACAGTAAAAACTTTTTTACGAGTAATGGAAGAATTAACTTTTGATTCTTATGATGATATTAGATATTTATTGATGAATAAGAAGTCTATAACTAGCGATCCGAATTTAAAGAATGCAGCTAGAGCTGGGGATTCTATGCTTTACCCAAAATCCTATACGGATTTAGATATGAAAGTTTTATATGGTGAAGAGAAAAAGAATAGATGGGGGTATATTCCTTTATCTATAAAAGCACAAGCTCTATTGAATACAGACGATGCTTGGATAATTTCGGAAGTACCGAAAATTACCTATGAAAAGGAATGGAATGTTGAGAAAGAATTAAAAATATATATTGAAGAAGGATCTTTATCGAAATGCAAACCATATTTAAAAAGGATTGTAAACAAAGAAGTACCTGAAGGCATGTATGTTATTGGTGGAGTAATTTGGTATCCAGTTGGAAGCAAAGAGGGAGTTGTTTTTACAGAAACAGCTAAAATAATTCAAAACAATATTTTGATTAAAGATCCATCTATAATCAAATCACTGAATCCAGGAGGAGTAGTTTCAAATTTATTAGAAAAAGACGAAGGGTTATTTATAATAGAAGAAGAGTATCTTAATGATAATGGAGTTTGTCTAACGAATGAAATTGTTGGAACAAGTGTATTTATATATGGAAATACAATGTTATATCCATCACCCTTAATAAAAGAGGCATTAAATATATACCCTTCCAAAGATAATCCGCTAGTATGGAAAGATCAAGAGGAGAATACAGTTATGTATTTTGAGCGTTATGTATGCCCTAATAGAGAAGCTATACAAGAACATTATTTTAGGCAGCCGTTAATGGGGAGATGGCTATGTGAAAAAGCATTGATAGATAGGTTAGTTAAAGAAGAAGGGCTGACAGATTATAAAGTTGATAAAATAGAAATGATGCCAAAACTAAATTAGTTTTTTATCAGAATTTAATGTTAAACAGACTATTGAAAAAGGAAATCCAGACTTTGCTGGAATGTCCAAAAAGGATTGCTGAAAATGTCTAACCATTACATTAACGGGCATAACAGTTAAGCTATTTGAAAGCAGCCGAACATTTGGGAAGGTCGAAATTCTTAAAGGAACTGAATTTACTGATTATCGATTCTGATAAGGTCAGTCCGGTTGGCGCTATAGCAACGCTTTAAAGGGGCATTATGACTAAAGATAACGAAGAGTAGCCTGCTCTAATTTCTGACGTTTGGTAAAATCGAAAGTGTAAATTTGCCCCACTGAAGAAAAGGGGCGATATTGCTTTTGAGGTTCAACGGCAATTATCTGATTTCGAAAAAGAAGAACATAAGGTTCTCTCACATCGCAAAATCAACATGGAGAAACCGTAGTGGTTACCCGATTGTATTACGGTGATGGAATGGATGAGCGGGACATTACTCTGAGGGTCAGGGTTATCACCTGAAAAGGGATAATTGTCCCCCGATTGGATGGTTTTCTTAATTGTTGATCTGGAAAACAATCATATGCGTTTGCTAATATCCGTATTGAAGGTGATCGAGTCAATCGCGGCTATTGCTCCTTGGTCAAATAACAATAGGACAGAAACACTGACATTGCGATAGAATATGGATGAATGCTATTTAAGCCTGCATGTCTTTTAAGGGATGGTTAGAGAAGTGAAATCGAAAATTATTCGTAATAAAGTTCGATGCGAGCATCGTTTAGAAATCATAGAATCTATAGATGTTCATGACCTTAGGATGTGTGAGTGTGGCAAGGTTGGTGTGGATGGAGGCACAGAATATCTAAAACGCATTGGGTCATTCGACGATTATGAAGAGATATCTATTATGGTTAAAGAATAGGGGATTTGGTGGCTATTAATGGACCGAGACTGTAACCGAGTAATGTTTATTAAAACAGTAAGGGGTTTCATCAAGTGATGAAACCCCTTGTCTTTTCAGCACCTTCACTTTGTACGAAAAGTTCTCACATAAGCGAATATAGAGTCATTTATAGGTATCTGAATTATCGAGTTTCGAACAATTTATCTTCAATGTAGATCTTAGTGGAGTTGATTGTTTGATGATTGAGTAATTGTCTTATAACATCGATGTCAGTCCCTTTCGTACATAACTGTTGCAAATGATCTTCTGTATCATGAATTCTAGCTGGCGGGACCCCAACAATAGCACACCATTTTATTTGCACGTGCCTGAGAAATAGGTTTGATTTTCTTTCGAACAGTAGTAGTGAAAATAAATCCATCTGAATTTATGTTGTTCCTCTGACATAATAGTGTCGGGTGACAAGAACAGAGTAACATTAAAAGCCGCATAATTTGCGGCTTGTTTTTTTAAGTATATAAGTTTTTGTCCTAACTCAATGACAAGAACATGGATATCTGACCGATAACTATCTAATCATAATTGATGGTTGAGTGGAGGTACTCGCCTCACTGCGGGTTCTTATCTGTTCATTGAACTAACGGGCATATTGGGACGAGTATGGAACAACACCTTCAGCTAATCCAACCATAGTCTTTAGTGACAGGGGCTTACTGGTGGAAATTGAGAAGGAAAAACCGTTTTGCGACCATGATACAACAGAAAATAGGTCGTTGTTTCCTTTAATGGTCAATTTCCCATGGTCTGAAGGTACTATTTTGATCTGCTTATATTCAGTAAAATCTCCTCTCTCATCAAGATCTCCTTTTGTCATCTGGAACTTAATTATGTCACTATTATCTGAGTAAATGAGTTGAGCGGTTTTCTCAAACATAATTGAACTGAATTCCAGTGAATAATCTTTGGGTATATTCGAAGGAACATAAAGAGGAAAGGAAAGATTTTTAGATAAATCGGACAGATTCTCATAATCTATAACAGGCGAGACGGTTAGTATAGGTGGTGTGGGAGTGTCCGGTGTTATTAAATAGGGCCTAACCGTCATAAAACAAACCACAAGGGCTAAACAGGCAAATATGGAAATTGCATACTTAAGGGGAATACGAAACAAAACGGGCTTCTTCAACTCGGATATACTTTGCTCTGTCTGGACTAAACGAGTCAAAATCCTTTGTTCCATATCCGATGTTACACAAATCATATCCTGCAACTGTTGATACTTATTCTTCAAAATCATACACCTCCTTTAATTTATCTTTCAAAAGGCCTCTGGCCCGGTACAGTAAGGAACGGACAGTAGACTCTTGCTTATCGAGCAACTTGGCTATCTTTATGGTAGTCATATCCTCCTGATAAAACAGGTGGATTACCTCTCGATACTTAACTGGCAACGATCCGACAGTATCCCACAAAAAGGAGAGGTCCTCCGATATCTCACAAGAGAGGGATTCAGACAATTCTTCCCATCGTCGTCGTTGGTTATATTTAATTTTATTTTTACATAAGTTGATGGCTACCCTCAATAACCAAGCCTTTTCATGTTCCAGGCATTCAAAAACCGGCGCTTTTTTTAGCATCTTGAGCAAGGTCTCCTGCAAGATATCCTCGGCATCAGATATATTATGAAGATAGGAATAGGATAATCGCAAGATAGCATCACCATGCTCCTTTAATGCAATCTCTACTCTCAGCATTTTAAATCGATTGACTTGCGAGTGCATATTATTAGTATCAAGTCTTGGAAGGCTACGTGTTGCACTACTTAAGTAAATATATTCCCCAAAGAAAAGACGAAATAAATAAATGATATAATTTAAACATGTTTTAATCCTGTAAAGGCATTTAAAGGAAGATCGTAGTATGATGGGATAATTCTTCATAAGCGCTCACTTTCTCTGAATTCATCACAAACAAGAAACCCGGAAATGGTAGATTTTCCGGGTCGTTATAACTGGTATCGGAATGAATTATTTGATATTTTCAATAAGGGTGGTTACCTCTTCAACGGAGAGTGCAATATCTGCCATCAAGCAATAGTTGAAGCCATTTGCTTCCCAAGAAGCAATGGAGGCAAGTCCTTTATCTCCTTTCAGTGTAACTTTTAACTCTCCTATGGAGACGGTTTTTGTGGTCTCATACTCGTTGTAATCACCGCTAATGTCACCGGAGGTTTGCGATACACGATAATATAGTTTATTTTCCCCATTCCGGTAAACAATCTGTACCATTTTCATCTCAGTGTCATTCGTGATAGAAATATCGTCTTGTTTGTAATTCTTCGGAAGCAATGAAGGAACCGTAAAATCTACACCCATTGCCTTTCTTGCATCCTCCACAGTGTTATAGTTCACAAAGGGATTTGGAATCTGTGTGCTTTTTTTGTCGGTCTCTTTGCTTACTTTAGCAGCATTAATGCTGATTTTACCATCCTTTACAAGTACGGCATTTTCATTATCAAGTATAATACGGAACAGTTCTACAGGAACATATACGAAGCCACTGATTGCAACAGGAGCAGCACCAAGGGAAGTGGGGGCGGTCATTCCAATGGAATGAGTGCTATACGCAATGTAGCTGTCAGTTCCAATCACAAAATCGGTTGCTCTCTCTCCGTTTTCTGCATGGAGTTCCTTCTTCTTTTCATCCCATTTGATAGTAAAGTTAAGGGCCTCAAAAATAGCACGAGCCGGCACCATGGTGACATTATTGATCACTTTCGGTTGCATTTTTAACGCATTTTTATTCACGGTAATCTGATACTCCTTATGCATGGCAATAACCTCGGTTTTCGGTGCATTAGCGGCAAGTGCAGTCATCGGTAATGTAAGCGCAAGTGTGTAGGCCATAATGGCTGTAGAAAGTTTTTTCATCGTTAAGTTCTCCTTTCGTCTCGAACCGATCAATTGGTTCATACTGTGTAAACAACTGACATAGTGGAAATGTTGCATGAAAGATGATATTTTTTATAACGATTTTCGGCTTTAGCTTATCCATCTAAGGGGGGTTAAAGAAACTTTTTCGTACACTTTATGTTAACAAATACCAGATAGATTTCTGTTAAAAAACAAGTACAGGATGCAATAAAAAAAATCTGGCAGCTCAAATGAAGGGTAAGATGTGACAGAATCACAATAATCATGGTGATAATGGCCTCATTCGACGGATTAATAATTTGAGTAAGGGGGAAATAAAACAAGAAACCATATCTTTTGCTGGCGATAGGAATAAAAGAAATAATCTCTCTGACTAGCAGCAGATTGGCGGGTACACGCACACACCGCTAGACTAATCTCATAGCCCTCCGTCAATTTCCGGGAGTACATCGGATCGCGCTGCTAGTCAACGGGTGTGAGGTAGTAGTGGATGTATGGATTAGGCTTGGGCTAGTATTCGCTAGCTATTGATCACCTTATCTGTAAGAACTTATTCTATATGCAGGTATCTAAGAGGACTCTTTCTCCATTTATATAAGGTAGAAGGGGTCTCTCTTTATATTACAACATTCGACAAAATATATATTTTAGACTAGCAAATTTAAAACTTTATGCTATAATCGTAATCGTTACGATTAAAGCGAATGGGATGTGGTCATAATTTTACGATTCCTGTTTCCACGCCTGTTGCAGATGATCCCGGTATTACTGGGCATTTCATCGATTACATTTGGGCTGATGCACTTAACTCCTGGTGACCCCGCAGAGATTCTGCTGCGGGTAGATGGCGTCAAGCCTACGGCGGAGGCGATAGCCGTTACCCGTCATACGCTTGGACTAGATGGGCCGGTATACATACAGTATTGGCATTGGCTGAATCGTGTGTTTCATTTGGATCTTGGACAGTCTTACAGCAGCGGTCGCCCGGTGCTGACAGAACTGCTGAGCCGGCTTCCGGGTACCGTACTGCTGGCAGTCTGTGCGCTGATCGCTGGCGTCGGGTTGGCGCTGCCGCTTGGAATTGCCTCCGCACTATACCCGAATACACTGATTGACCGGCTGGGTCGCCTAATTGCGCTGCTCAGCGTATCTATGCCGGGTTATTGGCTAAGTCTACTCCTGATCTACTACGGTGCGGTTAAACTCAAGTTATTCCCGATGTTGGGGCTGGATGGCCCGTCCAGTCTGGTGCTGCCATCCCTGACGCTGGGTTTTGGATTGGCGGGTGTCTATATCCGCCTCATCCGAACAAGCATGCTCGAAGCCATGGGCCAGCTATACATTCGGGCAGCGATGGCTAGAGGCCTGGGGCCATGGACGGTGGTTATCAAGCATGCGTTGCGCAACGCTCTGCTGCCGAGTGTAACGCTGCTTGGGGTGAATATCGCCGGACTGCTGGGCGGATCGGTAATCATTGAGACGGCATTCGCCTGGCCGGGAATTGGACGGTATGTGGTTGAAGCGATTTTTGCCAAGGATTATATGGTGATTCAAGGCTATGTTCTGCTAATGGCTGTGATCGTAGTTCTGGTGAACCTTGCGGTGGATGCTTGCAGCGCCCTGTTGAACCCACGGATCAGGCTAGGTTGAAATTTTTAAAGAAGGAGGAGAGGTGGATGATTCGTTATCGCCCGCTTGGGAAAAAGATTGCGGTTTGGACTGGCGGCGGACTCGTGCTGACCTTCATCATGATAGGCGTGTTTGCTCCCTCTTTGGTCCCCTCTGATCCGCTGCAGATTCATATGGATCACCGGCTGAGCCTGCCGTCTTGGGAGTACCCGCTGGGTACTGACCACCTAGGCCGCTGCGTGTTGTCCCGCTTGATTTACGGTACACGTACTTCGCTGCTGTATGCACTGATTGTGCTTGGTGTAGTGCTCGCCATCAGCGTTCCAGTCGGTTTGATTGCCGGCTATGCTGGAGGCAAGACGGATCAGCTCATCATGCGTATTGTTGATGTGCTGCTGGCTTTTCCCAATCTGATTCTGGCACTGGCTGTAACAGGCATGTTGGGGCCTGGGCCGGTCAATCTGCTGATTGCATTTTCGGCAGTCTGGTGGACAGGACATGCCCGGATCATCCACGGTCTGGTGCTGCAAATCAAGGCGCAGGATTTCATCATAGCTGCCAAGGCGTCCGGTTCGTCGCATTTGAAAATAATGATAAAACATATCCTGGGGAATGCCGCCCGTCCGATTCTGGTTCTCGCCTCGATGGAGGTCGGAACGATTATCTTGTCTCTTGCGGGTTTGTCGTTTCTCGGATTAGGCGTTCAACCGCCAGCCCCCGAATGGGGTGTCATGCTGAATGACAGCAGGCCTTATATGCAGACAGAGCCGCGTCTGATGCTGTTTCCCGGCCTAATGATTTTGCTGGCGGTACTGGGATTTAATCTCTTGGGGGAAGGCTTGAAGTCAGATGGCCGAATGCACTAAGGATTCTATGAAGGGAAAAGGAGGGGGAGCATGACAGTAGAGAAGCCGCCGCTGCTGCGCGTTAACGGATTGAGCGTTACCTTCCGTGCGCCGGGCAAGGTAATTACAGCTGCTGAGAATGTCAGCTTCGAGGTGCAGCAGGGGCAGATTGCTGCGCTGGTCGGTGAGAGCGGCAGCGGAAAAAGCGTCACCGCCCTGTCAATCCTCGGCCTGCTTGATTACCCCGGCGCAGTGGCGCAGGGGGAGATCTGGCTGGACGAAGTGAATCTGCGAGCGTGCTCGCCCCGCGAGCTTCGCAGACTGCGTGGAAGGGAAATGGGGGTCATCTTTCAGGACCCCATGAATGCCCTGAACCCCGTGCGGAGCATCGGGGCACAGATGATCGAGACCATCCGGCTGCACCGCCGGGTCTCTTGGGCAGAAGCCAAGGCGCTGGCGATTGTCCAGCTTGCCAGGGTAGGACTGCCCGATCCGGCAGCACTCATGACCCGGTATGCTTTTCAGATAAGCGGAGGGATGTGCCAGCGGGTCATGATCGCGCTGGCGCTAGTCTCCGGTCCGCGCTTACTGATTGCCGATGAGCCGACGACGGCGCTCGACATGATTGTCCAAGCCCGGATTCTGCGGGAGCTGGACCGGATTCGCAGAGAGAACGGACTTGGCATTCTCCTGATCACCCATGACTGGGGTGTTGTCGCAGAGCTGGCGGATATAGTTCATGTCATGAAGGCCGGGCGAATTGTGGAGTCGGGCAGTGTGTTTCAGATTTTCGAGAATCCTGAGCATCCCTATACCCGAGAATTATTAAACAGCAGATAACAACGAAAATAATCCAAATTATTATTTGCATAATACCAAGAGGAGGGGAGCGTTCATGAAACTGCTAGAGGCAGTGTGTCTGAGCAAAGCTTATGGCGAGCGACAACGCTGGTTCACACAGCAGACGCGACTGGTGTCTGCTGTGGAAGAGGTCTCGCTCAGCCTCGAACGCGGGAAGACACTAGGACTGGTTGGCGAAAGCGGGAGCGGGAAGAGCACGCTTGGCCGTTTGCTGCTAGGCTTGGAAAAACCTACTTCCGGTCAGGTGCTATATCGGAATACGGACATCACTGCCCTTAGTTCAACTGCGATGCGCAAGATCAGACGGAGCATGCAGAGCGTATTCCAAAACAGTCTCTCTTCCTTCAACCCGCTGTTTACTGTGGAACAAATTGTCGAAGAGCCGCTTCAGAATTATAAGACTGGAACGCCGAAGGAGATCAAAAACAAGGTTGTGGAGAGTCTGGAACTGGTAGGCCTTGGAGAGCAGCATTTGAGGCGGTATCCCCACGAACTGAGCGGCGGACAGCAGCAACGGGTCGGCATCGGTAGGGCCATTGCCCTTCGGCCGGAAGTGCTGGTCTGCGATGAACCCTTCGCAAGTCTCGATGTCAGCCTGCGGAGGCAGATGCTGAATCTGCTTCAAGGGCTGAAGTCAGAGCTGCGGTTATCCTATCTATTTATTACTCATGATCTGTCACTGATCGATGGTTTTTGCGATCAGGTGGCGGTGATGCATGAAGGACGGATTGTGGAGTGCTTGCCAGGTAATGAAATGAAGATGAGAGCTGTGCATCCTTATACAAAGTCGCTGCTGGAGGCAGTTCCAGTGCAGGAACCTAGGCTGCGTAGAACGTAGGTTGAGGCAAACGCGAGGCAGAAAGAGTTATTTTACATTAAACAGAGGAGCTAATCATATGAATCAACAAATAAAAAGAAAGTACACACCATGGAGCATGGCCCTCCTATCGCTTACAGCGGCGGTAATGCTGGTCATCTCGGGCTGTGGAAGTCAGAGCGGCAGTACAACTGACCCTAATGCAGGTGGGCAGAAGCAAACGACCAACTCGGCTGCTTCCCAACCAAGTGAAGACAACAAAACTATAACGGTGGCAGTTGCCTCCGATGTGGGAATCGATCAGCTGGATGCCGGAGGATATAAAGGCTCCATGAATGTACATGCCATGATCTACGATGGACTAGTGAAATACGGACAGAAAGGCGAGATTCTCCCGGCGCTGGCAGAGACTTGGGACATTTCGCCGGACGGCAAGGCGTACACCTTCCATCTGCGCAAGAACGTCAAGTTCTCTGATGGTACGGAGATGAACGCCGCGGCGGTCAAATTTTCCTTCGAGCGCTGGATCAAGGATCCGGTCAATTCCCTGAATATAGCGACCGCCATGAAATCGCTGGATGTTGTAGATGACCATACGATTACGATGACGTTCACCAAAGCCTACTATCCTTTTTTAACAGAACTGTCCTTCGCCAGACCGGTACGGATCATTAGCCCAACTGCTGTCGAACCTGCTGGTGATCTGAACGGAAAGTTCGTCAAGGCTATCGGAACGGGCGCCTGGATGCCGGAGAGCTATAAGACCGACCAGGAAGCTGTTTTGGTTAGAAACCCTTACTACTGGGGCGAGAAGCCGAAGCTGGACAAGATTATTCTAAAAATCATCCCTGACCCGCAGTCGATAGTTCTGGCTCTTCAGAATGGAAATGTGGATTTGGCTGGCGGCCAGCTTGGCAAAATTCCGGTAGAAAGTCTGCCGGTCCTGCAAAGTGATTCCTCGCTCATCGTCGAAAAAGCGCCGGGGACGAATTCTCATTTTCTGGCTTTTAACTACAAACAGCCACTGTTGCAGGACGTAAGAGTCCGCCAAGCGATTAATCTGGCGATTAATAAAAAGAGTATTGTTCAGGACCTCATGGGCGGAATTGGCAGTGAAGCGACAGGTTTGTTCCCGCAGACAGTACCGTATGTAATGGAGAGCAACAGCACTTGGTACGGATTCGACCCGGATCAGGCCAAGAAGCTGCTGGTTGAAGCGGGATATAGTGACGGTAATGGAGATGGCATTGTAGAGAAGGCTGGCGCTCCGTTGTCGCTGAACTTTGTGCTGCAAGAAGCTGAGTTCCCGGAATGGAAGTCCATCGGCGAGTTGATTCAGTCGGAGCTGAAGAACATTGGGATTGAAGTGAAGCTACAGGTGCTGGAGACGAATGCGTATTATGATGCCCTGTGGAAAACGAGAGCCTATGATCTCATCATCTACCGCACTTATGACGATGCCTACAATCCGCACGCCTTCCTTTTGTCGCTTTTCCATAAGACAGACGATACACCTGCAGTGGTCTGGTCGGACGCTGAATTGGAATCATTGACCGACACAGCAGTAGGTACAACGGATCTCAAGGAGCGGAAGTCGGCCTATGACGCGATTTTCCATAAGCTCTATCAACAAGCGATGTTCGCTGCGGTGTACTTCCCGGATGACATCTTTGTTTTTAATCATCGGGTGAAGAATTTCAAGCTGGGTTACACCACATTCTCTCCAGTCCTCTGGAATTTGCTTGACGTGGAGGACTAAGAGATGCTGAAGGAAATCTCGCAATACTGGACCGCTAGCTCCGGCGGATATGACAAAGTGATCCAATCCCAGTTCCGCAGTGCCATGACGATATCTATCTGGAAGGAGCTACTGGAGGACGGGCTTGGGAGTAGAAGAGAGCAGCAAGTGCTGGACGTGGGTACAGGACCGGGTTTCTTCTCTATTCTCTTATCACAAATGGGGCATCGGCCAACTGCTATGGATGCTTCACCAGGGATGATTCAGGTCGCTACCGCAAATTTTGATCAATTGGGTTATAAGATCCCTGCTTTTGTGGGAGATGCAGCGAAGCTTGATCATCTTGCAGATAACAGTCTGGATGCTGTGGTGTGCAGGGATGTGGTCTGGACGCTGCCGAAGCCGCAGGAGGCCTATGCCGAGTGGTACCGGATTTTGAAGCCGGGTGGGAAGCTGATTGTTTTTGACGGTAATTATTTATATCAGGAGAAAAAGTCCTTGTTTCACCGTCTGTGGTACGCGTTATCATGGCTGCTGATTCTTATCACAGAACGGAGGGTCCGACGTCGCAGCAATCGCGATCAGGAACTGTTTCATGGACTGCCTTTCGTTCATGTTCTGCGGCCAGAAGCCGATGATGAAGCGCTGCGTGGGGCTGGTTTTCAGAATATAAGGATTCGCCGTAATTTTATTCCTGCCAGACGGCAGCTGTTGAGCCACTTGAAATACGGCGTTCAGAACGTGGAACGCTTCATGATTACCGCTACAAAAGAGTAGAAGTGATTAGTATTCAACAAGAGGTCACACCTATTGGAAAGGCGAGGCTGAACTTTATAATCAGGGAATTATGAAGGAACTGCGTGGTTTTTAACGAAAAGCTTGGCTGGAGCTGATTCAGGAGTATGCGCCGCACGGGGAGTGGCTTCTGGTGCTGGACATTGGTTGCGGCCCCGATTTTTCTCCGAGATTTTGTCGGGAGAAGGTCATCAAGTCAAGTGACAGGTATTGATTGTACGGACAACATGCTGGAGGGAGCTCGAGGTCATGCTGATCGTAAATGCCTATTGACTAACGGACGCAACGGGGGCTATTTTGTGGAAAATAGTTTCGTATCCGTGCTAACGGTTGCAGGTGAGATTATTTGCATTCATAGGGGGAGTAATCTGCTGATTTCGTGGTGTTGTGAGAACCGTTAGATAATCGAAAAGCGGCAATGCCCGTTACATCGAAGTGATGGAACTGATCGAATAAAAGGAACGTCAGGGTGTTTTCCCTGACGGACTTTTTTGACGCTTTATTAGAGAAAGTTTGGGTTGACATGACAGGAGATATCAAAGTAGACTATTATTAATCGTAATTATTACGTTTTAAACACAAAGGAGGAATGTGTTTGCGCTTCAGGTTGTCGCAGTTTTATCTACATATTTGTTTTCTCGCGATATTGGGCGTTATTGTCATTTTTGCTTTTTCTCCCAATCTGCTCAATCAGCTATCCGTGCGAGATTTACCCGTGCTGCAATCCTTCAAAACGATGTTCCTCGGGATTATTCTCGAGTCAATCCCTTTTATCCTGCTCGGCATCATCGTCTCATCCATTATGCAGATTTTTATCTCAGAAGCCTGGATTCGGAAGTGGACCCCACAGAATCAAATTCTTGGCATTTTATATGCCTGCGGGTTAGGGGTGCTCTTTCCTGTGTGTGAATGCGGGATGATCCCTGTCGTGCGGCGGTTGATGGCCAAAGGTATGCCTTTGTATATCGGTGTCGTATTTATGATGGTCGGCCCCATTCTTAATCCGGTCGTATACGCAGCAACTTTCACCGCATTCCGCACACGGCCGGAGATGGTGTACGCTCGCATGGGACTAGCTCTGTTCGTAGGATGCTGCATTGGACTGATCGTCTATTATTTCGTAACTAATAACCCACTTAAGTCTAGCATTTCCGTCAGCGAAAAGGATCATCAGCATCAAGATAATCACCATAACCCTCAGCATCAACATACGAACGGGAACAAGCTATATGCTGTTTTGGAGCACGCCTGCGGTGAATTTTTTGATATGGGAAAATATTTAATCATTGGCTCTATCGTAACGGCCTTTATTCAGGCGTTTATCCCTAGGTCTGATCTGCTAGCGATCGGTCAAGACGGGGCGAGCTCTCATTTGTTCATGATGGGACTGGCCTATGTGCTGTCGCTCTGTTCGACTTCGGATGCCTTCGTCGCCGCATCCTTCGCAAACACGTTCTCTGCAGGATCTTTGCTTACGTTTCTCGTGTTTGGTCCGATGATCGATTTCAAGAGTACGCTGATGCTTCTTGCTGTGTTCCGTGCTCGATTTGTACTTTTGCTGGCGATATGGATTATACTCTCCGTATTTGTAGGGGCCAATGTAATTGCGCAAATGTTTTTATAGTAGGATGGGAGGGGATGTCAGGTGAAGGAGCAGCGTAGGCTTATGTTACATTTCTTATGCCGGGGATTGTTACTCGCGGGTTTTTCATTCTTTATTGTCTATTTGGTGAAGACGGATTCTTTGCAATATTTCATCGCACCGCGAATCAGTCTATATGTGAAATGTTCAGCAATCGGCCTCATGGTGCTGGCGATCTATCAGATGTTTATGGTGTTTCAAACGGCAACGGGAGAGAGAGAGTCATGTTCCTGCGAGCATGTGCCGGCAAGGTCCTGGATGAAGAACACATTCATTTACTGCCTATTTCTCCTGCCGCTGGCGCTCGGATTTCTCGTGTCTAATAGTGTGATGGCCAGTGAGATGGCTGCGGTCAAAGGGATGAATTTAAGCCCGACCAACAGCATGAACACAAAGATAAGTACGTCTAAGGATGAGAAAGTGAAAAGAAACGCATCGCAATATGATGTAGAACAGGGCAATCATGCAAGTAATTACCCAGATGATGAGCTAAAGAAGCGCTTCCCCGCAGATGCTTTTACAGAAGATTTTGCCGACTTGGGAATCCGTCTATACGATAAATCTCTCATTCGAATTAAAGAAGAGGGATTTATGGAGCGACTGACCACGATCGATTTGTATTTAGATCAGTTCGTAGAGCACCGGATGGAAATAAGCGGGTTTGTTTATCGTGAGGAAGAGATGGATGGAGATATATTCGTCATCTCTCGGATGGCCATGCAGTGCTGCTCCGCTGATGCGGCGCCATACGGGATACTCGTGCGGGCAGAAAAAGGTCGGAATTATGCGGAGGATGCCTGGATCAGCGTGACGGGTACGATTCATAAGACGCTATACGGCGGGAATGAGGTAATGGTACTGGATGCCGAAGAAATCGAGAAAATTGCGGTGCCGAAGGATCCCTATGTGTATCCGTATGTGAAAGACTTTGCTTTCTTGGATTGAAATTTTTCTCTACCTTGGAGTGGGGGCTAAAGATATAACGATCGCTAATTGGTTATAACATAAAGCCCTTTCAGAAACGTCTGGTCGTAATGATGCGAATACAGGCGTTTTTTGTGATTATACTGCGGAATGAAAATGAAGTATATAGTTTCATTTTATTGTATACCTGTGTTTGTGTATTTGTGGATTTACTACAATGACAATCATAATTTTTTGGAAATGGAAGTAACTATTGACGATCACAAGTTGATTATACTATATTTTCCTCGATTTTAGGTACTATAGTTGAATAACATACCGTTGTTGAGCAAGCTGCGGAAGCCTGTTCATTTTTATTAAGCTAATGGGTAGTTTTATAAGAAAAGCGTTACGTTTTCACTATACATAATTATTCTTTTGAGGTATTGTAAAAAAATCCATATTAGGAAGTGAGGTTTCTGAAATGAATTAAAGAAAACATGTTGTAATCATTAATTCCGAGGTGCTGAGGATGTGACAGTATATGGTGAGGACTGGAAGCAATACGTAGTAAATGGTTTATTTGCAAAGTCAAAAGAAATGGTGCCGTTATTTATGAACAAGAGAAAGAAGGAGAACAATAATGACTAAAGAAGAATTGTTCGATTCTTTCCCTAAAAAGAAAGGGTCGCTGGCTCCTCTGTTTGGAGTCATACTTTTTGCAGCAATTATGTATATATCATACAGAATACATGTATCCACTAACGATCCTTATGGTATTTTATTTGCAGGGTCAGCTGTTGGATTAATTCTATTATGTTCTGAAGTCAATAGTGTATTATCCTCTCGTAAATCGTTAGACCATATTTTTGAGGTTTCAGAGTGGAAGAGGACGACTTTTAAAAAGTTTACAGATTTACAAGAGAAAATAAAAATTCCAGTGCACTCGTATGCTTTCTCTTTGGAAGGTGTACAGATTATGCTCGAGACGGACAAGCCGAAAAAGCTCGTAATCACTAATAAAGTTGAATATGTAGAAACTAATCGGCCTTTTGTAGAAGCTGTTTGGGTTGAAGGCTTTGAAGAAGTATCAGTTAGAGATGGGTTTTATTCAGCGACATTATTCTTAAGAAAGATCAATAATGGAGAGCAGCACCATTTGAGCTCCCGTATAGTTTCTAGGAAGAATCATTCAGAGGATTAGTCATGAACCTACAATGAGGAAGTAATTGGGTCAGACAGGTCTGTGTCGTTAATGTGTTCACATTCTGACCAACTCGTAATTATTCCGATCTTGCAATTCGGATTCTCACCGGCAATCTACCAGCAATGTACAACTTTGAATACTTCATGAATCGACCTTAAATTGTTGGCAAAAGATGGTTGACTCTGGAAATGATACCGAACTATAATAAAAAATGAAATCGATTTCAAATTGAGGTTTGCATTTCTAAGTTGTCGACTCATTGCGGCTGCTGATAAGCTAATGCAAACGTAATTGCGAAGACAAGATATTTTAAACAAAAAAATGAAATCGATTTCATTTTAAGGATGCCAAATTGAAAGGGGACAACAACATGCAGGGATGGAATCGGACTTGGCAGCGGAATCGGCTGTCGGCGGCGCTGACATTCGTAATTCTGTTCACGACGATGTTCGCAGGGATGGGCGGCGGCATCGCGCGGGCGGATTCGCCGACGCTGGCGCCGGAAGGGGCGGCCACCACCGATGCAAAGTGGTATCAGAATTTCGAACAGCCTGGAAAGGACCGTAATTATGGGATCGCATCGGTCGGAAGCGCCTCGTCGGCGGCGCCTTCAGGGCAGACAGCGTACGCTTCGAGCAAGAACAGCGTGCTCCTCATCCAGACAAACGACAACAATCCGTCGGGTGGAGCGTGGGACACCGGCGTCTACGGCTTTACGGCGACGCCGCAGGACGATGTGGCGCAGACGGTGAACGGAACGACTTACTACGATGCCTCCGATTACAGTTACTTCAGCTTCTACGTGCTGGATGCGGACGCGCACAATCCGAACATCGTGTTCAAGGACGCGAACGGGGCAACGTGGAATGCCAACACGGACGGGCTGAATTCGGTCAAGAACAAATGGACCCGCTTCTCCGTGCCTCTGGACAAATCGAAGATCGACTTCACGAAGCTCGTCTCCGTGTCGATCGGTGAGTATTGGGGTTGGGGCAATCATTATTACTTCGACGAGCTGTACTTTGCGAAGACGGCGAACGATTTGCCGCCTTCTTACCCTGAAGAACCAGGTGGCGAGGGCGGGCCTCAGGTTACTCCGAAGCTGTATCAAAGCTTCGAGAGCGCAGATCAGGAAGGGAAGTACGGCGTGCTGGGACAGGGTTCGGCTACGGTCGCCTCTCATGCTGCCGGCCAATCGCCGTACTCGTCAAGCAAGGGCAGCCTCAAGACGATGCAGAACGGCTACAAAGACGACCAAGGGATCACGCAAAATGAAGCCTGGAACACCGGCATTTATGGCGTGCGCATCGAGCCGCAAGAAGATGCCCGCGTCGTAGGAGCTACGTACACCGATGCGTCGAATTACAATTATCTGATGTTCTATGTTAAGGACACGACGAAAGACGCCGGCGTTAATGTGCACGTCGTATTCAAGGACGCTTCCGGAGGCGTCTGGGACACTGATTCGGGGCAGACGACGAAGACGGCGTCGAAGGAGTGGGTCAAGATGACGGTGGCGCTCGACAAGACGAAGCTCGACTGGTCTCAGCTGACCGAGATACAATTGGGCACGTACTGGGGCTGGGAAAACGTCTATTACTACGACGATCTCTACCTGGCTCAGAGGGCGACGGACGAATCGCCGGCGTACAAGCCGGAGCCAACGAAGCTGTTCAACGATTTTGAGAACGGTCAAGGGTTCGAGGCAGGCAGCGGCGCCACAGTGGAATCGGCGTCTGATACGGCAAACACGGCGGAGACGATCAGCGTCAAGCTGACGACGAAAGCCGGCGGATGGCCGTATGCCAACAACAACTATCTCCGGGCTGTAGCGAAGAGCGGAGGTGCGTTTAACGCGGCGGGTTACAACTATCTCGTCTTCTATATTAAGGATATGCAAGGTAGCAACGGTGTGGAGCTGCGCATGACGGATGCGGACGGAGGCAAGCTCGATACCTGGGGCAAGACCAATTCGTCCTTGAACAAATGGGTGCGAATCGCGATTCCGCTCAGCGGAGCGTCCATCGACCTGTCCCGAATCGCTACCATCGATCTCGGTCTGTATAACGCAGGGACTTATTATATCGACGATATTTACTTCGCGGTCAGCGAGGACGATTTGCTGCCGGGCTTTGTAGACGAGACACGGAACATCGGCTTCGTCTGGTACCAGAGCTTCGAGACGAAGGGGCAGGATGGCAGCTACGGTCTTACGCTTGGCAGCGGCGTGCGAACGGAGGTGTCCGCGGCCAAGTCCGCAAACCCGTACAATTCATACAGCGTCCAAGCGACAGTGAGCGCTGATTCTTCCGATCCAACCGTCAACGGGGTGACCGTTGCGCCGCAGGCGCTCGGTTCGTCAATCGACAAGACGGACCCTTACGCTTACCGGGCGGAGATCGATGCGACTCATTTCAGCCACCTAATCTTTTATGTACTGGATGAGCAAGGCGGGCAATCTCCTCGCGTGCTGCTTAAGGATGGAGAAGGCGCTGTTCTCGATTTGACGTCGAGCGCGAAGACGACAGCCGGCACCTGGACGCGTATCGCCGTTCCGCTCGATCACGAGGCAAGTTTCGACTTCTCTCGACTAGCGCAAGTGACGGTGGTGCCGGAGAAGGTCGGGACCTATCATATTGATGAATTCTATCTCGGTCAGAGCGTTGGCGCTGGCTTCCCGAACACCGGCTACACGCAGCTCGTCCTGAAGAAAGTGGGCGGTGAAGCAATGCCGTTCGAGAACGGTCTACCGCTAGGATCGTTCGAGAAGCAGAAGGACCGGACGTACATTTCGCTGAACGGCAATTGGAAAAAGCAGCGCGTATTGCTCGACTCCAAGCTGTCCGCAGCTCCGCGGGATGAGGACCGTACGAAGGCGCTTGAGCAAGAGGCAGCAGGCAAGCAGGCGGCGGACTTCAACGACGCTGGCTGGTCTGCCAAGTCACTGCCGATGCCGGAGGATGAGATGCCGGCTTACGAATCGGCGAACGGGCCGGAGAACAAGAGCGATAAGTCCGGTTATCAGGGCGGCGTTTGGTACCGCAAGCATTTCTCGGTGGACGATTCCCTCGCGGGCAAGCCGGCGATTGTGGGTTTCCTCGGCGTCAACTATTACGCGGACGTGTGGATCAACGGCCATTATGCCGGCGGCCACGAGGGTGGCTATACGCCGTTCGCATTGGACGCCTCGGGGTGGCTCAACTATGGCGGAGACAACGTGATCGCCGTGCGGGTCGACAATCCGAAGTGGGATACGTTCGTTAACGGCGAGACGCTTCCGTATGCCAAGTCCGACTGGTTCAATTACACGGGTATTTTGCGCGACGCGTATCTGGAAGTATTGCCGGATACGTACGTGGTTCGCAGCGACGTTCGCGCGCTAGGCACGGACGGTACGGTGTCGGTCCGGACGTTCTTGAACAATGAAGCTGCTTCCGGCCGCGACGCGACGCTGATATATTCGGTATATGAAGCTGCGATCAACGCGGGCAACGAGACGAGCGAGTTCGCCCAGGACCTCATAGGCCAGGCGACGGCCGCAACGGCCACCCGAACCGTCCATGTGGCCGCGAACGGTCAGGCGGCCGACGTGCTGCGACTGCAAGTGCCGAATCCGAAGCTGTGGAGCCCGGCAAGTCCGAATCTCTACATTCTGAAAGTGGAACAGTCGATCGGCGGAAAGGTGACAGACACGTTCTATACGCAGTTCGGCATTCGCACGCTGGAGGCGGACGGCGTACGGATCAAGCTGAACGGTGAACTGGCACCATTCCTTGCCGGCGTAGGCTACACGGAGGACAGCGCCGACAAAGGGCCTTCGATGGATGCGGCACAACGTTACAGCGATCTGCTGAAGATCAAGCAGGATCTGAAGGCTAACTTTGTGCGCACGGGACATTTTCCGCACAGTCTGCCGACCTACCGCTTCGCCGACCGGATCGGCCTCGCCATTTGGCAGGAGATTCCGGCTTACTGGTTCAGTGGTGATGCGTTCGATCAGCAGCGGCAGCGCGGGCAGGCGAAGCAGATGCTGGAGGAAATGATCTTCAGCAACTACAACCGGCCTTCGGTCTGGTTCGACGGCGTGGCGAACGAATCGTCCGGACAGCTGCAGCGGGTCAATTACATCACCGAGCTGCGAGACACAGCTCATGCCATCGACGGCACTAGGCTCGTCGGGCAGTCCGCCGTGGCAAATCCGTATAAGGGCGAGAGCGACCACTCGCATTCGCCTGCGGACGTCATCGGCATGACGATGTACTTCGGCGCCTTCTACGGAGCCAACGCGGATGTCGAGACGCAGGAGGAGATCGAGCGCATTCACGCACTGCATCCGAACAAGCCGATCATCGCGACCGAATACGGCTACTGGACAGGGGACGAAGGTCCGAACGATACGCGGCAAATACAGATCTTCACTGGCACGTTCAACGCCTTCACTCGCAGCGCGACCGTGAACGAAGACGGCTCAGCGAACGCATCCGGACTGTTCAGCGGCGCGGCTTGGTGGACTGCCTACAACTGGTATACGAACATTACCGGCCTGCAGACGATGGGGCTGTATCACATGGATCGCAAGACGCCTAAGCAGGCGGCGGCCGTGCTGGCGGAGCGTTATGACCGCTATACCCATACGCAGGGTGGCGCAACGCCGAAGCCGACGGGTATCTCGTCCTGGTTCCAAAGCTTCGAGTCTGGGAAAGGCTTCTTCTCGCCAAGCGGTGACGTGCGGCTCGAATCCGTTACGGACAGCCTGCAGGGCGAAGGCGGCCGCAGTCTGAAGGCAACGAATCTGTCGACGAATACGACCTCCTATGCCGCCTTCGCGCCGCAGGGCGGCGAGATCATCCGCAACCTGTCGGTGTACAACTACTTGAATCTCGACGTCAAGGACAGTGTCGGCGGACGTCCGCTCGCGGTAACGCTTGTCGATATGGATGGCCATACATGGACGGGCACGACGGAGCAAAATACGGTAAAGGATAAATGGACGAGAGTCAGCGTTCCATTATTGTCAGCGCAGACGTTGCCGCTTGTGGAGGAGCGGCTCAACTCGATGGCGGTCAAGGAGATACGCATCGGTCTGGCCCCGTCCGACACGCTAACTGTCGACAACGTCTATGCCACCACCTACCGGAACGATGCGCCGCCGGCCGCTTATCCGATCGGCAGCAGCGGCTGGTTTCAGTCGTTCGAGGAGGACGGGGTGCAGGTAACAGTCGGCACGAACGCGTGGGCCGAGGTGGACCGCACGTTTGGCGTCAATCCGGGTGGACACGGCAGCGTCAAGCTCGTCGTGACTGGCGACGGAGCGAACCCCGGCGCGGACGGACGCTCGGTCATCGTCAAGCCGCAGGGGGGCGTCGTTTCCATAGATGCATCGGACTTCAACTACCTGGTGTTCTACGTGAAGGATATGCAAGGGTCCAACACGGTCGATGTCACATTCGTCAATGCTGACGGAACGGTGTCCACCGACAACTGGACGGATGTCGCCTCGGTTAAAGGGCAGTGGACAAAGGTCTATTTACCTCTCAGCAAAACGTCGGTCGACCTTCGCAGCTTGAAGGAGATTCGGCTCGGCGAGTGGAATCCGGGAACGTACTATTTTGACGATATCTACTTCGCGGAATATCCGACCGACGAGATTCCAGCTACCTATACGGAGAAGATTCCGGAGAAGCCGCTGCCGACCGGCCAGATCAAGGTGGCGATGATCGGCGACAGCATTACGGCGGGAGCGGGCCTCGACACGCCGGGGTTGACGAGCTATCCGGCGCAACTGCAGGCGATGCTGGGCAGCAAGTATGTGGTCAAAAACTTCGGTCTGAGCGGGCGGACATTGATGAAGTCGGGTGATCAGCCTTACTGGAACGAGTCGAGCTTTGCCGCCAGCCAGTCGTATACGCCGGACATTGTCGTCATCCAGCTCGGGACGAACGATACGAAGTCATGGAACTGGAACGGCGGCACGAACAGCTTCCTCGCCGATTACAAGGCGATGATTCAGACGTACCAAGGGTTGCCGAGCCATCCGAAAGTGTACGTTAATCTACCGCCGACCATCTACAACGACGACCCGAACGCCGTGTACGGCATCATCTCGTCCGTACTTCAGAACGGAGTCATCCCGCTCATTCGGCAGGCCGCCGCCGATACTGGAGCTGCGGTCATCGACATCAACGCGGCGACGGCCGGACAGGCGGCTCTGTTCCCGGATAAGGTGCATCCGAACTCACAGGGCGCCTGGGTCATTGCCGCTGCGGTCGCGAAGACGCTGCGCGGCGACGCGGGCGCCGTCGGCGATACATCGGTGTGCCGATGGAAGGATTGCAAGGCGGGCGCTTATACGATCGTCTACGATGATGGCATATACCAATCCGACCTGCGTTTCGCAGAGCTGCACGAGAAGTACGGCCTCGTCGGCACGCTGGCGCTCATCAGCGATTGGATCAAGAACGGTTATAACGACATGGGCGCTTCAGCCGGCACGTGGGCGCAATGGAAGGCGTTGCTCGACAAAGGCTACTTCGACGTCGCCAGCCATACGGTCACACACCGGAATCTGACGACGCTGTCCGCGGACGAGCTTCGGACGGAGCTCGACAAATCCGTCGCCGACATCGCAACGAACACGGGGCATGTACCGCAGACGCTAGCGTATCCGTATAACGCGACCAATGACGCAGTGATGGAGGAAGCCGCAAAGAGATTCGTCGTCGCACGGCAAGGCGGCAGCAATACGGGCAATGCGCCCGATACGACGAAGTATTACAGTCTGAGCAGCACGGTGCCGGAAAGCACTACAACCGTGAAGCAATTGAATGACTGGCTCGACACCGGCATCGCCAAGGCGAATTGGCTCATTCTGACCGGTCACGGCAACAATGATGAAGGCTGGTCGCCGCCGTCGCTGAGCTTGTATGACAGCCATTACGCTTACGTGAAGCAGCGCGACGACGCGCTCTGGAACGGAACGTTGGCACAAGTAGGAAAATATTTGCGCGAACGGCAGGATGCGAAGATCGAACTTGTAACGGTAAACAGCCTGAGCATCAAGCTGAAGCTGACCGGCACGCTGGACAGCAAAGTGTATGACGAGCCGCTGACGCTGCGCACCCAAGTTCCGGCCGATTGGAGCCGCGTGACGGTGACTCAGGGCGGCAAGTCTACGACGGCGCAGCCGGTTCGGGAAGGTGAAGGTTACTTCGTCTATTACGAAGCCGTTCCTGGAGCGAATGCAATCGCGCTCGCGAAAAAGACGAGCGATGGTCCACCGAACCCAGACACGCCGAGCACGCCGGGGGCTACAGGCAACACTTCCGGATCTGGTGCGACAGTTGCACAGTTGGTCCTGGACGCGCATCAAATCGAGCGGGCGCTGGCGGATGCCTCGCCTGACGCGGACGGCTACCGCACGATCCGTTTCGACATGAAACCGTCCGAAGGGGCATCGTCTTACGAGTTGCGTTTACCTGCCTTGTATTTGATCGCGCAAAACAAATTGATCATGGAGTTATCCACGCCGCTGGGTCAACTGGTGCTGCCGGGTGACATGTTCGCGCAGATGGCGACGGGAACGGCGAAGGAGATCGTCATCTCGATCGGCCGGGGCGACTTGACGGGGGCAAACGCGGTGGTAAAGGCGCAGATCGGCGGTCGGCCAATCGTGTTCGTGAACGCGTCGATCGATGGAACACCGGTAGAATGGTGCAGCGATCGGAGAGCCGTAACGGTACGGGTACCGTATGAGCCGACGTTGGAAGAGCGGGAGCATCCGGAACGGCTGACGATCTGGTATATGGCGAACGACGGTACGGCCAAGCCGATCGTCAGCGGCCGGTACGACGCTTCGCTGGGGGCCGTAGTGTTCAGCACGCATCACTTCAGCCGTTATGCGGTCGTCTCCGTCGCAAAGACGTTTGGCGATCTAGCGCAAGTCGTATGGGCGCGGCAGGCGATCGAATCGCTGGCTTCCAAAGGCGTCATCAACGGAATGGATGATTCGACCTATGCACCGAACAGCTTCATTACACGGGCCGATGCGGTCGCGCTCATCATGCGACTGCTGGATCTGCATGCGAAGCGAGGCGAGGGCTTCTCCGACGTACGGCCCGGCGTCTATTATGACGAAGCAGTCCATGAGGCCCGGACGCTAGGCATCATAAGCGGAAGAGGCGGCGACAGGTTTGATCCCAACGCACTCGTCACGCGTCAAGAGATGATGGTCATGATCGATCTTGCGGTGCGGGCGGCGGGAGTGAACACGAATGCGCAAGTAGATCCGACGGTTCAACTGCAGGCTTACAATGATGCATCCGCTGTCGCCGAGTATGCGAAAGAAGGCGTGAAACGTCTGCTGGCGGCGGGGATTTTCCAAGGACATGACGGGTACCTGTATCCCGATTCGCCGCTCAAGAGGGTGGAAGCGGCAGTGGCGCTTGAACGGCTGTACAGGTTGATCTAGTAATGCAAGCCGTTGGATTTCTGCGGGACCCTCCCAAGGGGGTCCCAATGTTTCCCTACTATAAATTATCCTCATAGGTTGCTAAAGAACGTGTTCCTTATTTGAAGCGGGATCATGAGTTATTCGCTCACGTATTTGAAACTTGGATTGAAGATGAACTTATCGATCGTGGGATTTGCGGAACCCGTTATGGTGGTCCATATCCACAAGGTGAAGAAGTGAATCAATCTATGATGCTTTTCGCGTTTGGTGGAAGGTTCTTAATGATTCAGGAATTCTTCATGATGACCAGCTTTGGAATTAATGATGACAAGGCTAATATGTCACCAATTTCATAAGGAGGTTATTATATGGATATGATTCTATCAATTGAAGATAAAATCGAGAATATGAGGAAAGAGCTAAATCTCGCTGGATATGTTTATGGAATTACTTCAGATATAGTATTAATAAAATCAAAAGAACTTGATGATCTTCTTAACAAGTATCATAAAAGAGATATTATCAAAAGCGTGGCGACTTAGCCGCGCTATTTTATTTAGGCTTTAGCCAGTTGAGCTCGCGAAGCGTGCGAAACAAAAAACCACCCGCTATGCGGGTGGAGGGATCGAGGGTTTGACCAACTAGACCATGCCGATAAAATTGAGATGTTCAGGCTCAACGAAAGGAATGGTCTAAGATGGCAAATAAGAACTATAGTCTAGCGCACACGAAGTGGATGTGTAAATATCACATCGTGTTCACCCCGAAGTATAGACGGAAAGAGATTTATAATCAAGTAAGGAAAGACTTAATCGAAATATTTAAACGTTTATGTAAATATAAGGGCGTGGAAATATTAGAAGGTCACATGATGCGAGACCATGTACACATGCTAGTAGCGATTCCACCGAAAATTTCAGTATCATCATTTATGGGATATCTGATGGAAAAAGTTCACTGATGATATTCGAGAAGCATGCAAGTTTAAAGTATAAATATGGAAATCGGAAGTTTTGGGCGGAAGGATATTATGTAAGTACAGTAGGGCTAAATGAAGCAACTGTAGCAAAGTATATTCGAGAACAAGAAGCACATGATCCAGCAGTAGATAAACTGAGTGTGAAGGAATATGAAGATCCATTCAGCAGAAACGATAGCAAGAAGAAGTAAACCAGTTTAACTGGTAGGTGAAAGTGACAAATTACACTGAGCCTGAACAACTTTGTTGTCAGGCTAGCGTCTTTAGGCGCAGTTTGGCAACAGGGGTTATACCCCAAGTGCAAACCACCCGTTGGACGGGTGGTTCTGATTGTGGTAATATCTCTACTTCTTTACTTCATTATATTAATAGTATTTAATTATTCTCATATATTGAGACAGGGTCTATAAACTCAAAGTTATTATGAGGGTATCTCATATTATTAGAAGGGGTTATTCAAAATTTGAAAGCGGAACTGACTATAAAAAATTCTGACCCAGGTACTTAAATTTTGAGAGGTTAATTCTCATTTTCTAAAAATAGGATTATAAAATAATGATAATCAATTTGATCATGGCTATGTGCAGATCGCAAGTCACTATGTTTTAGCGCTCCGAAAAGTGGACGATGTAGCATGATCTTTGCATTCTAGCCGTCCGGCTCATCCGGTTACATAAGCAGCTGGGATTAGAAGTGCCGGCGTGTAAACTTGAGTAATACAGATATTCGCTTTTAGGGCATCAAGACTTGGTGTACAGTGCGATCGGCGGTCGCATGATAGGAACTAGCATGTCGCGGGCAGGTTGATGGAATAATCGCACACCTAGTGCTTGATGACATGCCAAGAGAACGATCGATAGCATGCATCGAGAGTGTAAGCCAAAGATATGAAAAAAGACGACTCCTGTGTAGTACAGGAATCATCTTTTATCGGGTATCTAACGATCCTCTTATTAATGTACCACTTGACAAACGGATATTTAAAAATTATAACCTATTACCAAAGATCTACCGGTCCACTTGCATAGTAAGGGAAGAATTGTAATGCGGTTCCACCACTGACATCTGTATATTTCAACGTACCAACAGGACTTGTGACAGGAGTACCTGCATTTACAGCTAACGTTTCAATGTTATCATATGAATCTGACCAAATAGTATTATTTTTAACCCTAGTGATATTCGTTAAGTTACCATTTTTAAATCCACGAGCAACGTGAGTTTCGCTAGTTACAACGCTATTGGCTGATGCTTTTAGTTGCCATATATCTGTACTAGGAACATAAACCCATACATACTTCATTTTAGAAGCATAAGAAACAAGAAGGTCGTATGTATCAAAACTTGTGTAAGAATCAGCTTCTGGCCAGAAGTAATCATATGGTAGCCATTTTACATATTTAATTTCTCCGATAGCTCTTTGTAAGAGTAAATTAAATACTTTATTTTTAAATATTGCAGCTTCAAATTTTGTATTACTTAATTTCACTGATCCCCAATTTTTCATTAATGGTGGACCACCACCATCCTTAGGAATAGCATAGTTTATCCATATTTTATACGTTTTTCCGTTAACAGTTATGGACTTTTCTCCAAATGTAAGCATATCTACATTTGGATATGGACCCCAAGTAGGTGGCTGGGATGCAAGTGACTGAAAGTCTCCACTTGTGGTCGATTTATTTAGAAGGGCACGTTCTTCTTCAGTTATTGGATGAACACCTTTACTTAAGAGCTCGTCCATTATTTCTTTATCCTTTGAGTTAAGTTCTTCAACTGATAGTCTCGCATTGTTGGATTGATATTTTTCCAATCTAATAGATATTAACTCATCAATCAAAACTTCAACCTCATGTTGGTCTTGTGTGTCAAGCCGTGGTGCATTTGTCAAATCTCCCGGTTGTTCCGCTGCAGATACAGCCCCAGTTGATCCTATGAGGGCTATCGCAAGAATGATAAGTAACATTGCCTTTTTTTTCAATTTTTTCACCTCATTTGTAATATTCCTTATTATGGTAACATAATGCATATTATGGATAAATAGTAAATAAGTCCTGTATTGCCAAAAATTGAATATATTTATAGAATGTGTATACTTACACTATGAACATTTGAGGAGGACGAATATATGAAACGAAGGGTTTATTTTTGGGGAGCATCTATCATCATATTTGTTGTAATAGGAATTTTGATTTTTATTAATTTATTCCCTGAAGGTATTCTTTTGAAGAACGGGATTTATCAAGGTGATATTAAATTAATTTACAATAAGGATAATAATTTCAGGTATTATTTATATGAAAACAATAAGGGGAAGCAAGGAGTTATTGCACTTCAAAAAAACTCACTTTTGTGGGGGGTATATTATAAAAATGAAGTTTTCGTGGATAAAGGAAACGTCAGAATTATTAAATCGATTTATCCATCGGTGGAGAAAAATAATATTGTTCACAAAAACATCTGGGGAGGTATCTATTATTCACAAACAGAAATTAAGAGCCATTCAGTTATACGAATTGACCAGAATATTGTAAAAACACTTATGATCAAAAATACACCTGTTAAATCGTACTTCTTTATTGAAGATGTAAACGATTTAGCGAACAACAAAACTATAATTACAATTGAATAATATATCTTGACCAATTGAGTGATAAAAAGAATCGGCAGAATGTAAAAAAGATGACCCTGTACTGTACAGTGGTCATCTTTTTTCGGCTGTCTACTCAATTTTATGTGTTCTTGAGAAGGGGACCGTTCAATTCATTTTTCACTCATTAGTTCCTTTTAGTATGTAATCGAAACTTATTTGGTCAAACTTTGGGTCTTGGAAATAGCTATCATACCTCTTGATAAAGAAACAGATGATGATTCTGCCCCAGCTCGTACTTTGAACAAGAATTCGGATTTAAGTTAATACAAGGTAAGGGTGTATATGTGTAATTTCTTTAGCGAATATTGTCTTGAACCAACGGTACACGATACTTGAAGCGGCTGCCTGAAGCAGCCGTTATTTCGTCAGCACGGAAGTAGGATAACACGCAAAGAGAAAGAGGAATCCAATGTTAAGTTCATTATATGACAATAGCGAGAATAAAAATACAATAGTCATAGGATGCATCTCAATACTATTTCTATTTATTTTGTATTCTTTGGATTTATAATTTTCCCGATGTTTGATCATGGGACAAGAGAAGGCTATGGATATCTTTTTTTCTGTTTACTAATCCGGTTCTTTCAATAATTACATTACATCAATAACTACCATGTTACTTATCTTTTTAAAAAAAAAATAAAAAAACCATTGAGTATTCGTGATAAAGTTCTGCTCTGCGCTTTCTTTTTGGTGATTGTTGCTCTGGGCGTGTATATCCTGTGGTAAAGAAGATGGAGTATCGGCAGCCATTCATTAGCTGCCGGTTTTTAATTAATCGGTCAGATTAGTTATAAACATAACCAATTGACCATCCTTTAGATTCCGCAGTACAAAATGCTTATGCTTTATACAAGGCGAATGGGGAAAAAGTTTTTTGTGTGGAATATAGGGATTTTAACTTTGAACACTAAGAAGATATAGGAGTAAGTGCAATGGCAAATATTATTGATATTGCAAAGCGTGCGGGCGTATCTGTGTCAACAGTATCAAGGGTGCTAAATAATCATCCTTACGTATCTGAAATGAAGCGGAAAGCTGTGCAACGAGTGATTGATGAATTTGACTACACCCCAAATCGCTTAGCTGTCGATTTAGTCCGCAAGGAAACAAGGAGTATAGGCGTGGTCATGCCTTACAACAACAATCAAGCCTTTGATCAACTGCTCCATGGTGTACTTAATCGATCGGTTGAGCATGATTATTCTGTAATGGTTCTTCCTACGAAGTACGATCCGGAAAAAGAGCTCAGCTGCTTAAATATGCTGAAAAACAAACAATTGGACGGAATCATTATTACTTCACGTTCGAATGATTGGAATGCAATTGTTCCATATACCAAGTATGGAACAATTGTTGCATGCGAGTTTACGGATCATCCTGAGATTGACTGTGCCTATATGGATCGATATGCATCTTTCCTAGACACGTTTCAACTGTTGAAAGATAAAGGCCATTCACGAGTTGCCTTTACAACAGCAAGAGGAGAAGAGAGTGCTAGCACACAGCTGACAAAAAAAGCATATAAGCATATATTCGGTGATCTGCCGCCAGCATACCATATCAGTGATTGCCAAAGTATTGATGATGGGTTAAGAGCAGCACAACAACTGCTAAATATGGAGAATAGACCTACGGCTATCTATGCGAACGGTGATGAGGTTGCGGCGGGTTTTTATCAGTATGCAAGGAGTATAGAATTGGGAGTGCCCAATGATCTAGCGATCATTGGCCAAGAGAATCAACCTGTTGGAATAGGTTTAGGCCTATCTACAGTGGATCATCAATTGGTGAAAGTCGGTGAAGAAGCCTTTGATCTTACAATTGATAGTTCCAATAATAAGGTGGAAATTCCCTACCATATCATTGTACGGCATTCAATATAGGTATTGACCTGAAAAGGATACCATACTTTAGCATTCATATAGGAGCTCATTTCTAATAATGCTTAAGGAGGATGGAATTATGTATACTACCGTTATCTTTGACATTGACGGCACATTAATAAATACAGAACAAGCGGTGTTGGGATCCTTACAGAAGTTGCTGGAGAAGGACTATAATCGGAAAATGGAGCAGCAAGATCTCGCATTTGTGCTCGGAATTCCAGGGGCAGTATCCCTGGGACAACTCGGTATTGTAGATATCGAACATGCGAATAAATGCTGGAATGATCTTATGAGTGATTACCGACATACCATTCACGTATTTGAGGGTTTTCAGCAACTGCTTACTAACCTAAGAAAGCAATCGATTGCTACAGGGGTCGTGACTTCTAAGACAAAAAAAGAGTTTCAAGATGACTTCGTCCCATTTGGTCTCGCTCGTTATCTTCCTTATGTTATATGTGCAGACGATACAGAGCTGCACAAGCCTCATCCCGAGCCATTGCTGAGATTTCTTGAGATCTCAGGTGCAAAGGCTGAAACAGCCATATACATCGGTGACACCATTTATGATTACGAATGTGCCAGAGACGCTGGAGTAGACTTTGGATTAGCATCGTGGGGATGCAAACAACCTGAAGTTATTCCAGCTAAGTATAAGTTTGAGAATCCAGAAGATATTCTTACACTTTTGGATCTCAAGTAATGGATGTGTCGCTCTAATATTTTTCATGGGTTAAGCTAATGGGACACGCTAGCTTAATAAAACGCGGCTGCCGTCATCGATCGGCAGCCGCGTTGCGCAAGCGAGCAGGATAAGCCAAGATGACCCTTATACTTGCTTAAAAACGGCGCTAAGAACCAGTATGTATTACTGTTAGTGGTATAAGAAAAAATTCAGCTCAGGGGTTCAGGGATCTTCGGCTCCGGAAAGATCGTCGACACGTAACGAGTGGAATTGCGGATCTGGTGAATGATACACTTCTGAATCTCGTTCTTCGGATACCGGGCAGCCATTGCTTCAGTCAGGTCAAGATACGACTTGCCAGCGGCCCATTTTTCATCTTTCACACGAATTTCGATATTCTTGAGGGGTTATTCCGAAATTTTCCTTGAACAGTTTTATAAAATAACTCGTTTTCGAATAACCCAGGTCAGTGGAAATTTCGTAAATCTTCTCATTCGTGTTGCTTAATCGTTGAGCGGCGCGTTCCATTTTTAACCGCGTCAAGTATTCGCTTATACCCTCTCCTGTTTCCACTTTATATATTTTCGATAAATATGACGGATTTAAATATACGTATGATGCGATCGATTGCAGTGTCGCTTCACTAAGGTTAGCCGTGGCATACTCATGCACTTGTTTTACGATCCCGGAACGCGAATCATTCACCTCGTTGGCAATTTCCAACTTATATTTTTCAATAACGCGTTGGGTCCATTCTTTGAGTTGCGCAGTCGTATGGAAATGAGGGCCGTTAACGAATGTTTCGTATTCACCTCTCATTATTTGAGACAGCCAGTATTTCCCTTTATGGGCGGAGTAAATGATCGAACTGACGATTACGAAATACGTTTCCATAATATGTTCATGGGAATCGTTCCATTTTTGTGTTAATTCACTGAAGATAGACTCAAGTTTCTGCTCGAGCTTAGACCATTGTCCGGCTTCTAGTAGATGTGCAATTGACGGTAGGGCATAAAGGCTTTGTAACGTAGACGCGCCATCCCGAACTTGTAAGGTTGGGATGGAAGTGACTAGAAGCCCGCTGTCTCTGCCTATATATTGCCGATAGTTGTTTAGCGAGATTTCATATAGTTCTTGCATACTCCAGTAAAGGGCTCCAAAAGAACTTATAAGAACGGATATTGAGCCTTTCATATAAAGGTTGACGTAATGTTGAAGTTGTATCACTTTTCTTTCCAAGAGCTCACGATGTTTTTCTTCCTGCTGAGTCGACTCAGCAATCTCTTTTTTTAATCCAATAACGAAAATAAGGTATTCATGATTATCTTTCCCATACCATAGGTGGAATAAGTCCCCGAATAATTCTTCGGTAATGTTGCAAATGGAAAATTCGAGCAGATCTATGTCCTTAATGCTGTAGCGGTCAAAATCATCCTTTCGTATCAACATCAAACAGATTTCTGATTCAGCATGAAATGGAAGCTCAAACTGTTTTAATTTATCGGAAATATCTTCGAAATTCAGTGTAGTTCCTTGAAGCAAATCTTGCAGAAGATGGCTGCGCAGCAAAGGTAAATGTTCTTGCAGCGAACGATGTGCCTGTTTAGCAGAAGAGATATGCAGCCATTCTTCCTCGATTTGACGGATGGCTGTGTTCACTGCATGGATCAATTCTCTATCTTCTACAGGTTTAAGTAAATAGTCGCTGGCTTGGCATTTTAATGCTTGCTTTGCGTAATTAAAATCGTCATATCCAGTAAGCAAAATACATTTGATTTTGCTCCAAGTCGCACGAATTTGTTCAATTAATTCCAAGCCTGACATACCGGGCATGCGGATGTCTGTAATGACGATGTCCACCGGATTTACTTGTACAATTTCTAACGCTTCTTGAGCGGAGTAAGCAGGGTAAATCGTTTCGATGCCAATTTCTTTCCAGGGGATCATGGTAGATATGTCAGTTACCAGATCCGGCTGATCATCGACAATAAGAAGTGTGTACATGTGTGATTTACCTCCTAATGGGATCCCTTATTATTCTTTGGCCAGCTCATAGTCACAACCGTGCCTCCGCCCTCGCGATGTTTGAACACTATGCCTGCTTGCTCACCGAACTGTAACTTCAGCCTTTGTTGGATGTTGTCTAACGCGTGCCCGCTGATTTCAATTCTTGAATCACCAAGTTGAAGCGCGGCGAGTTGTTCATTCGTCATCGGTATTCCGTTATTTTCTATAATAATGATGTATGATGTATCATCTTGTATGCTGTGTACAGATACCATTCCATCTCCAACGAATTGTTCAATGCCATGAATGATTGCATTTTCTACGATAGGTTGAAGCAATAATCTTGGTACATGCAAGTTCAACATTTCTTCAGGCATTTCGATGGTGTAGGACAGATGGGAAATGTGATATTCCTGGATTGTTAAATAATTTTCAATTAATGCGATTTCTTCGGCAATCGTAGCGGACATGCTGTCAATCCGTGTAGTGTAACGATAATACTTGCTAAGGTGAAAAGTCATATCGATAACCGATTGTTTCTTGCCGAGTCTTGTTAAGCTGAGAATTAATGCAAAGCAATTATAAAGAAAGTGCGGATTGATCTGGGATTGAAGTTGTTTTAGCTTTGCTTCGCGGTTTCTAATTTTTTCGATGTAAACCGTCTCAATTAATTGTTCAATTTCTAAAGCCATCTGGTTGAACTTGTCGAACAGGAAAGTGAATTCATTCTTTGGATTAAAACTTATTCGTGTTGAGTAATCCCCATTCTTTAATCGGTCAACATTCCGGATAAGTACTCCGATAGGTTTTTGCACATTGCGATACAAAAGAAATCCGGCAAGTAGGCTGAGGATTAGCAATAAGGTAACGGAACCATAGAAAAGATTGCGGGACTGCTCAATCGGTGCGATGGTTTGCTCCATCGGGACATAATCGATAAGAAACCAGCCAAGAGACGGGATCCTCGCCACGCTGAGCATGAAATTTTCGCTACCTACTGAGATTTCCTGGCTTTGATAGGTGCTTAGGTTTATATCCTTAATCAACGAGAGAAGCTTATGTACAAATTTCATATCTACGGTTCTATTTGTGATGGGATCATACTTTGGGTTGTATAGAAAGGTGTCGCCTTTCCCTCCGATCTTGAAAGCATCAAGCTCTTTGACTAGAAATGCAGTCGGAAAGGAAGTTTCCACGATTAAACCTGCCTTCTCGATGGATTTGATGCTGCTTCGCGGTTGCACGACATGTCGGACAAACCGATCTTGCAAGATTCCTCCGTATTTTATCTTTTTTAATTCCCATGATGGAGTAATGATCCTCTTGAGTTCTTCCATGTCGTACACGGCATTTGAATTGGTTGACACGAAATTCCCGTTTTCCGGGGCGAAAACGCTATATTGGGTATCCCACCGCCCAGAAACATTTAGCATCCGCATTTTCTCTAACAGCCTCAGTTTTTCAGTGTTGCGATCAAAATCATTCTTAAGCAAATGAATATGTCGAAGCTGCTGGATGTTTATATCTTCACTCAGTAAAAAGGCCATCGTATAAAGGCTTTCCAATCTGGAATTGATCTCGTTTGAGAGAAAGTTGACATCCTTCTGTCGAAGCATTTGGATTTCTTCACGCAGTACATTCATGCTGACTCGGTTCGATAGCGAATATAGGATTAGGATCGGGACTAGCAACAATGTAATGATGATGATGATTTTCGTAAATATGTTCGCCCGCAGTTTTATCGTCATCTCCTTCAATCGTAATTTGCATCAGTCAATAAATTGGCATCGTTCTAAAAATCAAGGTCTAGGAAAGCTTCAATCAACGTTGATAATATTAATAACAGAAGCACATTTAAAATTCAACACGAAAAGTGTTAATAGAGAGGCGAAACAATATGAGAGTATCGGCGAAACTAGATTCTGGCAAGAGGAAAGGAGTGCATTTCTCCCAAAAGAAGAAAACGAGAGAGAACGTTAAGTTTACATGGCCATTACATGTGATGCTCTTACCGGCAGTACTTATTACGATAATCTTTTCCTACGTACCGATGGGCGGTTTGGTCATGGCGTTTCAGAATTTTAAACCATATGACGGAATATGGGGATCGAAGTTTGTAGGATTGGAGCATTTTCGGTATTTGTTCGAATACCCTGACAGCAAACAAGTCATTATTAATACGCTCGTCATTTCCAGTCTAAAAATATGCTTCGGCCTAATCGTACCATTCGTATTCGCGATATTGTTGAACGAGGTAAGGAAAATGTTTTTCAAACGAATCGTCCAGACGCTTGTTTATCTTCCACATTTCATCTCGTGGGTTATCCTTGGCGCAATCATATCGGATATGTTGAACAGTAATGGATTAGTCAATCAAACCTTGCAAATGTTCGGGATAGAACCGATATTTTGGCTCGGAGAAGGTAACTGGTTTCGATTTACGTTAGTTGTTAGCGACATCTGGCAAAATTTCGGATTTAACACGATTGTATTTCTTGCAGCTCTTGCAGGGGTTAATCCTTCGTTATATGAGGCAGCTGAAGTAGATGGGGCCAATCGATGGAAACAGACGCTTTATATTACGATTCCCTCAATGATTCCGATCGCGGTAGTCGTAGGTACGCTGTCGCTTGGAAATATTTTGAACGGCGGTTTTGATCAGGTATTCAACCTATATAATGCGTTGGTTTACGACAAAGGCGATATCATCGATACGTTTGTATACCGCACCGCAATACTAAATGGCCAATACAGCTTCGGAACGGCCGTAGGTATGTTTAAATCCGTCGTAGGGCTTATTATGATACTCATCTCCTATCGGTTAGCTTATAAATTTGCGGGATATCGAATTTTTTAAAAATGGAGGGGGACGTAGACGATGTATAATAGGACAACAAGTTACAGGATATTCACCGTTATAAATTACATACTGCTTACCTTGGTAAGCATCAGCTGCATTCTTCCGCTTGTTCATATACTGGCGGTAAGTTTTAGCGGGAGCGCCCCAGCCAATGCGAATCTGGTCACTCTGATTCCGATTGATTTCAACACGGATGCATACGCAAAAACATTCAATAACCCTAACTTTCATCGTGCGCTTTTGATAGGTATCGAAAGAACCTTGCTAGGAACCGTTGTAAGCATGGTATTGCTCTCGTTAGCTGCTTATGCGCTATCCAAAGATTCACACGGTTTTCGCAGTCGTAGTTTTTATACTTGGTTTTTTTTGTTCACGATGCTTTTTAGCGGTGGCATAGTGCCAAGCTACATGTTGATCCGGAACTTGCATTTAATGAATACAATTTGGGCGTTAGTGCTGCCCGTAGCCATAAACGTCTTTAACATGGTGCTTATGATGAATTTCTTTCGTGCGGTACCGAAAGACCTTGAGGAGGCGGCGTTGTTGGACGGAGCAGGGCATTTCAGAACGCTTATCTTGGTATATCTGCCTGTATCGATGCCTGCTATTGCAACGATTTCGCTCTTTACCATGGTGTCTCATTGGAATTCTTGGTTTGACGGTCTGCTATATATATCAGATTACCGCAAATATCCGCTTTCAACGTTTTTGCAAACAATTATCGTTCAGCAGGATTTCAACAAGATTAATGCTGACGTCAACGAGTTGCAGAATATATCGCAACGTACCGTGAAGGCTGCGCAAATTTTTATCGGAATGCTCCCGATTATATTGGTTTATCCATTCTTGCAGCGTTATTTTGTCAAAGGAATTATTCTTGGGGCTGTAAAAGAGTAATACGTGTGCCTTTTGATAAATTTTGTGGCATTCAAGATAAAATCAGGGCCTATATACAGGGTATTCTGATAGGTATACTAAAGTTGTTTTTTATAAAGTTTTGCATCAATAACTGGAGGAATGAACAATGGGGAAAAAGTGGTTTGCATGGGTGGCGGTTGGTGTTTTAGTCTTCAATTTAGCGGCTTGCAGCGGTAAGAGCAATGATAACAACGCAAGCAGTCAATCTGACTTCGCGAATGGGAAATATGATCCTCCCATCGTACTGAAAACGGTAATGGGTGCATCTCCGACCGGAGGCGTGTTTAAGAAAGGGGAGGACATTGAGAACAACATTCACAACAAATTGATTAAAGAACGTTTAGGCATTGATATCAAGTTCGACTGGATTGTAACAGATGCGAACGAGGCGTACAAAACGAAGCTGCGGCTTATGCTTTCGTCTGGGGAAGAAATGCCGGATGTCGTTCGTTACCGCGGCGACCTGGAAACTGTGAACATGTTGATCGATTCGGGTCAATTTATGCCAGTAGACGATCTGATTGATAAATATGCCGTAGAAGAATACAAAACGGGACTAGCGTTAGATAAGAGCATTTGGTACCCGATCACTCGTGATGGGAAAAAAATGGCGCTTCCAATTCTCGATTATGCTTACAATGACGACCATGAACTTTGGATTCGCGAAGATTGGCTTCAAAAGCTTAACTTGTCCGCACCGACAACGATCGAGGAGATGGAACAGGTGATGGACGCTTTTATTAAGAACGATCTTGATGGCAAAGGAGATACGCTAGGGCTGGCGGTTGGTTTCAAAAGTGGGTTTAGTAACTATATGGCCGATATCGGCTTCTTGTTCGGAGCGTACGGAACGATGCCAGGACAGTGGAACAAAGTAGGCGATCAGCTCGAACATGGCTCTATTAATCCGGGAGCCAAGGATGCGCTAATCAAATTGAATGAATGGATGCAAAAGGGGTATATATCCAAGGATGCTGCGTTAAAAGACGAAAGGGGCGCGGCGGAATTCTTTACCAGCGGACGTGCCGGAATGATCGTTGGACGCAACTGGCTGCCGGATTGGCCATTCCCGGATCTCAAAAAGAATGTACCTACCGCGAAGTACAAAGCATATCCGATTCCTAAGGGTCCAGATGGCAAGATTGGCACTACGGGCGGGAATCCGCCGGTGAATGGCTACTTGTTCGTTAATAAAAACTCGAAGCATCCTGAAGCGATCCTTCGTTATTATAACTGGTTTTTCGAAAATATAGCGAACCCTAAGCCCGGTAGCGAATTCGAACATGGTTTTGCAGAAGGTTATGACTACGCAATTCTTGAGGATGGATCGGTAACCTTAGATGTTGGCAAGTATCCGGATAAGTTCCCTGGGAATGTCGATGATAAAATGGTCAAACCTCTAGATTATTCACTCACATATGAGGGGGCACGCATACCGTCTTTATATGCGGAGGCGATGGTGAAACTAGCGGATGGGGTCAAAGCAACCACTCCATATGAGAAATCCGTAGACGCCTTCCGTAAACAAGAGAATAAGGAAGCGATGAAGGTTGTCATGCAACAGCAAGATATTCGAATGAAAGAATACTTCAAAGGGCCAATGACAGAGACGATGAAAAGCAAGAATGAATTGCTTACTAAGTTGTTGAACGAAACCTTTACTAAGATCATTTATGGATCTGTAGGTCCTGAAGAATTCGACAAAATGGTAGGCGATTGGAAGAAAAACGGCGGCGAAGCGATCACGAAAGAAGTCAATGAATGGTACTCAAGCATAGCTAAATGAGTAGAGTGGAACATGAATTCGACCCGATCTCTGATCGGGTTGAATGCTTTGATTAAAAGGAATAAGAAAAGGAGACAACCGCATGCTACCATCGCTATCCTATCTAAAACGTTCATTGGAAGGAATCTTACGCAATAAATTCGAACAGGGTTATCAAACCTCTGGTTATTTAGCCAGATTAGAGCAGCTGCCTGAAAGCTATGATGCTTATGTAGAATTCGCCCATACCTTGGCTGCCATTCCTATAAGGGATAATTGGCCCTACTATGAGCCTAATGAATTATCGGAGATATGGCGAGAATGTGACCCTGCCCGACCTCTTGGCCAGGTCGGAATGCTTAATTTGAAAGATAGCTCGGCACGGGTAGAGGCAGCGTTCCTCGCTTCAGCCTGCGGATCCATGTTGGGCAAACCTATTGAAGTGAATCCTAGTCTTGTGGAGTTGAGTCAAGCGCTAATTTCAACTGGAAAATGGCCTCTAAGGGACTATATTTCGGAAGAAACCCTACATGCGTTAGGTCGTCGACACTGGTCCTGGTATGAAACTGCGCGGGGGCGAATACATTATGTGGCGCCTGATGACGATATTAATTACACTTTATTGGGTATGCTTGTGCTTGAGCAATTCGGTATTGGATTTACGAAAAGAAACTTAAGAGATTTATGGATCAATCATCTTCCGATTAGTACAACTTGGGGTCCAGAAAGGGCAATCCTGCTTCGATCGGGAATCAGTTACTTGGAGCATGACAAGGACGAATTCAATCATTTAGATATAGAGTCATGGCCCGACTTTCTGGTAAAGGATACGGAATTATGCGGAGCGGCGATCCGTGCGGATGCTTACGGCTATGCCTGTCCCGGCCAACCCGCTCTTGCCGCAGAGCTGGCTTGGCGTGATGCAAGTTTTACGCATCGTCGGACCGGAATCTATGCAACGATGTTCATTGCCGCAGCAATTGCCCTTGCGCATGTGCTGCGCGATCCGATCGAAATAATGAGCACTGCGCTTCAATTCGTACCTAGACGGAGCCGATTCTATGAGACGACTCATGAGGCTCTGCAGATCGTTGCGAATGCAGACAACTGGCTGGAGGCTTATGCGAGCATTAATCATAAGTATGCGAAATATTCCCACTGCCAAGTTTATCAGGAAGTAGGCACCCTGATAAACACGTTCCGATTTGCCGAAAATGTCGGCGACGGAATATGCAAACAGGTCATGCAAGGCAACGATACGGATAGCTTTGGGGCAACGGCGGGTTCTTTACTTGGCGTATATTTCGGTTCCGGAAGCCTGAAACCAAGATGGCTTGAGCCATTCCAAGACCGGATTCATACGGGGCTTTCCTATTTTAGTGAACAAAAGCTTTCCCGATTGGCTGAGCGGGTGGGGCGTTTGCCGGAACTGCTGCAGGGCGGCGTCCATCGAATTCAACCCAGTGAACTCTATGTGAACGAGAATACTTGACTAGAATATGAATCCTATTTTCGATTTGATAGGAGGTTTCTTGAAATGGGCAGAATTAAATTGATCGCGCTTGATCTTGACGGAACGCTGCTGAGCGATTGTTCCGAAGTTTCTGAAGAAAACCGCAAAGCGATAGCAGAAGCTCGCTCCCGGGGAGTAATGGTCATTGTGGCTACGGGGAGGGAAGTACAAAGCGCAAAGCTTTACTGGCACGAACTGAGTCTGGGATCTCCGATCGTAACGGTCAACGGGAGTGAAGTTTGGACGTCTCCAGATAAGCTACACAAACGCTATACGTTGGATTCCGGAACGATCAGGGCATTTCATCATATTTCGCAAGAAGAAAACTGTCATTTTTTTGGGCATACGACGGAGGCCATTATCACCCCTAATAATTGGAACGATGTTACGGAAGAGACCATATGGCTGAAGTTCGGCTTTGATTCGGAAGATACGAAACAACTGGAGCGGATTCGTCACAAGGTAATGAATGTAGGTCCTTTCGAGATCACCAATTCCCAGCCGTTTAATATTGAAGTCAATCCTCCAGGCGTTTCCAAAGCAAGCGGTGTACGTGAAGTATGCGATCTATACGCTTTGTCAATGTCGCAGGTGATGGCGGTTGGAGACAGCTTAAACGACAAAACGATGCTCCTTGAAGCCGGGATCGGCGTGGCGATGGGGAATGCCCAGGACGAAGTGAAGCGTCTGGCGAAGGCTGTCACAGGCAGCAACATGGAAGACGGAGTAGCGCAGGCGATCCGCCGGTATGTGCTTGACCTTTGATAAACCCAACGGAGCACTGCGGGGCCACATGAGTATTGACAGCGAAGATATACAAACAGGGCAGGCATTGCATCGCAATCCTTGCCCTGTTTATGCACGCATTAGCTTTTTGCCGCAACAGCCATAATGCCTCAGGTCATTTGATTCGTGAACATCGGGTACATAAATAAAATCATCGACCGAAGCGCGATCAGTGTCATCACGGCGAATTGAGCACCGTAGTTGAAGAGTATTGCCCCACGAATTTCATAGTCCTATACCTCCTCTATAATATGTAGACATCTCCCGGACGATTGAGATTAATCCCGACTATAACATTGAACATGGCCTGAACATTGGGCGCATTTTTGTGATGAATCAAACAACAATGTCACATTAGTGTTCAAATGATCGCATAACGGATAGAACAATTGACAGGTGAAAACTACAATAATTATAGCGTTCGCAAATCATAGGATTGCCGGCGGTTCATGCGGCAAGGAGGAGGATGGATTCATGAGAAAACGGTTTCCAAAAATTTTGTTATCGCTTTCACTAACGTTCGGCGCAATATCTTCGTTGGCGCCCCTTACGATGAAAGCGTCGGAAGCCCAGTGGGTTGGAATGACGGTAAAAGTAGATCAAATAGGATATTTGCTTCATGCCGACAAAGTGGCATTCGTGACCGACACGACGGCTACCGACCAGTTTCACTTGATTAGCCTGGATTCCAATAAGAAGGTATTTAGCGGTAAACTTTCGGCCGCGATAAGTGATGCAAACTCCGGCGACAATGTTAGGACTGCGGATTTCTCCTCGTTCAAGGAGCCCGGGACATACGTGCTGCAGATTGAAGGGGGAGGTGTATCCTATCCGTTTCGCATCGGAGATGATGTATACCGGAGTTCCATGATTCAGGCGATCCGTTCTTATACACTAGGAAGATCCGGGATTGCCATTCGCGACGGATTAACCGGTCTTGCGCATGAAGCGGGTCATACACAGGATAAGCAAGCCATGATGTTTTTCGCGGACGAGTTTCATAAGAAGGGCGATACTGTAGATGTGAGCGGCGGGTGGTATGATGCGGGCGACTACGGGAAGTACATCCCTACCGCTACAGTAAGTACGGCCCAACTTCTGCTTGCCTATGAATTCGCCCCTTCAAAATTTTATAAGGGGCAATTGATGCTGCCCGAAGGCACCTCGAATAACAGCAAACTTCCGGACATTCTCGCCGAAACGAAATTCGAGCTCGAGTGGATGAAGAAGATGCAGCGTGGCGATGGGGCCGTCTATTTCAAGGTAGCGGGCATGAGATGGCCGGGATTTGTAAAGCCTGAATTGGATACCCAGGATCGTTACGTCTACGGACTAACTACTTATGGAACCGCGCAGTTTGCGGGCGTTATGGCGATGGCTGCGCGCATCTATGAACCGTTTGATACGGCTTACGCGAAAGAGCTGCTAGGTTATGCGCAGAAAGCGCAGCAATACTTGGAGAAGCATCCCTCCCCGGAATTCCGCTTGGATAAAGATCAGGACAGCGGTTCGGGAGGTTACGGCAAAACGGGGGACATCGAGGAGCGCATATGGGCCGCAGCAGAGCTGCTAAAGACAACAGGGAAAAAGGAGTACGATCTTTATATCAAGGAGCGTTTTGCGAATCAGATCGCTCAAAAGTCCGGACATATTTCATGGGCGGACAGCATTTTGCTTGGACAATACGCTTATGTGACGAGCAAGCAAGCGGATATATCCCTCAAGGAGAAGGTGAAAGCCGCAATTGTTGCAAATGCCGATTCGGAGGTGGAAAAAATCTCGAAAGACGGCTACCGAGTTGCCTTAAGCTCGGATCAATACGGCTGGGGCTCGGCCAAGGATAGCGTGGCGCACGGCAACGTGCTCCTGATGGCGAATGCATTATCGCCGAAAGAAGCTTATGTAAAAGGTGCGCTGGATCAGCTTCATTATTTGTTCGGCCGAAATGCGACCGGTTACAGCTACATGACCGGTTCTGGCACGAGAATGCCTTTATATCCACATAACCGTATGATAGCCGGAACGCATACCTACATACCGGGACTTGTAGTCGGCGGACCGAATAAATACGGAGGGGACCCTGCTATTGATAAGATCATAAAGGATGCGGGCGAGGGTAGCGTACCTCCCGCCAAGGCTTATATCGACATTACGGATTCTTATTCGACCAATGAACACGCAATCGATTATATCGCTCCGGTGGCATTCGCGCTTGCTTATTTTTCGAAAGGCGATATTGAAGAAGCCCCCAAAACCACAGATGGCGGCAATCAGATCGTTAACATCCCCAAAGGGAGTTTGGATAAAAATTATATCGGCGCATTCGGCACCCTGGAGCCGTTCCATGATCCTTCTTCTATGATCACCCATACGTTATCGTCGGATGGCTCGCTTAAGGTGGAGTATAATCTCCATCAAGGCGGTTGGCTTGGCACTTCCGCAGACGTGGGCGAGAACTGGATAGACTTCAGCGGCATAGCGTTGGATGTTAAAGGCGGCACCGGGGTTTCAATTCGCGTTGAACTGACGGATGGAAACGGCGTTCATTACGAAAAAATGATCGTGGATGACGCTAAGGAAGGCAAGAAGGTAAAGCTGCCGTTTCATGAGTTTACGCAGCGCAAGGATTATCAACCGGACGGGATGGATACGAGAAAACCGTTCTCTTTGAATCCCGTGCGCAGCCTTACCATATCCCCGCTCAGCGGCGAGGGCACGATTACATTCTCTAATTTGAAGCTTTGGAACAAATAACCCACAATAATTAGCAGCAAATCAAAGGCTGCAATCGCTTAATAAACAGGCGATCGCAGCCTTTTCAGTTAGTTGTTTTTTTCATAATTTAATTGATACAGATTCCACCTTTGCGCGTTCGTTCAGTTGTCTTCCCAAATCTGTACGTTCGTACCGTTCGCAGTGCCTTCCGAAGCTACATTCAACGCTTTGCCGCTGCCTACGATGACCAATTTGTAGGTTTTACCGGAAATGAGATCTCCTGACGGCTGCGTGGATCCAGTCTACAACTGGTCTCTGACAAACTTGCCGGATGCCGTTAACTGTGCGTCGTTCCATCCGCCATTCGAGTATGCGCCGGGCGAACTACAGCCATTCCCCAATTGTCTTCTATCCATTTCTTACTATTATAGTACGAATTATTTAAACCACTGCAAGCCTTGAGAACTCATCCCTTTGAGCTGGATCGGTTCTCCCGCCTGATTCACCAATTGGTTTCTAGAAATGTGCAGTTGGTCGTTTGTGACGAACACAGAAACTTCGTCTGCTTTCGCACTGTTACCTGGAATGATCGATGTGACCATCATGAAGCGTAAAATTTCCATCTTTAAAAACTGGGGTGTCGGATCTTGAATTTCAAAAATTCGGTAAGATTCAAAATCGTTTGCGTTTTTTTGCTCGTTGTTGTTCCTCTTGTTTTCTTGCTGTTGTACAACAATAAGTATGCAATGAATGTCGTTCGCGATCAGGTCTCCTTAAACTACAGCAAGTTGCTCTCGCATTACGCCAATGGGATGGATAACACGCTGAAAGAATTCGATTATTACTTCTATCGCCTTGCGAGCGATCCAGAGATCGTTTCGATGCAGACGTATAATTATTCCATGGAAGACTATGTTTTGGCGAAACAAAAACTGTACAACAAATTTATGACAGACATCGGCTACTACAGCATGATCAATACACTTTTCGTGTACTCCAAACCGGGCGACGACCTGCTGATCGTAACTCAGGAAAATGGTCGTTATCTTGAAAGGTATCAGATGGTTAAAAATTATATTTCCCAAAACTTGGATCAAATGCCGCTTCGAAAATTCGGTTGGCAGTTTGTTCGATTGAATGATAATTATTTTCTGGTGCAGATGAAGGATTTGGGCTCGGAAATGTATGCTGGCTGCCTGATTGACGTAAACAGTTTGGCGATACCGCTTAGCACATGGGACGTAGGGGAAGGTGGGGGGACAATCATCCTTGCTGACGGCCAATTGCCGCTCACGCAAAAATTTTTGCCCCAGCCAACCTATGTTGGGATTAAAAATCAATTGAAGCATGTCAATCATCTATATCAAAACATACGAGACGATACCAATCATAAGGAATATCTAGTCGTGGGCGAATCCTCGCAGGTTGCGAATATTCATTATCTTGTCGTTGTTGCCGAGAAGAACATCTTGCGGAATTTGCCTTATTTGGAGAAGACAATCAACTTTCTGCCGTTTGGTGTCGTTTTGGTTCTAGCGCTGTATCTTGCTTACCTTCAAAAGATTTTCATCAAGCCGATGACGCATCTTCTTCACGGAATGAGAAAAATCGGGCGAGGCCAATTCGATGTCAGGCTAAATGAAAAACATTCGGTCGAATTCTCGTTTCTGATCTCCAATTTTAACGACATGGTCAAACAAATCGAGTATTTGAAGATCTCCATTTATGAGGAGAAAATCAGGGTTCAACAAGCAGAATTCAGACATCTACAGGTACAAATCAATCCTCATTTTTACATGAACTGTTTGAATATCATTTATAATTTGGCAGCCCATAAGGATTACAAATCCGTGAAAAAGATGGCGCTGCATTTGGCAGATTACTTTCGCAACCTTATTCGCACGGACCGCAATTCCATCATGCTAGCAGAAGAAATCGAGCATATAAGAAATTATTTGGAGATCCAAGTTATGCGTTATCCCGACAGCATGACTTTTATCATTGAGTTCGATCCGCTTTATCAGGATTATCAGTTGCCTCCATTGATCCTTCAGCCCTTTGTGGAAAACGCTGTAATTCATGGGTATCAACAAGGTTCCGAACGCTTTTACATCAGCATTAATATTTTGGCCGACCCAGACGATCCGCAACATTATTTTATCGTCGTGATTTCCGACAACGGGAAAGGTTTTTCGCCGACGATGTTGCAGCAGTTGAATTCCGGACACTATGCGGAGCAAACAGGTAATGGTCATTTGGGTATTTGGAACGTGCTTCGCCGACTTCGAATGAACTACAGCACGGCCAAGATTCATTTTTCAAACGGTGAACAAACAGGGGCGAATATTCGCATACATTTCCCTCTGCAACGTCAATTCGTACATGGAGATGGTTCAAATGTATAACTTGCTTGTTGTTGATGATGAGAAATTTGCAGTAAAAGGCATCACACAGGGAATCGAGTGGTCCGACCTGCAATTTGACCATGTTTTTGAGGCTTATAGTACCGAGGAGGCCAAGCGGGTCTTGTTTTCGCACAAGATTGACGTGATGATTTCGGACATCGAGATGCCTGACGCTAACGGTTTAAAGCTGCTGGAGTGGGTCAAGGAGCACTCGCCTTTCACGGAGACGATTTTTTTAACGGGACACGCCAAATTCGATTATGCGCAAAAAGCGATTCAATTGGGTAGCTTTAATTATTTGATAAAGCCACTCGATCATGATCATCTCAAAGAGATTGTCCAAAAAGCGGTACATAAAATTCAAGCCGATCAAGAGTTGCACGATTTCAACAAAACCTATGAAAAATATTACGATATTTGGATCAAACAACTGCCGACTCTCGTGGAACGCTTTTGGCAGGAAGTGATCAGCGGTAAAATCCCTTCGCGGCAAGAAAGATTGCAGGCTGGATTTCAAATTTACGGAATTCCGATGGATGCGCAGAGTCAGGTTATTCCCGTGTTGATCAGCGTGGAACAATGGAGGGAAGATCTGAGCGCAAGAGATGAAGAAATCATGGAATATGCATTGCGCAAGGCGGGCGCGGAAATGATTCTCCAAAGCGATCCCGGCTGTGTCATTCCGGATCAAAACGGTATCAATCTGGTGCTTTTTTATGTTCGTGATTACGCTCCAGTATGGCAGGATTTGAACAGGAGATGCACAGAGTACATTCAGGCTTGCAATCGTTTTTTTTATTGCGATTTGTCGTGTTATATCGGAGAATTGACCCCTGTTACCGACATTGGCCGGGCTTTGGGAAGTCTGATCGGCATGGAACGTAATAATGTAACGAAAACCAATAGCGTGATGAATTTGCAAACGTGCGTGGAACTTAAAGGGGGCTTGCCATCTTTTCCATTAATATCCGATTGGTTCTTGCTGTACGAGCTTGGAAAACTGGATGAATTGCTGGACCGGATCGACGAAAGCACAGAGCGGATGCAAGTAAGCGGCGTAAGCTCGGAATCGCTGGAGGCTCTATATTTCGGGCTGATCCACATGGTTTATTATGTAGCGCATAAAAAGGGCTTGTCGATTCAGAACATGTTCCCTCATAACGAGCTGCAAGATTTAGCTGTGGCGACACGTTCGCTGAAACAGCTTCGCAATTGGTCTGCGCGGATCGTAACGGTTGGGATCGAGTATATGAACAGGCACCATCATGAGGTATCGGTTGTGATCTCCAGAGTCCGGAAATTTATCGAGGAGCATCTGCATGAGGAGCTGAAAAGGGAGGATATTGCCGCTTCCGTTTATTTGAATCCCGCGTATTTGTCCCGCCTGTTCAAGAAAGAAACGGGGCTTTCCATCTCCGATTACATATTAGGCGTCAGAATGGACAAAGCCAAAAAACTTCTCGTGGAATCAGGCGTGAAAGTCAGCAATGTGGCCGAATTAACAGGATACGGCCATTTTTCGCATTTCGCCAAAATGTTCAAAAGGGTGATCGGCATTTCGCCACAGGAATACCGGAAAAAATTCCAGATCAACAAGTCACCATAGTGTCGAAACGGTCACGTCTTGGATAGAGCGCTTCGCCCCTGATTGGTAATATGAAGATATACAAAGAGCCAACAGGAAGGAGAAGACCAACGAAATGGGTGATTATACCAGCTTGTCGGCAACACGGCAAGCCTATCGTTCAGTACAGTCGAAGCCGGCATTTTTCAAGACGGTACGCAAATTTTGGGTGTTTTATTTGATGATGCTGCCGGCCGCCATTGTGATTTTCATCAACAATTATGTTCCGATGCTTGGAGTCGTTATCGCTTTTAAAAATATTAACTACTCCAAAGGAATTCTATCAAGCCCGTGGATCGGCTTCGACAATTTCAAGTATTTATTTTCAACGGAGGCCGCCTGGATCATCACTCGAAATACGATTTGTTACAACGTGGTGTTTATCGTCTTCAATCTCGTTGTGGCCGTTGCTTTTGCCATGATGTTTAATGAGATGCGCAACCGATTTCTTTCAAAGTTTCACCAAAGCGCGATGTTTCTTCCGTTTTTCCTGTCCATGATCGTAGTTAGTTATTTGGTCTATGCTTTCCTTGGACAAGAGCACGGATTTTTGAACACCGTCTTATTCCCTAAATTAGGAATCGAACCGATTGAATGGTACTCGGAACCTAAATATTGGCCGTTTATTCTGCCCGTCATCAACATTTGGAAAAACATCGGATACTATACGGTCATTTATATGGCCGCAATCATCGGAATTGACCACGAATATTACGAAGCCGCTTTAATCGACGGTGCCTCCAAATGGCAGCAAATCAGAACGATTACGCTCCCGTTGATCGTCCCTGTCATGATCGTCATGACTTTGCTCCAAATCGGGAGAATTTTTTATGCCGATTTCGGACTATTTTTCCAGGTTACTCAAAATGCGGGCGCGCTGTATTCTTCAACGCAAGTCATCGATACTTTCGTGTATCAGACATTTTTATCGGTAGGCGACATCGGGATGTCTTCTGCGGCGGGATTGTTTCAATCGGTCGTAGGATTTATTCTCGTTCTCGGCTCGAACCTGATTGTAAGACGCATAAGCAAAGAGAATGCATTATTTTGAGGAGGCTTCAAAGTGAGCAAACGAAAGCCCAATGACATATCGAATACGGCGAATATGACGATCAATCTGATATTTTGGCTGTATACAGCCGCCTGCGTGCTCCCGCTCATGCTGGTGGTCGCCGTATCCTTTTCGGATGAAACATCGGTTTTGGTGAACGGCTATCATTTTATACCCGAAACGTTCAGTCTTTCCGCTTATCGATTTTTGTTTCAGGATTGGGAGCAATTGTTACGGTCGTTCGGGGTTTCCGTTGTCGTAACCGTCGTCGGTACGATCATCAGCGTATTGATTATGGCGCTGTATGCTTATCCAATATCCCGTGGCAATTTCCCGCACCGGCGCTTTTTTTCCTTCTTCATGTTTTTTACGATGCTGTTTAACGGAGGACTAATTCCGTGGTACTTGGTCTATACGCAAATGCTGGATTTGAAGAATACGTTGGCCGCTCTGATCGTTCCATTGTTGGTCTCCGCATTTTTTGTCATGATTTTGCGAACGTTTTTTTCGAATACGATACCGCCTTCCTTGATCGAGTCGGCGAAGATTGACGGAGCGAGCGAGATGAGAATATTCGCGCAAATCGTAATACCGCTTTCTTTGCCTGTCTTGGCGACCGTCGCCTTGTTTCAAACGTTAAACTACTGGAACGACTGGTTCATGAGTTTGGTCTTCATTACCGGCAATAATCATGTGAATTTGCAGTTTTTGATGTATAAAACAATGCTCGACATCCAGTTTCTGGCGAATAATACGCAAGCAGCGCAAGGCATCAATCAAGCTGGGGGACTGGTTCAGCTCCCGACGGAAACGGTCCGCATGGCGATGGCCGTCATCGGTATCGGTCCGATCGTGTTTGCCTACCCTTTTTTCCAGCGATTTTTCGTCAAAGGGTTGACGGTTGGCGCGGTCAAAGGATAATTGACCCGGCTTTACCAAATGATTGGGGCGATAGCCGTTAAGTCCGGTTAAGCATAAGTTGAAAAAATATTAAGGGAGGTCTTTGTTTCATGAAAGCGGTAAAGAGGAATGTTGTAGTATTGTTCATACTCTTATTAGCTTTGTCCCTAGTCATGGCAGGGTGCGGGGGCAAAAGTGATGCAAACAGTCAAGTGAGCGACGAAAAACCGACAACTGAGAGCAATTCGGACAATAATGGCAAACAAACAAATTCAGAATTGAAACCTTACAAGTTGACAATGGTCTATCCAGGCAGCGTGCAAACGGATCAAAGGAAAGTCGAAGAAGCTATGAATAAAATTTTGCAATCCAAAATCAACGCCACTATCGAATTGATGCCGATCGATTGGGGGCAATGGGATAATAAAGCAAACCTGATGATCGCATCCCGCGAAAAATTTGACATTATGTTCACCGCTCAATGGAATGGACATGCAGTGAATGTATCGAAGGGCGCGTTTATCCCACTGAACGACGACACTCTGGATCAATACGGGAATTTATTGTCCAAATACGGCCAAGGCATACTCGATACCCTAAGTCCAACCTTCCTGGAAGGGGCGAAAATTAACGGAAAGAACTATGCGGTGCCGACGAATAAAGAACTCGCTGCGCAGGGTGGCGTAATTTATCGCGAGGACATTGCTAAGGAACTTGGACTGGATATGACCCGTGTGAAAACAATCCAGGATCTTGAACCTATTCTGAATACCGTCAAAGAGAAAAAGCCTGAGATGGTCCCGCTGTTTTTCAGAAACGGGGAGAATTTCAACTCCCATTACTTTTTGCAGACCGATGCGCTTGGCGATGCTTCGATCCCCGGCGTTATCTTGAAAGATCAAGACAGCACGAAGGTTGTCATAACAAGCGATCTGGATCGTTATCTAGAAACGTTGAAAATTTCACGCGACTTTATGAAAAAAGGTTATATCAACAAAGACGCAGCCACAACATCGCTCGGGACGGGAGAAGCTTTAAAATCGGGCAACGTGTTTATGATCACCGCTTCCTTGAAGCCGGGCAAAGATGCCGAATTGGCGAACAGCAACGGGATACAAGGCAAGTTGAAGCAAATCGAAATGACGGCCAAAACTGTATCAACAGGAGATACCGCCGGTTCCATGCTCGGGATTTCTTCCACGTCGGCTGATCCGGCTCGTGCCATGATGTTCATTAATTTGCTGCATACAGACCATGAATTGAATAACCTGCTCAACTTCGGGATCGAAGGCGTCCACTATGAGAAGGTGTCAACAAACATTATCAAAGCGACGAATGCTACGAAAAATTACAACCCCGGCGCTTCTTGGATGTTTGGCAACCAGTTTTTGAATTATATCTGGGAGAACGAGGATCCGCAAAAGTGGGAGAAATTCAAAGCGTTCAACGAAGGTGCAAAAAAATCGCCTGGACTTGGCTTCACCTTTAATGCCGATCCTGTAAAAACAGAAGTCGCAGCGCTGGTGAATGTCGGGAAAGAATACGATCCCGCGCTGGATACGGGGTCCGTTGACTTAGATAAAGTACTTTCAAAGTACAGGGAGAAGCTGAAAGCCGCAGGTTTGGAGAAAATATTGGCGGAAAAACAAAAGCAGCTCGACGCTTTTCTTGCAGCCAAAAAATAGAACAGATTGATGCCGATTAGCATCTCGATAAAGAATGCCGCGGTATGAAGTCTGATATAAAGAGGAGGGCAGATGAAACTGATGTCAGCAGAATTCGCGCAGGTGACAGAACCCCGAAAGAATAGTCGGTTCTGGAAAACCATGCTCCAGCAAAAATATTTGTACATGATGTCGGTTCCTTTTGTCATATGGGTATTCGTATTCAGCTATGTACCGGTATGGAGCTGGCTTATGGCTTTTCAAAAGTACAGACCGGGCAAATCGATTTTCGAGCAAAAATGGGTAGGCTTCGATAATTTTATTGAGCTATTCCAAGATGAACGATTTTATATTGTGTTAAGAAACACGCTAGGCATGAGCGTCATGGGGCTGATCGCCGGGTTTACAGTGCCGATTTTATTCGCTGTATTGCTAAATGAGCTGCGCCAGCAATTGTTCAAACGATTCGTGCAGACAATCTCTTATTTGCCACATTTCGTTTCATGGGTTGTAGTTGCTGGTATTGTCACAAAGATGTTGTCGATCGACGGCGGAATTATCAACGAGCTGCTGTTAAAGCTACATATCGTAGATGAGCCAGTACAGTTCATGGCCAAAGGGAGTTGGTTCTGGTCGATTTTGACGGCATCCGATCTATGGAAAGAAACGGGCTGGAATGCAATCATTTATTTGGCGGCAATTGCAGGCATCGATCCGGAGCATTATGAAGCGGCGAAAGTCGATGGGGCGAGCCGGTTACGGCAAATATGGCATATTACGATTCCGGGTATTCGTTCGACGATCATCGTGCTACTTATTTTGTCAATAGGGCACCTCATTGGCATCGGTTTCGAAAAGCAGTTTTTGCTCGGGAACAATCTCGTCAAAGATTATTCTGAGGTGCTAGAGTTGTATGCGCTGAATTATGGACTTGGAATGGGACGATTTTCGTACGGTACAGCCATCAGCATCTTCAACTCAGTCATCAGTATTGCATTGTTGTTTGCAGCCAACGGCCTGTTTAAGCGGATTACGAAGGAAAGTGTCATCTAGCAGGGAGGCGCTATGAAAAGTAAAAGCAATTTTAACTCAACGGTGTCAGACCGAGTATTTGGCGCTACCAATAGCGTTATCATGCTCGTCGTCTTGGTCGTTACATTGTACCCTTTCTTGAATGTGCTAGCGATATCGCTCAACGATTCTACGGATACGGTTAAGGGCGGCATCCATATATGGCCCCGCGTGTTAACGTTGGATAATTACAAGGCCATCTTTCAATTCAATGGCATTATGACCGGGTTGAAAATTTCGATAATGAGGACGGTGGCTGGCACGCTACTAGGCTTGATCAGCGCATCGATGATCGCGTTCACGTTAAGTCGCGTCGATTTCCAAGGACGCAAATTCATTTCTACCTTTTTGGCGCTGACAATGTATTTTTCCGGCGGATTAATTCCCGGTTACATGCTCATTCGCGATTTAGGTATGCTGAACACATTTGCGGTTTATATTTTACCGGGTCTTGTTAGCGCATTTAATGTGTTTGTAGTCCGTTCTTTTATAGACGGTATCCCATATGCCCTTCAAGAATCGGCAAAGCTGGACGGGGCCAACGACTTCATGATTTTCGCGCGGATCATTTTGCCGCTCTGTAAGCCGGTGCTCGCGACAATCGCACTGTTTCTAGCCGTTGGGCAGTGGAATTCCTGGTTTGACACGTATTTATACAACGGATCGAACGAGAACCTGACAACGCTGCAGTTCGAGTTGATGAAGGTGCTTCAGAGCACTACAGCTGGCAATAATACGGACATTCACAGTCTCAATATGACACAAATGATGAATCGGATTTCTCCGGATTCAGTCAAAATGGCCATCACCATCGTCGTTACGGTGCCGATACTGCTCGTATATCCGTTCCTGCAAAACTATTTTGTCAAAGGAATGACGCTTGGTGCAGTCAAAAGCTGATCTGAAATAAGATGCTCGGTCATCGAAGTATTAACAGGGCGACCTGGTATCAGTAAATGATATTTCTACAGGAGGGGTTTATATGAAAGTCAAATCAGTACAAATTGCAAGCACTCTGATGCTAGCCCTCATGCTCGTACTGCCTGCTTGCGGCAAATCGGACACGCCTGCACAACCCGAGAACAAAACGGATTCGCAGACGAATAATGCGGATTCCGGCAAATCCGAAGGAGACAGCACGAAGTCGAACAAGGAAGACACTTCCTCGATTACGTTTACGTTTTTTGGCGCTGACCCGAATCCGAACTGGAACAATATGCAGGACGATGTAGGCAAAGCGATCACGGCTAAAACCGGCGTAACGGTGAAGGCCGAATTTGAAGTAGGCGGAGCCTCAGGGCAGAAGGTTGCTCTGATCGCGGCAAGTGGTGAATACCCGGACTTGATTTTCGCGAAATCCGACATCAACAAAATGGTGGATGCCGGCGCGATGCTGGATTTGACCGATCTGATTGACAAATATGCACCGAATATCAAAAAAGTTGTAGGCAAATACGAGAAAAGGCTTCGTTACAGCGACGAGGATCATGCCATTTACGTAATCCCGTCCAATGCTGCTGTTGACGGGACAAGTTTCGATGCGGGAGGTGGCTTCGAATTGCAGCACGCTGTCGTGCAAGAGCTTGGATATCCGAAGATGCGCACCGTACAAGACTTCGAAAATGCGATCAAGGCCTATAAGGAAAAACATCCGACCATCGACGGTCAGCCGACGATCGGGCTCACCTTGAATGCTGACGACTGGCGTATGTTGATTTCCGTGACAAACCCAGCTTTCTATACGACCGGCGGGCCGGACGACGGCGAATTTTATATCGACCAGAACACGCAAAAGGTGACATATCATTTCCGTCGCCCGGAGGAGAAAGAATATTTCCGATGGCTGAACCATATGAACGATATCGGATTGTTGGATAAAGAGTCATTCGTACAAAAATACGACCAATACAAAGCAAAAATCGCGACAGGGCGCGTACTCGGTCTGATCGACCAAAGCTGGGATTACGGCGATGGTGAAAGAGCGCTGAAAGCAGCCGGCAAGTACGATCGCGGTTACGGCCATTACCCGATCACGTTATCCGAAGAGTATAAGGAGCATTCTTTCCAATCGACTGGATTTTTGTCGGGATATGGCGTAGGCATTACGAAAAGCTGCAAAGACCCGGTGCGAGCGATCAAATTCCTTGACTTTCTTGCCTCCGACGAAGGGCAAATTTTAAACAACTGGGGTATTGAGGGCAAGCATTATAAGATGGAAAACGGCAAACGTGTCGTTCCGAAAGAAGTGAACGACCGCAAAATCAACGATGCGATCAATTTCTCGAAAGAAGCGGGCATCGGCTTTTATTTCCTTTCCGCCCATTACGGCGATGGTGTCAAAGATCCGACTGGCAACTATTATACGACGAATTTCCCAGAGCAAATCGCCGCAAGCTACAACGACGTGGAAAAAGATGTTCTTTCCCATTATAACGCGACGACGTGGAAAGATTTGTTCCCGAAAGAAGATGAATTCCCGGTGAAGCCTTGGGGAGCGGCATGGACGATTTCGGTGCCTTCCGATTCCGAAGTGAGTGTCTTGTCCAATAAAATGAAAGACATCACTTGGAAGCGAGTTCCGGAGTCGATAATGGCCAAACCGGATAAATTCGACGCGATCTGGGACGCATATCAGAAAGAGCTGATTGATGCCGGCGTCGAGAAGCTGGAGCAAGGCTACGAAACATACGTCAAAGCCCGAATCAAGCTATGGAACGAATAAGTCGAGATAACGCATATGGAGAGGACCGTGAGGTCCTCTATTTCACGATGACATTCGGGTTCGTCAAGATGTTTCGCACAACTTACGTACGATCAGCTCCGCGTCGACCATTATGGGATTGGCATGGATTTGTTTGTTTATCAAATCGAATAACATGAGGGCGGCAAGTCTGCCGATCAGCCTTAAGCCGTTGTGAGGGACTAACATCTGTTGGTTTTTTGTTATAATCCAAGATCAATCGATGTACCGATGGAGGAATTTCATTCATGAGACGGTTATTAAGGAGAAATATGCATTTTGTGGAGTAGAACATGAGACGCAATTTTGTCATACTCATGAACAGGACTAGCAGCAGTCTAATGATGTTATTCAAGCTGCCTGTTACTTTGATCTTGTAATGAGGAGAGAATAAATATGACACTGGGTTCAAAAGTAGATGTTTGGTGGAGCTCGGAGAAAGAGCCTAGGGATAGATCCTGGTTCTACGCTCCTAAGGAAATTGATTATAGAATGGAAGCGAGACCGCAGTTAACTCTCTCGACGCCAGATGTGGTAGAATGTCCGACAATTACCGTATTTCCCGATATTGCATATCAGGAGATTCTTGGTATCGGCACTTCTATGGAAGAGAGTACCATTCACAATCTATTACAAATGTCGCCCGATAAACAGGAAGAGTTCTATACGCATCTGCTCGATTCGAATAGCGGAGTCGGTTTCAATCTCGTACGTATCACACTCGGTACTTCGGACTTCACGGCACGTACGTTTTATTCCTACAATGACTTGGAGGAAGGAGAAACTGATTTTCTGCTACAACGGTTCTCAATCGAAAAGGACATCCAGTTCGGCATCGTAAAGACATTAAAACGGATGTTAGAAATATCGCCCGAATTGCTTATTTTTGCTTCCTCGTGGTCGCCCCCTGCCTGGATGAAGACATCCGGCAGCTTGAAGCGTGGACAACTTAAAGAGGGCCATGAGTACATTGAGGCTCTTGCCCGCTATTATCGTAAAACCATTCAAGCTTATCAAGAGCATGGAATCGAGTTGTACGCGATTACAGTCCAAAATGAACCTTTACTTGAAATCGATTATCCAAGCTGCTTCATGAGTCCGGAGCGCCAGAAAGAGCTTATTATCGCGTTAAAGAAGGAGCTCGAGGCGTACCAGCTAAATACGAAAATCTGGATATTTGATCACAATTTCAGCGAGGGTTGGATGTACGCATGCCCTATCTTGAATGCGACAGAAGGACGTGACTCGTCGGACGGTATTGCATTTCACGATTATGAAGGAGAACCGACAGTGATGACGGAGTTGAAAAGCGCATATCCTGACCAAACGATACATCTGTCGGAAAGGTCGATTTGGGGAGTGGCGGCAGCTGACAGGATTGCCCAATATTTTCGTAACTGGGCTTCCAGTTATAACGCTTGGGTAACAATGCTCGACAGCACGATTGGCGAGCATCAATGGGTAGGAACTCCGGATCCGACTCTCATGGTGCAAAATGCCAACAATAGGGATGAATATTGGATGACACCTGAGTTTTACCTGAGCGGACAGTTTTCAAAATTTATTCAAAGAGGGGCTCGAAGGGTCGAGAGCAATTATGGCTGGGCGAGTTCGGTTACCAATGTCGCTTTTATGAATCCGGATCAATCATTAGTTGTTGTCGTAATGAATCAAACGGAAATGCAGCAACAGTTTCGAATCGTGTGCGATGGCAAGCAGATATTGTCCAGTCTTCCTCCTAAAACGGTAGCTACATATCGTTGGATGCGAGAGTTGAGCAACTAATAGTAACGGGTAAGGGCTGTCCCGATAGTGGCAGCCCTATATTTAACATTCAGTATGTGATCAGATAAGGAGGAGGCGGAATGAAGCTATTGGCCAGATTTCCTTCCCGCAAATATTTACAGCGCATTCTACTGACCCTTATTATCTTTGTTGTCGTTGTTCTATGCGTATTCTCGTTGACTATGTATTGGAACATGAAAAACACGACCCTTCATATTCAGTCTGAAGCGAACAGAAAAGTGTTGGCCCAAGTGAAATATAATGTAGAGTACATGGATGAAATATTAAAGAACTTAATGATGTCCCTGTATTTCGATAATGAGGTCATTCCTATTCTGAACGGGAAAGACTATACATACGACGACATCGCCTTCAAATTAGCTAAACTCGATAAACTAGCAGATTCCTCGACATATTTGCATTCTATTATGTTGTACAACGCTTATACCGATAGCTACTTATCCACCAACCGCAAAATTCAAGATAATTTGCACGGCGAGATTCAAAGATTCGAAAGAGAGATCGATAACCGTCTTAATCATCAGAAAATGAAACTGATACCAATTAAGATTACGGATAACTCCCCGTTGTCCGCTATCGATTTCTTTTCTTATATGATGTACGACAAACAAACTAATCCGTCGGAGCAAAGTAAGTTGATTCTAAATGTAAAACCAGAATGGATATTTAACAATATTAAAGTTATCAATGACTTGGCTTACGATAAAAGCAGTTCAGTGCTCTTGATGGATGGAAGAGGGAAAATGTACACGAATGAAAATCAACTTTCGAACTTTCTGCCTACCCCAATCATGGAACGGATTCAATCCGGCAAAGCTGAATTCGAATATTTCACCTACGGCAGTGGGAAAGACAAATCAATTGTTACGGTGCTGTCGTTAGGTGTCTATAATTGGAAGGCTGTCAGTATCCAATCCTATGATTATGCATTCCGGGAGCTAAACGGCTTTCGAAATATGCTTATTGTATGGACGATCGCGTTTTTACTATTATCGGCTGTTATTGCTTACGTCATATCTGCGCGGTTATATCGACCAGTAGAAACGATGCTTAATAAGGTAAGAGGTACCGTCCCGTTGGAATTGAAGCCCTTCAGGAAGAAGGATGAATGGTCTTATTTGTCCGCTAGTTATGCCTCTATCATGGATAAAGCCAATAGCGCGGAACTTCATCGTTTTCGAAATCGGAAAATCATTGAAGAGTTCCATATCCGTAATTTGTTGACGAAAAGTAAGTCCCTGACAACAGAGAAGTTTCGGCAGCTTCTGGCTGAGCATCGACTGCCGATCGATGGAGAAGGACCTTTCATCATTGGCGTTTGCAAAATCGACAAGTTCGAACAAAAAATGGCGCAGGCGAGTGCTGATGAGCAAAGGATATACCGCTTTGCCCTTGGAAATATTGCAGAAGAAATGCTTTCGAAGTTTTGCAAGCTCGCGTGGGTCGAGATGGGGGAAAACCAATTTGTGTTTCTGGCGTCGTTTCATGGAAAGACAATTTCGGTCTCGTCAATTGAAGGTTCGATTAAAGGTATGCAGCAGGTGATTCGAAGTTATTACCAGCTTTCAACAACGATTTCATTCGTATCTCCGTTCGAAAGCTATAGGGATATGGAAAATGCTTATACGGAAGCCCAAAATTTAATGCAGTATCGAATGCTGCTGGGTAGTTCTACTCTTATTACTTCCGAACTCGTAAAAGCAGAAGAACGACATGAAGATCTCCTTCAAGCAACCCATATCGAAAAGCAAATAATCGAGCATCTGAGAACCGGAAACAGTGAAGGCTTAGTCAAGGACTTTAATGATTTTTTTAATTATGCTGCCAATTTAACGTATACCCAGTTTATGAATGCGGTACTGCTCATGACTGTCACGGTTACAAGGATCATTAGCGAAGTCAACGAAAATTTACTTCGTCCAATTGAGATTGACGTCAGGCAGTTTTATCAGGAAGTGTTGAAGCAGGAGACAGCGGATGAAATCAAGGACTTATTCTTATCCCTGGCTGCGCAGTTTTCCGATCAATCCAATATAGGAGATATTGAAAAAAATGATATTTTATGCCGTACAATAAAAGCGATGATCGCCGAGAACAGTATGGATCCTGATTTTAGTTTGCAATCCATTGCCCGCCTTCTAAAGATGTCATCCGCCTATATTGGCCGTCAATTCAAACAATATTCAGGTATCTCCGTAACGGAGTATATTAACGATGTCCGCCTGGACAAGGCTCTTGAATTGCTCGAAACGAAAGACATTACGATTAATGAAGTGATGGAGCTTTCGGGTTATCGGTCCCAAAGCTATTTTTTCAAACTGTTCAAATCCAAGTACGGAACCTCGCCAAAAAACTACCGGCTAAGAAAAGCAATAACTGCTACAAAGGCATGAATCGGGCCTTGGAATCTCAGAAAGCAGATGAGGTTTCAAGGCTTTTTTTCTTGGCGACTGAAGGTGTTGAGTAAAGTGATAATTGAGAATGCAGAAATAGAGTAAAGTGCAATTTGAGGAGTGGAAGAAGAAGGGGGGGATCTGGCAAGATAGCCGTATGGTTGCTGCGCTTGAGCCGGCAACCGAAGGAGGTGAAAGTAGATGAAGAGTCAGAGAGAGTTATTTATCCTTAGTTTGCCGGCGCTGATTTTTAAGCTTGTTTTCAGCTATTTGCCGTTAATCGGACTTATTGTCGCATTTAAGAAATTCCGATTCAATCTGGGTATATTTGGAAGTAAGTGGAATGGGCTCGACAATTTCCGTTTTTTCTTCGTGTCAGACAATGCTTGGAGAATTACGCGTAATACGGTGATGTATAACGTCGGTTTTATCATCATTACGATGGTATGTGCTTTGCTTCTCGCACTCCTGTTGAACGAGATGTCCGGTAGAGCCGTGAAGGTATATCAGACGGCCTTATTCCTACCTTATTTCCTTTCATGGGTGGTTGTTGGATATATCGTGCTAGCTTTTCTGGAGCAGGAACGAGGATTGCTGGATCATTTATGGTCATTATTCGGTTGGGAATCGGTGAACTGGTATCAGGAAGCGGATCGTTGGCCGTATATATTAAATGCGGTTAACTTGTGGAAAACAGTAGGATTCTCGACACTTGTATATTATGCGGGGATTATTGGGATTAATCCGACCTATTATGAAGCGGCTAGAATCGACGGGGCAAGCAAACTTCAAATGATTCGCAATATAACGCTTCCGTTATTAATGCCACTAATCGTTGTTCTGGTCATTGTGGCAATCGGTGGCATGTTTCGTGCGGACTTTGGCTTATTCTACTTCATACCAAATAACTCCAGTTTCCTGTACTCCACGACAGACGTCATTGATACGTACGTTTTCCGCGCTTTGCGGACCATCGGAGATGTGGGAATGTCTGCCGCGGTAGGTTTATACCAATCGATTATTGGTTTCATTCTCGTCATTGCGGCGAACGGGATCATCAAGAAATTCAATAAAGATCATGCACTATGGTAAGGGGCGTCACGATGAATAATAACAATTTGCCCACTGTTCGCATTTTGACCCATGTTTTTCTTGGAATAGTTACTATAGCCATGGTTTATCCGCTATTGCTAGTTGTGGCTATTTCATTATCGGACGAGGGGAATGTCGTTAAATACGGGTACCGATTTATCCCTAAAAAATTTAGCTTTGAAGGGTACGAAGCCATTTTTAAAAATCCTGGCATTTTAATCAATGCCTACAGCGTAACGATTTTGATCACGATCGTGGGAACGGCGGCAGGGTTGCTGTTCACGGCAATGATCGCCTATGTCATGTCTCGCAAGGATTACCGGTACAGGAGAACGACGACTTTATATGTCGTGTTCACGATGTTATTTAGCGGGGGATTGGTCCCTTTCTACATTCTCGTCGTTAAATACTTGCATCTGAAAGACACGTTATGGGTCCTGATTATCCCTTATCTAGTCAATCCCTTCTACGTCATGATCATGAAAGGGTTCTTGGATCAAATGCCATCGGAAATCATTGAGTCAGCCAAGATCGACGGCGCAGGCGAGTATCGGTCGTTTTTCGCCATTGTGCTGCCTCTCTCTGTTCCTGCCCTAGCGACCGTTGGTCTGTTTATTTCATTTGTCTATTGGAATGACTGGTGGCTGGGTCTCCTGTTCATAGACACCGATAAACTTGTTCCCTTGCAACTACTGCTGTATCGCACGATGAATACGATAGAGTTTTATGCCGCCAACTCCCAGCATTTAAGTGGGAACGTCGATGTCACGAAATTTCCCAGCTTAACGGCGCGGATGGCTTTAGCTGTTCTTGGAGCGGGACCCATGCTTTTTGTCTTTCCGTTCTTTCAACGTTATTTTGTTAAAGGTCTTACTGTAGGCTCGCTTAAAGAGTAAAGGTGCACTATAGGAATAGACGGCGATGGAGTATTATCTTCGTTTTAATATCCATAACCGTATTCCATAGATTCAAGAGGAGGGTCGTATGATGGTAAAGGTAAAAAGAAGAGTCATGCATGCCGCGTTTGCAACGGTACTTGGTTTATCGCTGGTTTTGACGGCATGCAGCGGGGGAAAACCCTTGAACGAAGTCAGCAAGGAGACGACACCGAGAAATCAAGAGAGCGCGGATGCTGGCAACCAGTTGGAGCCGGTTGAGCTTACCTGGTATTATCCGCAATGGAGTATCCAACCGGATACTCAAAAGGTCCAGGATGCGATTAACAAAATAACAACCAAGAAAATCAACGCCACGATCAGATTAATGCCTACGGATGGCGGCAGTTATGAACAGAAATTAAATACGATGGTAGCTGCAAACGAAAAGTTTGATATTGCCTGGACGTCATTCTGGATGTTTAATTATGCTCAAAACGCGCGGCGTGGTGCTTTTGTCGAGATCGGTCCGATGCTCGAGAAGAATGCTCCCGAGCTGAAGAAGACTTTCCCGGATCTGGTTTGGGAAGCCCTTAAGGTAGATGGCAAAATTTACAGCATTCTGAATTATCAGACGATTACAAATAAGGAAGGCTTCCTTATCCAAAAGCGCTTTGCCGATAAGTACGGGCTTAATCCTGGCACGATCAAAACGATTAAAGATATCGAACCTTTTCTGACGAAAATTAAGGAGAACGAACCGGATATTATTCCGTTCGGGATGACGCGCGGAGGCAACTTCGAGAACATGAAGACGACCTTCAACAACATTGAATATATTTCTAACGAAGCGATCGTCGGAATCTATCGCGGCGACTCGGAGACGAAGGTCATGGATGTCATTCAATCGCCGGAGTATAAGGAATATTTGAACCTCATGAATGGTTGGTACCAAAAAGGATTAATCAATAAGGATGCTCCTACAGTCAAAGCGTTAGATGATCGGAAAAAAGCGGGACAACTTGCCGTTACATTCCATAATGTTCTGAAGCCTGGCAGGGAAGCGGAAGAAAAGAACGCATCCGGTGGCCAGGATATTATTACAGTACCTACATCCGAGCCATATGTGGGAACAAATACAATTATTCAGTCTATGCAAGCCATCAGTCAAACATCGGAAAATTCGGAGCGCGCTTTAATGTTTTTAAACCTACTGAATTCAGACAAAGAACTGTTGAACCTGGTCTGCTACGGCATCGAAGGAGAACATTATACTCGTATATCGGAAAATACGATCAAGCCTCTCGAGAACAGCAAATATAACCCCAATATTACATGGGTATTCGGAAACGGCTTTCTTGCCGACTTGCAAGAAGGTCAAAGCCAAGAAGTAAGAGACCAAACGTTGAAGGAAAATAGCGAAGCTCAATCCTCACCGATTCTTGGGTTTACGTTTGATCCGGAACCCGTTCAAACGGAAATCGCGAATATACAAGCCGTTAACGATGAATATGGACCATCGCTGAACACAGGGGCGGCGAAGAACTTGGATCAGAAATTGGCGGAATATATTGAAAAGCGGAAAAAAGCAGGTGTAGAGAAAATAGTGGCGGAAGTGCAGAAGCAATTGGATGCGTGGAAACGACAAACCGGGAAATAAAAAGAGGAGGCAAGTCTATGAAAAATAAAGTTTTGAAAAATGCAACTGGGATCCTTCTATCAGTAGCGTTGCTTGTACCTTCTTATGCAATCTTCAAACCGAACATAGCGTCAGCGGCGGGGGAAACCGTGAGTGTCTGGCGCACCAACGAGACGTTAACCGAAAAATTGGCGCAGCAAAGCAATATTGTCTTCTCTCCGGACGTCAACTCGAGCCAAAATACAATTTACGTGGATGAGAATGTGACCTTTCAATTTGTTGACGGCTTTGGAGCGTCGATAACAGACTCTTCAGCTTATTTAATGAATCAGAAGCTTAATGCAAGTACCCGAAATGCCCTTATGACCAATCTGTTTAGTCCGACAAACGGCATTGGCATCAGCTGGTTGCGCCAAACGATCGGTGCTTCAGATTTCTCCCATATTGGCAACTATAATTATAAAGATTCGCCTACGGCTCCTTTTTCGATCGCGCAGGATGAAGTAGATATCATTCCTCTGTTGCAGCAAGCAAGAAATTTGAATCCAAATCTAAAAGTTGTTGCAAGTCCATGGAGTCCGCCGGGGTGGATGAAGGAAAACGGTTCTATGCTTGGAGGCGAAACAGCTACGCTTAAGGCGGCACACTATGGGGATTTAGCTAATTATTTCGTTAATTTTATAGATGCGTATGCGGCGAAGGGTGTACCCATCTACGCCGTTACTCCTCAGAACGAGCCCAGGTGGGCCTCGACCGGGTATCCCGGCATGTATTTAACGCCGCAGGAGGAAGCCAATTTTGTGAAGAACAATTTGGGTCCGGCCTTAAGCGGCAAAAACGTAAAAATATTCGCTTTTGATCATAACTGGGATGTTGATTTCGTACCAGCTTATTACAACGATACCGCTGCAGCGAACTATACCTCAGCTACTGCATGGCACTGCTATGGCGGCGAAGCGACTATCATGTCAACAATGCATTATTTGTATCCGAACAAAGATACGTATGAAACAGAGTGTACAGGCGGGATATGGACGGACACAACGACAGGCCAGTTCGATGTCGACATGAAAAACCTAACCAAAACGATCCGCCATTGGTCCAAAAACTTTATTGCATGGAACATTGCACTTGATACGAATCATGGTCCTACCAATGGAGGTTGTACAACATGCACAGGGCTGGTCGAAATCAATCAAAGCAATGGAAATGTAACTTATGGGCCATCTTATTATTCAATGGGCCATCTAAGCAAGTTTGTTAACCCTGGAGCCGTTCGGATCGCTTCTACCGGCTATGCTAATGGCATCCATAACGTTGCTTTGAAGAATGCGGACGGGAGCAAAGTTCTGGTTGTATATAATGAAACGACTGCGAACAATGTATTTAAAGTAAAGTGGGGTAACCAATCATTCTCATATTCGCTTCCCCCTAAATCGGCGGTTACTTTTAAATGGTCGGGCCAGCAATCTACTGCAAATACAATCATTCCAAATACTTACGCATTGAAAGCTTCGGCATATCACGAGGCATTCTCGATTAAACCTGAAACGTCAGGCGATGTTGGAGGGGGGTTGGATATTGGCCATGCCTCGAACGGAAGTTGGATCATGTTCAAAAATGTAGATCTCGCCGGCGTAACAGGGATTAATGTCCGAGTAGCTAACGGCTCGTCTACGAGCACAACCATGGAAGTAAGATCGGGCAGCCCAACCGGGACATTGCTTGGAACGGTACCCGTAGAAGGAACAGGGAGTTGGCAAACATGGACAACGAAAAGTGAAGCTTTAAGCGGGGCCACTGGCGTTCAGGATATTTACCTTGTGTATAAAGGCAGTTTCAACTTAAATGGTATTGAGTTCACTACTTCGAACATGACGCCTAATTTATTGCTTAATGAGGGATTTGAAGCGGGCAATGCCGCAAGCTGGAACGACTGGCATCCATCCGGTCAGGCACCCGCATATGCTGTGGACAACGATACCCCTAGAACAGGTACCTATAAGCTGACGCATTATGCTTCATCGGCGTACCAACAAACGACGTATCAAGCGGTATCGGTACCGAATGGAACATACAAGGCATCCGTATGGGTCCGCTCAAGCGGCGGTCAAAACGCATTACGCTTGGAAGCGAGTAATTATGGAGGAACAACGTTATATCACGATCTTGGAGCGACATCGACTCCATTCACGTGGGTGGAGCTTGTGATTGATAATATTAACGTGACGACGGGCACAATCACAATCGGTATCCACTCTAATGCACAAGCAGGCAATTGGGCGGCAATCGATGATTTTAAGTTAGTCAAAAAATAATAATTAAACGCATAGTTGAGCTAAAGCCGCAAACGAGCTACCTTGTTTGCGGCTATATTTACAGTTAGGGATAATCCCTCTTTATGCCTGATGACAAGGATAAGACGATTGGAAGCTTATCTGCTTAACATCGTGTCATTAAAGGAACTTTATGCACCCAAGTGAGGAAGAAGCTGCCGAATCTAATATTATCTGGAGGGCTGGCTACTGATGAGAAAAGTGCTAATCGTTGACGATGAGAAAAATATCCGTCTTGGCCTTAGAGCCATGATCAACAGAGAGTTTCCAGAATGCTACGCGATTGAAACTGCCTCCAACGGAAAAGAGGCTTTGGCACGACTTGCGGATAACATTGTGGATATTGTAATCACAGATATTCGTATGCCAGTCATGGACGGTTTAACACTATTGAACCGAATTCTGGAGATGGATCGACGACCTGTGGTCATTATTCTCAGCGGACATGATAACTTTCATTATGCGAAGGAAGCTATTCGCTGTGAGGTGAAGAAATATCTGTTGAAGCCGATCGTCCGCGACGAGTTGACTCGTACCATGCTGCGGCTTGAGAAGGAGATTAAGCAGAGAGAGCAGTTGGATGAGCAATTGATTGGCTTAGTGGAACAGCGTGAAGCTTTTCGGGAGAGCCAGCTTAGTTATATGCTCAGATCTCCTCATCTGAGTGAAAAGGAGTTACGCAGTAAACTGCAGGGAATAGGGATGGAATGGCTGGCCGACGGATTTCAGGTAGGCATACTTCAGTATATGGGAACGAACCAAGATGTGGGACATGCAGATATTCAGGCACACTTACAATTGGAGATCGAGAACGCTTCGGAGTGCTGTAGGGCAAGACGCGCGCATATTTGGGACAAAGAGAACAGACTGGTGCTGATTGCTGAGCATAGGGAGCTCTTTCAGCATTTAGCAGAGCGAATTGCTAGATCAGGGTATTTGAACTACAGTATGGGGTTGAGTGTTTCAGTCAGGGGTGCCGCTTATCTACATACAGCATACCAGGAGGCACAGCAGGCGCTGAAGTATACGTTTTTACTATCGGCTCCAAGCGTGGTGCGGTTCGAAAGCATTAGCCAAAAGAGCCATGAATTTGTTCTCCCTATTGAAACGATCAAAAAAATCGCCAACATGCTCGGAACTGACCGTGATAAGGAGATGACAGGACTGCTAATGGAGGTACTCGATATCAAGACGCTTGACCAGTTCCATATCTCTTACCTGGAAGGGGTGTGTCTAGCCTTGAACGAACATATTTTTAATAAAGTATTTCGCGCCTACGGTTGCGAATCTATAGAGATTATGGGGTTATTCAATAAGGCTCAAGATATTTCGAACTTTACCCATTATTACGAGTATTTTCGCGGCGTAGAAGGCTTGCTGCGCAGGTTGAGCGAGTATATTCGAAGCATGAAGACGTTCCACATTGATCATAAAAAGATGAAAAAAGCCGTGCAGTATATGAAGGAGCATTATCACAAAGACCTCAATATGACGATCGTTTCGAATCATGTGTCGCTGAATTATTCGTACTTCAGCCAGGTGTTTAAGGAATATACTGGTGAAAGCTTCGTCAACTATCTAAAAATGCTGCGTATTGATCGTGCTCGTGAGCTGCTCGTCTCGACCGATCACAGAATTTACAAGATCAGCGAAATGGCCGGCTTTGAGAACACAAAGCATTTTAGCCGAGTCTTCAAGGATATAATAGGCATCCGCCCGCAGGAATACCGAGATCAGCAGCGTGTGATGTGTATATGGAATGATTGTAAGACCGATTGTCAATAAAGAGGCTGGCTTCAATGAGGTCACTGAAAAGTCCCACCGATGCGAAAAAGGTACAGTCACTCAAGAATTTTGAGAAGATTGTCCCTTTTTTGACAGATATCTAGGAAATCACCTAAAAAACAGTAACCTATATCTAAAATTTGAAGCCTTACGTTACCATGAGGATGGACGTACAATGAGTGTTATAAAATTGCTTACACAAATACGGAAGGCACTGGTGGTAAAGCTATGGCAAGTGCATAAAATTTATTTTGATGAGGAGCGTGTTTATGCTTATTAAAAAGAGATTTAATCGCATCTCAGTTGTGCTTTTGGCTATTATGATGCTTATCCAAGTGATAGTTCCTTTGGCAAGTGTAACCGCAGCGGCTGATTATGCATTGGCTTCTGATCGAGCTTATACGTGGCTAAAGGCGCAGCAGGATTTAACGATAGGTATGGCAGGCGATGGTATGGTGGATAGTTTTGACGATTGGTGGGATGCGACAAATCGCAAACAAATTGCATACACCTATGATCAGGCTGTAGCGGCGATTGCATTCATGCTCAAGGGTGATCGTGTCAGAGCGGAAAAGGTTTTGACCAAAATGTCTCAATTTCAAGATGCAGACGGATCCTGGATTAACTCTTACTGGTGGAACAACGGCTACGGTGAAGAAATACGCAAACATGTTGGTCCAGTGGCCTGGATGGTTATGGCCTATATGACCTATGAGAAGAAATATGGGGATTTAAGGTTCCAACCTAATGTCAAGAAAGCACTGGATTGGGCCGTAACATTCCAGAAAGCGAATGGCGGAATTTCTGGAGGCAGGACACAATGGGATGTTCCTAATACATGGACGGATGAAGTGTGGACCTCCACTGAGCATAACGAAGATATGTACAATGTGTTGAAATACTATGCAAATGTGTTCCAGGATCGTACAACGATCTACAACAATGCTGCTGATGGAGTTAAAAACTTCTTGGATAACGTCGTATGGAACGACTCGCTAAAACGTTGGAACGGCGGATGGAAAAACAATACGAATCTGATCGATCCTAACGTGCCATTGGATGTCAACCCTTGGGGTGTCCTTTCAATGGGCTTAACAGGTACAAGAGATTATAAACAGTCGCTTGCTTTTGTCGATAATGCTAACGGTACAGGAACTGTAGCAGATCCTAAATATGTACATACGTTGGATTATGATGGCACCAACATGATGACAGCTTATGATTTCGATTGGGAATATGATTGTGCCGAAGCAGTTACACCAACCGGACAGCCAAACGGAAATAAATGCGCGGATATTTGGTTCGAAGGTTCCGCATTCATGTCCACGGCGCATTACATGAACGGCAATACGGCCAAGGCAAACGCCATTTTGGATGAATTAATCAAGAAGCAAGGTACAAGTGGAACTTTATTGGGAGGATTACCATACTCGTTAAAAGGTTCGAACAATAACTATTGGAAAATGAGCCAGGAAAACTGTGTTTCAAGTACAGGATGGCTCATCATTGCCATCGCTCGGTATAATCCGTTTACCGGTGAATCTTTGACAGCTACATCAAGTGGCGGAGCGGTTATTCCTGGGAAAATTGAAGCTGAAAGCTACAGCAATATGTTTGACGTTCAGACAGAGGCGACTACCGATACGGGTGGAGGCTTGAATGTTGGATGGATAAATACAGGGAGTTGGATGGATTATAGTGTAAATGTGCAAAACGCAGGGAATTATACCGTCGGATTCAGAATAGCAAGCCCCAATGCGACAGGTCAGCTTCAATTAAAAAATGCTTCGGGCCAAGTATTAACGACGGCAAACATTCCAAATACAGGCGGATGGCAATCGTGGCAAACCGTGAATGCAAGCGTTAACTTGCCGGCGGGCAACCAAACGCTGAGACTGTACGCATCCGCAGGCGGCTTTAATATCAATTGGTTGGACTTCACGACAGGTGGATCATCTTCAATATACTCGATACCTGCCTCGTCCATACCAGCGCCGACCGGCAGCGGCGTGATATCACTTAAGGTCATGAATGGAACAAACGGAGCTTATCAGGATAATCAGATTTACTGGGGAGTTATTGGGATAAATCCCTCAAATGGAAAATGGAGTTATTTGGATGTAGGAGGGAATTTGCAGCCTATTTCACTAGCGCTTAATGATGCTCCTGGCCATCTAACGAAAAATGGGGTTAATTATGCAAACTTCTATCACAAAATAAGCGATGCATCATGGGTAAGTATGCCGAGAATAACATCAGGTAGAATGTTCCTTTGTGTAGGCACTGAATGCTACATTAAAACTTATGATAATGGATTTGCCGGTCCGAATATTGAAAACCCAACAGACCCGAATGTTGATGTTTATTTTGATTTTATTGAATTTACAGTTGACGCAGCCGGATATCACGGAAACACGACAAGGGTTGACATGTTCGGATTTCCCATTCAACACAGGTTAGTGAATACTGCCGGAAATTATGACAAAACCGTTGGTGAATTGGAAGCTGAAACACGTTCCGGCTTATTTGTAAAATTCGCTAATGAAATGCCTTCTCCATTTAAATCGCTTGGCACCGTTCAAGCTCCTTACCGGATTATTGCTCCAATTCATGGTTCTTTTGCCGCAGGCGGGGCTAATAAGAATTACTTTTCCGGTTATTCGAGTTATTCGACACAAGACATTCTCAGATGCGATGGTGCGTTAGCTAATGCTCAAACTTGTGCTGCAATCAATAGACACGTATTTACAGATAGCAACTGGAACAATGTTGGCAATTATTATCAAGCTGCTCCAGCCAATTACTATTCAAAATTTTGGCATGCATATGGTATTAACGGATTGGCCTATGGTTTTCCATATGACGATGTCAACAATCAAGCCGCTTATCTGGAAATTGGCAATCCGAAAGGTTTAATTGTTAGGGTCGGATGGTAATTTAGCATTTCATGGGGCGGATAACCGATCTTCTCTCGTTTATTGGTCGCTTCAGAGGTAGGAATATGAATTCCTACCTCTTTTTTTGTGTACTTGGCAAAAAACCTGAAATTGTACACCGTTACCTGAAAAAACGGACCTAACAATTTCACATCCGCTCACCTAAAATGAGTTCAAGGAAGACTTAATTACAAATTTTGTTTTTAGGGGTGGTATAAGAAAAGATGGCGTTTAAAACATGCGGGAATAAGTATCGCCGTTTTGATGATTATCGCGGTTCTGTTCACTGGTAAGGTAAAAGGCTAGACTCTGGGCTTTAATATGATAAGGGAGGAGATTTTGAGAATGTGGAAACGCAAGTTATCCGTATTATCAGCAGGAATTATGCTCAGCTCATCATTATCCGGAACAGCGGTATTTGCCAACGAGGGGAAAAATCCAACGGAGCTAGCCATTTACTGGAATAGTTCAAAAGCAGTAGAGGAGCGGGTCGGCGACCTGCTCTCCAGAATGTCATTGGACGAAAAGGTTGGTCAAATGGTACAAGCTGAGCGGGCGTCCGTCACACCCGACGATGTGCAGAATTACTACTTGGGTTCTGTACTCAGCGGTGGAGGTTCGTTCCCGAATGGCAAGCAATCCGACAGCACCCGCGAGAATTGGGCATCACTCGTCGATTCTTACCAATCGGGAGCATTATCCACTCGTCTAGGCATTCCCATCCTATATGGGGTTGACGCGATTCACGGCAACAGTAACCTGCTTGGCGCAACGCTATTCCCGCATAATATTGCTCTGGGTGCGACGCGTGATACAGAATTCGTCGAGCAAATCGGCATCGCAGCGGCAAAGGAAATTAAAGCCGCAGGAACGAATTGGGCGTTCGCGCCGACCATCGCGGATCCGCAAAATCTTCAATGGGGACGCTCCTACGAGGGCTTTAGCGACAATCAGGAGCTTGTTGGTGAAATGGGAGCGGCCTTCATTAAAGGACTTCAGGGTGCGACAAGAGACCAACTGAAACGTACAGACCGCGTGGTGGCTACAGCGAAGCATTTCTTTGGCGAAGGTTTAACGGAAGACGGAGTGAACCAAGGTAATGTAACAGGTATGACAGAAGAGCAGGTTACAGCGTTGGATTTGCCAATATACAAAGCAGCGATTGACGCTGGGGCACGGACCGTCATGGCTTCCTATAGCAGCATTCAAGGTTTGAAAATGCATGCGAATAAGCGTCTTTTGACTGATGTCCTCAAAGGTGATGGTGAAGGGAAATTGGGTTTTACCGGCTTTGTCATTTCTGATTATAATGCGGTGCAACAGATTACGAAGGACTGGGACGGTAAAAATGTCAGTGGCTTGAAGAATCAGATCCGCGTTGCGGTTAACGCTGGTGTAGATATGCTGATGATGCCTACGGACTGGAAGGCGACGATCATGAATCTGAAGGCATTGGTTGCTGAGGGCGGGATCTCGCTGGAGCGTATCGACGATGCCGTTACCCGTATTCTGCGCGTTAAGTTCGAATCAGGTGTGTTCGAACATCCAATGACGGATAAGAAGCTGGCTGGAATGTTCGGCTCCGCTGAACACCGCGAGCTGGCACGCAAGGCAGTCAGTGAGTCTCTTGTCTTGTTGAAGAACGACAAGGTGAACGGCTCTCCGATTCTCTCACAGCTGTCTGGGATGAAGAAGATTTTTGTGGCAGGTAAGAGTGCCTCGGATATCGGTCTGCAATCCGGCGGGTGGTCAATTACATGGCAGGGAGCTAAGGGCAACACGACGTCCGGAACAACGTTACTGCAAGGTATTCAACAGGCGGTAGGCAGCACAAAGAAAGTCACGTACAACAAGCACGGCCGGGGTGCAGAGGGCAACGATGTTGCAATCGCTTTCATAGGCGAAACGCCTTATGCTGAAAGCAACGGTGACGGATTGAACAAACTGAAGCTTGATTCGGAAGACTTGGCGACGTTGGACAATATCAAATCTTCCGGTGTACCGACGATCGTTGTCCTTGTTTCCGGACGCCCACTTATGATCGGCGACCGATTGAATGATTGGGCAGGACTTGTGGAGGCGTGGCTGCCCGGTACGGAAGGTGAAGGCGTTGCTGACGTATTGTTCGGTGACAAGGATTTCACAGGTAAATTACCGGTTCGTTGGCCGTTTTATACAGAAGCATATACAAATCCGGTCGCGGGACAATCCAATCTGGAACCCAAATATGTGCTATTTAATTATGGTTATGGACTGACGAAAGCGGAGGAAACTCCAACATTACCCATCATGCCTGACAAGCCTGGACCAAAAGACCCTTATGATAAAGTCGAAGCAGAGAATTATACGGCTAAATCCGACGGTTTAAAAAGCGAAAATTCGTCCGATACAGGCGGCGGTCAGGATATCGGCTATACTTACGGCGGTGCTTGGCTTGAATATTTGATTGATGTTCCGGTTAGCGGAACCTATGATATAGACTTCCGCTATGCAGGAGGCGACGCGGGTACTACGAACTCTGGCATACTCATCATAGATGCTAGCGGCCATACACTTGGGGAACTGAAAGGAGTCGGCTATACTGGCGGCTGGCAAACCTGGAAGACGGCGACTGTCAATGGTGTTCATTTGGAAGCAGGCGTGCAAAAGATCAAGATGCAGTTTACGAATGGCGGCCTAAACTTCAACTGGTTCGGCTCCACAGGCTTTGGTCCTGCACCCCAACAGGGTGGAAACGGAGGTGGCGCAATTATCCCGCAGAATCCGGTTCCGGGCGGTCAGGGTATGGTCCAGAGTTGGCTTTCGAGCGAACGCAGCAGCCAAAGCATGTTATGGTATTATGCCCCGCGATGGCAACCCGGCGATGAAGTTAAACAGCTGACACCTCAAGCGAATCTTGATCTGACAAGCGTAGGCAATGACGTCTATGCGACTACGATCAATATTGATCCGAACAAACAATATCAAACAATTACCGGCATGGGCACCTCGATGGAGGAGTCGACGATTTTCAATATAACCAAGATGTCGGATGCCAAGCAAAATGAGCTGTTGACCAAACTGGTGAGTAATACAAATGGCATAGGCATGAGTATGACGCGCCTTACAATCGGTACGGCGGATTTTACTTCCCGTAAATTCTATTCGTATGACGACATGCCGGCAGGTCAAACCGACCCCAATCTGGCGCATTTCTCCATTCAAAAAGATATCGATTATGGCATTATTCCAGTACTTAAGAAAATCATAGCTATCAATCCAGAGATGAAGTTCTTCGCTTCGCCATGGAGTCCTCCGGGTTGGATGAAAACGACGGATAGTATGATCAAAGGCTCGGTGAAAGACGAATACCTGCCTATTTTGGCGGATTATTACGTTAAATTTATTCAAGCTTATAAAGAGCAGGGTATCAACATTTCAGCAATGACACTGCAGAACGAACCGCTTCTAGAGATTGAGTATCCGAGCACTAAAATGCCTTGGCAGCAGGAAGCCGAGCTTGGCAAGCTGTTGCATCAGAAACTAACTGCGGCTGGTCTCGATGTGAAGCTTTGGATCTTCGACCATAACTTCAGCGACACGATGAATTATCCCGCGCCGATGTTGGCCGATGCATCTAATCGCGATGCCATTGACGGTACGGCTTTCCACGACTATGGTGGCGATCCATCGATGATGACGAAGCTGCATGACCTGTATCCAACCGAGAATATTTATCTGACAGAGCGAGCTGTTTGGGGCACTGTGGGTGCAGACCGAATAGCGCAATATTTCCGTAACTGGGCTAAGAGCTACAATTCGTGGGTTCTTATGCTCGACAGTGATATTGCCACCCATCAATGGGTCGGTACACCGGATCCGACTATGGTCATTCAGGATTCCAGTAATCCGGACAATTATTGGCTGACGCCGGAATATTACTTGCTGGGTAACTACTCGAAGTTTGTAAAGCCGGACTACATCCGGATTGACAGTAGTTATGGGTCAAAGGATCACGTAACGAACGTTTCGTTTATGAGCCCAGACAAGAAAACCATTGTTTCCGTTGTCGCCAATCAGACCGATATCACACAAACGTTCAAACTCGTTAGCGACGGCACGCAAGTGGCTGCACAAATTCCAGCGAAATCCGTCATTACGTACAAGTGGAATCGCATTGTGCTGGATCAGAAGGATCCCGTGGTAATGGCCGTCACGCCGGAATCTCTGCCTTACAATGTGGATCATAAGGAGATCTCCCTGTCGGTAACAGGCATGACGTATGGGACAAAGCTTGGCACCATTAAGCTAGGCGCTGAAGCGGCTGCCATGGGGATTACGATAGGCAAAGTAACCTATGCGAGTCCGGATCAAGTCAATGTTCAATTGAGGTGGGATAATACGCCATATTACGTGAATACGCCGTTGACGGTGACGGCATCGACGTACTCAGATACAGAACCTAGTCAAACGTTGATAGGTAGTGTCATGCTGAGGGGGACTGGACACAAAACGAATGCCACCGATATTCTGCCTGGCCCGGTAACGGCTAACGACTACTATCAATTATCAGGTGTTGCCATCAATGACGCGGACACTTCAGACGCCAAACTCACAGGTGTAGATACAGGTGATTGGGCTGAATTTAAGATTAACGTGCCTGCTTCGGGTAAATATGCAGTTACCCTAAAGGTAACCTCTCCGAACGGTGGAGGATTCCTCTTGCAGTCTGAAAATCTCAGCACTCTCGGCTCTTACGCTATTCCGAATCTGTATGGTTCGACAGCCTGGGTAGGCGCTCGGCTTACGGTACAACTTCAGGCTGGAGAACAAATCATGCGTATTCAAGGAAACAGCGGCTCGTTTGATATGCAGAATATCACTTTTGAACCCGTGATTACACAAACAGCCGGAAGCGACGGGGTCATCAAGGTTGAGGCCGATAAGTTTGTCGCAGCGGGCCAACAGGTGATTCAGTACGGAAGTACGATGAATAACCTCGGGTACACCGTTGCAGGATCCACATTCGATTATCTCATCAATGTCCCTCAGGAGGGCTACTATAAAGTACGTCTCCAATATGCTACGCCACAAGGCGGTGTTTCCGCTTCGGTATTATCAAACGGAACGCTTAAAGGCTCTGCATCCATACCGTCTACGGGAGGCTGGGGTAATTATCAAGAAGCCTATGTCGTCGTGAAATTGGATGCAGGCGTTCAAACGCTTCGCATCATGGTTAATGGGGATGGATTTAACTTCAGTGCTTTGACCATTGCACCTGGCACTCCTGAAGTTGTGAAGCAGAAGGCTAAGGCTCCTCTTGTGACAGCAACAAACAAGTTGGTTGCATTAACAACTGATATTGAAGGGGCCACCATCTACTACACGATAGATGGCTCGCTGCCGACAAAGGACAGCGTAGTTTATACCGCGCCAATCGGTGCCACATCGGCTAAGGTGATTCGTGCAATAACAAGCAAAGAGGGCTTGATTGATAGTTTTGTAACATTTTTCTCGACTTCTGGCACGTATGTTCCGGTAACAGGTATATCGCTGGATCCTGCAAATCTTTTATTACAAGTAGGATCGGTAGGCGTACTGAAAACGAAGTTCCAACCGGTAAATGTAAGCAATGAAGAGGTAACTTGGACCTCGAGCGACACTGGCATTGCAAAGGTTGATCATACAGGTAAAGTAACGGCAGTTGGAACAGGAACAGCCACGATCACGGTAACAACAGCAGACGGTGGTCATACAGCAACAGCAGTTGTAACTGTAACTGCGGTAAAAGTGCCGGTAACGGGAGTTTCAGTGACTCCAACGAAAGTTGATCTCACAGTAGGCGGCACGCAAACACTGGCAGCAACAATTGCGCCTGCAGGCGCGACGAACCAAGCAGTAATATGGTCGTCAGACAAACCAGGTGTAGCAATAGTGGATAGCACAACAGGTAAAGTAACGGCTATTGCTGTGGGAACAGCAACGATTAAAGTTACGACTGCCGATGGAGGTAAGGAAGCTACTGCGGTGATCACGGTAAAAGCAACGTCGAATACGGGAGGCGGAGGCGAATCGCCAGGAGTCAGTTCGCCAAGTACACCGAGTAAGCCAACGACGACGTCCGATTCCGGCAAAGTTATCGTTCAACCAATAACCGATGCAAATGGTGTGGCTGTAGCTATTGTTAAGCCAGAAGACATTAGAGCGGCATTACATGATGCGACAGATCACAGAATTACAATTGTCGTGAAAATGGCTGAAGGTACAAAGAAAGTGAATTTGGACATTCCGGCACAGAATATTTTGACGGACAGCAACATTAAAGCCATTCTGCTGGATACTGGCTTAGCAACCGTTACGATTAATCCGGAGCTGATTAGCAAAAATGGCGGAACTGCTGCATCCATTATCCACCTTACTGTGGAAGCGGTAGACGCAGCTAATCTGCCGGCAACCGTTCAGGGGCAGTTGAATGGAAGAACGGTCTATGATTTCAGACTTCGCATTGACGAAAAGAAGATCAACAACCTTATCGGAAGTGGCGTGCAAATAGGTATCCCTTACAAAATGAAAGCTGGGGAAAAGTCAAACAACATTATCATTTATTACAAAGATAGTAATGGCAAGCTCGAAGTTGTGAAGAACGGCAAATATAATTCGGCAACAGGCAACGTTGAATTTATGGCAAAGCGCTTTAGCCAGTATGCGGCTGCCTATTCACATGTCTCCTTTACTGACACATCTGTAACGGCATGGGCTGAGGATAGTATTCAGGCACTAGCTGTAAGGGGCGCAATTAATGGAACGGGCAATGGCTTGTTCAATCCCACAGGCAAAGTAACACGCGCAGAGTTCATTAAGATGTTAATAGATACCTTTGATCTCGCTGATGTGACTGCTGCAACAACATTCACCGATGTCCATGAAGGTCAATGGTACACGAACGCAGTAGCAAGTGCACAGAAGATTGGTATCGTAAACGGCAAGAATGACTTCACCTTTGGTGTCAACGATAACATTACTCGCGAGGAAATGACGGTAATGATTTACCGGATTAGCCAGCAATTGAACCTTACACTTGCTACCGGCCATCTTTCTGCTGCTTTCACTGATCAATCTCAAATTGCTGCTTATGCAAAAGCAGCAGTGGATACCATTAAAAGCGCAGGCATTATCAATGGTATGGAAGATGGAAGTTTCGCACCAAAGAACCATGCTTCGAGAGCACAGGCTGCAACCATGATCTTCAGACTGTTTCTTCAAGCTTAATCCGCAATCATAGTAGTTAGAAACAAAACATTGTCATTATCTTGGTTTAATAATGTCAAATAATGATGGTGTTTTGTTATACCAAGATCAAGATCTAATTGTGCTAGTAGAAAAATTATCAAAAATAAGTATTGCGAATTTCACCTGAAATTGATCAAATTGGTATACCAGTAGTACAATCAGCCAATCACCGTTTCAGGCAATTAACAGAATGTAATAAAGAAGATCACCATCCATCTGGCCAAGCTGGCCGGATGTGGTGATCTTCTTTTTGTAAAGCCTAAAAGTTTCAAGATTAGTGACATCTGTAAGCAAGGCTGTCATGAAAACAAGGTCTTTGTTAATAGTCCTATATACTTCATGCGATTATAGTCTATTCATTTTATAGTTTTAGCTTAATGATCCTGATTTAATAGCTACAAGACTAATTTAATTGATATAGGTTCCACTTTTGCGCGTTTGTACCATTGTCATCCCAAATTTGTACATTTGTACCGTTCGCAGTGCCTGCAGAGTCTACATCCAAAGCTTTACCGCTATTACTATCAATCAGTTTATAAGCGCTTCCAACTTTGATAATACTCCATTTCTGATTGGCGCCGCCGCCATAGCTCCATATTTGTACATTCGAGCCATTTGCTGTTCCCCAATTAGCTACATCCAAGCCTTTACCGCTATTGACGTTAATGATTTTATACAACCCACCGCCAACATCGGTAATTACCCACTGCTGAGCACCGGTTCCGTTATCGTCCCAGATCTGGACATTCGCGCCGTCTGCAGTGCCTGCAGAAGCGACATCCATTGCTTTACCGCTACCTACGTTAACCAATTTATAGGTTTTGCCCGAAACGATGCCATCGCTTGGAGGTTGGTTGGATCCATCTTTCATCTGATCTCTAACAAATTTACCTGATGTCGTTAGCTGGGAATCTGACCATCCACCAGATGAGCTAGCGCCTGGCATCAGTGCAGCGGATGCCTCCGTTTTATCAGCTAAAGACCAGTTTGCCCAACTAAGTTTCCTATCTTTCATAAAGTCTGTCCAGACCTTGGATTCTGAAAGGTATGGACCGCCGTTACCGGATGCATCACTCGTTCCCCACTCTGTTATGAATACTGCCACACCTTTGCTTCTCGCATAATCAATACGATCTCTCAGCCATTGACCGTGAGTGCCGGCGTAGAAATGCGTTGTATACATAATGTTGCTGTAGGAGAGCGGATTGTTCGCCGCATCATGTACATCCTGACTCCATGTTCCGGTTCCTACAATAATAATACTGTTCGGAGCAATGTTACGGATAACCGGAACGACCTCCTCTGCATAAGGCTTAATTTTGCCATTCCACGTGGTGGCAGTCCCATTAGGCTCATTGCAGATTTCATAAATCACATTCGGATAATCCTTATACAAGTTGGCCATTTCACTAAAAAAGCTCTTTGCTTGTTGTTTATAGACGTTAGGATCTTGTTCACCCAACACATGCCAGTCGATGATGACATAGATGCCAAGATCAATCGCAGCCTGCACAACTTCCTTCACTTTATTTTTTTGGCTAGGGTCGTTGATATATCCGCCATCTTGCGTATACATAGCCGCGCGGAATAATGTCATTCCCCAGTTGTCTCTCATCCATTTCATACTATTGTAGTTCGCGTACTGCCCAAACCACTGCAATCCATGGGAGCTCATCCCCTTTAATTGGATGGCTTGCCCCGATTGATTGACTAATTGACTTCCGGATACTCTCAATTGGCCGTTCAGGGCTACGACCGTACCAGCTTCCACATCTTCAGCACTTATTTTGTCTGCTGGAACTAAAGTTACCGTTAGCATTAAGGTGATAACAAATGTGCATACGATTGAGATCGTTCTTTTCAGCATGTAAGTAGTACCTCCTCAAAATGGTTTGTCTGATGCTCGGCTCTTAATCTGACGGCTTTCCTTTTTCTGACCTCGTTACCTCCTTCCTTAGTACGTATTTTTATTTTATCGATCCAAGTTAGGGAAGCTCTATCCGAAGCGTGACACCTTAAACACTTTAATGACCTGTTTCAAGCAGAATGAACACAGCAATTGCTCATAGGAAAATATTTCCGAACGAAGAGTTGCAGGATGTAGGAACTGCTACTCGTTCTTTAAACCAACTTCGAAAGTTTGGGTATTCGTGTCGTATCGACCGGAATGGAGTATATGAACTAGCATAATAATGATGTTTCAGCAGTTATCGCGAAAGTCAGAAAATTTATGGACGATCATTTGCACGAAGAAGTGAATAGGGAGGATATTGCTACTTTTGTCTACCTGAATTCCGGGTATATGTGCCGCCTCCTTAAAAAAGAAATAGGACTCTCCATTTCTGAATACATGCTAAATATTAGAATAGAGAAAGCCAAAAAACTGCTCGTGTGAACGGAAGATAAAATCAGCTTTATTGCTGAAGTCACAGGCTATAGTCATTTCTCGCATTTTGCCAAAATGTTCAAAAGAGTGACTAGTATTTCTCCCCAATACCGAAAAAAATTCAGTCTCACATGTCACAATAGTGTTTATGTAGTCATTTCCCGGATAGAAGGCCTCACTCCCAAAAAAGTAATATATAGATATTGGAAGGAATCAATAGGAAGGAGAATGAAGAACAAATTGGTTTATTCAACCAGATTAACGACGAATTGGCAACACAACGGAAATGGCGTTTATAGCGAAGCTAGCATTTTTCAAGACGATACGCAAAAAATTGGATTTTCTATATGATGATGTTACCTGCAGGACTTGTTCTGATTATTAATAACTATATTCCTATGTTTAGCGCGATCATTGCTTTCAAAAACATCAACTAAAGGAATTCTCTAAAAACGGCAAAGCTATATCGCCATCAGCTTGCCGTTTTTTCAATATAAGCATTTGTCAAGCTCCCGTAACAAAAATATTCGGAAGGAGCGTGGTGCATAGATATATTATTAAGCAATACGATGGATTACTCGTCAGTGAAAAAGGAGGAATTTCTATGTTGAAATTGAAAAGAACGTTTCTTTACGCTTTCGTATTCCTTATGCTATTCAGCTTGATCTTGGGACCACTTCCTTCGATTAAGGCTGCGACCACTTGGAACTTGGTCTGGAGCGATGAATTTAATGGGAATTTCGGTGCCGCACCTAATGCTGGTAAATGGGACTATAATATCGGAGGTAATGGCTGGGGAAACCATGAATTACAGAACTATACAGACAGAAGAGACAACTCCTATTTGGATGGTAACGGTAATTTAATCATCAAAGCGATCAAAGAAAATTACGGCGGAAATTCTTATACTTCTGCACGATTACTGACAAGCGGAAAATTCACGCAAACATACGGCAAGTTTGAAGCACGTATTAAATTGCCTTATGGCAAAGGGATCTGGCCAGCGTTTTGGATGCTTGGCGAAGATCCGAATTCAACGGGCTGGCCTAACATGGGGGAGATTGACATTATGGAGAATCTGGGTCATGACTCTTCTACTGTTTATGGCACAGCGCATGGCCCAGGCTATTCCGGTTCTGGTGGTATCAGCAAACCTTACACTTTGCCGAACGGACAGCAGTTCAAGGACGCATTCCATGTGTTCACTGTAGAGTGGGAGCCTACGCAAATCCGTTGGTACGTGGATGGCAATCTTTATCATACCTTTAACAAAAGCCAACTTGGTTCGGGTAAAACATGGGTTTTCGACCATCCATTTTTTATTATCATGAATCTGGCAGTAGGCGGGGATTGGCCTGGGTACCCGGATGCTAGCACAAGTCTTCCACAAATGATGACGGTTGATTATGTTCGAGTTTATACGGCAGACTCTACGCCTATTGAGCCTGGAGCGATATATAAGCTGATCAATGTGAATAGCGGAAAAGCGCTTGATATTTTTGCTGCAGGCACATCAGACGGTACAAATGTACAAATCTATACAGATAACAATTCGGCAGCACAAAAATGGAGAATATCTACCAATTCAGATGGCAGCTTCAAGTTAATCAACCCAAATAGCGGTAAAGCCTTGGATGTCGACAGTGCAGGAATAACCGACGGCACGAATGTACAGATATGGTCGGAGAATGGAACAGCTGCACAAAAGTGGAGTATGATTGATAATGGCGATGGCAGCTTCAAACTGATAAACGTACGAAGCGGGAAAGCACTAGACGTTAGCTCTGCGGGTACTGCCGATGGAACGAATGTGCAAATATGGACCGATAACGGAACCGGTGCCCAGAAGTGGAGATTGATTAAACTGTAGCCTGTTGTTGAATTGGGAACATTGGTGAATAAAAGAAAAAACTTCTTCTACAAAGTCATGGGCATATTACCCAGATTCGTTGAGGAAGTTTTTTTATTGTTCGAATGATCTAATGCAGAGATTAATATTGAAATTTGGCGGTACGCCTGGAAATGTAGATGGAACCGTCTTATGCCTTTTTCATTTTAAAGTTATTAACGCAGTTGAGTCATTAGAGTGTTAAACGGGTAATTAAAATTATAGCGATTATAGGCCTTTCCTCCATATAATGGGCTCACGATTTAATAAATGCAACTCCAATTCTCTCCCATCCTCGATATCCCCTTCTTGAATTGAGAAAACACAGTACGCTCCATTCCAAAGAGATCTTTGTCATTCCGATTGAAAGGAAGTGATTAACAAATCGGTCCGGATGTAAAGGAGGCGATACACATGTAGAACCTGCTTATTTTCCTAAATCCTACTCTTTTATGGAAAGGTTGGGAACAAATGAAAGGAAAGGCATGGAGACTCACATTGACATTGACACTGACCCTTTTTCTTATTGCGAGTACATTGGGATTTCAGGTAACTGCGAATGGTTCGAATTATTATCACACCAACGGTAGCCGAATCGAGGACGTTAGCGGAAACACCGCCAAATTCAACGGCGTTAGCTGGTTTGGATTCGAGACGGCGAATTTTGCGCCACACGGATTGTGGACTCGTTCGATGGACAGCATACTCGACCAAATAAAGGGTAAAGGGTATAATCTGCTGCGTATTCCTTACACCAATGAAATGTTTCAGCCAGGCAAGCTTTCTAACAGTATCGATTATTCGATAAACCCCGATCTTCAGGGATTGACGCCTATTCAGATTCTAGACAAATTGATTGAAAAAGTGCGCGCAAAAGGAATGAAGGTGCTTCTGGACCGACATCGTCCGACATCCGTCGAACAATCGGAACTGTGGTACACTTCAACAGTTTCGGAAACGACGTGGGTAGAAGACTGGAAGATGTTGGCGCAGCGCTATTTGGGCAACGATACGGTAATTGGGGCGGATCTGCATAACGAGCCTCATGGCAACGCCTGCTGGGGCTGCGGCGATTTGGCCCGTGATTGGCGCTTGGCCGCCGAGCGTGCTGGCAATGCCATACTAAGCGTGAATTCGAATTGGTTGATCATTGTTGAAGGCGTAAGCTCTAATGTTCAGGGCCAGACAGGGAACTACTGGTGGGGCGGCAACCTAAAAGGGGTGCAAAATGATCCAGTGCGCTTGGATGTAGCCAATCGGGTCGTATATTCTCCTCACGATTACGGTCCAGGAGTAGCGAGTCAGCCTTGGTTCTCCGACCCCACTTTTCCTAACAACTTGCCAAGCATATGGGATGCATATTGGGGATATATCCATAAAAACAATGTCGCTCCGATTCTTGTCGGCGAATTCGGCGGCAGAAACGTCGATACTACGTCTTCGGAAGGCAAATGGCAAAACACGCTGGTTGATTATATTCGTGCGAATAATATGTATTGGACGTATTGGTGCGTCAATCCAAACAGCGGCGATACCGGTGGACTACTGCTGGATGATTGGGTCACATGGAATCAACCGAAACAAGATATGCTTAACCGTTTGATGGAAGCGTCCCCTGGTCCTACTGTGCCTAGAGCTCCGGCGAGCGTGACGGCGACGGACGGCAACACGCAAGCCTCGCTTAGCTGGACGGCGACGAATGATGCGACTAGCTATAACGTTAAGCGTTCGACGACAAGCGGCGGCCCGTATACGACGCTAGCGGTCGGTGTAACGGGAACGAGCTACACGGACACCGGCTTGACCAACGGCACGACTTACTATTATGTAGTGAGCGCAGTGAACAGTGTGGGAGAAAGCCCGAACTCCGCGCAAGTGGGGGTGACGCCGCAGAGAGCGCCATCGGGTAATCTGACGGTACAGTACCGCGCAGCAGATACAAACGTCAATGACAACCAGATCAAGCCTCATCTCAACATCAAGAATAACGGCACGAACTCTGTTAACTTAAGCGACCTCAAGATAAGGTATTACTTTACGAAAGACGGCTCCTCAACGGTGAACGCATGGATTGATTGGGCGCAGGTAGGCGGTGAGAATATTCAACATACGTTTGCCAGCACAAGCGGAAATAGTACCGATACCTATGTCGAGCTCAGCTTTTCTTCAGGCGCCGGTTCCATTCCGGCAGGCGGACAGTCCGGCGAAGTCCAGCTCCGCATGGCTAAAACCGATTGGTCGAACTTTAACGAAGCAAACGATTACTCGTTCGATGAGACGAAGACGTCGTTTGTGGACTGGGATAAAGTGACGCTCTTCCAGAACGGAACGCTTGTCTGGGGAATCCAGCCTTAAAGTTGAACTTAGGTGAATACAAAGGAGTTGAGACAATGATAATTGCTCTGTCTACAATTAAGCGAACCTGGATGCTTTGTATGGTATTGGTCTTGATGATAAGTACTTTCCTAACGTATGACCTCCCCAAAAGCTTCGCGGATGAAACGCATGTGGATAATCCGTTCTTGGGTGCGACGGCGTATATAAACACAGACTACGCTGCGTTGATTGATACGTCGATCGCGCAGGTTAGTGATAGCACGCTGATTGCGAAGATGCAGACGGTAAAGTCATACCCGACTGCCATATGGCTTGACCGGATCGCGGCAATCCAAGGCGGTGCAGCGAATGGAGGACGCAAAAGCCTTGTGGAAACGATGGATGCCGTGTTAGCGCAAAAGAAAGGCAGCACACCAATCACCGCAACATTTGTTATCTATGACATGCCGGGGAGGGACTGCCATGCTTTGGCGTCGAACGGAGAGCTGCCGCTCACACCTGCGGGCTTGCAGACGTACAAAACACAATACATCGATGCGATCGCCAGTGTGTTTTCTGACTCGAAATACCAGAACATCCGGATTGTAACGGTGGTCGAGCCAGATTCATTACCGAACCTTGTAACTAATTTGAGTGATCCGAAATGTGCGCAGGCAAACTCAACGAATATTTACCGTGATGCGAATCAGTATGCTCTGAATAAGCTGCATGCGATTCCGAATGTGTATACCTACATGGATATCGGGCACTCCGGTTGGCTCGGTTGGGATACGAACTACAAGCCTGCCATCGAGCTCTTCACCACTGTGGTGGCGGGGACTACGGCCGGGTTGGCAAGCGTTGACGGCTTTATCACCGACACGGCGAACACCACCCCGTTAGAGGAACCTTATCTGCCTGATCCGAACTTGACTATCGGCGGGCAGCAGTTGAGATCCGCTAATTACTATCAGTGGAATCCGAATTTCGATGAAGCGGATTTTACTGCGGCGTTATACGCCGGTTTTGTGGCGAATGGCTGGCCGCCGAGTATTGGCTTCCTGATCGATACTTCACGCAACGGTTGGGGAGGCCCCGGCAGACCGACCAGTGCGAGCGGCACTACCGTTAACGAGTATGCCAACTCCGGCCGCGTCGACAAGCGTTTCCACCGGGGAAATTGGTGCAACGCGGCCAGCGCAGGTATGGGGCAACCACCAACGGCTGCGCCCGTAGGGTACCCGGCGTCTCATCTCGATGCGTTCGTGTGGGTGAAACCTCCGGGAGAATCGGATGGGGCCAGTAAAGAGATTCCGAATAATGAGGGCAAAGGCTTTGACAGAATGTGTGATCCGACTTACACAAGCGGCAATGGTACACCGACGGGCGCTTTGCCGGATGCCCCGCTATCCGGTCACTGGTTCCATAACCAATTCGTGCAGCTTGTCCAGAATGCTTATCCAGCAATCCCCGTTAGCAATCCATCGGTTCCTGCGGCACCAACTGGTCTGACGGCGTCGGCAAGCAACACACAAGCTACACTAAGCTGGACAGTGTCGAACGGAGCGGTGAGCTACAATGTCAAGCGTTCGACGACAAGCGGCGGCTCGTATACGACGGTGGCGGCGGGAGTAACAGGAACGAGTTACACGAACACCGGTTTGACTAACGGCACGACATACTACTATGTCGTGAGCGCAGTGAACAGTTCGGGAGAAAGCCCGAACTCTACGCAAGCGAGTGTAACACCGCAATCCAACCTGACGGTGCCAGCACCTCCCACTGGCCTGACGGCGACGGCCGGTAACGTTCAAGCGGCGCTAAGTTGGACGGCATCGAACAATGCGACGAGTTACAACGTCAAGCGTTCGACGACAAGCAGCGGCCCGTATACGACGGTAGCGGTCGGTGTAACGGGAACGAGCTACATGGACACCGGTTTGACTAACGACACGACTTATTACTATGTCGTGAGCGCAGTGAACAGTGCGGGGGAAAGTCCGAACTCCGTACAAGTGGGGGTGACGCCGCAGGGAGCGCCATCGGGTAATCTGACGGTACAGTACCGGGCAGCGGATATAAATGTCAATGGCAACCAGATCAAGCCTCACTTCAACATCAAGAATAACGGTTCAACCTCTGTTAACTTAAGTGATCTCAAAATCCGCTACTATTTTACGAGAGACAGCACCTCATCGATGAACGCGTGGATCGATTGGGCTCAGGTGGGTGGCACGAATATTCAACAAACGTTTGCTAGCGCAAGCGGAACCAATACAGACACCTATGTCGAGCTCAGCTTTACTGCGGAGGCCGGTTCGATTCCGGCAGGCGGACAGTCCGGTGAAATCCAGCTCCGCATGGCCAAAGCCGATTGGTCGAACTTTAACGAGGCAAACGATTACTCGTTCGATGGGACGAAGACGTCGTTTGCGGACTGGGATAAAGTGACGCTCTTCCAGAACGGCACGCTTGTTTGGGGGCTCCAGCCTTAAAAAACAAATAAGTCTAATGTGAAAAAAACTATAAGCCGCTTTGTGGTCAAAGTAGTTTTCTAAAATTGTAGTTCACTACATTCTCGGTCGTGACAAAGCCAAAATTTTAAAGAAAGATTAATTGGAGCTAAATATTATGGATTGATAGGATTACGCTTTTATGCAAAGATGGGGTGGAATAATTCTTTTTTCGAGCTCCGTGATGAGTTATTAAGTTTAATAAAATCCGAAAATGGTTACGGCTTGTTAAACTAAAGGGACACAAAATTGTTGAATGACAAGTATTGATGAGCAGGTTCTTGTAACCTGTTCTTTTTATTAAGCTAACGGGCAGATTAACGCAACTTATCAAACACTAGTAACGTTAAACCAATTATAGATTACGTCTAAGATCTCAGAGGGGGGAACCTTTTCGTGAAAAGGACAATTATTGGTGCAACATTTCTATTTATGGGGAGCTTAATTTCCTTAGCAATTTTAATCGCCGCAGCTTTATATATACCAAGTATCACAGCATGGAGAGGTACTAAACTCTGGTTCGCTATTTATGGTGCTAATGATATGGGAAACGATGTGCAAAGTTTATTTCTTGGGCTCCCATTCACAGTGGGGATTGTTTTGTTTATTCTTGGATTTATTGTGTTAGTATTTGAATACTTTAACAAGAGTTAGCTTCCAATCTAAGTGCACTTGTTACGCTAACGGGACACTATAGTCTAATAAATAACTAAAACGCGGCTGCCAGCATAGATCGGCAGCCGCGTTGTGCTAACGGGCAGGTTACTTGAAAGGATTTGATAACTTTTTCGCGAATAAAGCTGTATAAACGGGTTTAAGGGGTAGTGGCGGGTGGCAATAGACAAAGTTAACGGAGCTGTGCTGTACTCTGTGACATTTATTCGAGATTATATTCAATTTGGTTTTCATTGCGAATCAAATGATGCATGTCTAACTGCTTATGCTTCACCATCGGTAACATTGAACTGTGTGGAGTACAGTTACGAGAATAATGGCTACCGAGATGCCCTGTCCGGCTTAATCAACCAAATAGTTAAAGATGTTCACACGGGGGATGATGATTCAATTAAAGTAATTTTTGAAGGAAATGATAAGCTCTCAATTAGTCCTACAGATAAAGAGCGAGAAATACTTATTGAATATGCGGTGTTTTATTACGGTGATATCTATATAGTTTGGAATTAGATTGATTGGTCTAACGGGACACGATAACTAAATACAATAACTAAAACGCGGCTGCCGCATAAATCGGTAGCCGCGTTTCGCTAACGGGCAGGATTGTTCAATCAATTAGCGAATAATAGATTAATGTTATATTTTGCCAGGTATAACATCTACAAAAAAGTTCAATTGAATTTTCTCAAATCAGATTCATTAAGGAGGAAGTACATGAAAGCAACCATCATCGACAAGCCGTCCATGACATTAATCGGTTTAGCGGCTAACGTAACTCTTTATGATGTGCAACAGAATCGGACCACGCTTAAACTAGCGGCGAATTTCATGGAAAGAAGAGCGGAAGTCAAAAGTTGCATTAACGAAAGAGAAGTATTTGGTATTAGTACGGACCCTGAAGATTATGATCCCGAAACAGACCTTTTCGAATTTTTTATTGGAGTTGAAGTTTCTTCGACCGAGGATATTCCTGATGGAATGATTGTTAGAGAGATCCCAGCCAATACTTATGTTTTATTTACATTCGATGGTCCAGCCGAAAATGCTGGTGCCGTACATGCTTATTTATACTCTACGTGGTTAAAAGAAAGCGGATATGAACTCGCTGGGCTATATAATATCGAAATCTACGATGAAAGAAATCATGGTCCTGAGTCTGCGGAGTCTGTTACGGATATTTGCTTTCCCGTTCGCAAAAAGTAATGGCATTTCGCAAATATGGATTAAACTAACGGGACACGCTAGTTTAATAGATTAAAACCTTCCATAAGAAGCAAAACTAGATTTAATAGCTCTTATGGGAGGTTATATTTATGATTTTAAGTGAGTTATGGCGACTGTACGAAGCTGATAAACGTATCCAGGGCTTTAGTTCAAGTACATTGAAAGCCTACACCCTTCAGCTCAAGATGCTGCTAAGAGAACTAGGAGACCTGGATATTTCTGAGGTTACACATAACTTGTTGAAGGAATACTTAGCGAAGCAGTCCGATCGGTTAAAACCTAGTAGTTTGGGACATCGCATTCGTTTTGTTCGTTCCCTATTCCGCTTTGCCTATGAAGAAACATACTTAATCTCAAATCCTGCTTTGAAGTTACGCGAGCCCAAAATGGACAAGCGTATTCCTAAGTTTTTGATTGAGGAAGATGTCATTCACTTGAAAATCTCTTGCCAGTCCCTGAGGGAAAGGGCACTTCTTGAGTTTCTCTACAGTACCGGATGCCGGGTTGGCGAGGTGGAGAAGTTAAACATTGATGACCTGAACTGGGAGAACAGCTCCGCTATTGTAAATGGCAAAGGCTCAAAACAGAGAGAAGTTTACTTTACAACCGAGTGTAAAGTGTGGTTGAAGAAGTATCTCGAGAGCCGAGAAGATACTTGTAAGGCCTTATTTGTAACCGATACACATCCAACAAGGCGAATGACTATCCCGACGATCAGGTGGGCATTAAAACGGCTTGCAGGTCGGGGAGAGATCGAAGCAAATGTATATCCGCATCGCTTTCGTCATACTTATGCGTGTCAACTCCTTGATAACGGTGCGCCATTAGATTTCATTCAAGGTATGTTGGGACATGAAAAAGCATCAACCACTCAAATTTATGCCCAGCTGCGTGGGGAACGCCGACGAGAGCTCTACCGTCGGTTTTTTTAGCATTTCTGTAGTATTACGAGATGAATTGCTCCAAAGAAAAATGCTATTCAACTAAAGGGCAGGATAGTTGAAATGATTCGCGAATACCTTACATATATTATTTAGAATAAGAGGTTACCTGAAAGCCCAAAAATAATCAGACCTTCTGGAGAACTTATTAGGAGAGTGATAAATGAATGAGGAAGTATGCATTTACTCGACCTAGTCCTTCGCATGTAGTACCGAAAGTCATGATATATGAAACACAATCAAATGGAGTTTATGTTTTTCTCTATAAGTCTAAAGATGATATTCCATCACATAATGATTTTTGGTTTGATGAATTGATTGACGCAGAAAATTTTTGTAAGCAATATTTTGATATCAATAATAATGATTGGATTCAAATAGAAGATCCGCAAGAAGGATTCCAACATGATTTAATAAAACCCATTTGAAAAGAATTTTATGAAGAACTTAAAGCAAAAGGAGCAATTTTTGCTTCTGAGCTAAATAATTCGGAATCAGGTTGGAAAGAATTTATCGTTAGATTTGGATGGTTATAAGATTGGTTTTGGGGGCTAAACCATCAAATCTATTAATAAGTGCATCGGCTTAATGATTTGCATTAAACTAACGGGACACGATAGTTCAATGATGACACGACGGCAACCGACCAGAACGATCGGCTGCCGTCGCTGCGTTTACGGACACTTTAGTGTACAACCGCTATAATAGAGATTATTTGAGATTATTGGGGTGAATGAGAATGGATAAGACTAAAGTCATGGTGTACTTCAGTATGTTTGGTGAGGATTTTCCAGTGAATGAAGTTACACAATTACTGGGCATAGAACCAACCGATTCTCATAATAAAGGTGATGTTATTGCCAAAGAGGAAAATGCCAATGTGAAGAGTACCAAGGTGCATTACAGAAAAGAGACGGCTTGGAAACTTAGCACAGGCTATCAAGAATCCTATGATGTTAAAGAACAATTGGACCAAATATTAGAGCGATTGAAATATAAATCAGCGATTATTAACCAGTTAAAATTGAAGTATAAATTGGAATGCCTCTTTTCAATCGTAATAATTATGGAAAATGGATACACACCAGGTTTACATTTTGATAAAGAACAGATTGAATTCGCAAATAGTATAAAAGCTGAGTTTGATATTGATTTGTATGCAAACCCATATGAAAGCAATTTTAACATGTAAGTAGCGACATACACCTTTCAGCTAACGGGACATGATAGCACAACGAAGAACAGGCTGCCGAATATTATTCGGCAGCCTGTTCTCCTTACGGGCAGGATAATGCAGGAAATTTAAGAATAACCTATACAACGGGTCCCCCAAATACGACAGCTTACCCCTCGAACGGATAGACAAGCCCCCACTGCGCTCTTAAGGTATCCAGCGTCTCGGCGACCGCGATCGATTCGTCGAGCGTGATCAAGGCGTTCTCCTTCCGGCCTGCCCGCAAGTCTTCATGTACGGCTGTAAATTCATAGCCGAATCCTTCCCCAATCCGTTCATCCTTGATTGTGTCCTCAAGCCGATCCCCTATGATCAATCTGGCTTCTCTAGGGGACCAGAACCGCGGAACTTCAATATGGCCCTTGGTTCCGATGATGCGAACCTCTTGCGGTGTCGAAGTCGAGATGGAAGAGAAGAGCGAAGCCATCTGTCCGTTCTCATATTCCAGCAAGCATGCCATTCGGGCATCTACTCCAGTAGAAGTGGAGCGGGAACGACTGAGCACCTCGACGGGCTTGGAGCCGAAAACCATCGAGGCGTAGGAGACTGCGTAAACGCCGACATCGAGCAGACTGCCCCCGGCCATATCGGGATTGAACAGGCGCGATTGAGGGTTCTCCGCAGCAGAGAATCCGAAGTCCGCCGTTAAGTAATGCACGTCTCCGATGGCTCCGTCCGAAACCCATTGCATGACCTTGCGCGTTACCGGAAAGAATCGGGTCCACATCGCTTCCATAAGGTACGTTCCGGTTTTTCTCGCTTTCTCAACCATCTTCCGAACCTGCGCGGCATTCGGAGCGAACGGCTTCTCGCATAACACCGGCTTGCCTAATTCAAGTGCCAAACAAGCATGTTCCATATGGAGATGGTGCGGCGTGGCGACATAGATGGCATCCACTTCCGGGTTCCGGATCATGGCTTCGCAGTCGGTGTAAGCCTTTGCACCGTAAGGCAGCGCTCACTGCACCGCATTAGCTTCCGTACGGGAAAACACAGCGACCAATTTAGCATCGCTCAATTCCTTGAAGTCGTTCATAACCCGCTTCGTAATTCCGCCTGCTCCGATAAAACCCCAACCAATTACAGATTTCATGGACTCACTCCGTTCTCTCGCTTCTTCCGCCGACCCTCAGGGGCTCGGCCATAAGATTAATTTACCATGCCCCCGACAAGGAGGCTATCTTAACTTAAGCCGAATTCACCGATCATGGGTAAAATAAATTCAAAGCACATCTTCATTGTGTATTTAATCGGCTTAGTTACTTTGTGATTGTGAATTTCTTCGGCGATATACAAAGGGTAATCGATAGGGTTGCTAGTAATAAAGCACAGAAAGCAATGGGTTATTGGAATATAAGCGTCAAACCTAGCACACCTTCAACCTCTGAAAGATCCGTGAGAAGATATATGCAACCTAATAATAGGGGGGTGCCTTGTGAACCAAAAAAGAGAGCGGAATGAACGGCGTGATTTAACAAAGACAGATGCCCGATATGAGGTATCCATTTTTATATTTTGAAGTGGCTAGTTCTGAATCCATTGAATAAAGAACATATGTTATATATGATGAAAGTATTCATGGAAAGGATGATACTATGCCGAAAATTAAACGCAAAACCCTTGGCTATTCAGGCAAAGCATCAACGCTGATTTGCGAGCTACAGGATCTGATGGAAACCCAAAGTGAAGCGACTTTGCGCAAATGGTGTTTGGATTTTGCTGAACACAAGATTCTGGCAATATTTGAGAAACGTTGCCCTTGCGAAAACCGCCCGCGAAACGCTCTGCAAATGGCTCGCAACTGCCTCACCGGTAGCACAGATTTATTCGCGGTAAAGGATGTACTCATGAAGGATTGTGATGTCGCTGCCCGAGAATTGAACAGCGACCCCGCCGCTCAAGCAGCGGCACGCGCCATCGGTCAGGCAACGTCATCCATCCATATCCTGAACCACACGTTAGAAATGTTTTTTTACGCAGCGGCGGCAATTGCCTTTGACCGTGTTGGATTGAACGCGGAGAAAGACGTTTACGACAATATCACGGATGAAGTCTGCGCGGACTATACGGCGGACTTGCAAGCGATTGCTATTGTGAACGAAGCAAATCCCGCAAAAATTGTATGGAAAAAATGCCAACAGCGTTGAGCGAACATAAATCGAATAAGGCAAGCCACGAAAAGTGGCTGATTTTCAGGTCTATAAGAATGCGAGCAGCTGCGGGACGAGCCTTCCTGTTACCCCTCCTCGAACATATGTGCGAACTCCTTAAGGATCGCACCGTAACAGTGGTCGCAGACCATTGATGAGAAGACAATGAGAGAAACAGATAATGAAAGTAATGAAATAAAAATATTTTGTCCCGTAAGAAAGATATGAGCATTGCGCTAACGGAACACGATAGTATAATTTGAAGGTATCCATAATTTAGTGGTTGATTCTTGAGCTTTGAGGCTGGTTAGCAACCAGCGGTGATTAATGTGATAATTGAAATTGATGGTTTTTATGAGAATGTATTTCTCTTCGGTAAAACATGTTCTATTGTGGAATTAAGGCAGAAGCTTAAAATGGCCAAAAGCCATTGTACTAGCATGAGGGAATTCTCAACTGTTTTTTGCACCCTTTATCAATTTGAGCGTCTTCCTTCACCATATAGTAAAGGTGTACGAGCAGACTTCGTAATTGATACCGACACTGGACGCATTTATGTACCAAGGCATTAAGCTAACGGGACACGATAGCTTAATAAATATACAAAAACGCAGCTTCCGGTATAGATTGGCAGCCGCGATCTGCTAACGGGTAGTTTACGCTATGCCTCTTGGGGAATGGAACTCAATTTTAACTTTTCGACTCCGATGCACTTTTTGTATGGATTGAACTTAAGAAACTTAAAGATAATCACAAAAAACATGATCTACTATATTAGCTAGATCATGTATCTTAACTGATAGGAGGTTGGGCCACCTATATTAAAGTATGCAGTTTATTGGTAATACGATACTCAAAATTGAACATATTAATATAAGTCCCGCTTTATTCTATAACCCTAATACCCGTTGTACATCCTCTAATTTGGTCCATGTGATTTATAGAACTCTTTTCTATGCTCCATATTACTCCATTAGGCCTGCATACCTTTCATCTTCGAAGATAACAGCAAGTTAAAATTCTCTTGATGAAGACCACTAATGTAATAAAAGTGTTCTTAACTTTGATTACCCTAATCCAATCAGGGATTCGCTTATCTAATGATTGATGTTGCTTCCTTCTTCCTTCGAGATCTTGGGCAACTTGATTCAGTAACTGTTTGCACTCCTGCAGATTACCAACGATATTACAACGCGGCCAAAAGGCTTGTATGTAAATCAAAAAAATGAAAATGCACAAGTACATGTTCCATCTGAGATCTACCGCACATAAGATATGGGAGTCGGTATATATCATTAATGTGATTAAACATTGCACGACTATAGCTTAACTTTCTTTTGTTAGATAGGGGAGTGTTTATGGTCGTCATAAAATATTATCCTTTAAATGCACTACCTTCTTGTCTAATACCACCGAAAGGTTGCCGAAGCATTTTCCCCGTGTTACATCCACCGATAATTACAGGAGCTACAGGTCCAACTGGTGCAACAGGTGCAGTAGGGGCTACTGGGGCCACAGGTGCCACAGGAGTAACAGGAGTAACCGGATCGACAGGAGCAACAGGAGTAACAGGTACAACCGGAGCAACAGGGGTTACTGGAGCCATAGGAGCTACAGGAATAACGGGTGCAACAGGAGTTACAGGTACAACCGGAGCAACAGGGGCTACTGGAACCATAGGAGCAACGGGAGTAACAGGTGCTACCGGAGCAACAGGAGCTGCAGGAGTAACAGGAGCTACAGGATCGACAGGTGCTACCGGGGCACAAGGGGCTACTGGAACCATAGGAGCAACGGGAGTAACAGGTGCTACCGGAGTAACAGGAGCTACAGGTGCTACCGGGGAAACTGGAGCCACAGGTGCCACAGGAGCAACAGGAGCAACAGGGGCTACTGGAGCCATAGGAGCAACGGGAGTAACAGGAGCTGCAGGAGTAACAGGAGTTACAGGAGCTACAGGTTCTACAGGAATAGCGGGTGCAACAGGAGCTACCGGGGTAACAGGGGCAACAGGGGCAACAGGTGCTACCGGAGCAACAGGAGCTGCAGGAGTAACAGGAGCTGCAGGAGTAACAGGAGCTACAGGATCGACAGGTGCTACCGGGGCAACTGGAGCCACAGGTGCCACAGGTGCAACAGGAACAACAGGGGCTACCGGATCAACGGGAGTAACGGGTGCAACAGGTGCAACCGGAGCTACAGGAGCTGCAGGAGTAACAGGAGCTACAGGTGCTACCGGAACAACAGGTGCTACCGGAGTAACAGGAGCTGCAGGAGTAACAGGAGCTACAGGATCGACAGGTGCTACCGGGGCAACTGGAGCCACAGGAGCCACAGGAGCCACAGGAGCCACAGGAGCAACGGGTGCAACCGGAGCAACGGGTGCAACCGGATCGACAGGTGCAACAGGAACAACAGGAACAACAGGGGCTACCGGATCAACGGGAGTAACGGGTGCAACCGGAGCTACAGGAGCTGCAGGAGTAACAGGAGCTACAGGTGCAACCGGAACAACAGGTGCAACCGGAGCTACAGGCGCTACAGGAATAACGGGTGCTACAGGTGCTATCGGGGCAACAGGGGCTACTGGAGCCACAGGAGCAACGGGTGCAACCGGAGCTACAGGTTCTACAGGAATAGCGGGTGCTACAGGTGCAACCGGAGCAACAGGAGCTACAGGAGTAACAGGAGCTACAGGATCGACAGGTGCTACCGGGGCACAAGGGGCTACAGGTGCCACAGGAGCAACGGGTGCAACCGGAGCTACAGGTGCAACAGGAACAACAGGGGCTACCGGATCAACGGGTGCAACAGGTGCAACCGGAGCTACAGGAGCTGCAGGAGTAACAGGAGCTACAGGTGCTACCGGAACAACAGGTGCAACCGGAGCTACAGGAGCTACAGGAATAACGGGTGCTACAGGTGCAACCGGGGCAACAGGGGCTACTGGAGCCACAGGAGCAACGGGTGCAACCGGAGCTACAGGTTCTACAGGAATAACGGGTGCAACAGGTGCAACCGGAGCAACAGGAGCTACAGGAGTAACAGGAGCTACAGGATCGACAGGTGCTACCGGGGCACAAGGGGCTACAGGTGCCACAGGAGCAACGGGTGCAACCGGAGCTACAGGTGCAACAGGAACAACAGGGGCTACCGGATCAACGGGTGCAACAGGTGCAACCGGAGCTACAGGAGCTGCAGGAGTAACAGGAGCTACTGGAGCCACAGGAGCAACGGGTGCAACCGGAGCTACAGGTTCTACAGGAATAACGGGTGCAACAGGTGCAACCGGAGCAACAGGGGCTACTGGAGCCACAGGAGCAACGGGTGCAACCGGAGCTACAGGTTCTACAGGAATAACGGGTGCAACAGGTGCAACCGGAGCAACAGGAGCTACAGGAGTAACAGGAGCTACAGGTGCTACCGGGGCAACTGGAGCCACAGGAGCAACGGGTGCAACCGGAGCTACAGGTGCAACAGGAGCCACAGGAGGACCCTTCCTACAATTACAAGTATCTGAGAATACACCAAATACATCGGGAAGTTCAGCCATCCCGTTGAGTGCTGTCGCAACGACATTAAAAACCATTACAATAACGGGAGTTCCTGCGGGAAGTCGTGTTTGGTTAACCGGAATTGTTGGATGGGAGTCAACGGCGGGTACTACAGCAATTCAACTACAACTCCTCCGTGGGGCGACTCTAATTTTTAGCATCAATCAGCATGCAGTTGGAAATAACACATTTGAGGCAACCAATGTTGAGCACGTTGATCTAACCCCTGGAACCGGAAATGTTACGTATTCTTTTAATGCGGTGGCGTTAGTCGGTTCAGCAAATGCAATTGGAGCAATCACTTTTATAGGATCTTTGCTACAGCCTTAGGCAATAAGCGGCTAATCCTTTGCGGATTAGTCGCTTTTTATTTCTAAGGTGAAACGTTTGTTGAAATAAAGGAATAATGAAGGTTCACATGGGCTCCCCCCATGAATATACCTGTTATGAGGTGAGTAATTTGATATCCATTGTTCTTTGTATGATTGTAAAAAACGAAGAGGATAGTATCGATCGATGCTTGAGCTCTGTTCAGGATATCGTTGATGAAATCATTATTGTAGATACAGGATCGACCGACGAGACCAAGGATATTGTACGTAAGTATACGGATCAAGTTTTCGATTTCGAATGGATAGACGACTTTGCAGCAGCACGCAATTTTGCTTTCAGCTGCGGCTCAAAAGACTATATTTTATGGTTGGATGCGGATGACATTTTAAAGAATGAAGACCGTCAGAAATTCATGACCCTAAAAGGGGGGCTCGATCCATCCGTTGATTCTGTTACGATGGATTATCATTTAGCTTTCGATGAATTTGGAAATGTGACTTCAAGCGTTAGACGCAATCGACTTGTTAAAAGGGTCAATAATTTTCGATGGATTGGTGCCGTTCACGAATACCTCGAAGTTTGGGGGAACATTTTAAATAGCGATGTTGCTATTACGCACAGCAGCCTCCATCATGATAGCAATAGAAATCTTAGAATTTACGAAAGCCGGTTGCTCCGTGGCGAAGATTTTTCGCCAAGAGATTTATATTACTATGCAAATGAACTCGTTGATCACCGGATGTATGAACAAGCGATAGTTTATTACGATAAATTTCTGGCCACGGGAAAGGGGTGGATCGAAGATAATATTTCTTCCTGCGGGAAGCTAGCAGACTGTTATCACGAGCTCGGTAATCAGGAACAGGAGCTGGCATCTTCTTTGCGCTCCTTTCAATATGGTAGTCCTCGAGCCGAATTTTGTTGCCGTTTGGGATTTCATTTCTTGCAGAAGGAGGACATTCGAACAGCGATATTCTGGTATAGATTGGCTACCCAACTTGAACAGTCAGGTGACAACTGGGGGTTTTTCAATCCTGTATGCTCGACTTGGTTGCCCCATCTACAACTTTGCGTATGTTATGACCGAATGGGTGAATACGAGTTAGCTCACTATCATAATGAGATTGTTCGCAAATATCGGCCGACTGACCCATGCGTATTGCATAATAAAACGTATTTGGAATCCGTATTAGACAACCATGATAAGGTAGAAGCCGGAGGGGATCGGCATGAATAACAAGGCACGTGTGTTAATTGGGAGTCCCGTCCATCAAAAACCAGCCATTCTGCGCGAATTTTTAACCTCTTTGCATCGTTTAAGACAGGAACATATGGAGTTCGGATATTTCTATATTGACGACAACCCGGGCGAGCAGGCAAGTGAAATGCTGCGAGACTTCGCTAAGTCAGTGGACCGTGTTACGGTGCTGAAATCCGGGCAATTGGATGAATATTACCGTAATGAAACCACGCATTTTTGGAACGAGCATCTTATTTGGAAAGTGGCAGAGTTTAAAAATACTATGATCCAGCACGCTATTGATGAACAGTACGATTATTTGTTTCTAGTCGATTCTGATTTGTTGCTGCATCCCGGAACGGTTGAACAATTGGTTGCTGCGGGAAAAGATATCATATCGGAAATTTTTTGGACCTCATGGCAATCAGATTCTGCACCTCAGCCTCAAGTATGGCTTCGAGACGAGTACACGCAGTGGGAACAGCAACGCGGAGAGAACTTAAGCGATGAAGAAATCGCCGTCCGCTACGATCAGTTTATTACAAAATTAAAAATTCCAGGGGTATATGAGGTAGGAGGGCTAGGGGCTTGTACGCTTATCAGTCGCTCAGCGTTAGTAGCCGGAGTGAATTTCAAACCTATTAAGAACCTTTCCTTTTGGGGTGAAGATCGTCACTTCTGTGTTCGTGCTGTAGCAATCGGGTTTTCCTTATATGTTGATACCCATTTTCCAGCGTATCATATTTATCGGGAATCAGACCTGGACAAGGCAGAAAGGTCCAAATACGAGGCTAGTGAACATGCCATCACACCGGATATAGGCTTCTTCTCGGAAAGCAATGGTCAAAAGACAGCCCCTTCTATCCAACGAGTAAGGAATAAATTAACATTGACGATGGTGGTCAAGAACGAGGAAAAGCGGTTCTTGAGACAAATACTGGAGGAACACCGGAAATATATCGATGAGGCGGTGATTATCGATGACTGCAGCGAAGATAACACGATTGACGTTTGCCTGGACGCGCTGAAGGGGATACCCGTCAGGTTGGTAAGGAATGACGTGTCTAAGTTCAACAACGAAGTCGATTTACGTAAGCAACAATGGGAGGAAACGGTGAAAACAGATCCTGATTGGATTTTGAATCTCGACGCGGATGAAACTTTTGAGCGCCAGTTTGCCAATAAGGTTCATCACCTGTTACAGCAAAATGAAGTCGACGTTTTTTGCTTCCGGCTCTTCGATTTTTGGAACGAAACCCATTACAGGGAAGACCAGCTCTGGCGTTCTCACTTGACGTATCGACCATTTTTGCTTCGTTACCGTCCTGATTTTATATACAAATGGAGAGAGACACCGCAGCATTGTGGACGGATCCCTGAGAATGTATTCGAACTTTCTCACCGTCTATCGGAGCTTCGATTGAAACACTTTGGATGGTCTAAACCTGAAGATCGTCTTGATAAATATCAAAGATATCTGTTGCTGGATCCGGAAGCGAAATATGGATGGAAGGAGCAGTATCTATCCATTTTGGATGACACACCGAACCTGATTCCATGGGTCGAATAAGAGGAGGAGACGTTCGTTATGAAGATTGTTCATACCTTGCCTTTATTGATTCGTGGCGAATTTTCTTATGATGACGATCTCAGGATGGCTAAGACATGTTTTGAAAGTTTACGGATGTCGGATGACTGTCTCGTTGTTGTATATAATCAAGGGTGTTTTAGCAATGAAGACCTAAGGGAAATTCTAACTTCTTACGACTTACAGGCTGTAATTCTCGGCCACGGCGAGAATGTTGGAATCGCACAGGGGAGACAAACCTGTTTTGAATACATTTGGGAGCATCATGGTGACGTAGAGTATATCTCAGAAATTCATCTTGATATGGTGTTTCCTCCACAATGGCATGTGCCGCTAGTTGATTATTTAGTCAGCACCGATGAACCAATGATTTCCCCAGGAATCGTGACGATATACGGTGTACTGCAACCTTTCAACGATGAAATAGCTATTCCTGATAACACTGAAGCATTAATTGCAATGCTGAGTGATTTGAATCGTGAAGAAACACGAGAGGGATTTGTCCATCCGGTTGTTCATAAAGCGAGCGTTTTACGAGAAATTGGAGGGTATGATACCCGATTTTTGAAGGGTAAACAGGGTTACGAGGACGATAGTTTACTCCTGGGTTATTTGTATTATATGGGGACTCGAACGAACTGGAAGCCGAAGTGTTATCTGAAATCTTGGGTGTATCATGCTACGATGGCGCAGCGAATGGCCCTTCCCGATAAGCATTTAGAATTTGCCTTAAACAAAGAGGGGTTAATTCGCCAGTATGGTGCATACGGCTTGAAGAGATTATCGACCATACATCGAAACCCTTCAGCATTCGAAACTCTTCTTCAAGAGACTTTACAACAGTACCGTTAGGAGTGGTGGCTAGTTGGATGTACAAAAAGCAGTTTAGGATCGACTCTGGTTGGAGAAGCATCGTATGCGTGAGATTCATTAAGTCAGGTCATTTTTGAGACGATTTGCTTTAGGCAATCTACAAGGGAAAAAGGATTTAGAGGCGGATCAGGAAGAGTAATGATACTTACAGAAATGGCACGGGCAACTAAAAAGGGAGGAACCATTCTAGTATTGACGCCCTATTCGAAATGACAAGCTTGCTAATGTTGTTTTTACTTGTGATCCGACTGTCACTACATCCACCTCCTTATTGCACATACCACACTAATTTATCCTTTTTAGAGGAATATATTCTTTTGTAGCAATCATCTACTGATCGCATATATTAAAAATGGGTCTCCCCTTCGAAGCATAGAAAACCTTATATGTAGCCATCAAAAATGCATGAACTACGCGCCCATGCATTTTTGATGTGTTGATAGTAATTTGAACATCAAGGTGAATCGTTTTATATAGGTTAGGGAAAGCTTTGTTTTGGGATGTTACGCAGGCTAAGCAGCGTTTCATATCACAAAATGAGGAGTGAAAGAAATGGCTAAAAACAACGACCCTAATCGAAACGATGATTCTGGTGTAGGTGCCGAAGAGGCAGTAGGGTCTGTGGGTGGCGGTGCCATGGGGGCAGTAGTCGGTTCGGCTTTGGGTCCTGTGGAAACCGTTATAGGTGGTATCGTAGGTGCTTAGCTGGGCAATAAAGTAGGCGATACCGTTGATAATAATGGAACTGAACAAGATAAACAGGACTAGTTCCATTATTTAGTGTAGGAAATCAGGGTGCAGGGGAAATCTGCACCCTTTACGGCGTCTTGAAGATGTGAAAGATAATATCGATGCTTTCTCATATTGCAAGCAAATTAAGCTAAATAAGGACGTACATAGCAGCAAACGAGATATTAGATAAAAGTAGAACGAACAAGTAGTTCAAAAAGATTAAAAGATTTGCAGGTGCTTTTTCGCGTTCGGCAACTAGAGAAAATTGCTGTACTTCGTGCTTGGCTGAATCAGGAGTCCTAATTAATCTTTCGCGTAGCAATTTTCCTGAATTGATCTGCTTTTCCCAAAATGCAACTCCCCTTTAGTAAGTAGGTATCACTACCTTTCCATGTATGAGATTTTTTATTTTTCCTTCTAATTTGCACATAATTATACGGATTTGGCGCATATATTTTATACCCTTTAGCCCGACATCTATTTAAAAATGAGACATCTTCTCCTAATGACAGATGAGGAAAACGTACTCGATCGAAAACACGTCTTTTAAATAAGATCGTCCCTCCGGCAATTAAACTAACGAACTTATTTTGTTGTTTGGGAAAGCGAAGGATGAGCAGCTTTTCTGCTTCGAGATACGCAAGATATGCCGTTTTCCTACAATATTAGCGTTAGATTGATGCAAAACCTTCATTTGTCCGGATAAATAATATGGTGAGTAGAAATCGTCATCATCAAACTTTGTGATGAACGGGTATTTCGTTTTACTTACAGCAAAATTAAGGCATCTACCTAAAGATTCTTTTTCAGGTATCTTATAGACGGAGACATTTTTATATTTCTGAGCAATTTTTTGATATTTAGCTAATTCCACGTTTTCTTTATTCAAGATAATAATCAGTTCTTTTACCGGATAACGCTGATTATTGTAATTCTTAAGAATATTATAGAAGAAATGTGGGCGGTTAGTGCTTGTTATAATAGATACCCCTTGTAACCCATTAGATGCCCGACTCATCTCACTCACCTCCAAGTCAATCATTAACGGTATATGTTCAACCGATTAATTGTGCTTGTTTGTTACTGTATATAAAGAGTTTTCTACTGGACGCGACGACTCTTTCTCTACTTTACAAAATAAGACTAATGTCCGGCGCTTGGCCTTAAGCTAACGGGACACGGTAGTTGAATAAACAAGTCATTAATGAGCAGGCTGCCGAGCCTGCTCATTTCTATAAGGCTAGCTATGATGAACGTAAAGCAGCCCCGTATTTGCTTAGTATCGTAGGTTAAAAATGGAGAGTAGGAGTACAAACCATTTCAGAGCTACAAAGCAAAAGGAGCTGTTACTATGCAGTATGTCACAAAGTTTATCGGTTTAGATGTATCAAAGGAAAAAATTTCAGTAGCCATTGCAGATCCAGGCCGTGAACTCCCACGTTACTATGGCACTATTGCGCATACCCCTGGCGCTCTTCGAAAATTAATAAAAGAATTAGGGCCCGCGGACTCTCTTGCATTCTGCTACGAGGCAGGCCCTACAGGCTACGAAACGCAGCGTTGGATCGAATCTATGGGTGCGAGCTGCATTGTCATTGCACCCTCTCTCATGCCAAAACGTCCGGGTGACCATGTCAAAACAGATCGTCGGGATTCAGAGCAGCTTGCTCGTCTTTTTCGTGCTGGCGAGTTGACGGCTATTCATGTACCAACACGTGATGACGAAGCGCTGCGGGACCTTGTTCGTTCCCGCGAAGCTGCTAGGGAGGATGCGCATCGTGCTCGTCAACGGATACTTAAATTTCTGTTGCGGCACCAGATTCATCCACCAGAGTCAATTCAACGACGCTGGACAAAGAAGTATCGCGTCTGGCTCGCAGCGCTAACATTCCAGCACGAAGCTATGGAAGTTGTCTTTACGGAAATGCTTCATGCACTCGAAGAGATCGAGCATCGGATCGGTCGATTAGAAAATGCACTTCTCCAACAAGCTACGACAGGCGCGAAGTCCTCCGTAATTCAGATTCTGCAATCACTACGCGGTGTTGCGCATATAACAGCGATTACAATTGCTGCAGAAATCGGATCATTCGAGAGATTTCGTTCGCCTACGCAACTCATGGCTTATTTAGGACTTGTTCCTCGTGAATATTCGTCAGGTCAGACAACACGAAGAGGCTCTATGACTAAAGCAGGGAATGGACATTTGCGACGTACGCTAGTGGAGTCGGCTTGGAGCTACCGGCACCGGCCTGCTGTTAAAGGAGATCTTGCCAAGCGATTGGAAGGACTGCCTGCCGAAGTACAGTTACTGTCATGGAAAGCGCAAGAAAGATTGCACAATAAATACCGTCGACTTGTATTCGGAAAAAGCAAACATAAAAATGTTGCCATCGGCGCCGTTGCGCGAGAATTAGTCGGATTTATTTGGGCTGTTGCTCGAATTGCAGAGCAAGGAAGATCGTGAAGTTTAAACACGATAACATACCAAAGCACTGAGACTCTAAGGAAAAACACCGGAACATTAGGCCCGGGAGTAAACGAAGGTTCGGGAGAGAACATACGAGCGCCCGTTTGCACTAGGATAAATAATCCGAATGTGCGTTGCTAGCTAGTAAAAGCTCTCCTTGACGAAGGCATAGAATGTGGTAACCAACCCACGGATAGCAGCGTGCCGACCGTCGCTCGCTTATTTACTCTCGCGCTTAGTGTTTCGGTGAAGACATTTGATTAGTAAATACGTGGATTTGACAAAAACGTTCATAGCAACGGGCAGGATAATTAACTATAAATGTTCTTTACCTATATATTGATATGTTTAGTTAGTATCATTAAAACAACAAAGGGTTTTACATAAATGGGAATTATTTATATATCTCTTGATATTGAAAGGAGTTCTTATGGCTAAGACGAAACGCGGTAAAGGCTTGTGGAAAACACCTTCTAGAGGTAGAGGTACCTGTCCGATTTGCCTCTCGACTAGAATAAAGTTACTTTATTCTGCGACTAACTCGGACGGAAAGCTATTGACAGTCTGCAAGAAATGCAGCTCAGTAAACGCGAAAACCGCTGATAAAGCTGTTTCGACAGAGAGTTTAGGATTTCGAGGAAAGCTACGTAGAGAGTTGAATCGACAAACGCAAACTGTATAGAAAGTGCTTTCGAAAAGTGGGCATTCCAACTCAATTTGAAATGGAATGCCCACATACTGTTTGTTAGAACCTGAATACCCTAACATGTGACTCATGGACAATCCAAATATGCGGTAGTGTTAGGATGGCTATTTTATTTTGAGGAATATATGGATAAAATCATATTACCTAAAGTAAAGATACAATGTGGCTTTCTTATTTTGGAATGAATTGATGATGGGATTGTCTAAAGAACAATTAGACTATAACAATAACACTATCCCGGATAAGGTTAGGGACAAATAAAGGATTGAACTAACGGGACACGATACTTGTACGCTGCTGTGGAGCAGCCGTTATTACGTTAACGGGCAGATTAGCGTGGTGAATTTAAAACTATTTCCACTTATTTCCGTATATAATTAAGTAGTCCAAATATATTGTGTAAGGAGGGGCCACAATGCCGTATATAAATCTCCAAATAACGAAGGGTGCTAGTAGGGAGCAAAAGGCTCAAATCGTTAAAGAATTTACTCAGACCCTTGTCAATGTACTTGGCAAGGAACCTGAACATACCCATATTGTTATTCAAGAAATTGATGAAGAAAATTGGGGGTTCAGCGGTGTTTTGACAGACGATTTTCGAAGGAGTAAGTCTTAAGTTATTACGTTAACGGGACACGATAGTGCAATACGCAACGGCAAAGGCAGCGATCACTTAGATCAGCTGCCTTTCTCAACTAACGGGCAGGTTAATGCAGCAATACGGTCTGATCGAGAATTTATGTTACTTGGGTGATTGTCTAGGTCCAATACATTACGCCCTCCATATGATAGTTCGAGGGAGTGATATAATTTGGCGAAAAAAACACCGCCGATAACCATTGGAGCGAATAGTATTGCAAAGATTGGGAATCGTTTTTTTCTAATTGTTGAGGTGGAGGCAAAAGCACCTGGAGTTGAAATTGATCCAGTATTCGGTGTTCGAACGACTGCAAAACAAGCAGCAAGTCTCATAAAAGCAGGTGTTATGCGTACGATATTTAAAAAATTTCCTCCAATACCGAGTAGTACTAAAAAAGTAGAGTTAAAAGGCGTACTGTTCGCTAATGGTCGAATTTTTTCGGTATTTGACGTTGAAAACACGACTGATGTTTCTGTACTTGTAAGAATCAACCGTGAACAAGCAAATAGGCTTATTCGCGGTGGTGCTCGCATCATCAAAGTTGTAAGGAAGCCATTTTAAGCTAAATATAGACTCCATAGAACTGGACCATTAATCAGGGTGGTTAGGCTAATGGAGTCTTCTTTTGTCGGATGAAGAACTTGATATCATTCCGACTAATGATAAGAACTTTATTACATTCCCGATATGATCATCTTGTCAGCAGCCGACATGATGATCAGTCGCCGTTTTCATTGAAGTATAGGTAGGGTAGTTTAATACTTATTGGACTTTTTAACACTTTCTGTGTTGATGGATATTCTAAAAATATATAATCCACAATAGAGAGATAGGATTGATGACTAATGCAGAGTAATAAATAGTCGATAAGATTTATTGTTGATTAAGCTAACGGGACACGATAGTTGAACAGAGCGAGGAGCAGTTTGTTACGGCAGCTGCTCCTTGATTTTCAGGAGTTTGGCAAGATGCTATCTGACGAGGTTGTCGGAAGAGTCGTTCCTATTGAAGGAGTGATGATTAAATATCCAGGGGGGCGGATTACTGCGGTAGCTGCTCCCTGTTTTCTTTGAAGTAACGGGCAGGATATAGTTGAAGATTAAGTCGTGGATAATAGAGAGAAAAATATACAGTGAATGAAACCGTTTATATTCTTGAAACGGTCTCCATTGTTTTCCACTCATTAATACATGAATATTCTTTCAGTGTCTATAAAAAATGCCATCCAAGTAACTGATGACAAAGCAATGCAGCCTTCCGAGGTAGGCTTCGTAGAACTGTCTGTACAGCTTCTACAGATCCTACCTTCAGACATATAATTCTTCTAAAATAAAAAACGAAGGAACACCTATTGTCATTTTTGATAAGAAAAGCTGAGCGAAGCTTGCACATATCTTTTACGAGAGAACTCCTTGTCACGGTATGTATATATTTGATAATTTTTAGATCTGTAAAAAATTATCTTGTCCTCTGTAGCTATTATTCTTACTAAAAAGTAAGATAAAAAGTCCAAGTGTTAGATAAGAGTCATTAACTTATCAAGAGTAGTTGTATATAATCCAGACATCAAGCGTTTTTAAAAGGAGCAGTCAGAATGAAGAAATTGATAGTTTTCACGTTGGTTATCGTTATTTTTGCAGGTATTGGATTTGGAGTAAAACGCTTTATAGAAGGACCATCGCAATCGGCGAATGGAATTTTGGTCATCGCATCTGATCAAGATTTGAATAAAGTCAAAGCGTTGTACAAAGATAGAAGCAAAGAAATAATCGACTACAAACTGAAACTGGTTACAACAAAAAAAGTAAGCAAATTATCAGACCGAGATCAGAAAGAAACGGATCAAGAAAATGAAGCACGATATATAAAGTACTCCGTTATTACTCGTTCTACTGCTGAGCAATTCATCAAAAAGGGGATTATTAGAGCCAGACAAAATCCTGGAAGCATGTCTATTATTTCAGACCCCGTTACCGCTATCAAAGAACTAACGAATGGCCAAAATCTGTTATTTGCTTTATTTGACGAAACCGAGAATAACCAAATCGATTTGAATGGTCAGATGGTGCCAGTACAGTATGTGAAACATCAGGCGTGGATCGGATATAGTCCAACTATGGATCTTGTTATTGTTGACGACCAAACTTACAACATAATAAAGGAAGCAGAGTCAACGATCTCATTGATTCATTTTCAAAAAGACAGTTTCGATTATAAAGATAAAGAAAAGGTGAATAAGCTTTTAGAGAAAATCAGAAGTGTCTATCAGGATAGCAAAGACAAAGTAAACTTTGTAGATGTACAAGAATAAGAGCTTAAGAGTAAGTGGTTGAACTTTATGTAATGAGGTGGGTAATAGGATGGAAGTTGTACGATTGGAAAATGTAGTGAAAAGTTATGGTGAAGGCAATAGCAGGGTAGATGCATTAAAAGGGATTAATCTTTCGATTCAGCAAGGAGAATTTGTCTCCATTGTAGGTGTGTCCGGTTCCGGCAAAAGTACACTGTTGCATATATTAGGAGGGCTGGATCGGCCAACTTCAGGACAAGTATTCATTGGGGAAAATAATATTTACGATTATTCGGATAATGAGCTTTCGATATTCAGAAGAAGAAAAGTAGGATTTATTTTTCAGTTTTTTAATTTGATTCCCGTATTGAATGTCCAGGAGAATATTGCATTGCCTATGTTATTAGATGATGAACGTGTAGATATGACGTATCTCGATGAAATCATTGAAACCTTGGGGCTTCATGAACGAAAGACTCATCTGCCTTCAGAACTATCTGGCGGACAACAGCAACGGGTCTCCATTGGTAGGGCGCTTATCAATCATCCACATTTGATACTGGCCGATGAACCCACAGGTAACCTAGATACGAAAAATACAAAGGAAGTCATGGATTTATTACGATTGACAGCTAAGAAATACAATCAAACCATTGTGTTAATTACGCATGATTTAGCGATTGCATCAGCTTCCGATCGGGTCATTACGATTGAAGATGGTAGCATTATTTCAGATCAACGGCTAGCTGCGAATAAGTCATTGACTGGAGGAGAATGATGTTGATCGATAGTTATAAACAACTAAGCAGCCGGTATTTAAAAGGAAATATCAAACGAACCATCTTGACCTTAGTTGGAATCGTACTCTCTGTAGCGTTAATATCTACGATCGGCCTGTTTATGAAAGGATCGCAGCTTTCCCAAATCGAAAACATCAAAAAGCGTAATGGCTTTTCGTTTCATGTCGACATATCGAATTACGATGAAGCGATATTGAATAAAATTAAATACAATCCACAAATCATAACGTATGGATTGATGTCACAAGGCAAAACCATTTCGCTCGAAAACGTTGCTGTACAAATGAATTTCGCTGATCAACATGCAATGGAGTTTTTAACCTATAGTCTTCTGAATGGTCATTTACCTAACAATGAGCATGAAGCAGCAGTCGATTCATGGACGCTTCCTTATATCAATAAAAATCTTAAGCTCGGTGATTCATTTCAATTGAATGGAGAAACATATAAACTGGTTGGTTTATTGGACAATCGCGAGTTTACACAGAAGAGTAAAGTGGGCCGATTATTAACCTATAAACGTGATTTTGCCATTGGGGAAGGCCGGATCTTAATTGAGATCAACCAAAAGGCGAACTTTAATGAAGTATTAGACGAGATAAAATCATTTACTAGATCTGAGAAATTGGTAATCAATGAAGAATTGATCAGAGTGTTGAAACCGGAGTCGAATAGCTCGATTTTGGCCATGCTCGTCATCGTCGTTAGTATAGTTGTGGTCGCGACAGCTGTGGTTATTTACAACGCCTTTCAAATCAGCGTTGTTGAGCGGATGAAGCAGTTTGGATTGCTCCGAAGCATCGGCGCTACGCGCAAGCAGATCCGACAGATCGTCATGAGGGAAGCTTCTGTGCTAGCTGTTATCGCCATCCCGATTGGGATAGTGTGCAGCATCTTGGCTCTTGCTGCTCTACAGTTTATTTTCATTATGTTACTAGAATCAGGTACAAGTGTCTCGTTCTTTTACATTGACTGGCAGATTATATTAATCAGTTCACTCATTACCCTCTCAGCGGTGATGGCGTCCAGTTATTATCCTGCTTTTTTTGCGGGTAGAATATCTCCCTTGCTGGCAATCAGCAGCAGGTTATCAATAAGAAAAGAATCGATCAAAAAACAAAAAAAAACAGTGCTGAAAAAGCCGGTTTCTTTTCCATTGACCCTGGCCTTGAAAAATGTAAAAAGAAATAAAAATCGATATACCATTACCATCTTATCGATCATTATAAGCAGTGTATTGTTTATTACGTTCTCATCGATCATGAATATCGCCTTTGGAACCAAGTATGTGAACAATGAATCGACGAGATCGGATCTAACCATCTATCTGCAACAAGATCATCCTGTTAATTCCATAGATAACGAAACCATCTTGGAGCAATTGAAGTCGCTAGGGAATGTCTCTGAAGTTAACGAACAGGAATTCAGTTATCAAGTCAAATTGAAGGATATTAATCAATCTAGTGAAACAGTTACCGATATCCAGCAGACTGTGGGAACAAAGCACTCGATTACAACCGTTAATCACCTAGACGAGAATAAAACAAGGAAAGAATCCGCGCTCATTATAAAAGTACTGGTCTATGGTTTTATTGCGGTTATTGCTCTAATAGGCAGTCTAAATATCATCAATACGATTACGATTAGCATCATCATCAGACGCAAAGAACTGGCTGCATTAAAATCCATAGGCATGTCGCAAAAAGATCTGAAAAAAATGATTATTTATGAAGCGCTCATATACGGTGTGTCTGGAAGCTTACAAGGGATCTTTTTCGGATGTATACTTTCCTATATAATATATGTGGCTGCTTCCGGTATCTTGAAGCTTGAATGGACGATCCCTTATGTGGCATGTGTCATTACGTTTTCTGCCGCATTGTTCATCAGTTATGTATCCGTTCTGATTCCACTGCGTAAAATCCAACAGGATAATATCATTGATGTGATCAGGGAAGATTAATACCGAGAGCCTGGCTATGTGAATAGTCAGGCTATTCTGATTTATTGCCTATGGCTGAAATAGAAAGAGGAGAAGGAGGGTCACACGTTGAGCAACATATTGCTTGTTGAAGATGATGAAGCTCTTGGACTAGCCATCGAATTTTCGCTAAAAAACGAGGGATATGAGGTGGTCAAAGCCTCTAGTGTTAAAGAAGCAAAGCATCAGTTCGAACATCAACCTTTTGATTTAATTGTTCTAGATATCGGCCTTCCAGATGGAAATGGCTATGATTTATGCTTACATTTCAAAAAACAAAGCGACACATCGGTTATATTCTTAACCGCCCTGGATGAAGAAGCGAATGTGGTCATGGGACTGGATATTGGAGGGGATGATTATATTACGAAACCCTTTCGCGTGAAGGAACTCATGTCCAGAGTGAAAGTGCAATTGCGCAAGCAAGCGCGTCTCGAAAATTCTACTATGATCTTTACATCTGAAAATATAAAAATTGATATGAATCTAGTCAAGGTATATAAAAATCATGAAAACATTCCAATAACGAATTTAGAATATAAACTTCTTCTCACATTCATGATGAACGCTCACAAAGCACTGAAAAGAGATGAACTCCTTCAAGATATAACAGGAGGAGATGAGGTTTTCTTTGATGAGAATACGTTATCTGTATATATTAGGCGTTTACGAAATAAAATTGAAGATGATCCCAAAAATCCGCAGTTCATTGTAACACAAAGAGGATTGGGCTACTGCTGGAGTAAGGATGTGAGCAGAAAGTAAGATGATGAAAAATACCGAGTTGAAAGGCTACATCGCGATACTAGCCGTTCTGTTAGCGTTATTTACCGTTTATCAATTCATTACACAACAACTGTTCTACAATCAATTGAAAAGTGATTCAATAACAACTTGGGGGGAAATTACTGCAAGATTGGTAGAGCAAAACCCCGAGAATGAAACGGAAATTATGAAAGTCTTAACGGCCCATTCTACTGATTCAATTCAGTATCAAGAAAAAGGGAGACAGATTCTAAGACAGTTTGGATTGTATGAAGAACTAAAGTCGCAATTGTTTCCTTTACACAATAACCATATTGTTCGCCATAATCTATTTTTATATTGGGGATTGTTTGGTTTCGGAACAATTCTGCTATTGGTAAGCTACATGCAGCACAAGAGGATTTTCAATAATATTAGACAGCTGAACTCAGCCGCCAAGAAAATAATGGATGGGGATTATTCGGTTGTGATCAATGAAAACAAAGAAGGGGATCTCGCTAAACTGGTGGTATCATTTCGTTCGATGAAAGATATTATTCGAAAAAGTATGCAAGATTTACGTGAAGAGAGAGAATTTTTAGTACAAATGCTACAGGATATATCCCATCAATTAAAAACGCCGCTTTCAACGATCTCCATCTATAATGAAATGATGTTGAATGAAAGTATGCCGCGCCAACAGCAAGTTCAATTATTGCAACATAACGATGTGCAAATCTCTAGAATGCATCTTTTGATTCAAAATTTGTTGAAGATAGCTAAAATCGATGCAAGAGCCATTTTATTTGAGAAAGAACCGGCCAATTTGGTGGAGACCATTGAGGATGCGTTAGTTCGCTTGGACAACATGATTACGAATCGTAATATTTCGATAGACTGGAATGCTCCGAAGGATGTAATCGTTACTCATGATAAACTATGGATGCAAGAAGCCGTATTGAACTTGCTGAAGAATGCGATTGAACATTCCGAATCCGGAGATGAGATTAAAATTACAATCGAAGATACACCGATTTATTCGGAACTCATAATTCAAGATTTTGGAGAAGGAATTGCTGCAGAGGAATTGCCGCATATATTTAATCGATTCTACAAAGCAAGAGGTTCAAAAAAGTATGATTCGGTAGGAATTGGTTTGGCATTAGCTTATTCTATTATTGAAGCACATCAAGCACTGATTAAGGTGGAAAGTAAATTAAAAGCCTACACCAAATTTACAATTACCTTCATAAAATTTTAAATTGTAAAAGAATATGAGCAGCGGTTCGAAGCTGATATTCCTGCGTTGCTTTTTTATTATCTTTATCTTTTAAATCATAAGTGAGGAGTCATTCATTTATCCAAAGATAACGTACATGCAAGGCATGAGGCATGTCGCTCAATGAGGCGAATTTTCGAAAAATGATTAAGTTCGAAATATAGCAAATCCATTCATAAAAACTAAGAAGTACGAGAACTATCTGTTTTTCTTCTTCTTAGTTTTCTGTATTGGTAAACTTCACATAAAGCTATTTTATGATATAATCAATTCTTGGTACCAAAAAAACTTTTACGGTACTTAAAGTTCATGGAAATTATGTAGAGGAGAAGACGAATGGCATTAACTTTAATTTGTTTCTTAAATAACGACATACCTTTGATAATGAAAATGCAGAAAGGTGGGAGCATCCGATGAGATTTTGGGAAGTAGGATTAATATTTATTAATTTCGTTCTTTTGGGATGGACACTATTTTCAGGTTGTAAGACTAAACGATGGTTGGTCGTCACCTTGGCGGTAGCCTATGGTGTGCTTATCATACAGCTTATTACTGAAGGCTTTCGTTGGCAGATGATTCCGGCTTATTTGTCCTCAGTTATATTGACAATATGCTATTTATTGGCCAGTAGGAAAGAGAGTCCTAGAAGCAGATTTACAATCACAGTTCGTACTTTACTGCTTGTTATTTATTTGTCTGTATCGGTCACGATGCCTGCACTCATGCCTGTATCATTATTCAATAAACCGAACGGACCATTTATGGTCGGCACGATGCTGTATCATTGGGTTGATGATCGAAGGGAGGAACTTTTTACTAAAGATCCGAACGACCGGCGTGAGCTAATGGTACAGGTTTATTATCCTGCAGGTGATAGTGGCGAGGGAAATCGCGAGCCATTTATCCGCAACGCTCATGAGATCGCAAAGGGCGTAGAAGAAGATTTGTCCGTCCCGGCCTTCGTACTAGGCCATCTAAATTTGGTGAAATCGAATGCAATCACAGAAGCCCGGCTATCAGACTCCGAGAGTCGTTATCCCGTATTGATCTTCTCTCACGGTTTAAATGGTTTTCGCAATCAGAACACATTTGAGGTTGAGGAGTTAGCAAGTCAAGGTTATATCGTCTTATGCATTGATCATGCCTATGATGCAGCTGCTACAGTATATCCAGACGGTCGTACCGCATACTTTCAGTCAACCAATATGTCTGATATTTCCGAAAGAGATCGGCATATCAAATTATGGCAGGAAGATACCGCTTTTGTGTTAGATCAAGTGGAGAAACTTAACCGAGGCGATGAAGACAACCGCTTTATAGGAAGGATTGACACCTCTCGAATCGGAATGTTTGGCCATTCTTATGGTGGAGCTACCGCTGCGCAAATGCTTGTGGAAGACACCCGCATCAAAGCAGCCATTAATATGGACGGACTGTTATATGGCTCAAATGTGCCAGATACAGGAATCGGCAAACCATATCTGTCAATGAGTGCAGAGATACTCGATGATCCCCTTGAAGATCCCATGCTAATAAAAGTCCGAAATGAACGTGCTCTTGCCGGTGGTGGCATGTCGATGGTCATCCCTCACACTGATCATATGAGCTTCACTGATTTTCATTTGATCTCACCTTTATTGCGAAGCCCAGGCGAAGATCCACGTTCAGTTCATCGTATCGTTAACGAATTCAGTCTTGCTTTCTTTGATCATTATGTGAAACAGACAGGCGACAGCTCATCCTTAGAAAGGCTGGCTCTAAAATACCCGGAAGTTAATTTTAAAGTGAACTGACGATGGTTTTTCCAAAATATTTAGGTTTTGAGGGTTTAGCCATCAAAACACATTTGGAGTCAGGGGGTTAAAAACCGGGAGTGACAGAAAGGGAAATAACTATGGTTGAGACACAATTGAACAAGCAAGGAGGGAGCATTCAGATATCCGATGATGTCGTTGCCACAATAGCTGGCCTTGCTGCGCTTGAAACTCCAGGGATTGCTGCTATGTCAGGTGGACTATCGGATGACTGTATGAAGGTGTTGAGTGGAAGAACATGCAAAAGGGTGTGTCCGTCGTGAGTTTGAAGTCGTTATAGACTTGCGAGTTATTGTCGTGTACGGTATGTAAATTCATGAAGTGTGTCATAAATTATAGCTAAACATCCGTGAGGCGGTTCAAAAAATGACAGGACTTGCGCTATAGAGATTAATGTAAAGGTAGAGGGAATTTCTATCAAAGATGAAGAGTCGAAGGAAATTCGACGGATCAGCAGGTTGGTACTTATATGAAAACATGCAACATCGATTATTACTAACATGTGAACACCAAATACCAATAGGGGAGAAGACTTGATATAGTTTCCTTCTTCTTTATTCTAAAAACCGATAGGAGAGGTGTTAATGTATGTTCGATCAACGACTTACGGATTTAGCTGATATGCTCGTAAACTATTCTACAAATGTGCAAAAGGGCGACAATGTATTAATAGATTCAACTGGAATCGATACATTATTAGCAAAAGAACTTGTCAAAGCCGTGCAGAGAGTAGGTGGGAACCCATTCGTAAATCTGCACGATATCTCTGTACGTCGACAGCTTTTATTAGAAGGGACGGAAGAACAGTTTAAGACCTGGGCTGATGTTGATAAATATCAGATCCAAAAAATGCAAGCTTGTATTATTATCGATGGTGGGCAGAACATCTACGAGATGTCAGATGTACCCAATGACAAAATGCAGCTGTTTTCTTTACATTACCAACCTACTATGAAGAAGTTTCTGAAATCAAAATGGATCTACTTACGTTATCCGACTCCATCTATGGCACAGCTGACAAGTATGAGTACAGAAGCGTTTGAAAACTTCTATTTTGATGTTTGCAACGTGAACTATGGTAAAATGGCAATTGCCATGGAATCTTTGAAAGATTTGATGGAGAAGACAGACCGCGTTAAAATCCAAGGGCCAGGTACGGAGCTTACTTTTTCGATTAAAGATATCCCGGCAATACCATGTGCTGGTGTAAACAATATTCCGGATGGAGAAGTATATACCGCTCCGGTTCGTAATTCAGTGAATGGTGTTATCACATTTAACATACCTTCGCCATACCAGGGATTTACCTTCGAAAACGTTCGATTGGAGTTTAAAGACGGGAAAATCATCAATGCGACAGCAAACAATACTGAGAGGTTAAACAAAATCTTAGATATGGATGAAGGTGCACGTTATATAGGGGAATTTGCAATAGGAGTAAATCCAGTAATTAGGGAACCAATGCAGGATATTTTGTTCGATGAGAAAATCGAAGGTAGCTTTCATTTCACACCGGGGCGATGCTACGATAATGCATCCAATGGGAATGAATCAGCAATCCACTGGGACATGGTGATGATCCAACGCTCAGAGTATGGTGGAGGAGAGATTTGGTTTGATGATCGACTAATCCGAAAAGACGGACGTTTCGTGGTTCTAGAACTGGAAAAGCTAAACCCCGAAAATCTAAAATAGTTCAAACGAAGGAATTTCATCAGAGCAACAAGACTAGTAAAGAAATTTACGTTTAGGTTAGAGCCCGGAAAAAGAAATATGATCTACTGACCTAGAGATAAGATGAAGGCATATCCCTTTAGTCAATGCTAAGGATAGTAACGCCAGAGCCAGCCTCCTGGAGTTGAAAGTACTAGTTAGCCATCATGGGATTTTCTAAATAGCGCTACATTGAGGCGGCTAATTCTTCAAGCGAGATGAACTTTTTTCAATAAAAATCATCCACCGAAAACAGCCATTTATTCCTCTCATGGAGAAACGAATGGCTGATTTGATTAAACAAAATAAATTAGATTTTAGTTCATAAAGTGACTGTTCCGGCAAAATGTCCAGCGTTGCTTTTCTATCGAAATAGAAAAAACTTCATCAAGATTAACATTCGGAGGTATCAAGATGTTAAAGAATATGACTAGTGTTTTGACTAGGCGAGGTATTGGTAGAAAGTTATTTTTGATTTTTATGCTTATGGTTTTACTGCCAAGCTGTTTAATAGGATTCCTATCTTATACTACATCTAAATCTGCAATATCTTATGAAATTGAACAGTCAGCTAAAAAACAGGTTCACGGCTTGAATATTCTTATTGATCGAGTTGTAGAACCTATTATGAAAGATATTGATATCCTAACCAGATCAATTAAACCAGAAATGTATCAGGGACTAGTGCAGAACCCTACTCTTAATATGGCATCTAATCCAGAAATTCAATCTTTCTTCAAGCGGTTTAAATCAGTACACGAAGATGATACAGAGGTTATCTCGCTCGTAGCAATAGATGGATCTTTTGTCATGGAACCACAAAGAAAATTTGCAAAAGATTACGATGCACGTAAGCACGAGTGGTATACCAAAGCTATTGAGAATAAAGGGAGCGTGGTAATATCAGAACCATATTTTTCATTAGAATCTCAGAATACTGTGGTATCTATTTCTAAAACAACTGATGACGGCAAAGCGGTCATGTGTGTTAACCTGTTGCTATCTAAATACCTTACGAGTGTAGCTAATGAAATGAATATTGGTGAAGAAGGATACACGTATATCCTTGATGACCACAATAAAATCCTAGCGCATCCAAGTATTAAAGCAGGTGAAGAGTTAATTGGGGATGACTATCAGAAACTTAACTCTAAGCACGGAAATATCGACACTAAAGTAAATGGTAAAGATGCAACATTGTACTTCGTTACAAATGAATTGACTGGTTGGAAAGCAGTGGGAGTACTTTATGATTCTGAGCTTTCTTCCCTTACTAGAAATACTATCATTATAACAATGACCATGATTATTGTGACAATGGTTTTAGCGTTGATCTTTTCTTTAAGAATTCAATTGACCCTCGCTATTCCATTGCGTTCGATTTCATCTAAACTTCAAAGACTAGCAAAGGGGGATCTTACTGTTGATAAAATGATTATAAACTCCAAGGATGAAATAGGGGAGCTTTCCGTAACCTATTCATCTCTTCTAGAGCGTTTGAAAGTTCTAAGACATGAGATTAATGGAAGTGTTAATACTCTTAACAGAGTTACGGATATTCTGAGTACTGAAACAGAGGCAGTTAACCAATCAGCTGATATAATTTCGGATTCATGTTATAGTGTTGCGGAGTCTTCTAATACACAGAAAGATAGTGCGTCTGAGGTGTCTACTGCATTACAAGCTAATGCAACCGGTATCTCTGAAGTAGCTAACAGTGCAATTGAAATCGGAAGTCTTTCGAGCATTACCAATTACAAAGCCGCTCAAGGTGTCGAGGCAGTTGGGAATACCGTAAACCAAATGAGTGACATTTCTTCATCCCTGTCAAATCTAATGGAACATATAGGTACTTTAGTAGACCGCACTTCGAATATCAACAGCCTTGCCTCGGTTATCTCTAATATTACTAGTCAAACGAACTTATTATCTTTAAATGCCAGTCTCGAAGCTGCACGTGCTGGAGAACATGGCAGAGGATTTGAAGTAGTAGCTATTGAAGTTAAAAAGTTGTCTGAACAAACTCAGACGGCAGCAGAAGAAATATTAACAGTCATCTCTAACATTACTAAAGATGTTGAAGCATCTTCTACCTCTGTACTTCGAGTGAAAGCTGAGGTAGATAATGGTGTAAATCTCATCCATGACGTAAAAGACTTGTTCACTGATATCGTAAATAACATGAACCTATTAAATGATGAGATCCAACAATTAAGTAGTGTATCAGAAGAACTTGCTGCAAGTTCTGAGGAAATCAGCGCATCTGTAGAATCTTTGACTGGAATCTCTTATGCTACATCTCAGGAGGCGAATTCTATGATGCTGGCAGCAGAAACCCAGAAGGGGTCTGTATCTAAACTTGGAGAGACAGTTACATCTGTCGTTAAAACAGCCAACAACCTTAAAGAGAACATTAATCAATTTAAACTTAGCAGTGAGGAGTAACCTCTTACGACTCATAAAATTTCTATGCATGGGGTTTAGTATAATCTGTCCTCCTAATGTGGCTTAATCATATCATTAGCCGGAGCTGCATTCTGTTCATCGTTACACTTCAGATCAAACACCCATGTTAATAGCCTTATCTATAATTATAGCTTTTTGGCAACCGTATTATGGTGAAAGAATTGAAAGGCTAACAATTCTCTCAGATATATGTAAATGGTTTTCTCTTGTTATGTTAGGTTTTACAATGGGTCAATTCAAATTTTTTGACTGCAGTATATATTGCTGAAAACGTCTAACCTATATGTTGTTGCAAATCTCAGCCACATTTGACCTCAAAGAGATAAAGAGTTACACTAAAATTGTACCCAGAGTACTGCAAGGTATCTATCGGTACTATCGTGTGATCTTATTTTGAGAGGTGAAATAGAGATGAAAGAACGGATTGCCAAAACTGCTATCGTACTATTTCATGAAAAAGGGATTAAATTTACAATGAGTGATTTAGCACATGATTTAGGTGTAAGCAAAAGCACACTATATGAGCATTTTCCGTCCAAGGATGAACTTATAGGTTATGTGATACAGCAAGTAAACGAAGAAACCGAAAGACGTTTCCGTGAAGTTATCCAAGATTCAAATTTGACCATACCTGAAAAATTAAAAGGTATACTCTTGATTGTACCTCATGATTTTCAGAACAGCTACGTACGATTACTGGTCGAACTCCGGCGATACTACCCAGAACGTTGGAGGGAAATGGAACAAGCCATAAATGACGAGTGGGATATAATTACTAGCCTTATAGAAAAAGGCATCCACAGTGGTGATTTTCGTCCGATGGATATTCCATCATTGATCCAAACACTCAATTTGTTAATGACATCGATTTTCGATCAGCGTAATATAGCTTCCAGTCAAATCACAGTACAACAATCTCTTTCAATGATAGTAGATATCATATTGCATGGAATTGTGAAGCAAGACTAAGTTTATTTCGAGAGAGCTGGGAAAAACAATACTTCAAGTTGCCGTTTTTCTCAGCTTGTTATTCGTATATATTAGTATTGTACTTAAAATAATTTTGTAGTACTAAAAGTACAAGTACTCAAGATAAAAAAACTAAATGGTAGTACATATAAATTTTTGATAATGAAAATGAAGACAGGTGAGGACATCGATGAGATTTTGGGAGATTGGTTTTATAATTGTTAATTTCGTTCTTCTGGCATGGATATTATTTACAGAAACAGGAAGAAAACGTTGGTCTATCATCGCTATGACAGTTGCTTATTGTTTGCTTATCGTACAGCTTACCGTTGAAGGCTATCGTTGGCAGATGATTCCGGCATATTTTTCTCCAGTTATATTGACAGTGTGCTTTCTATTGAAAATACGGAAAATAAACGTCAGGAATTGGCTACAGATCACGGTTAAGACATTGTTACTGTGCATATATTTGTCTGTTGCGGTTGCATTGCCTACAATCATGCCAATGTTCTCACTTCCAAAGCCAAACGGACCGTTTATGGTCGGGACAACGCTGTTTTACTGGGTAGATCATCAACGGGAACAACCGTATACGAAAGATCCTAGAGATCGTCGTGAACTGATGGTCCAGATTTATTATCCGGCAGGCGATGAAGGAGAGGGGAATCGCGAGCCTTATCTCCGCAATGCACGTGAAGTTGGAAAGGGGCTGGAAGGAGATTTGTCCATCCCCGCATTCACTTTTAGCCACTTGGATTCGGTGAAAACGAATGCGTTCACAGAAGCCCGGATATCAAATGCGGAGAAACAATATCCCGTTTTGTTATTCTCCCATGGTTTTAACGGTTTTCGTAATCAAAACACGTTTGAAGTCGAGGAGTTAGCGAGTCAGGGTTATATCGTGATATGTATCGACCATGCCTATAATGCTGCGGCTACCGTCTATCCAGATGGTCGAACCGCTTATTTTCAATCAACTAATATTACTGGTTTTTCCGATGGAGACCGCCATATTCAGTTATGGAAGGATGATGTCGCTTTTGTGCTTGATCAAGTTGAGAAGCTTAACCGAGGGGGGTTAGACGACCGCTTTAAAGGAAAAATCGATACCTCTCGAATTGGGATGTTCGGGCATTCTTACGGTGGAGCTACCGCAGCCCAAATGTTGGCGGAAGATTCCCGCATCAATGCAGCCATTGATATGGATGGTACGTTATATGGGGCAAAGATTAAAGAATCGGGGATTGGCAAACCGTTTCTGCTCATGAGTGCGGAGATGAGTGAAGATGATTCCGATGAATTTTCTATAGAAGAGAAGCATCGCAAAAAATGTGCGCTTGCTGGTGGCGGCATGTCGTTGATCATTCCTAATACGGATCATACAAGCTTCAGTGATTTTCATCTGATGTCACCATTATTACGAAGTCCGGGCGAAGATCCGCGTTATGTTCATCGTATTATTAATGAATTCAGTCTCGCTTTTTTTGACCTCTATGTGAAACAGGGAGGGAATATTTCGGCCCTAGAAAAGCTGTCCGAAAAATACCCAGAAGTTAATTTTAAAGTGAATTGACAAGCGATTATCTAAATGTAAATATCCGAGAAATAGCTCATTGTATATATATTAGTCATCGGGATATTGCAAAATCTTAAATAACAATGAAAGTAGGAGAAATTAATGAAATTACTTAATCGAAAAAAAATAGCCATTACTCTTGCAGCTACCATTGCAATTGGAGGAATAATTTCTTCCGTCGATATGAATACTCTCGTTTTTGCTGAGAAAAAATCCTCGGATGAAGTTTCTATTCAGCCAATGCATATTTCGAATGAATTGTATGCGAAATTAAAAAATGCGAAAGTCTCAGACAAATTTTCTTGTATTGTTACTTTCAATTCACATGTTGATGAAAAAGAGTATGCAGCCCTAGAAAAGAATATCGGAAAAATTAATAAAGAACTAACTTATAGTAAAGGCATGGAAGGATTTTCAGCAAAACTAACTAAGAAGGAGATTGAACTTTTAAATAACAATTCAAATGTTTCAAAAATAAAATTAGTATCCGAATTTCTAGTAGGAAAAGAATTGACTATTGCTTCTAAGTTAAATGGAAATACTGACGGTTGGATTGGTGGCTTTGCGGATTATCCAGAACAAGACAAATCCATATATCAACTTAATTATTCTCATAAGCCAATGCCTAAAGAGCTGAACAATAAGAATAAAGCGCTTTTTTTAAGTGGTGTTAACCGTAGTGATGACTTGTTTATGTTTGTGAAGAAAAATTTACTCAAAGGTTCAAAATTAAAACCAAATACCACCTATAGTGTGACATTTGACTTCGAGATAGCTACAAACGCTAGTAGTGGTCTTATAGGAGTAGGTGGATCGCCAGGGGAAAGTGTATATGTGAAAGCGGGAGTAACAACGCAAGAACCTAAACCCCAGCTAAATAAGGAAGGCTTTTATTTGATGAATATTGATAAGGGGGATCAATCCGAAGATGGCAAAAATTCATTATTACTTGGTAATTTAGCAAAACTCAAGTCTGATGACGATAGCTATGAGTTAAAAACATTCACTAACAAAAACAACCCATTTATTATAAAGACAAATGCTAAAGGAGATCTTTGGATTTTTATTGGCACTGACTCTGGATATGAAAGCAAGACTAGTATTTATATTCCTAAGATTAATGTGAAAATTAGAGAAATAAAAATGTAACTTATTTGTATACTAAGCGGATTCAATTAAAAGCAACTCTAGTTCCGTTCATTGAAAAGAAAGAGGTACCAGGTGGCATTACTTCTCCTTTAAATTACAAACCTATGTTGAGCAGGCTTTAGATATATTCATGGCGAAGCGGGTTAAACACTAACAGGACACTATTAGTTTATAAATAGCTACAACGCAGGTCCCGAGAAGTTGGTTGGCACCCGTGTTTTGCTTTACCTTTTTTATAGGAAGTGTAAATAGTCCGGTATATACCAGATACAGAAATACCGCCTTAATTGGACAATGGGCGGTATTTCTGTATCTGGATAGAGATAGCTCGGGACAATCTGGCCCGAAGTCAAAGGAGGGATTGCAACATTCCCATTAGGGCTTGATTGAGAAATCAGACTCCCTAGGTGTATGAACGAAGCGAACACCTTTATTATATTGCTATACGAGAAGCTAAATGCTACTTCTAAAAATAATCAAAGTCTATCTAGCCTTTTGAAAACGATAATCGTCAATATAAATTAGGAAAAATAATCCAACATTCTAAATTAGAAGTTGTATGTTAATCATTGTTTGAAATCATTATTGTATCTTTTTCCATAATATTAACCAAGCCACATTTGCCACTGATCCATTATAGGTGCATCTATAATCAAGTTTGTTCAAATAGTCTAATTTGTATAACTAATCAGCATTTTAAAATACTCCAATATATCCCTTCCGACATTATTCTAGCAACTAAGTTACAGGACTTAAGGCAGTTCTATCTCTTTTCATATATTGTGCAGCACACGTTGTATCATCATCATTCGGATTAAGTGATTGCTCAGCGAAACGATTATCCTCAGCGCTTGAAACTACTCTATACATTATATTTTTGCAACATAACTGTCTCTCTTGAGGTAAGTACATTGCCAGAGGGGCGACGGTTGAGAGGCTGAGGACTCTCCTTAAGGTCGAGCAACCGCCTACCGGTTGCTCTTGATAACAAGCGAATGCTCAATAATGCTTAGTGTAGGCACCTCTTTGTTGTCCCATTGCTTGTTCAAGAGCTCCACCACCTGGTGACCCATCGTCACTTCATCCTGACGTACGTAGCTGAACAAGGGGCTGGAGATCGGATGCTCCATGGAGTCGAAGCATACAATTTCGAATGTTCTTGTCGTTTGCATTTCTTGTATGACTTTCTGCAGATTGACGGCAAGCAAATATTCGCACACGACAAAGGCTGTGATCTGAGGATGCTGGTCGATAAAGTCTCTCAACATGAGCTGGTCCTTCAAAATATGCCCCTCGTGTTGATGGTTCGGCAGAGTTGAATATAGTGCAGTGTTGATATATTGGTGCTCGACGCCGACCCCACTATGCAGCATTGCTTCTGAATAACCCAGAATCCGATCTTCGATCGTGGACGTGTTCTCGGGTGGTGTAGACAGGAAAGCGATGTGGCTGTGGCCGCTATCGGTCAACAGCTGCGTCAGCTCGTAAGCGGCCTTTTTGTTATTGGTGCAAACTGAGCAGGCGGGGATACCCTTTAAATATCGGTCCAACAGCACAAGAGGAAACCCATCCAGCACCAATCGCAGCAGTTCACTATTATAATGCTCACCGTGCACAGGTAAAATAATCAAACCGTCGACGCCCATCTTCACAAGTGAACGAATGGAGAATTCTTCTTCTTCCCGGCTGTCGTGCGTGAGCTTAAGAATCATCCGTATGTGCCGCTCGGCGCATTTGAGTTCAATAGCCCGCAGCAGCTTAGAGCCGAAAGACTCAGTAAAATCAGGCAAAATAACGCCGATCAGCTTCCAGTTGTCATGTGAAGGGGGTTCTGGGGCTTCATGTTGCGGTTCAGAAAGTTCCAGCTGATTCAGATCCGGCAAAACCTTGGCGACATACGATCCTTTGCCTCGATGGCGTTCGATAAGTCGAGCATTCGACAATATTCCGAGAGCTTTCTTCGATGTAATGCGGCTCACATTGAACTGCTCGGCCAGTTCTAATTCAGTAGGGATTCGATCACCCTCTTTTAATTTACCTGATTTAATATCTTTCAAGATCGCTTGATATATTTTCTCATACAAGGTAACGCTCATCTCATTCATCCTTCTTTATTTATAATATACCAAACATACCATTTAATTTATAGGATTGCAATATGAACTGTAAGCATTGTTATTCTGAACACATCTAGGAACTAGGAGGGAAAATATTACAACGATATTTTGTATTGATATGTTTGGATTGTAATATATTATGAATAAATATATTGACATACCAAATGTTTTCGTAATACAATCTGTTCATCGGATCAAACCTACATACGAAGAGGTGAAGAACATGTACACTTCGATCTATGACAGGATCGATATGATCAAGAAAAAGTTCTCTACATCTCAACCTGAGCTTGTTGAGATGTTTAGGAAGTGCTACCCGAATACATTGGAGACAACCGTTGAGCTTTTGTCTGACAATACGACCTTCGTCATCACCGGAGACATCCCCGCGATGTGGTTGCGAGATTCTTCGGCGCAAGTGAGGCCTTATATTGCAGCAAGCCGGGAAGATGAGGATTTGCAGAGAATGATTCGGGGGTTAATTCATAGGCAAGCCCAGTATATTTTGCTTGACCCTTATGCAAACGCCTTCAATAAAGAGCCGGACGGCTCTGGACATCAAACAGATATTACGGAGATGGGGCCACACATCTGGGAACGTAAATTCGAGCTCGATTCATTATGCTATCCGGTGCAATTGGCAAAGGATTACTGGGAAGCAACTCGCGACACGAAGCTGTTCAATGACACATTACATGAAGCTTTGTGTCTGATTGTGCAAACAATGCAGACGGAGCAGCATCATAATGAGAAATCGCCATATTCCTTCGAACGAAGCGCAGAGCATCGCGTGCTGCCGTCGGATACGATTCCGTTCCGAGGGAGAGGAACCCGTACGAACTATACAGGCATGATATGGTCCGGATTCCGGCCTAGTGACGATGCTTGCAAATTTGGCTTCCTAGTCCCGGCAAATATGTTTGCCGTGGTCGTACTTGGGCACATTATTGAGTTTGCGACGGAAATCTACCTTGACTTTGAACTAGAGTCCTATGCAAGGCAACTTCGAGACGAAATCGAGTTTGGTATTCAAACCTACGGCATCTTTCACCATCCATTTCATGGTCCGATTTATGCCTACGAGATAGACGGATTCGGCAACTACAACTTGATGGATGATGCAAATGTGCCCAGTCTACTGTCGATTCCGTATCTTGGCTATCGGGCGGCAGATGACTCGGTTTATCGGAATACTCGCGCTTTCGTTTTGAGCCAGAATAACCCTTACTATTATGAAGGCAAATATGCGCGGGGGGTAGGCTCACCGCACACGCCGGAAGGTTACGTTTGGCATATCGGGCTCATTATACAGGGTCTTACGTCGGTCTATCAAGATGAGCGAGACGAAATCATCCAAATGCTACTCCAGACGACAGCGGAGACGGGGTTTATGCACGAGAGTTTTGATCCCCAGCAGCCTAAGACATTTACTCGACCATGGTTCGCTTGAGCCAATAGCCTGTTTGGCGAATTTGTATGGAAGTGGGCCTTTCAAGAAGAGGAGGGAAGTTTGCATGAAGCCAGTATCCACCCGAGCGTCCCGTCGCGGTCATAATGAAATCCGGATTGGCTACTTGTTCATCTTGCCGGGGATCATCGGTTTTCTCACCTTTGTAGCTTACCCGCTGCTATCGTCCGTGTACTATTCGATGACTGAGTGGAGCGGGTTCGATACACCAAAATTTGTCGGTCTGAAAAACTATGTGCATATGTTTACGGTTGATCCATTATTCTGGAGCTCGGTCCGACTCACATTCTTGTACGCAGGATTGGGTGTTCCACTCGGACTTGTACTCGGGCTTCTGTTGGCGTTGTTGCTGTTCAAACCGATTGCTGGAGTTAAAATTTTCCGTACACTGTTCTATTTGCCGGTCGTTCTACCCGCTGTCGCTTCGACGACGTTGTGGTTGTTCATCTATCAACCGCAATACGGATTGCTTAATAACGTTCTGCGTGTGTTTGGCATCGAGGGACCCGATTGGCTGAACGATTCGAAGACAGCAATTTTGTCCTTGGTTATATTGATGCTTTGGGGAGTTGGTGCGAACATGATCATTTTCTTGAGTGGACTGCAATCGGTTCCTAACGATATCTACGAGTCGGCTCAGATCGATGGCGCAACAAAATGGGGCCGATTCTGGCATGTGACGATCCCGATGATTACCCCAATTTTACTGCTGCAGTTTATTACTGGCTTGATTAATGCGTTTCAAGCTTTCATTCAGCCGGCTCTGTTGAATGGAAGTAAGGATTCGGTGAATCCGAATATCAATCTAATGAACTTCGATATTTACCGCAGAGCGTTCGGCGGGCATGATTTCGGTTATGCGATGGCGGAGGTATGGGTGCTTGTAGTGATTATTCTGATCGTTACGATCTTTGCATTCCGTCTTAATCGTTACGTGCATTATCAATGAATAATTAATGGGTAAGGAGAGTAGAGGTAGAATGCCACAGAGCTTCACTATTCGATCAATACGCTTCATTGTTCTGTTGATTGCTGCGCTGTCGATGGTGTATCCCATTTTGTGGATGCTAACGATTGCGCTGCAAAATAGCGATGGACTCTTCAAAGTACCGCCGGAATGGTATCCGACCGAATTCCGGTGGAGCAACTTCTGGAAAGGCGCTGAACAAATTCACTTTTTAAGTGCGTTGATGAATACTGTGATCATATCCGTTTCTGTAACGGTTGGGCAGGTGCTTAGCTCCGTACTGATCAGCTACGGACTGACTCGCATCAAATTCCCAGGGCGCGACTTATGGTTTTATTTGTTCATATGCAGTCTCATTTTACCGCCGATAGTTAGCTTGATTCCGGTATTCTATATCTTCTCCAAGTTGAATTTGTTTGACACATGGTGGCCACTAATTTTGCCTGCTTTCTTTGGAAGCCCTTTCCATGTGTTTCTCGGACGTCAATTTTACAGCAGTATACCGTTCTCATATGACGAAGCGGCCAAGATAGACGGCGCCAATCATCTTCAAATCTTAACAAAAATCATTGTTCCAATGTCGAAACCAATGATCGTGACGATGGCGATTCTCTCGTTCCAGACAGCATGGGGAGATTACTTGAATCCAACCGTTTATATTCTGGATCAGAAATTATGGACGTTATCGTTGGCGATCGGCGGTTTCGTGAATGCGACAGGGACGACGTGGAATTTGTTTATGGCAACCAACCTTTTGTATATGCTGCCGCCACTTATCTTATTCTTCGTTGCCCAGAAATATTTCATGGAAGGTCTCGGCTCTATGAACAATGCAGGTCTAAAATAGCAGCGAGGACTTTGATAAGGAGGTGAGAGTTGAAACTATGGCATGCGCAACGGCAGTCTGGGGATTTGATGCACAAGCAAAGTGTTTATTACCCTAAGGGAGGGAGGATTCTCAAATGAGAAAAGCGATGAAAGTAACGGTTAGTTCTATCGCAATAAGTGTCATGATTGCAGGCTTGCTGGCCGGCTGTAGTTCTTCGAAACCATCTGATACGGTCCCGGAGAAGGCAGGTTCAACTTCCCCGGCAGAATTGGGTAAAGAACAGATCAAATTGACCATGATGACGTGGGAAGGTGCGGATTTCACAGAGGAGTTCAAGAAGGATCTGAAGAAATTCGAGCAGGAGAACCCGGGCATTACGGTCGAGGTTCTTCCATCACCGCTCAAGGACTATACATACAAGATTAATGAATTGCTGTCGATCAATAAAGCACCTGATGTGTTCTACACCGGCAATGATACTGAGCTCATTTTCGGCAAGAAGGGGCAACTGTACGACTGGACGGATAAATTCAAGCAGGATAAAGACTTCTCGAATCAGTTCTATCCAGGCATTATCGACAACTGGCTCGTAGATGGAAAGTTGTACGGCGTTCCGGGGCTACTCAATACGTATGGCATTTTCTATAATAAGAAAATGTTCAAAGATGCGGGAATTCCGGAGCCAAAGAACGGATGGACCTATAAAGAGATGTTGGACGCTGCAAAGAAGCTGGCAAAACCGGGCATGTTCGGATTCTATGACTCTCAGAACGATCCGTTCGCGTTTTCGAACTATTCCGTGTCTTCGGGCGATGCGCCATTTGCTGATTCCATCACCGATGCGAAGAAGGTAACGGTCAGTAACAAGTTTATCGATCTCGTCAATATGTATAGGGAAGGCGTAGCTGGGGGATATATCGCGCCTTTCAATCAGCCGACCGATCAGTTCGCGGCTTTGTTCAAGCAAGGTAAAGCACCGATGTTCCGAGGGGGTCAATGGTTTGCTGACGATTTCATCCGCAATGCCGAAGACTTGGATTTCGGCTATGTCGCCAGCCCGATCGTGGATAAGCCGGTCGCTACCTATGATGCGGTTGGCTTCGCAAGCCCTGCCAAAGTGGCGAACCCGGAAGCAGTCTATAAATTGATTAAATTCGTGAGCACGCAAATGTATGAACAAGCGCTCGTCAATTTCCCTGTCGCTCCGACGGCATACGCACCTTCCTCGAAGCCTTATTATAACAAATTGAAAGAGTCGGGACATGAAGATGTGGGCGCTGCGATCGATTACATGCTCAAAGCTGACAAGCAACCGGTCCGCTTCATGGAGACGTGGGCGGCTAAAGCGACGCCGTTCATTGACTCTACCTTTAAGAACGTGATTGACGGTAAAGCGCCAATTGGAGATTTGGAAAAAATGGAAACAGGGATTAACAGCGTGATTGCCAGCGCTAACTAACAATCATTTTGAATCGCAGGGGGTTCCGGCGTCATTGAAGCGGAATTATGGAATCCCCTTTAAATCAATACCCCATTTTGAGGAGGAGAGTTTAAAATGAGTGACCATTTCAAAACGCTTGGCAAACTGGTTATTGCGGGTATGACTTCTCTGTTGGTTGTATCGTCAGCTTCAGTTACGAATGCGAATGCATTCGTTGCAAATGAAGCGGATAGCGTCATCACTAATTTCAACAACCAATTTTATGATTCAACTTCCAAACAGTTTAAAGAAACAAATGGTAGTAATGGTCTCATTAATTCCTTTTGGGAAACTGCCGAAATAATTGAACTTATCGAAGATGCTTATGACAGAACGCATAGCAACACTTACAAGCAACAAGTAATAGATCTCTATGATGGTGTTGTGGCCCGTTGGGGAACAAATTGGCTTTCGATTCCTGGTTTTGGCGATTATAATGACGACATGATATGGATGACGATCGCTTCTCTTCGTGCTTATCAAATTACAGGCGATACGAAGTATCGGACGCAAGCGAAGTCGATCTTTGATCAGGTGTGGGCTCGGGCCTATGATACGGTGCTTGGAGGAGGGCTTTGGTGGAACACTTCAAAACATGAAAAGAACACTTGCATAGTTGCGCCTGCCGGAATTGCCGCAGTGCTTCTGTCCGATGCGCTTAACGATAGCACTTATTTAACGAAAGCCTCTACTCTTTACACATGGTTGCGCGGTACGTTGTTTAACACATCCACAGGCAGCGTCGGGGATAACAAGAATTTGGACGGCACTATAGACTATACCAATTATACGTATAATCAGGGAACTTTTATCGGTCTGGCACATCTGCTATATAAGAAAACTGGAACGACATCATACTATAACGATGCATTGTTGTCGGCAAATTTTACAAAGAACAATATGACCGCTCCGGGTACTGATGTGTTGCGTACCGAAGAAGCAACGCCTGACCAGCCGGGATTCAAGGGCATCTTTGCGCGTTACGCCGCAAGATTCGCTGTAGAATACAACCTGAGCGATATAATTAGTTGGCTGCAAAACAATGCAAATACCGTGTATAATCATCGTAATTCCCTAGGTATAACCTACCATCATTTCCCGGAATTTTTGACAACAAGCACGACTTCATCTTGGGGAGCCAGCGGCGGCGCAGTACTTATGCAGGTAGTTCCACCCGACGGACTCATTATTAATTTGACGTTAAATAAAACTGCGAGTTCTAATGGGAACGTTTCCGGTGAGACTCCGACGTTGGGTGTGGATGGCGCGATAACCAACAACTCGAAATGGTGCGGCAACGCTTCTGGAGACAAGTGGCTTAGTGTCGATTTGGGCGCCTCGCATACTATCAGTCGTTGGGAAGTGCAGCATGCCGGAGCAGGAGGTGAGACTTCAGCCTATAATACTCGTAATTTCAAGTTGCAAAAGAGCACGGACGGTACAAATTGGATAGATGTTGATACAGTAACTGGCAACACAGCCAATCAGACAATTCGTCAAGTAGCTTCATTCACGGCTCGGTATGTACGATTATATGTGACGCAAGCGGAACAGAACGGCAACGGAGCAGCCAGAATTTACGAGTTCGAAGTACTTGGAAACTAGTGGTAAATTTTCCCTTGATGTGCGACACTTAGCTAACTCCATTCCATGAGACTCTGGGCACCTTGTTTTTGGGTGCCCTTTAATTTTTTATATGAATCCTAATCTAATAGCCTTCAGACAGGGCCGTGTCGGCAGAGCCGTTGAAATGATCAGGGTGGATATTTTTCTATTGAACATGAATTTCCTCCTCGTTGGCCGCGTATTAACGGCTTTTTTTGTTTTAACGATATATGTTCTTGTCAAAAACGAATGACAAGAACATATATCGTTTGCCGATTGAAGACAAGAGCATATATTGTATTACGTAAATGAGGACGATTATCAATAATAAAATGATGCAGATTGATCAGAGGCGTTAAGCTAACGGGCAGGATAACTTGAAATATCTGTAGAATTATTATTGGCGTGCTGGAAGAACTTTTTCATGGGATGGAGAGAAGATAAAAAATGAGTTTTAATGAGTCATTTCAAGAGTTTCCTATTATCGAAACAGAACGTTTAATATTGCGCGAACTTCAATCCGAGGATGCAGAAGATTACTTTAATTATTTCTCTAACAAGGAAGTAACAATGTTTTGGGGATATGATTGTCCAAAAGATGTAAAGACAGTTGCAAGCACCTTTGTACGCTTTAGTAATGCGTTTAAGAGAAAAGAAATGATTGTCTGGGGAATATCTGAAAAGGGAACTGATAAGATTATCGGTACGTGTATATTAGGTAACTTTGTAAGAGGGTCAATGGCAAATATCAGTTATAACCTATCGCGTGAACAATGGAAAAGAGGCTTCATGTTAGAGGCATTAGGCGCCATAATACCTTTTGGGTTTAATAATTTAGGATTGCATCGTATTCAAGCAATGGTAATGCCCGAAAATAATGCGTCAATAAGTTTATTGGAAAAATGTAATTTTAAGAATGAAGGTCTGTTAAGGGCATACTCTTTTGGCACTTTATTTACCGATACCCTCATATATTCACTCCTAGCTGAGGAGCTCAATTAAATAATAGATATTAAATCGATACTTTGTTAACCTAACGGGACACTATAGCTTCATTAAAAACGCGGCTGCCGGCACGATCGGCAGCCGCGTTTCACTAATGGGCAGTATAGCGTGGTAGGCAGTTAGAATTAGTGATTCGCTTATGAATTGATTTATGATATGATTCTCTGCGCTGTCTGTAACGGCAAGTTTCCAAAAAAATTCGAAGAAAAATAGGGATAAGAATTCCTTGCGGAACCTTTTCCCTACATATATTATACCATAAAAAAATTTGTAATATAAGAATTTAATTTACCATATTTACCCTGTAGAATAGCTTTGATCGGAAACTCAAATCAAGGAGTTGGTTGCTTAGTGACAAGTTTAGTAAGTGAAACCCATTCTAGGGCACATGACTACATGGAATATCAAACCAAGTTAGGTCATTTTAGCGGCTCTATCCTTATTGCCAAGCAAGGAGAAGTTATACTCAATAAGGGATACGGAATGGCAAATCTTGAACACGCAGTCCCAAATACCCCTCAGACTAAATTCAGACTTGGTTCTACAAGCAAACCCTTTACTGCCATTGCAATTTTACTGTTACAAGAACAAGGACTCCTAAGCATACATGATCCTATTGATCACTTCCTTCCCGACTACCCAAACGGCCACAAAATTACAATACATCACATTTTAACACACACCTCTGGCATACCGAATTTTACACAACTTCCAGATTACGCTGAATTCAAAGGGATACAATCCAGACCAGAAAATACCGTGAATCGCTTCAAAAATCTTCCGTTAGAATATGAACCTGGAGATCAATTTAAATACAGTAACTCTGGATACGTATTGCTGGCACACATCGTCGAATATATTTCAAAAGAAACGTTCGATGTTTTTTTACAAAAACACATTTTTACACCCTTAAATATGCTTAACAGTGGTTGCGATAACCATAAAACTATCCTAAAAAATAGAGCTTCCGGTTATGAGATAGACAACCACAAAGTTGTAAATTGCGAGTTTATTGACATGTCCATCCCAACTGGTGGTGGAAGCCTCTATTCAACCGTTGAGGATCTATATTTATTCGATCGTGGACTATACACGGACAAAATTATTAATATTGCCTCAGTTGATTTGATGCATAACCCCTATGTAACTTCTTATCAGTATAGTGCCTCTTATGGGTATGGTTGGTTTATCGCAGACGATAAATTTGGAGATACCAACAAACGACGTATTGGTCATGGTGGCGGCATATATGGATTTAAATCTGAATTTAACCGTTACGTTGACGAAAATGTTGTCGTCATTGTTCTAAGTAATTTATCGATTACTCCAAAAGAAAAAATCGCTTCCGACTTAGCAGAAATAGTTTTTACTGAAACAAACCACATTTAAAGTATAAATTATAACTTTGATTCGAAAACCTGACTCCTTGCGAATGGAGTCAGTCTAATCAGTATGGAGAAATCGTATTATAGTAAAATTTGGGGCATTGCACTAACGGGACACGATAGAGCAATATGCGACAATTAAGGCAGCGATCATATAGATCAGCTGCCTTTGCTCAACTAACGGGCAGTTTAGTGCAAATAGAGGTTGGGTGTTTTATGATAAAGAAAAAAGTATTTGAGGTGTACTGTGAAAAAGTATACATGCCCCTGTTGCGGCTACAAAACGATAGACAGTGACGGGGATTATGACATTTGTCCAGTATGTTATTGGGAAGATGACCCTTTTCAAAAAATGAATGAATATGATTTAGGAGCCAATAAGATACCATTGATAGAGGCGCAAAAGAATTACCTACTGTATGGCGCTTGTGAGGAAACGGCAACCCAATTTGTTAGGAAGCCAGCAGAGCAAGACAAAAGAGACCCTGATTGGGAGCCGATTAATGACGACAGTCTTTACGAGTTCAAATTAGCTTGTCGTAAGTTTATTGAAGGTACGTACAGCATCGCTGAATTGCAGCATCATTTATCTTGGATAGCAGTACCTGACGATATCGCAGAAGACATAAAACAAATAGATAACGATTTAGAAATGATTAGATTTTGTACTTCGGATTACAAACAGCGAAATGAAGCGCTGAATGTGGTCAATGTAATGCTAAAAAAATTGAATATTACCATTGAAAGTAATGGTGACTATTGAACTAACGGGACACTATAGCTTAATATCTAAAATGCGGCTGCCGGCATAAATCGGCAGCCGCGTTTCGCTAAGTGCGCCCGGCATGGGCGATAACTTGGCGGTGAAAGTCCGCTACAGACTTGGCAGTAGGAACTGTTAGCTAAAGGCAAGGGTGTCCACCGTGAGGCGGAATCTGAAGGAAGCCGGAGGCAAACCCTCGGTCTGACGAACAGAAATCATATAGAAGGCATCAAGGGACGGACGAGCTTGCTTACCAAAGCAAAGTCCAATACTACACGAATCCCATGATGTAGATGTGGCAGATAGATGAGGGGAAGGTTATCGCTCTTACCCGGGGAGATCTCACAGACGTGGAGTAGGAAAAAAATCCGAACGACGGAGTAAAGCTTGCTGTGAGAAGTCAGCAGAGGCCATAGTACCGGGAAGTTTTTTTTCTCGGAAAGGGCTGAACAATCGTAAGTCTTGAATACCTACTCGAAGGAGAATTGGTGCGATGAAAGCAGAATACCGAAAGGGCTGCCTGCAAAGGGATAGTGTGGAACACGAAGAGTATGCAGGAGCGCGGAGCATCGATACTCGGGAAAGCAGAGAAAGAGACGGTGCAATGGACTTGCTAGAAAGGATACTAAACAGGGACAACCTGAACAAAGCCTACAAGCGAGTCAAGAGCAACCATGGAGCGCCAGGGATTGACGGAATGACCGTCGAGGCGGCACTTCCGTGGCTGCAAGAAAATAGAGACGAACTACTACAAAGTATCCGGGCTGGGAGATACAAACCGAGCCCGGTACGGCGCAAAGAAATCCCCAAACCGGATGGGAGTGGCGTGCGAAAGCTCGGTATTCCTACGGTGGTGGATCGCATTATCCAGCAAGCCATTGCTCAGCAGTTGCAACCGATGTTCGAACCGCTCTTTTCGAACGGAAGTTATGGTTACCGTCCGGGACGGAGCGCCCAGCAGGCAATTTGGAGAGTGAAAAGCTATGCGGAGCAAGGATATGACTACGCGGTAGAAATTGACCTCTCCAAATACTTCGATACGCTGAACCACGAGCTGTTAATGAACCTTCTACGCAAACAGGTCACGGATAAACGTGTAACGGACCTGATTAAGAAATACTTAAAAAGTGGGGTTATGGAAAACGGAGTACGACGCGAAACGGAAGAAGGATCCCCGCAGGGAGGCCCACTGTCGCCACTTCTAGCACAAACATCTATTTGAACGAATTTGATCAGGAGATGGAAAGTCGAGGAGTTAACGTCATTCGCTATGCGGATGACATCGTGGTGCTAGCGAGAAGCAAACGAGCAGCGATCCGAATACTGGAAACGAGCCGAAAGTACCTAGAGAACAAACTGAAGCTCACGATAAATGCGCAGAAAAGTAAGGTCGTCAGCGTACTTGCCCAGAAGCACTTTAAATTCCTTGGCTATGCTCTAGGGAAGAAGGGGAGCGGTGTCTATATCCGCCCCCATAGGCAATCTCTAGCAAAGGCGAAGAAGAAACTGAAAGAGCTAACAAGCCGAAGCCAAGGAAGGAATGCTAGACAGGTTATGGAGAACGTAAAGGTCTACATACGCGGATGGATCGGATACTTTTACGTAGCCGATATGAAGCGAATCCTGCAAAGCTGGAATGAATGGCTACGACGACGAATGCGGATGTACATCTGGAAGCAGTGGAAGAAGCCGAGAACGAAGGTACAGAACTTGCGAAAGCTGGGGGTAGCGGAGGGGCAAGCATACCAATGGGGGAATACTCGATTGGGATATTGGCGAATTGCTGGATGCGCGATACTGCATCGCTCTATTACAAATGAAAAGCTCGCACAGGCAGGGTATTATGACTTCCCTGCGCAGTACGAGCGACTACGTCAATTGCACTTAAACGGTTGAACCGCCGTATACCGAACGGTACGTACGGTGGTGTGAGAGGCCGGCTACTCAACTAATGGGTAGCCTCCTACTCGATCGGACAGTGTAGTTCCAATATGTGGTAATATATAGATACTGGTAAATAGTTCTGTAAAAGGAGCGCTGTGACATGAAACTTATCAAAAATTTCGCAATAGTCGTTGTGAGTCTTGTGGGGGATTTGTGGCTTGGATTGGGGGTAAAGCCACAGGTTTATGACAAACGGAGCAGTGTAAAAACTAAAGCCGGTTATTATACTTTTGTGACAATGGCTGCATTAATTGCAATCACAGCAGTTGTTTGGGCATTCTTTCGAATATATTAAATTTATAGGCAGCCGTTGATGCTTTTGTTAAGCTAACGAGACACGACATGATGAACAGGCAGCCAGCATTATTGGCTGCCTGTTCAACTATCGGGCAGGATAGTTCAAAAGTTTCGCGAATACCCTAAATATGGAATTATTTACGAAGTTCGTGAGTAAGACGTTAGGCGAAATGAACTTGAAGGATATCACGGAGGATCATATGAAAATAAAAACTGAGCAAAAGAGCTTAGAAGAACTAAGTAGTATTCAGTACGAAGTACATCTTGGAAGTTCAAATACAGTAGATTATTTAGAAATTATGATATTAAAGTTTACTGGTATTTACGGATATGGTTCTGATGGTAATTCTGATGCTGCGTATATGACTGCAATTGGAAAGGCCGTTTTAGAAGCCTGGGAACCAGGAGGTCTTATAATTGATTTAAGGGATCTGACTTATGACTGGGGAGATCGAATTGAAAGTATTTTTTCTATTGGGAATGATAAGTACAGCGACATACCATTTCCTGTTTCATTAATTGTGGGAGATAAATCAGAGGAAGCGATTAGGACGCTCTTATTAGGGATTGAAAGCATAAAATACATTGAAGATATAGGTTGGGTATTTAGAAATCTCAATAATGCTTGGAATTACATTGAAAACAAATTAAATGACTATAAGACTGAAAAACTTTTATAAAGCATGTACTTCGCCTAAACCAGCTTATTGGTCGTCTTTGGCGCCAGCGGTGTGGCAGGCAACTGGTATGCGGGCAAGTTACTCGGCAAGCATCTAAAGAGAACGACGCTGCTTTATCCAATCGTTATGGCGATGTGCTACATGCTTCTTCAATATGCAGGTGCATCGTTACTATGGCTTATCGGCATTGTTGCACTGTGGGGAGCTGTGCATACAAGTGGGCTTATCGTCAGTCAAATCTGGCTTACTTCGGAAGCACCCGAAGCACCGGAGTTTGCAAATAGTCTGTTCGTCTCCTTTTCAAATCTTGGTGTCACAATCGGAACGGCCGTAGGAGGCTGGCTGATCGCTATCTCTGGTACAGGGGAAATCGTATTGGGCGGAATTCTATTTACTGCGCTTGCCTTAATATGTATCACTTTAAGCTCCGTATTGCGAGCGAAGTCGAAAGTACCGTCTGGGATGGAAGGAAAACTATAAAGGAGTTGGTGTAATGCATGATGCAACTTTCTCTTCCGGTTTGCTTGCCAAATCACTTACTACCAACTAACGGGACTCGATAGGTCAATGAAGCCTTTTTGAAGTCAGTCGGCGTTTTGTGTCGAATGACTTTTCTTAACTAACTGGCAGGATAGTTCAATAGTTTCTCGAATATCCTACATATGTATTTACGAAGTTCGTGAATAAGACGTTATCTGAAATAGCCTAAATACTTACTCAGAAGGGGAGGTCAATAGAGGTATCTTGGTGCGTTTATTTTCTTATGAATAAGTATTCTAAATAAACTGGAGTTGTAAAATATGATATTAATAGAATCAAAAAGGCTAGTAGTGCGCCAGTTTAAACCGGAGGATTGGAGGGATTTGCATGAATATCTATCTCAAGAAAGTGTTCTTGAGTATGAGCCTGGAACGGTAAGTAATGAAGAAGAATGCAAAAGTATAGCGAAGGAACGATCAAAGGATAACCTTTTTTTTGCTGTATGTTTGAAAGATACTAATAAAATGATTGGACATATATATTTTAGTCAGAAAGAGCCGAGAGAATTCCTTACTTGGATGATTGGATATATTTTTAATCCTTCATATTATGGACAAGGATATGCGACAGAGGCTTGCCGAAGGATATTAAAGTACGGCTTTGAAGAATTAGGAGCACATAGGGTGATAGCTTTATGTAACCCTGAAAACATAGCTTCATGGAGACTATTAGAACGTCTATCGATGCGCCGTGAAGGAATTTTCATGAAGGAAGTATTTTTTAAAACAACAGGAAACGGACAGCCTGTCTGGCAGGATACCTATCAATACGCTATCTTGAAAGAAGAATTGTGAAAAAAGATACATTGAAAGTAATTCAAAGAAGAGGAAAAAAAACTAAAACGCGACTACCGACATATATCGGCAGCCGCGTTTTGCTAGCTATGATGAACGTAAAGCAGCCCCGTATTTGCTTAGTATCGTAGGTTAAAAATGGAGAGTAGGAGTACAAACCATTTCAGAGCTACAAAGCAAAAGGAGCTGTTACTATGCAGTATGTCACAAAGTTTATCGGTTTAGATGTATCAAAGGAAAAAATTTCAGTAGCCATTGCAGATCCAGGCCGTGAACTCCCACGTTACTATGGCACTATTGCGCATACCCCTGGCGCTCTTCGAAAATTAATAAAAGAATTAGGGCCCGCGGACTCTCTTGCATTCTGCTACGAGGCAGGCCCTACAGGCTACGAAACGCAGCGTTGGATCGAATCTATGGGTGCGAGCTGCATTGTCATTGCACCCTCTCTCATGCCAAAACGTCCGGGTGACCATGTCAAAACAGATCGTCGGGATTCAGAGCAGCTTGCTCGTCTTTTTCGTGCTGGCGAGTTGACGGCTATTCATGTACCAACACGTGATGACGAAGCGCTGCGGGACCTTGTTCGTTCCCGCGAAGCTGCTAGGGAGGATGCGCATCGTGCTCGTCAACGGATACTTAAATTTCTGTTGCGGCACCAGATTCATCCACCAGAGTCAATTCAACGACGCTGGACAAAGAAGTATCGCGTCTGGCTCGCAGCGCTAACATTCCAGCACGAAGCTATGGAAGTTGTCTTTACGGAAATGCTTCATGCACTCGAAGAGATCGAGCATCGGATCGGTCGATTAGAAAATGCACTTCTCCAACAAGCTACGACAGGCGCGAAGTCCTCCGTAATTCAGATTCTGCAATCACTACGCGGTGTTGCGCATATAACAGCGATTACAATTGCTGCAGAAATCGGATCATTCGAGAGATTTCGTTCGCCTACGCAACTCATGGCTTATTTAGGACTTGTTCCTCGTGAATATTCGTCAGGTCAGACAACACGAAGAGGCTCTATGACTAAAGCAGGGAATGGACATTTGCGACGTACGCTAGTGGAGTCGGCTTGGAGCTACCGGCACCGGCCTGCTGTTAAAGGAGATCTTGCCAAGCGATTGGAAGGACTGCCTGCCGAAGTACAGTTACTGTCATGGAAAGCGCAAGAAAGATTGCACAATAAATACCGTCGACTTGTATTCGGAAAAAGCAAACATAAAAATGTTGCCATCGGCGCCGTTGCGCGAGAATTAGTCGGATTTATTTGGGCTGTTGCTCGAATTGCAGAGCAAGGAAGATCGTGAAGTTTAAACACGATAACATACCAAAGCACTGAGACTCTAAGGAAAAACACCGGAACATTAGGCCCGGGAGTAAACGAAGGTTCGGGAGAGAACATACGAGCGCCCGTTTGCACTAGGATAAATAATCCGAATGTGCGTTGCTAGCTAGTAAAAGCTCTCCTTGACGAAGGCATAGAATGTGGTAACCAACCCACGGATAGCAGCGTGCCGACCGTCGCTCGCTTATTTACTCTCGCGCTTAGTGTTTCGGTGAAGACATTTGATTAGTAAATACGTGGATTTGACAAAAACGTTCATAGCAACGGGCAGATTAGTGCGAATTATGCAAACTCCGTTAAGGGCAGTTGAGGTCAACCCTTGATAGACTCTCCTTCAAAAAAATAAGATATATAAAGATAAACAAAGATCTCATTTTCTGAAAATCCCATAATCAGGCATCTTAGGGCGAATATACGTTTCTATTCAGCACCCTAGAGTGAGCGATATTTATCGACGATTCGATGGTATCTACGAATTTTTTCTTGATTGATCTTCGGAAGCCTGGAAATAACTTGTTCAAACAATGAATCATCGAAATCATCAAACCTAGTAACTGCTATGATTTCCTGTAATGAAATCACCCTTTTATTCAATGTCATGTTTTCTAGTGTTATTTCTACAGATATTCTTCTGCGATCTTTCTGACTCGTTCCACACCTTCCCACATATCTCCGGGACCTTCATAGATCAAAGTAAGTGGACCGTTATATCTGGTGGTGCGCAACAGATTCAGGTGTTTCCGGAATTCTTCTTTGTCTGGACATCCATTAGAATCGAATTCGGGCTTGACATGGACGGATTCACAGTAGGGTAAAAGAAGGGCAAGATCCTTGGTTTTTGTCGTTTTGCTGAAGTTTCCAAAATCGGCAATCATACCGATTTCACCGTTGCCACGACGTACAATCTCGATGCAATTGGCAGCTGTTGAGGTGAGTAACTTGAAATTTTCCGAAACGATGCGAACGCCGCGTTGCTTCGCATAACTGGCCAAGCTTGTCAAATTTTCTAAAGAACGGTTAAGTGCTTCAGTATTATCGGGGGAAGCCTCGCCAGCAATAACACGGATGCGCTTGGCGCCTGCTTGTGCCGCGATATCGATCCAATCCTGTATGAGCTTCATATCAGCCTTAGTTCGGCCCACATCATCCGACGAGATATCTCCGTAGTCCAGTAAAAGAGTATGAAATAGAATATTCACATCCTGACAAGCGTCGTTCAGTCGACGTAAATAGTCGGGATTAGTGTTCGGGAAATGAAAGTGGCAAATTTCAACAGCTTTAAAGCCATTGGCTGCCAGAATGGCAGGTAGTTCTAACAGTGTCGTCGTTTCAGGCTGTGGATCGAGATGAACAGCATGCTTCTGATTAACTTCATCCCAGTAGGTCCAGCGAATTGGACCTAGGTTACGGTGGATGCTCCATGTATTTAACGAAAGATAGGACATTCAATGCTCACTCCTGACTTTGGTCGGTAATATTCATTTTCAAATAGAGATGGCAAAAATGTGAAGGTTAGGCATCATGAGGAGAATCAATTGTTCAGTTGTTTTGGCGCTGTACAGTCGAAATTTTGCAGCGTAAAGATAATGGGACACGATAGTTGAATCATGATATATAGGCAGCTGGTCAAACGACCAGCTGCTGTTTTCATTGAAGTAACGGGCAGGAAAGTAATTTTATTCGTCCAACGCTACTTACTCATCGGTACATTCGAAGAATTGCGAATGATCAGCTCGGAATCGAGTACAAAAACGCGCTTCTCTGGATAAGTATTCTCAGTCATCTGGTCAATCAATTTCTCTACGAGCAGTGCACCCATCGTATATTTCGGCTGATTTACCGTACTGAGCGTCGGAGTAATATATTTGCTAATTCGATTATTATCGACGCCGACAACGGCGAGCTGCGTTGGAATTGCGAGACCGACTTCGGCGCAAGCTCGGTAGACACCCAGTGCCATTTCATCATTGGCAGAGTACACGGCCGTGAACTGCAATTTCTTCTCGAATAAGCGCATCATCGCTTCATAGCCGCCGACTTCGTTGAAGTTCCCGTTCTCGACGAGCTCTGGACGGAATGGAATATGGTGATCACGAAGGGCTTTCAAGTAACCTTCGAGTCGTTCGTAGCTATCGATCGCCGTCGGATATCCGCTGAGGAATACGATATCCTGATGGCCTCCCCCGAGCAGATGTTCAACCACCGTATGAGAGAACTTCACATTATCTGTATAAATACAAGGGATACGGTCATGATCCACATGCCGGCCGATGACTGCGATGAAATAACCCTTGTCCGCGATTTGGAACAGCTGCTCGTCCGCTATGGTTGGCGACACCATAATGAGACCGTCAACCGTCCGGTTCATGATCAGATTCAGGTACTCCATTTCCTTCTCCGCCTGGTTCTCCGCATCACAGATAATGACGTTGTAATTGCTGGCATAAGCCATATTCTCGATTCCTTTAATGATTTCCGTAAAATAGGACGTATTAATATCAGCTACAATGACCCCGATCATCCGTGTTTTCTGAGAACGTAAATTTTTGGCTGCAGCATTCGGGTGGTAACCCAGCTCATCGATCGCGGTCATCACTTTGCTCTTCGTTTTTTCTGATACGCTGCTGGTTTGATTTAGAACTCTAGAGACCGTAGCGGGTGATACACCAGCCTTTTTAGCGACATCAATGATTTTTGCATCCATAACGTACTTCCTCACTATTCCGATTTATTTTATGTTTGACAAACAAGGCGTACTGTTATTATAATACAAAATGAAATCGATTTCAATATAATCGCTCGGTCAGTTATGTTTTTCGAACAACAAGGGGTTTTTATACGATTCGATTTTCAATTTTACAATAAGATGAAATCGATTTCATATTTTACAGATTGAATGATAACAGATGAGAAGGGAAGGAAAAATGGATGTCCGGATTTATTGCGGAGCTGCGTAAGAACAAAATATTATTTTTGATGATTGCCCCCGTACTGTTTTTTTTCGTCGTGTTCAGCTATTTTCCGATGGTCGGAGTCTACTATGCTTTTACTAATTACAATTTTGAGGGGGGTCTATTCGGCAGTCCTTTCGTCGGCATGCAGAACTTCAAGTTTCTGTATGAATCCGGGGCACTGTTCTCATTGACCAAGAATACGGTTTTGTATAATTTAGCATTTATTTTCATTGGGAATTTTCTTCAGCTTATCTGTGCGATCTTCCTTAGCGAGCTGGCAGGGAAATGGTTCAAAAAGACGGCACAATCGATAATGTTCCTGCCATTCTTCATCTCATTTGTGCTCGTGGGGGCTTTTGTATTCAATTTGTTCAACACCGAGACGGGCGTCATCAATGCGCTGTTGAAACAGTTTGGCATGCATACCTATGACTTCTACATGAATACCGAACCTTGGAAATATATTATCGTGTTCTTCAACGTCTGGAAAGGACTAGGCTACGGTACGGTCATTTACCTGGCTGCGATTATGAGCATCAGTGATGAATATCATGAAGCGGCGAAGATTGATGGCGCGAACATTTTCCACCGGATTCGATATATCACGATCCCCATGCTCGTACCAACCTTTATCCTACTCATTTTGCTTAGCTTAGGCGGTATTCTCAAAGGCCAATTCGATCTTTTCTATCAGATCATTGGTAGCAACGGCATGCTCTTTGAGACGACGGACATTATCGATACCTATGTGTATCGCTCACTCGCCGTCAACTTCGATATTGGCATGGGTACAGCGGCGGGATTATACCAATCCTTCTTCGGATTCGTGCTGGTCATGAGTGTAAACTGGATTATCAAAAAAACACGCGAAGACTACGCGTTATTCTAGGAGGTGCACGATGAAAATTCGTACAGATCGATCGACATTGCTCTTCAATATTGTCGGATATGTCGTGATTAGTATCTTGAGTCTTGTATGTCTGCTTCCGTTCTGGCTTATCATATCCGGCTCCTTCTCGTCTGAGGCGGAGATCGTGCGGGATGGATTTAAGATTTTTCCATCGGAATTCACGTTCAGCGCGTATCAATCAGTCTTCAGCAACCCACAGCAAATTTTCAAAGCATACCTTGTCTCGATCAGTCTTACCGCAATGGGGACGCTACTGGGATTATTCTTCATCTCCATGGCGGGATACGTACTCTCTCGCAAAGATTTCAAATATCGCAACTCGTTGTCCTTCTTCATCTACTTCACCACCTTGTTCAGCGGCGGTTTGATCCCATGGTATATCTTGGTTGTGAAATATTTGGATTGGAAAGACAGTTATCTCGCTTTATTGGTCCCGATGATGATTAGCGCTTGGAATATCATTCTAATGAAGAATTTCATGAAATCGATTCCAGAGTCCATTGTTGAGTCGGCCAAAATTGACGGCGCAGGCGAGTTCACGATCTATTCGAGGCTCATTCTTCCGTTATCCACACCGGGGCTTGCAACGATCGGCTTGTTCTTGGGGCTTGCTTACTGGAATGACTGGTTCTCTGCGAACATTTTTATAACGACGGAAGCCAAATATCCACTGCAATTCCTGCTCTACAAAATTCTCGCGAGTGCAGCGGTATTGAAGACGAGTGTAGCTGCGAACTTATCGGCGGATTTCAAGCCGCCTACCGAATCGCTCAAGATGGCGGTTGCGATTGTCGTAACTGGTCCGATTATTTTCTTGTATCCGTTCATGCAGCGTTATTTTGTCAAAGGTTTAACGATTGGCGCAGTGAAAGGTTAATCCCGGGCATCCGGCTAACATATCAAATCTAAATCTAATGGGGGCATTCGAAATGAAGCAAAGACTGACGAAGATGTTGTCTGTGTTCTTAATGGTTTCTTTAATGGCAGGGATTCTAGCGGCGTGCAGCGGCGGTAGCGGTGATGATGAATCAACGAAGGCAGCAGCACCGAAGACAGAATCGGGCAAGCCGGATATTTCGAAGAAAGTTGAACTGAACTGGTATCTCGTTGGGGATGCGGACAAAGACAGCCCGCAAGTTATTGAGAAGTGGAACCAGATGCTCGCAAAAGATCTAAATACAACCGTTAAATTGAATTTCATGACGTGGAATGATTGGCAGACCAAATACAATCTGTTGTTCGCATCGGGTGAGAAAATCGATATGGTCTTTGCCTCTTCGTGGGCGGATTTCTTCAAATTATCGAAGCAGGGCGCTTTTCTAGATCTGAAGGATCTGCTGCCTACATACGCACCAGAGACATGGAAGACTGTACCTGAACAAGATTGGAAGGATGTAACCTTCCAGGGCAAAATTCTAGCTGTGCCAAGCACATACCCCGAGTACACACCAGACGGGATCGTCTATCGCGATGACTGGAGACAAGAGCTCAATCTCCCAGAAATCAAAGATTTGGATACGATGGAGCAGTATTATGAAGGCGTGAAGAAAGGGAAAAAGATTACGCCGATCAATGGTAAAGCGTGGAATGAGGTCAATACCTTGTTCCATTACTACTATGACTTTAAAAATATTGGCGGGGACAGCGGTGTCATCGTCGCAAAATCGTATGATACGCCGCGTGATGTCGTCGCTTATCCATTCACGGATGAATTCGTTACCTTTGTGAAGCGCATGAAGACATGGGCCGATAAAGGTTTCTGGACTTCCAGCACACTCGCGGCTCAACAAGAACCAGGCGATTTCATCAAGGCAGGTACAGGAGCAGCTTATTGGAGGAATGCGCCGGGAGCAGCCGGGTTTATTACGGATATGAAGAAAAATAATCCGAATATCAAGCTAACGTACTTCCCATTCACACACTTCCACAATTATGTGGTTCCGAACCTTGGTATCAATAACGGAATGGCGATTCCGAAGAGTGCAGCGAACCCAGAGCGCTCGCTGATGGTGCTCGAGAAGCTTCGTAACGATCCAGAGTATTACAACCTGATGACGTATGGTATTAAAGGCCGCAACTACGATTTCACCAAAGACGGTTCGATTGTATCGCCAGCACCGGGTCAAGATCCAGCGAAAGTGAAAGGTTATGGTATCGCGAGCTGGGGTTGGAGAAATATCAAAAATGAACATCCAGCTAAAGACAGATGGGAAGGCGAAGATAAGCTTATTGAGGAATTTAAGGCAATCAGCAAGCCGGATATTTTCGCACCCATCATGATGGATTATCAGCCGGTGAAATCACAGCTTGCTGCTGTAAACCAGGTATTCCAGCAGTATGGTCAGCCGCTCATGATGGGATTGGTTCCTGACGTGGATGCAGCGATTGAGACCTATCGTAGCAAGCTGAAAACGGCAGGCGTAGATGCAGTGTTAGATTATGTGACGAAACAAGTTGCGGCATACGCGGATGAAAAAGGATTGAAATAGTCATCTGAACAGAATCACGCCCATGAAACGGGTAGATGTGTGGGAGACAATGATTGATTAGTAGTATATTCTGGCTGTACAGCCGCAAATCCAGATGTTAGACGCATTTAGGACTGTTGAAGCGCCGATCACGATTCATAAACATTCATTTACTCGTTTTCCGGCGAAGGCGCCGTCACGTTCAAATGGTAGATGGAATTGAAGAGGGTTCGAATTCGTAGACAAACGATACATACAACAAAGGAGATTTATGCCAATGACGGTTTTGAAAACTTATCTCACATCCAAAGATTCAGATGCCCGCCTTCAAGAGCAGGATACGGCGGTAGTATCACGACGCCAAGCAGGCCAATCTGCAGATTTGGAGTTAGATCCTACGGTCAGATATCAAGAAATTCTTGGGTTCGGTGGTGCTTTCACTGAAGCTGCTGCTTACACGCTGTCTCGTATGAGTAAGGAGAAAAGAGCGGAAGTTCTTCGCAGCTATTATGATCAGGAGAATGGACTGGGCTACACGATAGGGCGTGTGCATATTCATAGCTGTGATTTTGCGCTGGAGAATTACACGTATGTCGAGGATCATGATACGGAATTGAAAACCTTCAATATTTCGCGTGATCACAAGTGGGTACTACCGCTCGTCAAAGATGCGGCGAATGTCAAAGGCAGCCCATTTACGATGCTAGCCTCGCCATGGAGTCCACCTGCTTGGATGAAGACGAACGGGGAGATGAATCACGGCGGTCATCTGAAGCCAGAGTATGCTGAAGTGTGGGCTCGGTACTACACGAAATTCATTCGTGCATATGAAGCCGAAGGGGTGCCCATCTGGGGAATAACCGTCCAGAATGAGCCGGATGCGGTTCAAATTTGGGATTCCTGCATCTACTCAGCAGAACAGGAACGTGATTTCATTAAGAATCACCTCGGACCAGTGATGCATGCGGAAGGATTGCAGGACGTGAACATCCTTTTCTGGGATCACAACCGTGATATTATCGTGGAACGTGCATCGGTGGTGCTCTCAGACTCGGAAGCAGCGAAATATATATGGGGTACTGGGTTCCACTGGTATGTTAGTGAGGAATTCGAGAATGTCGGCAAGATCCATGAGTTATTCCCTGACAAACATTTGTTGTTCACGGAAGGCTGCCAAGAGGGAGGCGTGAAGCTTGGTGAATGGTTCACAGGTGAACGTTATGGACGTAACATGATCGGAGACTTGAACAATTGGACAGAGGGCTATCTCGACTGGAATATCGTGCTTGATGAGACAGGTGGACCGAATCATGTCAACAACTTATGTGATGCGCCGATTATCGCGGATACGGTGACAGATTCTCTTCACTATAATAGCTCGTTTTATTATATCGGGCATTTCAGCAAATTTATTCGACCGGGAGCTGTACGTATCGGATTGCATGCAGATCAGAACCCAAAGGGTATATACGTGACGGCATTCCAGAACCCAGATGGCCGTATCGCAGTCGTCGTCATGAATGAATCGGATCATGACCATCCATTCACACTGGGCTTTGGCGAGCACATCGCTTCGCACTCATTGCCAGCGCATTCCATCGCGACGTATGTCATGAAGTCCTAATTTATATTTGAAGGATGTACAGTGTATTAGGATACACTGCTCATCCTTATCTTTTGTGATAGGATGGATTTGAGATTCTGATTCGAGTGGAGGACATCTATTTTAAAGACCTATTGCAATTGGCACACTATTATGCTCAAGAATTATCTGAACACCAACGGCGACCTCTCTAGGGTCGCCGTTTAATTTTTATCAAAAACCTCTATTAAAATGTTTTTTGCTTTTCTTACTTCTTTAGGGTTTAGTGATAGGAGAAGATCTATGATTTGTTCCATATCATGAGACTTGCCTTTTGTTTGATTGCTTAGCCTCGTATATGAAAATAATTCATAGACGCCAACATTCAAAGCATTGGCAATTTTCGCAAGGTTAAGTACGGATATATTGGTTTCAGCACGTTCGACTCCCCCAATATATGTATAATTTAAATTGGCTAACTCTCCTAACTGCTCCTGTGACAATCCTCTTTCTTTTCGCAAATCCCGTATCCGCTTGCCAATTAATTTCAAAATTGAATCAGACATAAGCTACACCTCTAATTGAAGTGTAGTCAACCAGCATTCAGATAAACACGGCAGAAAAATAGTATTTTAAAGTAAATACTATATATATGTATTATTAATCTATTGTTTGGAAATCATATAGATAATAGATTAATAGGAGGTAAGAAAACGTGGAGAAATTACATGACTTATTCCCACTTGAGCAAGCTGAGATAACGGAAAAGGGGATTCTCTTTAATGATTTTTTTTACTCATGCAGTATTGCTATTAGAGAACAGTGGTATGGTACAGATTTAAAAAGCATTCCAATTTACTTTGACCTCTATAATAATGACTACATTCTAGTTTTGTTAAAAGACGGAAATTTAGTACTAGCATACCGTATTTCAAATAATGGGATCGCAGATGAACAAAGTTATGAAAATTACCAAGCTAGGATACGATTGATAAAAGAACAACTAAAGAATCGTAAGAGAAGAAGTTGGAAGAAATGAAAATGGAAAGTACTCGGACTCTAATTCGTCCTTTTATCCGATGTAATGAAAGTTTATCAGGTTTTCTTTACAGAGTATCTAGAATGAATAATTATCGTTTTTCGTATCTGATTAATTTTATGAATTTATCAATTTACAAAGCACAAAATAATGAATTTCAGTTTGAAACACTACAACAATTAGCAGACTTAATATTAATAAAAAGTGATTCGATTACTGAAAAGAATGGATACAACTTACAAAGCTTCTTTGGATCGGAGTTATATTTAAAAATAATTATGAAGAACAAAGTGAAATATTGTCCAATATGTATTCAGGAAAATCATTATCATCGTACAGAATGGTGTTTCATGCCAATTCATTTATGTATTAAGCATAACTTATTGTTGATAGATGAATGTCCTGAGTGCGGTCATGATATTAACTTGAGAGCCTTTACAAATCGAAGATGTGAGATATGTTCATTTAGTTACGAAAATACAGCTTCCAGTGATGTGATTGACAATTTTATTTTTATTGAGTCGCAGCAACAATTAACAATAAATCTTTGGAAAAAAGAATGCAATGTTATATCGAATTGTAATTTTGAACAATTTGTTCGATTAGCTTACTATAGTCTTCATCTACTTATTGGTGCCGTTGATTATACAGAGATGACTACCGAAAAATTAACTTTCTTTTATAACCGTTCAATGGGTGAAAAAAGTGGATATAAGTTAGCAAATGCATTTGCAAATGTTTATTGGATGTACTTAGATTTTCCAAAACATTTTTATATCGTTCTGGATCATTTCTTCTGTCGAAATAAAGGAAAGCACCAATATGAATGTCTGAAAGCCTTTGATATCATTTTTTATGATCAAGATTTTACTTGGGTTCAAAAGGCATACAATGCCTATTTTGTTGAACTGATTGATGAAGGTAGAGTAAGAAAAGATTTTTCTGTCTTCAAAAGGAACCCAAAATTATTAGCTACTAGACAGAACGTTAGAAGTGAGGAAGTGAGACAGAATACAGGTATTGCATACGAAAAAACTTCATGAATTGATAAACATGAGCTACAGATTGAAATGAAATATATACACGGTCAACAAAGGTGAGAAAAGGACGCTGGATGCTTATTTGAAAAATAGACAGTCTTTGATAGCTAATAAAGAAGTTGGTTTGATTATCGGAGTGACCACAGATTCCGTTCAAAATATCGCTAATGTAGGCTTTTTACACCAATTAAAGTAACTAATTCCCATAAAGTATTGTTTCAAATTATAGATGTAAATAAGTTGTTGCAGGATTGTCTGGGAGAGTATACGTATGCAATAAGTCCATCGAGCAGGAAATTAAGGAGGATTTTACTCTTGTTATGAAAGATGGGAGGAAAAGTACTATTTCAAGTTATAAAATTAGTAGGTGTATAAAATTCTTAGAAGGGTTGAGTTAATTGAGCCTAGACAACATAAAGAGTTTTATTTTAGATGGTTCATATATGGATCTTAAACAGGAAGAAGAAAGGTTACGTATATTAAAAAGCTTAATTCGAGAAGAGCAAGAAAGTCTAGACCTAAAACGCATTGTATGGACTGAATTAGGTGTTGTTGGAGAGTTTAAAATCTATAAGGTTTATGATTACAATCATGAAGAATTAAACGAGTTGCTATACAATGTGGGGTTACTACCGCTTGTTACATTTATAAAAAACAATGTTCTATCTGAGATGGAATTAGGAGCACTAGCAAATATTCCATCTCAAAGAAAAAGATACTTGCGTTTTACACCAAGTAATCTTTTTAAAAAGACTGAAAATATCCCATTGTTTAAATTTAAGGTTGATGAGATAAGTTTATTTGATAAAGTTGCTATGTGGAAAGAAAGTAATAATAGATTTGTGCAATTAAATAATATATGGCAAAGCGAAAAGTTAAGGGCTGTTGTCTCTTTAGAGTTAGAAACATCAAAAAGATTTACTTTTGAGTTTGGTACATTTTCATTGTTGGAAAGTCCCCTAAATTATAGAACAGATAATGTTCTTGAACTTTTTAATGAGAAGACAATATTTAAATGTGCCCGTATTAATTTAGACAGTTTGGATGAAATTAGGGCGAAAGGTTTTATAAAGAAACAAGAACTCAATGGTATAAGAAGAGTAGTTGATGTGCAAAAAAGATACATACTTATGACAATACAAAAAGAAAAAGCAATGAGAGATTATTTTTATTCTAGAATAAGAGAATGGCAAGGCCTAAGTTAATGATGGGATACTATAAATCAATAAAAAACAAATAACTGCTACCATTCATTAAACTGGCAGGATGGTTAATAATGTAGTGGAGTTTAAAACAAGTTAACTACAGGAAGAAACCCTGCGAATTAATGAGTCGAGTGAGTAAACGAAATCAACTCGAGAAGATAAACTTGATAATCATAAGTCTTTATCGCTAATCTGATGTATAGAATAATAAAATTTTGAACATAATAAAAATATAATTAAGTTAGGAGTGGGATTAGATGGATATTAAACGAAATAATGTAACTGAGGTTTTTGTACTTGATTTCTATGATGAAAAATGTCAACGACAAAATATTAGCTGTGTATTAGATATTTCTTCGCTATCCATAGTTGGTTTAAATATACTAAATATTTTCGAACTTACTCCTAGTAACGTTAATTTATAAGCCCTTATTTAGTATTAAACAAAAATGAAGAGCGTTTATGAGACATAACCAAAATACTAGTTAATATATTTGTAGATTAATAATTTACAAAATAAAACACCGTGGTAACTTATTTATAAGTTATTACGGTGTTTTATTTTGCTGACAGTAATGAAAATTATGTAGGATTACTGGTGTTATGCATTTTAATGTATATCGTATACATTTTATGAATGCGGATTGTCTCAATAATTATGAAAATTATGATTGTATTGAAGAAATGTCCTCATTAATCTTCTCACTAATTATGAAACCAGACCTTGATATATCGACGTTTTTGACATATTATTTCTCAGTAAATATGACGCCATACACGGGAGGGATTTGTTCATGGATTTGCATGTGGAGGTATCAGGTGAAGGGAAACCCGTTGTACTCGTACACAGTGGAGGTTCAGATGTAAGGGAATGGATGTATGCAGCGCCGATGCTAGCGAAGCACTACAAAGTCATTGCATTTGATGGGAGGGGCTGCGGGAAATCGCCTTCTCCGACGGAGCCGGCGAACTATGTTGAAGATCTGCGCGAGTTGTTCGACCATCTCCAGTTAGAGCAAGCCACGATTATTGGCCATTCGATCGGTGGACGGATCGCGACCGACTTTGCCTTGACGTATCCATCACTCGTGCATAAACTTGTGTTGATTGGATCAGAATTATCAGGCTATGTTCCTAGCGAGGCACTGGCTGAGCGGATGCAGGAGACCCAGGCCGTCTTCCCGAATGTCGATGCGATGATGGAGATCTCATTAAAAGCCTGCTCGTATCGTGTTGTCATGACTACCCCTGAACGTGATCTGATGGAGCAAATGTTGAAACATAACTTATCCCAAATGATGAAATGGGGATCGTGGGAATCCGTATGGCCGCAGCCGCCAGCGATTGAGCGACTACATGAGCTAGCCGCTTCAACTTGTTATATCATAGGCAAGAAAGATGCAGCCGATCAACAGCGCATCGCGGAATATTTTCAAGCGGTTCCGGATATTCGTTTTATTGAAATGGAAGATGCAGACAACATGCCAATGTTAACACACCCTGAAGAACTATGCCGACATATCACTGAATTTATGGAGGAAGAATATAGCCGTGCCACGTACCCCGGAAGAAAATGAGCGCATTCGTCAAGCTGCGAAGGAGAAAATTCATGCGGCAGCAATGACGTTGTTCGTGAAGAAAGGTTATCATGCCACGTCGATCGATGATGTTGCCAAGTTAGCTCAGATATCGAAAGGACTCTTATATAATTACTACAAAGGAAAAGAAGAGCTATTGGCCGCTATGGTTCAGGTTCGAATTGGAGAAGTGACAGAAGTGATGAAGACAGCCTTGGAGCAACAGACGCCTGCTGACCAGCTTCGATATATTGTTGCTGGAGCCATCGATAATGTAAGTGCTCGTCCAGACATTTACCGATTCTTCTTGAACTTGCAAACCCAGCCGGAAGATGATCACGTTCTTGCAACGTATAGTTCGCAATTGAATGAAGAGTCACGTAAGCAGTTCGAAGTGCAAGTCAAGATTTTCAAGCAGTTAGGGGTGCCGTCGCCTCGCATGAGATCACTCCAATTCTCTGCTGCGCTTCAAGGCGCGATGTTAATGATGACGACCTATCCAGGTGATTTCCCGGTGGAAGAGATGAAGGTTCAGATGATGCATGATTATTGTGATAGTACGATGGTAGAATAAATAGCTTGAATGTATAGCACGAAAAAGGCTGTCCTGAGAAGGGCAGCCTTTTGACATTGGCTGAAGAAAGCCTATGCTACCAGCTATTAACTAACCCGGCTAATATATTGTATATACGCAAATCTAACATTTTATATAGGTTCTAATCTTTTATCCATTGCCATTGGAAGCGTTGTCATATATCTTGTGTATGATTCAAGTCACAATCAATTCGAAAAAGGAGGTGAATTTCATGAGGAAACCATCGACCACAGCCGTAGGCGAAGCTCAAGCGAAGCGGTCCAATCGCTACATCCAATCCATTTGGAGACAAAAGTATCCAATTCGTCACCGGGGAACTCGGAATGGAGAAGGATTGGGATGACTTTCAGGAGGAACTTGCAAAGATGGGTGCAGGGAGGATTCTTCAACTCTATCAAGAGAAATATGCCAAACTGCCCAAGGAGAGAAAGGTTCTATATAAGTCCATTCGATAGCGCTGGAGAATTGGATATGAAGAAAGAGCGAACAGGTTGCCTTGGTGGGGTGGCCTGTTCGTTTTGTAAGGAAGTAGTTGTGTCTGGGTTACATAATGGCGAGTGGTCAGTGAACAGTTGGTTGATGCGAAAAAGAAGTCAATGGGGTCAGACAATAGCAATAACCAGGATTAATATAATGTGGTAAAATGTGCTAGAGCGTGGGTTCGCGGACCCAACAATGTTTGTAAGTAAAGCGAATTTGGTATACAAACTTAGAAAGGGAGAAATATCTTATGCCAGTACTTACTGAAAGACAAATTAAATACGGCTTTGACTATTACCATAGGGATGAGTCACAACCGAAATCTGTTATAGAGGTATCACAATATCAGGGAGAAACGATACTGACAATAAACTGCACTCAGCTTGGGGATAGCTTTACACCGCAATACAAAACACAAAAAGAGAAAAAACGTGTTTTGCAGGAGTGGTGCAATTTTCTATTTGAAAGTCCTACGGCTTTTGAAGAATTGTCATTTGGCACACGAATGCCACAAGAATTATTTAATGCTGTTTGTGCACAAAAAAGACTGAAAAAACTGTCGATAAAATGGGGAGTATACCCTGACATATCAAGGCTCGAAAACCTTCAAAGCCTTGAATTTCTACATATCGGGTCAGGTGCAAGTGTGCAAAGTATTGCCCCCATCGCATCGTTATCAAATCTTGTTGCCCTCTCTATTGAGAATTTCCAAAAAATCAATGATTACGGTGCGTTAGCAAACCTTAGTAAATTGGAAAGCCTTTCGATTGAGGGCGATGGACTTGGCCCACAATACATTCATGTAGATACATTGGATTTTTTGAACAACATGCCGCAATTGAGGTTTTTTAGGTTTCTAACTGCAAGGCTAAAAAGTAAGGATATGACGCCTGTCTTAAGCCTTATTAACGTTGAACATCTAACACTTAGAAGTAGCAAGGAAACCAAAGCTATCTATGATCGACTTTTGACATTGTCAAAATTGAAATATGGGTTGGTGATCGAAAAACCCGATTTGTATATATCTTGATTTTTGTTAGTAAGTCATAGAAGGCAGTTACAGCGCATAGGCGGACAACCCTGCGAGGATACTTGCGCAAGCGCAGCAGGCTCCTTCGAAGCCTTAAGCCTTTTAGTTACGTGAATACAATAACGTTAGCTGAAACTAACGTAAAGAGTAAAATAAAGATATAGCAGAGAGGTTAATCAAGATGAAAATATTAGTAACTGGCGGTGCAATCATACGAGACGATCAAGGTAGGATATTGTTACAGCGAAGATCTGATTATGGTGACTGGGGGCTTCCTGGTGGCGGTATGAATGCAGGTGAATCTATTGAAGAGACGATGATTCGAGAGATTCATGAGGAGACAGGTTTGGTAGTAACACATTATGAACTTCATACTGTATATAGCGGTTCACGGATGAAATATAAGTATCCAGATGGAAACGAAGTTGTGTTTGTTATGTTTATATTTAATGCAAAAGCGGACTTAACAGGAAGAATTGCTAAAGATAATAAAACACTTATTTATGCAGATAAAGAGCAAGAGTCATTACAGTTGGAGTTTAAATCGATAGAAGAAATTAAAGTTGAAGATATAAGTACTGTACAGAGGCCTTTAATTGAAGATTTAAAGAATGATAGAAAATCCATACTAAGAACCTGAATTAGAATATTGCAAGGCTAACTCCGTCGGACTCGACGCGTACGAGCCTCAAGCCTCTTGGATTCGTAGAGACATGAACGTTAACAGAAAGATGTACGAATCTGTACTTAACCTACTAACATAAGGATGATGAGGATGGAAATACGGCAAATGTCAACTGCCTTTCTTTTTAATGAAGACAAAGTTCTTCTTATGAAGAAAGAATCGAGTAAGTTAACGAACCAACCCTTTTGGACTGGATTGGGCGGGCATATGGAATCTGATGAATTGAACTATCCAATAAAGGCTTGTTTCAGAGAGATTTATGAAGAATCAGGAATAAAGGCTACTGAAATCAATGAGTTAAAACTAAGATATATCTTAATTCGAATAAAGCATGATGAAATCAGACAACAATTCGTATATTTTGGAAAAACAATAAGAACACAATATGTAACTTCGGACGAAGGCGAGTTGTATTGGAAGGATATAGAGGAGCTAAAAGAACTACATACATCAAAGATAATAGAATTCATGTTAGAGCATTATCAAAACAATATAAATAAAACTGAAATAATGATCGGAACTATAACAATCGATCAAGATGAAAACCCTAAAATGCAATGGTCGGAACTAAAAGATCCAATAATTTTTTAGGTTAATTTGAAGTAGTTACAAGTCTGATGGTCCCGTCACGATAAGGATGAAAGGATGAAAAACTATGAAATTAGATACTGTAACGGTGCCTTCATTTTGGAAAACGGAAATGAAACAAAGGCATTATCAAATTCAAGAGGAAAATTCAAAACTAGTTGTTTTATTTCCAGGAAAAAATTATCCGTGTGACAAACCAATTTTACATTATGCTGGAATTTCCGCAATTCAAAGTGGCTTTGATTTAATGGTTCTAGAGTACGGCTATCAAGCAGGAAGAACTGATTTAGATATCATTGACCTTCCCATTGTAATAGAAGAAAGTAAAGAATCAATTCACAGAATAATTAATAAATATGATCAGGTCATATTTATTAGCAAGAGTATAGGGACAATAGTAGCTGGGGAAGTTCATCAGAAATTGGGTATTCCGATAAAACATATCTACTTGACACCGATCAAAGGCACAATTGATTATATTAACAAATCCGACGGACTAGTGATTTACGGAACAAAGGATGAAGTGTTTAATAAAGAGCTGGAAAGTCAAATCATTGTAACGAATAACAGAAGAGTAATAGAAATTCCTAATGCAAATCATGCATTGGAAACCAAAGATGTTATTGAAAGTGTAGAGATTCTAAGTTCACTTGTACGAATATATATGGATTTTCTAAGTGGAAAGTGATATTGAAATAAAAATAGATGTTTTTTTAAAATTTAGCTTAACTTTATGGAAAATAGTAGTATAATATGAATAAGAACGTATGTTCCGAATAAGCATTCTTAAGGTTTTCGCCGTCGTGAATACTGAGACGTTACACGGAATCCCTTAAAACAATAACAGTGGAGTGAAATCTATGGAATTGATAGAAATTAAGAAAGATTTATTTACAATGCCAGAAGACTATTTTTTAGCTCATTGCATTTCTGCTGATGCTAAAATGGGAGCTGGAATAGCAGTACTTTTTCGAAAGAAGTTTAAGTTGTCTTCGCTGCAGGAAAGGGCGACAAAAAATGAGTTAGAAGTTGGAAAATGCTATAAGGTAGATAGAGTATTTAATTTAATTACAAAGAGTAAATACTGGCATAAGCCAACATATGAAACCTTAACAGCTGCAGTAAGATCAATGAAAGAGTCATGTGTGAATGAATCAATCAGTAAATTGGCAATGCCGGAAATTGGATGTGGTCTTGACAAGTTGCAATGGGGGCGCGTGAAGGAAATATTAAAGGAAGAATTTAAAGATATACCGATTGAGATTACTGTTTGCAGATTGTAGTAACGTAATCGTAAATCTAAGAAATGCTTGATTTTCGAGGGGGTTATATGTATCTAATATTATTCATTTCCTTGCTGCTGACATTCTCATATAAATTAGTAGAAATTTTAATAAGAAAACTCATTTAAGAAGAATGGAGAAATATACTGTATTGGTTTGGGCTTTGATTATCATTATCTTAGTTCTTTTAAGACACTGACTAATTATGAAAAGGCACTACCGATATTTGGACTACTAATTTATCCAATCATCGAGGAAATTATTTTTAGAGGATTAATTTTACCAAACTTACAGCAGATTTTTGCCTCATCCCAAATCATAGAAGTATTTTATATGTCTGTATCAACGCCAGTTATTGTTTCCGCGATTCTCTTCGCAATCTGTCACTTGCAGTATTAATTATCAGCGCAAAGCATTAAATTTATTATTATTGCTTTTTTGGGAGGGGTTTTGTTGGGAGCCATGACGGAGATGACACGATCGATCTTGTTTGCGCTCATATTACATATTGTATTTAATTTATTTTCAGTGATTTTTGCAAAGAGATTGTCCAAATCGGGTTCGTTAATACAATAAAGTTAACTGAAACAGATGAAATCAAATAAACTTTTTGCGGAGGTAGATTATTCAAAGTGGAAAAAGCAAAATTAACTGGCCCTTCAATCGTATTGCTTGTGAGAGATATTGAACAATCGGTTCGTTTTTATAAGACCTTAGGGTTCAACTATGAACTAGTTGGTGGACCCGAGATTCAACATGTACATATGACAAGGGACACGGTTACATTTATTCTTCATCAAGCCGTCAATCCAAATGATGTAAGACCAAATTCATCTGTTGAAGGTGGATTGTACTTTGATGCATTTTGTTACACAAATGTCAGGGAATTATTAGAAGAGATCAAATCGAAGGATATCACCATTGTAAGAGGACCGGATTTGAATGAATTTTTTAGTGAATTTACAATTCAAGATATTGATGGATATCGAATTGCCTTTGGAGGATAAAAATCCAGAATAATCGGATTCATCCTATCTCTTACGAACGATTTAAGGAGCAAGAATAATGAAGGCAATATCTGAACTCATATTTAATGAAAATGCATGGTCGATGATTCAAGATTGGATTCGTAATTCACAAACACATGTACACGTGCTTCAGAATACAAGGATTGATGGAGAGGGAGTTCTCTATAATCTACAAATATCCAATAAATCTACAATGGGTGCAATAGCTTTAGAATGCGGTGGTTTAGTTGTTGATCATGGATGGTTGTACATACTTGGTTCAGGACATTCAGAGATCTATGGTTCTCTCATTGATAATAATCATGGATCTCTCTTCGAAGAAGGATTTGTTGTTGCTTATGATAAAGTCGGAGGAATATTTGCTATGAATTCAGGCCAGTTTGATCGTGATTCTCGTAATGTATATTATTTTGCGCCTGATACATTGGTGTGGGAGGACACGGGAAAAGGATATACAGACTTCCTTTATTGGGTTATGTATGGTGATTTGAACCAATACTATGAATCGTTTCGATGGAGAGAATGGTTAGAGGATGTCAAGAAATTAACCAGCGATCAAGGAATATCAATATATCCATATTTGTGGACGAAACAAGGTAGGGATATTGAAAATACCTCTAAAGCAGCAATACCGTTAAAAGAAATCTGGGAAATACAAAGTGACTTTAGAAGGACAATGATAGAGTAGTTATTACCGGGCTATATTCCTTTATAGAGAAGCATTAGAACAGGACAACTCTAAGTAAATAAATAAAACCAATGTAGACCAATAAACAACAAGAACACTTGTACGTAGTTGTAAATAAAGGTAAAATATAGATACACATTACAAACAACAAGAGAAAGCAAACCCACCTAAGATTGGAATCTGAAGGTGGGTTTTTGTTTCTTATGCAACTTGAAGGGAATAACCATTTAGATTGTGAGCTAGAAGTGAAGGGAACAAGTGCAAAATAAACGCTGAAGGAGTGCTTCAAATGAATCAAGATTTTACATTTTCACGTATTGGTTACGTCTATGTTCCAACAACACGAATTGACGAGTCCATAGCATGGTATACGGAGAATTTAGACTTTAAACTAATGAATAAGTTTCAAGACCGTGGCTCATTTATTGCAGTCTTACATCACCCGCACAAGAACGCAATTGCATTGTTACTGATTGAAACGACCAACAAGCAAGCCATGGAAATTATAAGAAATGAAAGACCGTTTCCGATCATGGCACTGAACTGTCCTGACATTGATTATACACACAAACTATTGGGAGACAGAGGAATAGAAGTTGAAGAATTACATACATTAGGCACTGGAGAGGCTAAGTATTTTTATTTCAGGGATAACGAAGGAAATTTATTAGAAGCTACGTGGTCAATTTGGGATCCGAAAGACGAGATTAAAGAAGATTTCATAAAGCAAAAGAATTTAACACGATATTGAGGATAAGAAATGAAGAATATCATACTCATCGGTATGCCGACGGCAGGAAAAAGCACGCTTGGCGTTATTTTGGCGAAAATAAAAGGTTATGAATTTGTAGATAGTGATCTCGTCATTCAAAAAAAAGAAAACCGGCTTCTAAAAGAAATTATCGCTCATGAGGGGATCGACGGATTTATTTCCATTGAAAATCGTGTGATTGCCTCATTATGTGTAGATCATTCCATAATTGCAACTGGAGGCAGTGTATTATATGGAAATGACGCAATGAAACATCTAAAAGAAATTGGTACTGTGATTTATCTCAAATTAAATTACGAAACGATACAAGCACGCTTGGAAAATGCAAAACAAAGAGGCGTAGTGATAAGAGATCATCAATCATTACGCCAGTTATATGAGGAAAGATGCCCGATATATGAAAAGTATGCAGATATGATTATCGATGCTGAAAGTCTAGGGATTGAAGAATTGGTCGATCAAATAAATGAGAGGATGTATGCTATGGAACTTCAGGAAATCAATCAAAAATTGATTGATACAAGAGACGAATTGTTGGGAATTCTGAATGGTTTGAGTGGTGATCAATTAAACAGACGTAAAGACTCAACCAGTTGGAGTATAGGTCAAGTATGCCAGCACTTAAGTAAGACTGAAGAATTGTATGTCTATGCAATAAAGAAAGGGTTAAAGAGCAATGAGGATTCTATCATAGATAAAAAACCATTAGAGTTTCTACTTGATCGCAGCAAGAAGTTAGAAGCACCCGACATTGCTAAGCCAATGGATGAAATGTTTGAACATCAAGAAATCATTAATAAGCTTAAAAATTCAAGAGAGAAATTATTTGAATTATTAAACACGCTAGATGACCCATCATTGCTGAGTAGAAGACATTTTGTACATCCCGTCTTTAAAGAGATGTTATTAATTGAATGGGTTAAATCATTGTACATGCATGAACAAAGACATATTGAACAAATCATTGAAATCAAGGGCTTAAATCTGTAGGTGGGAGAATGTAACAAACGGAGCAGATTCGATAAATTATCTTTCAAAGGTGATGGAATGTATGGGTTCAAGAATTATGCACTTGATCATAGCGAATAAGATCGCGGATTGCCTGTCGATCGAAGATCGAACACCATTTTTGCTTGGCAGCGTCGCTCCGGATGCTGTTAGATCCAAAGATGCATCACATTTCTTTAAAGGTGAAATTCAAGATTATACGAGACATGTTGATTATCACGGATTTCTGCATAAATATCGTGCAAATGCTGAAAGTCTATATGTCTTAGGGTATTTTACACATTTAATCGCGGATGATATCTGGCTAAAAGGATTTAATCTCCCTTGGCTGAGAAACAGAATGGAAGCGGACAAAGAATTATATCATTTATACCATAATGACTTTCGATTACTTAATGGAAAGTTGCTAGAATACTACGATGTTAGAGATGAGCTGATAGAAAAGCTACGTTATTTTCCTGCAATCATTGATCTGCAAGAGGTTAGTTCCAAAGAAGTTAAGGATTTCATTCCTTATGTTCTAGGGGATATGGCGTACGAGAAGGATATTGTTATGAATGAAAAACTTAATGTTTTTACGTTTGTTCAGATCATTGGCTATATAGATACATCCGTTGAAATTGGGTTATTACATCTGGAGCCAATACTACTTTAATGCTCATTGTAAAAGGGGATCTGATTTATCTGTCACACATGGACGTTATCTATAATCTCGAAAACATGTATGCGAGGTGGAACCAAGCTTCAAGAAGGAAAAGGAAGAAGGAAAGTTCGAATGGAACGAGATCCCGCCCGTATGTATTTTTCGATTTAAGAAAGTAACGTAGGGCATGAGTAACAACAAAAGAGCCATGGGACTAGAAATATACACGTTCGAGAATCCGCATTGGCCGGATGAAGTTGATGTATATATTCCAATCGAAAGTGTGTGAAGTATATGAATGTCGTTGAACTTCAAGAGGTGAAGTTAGTAGGTCTAAGAGTTCTTTGTCCTGGTGACCAGTATATCCATGAAATTCCAAAAGCAATGAGTATACTCAAAAACAGGCTGAATGAGATTAAGGATATCACTAAGCCTATTCGATTTATAGGTGCATTTCAAGTCGCGGATCATGCCGAAGAGGAAGATGGTTACTGGGCATGTATTGAAGTTAACCAGATTCGAGATGTACCTGATGGCATGGTACATCTCGTCGTCCCCCCACAAAAGTATGCCGTAATGACGCACCTCGGGCCCAATAATGAAATAAGAGAAACATATCATAAGCTGCATCACTGGATTGAAAGCAATCAATATGAAAGAGTGCTTAACGCTTGGCATCTTGAGATTTCAGCGTCAGATGTGGATCAAAGTAGCAACATGCTCGAAGTAGATTTATATGACACTATAAAATGAAATGGCCCGTGTTCGAATAACCGCGTAAGCGGTTTTTTTGTTTTTCGCAATCCGTTTCATTCGAAGCCTTTAACCTAAATGAGTACGTTGCCCTTTCTTCCAGTTTCGCAACAATCTGATATACTATTAGTTGGCTAACAGGGGAGCACAAGGAGGAAGCAAATGTACCGGATATTTATCGTTGAGGATGATAGCAAGATTAGTGCTGTCTTGAAGAGGAATATAGAGAAGTATGGATATGAAGCCACATGTGCATCACAATTTCGCGATATTATGCCGGAGTTCGTGGTGTATGAACCGCATATGATTATGTTGGATATTAACCTGCCGTACTTCGACGGTTACTATTGGTGCAGACAAATACGTATGAAGTCCAATGTCCCAATCATCTTCATCTCAGCGCGCGCAGGGGAGATGGATCAGGTGATGGCGATCGAAAATGGTGGCGATGACTATATTACGAAGCCGATCCATTTGGACCTCTTCATTGCAAAAATGAAAGGGGTTCTGCGAAGAGTATATGGAGACTACTCGGCTCCAACTGGACTTGCTGCTTCTCCAGAGAACGAATTGCATGTCCATGGGTTAAGACTGAATCTCAGCCGCAATGAGCTCATCTATCATACATGCAGAACCCAAATTTCGAAAAACGAACAATTGCTCACGGAATGTTTCCTCCAGCATTATGGCAAAACCGTCTCGCGTGACCAACTCCTGGGAACGCTCTGGGATCATACACAGTTTGTTGATGACAACACCCTGACAGTCAATGTGGGACGATTACGCAAGAAGCTTGAAGAGCTGGGGCTTCCGAACGCGATCGCGACGGTACGAGGATTAGGTTACAAATTGCTCCTCGATGAAGTTCAGGGAAAGATAGATCTATGAAAATAATGACAGCAGCGATGTTCATTCGCGACCGGATCATTTTTATTCTTACAGGTTTTTTTATTACAGGGCTTGGCGCCTGTCTTATGTTGCTAGAACATGCTCGCAATCCAGAATTCATGGAGTTAAGTACGATGTACTACTTCATAGGTGCGGCTGCTTTCACCGTCGTACTTGGCCTTACGATCGACTACGTTCGGCAGCGGGAATATTACAAGCAGCTACGTCATGCGATGGAACGAGAGAGCGAGCTTCAGACGGGAGCGATCGCTCCGTTTGCTGTTACGGCTGAGCAGCAACTCGTCGTTCGATTGTTGAATCAGCAGAATAGTACGTATCTGAACAAACTCGGTACCTATCGACGGCAGCAGGAGCTGCATAATCATTTTGTGATGCAGTGGGTCCATCATATGAAGACACCATTGTCTGTGGTTGATCTGCTCTTGCAAGAAGCCGTGACACAGCAGCCTATGTCTGAAGAAGAACAACAAGAGATGATCCTGAGCTTGTTCGAAGAGACGGATCGGTTGAATAAGGGGCTGGAGATGCTGCTGTATACCGCGCGCCTTGACAGATTCGAGATGGATCTTCATCTGGCTAAAATACCGTTACATGATATCATTCACGAAGTATTGATTACGCACAGACGCCTTTGTCTTCGTCATTCTGTCATTCCGCAAATCGAAGGCGAAGCATGGCCTGAGACAGATCGAAAGTGGATGACGGTTGTTTTGAATCAAATCGTCAGTAACGCGATCAAATACAGTAAGGACAAACAGGGGACAAAACATCTCATTTTCTGTCTGGACCAGCAGGATTCAAGCAGTAAGCTGATGATTACCGACGAGGGGAGCGGGATCGCGCCTCATGATCTGCCGCGAATATTCGATCCTTTTTTTACAGGAGAGAACGGGCAAGTCGCTGGAGAATCGACAGGCATGGGACTTTATTTAGCCAAACAAATATGCAGCAGACTTGGTCATGAGTTGTCCGTAGCTTCAGAGCTTGGTGTCGGAACGACGTTTACGATTACGTTTTCACCGCAAGGCATTCACATGCTTGATGATGTATAAGGAATGAATAATCACGCTTTGTGACAACCTTGTCATGTTCAAAGCGTGTTTTTTGTTATATAAATCGATGGGATGAAAAAGCATTGCTCGCTATACTTAACTTTGTTAAGACCTAGAGAGCATGATGGAAGGAGGAATTCACACGATGACTGTGCTAACCGCGCGAGGTCTTAGTAAAATATATAGCTCCAAAGGGAATATCATTTGTACAGCATTAGAGGACATCGATTTACAGATAGAGGAAGGGGAATTTGTTGGGGTCATGGGTCCATCGGGAAGTGGCAAGACGACATTGCTTCATTTACTCGCGGCAATGGATCGCCCAACGTCCGGATCAATCGAAATTAACGGGGTAGACCCGAATAAGCTTAGCGTGAGACAACTAGCTCTTTTCAGGAGACGTGATCTTGGTTTCATCTTTCAAGATTTTAATCTATTAGAAGCCTTGACGATTAAGGAGAATATCATTTTACCGCTTGTACTTGAAGGAATAGCCCCTCAATTCATCGAGGAGAGGCTGCACCCGTTAGCAGTTTGGTTACAAATCGAACATCTATTGGATCGACGTACCTATGAAGTGTCCGGTGGTCAGAAGCAGCGCACGGCCATAGCAAGAGCTCTTATTCATGAACCTGCCTTAGTGCTAGCTGATGAACTCACGGGTAATTTGGATTCGAAATCGTCCAAGGATGTGATGGAGTCACTCACGTCACTGAATGAACGAATGCAAGCAACGGTGCTGATGGTAACACATGATCCGTTCACTGCGAGCTATTGCCGGCGCATCGTGTTCATTAAGGATGGAAAAATCTTTACGGAAATTCGGCGCGGATCGAACCAACCAATATTTTACCAACAAATATTAGACGTGTTGAGCGTAATGGGAGGAAATTTCAATGACATTCCGTTCGCTCGCCCTTAGCAACATACGCGGCAACTTACGCTCGTACAGCGCGTTTTTTATGAGCAGTGTGTTCTCGGTCATGATCTTTTATATGTACACCGCATTTGCGCTTCATCCAGATCTAACGAATAGTCGAATGATCGGAGCTTCGGGCGTAAGACAAGGGATGTTGTTCTGCCAGTACATCATTATCATGTTCTCGTTTCTATTTGTTCTCTATTCGAATGCCGTATTCCTGAAATCGAGAAGGAAAGAATTCGGTCTATTAACGTTATTCGGAATGACGCGCATGCAGCTTCGTACATTGATTATCTATGAGAATATGTGTATCGCGGTGACGGCGATCGGTGCAGGTATCGGTCTTGGCGCACTATTTAGCAAGCCATTTTTTATGGCACTTGCTCTCCTGCTGAAGATGGAAGACCCGATTGCAGCCGTGATACCGCTTCAAGCGCTATGGATAACAGCTGCCGGTTTCTTCATATTGTTCACGCTCATCTCAATTGGGACGGTTATTCGTGTGGGCCATTCTGATATTGTCGATTTACTTCAACCAGCTAAGAAATCCGACCGCGAAATGGTGTATTCACCATGGCTAGCCCTGCTCGCGATCTTCAGTATTGCGGGAGCATACAGCATGGCTCTCATCTTAGATATGAAGAATTTCATCGTACTCTCTGTATTCATTCTACTCGCGTCGATCATCGGGACTTATCTGCTATTCACTCAGGTCAGTGTCTTGATCTTTCGTTGGTTAACAAGGAATTCGAAGCTGTATTACCGTCGTACGAATATGATCGTCTTGGTGCAGCTTGGCAATAAACTGAAGGAAAATGCACGGATGTTGTTTATGGTATCGATCCTAAGCGCCGTCATCCTAACGGCATCAGGTACGATTTATATGTTAGGACTTGCGGTTCAGCTCGATGATATCCAGACGCAATATGCGGATCCGCAAGGTCTGCTTGCGCTCACGATGTTCATTGGGGTGTTTATTAGTCTGCTGTTCTTCATCGCTTCTGGGAGTATAATTTACTTCAAATTATTCACGGATTTGCAGCAGGATCAAGAGCAATATCAGGCACTAACCCGAATTGGGATGACGCCATTTGAGCTTCGTAAGATCGTCGTAACACAGGTCGGCATCCTATTTTTCACACCATGTTGTGTTGGTATCCTTCATGCGTTATTCGCCCTCAAAGCATTGAATAATCTGCTTATGGTGTCCAACTGGATCTATTCCTTCGTCATCATTGGCATTTATCTGGTCATGCAGACCATTTATTTCTTCGTGGCCTGCAATAGTTACATGAGAAGTATCAATTTATTCAAGGAGAATCGGTTATGAAATCATCTTTACGCTTAATTTGGATGGTCATGGCTGTGCTCTTGACCGTTAGTGGTCTTACACCAAGCACTGCGAGCGCAGAAGCAAGTCATAACATTCAGCAAATTGAACAGTTCGTCAAGAAACAACAAGAATTAAGTCACATACCGGGACTATCGATCGTCATCGTAGAGAAAGGGAAAACGGTTTATCAAAAAGGATTCGGTTATGCGGATCTACAGTCGAAAAAGCCAGTAACAGCGGATACCCTATTTGAGATCGGATCCACCTCCAAAGCGTTCACCGGACTCGCAATTATGCAATTAGAAAAAGAAGGAGTAATACAACGCTCCGATGATGTCCAGAAGTACATCCCTTGGCTAAAACTCACCTATCAAGGCGAGCCCCAAACCATCACAATCGATCAATTCCTTCATCATACAAGCGGCATCCCATGGAATTCTCTCACGCGTATTCCGGAGAGCAATGCGGACAACGCTCTCGAGTTGACTGTAAGGACGTTGCTGGACCAACCTCTGAATCGGAAGCCAGGCAGCTCATTTGAATATGCGACAATTAATTATGATGTTCTCGGACTTGTCATCGAGAGGGTCACGAAGACGCCTTACGATGTGTATATGAAGCAGCAGATTCTTGAACCCTTAGGAATGAATCGTTCTTTTGTTGGACGGCACCAAGTGCAATCGACGGAAGTAGCATCGGGTCACAAGATCGGATTTATGCAAGCACAACCCTATACAGCGCCTATATACCGGGGGAATATACCTGCGGGGTATTTCATCACCAATGCGAATGATGTCGCCAAATGGATGAATGTTCAACTTGGTTACGATTCGAACCATGCAATCGATCAAGAGGTGATCCGAGCATCGCATATCCCCGATCAGACGGTAGCGCCTTTTGACCAACATACTTATTACGCCAGTGGTTGGGGGATAATGAAGGAGCAGAATCAACGCTATGTTTTCCACGCTGGGGAGAATCCCAATTTCACTTCATATTTCATCATGAAGCCTGATGACCAAATCGGCGTTGCGATCATGTCCAATCTGAATACGAGTTACACGACCAATATAGGTCAGGGCGTGATGGCGTTGTGGGAAGGGAGGAAGGCAGCGAACAACCATACGGATGTTTATCAAAAGCTGGATCAAATCGTGTCCATCGTATGCATCGTCGGTGGAGGATTCGGAGTGATGTTCATTTTATCAACGTTAATTCTCGTGAGGAAAATGGCTTCCAGACAACGGATACGGACATCTCTAAATGTCAAAAGGTTGCTGGTATTGATTCTGCATACGGTAATTGTAGCTGGAGTCTTAACGGTTACGATTGTGATGCCAAAAATACTATTTTCTGGTTCGCCTTGGTCATTTGTTCGCGTGTGGGGTCCGACGTCCTTCACCGTACTCTTGTACGAGGTCTTTGCAATAAGTATCATTTATTATGTGTTGGGTGTATTACTATGCCTCACCAGAAAAACGAAAACAAAACATTAAAGATGACGCGACTAAAACCTCTGCATCCTTGCAGAGGTTTTTCTTATCCGTGAGAGCACTAACGGACTATCGGCCGACTTTGCGAACAACAGCCATGCCCAGCAATAGTAACGGATAGAATATCCCGATTGTAATTGCATAGGGAATCCATGTTCTTGTATCCCATCTGATCTCATAATCCGTCGTCGGATACACAACAAGGGAATATAAGGCTAATAATAGTCCAATCGGGAGAATAAGAGAGCGGTGCTCCTTCAAATTGAATACTTGTGCGATCCCAATCACAATGGCATAACAATATAGCGCCAGCCTGAAATATAACGAGATAAACCACATGATGGCCATGACAGCTTCAATACGTTCGAGAAAATCGCCGACATTGATTTGTTTGACCAGCGTATAGCTAGGATACATGTTTCTCGACGTAACCCCAGGGCCAAGGACGAAGATACAAAGTACCACAATGATCGTAATGACGCACCCGCCCAGCAGATAACCAGTGTAAAATGCTTTTCTCGCCTGAATCGGATTACGGATGCAGGATGGAAATATCATTAAGAGAATGACCGAAGGAAGCGCACAGACGCTAATTAAAGATAAAGCAGGCAATAAGAGGGGGTGTATGCCATTACCCAAAATAGGCTTTACCGCATCCCATTTGATCTGAGGAGATATAAAAATGACCATGACAATAAAAAGAAGTGCAAACCAAGGAATTAATACTTCTGCTGAGCGTGCTATCGTCTCAAGACCTAAATAAACGCCTATGATAACTACGATAGTAAATAGAATATTAATAGAAGTATCAGGCGTATCAGGCATTACTTGTGTGGTCATAAAGTTCCCAACGAAGTACAACACCGAAGCGGGTCCAGCCATAAAGAAAAAGAACAGAAATACGAGCGATACCGCTTTGCCGACCCATTTGCCAAGCAGCTCTTCGTTCAATTGCATTAGGTTCATGTGAGGAAAGAAGTTTCCTACAACGATATACAAGGGGATAAAACATAGTCCACCTATGACCCCGATAATTGAAGAAATCCATGCATTTTGTTTCGCGTAATCAGCTTGACCCGATGGGATAAATAATATCGCGCTGCCAATCGTAAACAACATCACTAAGATCATAAATTGCTTCGCAGATATTTGGGTATCTTGCTGCATGGTTTCGTTCCCTTCGTCCTACATTCCTCTATTCTAACAATCCGAACAGAAGTTCACTAAATGGTCTAAACATGATAATCATCAAATCAAATGGATTCGGTAAGTACAGATGCAAACTCTTCAGAATCCATCCAATCGTTCCAAGGAGAAGTAATACCATAAAGATCCATAATTCTCTTGTTAAATTATTTTTAAGTAGATGAGGGATCTCAATCATGGCGATCAGAATGGTTGAGGCGAGTATTCCTAAGACGGGCACCACTCGGATGGACTCCTTTTTTCTAGAGATTTACACAGTATTCACGAGCGAAAATGGAAATATACTCCTCTGTAGCAATGACAGAAGTGAGATTTTGTTATTTATTGGTACATTTGCTAGGATATAATTAATCCATAAATGGAAAGGTGAGATATTCTTTGATAACACAGGGGAATAGAGGAATATTTCTGATTACAGGCATTATGGCTTCTGGCAAGTCTACGGTGGCACAACTTCTCGCTGAGAAATTTGACAAAGGCGTTCATCTGCGGGGTGATATTTTCCGAAAAATGATAATTCGTGGGAGAGAGGAAATGCTGCCGGGCTCGGAGGGCGAGGCGATAAGGCAGCTTCGTCTACGCTACCAACTCTCCGTAACTGCGGCAGATTCTTACTATGAAGCAGGGTTTAATGTTGTTCTGCAGGATGTCATTCTAGGTGATATGCTTCACGAGACTGTAGCGATGATCCGGAATCGCCCTCTATATGTCATCGTCTTAACACCTAATCAGGAAGCTGTCTTATCCAGAGAAGCGGCTCGACCAAAGAAAGGCTATGGACGATGGACAGTTCAGGCTCTGGATCAGAGTCTTCGTCATGAGACTGCTCGTATCGGGTTATGGATTGATTCTTCTGACCTGTCAGCTGAAGAGACGGTGGAGCAGATCTGGGAGCGTGTATGGCATGAGGGGCGTGTAAGTCAATCGAATGCTATCCCATTGATTCAAGCGTATCAAAATGATGTTCAGCATTATTCACAAGATCAACTGAGTCGAATTACCTCCGATGGGGTATGGTCTATCGGGCAAATGTACGACCACTTGATTGTCGTTGCTCATGAGTATCTGGATCAAGCCGAAGCATGTGCGGATGAAGTGGAAGAGCAAGAGCTCGGGAAGACGTCCTTTGGTGAGCGGTTATTCCAACTTGGTGGATTTCCTCCAATCAAAATCAAGTTGCCTGCTGAGCTGAATGCCCCGCCCAATAATACGGATCGCATAGAAGATATCGTGCTTAGGCTCGACCAAGTCATGCAGCGTCTGCGAGAGTTGGAAACGATTGTCGAAGCGATCAATCCGAAATTCAAAGTAAAACATGACGGCTTCGGTTGGCTGAATGCGAGAGAATGGTATGATCTTGTTGAAATGCATTTCCGCCATCATTTACGACAAAAAAAAGAGTTAGAGCAATCATAAATTGAATTCCTATAATCATACGAGAGAGGTGCACTCGAGCATGTCGAAAATTTTAACCCGATCGGAAGTGGATACGGCATCCACATGGAATTTAGAGGATATATTCGGTACGAAAGAAGCATGGGAAGAAGAGTTAAATGCCGTTCAACAAGATATCGTTACGGTGACGCAATACGAAGGCAAGCTTCGCGAGGGGGCGAATACGCTGCTAGCTTGTCTCAATGCACAAGAAGAGCTGCTGTCCCGAGTTCAACGCGTTACTGCTTATGCCCATCTGCATCAATCGGGTGATAGCATTAATCCGGACAATCAGATGAACGCATCGAGATCACGTGATGCTGCATCACGAATCAGTTCGGCATTATCGTTCGTGAAATCCGAGATCATCTCGCTGCCTGACGGAACGATTGATCAATTCATCCAAGAGCAGCCCGAACTTCGTGTATTTGAACGTAGTCTGGGGTTGCTGCTAAAGGCTAAGCCGCACAGACTATCAGCGGAGACAGAAAAAATACTAGCTTCGTTGGGTGAAGTATTAGGATCACCATATCGGATCTACGAGCGGAGCAAGCTGGCAGATATGACGTTCCCATCTACGAAGGACGGTCATGGGGCAGATGTGCCTGTGTCTTTCGCTTTATATGAGAACAAATACGTAGAATCTCCCGATACAGCGCTGCGCCGGAATTCGTTCAAGACCTTTAGTGAGACATTATACAAATACCGCAATACATTCGCAGAAACCTATAGTACTGAAGTGAAGCGTCAGGTTATTGAATCTCAGCTTCGTGGCTATGATTCCGTCACAGACATGCTGTTAGAGCCGCATCAGGTTACGAAGGAAATGTATCATAACATTCTTGATATCTTGCAGGAAGAGTTGGCACCACATATGCGCAAATATGCAGCGATCAAGAAACGTGTACTGCAATTAGACGAGATGACGTTCGCGGACTTGAAGGCCCCTTTGGATCCCGATTTCAGTCCTGGCATCACGTTCGAGGAAGCGGGTGACTTGATTCAAGATGCATTACGTATCCTTGGACCGGAGTATGGGGAGATCGTGTCGGATGCCTTTCACAAAAGATGGGTCGATTATGCCGATAACGCAGGGAAGCGCACGGGGGCATTCTGCATGTCCATCCCTGGTGTGCATTCCTATATTCTGATCAGCTGGGCCAATAGCATGAGAGGTGCTTTTACGCTGGCGCATGAAGTTGGGCATGCCGGTCATCTGATGCTAGCGCACAAATATCAGCGACTCACGAACGCGAGACCTTCGCTCTATTTCATCGAGGCACCTTCAACGATGAACGAACTTCTGCTGGCTGAACATCTGCTAGCACGTTCGGGCGATCCGAGAATGCGTCGATGGGTGATTACGCAGCTGCTTGGTACGTATTACCATAATTACGTCACGCATTTGCTCGAAGGTGAGCTGCAGCGTCAAGTTTATGATCTGGCCATGAATCATGTTCCGATTACGGCTGTAAAATTATGCGAGTTGAAAGGTAAAATTCTGTCCTCCTTCTGGGGAGAGGATGTTGTGATAGATGAGCATGCGAAGTTAACATGGATGCGTCAACCACATTATTACATGAGTCTGTATCCTTATACGTATGCGGCTGGACTTACGGCTTCGACGGCCGTTGCCAAGCTCATCCGAGAAGAAGGGCAGCCTGCTGTAGAGCGCTGGCTCGACGTCTTAAAGACTGGGGGATCAGCGAGTCCGCTCGAATTGATGAAATTGGCGGGAGTCGATATGTCGCAGCCCGCTCCGATTCGTAGTGCGGCCGATTATGTCGGATCACTGATCGATGAATTGGAGCACTTATACTAGGAACCCCATCGAATCCCGGTATACGTTCGGAGACGTGCCTACGATCGTTTTAAACACGCGATAGAAGGTGGGTAAGCTCTGAAAGCCACACTCGAACGCAATTTGGGTAATGGCTTTATCGGTGCTTATTAAATCATGTTTGGCTGACTGAATACGCAGCAGCGAGACATATTCATTAAATCGGTAGCCCGTTGTTTCTAGGAATGCCCGGCTAACGCGAGAGACACTTAATCCGAGCTCATCAGCCAATTCGGCCAGATGAATTGGCTCGCGATGTCGTTGTTCTACTAACGCGGCGAGTGATTGACTGTGACGAATGGATTGTACCATGGACTGGCGTTCATCATCCGTAAGCAGACCACGGTTATGACGAAGTAAGTGTCCGCATAGTTGAATGAGTGCGCTTTTGGCCAGAGCCAGATAACCTGGAGCTTTCTGATGCAGCTCCTCCGCGATGGCATGAATCCAATGGGCAAGCTGCCGTGCCAGAGGTGAATCCGCTGTAATATGATTACAAAAATGTGTGGAAGAATAAGAAAATGGCAGCAGTAACTCAGGTTCCTCCGCAAGCAGCATGGCAGCATCAAAGTTGATGAACAGATAGTGGCTCGGATCATCCGGGTCGGATTGTGCGATGTGCCGTTCCATATTATTGACTAAGAAGATATCGCCTGCCCTTACGGGATACCTTTTTGTGCCGAAATAAAAGAATCCTTGACCTGACAGACACAGACCAATCTCAAGACTCGTATGTACATGGGGGGTCTGACGATAGCTTGCAGGCGTCCATTCAAAAACATTAATCGGAATCGGATGATCATACGTAATATGTAGCTTCATCGTACCCCAATACCTCCTTATCTTACGATCGCTATAAGACTAGTATAGAAACAAGAAGTGATAAAAGCGATATACTACATTTTACTTTTATATTTCTAACCTTTCTTATTTTGCATGATGACCGCATTTCGTTCCGCATTTTTGTTGGGTTGTTTCCTGATCAAATTGGACATTCTAGGGATGAATCCACATAGAGCCGTTGGATTACAATGACAATACAGCAAATGACGGGGGTTCATCATGACAGAAAATAGTAACCGTCTATGGATTACAGCATTAGGCGGCGTAAATGAAATCGGCAAGAACATGTATGTTGTACAATATGGCGATGACATCGTCGTTATCGATTGCGGGTCGAAATTCCCGGATGAGAGTCTGCTCGGGATTGACTTGATCATTCCGGATATAAGTTACCTGTTATCCAATCAAGACAAAGTACGAGCCATCATTGTGACTCACGGACATGAAGATCATATTGGAGGAATTCCGTACTTGTTGAAGCAGATACAAATCCCTGTCTATGCTTCACGATTGACCTTAGGACTCATTGAGATCAAGCTTAAGGAGCATGGCATCCTGCATGAATCGAACATGAACCGAATCGATGCGGCATCGAAGTTGGCATTTGGCGCGATTCAATGCTCTTTCTTTCCTACGAACCATAGTATACCGGATTGCCTCGGGATTGTATTTGACACTCCGGAAGGAACGATTGTTCATACAGGTGATTTCAAATTTGATATGACACCTGTGAACAAACAATACCCTGATTTGCACCGCATGTCAGATATAGGTAAGAAAGGGGTACACATCCTCCTGTCCGAGAGCACGAATGCAGAACGTCCAGGATTCACGCCTTCCGAGCGTCTTGTTGGAGCCCACATCGAAGAAGCTTTTAATCAAGCAGATCGGAGAGTATTCATCTCAACATTTGCGTCAAATGTGTATCGTATCCAGCAAGTTGTAGATGCTGCCGTACATACGAACCGTAAGCTTACCTTGCTCGGACGAAGCATGCTGAATGTCGTGTCGGTTGCGCAAGAGCTAGGGTATTTGAACATCCCTTCCGGCATGCTCATTGATACCGATGAAGCGAGAAATCTGCCTCCCGAGAGAATTGCCGTGCTCTGTACCGGCAGTCAAGGGGAACCGATGGCAGCTTTGGCTAGACTAGCAAGCTCGTCCCAACGACAGATGAAAGTCGAAGCAGGGGATCTCGTCATCATCGCAGCCAATCCGATTCCGGGTAATGAACGGAACGTGGCTCGAATTGTAGATAACTTATATGAACTTGGCGCGAAAATTATATACGGCTCTCGCAGTGATCTGCATGTATCCGGACATGGCAGTCAAGAAGAGTTGAAGCTGATGCTCACGTTGATGAAGCCTCGATATTTCGTGCCGATACATGGCGAGTACCGCATGCTTCATCAGCATCGCGAACTTGCTGAAGCGGTCGGTGTGAAACACGAGAATATCTTCATTTTGAAAAATGGCGATGTCGTGGAGACGTCTAATGGCGTTACTCGCCAATCAGGTCAAATCCCTGCCGGACAAATGCTAGTAGATGGGCTCGGCATTGGCGACATTGGGAATATTGTGCTGCGTGATCGCCGCCAATTATCCGCCGACGGCATCTTGATTGTCGTCATTACGCTCAGCAAGATCGAGGGAAAGCTGCTCTCGCGTCCCGATACGATCTCCAGAGGATTCGTCTATGTACGTGACTCTGAAGAGCTCATTCAGAACATTAATCAGCTAGTTGTTGAGACGGTTGAGAAAATGAAGCAAGAACAGAAGAGCCAGTGGAATGTGATGAAAAAGACGCTCAAAGACACGCTAGCGCAATATTTATATGCCCGCACGAAAAGGCGTCCGATCATTCTTCCTATCATCATTGAGGTATAAGTAAAAGAGGCAATCCTGAAGGGATTGCCTCTTTTATTGTCTCTTCAGGATTAACAGCTTATAGACAAGTTCGTGTGGTATGATAAGTGCATCTTGCCACAGAATAAGGAGAATAAGGGATTCATGCTGAAGAAATTAATAGGTTGGGCAAAACAACTCAAGGGGAAGGTATTTGTTCTTTTTTTTGCGTATAAGGATCCACATACACCTTGGTATGCCAAGTTATGGGCCGTCTGCGTGGTAGCCTATGCATTTAGTCCGATCGACCTGATTCCTGATTTTATACCCGTGTTAGGTTACTTGGATGACGTCATACTCGTGCCTATTGGTATTACGATTGCACTTCGATTGATACCTCTCGCAGTCATTAAAGATTGTACGATCCAAGCGGAGGAACGATTGCTAAAGGGCATACCGAAGAACTGGTTTGTAGGGGCAATCATTATCCTGCTATGGATCACCACATTGCTATGGGTAACAATTGCAGCTTATCGTTATGTTGATCGCCTACTCTAACATTGTCTGCAGTGCAAAATGGATCACGCACAGTATGAGATGAGATGATATAGATGAGTAGCTGTACATTACGCGACTTACCTACGATGACATGGAAAGTTTATTTTATTAATTATTAATAAGGTTAATCATTTAATCCATTAATAAGTGCATACAATGAAAAAATCCGCGGTAATCGCGGATTTTTCTATTTTCCATTGATCACGTGTGAAGGTTCAAGCCGACTTACGTGCCTGGCTAGAGTCGTGTTTTTTCCTGAACACGAGTCCCTTTACATTGTCCCAGTTGACGACAACGATGCCAATAATGATCGTGATTCCACCGATGACCGATAGGATCGAGACGGGTTCATCGTAAATCGCCGCCCCAAGGCATAGGGCAACCAATGGGGAAATATAGAGCCAAGTAGACGGGAACACGGGATTCGTCTTAGCAATGAGCCAGTAGAAAATCGTATGGCCGATCATGGAACCCGCGACGACCAAATACCCGAGGGAAAAGAGGGCCTTGGGCGTGAACATCACGTCCACATGATTTCCTTCCATAAATGCAGATAAGATTAGGAGTAGTATGCCACCATAGATCATCTGTGCTGCATTCAGTGCAATGGGAGATGTATCTTGGAACCGTTGTACGACACGGCGCGAATACACTGCACCTGTGGCATAGAAGACCTGCCCGAGCAGTACCGCTGCGCATCCAAGCATCCACAAATGGCTGAAATTGATCGTTAAGCCAGGCAGCAGGAGCAGTATGACCCCTGCAGTCCCTATGAGACAACCTATGAAGGCGCTGAACGAAAGGCGTTGCCGGGCAATGGCAGTCTGAAGCAGCAGGATCATAAGCGGCGCCGTTGATAGGATCGCTGCGATACCGGAACTCAAATATTGTTCCGCCCAATATAACGTTGCGAACACCCCGAAGGTGAGCGCCGTTCCCGTCAAGAACATCTCCTTTCGAAGCAGTAGCGAGAATTTCGCTTTACGCCGAATAACCATGTATACGAGCAGAATACTACCCGCAAGCAAAAAACGAAGACCAGCTGAGAAGAAAGGCGGTGCTCCTGCGTCAATCCCCACTTTGATCGCCAAAAATGTCGTTCCGAATACAATGCACATCAATAAATAATTGACAAAGATCATGTCTATTCCTCCTTAATATTTCTCCATCATAAAGGGTGGGGAATAGAACAGATGTCATCATATAGACCAGATGAGTTATAATTTCATTATAATGATGTAAAAGGGAGGTGCGTGATGCGACGAGACACGCTTACCAATGTGCATTCCGATAAACTGTTTGAACAAGTGTATGATTATGTGCTAGAGCGGATCAGGCGCAGAGAATGGAAGGAGCATGAGAAACTTCCTTCGATTCGTGCCTTGGCGGCCGAATTCCAAATACACCGTCTAACGGTTCTCAAAGCTTATCAATTGCTGAAGCAGAACAACAAAGTATACGTCAAAGATAAATCCGGCTATTATGTGCAACCGAACAGCAGCTTGCCGTACGACGTGCAGCAAGATCCGATCGTCTCTGCTTATGTTCATGACAGCTCGCTATCCGAGATTCATCAGGTGGATGCGGTCTATCAATTTTCCAAGGCTCTACTGGACCCGAATCTATTGCCGAACCGATATTTTTCCGAATATGTGAAAAGAGTGTTCGATCTATATCCCAAAGTATTAGGGACTTATTCAACCACGCAAGGGGATGTTGAGCTGCGTGAAGCGTTATGCCGCTATGTTACAGATCGTTACTTCGTTGACTTGACGAAGGATGAGATCATGATCACCTCCGGCTCGCAGGAAGCGATCGATCTGCTGGCTAGGGTGATGGTCAAACCGCGGGATACCGTGCTGGTTGAGAGGCCAACCTATAGCCCGGCGATTGATGTGTTCCGAAGGCAGGGGGCGAACATTGTGTCCATTGACATCCATCCTGTTGGTTATGATCTAGAGCGATTGGAAGAGCTGATGCAGAAATATAAGCCGCGCTTATTCTATCTCAATCCTACGTTCCACAATCCAACGGGGTACACCATTCCTGAAGAGCAGCGCAAGCGGATCGTTGATTTGGCAGCAGAGTACCAGTGCATCTTAATAGAGGATGACTCTTGTCCGGATATCTATTTCGGTCAAGAACCGCCCCCACCGTTCTTCGCGTATGATACGGCGGGATACACGATATACATTCGCAGCTTCAGCAAGTATATTGCTCCTGGCTTGAGTATTGCGATGATCGCATGCCGCCCAAGCATCATCACTTATTTGATCAAAGCCAAGTCGTTGTCTGATAACGGGGCGCCGCTATTGAACCAGAAAATTTTCCTGCATTATTTCTTCTCCGAGCGAATGCAGCAGCATATGGGGAAACTTCGAACGGCACTGTCGATCCGCAGAGACATCATGGAAGAAGAGCTGTCCGAGACAGGCTGGGAATGGAGCTCACCTACTGGCGGGTTTAATTTATGGATTAAACTACCAGAATCTATGCCGATCGATCGACTGCTCGGTCAGAGTATGGCGGAATCTATTACGTTCGTCCCGGGAACGATTTTCGATCCGCTCCGAGAAATGAAGACATGGATTCGCATGAGTTATTCTTATTTAAACGAAATACAGCTTAGGGAAGGGTTGCAGCGGTTCATCCGCTTGTCTCGTACAATCACTTCAAGTTGAACAAGAGTCATAGATGTGAATGCGAAGGAGTACCCATCGTCGGGCTCCTTTTTAATTTGGAATCAGGAATCAGGATGTATTGTTCATCCTTTTGATGCATTTCACTGGAGAAAGTAGGTAATTAGTCCGCATACTTACACAAGTTGGTCATTTATAATGAAATCTAGTTGGGTTGCAGTGTAGTCGCGTAATGAAGAAAGCATCACATACAGGGGGAGAGATACGATGACTTGTTGGATACGTATAGAAGTACCAGAACCGGAGCTATTGAGAACACGGATGAGAAGTCTGGCCGCGCTCGATACCATATTGTGTGATGAAGACTGGCTTCGTGTTCACCGATATGAGCATGCTTGGATGCCTGACTTGGATCTGGGTGTGATCGAGAATGGAGCGGGTGACCACCTCTATGTCTTGTTCGCGGAGACTGGCGTTCTCATCAAAGGATTCGATCATGAATCGCCGCTTAGCCCGCATGCGCGGGAGGACGGAGAAGTCTGGCCTGGGATGTATGAAGAAGTGCCAGAAACGCTGTATTCTCATCTTCGAGATCATCAAGAAGAGCTACAAGTTGAAGATGTAACATGCTGCCTATGGCGGTTAAAGGGTGATACCAACTGGCACTGCGGCGAGTGGGCAGGAATCCATACCGTAGACGAGCGTGAGCGTGATGGTGGCGCGAGCTATCTGCTAGGTTATCTTCATGGTTCACCTCAAGATTATAAGGAATGGGCCGAAGATTATTTCGATCAATCGGAACCACTGTCATTAGACATTGTCAGTGAGATGTATAATGCCATCCAAGTTGAAACACGTTGGATTACAGCGTTAAATCCGAATCGACAAGTTCAGGAAGTCGTTGATGATTTAATGCAAATGGGGATGGTGGTTCGACAAACCGCGTCCAGTGATAGGAGGGAATGAGCGATGCGTGTAGCAATTACCGTCAAGAGCATCGGCAAACGCAAAAATGCCCTTACACGACTCCCTGTCGAACTGCCTCACTTGCCTCAGACATTAAGGGAATTCATTACAGCTCTTGTCGAGTGGAACGTTCGTGGGCTGCAGGAGCGACAGCAACAGCTCTCCATCGTCCCGTATTTGAGTGAGAGGGAAGTAGAGGAGCGTGCGGAGCATGGTAAAGTAGGTTTTGGTGCGATCTACCATGAAGGTATACCAGATATGTCCGGAGCGATTGCAACGGCGATCCTGGCCTTCGAAGACGGTTTGTATCGCGTATTCATTGGGGATTCCGAAGTGGAGTCGTTAGATGAACCGCTTACCCTGCAGGAAGATGATGAAATTGCGCTAATCCGGTTTACAATGTTAGCCGGAAGCTTCTGGTGAGAGGAGATTAATCGATGAGAAATGAAGAGCAGGAACGAGAGTATGATGCCATGATCCTTGTCCGGATCGAGGGAATTGACGAGCCCCTGTTACCACTTGCCAAGCTGCTCGTTGGACTGAGTCATAAGCGATATATTGATCGGGATGAGTTGAACGAATGCGCAGCATGGTTACAGCATAAGGCAGGGGATGAGTCCGAGCGACGGTTCGAGCCGCTAATCCGTGTGATGGATCACCTGCTTGGCAATGATCAGGGTAATGTACTCCGATATATCATTCAACATGCCACGGAATATCCATATGCGAGAGGTTATGCGCGCCGTCCATATCGCACTGCTGATTTAGAATTACATAAGGAGACCATCATTCAGAAGGCTGTCTCGCTCCTAATTATGGATCGTTGTTCCTTCAGACTCGATGCATATTTAACCAAAGCAGATGATACGACGCCGAATTCTTATCAGCTTAATCACGTGATTGCGGATGTGATTAGTTATGAACTGGACAGGGGCAACTCAGAAGTACGTGATGCCTTGCACACAATCGTCTACGGCGACAACCAGACAGCTCTGCTGCGTAACGAGATGATAAAAGGTATCTTCATGAGCCATCAGGATGACATGTATCGGATGATGGGCGAGCTGTTGATCGCCGCGCGGCTGCAAGAAGGTCTTCGCCAGAGTATTGTCGAGCGAATGGATGAAGGAACGCTCACGGCTTATCTGTATATGTTGAAGCTTATCGTTGATGAAGGTTACATACGTTACAGCTCTGTTGTCCGCGCGGTTGGTGTGTGGACAGGGATCGGTTTGGAAGCAGCTAATCAGCGCGTGGCAGGACAAGTGATCCGTCAGTTGTACCAGGCCTTAATTGAATCTGATACGCGTGAAGCATGGCTTGCCAGCAGCAACGCGAATGAAATTTACATCGCGCTGTGGGCCACTGCCGTCTACGAGGAGCAGGATGTATTTGAACAGATTGAGCGCTTGATGAAGCAAGGACAACGTCACCAGAAGATTGTCGCTCTGTATGTGCTGAACAATAGTCAGAACCGTGATCTTCGACTGCGTATTGCTAGAGATCATCTGAATGAAGTCGATCCTGAGCTGCAATATTGGGTATTGTCGAACTATTATGGTTACTATCAATCCGTTTGGCGTAGGCCGGGAACGGAGGCGGAGGGGCCAACGATTACGTTCGAACGTATCGATGCGCTTGAAGACAAACAGGTGCGGGAACGCGATTTTGAACTGCTGCTTACGATGTTTGACGGCATGGAGAAAGAATATGCTGCCCCGTCTAAGGTGCTCGATTTTGTCTACGTTCAGTACAATTCCGACCTCCCTGTGCAGAAAATGCTGTATCTCACGGCCTATGATATGGACAGCAACTGGATAGCGAACCTCATTTCCCGCAAAGAAAAGCTGAGTCCGGATCAACGTGGCGCGATCCTTGAGCATTTTGCCTGTGATAAATCGAATCCCATCATCCGCTCGTTCATTATCGAGAGCTTGTCGGATAAGAGCATGAGAAACCGTGAGCACGCGCTTGAGCAAATCAAGAAGATGCAGCTGACAGAAGAAGAAGTCCAGCCGCTAGAGGAGCTGTTGAAGCTGAAGACCGGCACACTTAGACAGAGTACAATCGAAGCGCTGCTGCACCAGCCGGAACCAAAGCTCGTGACATCGTTGACACATCTACTGCAAGCAAAGAATGAACTGCAGCGGTTGGGCGGACTTGAGATTATCGTTGAAGTGTACAAGGACAAGTCGCGTACAGAACAATTTGAACGTTTACGTCCTTTAACGGAACGAATGACGAAGCCGACCGCGAAAGAAAAGGCTTTGCTCGATAAGCTGGATCAACAAGGCGGAACGAGTAGGGCAGATGGTTTTGGTTTATATGATCCGAATGCGACGGAAGCGTGGCTCCTAGAGCAGATCGATACAGATTTGTTCTCGTTCCAGAAGGACATATTCACCCTGTCACTAGAAGACATTCAGAGATTTATTCAAGGGTTGGATGAGCTCGTGCACCACCATCGCGACGTGGAATACGTCTCGGAGTACTATTCCGGGTATAAAGATACGCTCTTGATCGGAACGAATTTACGAGAGTTGAAACCATATGCCAAAGACAATGAGCTAAGCTCCCATCTGGAACGTTATCCGCTTCACGAGGAATGGCGGACGTACTTAGAGGGAAGTGGATTGAACGCCCATAGTCTGATGCAGCTCTATTACTGCTCGGGATTACCGAATTTGAACAATACATTGGACAATTTCTACAGCTACTTCTCTGATGAGATGGATTATGACGAGCTCCAAAAGCACAAGCTGCTGGAGGGCGCGCGTAAGACGTTCATCGAACAGATTTATCCTTTAGATCACGTAATGGAAATACAGCATGCGCTGGGCAAGCTGACGTACAAACATCAAGTAAGACAGTTGCTTCAAGCCTACTTCTACGATAGCAGCAGCCAGGAGACATTCTCATATACGGAACTAGCCGTATATAAACTGATGCAAGCGGCGCAATCGCAGGATCAAGTCAACGTATCGGCTATGTTCCAGATCCTTGCGAAGCCATGGTTGCAAATGGGGCGTCTACGTGTATTTGACGATGCGTCATTCCGAGCGTTCTATCGCACCGTGTTCGCCTTCGATCAGTTCGTGAACGAACCGGGTAGCGGTTCATCCTATCTGTTCGATGAACGCATCCGCGCCTTTGAGCAAGGGCTCATCGGGGAAGCGGAGATGTACAAAGCGCTGCTCGGCGGCGAAGATAGCAGCAGCTATTTATGGGCCTTCACGTCATCGACCTTTGGTACGCTACAGGATCGTCCCCCGTTGCTCGCCATTCGGAATACGGTGGTCGATCGGATCGTCAGCATCGAATTGTCGCGAGGCGATCTTGCGACCGACGTGACGCCGTACGTGACACGGCTTCAACGATTCGAAGGTATGGCGTACTGGGTTCGATTGTTGGCGGGACTCGACAAAGATGCGTTCGTACGCGGATATATCTATAGCTACAACAGCAGCTTGACGAAAAAAGAAGCCTTCAGCCATTTGCTGAAACATTGCCATCCACGCACGGGCGAAGATGCAGCCTTGCTCGGTAAGCTGCTTCAAGGGCAACCTGAAATCACGGAGAAGAAACTGCTGGAGGCGGCGATGTATGCGCCGCAATGGATTGACATCGTAGCTGAGTATTTGGGCTGGCAAGGATTACGCAGTGCGGCTTGGTATTTCCATGCGCACATCAATGAGTCCTTCTCCGCAGAGAAAGAAACGGTCGTTGCTCATTATTCGCCAATCACACCGCAGGACTTCAATGATGGCGCCTTTGACATTCGGTGGTTCCGGGAGGCCTATGAGACGCTAGGCGAGGAGCGATTCCATCTGCTCTACGAGTGCGCGAAGTACATCTCGGCAGGCGCGAACCATCGTCGATCGCAGTTATTCGCCGATGCCACGCTTGGCAAGCTCGCATTGGAGACGATGCAATCGTCCGCTGCTGACAAGCGGAACAAGGATCATTTGCTAAGCTACAGCTTGATTCCTTTTCAATCGAATCGCGAGCTGGATTTGCGGCAACGGTATGATTTCATTCAACAATTCCTCCTGCAGAGCAAGAAATTCGGTGCCCAGCGGCGTGCGAGCGAAGGCATCGCAGCTCAGATTGCCCTGGATAATTTGGCTCGAAATGCAGGATATCGCGACGTGACTCGACTGAAGTGGGATATGGAAGCCCGCAAAGTGGATGAAATGAAATCCTACTTCGAACCGTACGCACTCGACGAGGAGACGAGAATGCAGTTAGTCGTGGATGCGGAAGGCCAGTCGGAGATTAAGATCATCCGCAAGGGCAAAGAACTGAAATCTGTGCCAGCCAAATATAAGAAAGATGACTATCTCCTTACGCTGAAAGAATTAAAATCGGAGCTAGCCGAACAATATCGCAGAGCGCGCCAGGAACTGGAACGTTCCATGGAGCTCGGAAACACGTTTACCGGCAGGGAGTTGGCTGGTCTTGATGGTAATCCTGTCATTCGTCCTCTGATCCGATCGCTCGTATTGAAGCTTGGCGATCATCTCGGTTATTACGATGGAGACATTGAATCGCTTCGCGCTCCTTCTGGTAAGCTAGTCGGATTAACGGATGAAGACGAACTACTGATTGCCCATCCCGTGCATTTGTATGCCAGTGGCCAATGGAGCAGCTTCCAGCGTGACTTGTTCGACCGAGAGCTGCGTCAACCGTTCAAACAAGTCTTCCGAGAGCTGTACGTACCGAATGCGGATGAGCTTGCTCATGCAACGCTCTCACGTCGTTACGCGGGCTATCAGGTACAGCCTAAGAAGACTGTCGCGCTGCTCAAAGGCAGACAGTGGACGGTTAGCTATGAGGAAGGATTGCAGAAGGTATTCTATGCGGAGAATTTGATCGTTAGCTTACATGCGTTAGCCGATTGGTTCTCGCCATCCGATACGGAAGCGCCCACACTTGAAGCGATTCAATTCAGGGATCGAACGACATACAAGCCAGTTTCGATTGATCAAGTTCCGTCGATGTTGTTTTCAGAAGTCATGCGAGACGTGGATCTTGTGGTGAGTGTTGCCCATGTCGGCGGCGTCGATCCGGAAGCAAGCCTCACGACGGTCGAAGTGCGTCAAGCAATCGTACGGGAGTCCCTGCGGTTACTGAAGCTGACGAATGTACGACTTGATGGGAATTATGCGCGTATCGATGGAAGCCTCGGCGAATTCGCGGTTCATCTCGGCAGCGGCATGGTTTACAAGCAAGCGACAGGAGCCCTGCATATTATTCCGGTTCACTCGCAGCATCGGGGCCGAATCTTCCTGCCATTTATTGATGAAGATCCGAAGACGGCGGAGATTTTATCGAAGATCGTCCTGCTTGCTGAGGATACGAAAATCAAAGACCCTCAAATTTTGATGCAGCTGCAGCAGTAAGAAAAGTAATCGTTATGATGCAATAAAAAAGCCTGGGATTCCAGGCTTTTTTATATTTCAACTGCAATTTCAAGCTTGATGTGACGACACATGTCGATTCAACACAAAGCGATAGGAGAAATATGAAAGAGTTAATAACAGAGCAGTTATTGCGAATACGACAGCACCTCCTGCTTGCACGAATAGGATCCCGCCTAGCAAAGGTCCAATCGTTCGGGAGATATCCCAGTGCGTACCATGAATAGAGAAATATATTCCGCGATGTGTCGGCGGGGCAATGCCTGCAACATACTGCTGTAATCGTGTCAGTCCTAAGCTTTCGCCAATGGTCATCGTTACTTGTGCTGCTAGCAATGGCCATAATAGGGTGGAATACCCATAAATCAATGACGTGATGACATAACAGAGACAGGTGATGAGCATGATCGATAAGAGCGAGAATCGCTCTGTTACTCGAATGAGCCAGATTTGCAATGCGACGGAGAGACATGCCTTTACCGTTGCAAGAATCGCGATGACGGTCAAGTAATCTGTAAAGACGGATTGCGCATGTAACCGAAACGTCGTCTCTGTCTGCGCATAGAAGAAGCTGATCGGCAATGCACACAGCATTAAGAGAAACACGTGTTGGTGTTGGAATAGATACCGCTTTGTTCGTTCCACAATAGATCGCGAATGGTCATCGACACGTGGAGCGGTTCGATCATCATTTATCATGTCATGTGTTGGTGCGACGCCAGGCGCTGTCTCATCGATCATCTTCCAGAATACGATGAGATAGAGGAGCAGCGAGCAGGCTTGCAATCCAAATGCGAGAGCGGGTTCATAAGCAAATACCAGCATCCCTAGCAGCGGACCAAGGCCTTGACCTACATAACTCAATGTGTTTAATATGCCATACATTTCAGCCCGTTTCTCATCGGGGACAACATCGGCAATTTGAGCACGTTCTGCCGGAATATAGAGCGAGTGACCAATGCCGTTTAGAACGTAAAGACTCGCAAATAACCAGACAGATTCAGCGAACATAAATCCTGCCATGGCGATGACTTGCATGAATAACGCGATGATAATGATTGGTTTTCTCCCATAACGATCGGTGATACTCCCCCCAGCAATCGTCACAAAAATCTCGGTGAGAGGCTGCAGACCGACAATCATCAGTGGTAATAGCACGGAGCCGTCCAGCTTCTCGTGTAAATACAAGAGTAGAAAAGGCGCAAGCATGGAACTGGTTAAGCTAGTTAGCAACTCGCCAAACATTCTGATTTGGATCGTGATATGATAGTTGTGCATCATTTTTTTCCAGTTATGCTTGAAGTTTCTCATACAAGTTCCCCCTTTGATTTCAATCCAGTGTAAGTCATGTGATGAAATGCAAAAAGGGAAGAGATAGCACAACCTTTTTTTCAGCTTTTCTTAGAAAGGAATATAGAAGATGCCATTACTCGATGACTACGATCGGATATGCTCCCGGTATCCGGACGCGCCTCTCCTGCAAGGAATAACGATCACGATGGATCAATTATCTGAGCTCCTCTGCTGCACCGTTCGGAATGCAAAACTCATTATTCGCAAGATGGTAGACCAGGGAATGATTCAATGGGTACCTGGGCGAGGAAGAGGGAATCATTCACAACTAATATTGCTCGTAACGCTAGACGAATACTATCTGAGGACGGCTAAAGAGCTAGTCTATCAAGGGAAAATAAAGGAAGCATTAGCGCTGCATCAGCAATATAGACATAGGCTCCCATTCGCTTCCGAACAGTTCCGGAATTGGTTCGATACACAGTTTGGCTATCAGCAAGAAATGCGTCAGGATAAACCGCATGACACCTTACGATTACGCTTTGACGATCCATTGACCCGATTAGATCCCATCCATATGTATCTGCGCTCTGAGTGTCATATCATCATGCAAATGGCGGATACCTTATTTCGTTATGATCCTCTTACGCAACGAACAGTCGCGCATTTGGCGCATCATGCCGCCTCTAGTCATGATGGTCGAATCTGGACCATCTATTTACGCAAAGGGGTACAATTTCATAATGGCAAAGAGCTTGATACAACGGACATCTGGTATACATTTGATCGTGTGAAGTTGGACAATTCACCCTATCGATGGATGGTAGAGATCATTGAACAGATGGATGTGATCGATGCATATACCCTACAGATCCATCTTCATAACTCATGTTATTGGTTCGATCGTCTCCTGTGCAGTCCGCATCTGTCCATTGTGCAAGTACAAGCGGTTGAACGATGCCAGTTGAACGGCCGTGATCAATTTATAGGAACAGGCCCCTTCCGTTTAATCAGAAATGATGATTCCATGCTGGTGTTGGAGGCTTTTCCTTCGTATTTTCGCGAACGAGCCTTGTTGGATCGGGTTGAGATCTGGTTCGTGTCGAATCTATTGGATGACCCTGGAAGGCTTGGATCTTCATACGACTTGGAGTATATCTCACCACGAGAACAATCGATATCTAGCATGAATCCATATCAAACGGGAATCACTGCAGACAGACGAACAGCAAGGATGGAATGTAATATTACCTATCTTAGCTTACAACAGATGCGAGAAGGTGTTACGGCGTCCCCACATTTTAGACAAGCGCTTGCCCTGATTCTTGATACCAAGGACTACATGTTGGCGTTAGGTGGAGAGGGGATTGAACCTGTTCATCGTTTACTTACAGATGAGTTCTTTGAAGGCGATCATGACAACGAGCCACAGATCCGAGGCATCAATGATGAGCACGAAGTTCATGCATTGCTAACGAAGAGCAATTATCAAGGCGAGGTGCTTCGCCTATACACGTTTATGGAAGACGACCATCGACAAGATGCAGAATGGATCAAAATGCGATGTGCGGCGTATGGGATCAGATTAGAGGTGTATCAATTTACAACCGAAGAATTATTAAATCCAATACGAGTAATGGAGGCAGATGTCATCCACGATAGTGCCTCAATTGGCGATGATTTTGAACTTTCTTTGCTGCATATGTTCTTGTCGAGGAACAGCTATCTCTATTTGCATGCGAACGAAGAACAAAGAGAACGGTTTGAACACACAGCTCAGATGTTATACGGGACACCAGATCGATCCGAACGATATCAGCAATGGAGAGCATTCGAACGCCTCTTGTTAACGCATGGCGGGTTTCTTCCGTTATATCGGAACCGCATCACGATGCTCGCGCAACCTGAATTAGCAGGCGTAGACATTAACGCGCTGGGCTGGGTCGACTATTATAAGTTATGGATGAAAAAATAATACCGAACGTGCAATTCTCAATCGAATCATAGCAAAAAGGCAGAATCCGATTCATCGGGCTTCTGCCTTTTTATTATTCGTTCATTTGCTTCAAGTGACGTACCGCGTGGATGGCGACTCGGATTAACAAAATCGCGCTAATCAATATTCCCGCGTATCCAAAGATGCTGATGATCGGATACGCTTCATTGGCCGATGGAAGCGGCGGCGAGAGGTTCCATCTCGAATGCGAGGAACGTCTCGTCTTTTGGTCGCTTCAATTCTTTGTTCAATATTGCCTCCACTTGGGCTGTCGTTAACTTGGAGACGTTCTCCTGCAAAATAGATAATTCTTCAATGATGGGTTGAGGCAGCAGATCCGAACGCGTCGATAATACTTGACCGAATTTGATGAAGAACCCTCCGCAATCCTCTAGCGTTCGCCGAAGCGATACCGCCAGCTTCTGGTCTGACATCGGTGTTCGTCTGACGGCAAGATTCTTACCTACACCGTGCTTAAGCGCGATAAAGAGCACTTGGATATATCTTCGCTGTCTACGCCACCAACCGAACAGCTTGCGAATTGGGTTTCTCGTATCGGCGAGACGATCGCCTAGGTCATTCAGTGCGATGGGATCAAAGATCTCGAACAAGAGGTAGAAGAGCAAGGAGACGATCACCAAACTGAGCAGCCATAACCAACCGTCGACATTAAAGCTATCACTGTCATGATAGCGCAGATATGTATACCAGTACACCGTAGATGTCACGATGACGCTGAATAACGAAGCCATCACTTGTTTAAAGAAACTGATTTTCGTCCCGATCAACCGACCGATAATAAAGGTCATGATGATTGCAAGTAAAATAAATTGAGAATACATAGATTCGCTCCTTTCGATTGGAGTGCTTACCTTAAGGTAAGTACCTGTACTAAAAGTGCATACTTACATATTTGTAGTAGGAGGATTATACTCAGAACATCAATTTTACTAAGGAGGATTTATTTGTGAAAACACTAGTTATCGTCACACACCCTAACCTCGAAACATCCGTTGTCAATAAACGATGGGTTGAAGAACTCCAACAATATCCGGATAAATATACGGTACATGAGTTGCATAAGGTATATCCTGATGGTCAAATCGACGTGGATCAAGAACAACAATTGGTCGAGTCGCATGGCAATATTGTCTTTCAATTCCCCATCTATTGGTTCAACTGTCCGCCACTCCTCAAAAAATGGTTCGACGATGTGTTAGCTTATGGATGGGCATATGGTTCCAAAGGAGATAAATTAATGCATCGTAAAATTGCACTTGCTGTATCGGCGGGTATCAAAAAAGATGATTATCGGGAAGAGGGGAGATATCGATATACGTTGGACCAATTGTTATCGCCTTTTGAGACGAGCTTCCTGTACTGTAAGGCAGATTATCGATCATTCTTCGCATTCTATGGTACGGAGGGGGAAGCCGGCGAGAATGTACCTGGCCTAGAACTTGAGACCCCTGCTAACCAATTGGAGAGCAGCGCGCAGGCTTACCTCCATTTTATTGACAACCTGTAAGACGATTTTGCTCTCCCCATTCACACATCAGATTCAACATGGGAAGGAGTGAAAGGCCCCGTTCAGATAAGGAATATTCAACTTTAGGCGGGATTTGAGGATATTCTTTGCGTATGATCAATTCATCTGCCTCCAGTTCTTTTAACATCATACTAAGTGTTTTGAAGGAAATGCTGCCGATACTTCGTTTCAGCTCATTATGACGCATGACCTTTTTTTCAGATAGCCAATAGATGATGATCATTTTATATTTACCGTCAATTAAGGACAATGTATATCCAAAGCCGGTATCTTTGAGATTCACGCCAGATGGGACACAGGTTTCGCGCACAAGAATCGCTCTCCTTTTGTAGAGTATAAGATCTTCAAATACATACTTACCTGAAGATCATTATGCAGTCTTGCGATAGTGATGTAAAGAATGGTGTGTATGTAAAAAGGCTACAAGAATGCACCCGTGCAGCCCTGTAGCCTTCTATGTATTCTGCGGCATAGCCTAGTCTAATCTTAATTTTCTATCACGATGCGATCCAGCGTAAGATGAACAGGGTTCGCAATCGTATCGCCCACGGGGCATTTGCTCTCTAGAAACTGTACGAATTGTTCGACTTTCTCGGGGGATGAGGGGGTTTTGATATAGAATGTATACCGGATATCAGAATAGCCTGGCCGAACTTCAGAACGGTTGAAAAATCCATCGAGATCCAGCTCGCCTTCAACATCTACTCTGAAATCTTCTAATACAACATCGAACTTTGGAGCATAGACTCGAGCGACAATGGATTGGCAGGCGCCTAAAGAAGCGAGCAGAGCTTCGACAGGATTCATCCCCGTATCCGTACCCCCAAGGTTTTTCGGCTCATCGATGATGAGTTCGAATTGTCTTGCTTGTGTAACGACCTTCACGCCATCTTGTAAATGGGCAGATGCTTTGAACGTTTGAACTTTTGGCATGCATGACACTCCTTCGTATCAATAATTCATACTAAGTTACTAGGTATTATATGAATTATAGTCCGATCACGAATCACCTGTCAATATATGTTATGCGGCGAGGCCGAATCAATCAGAATTTTAGGGCCGAATGATATCAATGAATAGGTAATCTTACCAAGTTACATATTATTTAACAGGTGATGAAGCATGTGGAATACATTTGTATCTTATCTTCCGAACGGGTCGGTTCTCCTGCAAGCCTTTCTTGTCGTAGCCATTCCTTATACCTTGTCTCGGATCATGTCGCAGACCAAATCCAGAACAGAGGACAAATCCGTACAAGACAATACGGAGCAGCAGCCAGCGCAACCTGATTTTATCGGCAATCTAGACAATGATTTAGATCGCGTAAAGACGCATTTTATGAATGAGACGGATTTGAATATTCGTTCGTTCCATCTCGGCCATACGAAGCAACGAGCCGCGATCGTTTTTTTTAATGGCATATCGGATCGAGATCTGATCGATACGCATATCTTGAAATCGCTTATGGGAGATCTGGCTGCACGCGATGATCAAAGTCGATACGCATGCACCACAGCTTACACGATGCAATATTTGCTCAACCATGTCTTGTCCATCGGCATCGTGAGAGAAGTCGCACGACTCTCAGACCTCTCGACCGAACTCTTGCGAGGCCATACGGCATTCATGTTGGATCACAGTGATGGAGTAGTCATCGTTCTCGGGACAAGAAAAGAGATTACGCGGAGTGCGGGAGAGCCTTCTTCTGAAATTTTGGTTAGGGGGCCGCGACTTGGTTTTAATGAGAGCATTTGCGATAATACAACACTACTTAGACAACATGGTGAGAAAGCAAACTTAACCATTACGGAGCTTCGTGTTGGACAACGCGTAACGAAAGAACTTGCCATTGCATATATCAAGGATATTGCCGATGAGTCATTAGTCCAGGAGGTTCAAGCTCGAATTGAAAGGATTAATCTGGATGATGTTCAAGACACAGGATACATTGAGCAGCTCATCGAGGATAACTTTCTATCCCCATTCCCACAAATTCAGAGTACGGAACGGCTTGATCGTGTCATCAGCGCATTAATGGAAGGAAGGGTAGCCATTCTGCTGGATGGAACGCCTTTCGTCTTAACAGTCCCGACAACCTTCAACATGCTGCTTCAATCGCCTGAAGATTATTATGAGCGCTGGATCCCAGGGACATTGGTGCGCATCCTTCGGTATTTTGCCGCATTTGTATCGACGTTTGGGCCTTCCCTTTACATATCATTTATTTCGTTTCACCAAGGTCTGATCCCAACGAAGCTAGCACTCTCCATCGCAGCGACTAGAGTGGGCGTGCCATTTCCCTCGCTTATCGAAGTACTCATCATGGAGATTGCGCTGGAGATTCTTCGTGAAGCGGGACTTAGGCTCCCTAAGCCGATCGGTCAGACCATTGGCATTGTTGGCGGGTTAGTTATTGGCGAAGCGGCAGTTCAAGCGGGAATCGTCAGTCCGCTCATGGTGATCGTCGTGGCGGTGACAGCGATATCTTCGTTCGCGATTCCGCAATATAATGCTGGCATTGCGCTTCGAATCCTTCGCTTCATGGCCATGATATTCGCAGCGATATTCGGGCTCTACGGGGTTGTATTATTCTTCCTGCTGCTCTGCAGTCATCTGTCGAAGTTGATCAGCTTCGGCGTCCCGTATATCAGTCCGGCCGCACCCTATCGATTGCAAGACTGGAAGGATTTCGTCGTGCGCGCACCGTTCAAATTGATGAAGCGCAGGCCTAAGATGATGAATACGAAGAATACGATACGCAAAAAGTGAAAGGGAGTGATCAAATGGCAGAAATCAGCGCACAGGATAAGATAACAACCCATCAGGCTGTCGTGATCGTCGCCAATTACATCCTCGGGGTCGGTATTCTTACACTTCCTAGATCCGCAGTTGAGAAGGTAAAGACACCAGACATTTGGCTCTCGATCATCATTGGCGGATTAATCGCCATGCTCGCAGGTCTGATCATCGTCAAGTTAAGTCAGAAATTCCCCGGAATGACCTTTTACGAATACAGTCAACTGCTTGTCGGTAAGTGGATCGGCTGTTTCCTGAATCTGATGATGATCGTCTATTTCATCTCGATGTCAAGCGTCATGCTGCGCGCCATGGCAGAAGTCAATACGCTGTTCTTGCTTGAGGGGACGCCGCGCTCAGCCATGATTATTGCCTTTATGTGGGTAGGAATCTACCTTGTCGTTGGAGGCTTTTCCGCTATTACCAGGCTGTTTGAGATCATTTTCCCGATTACTGTTATCATATTCGTCATCATCGCGGTGATGAGTTTGAAGATTTTTGACATCAATAATTTACGGCCTGTGCTCGGACTTGGGATTACCCCTGTATTAAAAGGCGTCAAGACGACAGCTCTTTCATTTAGCGGATTCGAGATCATGCTCTTACTCCTTGCGTACATGAAGAATCCAAAGACGGCCCAAAAGGCCGTAATCATCGGGATCGTAATCCCGCTTCTTTTCTACGTAACAACGGCGGTCATGGTCATTGGGGCATTAACGATTGAGGGTGTGATCAGCCTTGCTTGGCCGACGATTACGTTGATCAAGAGCTTCGAATTTCCAGGCATATTCTTCGAACGCTATGAATCGCTGCTGCTCGTCATCTGGATGATGCAGATATTCACGACCTTCGTGATTACGCACTACTCGGCAGCCATGGGGCTGGCTAAGACGGTGAAAAAGGACATGAATCCGTTCTTGTATATGCTCATGCCTGTCATATACATCGTTGCTATGCTCCCCAAAAACATTAATGATCTGTTCCAATTCAGTGATCAAATCGGGAATATGGCTTTCCTGATGTTCGTCGTGCTTCCGATCATTCTGCTCGGTGTAGCTAAAATAAGAGGTGTACAGACGTGATTAGGCAATGGCAGAGCTGGAGAGTGACATGGATCGGCGGCATGCTAGTCATTCTGATCCTATTAACCGGCTGTTGGAGCCGGAAGGAAATTGAAGATCTCGGTATTACGATCGGTGCAGCCGTTGATCTTGGCAAGGAAACACAGCTGGAGCAGGATTTTGAGCGAAAAGGCGGGGGGTATACCAAACGCAATGCCCTGACGTTAACCTATCAAATGGTCCAACTGAGTCAGAGTGACGGCGGTGCAGGTAGAGCAGGGGAGAAAAAATATCGCAATATTTCCGTAACGAGTGACTCTTTGTATGAGGCGACTCGAGAAATTGCGTTGATGAATGATCGTCCCATTTTTGGCCAGCATTATAAAGTGATCGTTATCAGCGATGAGGTTGCGAGAAAGTACAACATGCAGCTTTTATTCGATTTCTTTATCCGTGAGCAGGAATTTCGTCCAAGCTGTCTTGTCTTAATCTGCAAAGGGGAGGCGCGCAATGCGCTTGATATGAAGGATAAGAGCGATTTTCCCTCGATGCGGTTACTCTCGATTACGGACAACCAGTACAGGAGCAGTCGGATCCTTCCGCCGATGTCTTTATCGAAATTGTTGCCAGAGATTAATTCCTCATCGAGCTTTTTGCTTCAGAACATTATTACTGCCGATGGCGAAGTGAAGTTTGCCGGAGCGGCCGTGATCTACGGAAAAACAGGTAAACTCATTGGGTTCTTAAGTGAAGAAGATCTCGAGTCCATCAATTGGATGACGGCCAAAGTAAAAGGCGGTGTGCTGAAATCCTATGATTCACGATCAGGGAAATCTATTCTATATGAGATTACATCAATGAAGAGCAGAATTCGCCCTCATCTTGAAGGGAAGCGGGTTTCCTTTGATATCGTGATTGAATCAGAAGGTCGTCTTGGAGAACAATGGGCGACTGGGGATGATTTTGATAACCAATTTATTAAGCGCATCGAGGAGGAGACGATCAAGCAAATCAGGCATCGTATCGATAAGATGCTGCACCGTGTACAGAAAGAATATCGAGCTGATGCCATCGGCTTGAGTGAGTATGTGAGAATCTATTATCCTCGCGCCTGGCAGACGATAAAGAAGGATTGGGATGATTCGTTCGCTGAGGCCACGATCCGTTATCAAGTCAAAGTGAACGTAAAAGAATTCGGGACGACGAGCATCAATGTTCATGAATGATGCTTTGTCACTGAGGTATGAACAATCAGAAATTCATCTGATAATGTTGGTTCGGATGCTCATGCAATGGTTTGCCTTCTTTGTAGTATAGCGAAGGAGAGAGGATCACGAAGAAGATGTGAAGATGGCTATAGCCTAATTCGCTGAATTTCTCATGGATCATGGAAGCAACAGCATCATGTATTGCTTGTTCCCTCTGAAACATATAAATTTCCACGGATAATGGAGAATTTGTGATTTGTTCGATGTGAAGGAGTTCAATTTTTACAATTTCCTTCGGAATACTAACCAGCTCAGCGAACTCGTCGATGATGCTTGGAGATAATTGCTCGATGATATGCTTATCAAAACCTTTAAATCTTAAAAATGGCACATACATTTCCCCTTTAATTTGCTTAGTTTTATTATACAACTATTCAGGCATAAAGGAAATTCGAGTGAAGTTGTCCTATTTCTATATGATGAATTGCATCTTTTGGAAGTTTCTGTTATACTTCTTCGCATTGAAATATGATTGGGGGTGTTGTTGATGGCAATTCAGAATTGCTCATTCGCTAGGGGGTCCTCATGCAAAGCCTAGATTAGGGCGATACTTTGCGTGAGGTGCGATAGAATGATAGTCTGGTCGCCCACACTTAACTTTATCGTTTCTAATAATGGGCTTTGCACCTTATGAATTTTCATAACAAATAAGGGGCTGAAGCAAATGAATACACCATTTATTAGAAACCATCAATTTAACGTGATTAAGAAACAAACGGAATTCCTGCAGAATACACTTCGCACTGTCGCGGATCGGAGGGTCTTGGAGACCGTAAGATATCGTGCTGCAACGATCATTATGGAAGCATTTCCTATGCTAACTGAGCACCAACAGCAGATGTTGGAACAAATAACATCGTTCGAAACAGCTTATGATTTCCAGCGATATCTAAGCGCGTTAGAGCCGTACCTAGTGCCGTATCCGACAATAACGCTGAAGCAAATTCAGAAGTTATTCCCTAAAAATAAGAAGTTGAAAGTACCTGATCTCTCATCCATTGACTTTCGTTATGTGACGTATCTGAGCTGGATTGATATTGCAACGAATAAATTGTTCATCGTATATCCGTTCGAAGGACAGTTCATTGGCATTGAGGGAAGAATCACGCCGACACACAAGAAAGGGTACTGCCTGTTCTGTAATCGGCATCATGAACTCGCATTCTTCTTAGTCAAGACCAAACCAGCGAATGCTTCGCCGGACAATTATCATGCCGTTGGTCAATACGTCTGTATAGAGAACCGTGGATGTAATCAGAGTATTACCGATACAGGTTCCCTGGAGAAGTTCATCCTCTCCGTTCGAAAATAGCATGAAGTTTTATAAGCATGGCAGCCCTTCCGGGCTGCCATTTTTGGTTCTTGATCGTTGTTATTTATAATTGCAGGGGATGAAGGATCCTCTGGTATATTAGCGATTGACTTTGCCCTTAGGGGAAGGTGCATAGTAGAAGCGAAGGGAGGTGATCATGTGCTATCCATTGGCGAATTCTCGAAGATTTGCGGTGTATCGACGAAGACGCTTCGATATTATGACGAGATCGGACTAATTCATCCGGAAGAGATTAATCCAGAGAATGGTTATAGGTATTATGCTATCCGGCAGCTTAAGACCATGTTGTTCATTAGCCGAATGAAATCTTTTCACTTCTCGCTGGATGAGATCAAAGCCATGCTTGAACTAGAGAAGGATCAATCAGACGAGAAGCTACATGCAGCACTGCATTGCAAGAAACAGGAAATTCAAAAAAAGATAAACGATTATGAACTTACCTTAATGCAAATGAACGATGATATGCTTCATTTGCAGCAAGGCATATCGATCATGTCTTATCTTAACCATATCGAAGTGCAGCTTGTCGGTGTCGAGCCGATGAATATCCTCTCGATCCGACAGATGATGAGCAGTCATGATTATGCGTTAGGATTGGGATCGTATTTTAGCCGACTCTATGAAAAAATTGCGACGGAGAAACTAACAATGCTCGGTACGCCAATGACGATTTTTCATAGCCCTGAATACAATCCTGCGGGAAATGATACGGAGTTTGCTATTCCGATTCAGGAGGCGGTGAAGGGCACGAGAGAAATGTCTGGCGGTTTATGTGCGAGATCCGTTGTGAAGGGTGCTTATTCTGAATTGACATCCGTCTACGCGAAGTTGAGGGAATGGGTGGAACATGAAGGCTATACATTAGTGAGCTCACCCTATGAAATCTATGTCACGGACCCCAATCAGGTCGCCGTTCCTGAAGATTTTGTAACCGAGGTGTATTTTCCCGTGAAGAAGAGATAAAGAAATACGTAGAGGGGTGTATCTATGAACCTAGCAAGTTATTGGCCAACAACAGATTGGCGATCTGCTGCGCCGGCAATGTTGCGTATGAACGCAGAGAAGCTATCTGCTCTAGATGCTCTGATTAGAACGGAGTACAGCAACATCACCGGAATGGTTGTCGTTCGGAACGGTTATATCGCCTATGAGAGGTATGATCATGGATATCGTCCGGAAGATCCGCAGCATGTAGCTTCTGTAACGAAGAGTGTGATGTCGGCGCTCATCGGGATTGCTATCGATGCTGGGTATATTACGAGTGTAGACCAGAAGGTTCTGGACTTTTTTCCTGAATATGTCCTGGGTACAGCGGATGACTTGAAACGTGACATCACGATTCGCCATCTGCTCACGATGACAGCTCCTTATTCATTCGCAGACTGGCACGAACCGCTGGACAAGATGTGCATCCAATCGGATTGGGTAACCTATGCGCTGGATCTCTTGGACCCGAAAGGAAGAATTGGCGCCTATAAATACTCGACCGCAGGGGCGCACTTGCTATCCTGTATCATTACGCGTAGCACCGGACAGAGTGCCCGTGCATTTGCGAACGAACGTTTATTTAAACCTATCGGCATGAGGGAGATACCGGATTATGGCATGACATCCTATGAGTTCGAGGATTTATTCGGGAGTCGGGTAAGAGGTTGGGTCTCCGATCCGGAACATCATTCCACGGGCGGGTGGGGACTGACGTTAACTCCCCGGGATATGGCACGATTTGGACTGCTCTATTTGAACCGAGGGCGATGGGATAATGTTCAGGTCATACAGGAATCATGGATAGACCAATCCATAGCGTTGACTCCTGATCGTTACGGATATCTGTGGTGGTTAAGCGAAGAGGAAGGATTGGGTGCATACTGCGCTATAGGCGATGGCGGTAACATCATTTGTTGCGTACCCGATAAAAAACTCGTTGTAGCTATTGCCTCATCATTCATCGTGAATCCTCGGGATCGATGGACATTGATCAAGGAACATATCCTACCAGCAATGATAGAATAATATAGCTTTATCACAATCGTAACAACATCAGGTTATCGAGAGATTCTTCAATAACCTGATGTTCTATGGACAGGGATATCAACCGATAGAAACGGTGTAATTCTACTAGGATGAAGCCAAGTCTTTGGCTGATGGGAAATGCTGTTCAGCCAAATCAATGAAATACAATTGCATGGTAGAATTCATGATATATACGACCATGGCAATAAGCGAGATACTAATCAGTGCTGCAATAGCGATTAACGTAAGCATGAGAGGGTATTTAGAGAATCGGCTGAGGATCGCCGTCAAGACTGGCGTTGCGATCGCAAATGAACTAGCAGTTAAATGATTAAGTCGAAAATATACCAGTTTCACTCAGGTAACCCCGAAGAATGGGGGTGTTTTGTGTGGGGTGAACATAAACAAACCTGACAAGAAAGGAAGTAAGAAGACCAATAACCAGGTCTTCTTTTTTCGATAATAATAATCCCACCTTGAACTATGATGCTCTATCTCGTTGCCCTATAACGTCTACGCTTTAGAAACTGGAGCAAGAAAACGGCAGGAGGTCAGCTGCCGACATGAACAAGGATAATTACAGCGGCTTTTTTGCGATCCTCTTAAAGATGTTTATATTTTTGTCGTAATCGGTTCCTCAGTAGTAACGCTGACTTTCAAGGCAATATGATCAATAATTAGATGCGCAGCTCTAGTGGTCAGGCAATCTCCTTGCTTCTCTGAAAAGAACAAGTTCACATTAGGGTGTTCAATTTCTTTATAGATATTTAAAAAAACAAAAAAAACCAAAAAATCAAAAAACATATTTATAAACAAAAACAAAAGTGTTATGATCTAAATATGGAATAAAAACAATACAAACGGATGTGATCAAAGATAAAGATGTTTATGCATATCGCAATTGATATAGGTGCATCCAGCGGCCGCTTGGTTGCGGCGAACGTCGATGCTGGCCAGCTTGACCTGCAAGAAATTTATCGGTTCAAGAATGAAATGACCGAGAGGAACGGGCATTTGTATTGGGATATCGATTATTTATTTATGGAAGTGATCAAAGGGCTGCAGAAGGCGAAACAGCAGGGCATTGACGCCTGTACGATCGGCATCGATACATGGGCTGTCGATTACGTGCTGCTCGATGAGAGTGGAGCTCGCCTACAAGACGTCTTTGCCTACAGGGATGACCGCACAGAGCAGGTACCGGATCGGCTGCATCAGCAGTTGAGCCGGGAGGTCGTCTATACGAAGACTGGCATTCAGGAACAACGCTTTAATACGCTTTATCAGCTATTTGCCCATGAATCGGATGAATTATTTCGCGCGAGCAGTATTCTGCTTGTGCCCGATTATTTGTATTATCGTCTGTCTGGCCAGCGAATGAACGAGTGCACAAATGCGTCTACCATGCAGTTATTGAATGTAGCATCGAGAGATTTCGACGAGGACTTGCTGGAGCTGGTTCAACTTCGCAAGGATCAATTTGCAAGCCTGAAGGAACCGGGAGAATCGTTAGGGCCGATACTGCCAGAGCTTATAAGCACATTTAACTTGCCGGACTGTCAACTGATCGTCGTGCCGACGCATGATACGGCTTCCGCTGTCGTAGGCGTTCCTATTCAAGGAGACCGATCTTGGGCATATCTCAGCAGCGGCACTTGGTCGTTGCTTGGTGTTGAACGGGAACAGCCGCTGAATACGATGGAAGCGTTACAATGCAATTATACTAATGAATGGGGAATGAACGGGACGTATAGGTTCCTCAAAAATATTATGGGCATGTGGATGATTCAAGAGGTGCGCAGAGAGCTCGGGGAAGCGCACGGCTTCGGAGAAATGGCGAAGCTTGCCTCGTATTCCCCCGCATTTCGCAGTCTCGTTCCCTGTAATCATGATAGATTCCTAAGTCCGAAGAGCATGATCATGGAAATTAAGAATTGCTGTCAGGAGAGCGGTCAACCCGTTCCGGGAACGCCAGGAGAGCTCGCCCGCTGCATATTCGATAGTCTCGCATTAACCTACTATGACGCGATGTTAGAGTTGAACCGGCTGCATGGTCAGCCGATTGAGGTACTCCATATCGTCGGCGGCGGATCGCAGAATGCGCTTCTCTGTCAGCTGACGGCCGATCTGCTTGAAATCGAGGTGCAAGCAGGCCCTTCGGAATCCACTGCGCTCGGCAATCTGGCCGTTCAGATGATTGCTGCGAGTAGGCTATCGGATCTTGGAGCTGCGCGTCGGTGTATTGCCCAGACCTTCCCGCCAACAGCATATTTCCCGCAGCAAATGGAGGGCCGAGATCAAATTCTTTTGCATTGGCACCAGATCCATTTGTCATTATCCATTAAATCATAACGAATAGGAGGAACGACTTTTATGAATCAAGCGATTGAATCCAGCTATCATGAAGCTAAGCAGCTTTATGCCAAGCATGGAATCGATGTGGATGCAGTACTGCGCAAGCTAAGCGAGATAAAAATTTCGCTGCACTGCTGGCAAGGAGACGATGTGCAGGGGTTCCTTTTCAAGGATAAAGCATTAAGCGGGGGGATTGCCGTCACGGGTAAGTATCCTGGGCGAGCGCGTACACCTGATGAGTTGCGTCAGGATTTGGAGAAAGCGTTGTCCATGATCCCGGGGAAGCACAAAGTTAATCTGCATGCCATCTATGCGGATACCGATGTGCAAGTTGATTTGAATGAGCTCGAGCCGGTTCATTTTCAAGGCTGGGTGGAGTGGGCCAAACAGAATGGCTTAGGGCTTGATTTTAATCCGACCATGTTCTCCCATCCGAAGGCTGAGGATGGATTTACGTTAAGCCACCCTGATCCTGAAATCCGCCAATTCTGGATTGAGCATTGCAAGGCATCGCGTCGAATTGGCGCCTACTTCGGGGAACAGCTTGGTCAACCGTGCGTAACGAACTATTGGTTGCCGGACGGTTACAAGGATACGCCGGTAGACCGGCTGTCTCCGCGAGTTCGTCTCTGCGAAGCACTTGATGAGATTTTCCAAGAAGTAGCGAATCCAGCGCACAATATCGATGCAGTAGAGAGCAAGCTGTTCGGTCTCGGGTCGGAGAGTTATGTCGTCGGATCGCATGAATTTTATATGGGCTATGCCATGAGCAGAGGCAAGGCGATGTGCCTGGATTCAGGCCACTTTCACCCGACAGAGATGATCTCAGGTAAAATTTCTTCCATACTGATGTTTACGGATCGGCTGCTGCTTCATATGAGCCGGCCTGTCCGCTGGGACAGCGATCATGTCGTGACGATGGATGATGAACTGCTCGATATTGCTCGAGAACTAGTTCGAGGCAATTTCCTCGACCGCACGCATATTGGATTGGATTACTTCGATGGCAGTATCAACCATGTCGCCGCTTGGGTGATCGGGACGCGTAATACGCAGAAGGCGTTGCTGAGAGCTATGCTAGAGCCAGTGAATATATTGAGAAAGCTGGAAGAGGACCGTGATTATACCTCTCGTCTTGCGCTCGTGGAAGAATTTAAGTCCTATCCTTTTGGCGCGGTGTGGGATTATTATTGCGCGCAAGCAGGAGTTCCTGTAAGAGAAGACTGGCTTCATGCCGTGAAAAGTTATGAACAAGAAGTGCTGATTAAAAGATAACAACAAAACAACTTGTTCGGAGGGAATCAATGATGGTTCAAAACCTATGGGATGACGCAACGGCTTCGCAAATGAGAAGTGCACTTGATCTATTAGCTTATCGCTCCAACCTGATCGGAGCAGATCGTCGTGTGTGCAACATTTATGGCGGCAATACTTCTTCCAAAACGACGGTTCTGGATTTTCGCGGACGCGAAATCGAGGTCATGTATGTCAAAGGCAGCGGCTCGGACCTTGGATCTATGAAGGCATGTCATTTTACCGGGCTTCGGTTGGAGGATATCCGGCCACTGATCGAACGTGATTCGATGTCGGATGAGGAAATGGTTGCTTATTTGGGACATTGCATGATCGATGCCAAACATCCGCGTGCCTCGATCGAAACGCTGCTGCATGCGTTTCTTCCGTTCAAGCATGTCGATCACACCCATCCGGATGCGATTATTAGTCTATGCTGCGCAGATAACGGTAAGGAGATTGCGAAGGAGATATTTGGCGATCGGTTCGTATGGGTGCCTTATATCCGTCCAGGATTTACGTTGTCGAAGATGATCGCGGATGGCGTCATGGCGAATCCGAAAGCCGAGCTTGTTCTTATGGAGAAGCATGGACTTGTCACGTGGGGCGAGACGCAGGAAGAGTGCTACGCGCAGACGATTCGCATCATTAATGAAGCAACAGACTATATTGAAGCGCGCATGAATGAGTCGCAATTGTTCGGAGGTTTGAAACACCAAGCGCTGCCAATGGAGGTGCGTCATCAGATCGCCGCACGGGTGATGCCGATCATCCGCGGGGTGGTATCGGATTCTCAGAAGATGATGCTGTCCTTTGACGATGAGGCGGATGTATTAAGCTTCGTAGGCGGTAATAATTCGCCGCAGCTGTCTCAAGTTGGCGCAGCCTGTCCGGATCATCTGGTACATACGAAAGTTGTACCGCTATTTATCGATTGGACGCCGGATCCTGAGGATCTTGAAGGATTAGAAGCGAAGTTAATTGAAGGCATTGATGCCTATAAGACACAATATACGGCCTATTTCGAACGAAATAAGTCGGAAGGTGATCGCATGTTCCAAGCTGCGCCGCGCGTCATCCTTATCCCGGGTATCGGTATGATCAATACAGGCAAGAGCTGGGCTCTCTCGCAAGTCAGTGGCGCATTATATCACCGTGCGATCGCTGTGATGCGCGGCGCAACGTCACTCGGTCAGTTCGTCTCCTTGTCCGAGAAAGAGTCGTACCAAGTGGAGTATTGGCCGTTAGAGCTCTACAAGCTTTCTTTGGCTCCTGCCGAAGCTGAATTTTCACGAAAAATTGCATTTATTACCGGCGGAGCAGGGGGGATTGGCAGCGAAACGGCACGCCGGCTTGTATCGGAAGGCGCGCATGTCGTGCTCGCCGACCTGAACTTGGAAGGTGCGCAGCAGGTAGCGCAAGATATTAATGAAAAGTATGGAGCGAACCGTGCATTTGCCGTACGAATGGATGTGACGGACGAGCAAGCGGTGCAAGCGGCCTATGATGAGACGGCGTTGATGTATGGCGGGGTGGATATCATCGTGAATAACGCAGGGTTGGCGACTTCCAGTTCGTTCGACCAGACCACGCTTAAGGAATGGAACTTGAACATAAATGTGCTCGGCACGGGATATTTCTTGGTTGCACGTGAAGCGTTCAAAATGATGAAACGTCAAGGCATCGGAGGGAACATGGTATTCGTCGGTTCCAAGAACACGGTCTATGCCGGCAAAAACGCATCAGCTTATAGCGCAGTCAAAGCACTCGAAGCGCATCTTGCACGCTGTATTGCTGCCGAGGGCGGCGAATTCGGCATTCGCGTCAATACGATTTTGCCGGATGCGATTCTTCAAGGTTCAGCCATTTGGAACAGTTCCTGGCGGAATGAACGGGCTGCGGCGTATGGGATCGAACCAGATCAACTCGAAGAATACTATCGCAAACGTACAACACTGCTTGTGAATATCTATCCTAAGGATATTGCGGAGGGAATCACATTTTTTGCTTCATCCAAATCCGACAAGACGACGGGATGCATGTTAACGATTGATGGCGGCGTACCGGCGGCATTCACTCGATAGAATAACGCATTTCCTTAAGCCAAGGCGCTGGTGTATCCCCTACCATCCACATGATATACTATGTAATATGAGTAAAAGTACGATGGAAATGAGGTACTCCATGCTAGTCTTAGAACGTTATGAGAGAATTGTGCAATTGGTTAACGAGCGGGGAAGCATTCGCGTAACAGAGCTTAGTGAATTCTGCGGTGTGACAGAAGAGACGATCCGCCGCGATTTGGACAATCTGGAGAAAGCGGGAAGGCTGCGCCGCAGCCATGGCGGAGCGATCCGCATTCAAGATACGGATCAACAGAACGAGACGCCCTTCTTTGAGCGGGAAGTCGAGCATGCCGAGGAAAAGAAGCGAATCGCCTTGGAAGCGATCAAGCGCATAGCACCAAATGATCGGATTGTTCTCGATGCAAGTACGACGGCTTGGTACATGGCGTCATTTATGCCGGATATGTCGCTAACCGTCTTAACTAATTCGATCAAAGTCGCAACCGAATTAAGCACGAAAGAGAAGATTCAAGTCCTTTCGACGGGAGGAATCCTCGCCTCCAGATCGCTCTCCTTCGTCGGCCCCCTGACAGAACGGACGCTTGAGTCCTATCATGTCGACAAGGCCTTTATATCCTGCAAAGGTATTCGGTTCGACCGCGGTTTAAGCGAATCGAATGAATGGCAGGCCACCGTCAAGCGCACCATGCTAAATATTGCGGATCAAGTGATTTTGCTTGCGGATTCAAGTAAATTCGGCTTGCAGTCCTTTACGAGGATCAGCGGATTCGGTCAAATTACGGAAATCATTACCGATGCAGGCATTGATGCGGAGACTGTTACAGGTTTAGAGGAGTTGGGCATTCAAACGACGAAAGTATAACGATAACAATAATACAAATCATCCTGGTCGTAGGGCTATGAAATGGTGATAACTAGAGAGATGAGGTTCTGTGCGTTAGGGGAAATGCGGGGAAAAGCCTTGTGGAGCAAGGCTCAGACCGCCATGGAACTTTACAGTGACTAGTCAGTGGCGTGAGTGTGTGTGGTTTGTTGTACGCATTGCGAATAAATTGAGCGGGGCTGTCCCCGGAGCCATAAACGTGGCTTCGGGGGCAGCCCTCATTGCTTTATGGGAACTAGCAATTTACGGATGAGTGCAGCGTGCAGGATAGGGCATTGGGAAGCTGACGTGTTGGGTTTCGGTGTTAAAGTAATCAGAATGGTTTCAAGTTAGGCTCGATGCTCGTGAACTGCATGATGAGGTTGGTAGGCTCGTAGTGGGGGGGAAAGCTAAAAGAATGAAATGCCAGGTAGTGACCAGGCTATGAATAGCAGGAGTGAGAAACCGAGGCCAGGTTCCTTGCAAATTTGGAGTTTTAAGAAAATGAGCGGCCACCAGATCCGTTATTTGTAAAAAAAGCGGGTAATTGGCGCATTTTCTCGAGAATAACGGAACGGTTGTCCTCCAAAGTCTCGTTTAGCGTGATTTTCGGGCAAATAGCGGAATAAGTGTCCACTCGCGAAACGCCCGCCCCACATACTGTCCCCGTATTCGATCTACAAAACATATTTTCCGTTCTCTAGGCATCGGTTATATTGACAGCCATGCTGTTCAAAAATATAATTAATTACACACGGTGTGCATTGAATTACCTAGGTGTAACATAAGTTGAATAAGAGAAGAGGAACGGCCAACATGACAACTTCGGAAAAACCGACTGAACGTCTCTGGATAAAATGGCTGTTAGTGCCGGGAGCGGTACTCATTATGTATGCGCTTAAATTGCGTGAGCGCTTGTACCGTTACCGACCGGAGCCGCTGGAGCAGCAATATGGCGAGGCTGGCCCCTACCGCTGCACAAGCATGACGGTGAATGACGGCAATGGGCGGCCGTTGTACACAATTAACTATCCAGCTGATCACACCGACCCCTCTCAGGCTAAGTGTATTGACGCCTGTCCGGTGATCGTATGGGGCAATGGCACGAACGCACAGCCAGATCATTATGAAGGCTTGCTGAATCATTTGGCCGGATGGGGCTTCGTAGTCATCGATAGTTATTGCCGCAACACAGGCACAGGCAAGGAAATTGCCGACACAGTACGCTACATCAGACAGGAGAATGTCCGAGAAGAAAGCCCCTTCTATGGAAAGCTGCGGGTGGACTGCATCGGCGCAGTCGGCCAGTCGCAAGGGGCGACGGGCGTGCTGAACGCGGGCAAACATTTGGAGGAGCCGCTGCAGACGGTCGTCACCATTGCGCTCCCCGCCTTGAAATGGTGCGATCCCAAGGACGTCTACGACATCGGCGCGCTGCAAGTCCCGCTTTTTCTGATGGCAGGCACCCATGATTTCATCATTTCACCGGAGTCAGCCAATCGGAGCGCTTATCTTGGTATTCGTGCTGAACAACCGGCGGTGATGGCGATGACCAAAGCGGCCGATCATCTGGAGAGCATGGGAGACGGCGGCATGCATAGAGGGTATTTGACCGCGTGGCTGTGCTACCGCTTGATGGGCGACCGGCGCGCTGCCGCTGTTTTCACCGGGGAACGACCCGAATTGTACCGCAATAAAGGATGGCGACAGGTTAGAAGCCAAAACTTAAATGATCCTGCTTGAGCTTGAGCAGGGAGAGGGGAACAATGAAATGAAAAAGGTGAAGCGAACGTTTTTTTTTGTAATTGCTGTGGCCGTCCTTTCGATCGTCTACTTGAACCGCAAGCTAATTAAAAGACCGAGTCAACAACAGGATTTTCAAGCGACGAAGCCGGGTAAGTGGAACAAGGTTCGTCTCAGCAATAAGACCGTAGCTACCGACGGCTCGAAATATTTCCTGTATACTCGAAAAGGTGAAAGCCGAAATCTGATGATTTACTTCTCGGGCGGCGGCGCTTGCTGGGATGGAGTGACTGCGAATGTACCTTTATCGCTGCGCTCATATCTCAAGCACGGCCAATTCGGCTACTACTTTGCACGCATTCCCTTCTATGTGCTCAGTATGCACCAAGGCATCTTCGAACAGCGGCCGGACAATCCGTTCTCGGATTGGAACGTTGTTTTCATTCCCTATGCATCAGGCGACTTCCATATCGGCAATACCAGCACAGATTACCCTCGCACAGGCAGCGCGAGACCACGGCATGTCAAGCATAATGGACGCAACAATGTTCAGGAGGCGTTGCAGTGGATCTACCGTAATTTTGACACACCGGATAAACTGCTCATTACCGGCTCCAGCGCTGGCGGTTTCGGCTCTGCATTCTGGGCAAGCGAAATTGCCAACCATTATGCACAGGCAGAGATTTACCACCTCTCGGACAGTTCTTTTTTGGCTTCCGATAATTGGTCCGCTATTGTCAATCAAAACTGGCAGGCAAATTTCCAGCAGCAGTTTTCTTATCCGATGGAGGCTGACATGATCGCTTCGGCATTCCTTGCTAACGGCACAAAGATGCCAGCCCGCGCCGTGCTGATGCACGCCTGTACGACCAATGATAAAGTGCTCGCATCATTTCAGAACAGGCTGAATGGCAAAGGGGACGAGGTAGACCAACAGAGCTCAGAGGAGTGGAGCCGCCAGTTCAGGGCATCGACACGTAAGCTTGATGAACAGTTGCCCAATTTCTATTATTTTCTTACCGACTACGGGTATGATGAGAAGACACATACGACTCCGCACACGCTGCTTCCTATGAAAGCCTTCTATGAGGCGGAGGAGGATGGCAAGAAGCTATTTGCGTGGCTGGACGGAATCATTCATAAAAATGAACGAGTCTCACGGGGCGCCCGTTTCCTGCAAAGTGGAGAAACAGTGCCTCGTAGTCAATGAAGAAGGAGAGAAATCAATGAAGCTTAGGGAGAAGCAACTGCAGCTCACCAGAGAAATGATCAAGGAGGCTGCGTTGGCCACCTTTTGCGAAAAGGGAATTGAAGGCGCCGATCTTGTACTGATCGCCGCGCGGTCAGGTACCTCCAGACGGACGCTCTACCATCACTTCAAAGACAAGGAACAGTTGGCGACCGAAGTGTACGTGGACAATCTGAGGAGGATGTTCGGACGGCTGCTGCTGGATTTCGATTTCAAAGCGCCGCGATCTTCTCTAGAAGCGATCCTTAATAAATATTTATCCATGCGGGAGCATCATCCCGATCTGTTGTATTATGATTCGCTGTTTAACGTTTATTTCGCCAGCGTGGGCAAAAATCCGGCAGAACTGCCCGAATACAAACAGCTTTTGATCGATGAAGCGCGGTTGTCTACGAGTGCATTTACACTGGAGCCGGAGAGCGAGGAAACAGGCCAGAAGCTTGTCTGGATCGAGCGGACACGGATGGTAACCCATCTGTACTTCACCTATTTGCAAAAGTCTGTCCTGAATTCCCGGCAAAACCGTGAAGTTTCCAAGTCAGCAGAGCTGGAGCAGGATGAGCGCTACAAACAGTTTCTGCTTAGTCTCTGGTCAGGACAATGAACCGCCGCCGCAGTGGATGCGCTCGTCACACTATCAGGTTCAAGCTGATCTGGGGCGTGGCGGCGATTCTAGTGCCGCTGATTGCCCTGCTCAATTACAACCAGTATTATGCCATGCAGGTTGTCCGCAAGCAGGTGGCCGAGAGCAATCAGCGCTATATTACGATGTACATGAATCAGATTGATAAGCTTTTGGAGGAGGCTGACAGCTTTCTCATCGGCATGATTGTCTCGGAACCAAATTTGCATATGCTGGGTAGCAAGCTAGAGGAAGCGGAGTACGCCCACTTAAAGGTGCGGCTGTTCAAGCAGCTGACAAGTGAGATCACCCGCAATGGGGCGATTGACGAGTTTTTTGTGTACACGGCTTTTGATGGCGGACTGATTGAATCGTTCAGCTCCCGCCCTCCTTATGATGAAAGAATAGCAGTGGGCAAAGAGGTTACCCGCCTGTTGAGCATGTCGCCGCCTCAGCCTCATCTTGTGGGGCGAGACTGGAATATACGGGAGATTGACGGCGGCTACTACATGCTTCGACTTCTTCAAGCTGACGTAGGCATCTATGTTGGCGCCTGGGTGAAGGCTGAGACCCTCCTAATCCCGCTTAAGTTGAACGACTTGGTGGAAAACGGCTTTTCGCTGTTTTCCACCGAAGCTGGCGATCCGATGATGCACGCGTCAACAGTCCAGGCCAACGGCATTGACCTGAGCTTTGCAACAGGAGGCTACACCCTCTCAGGAAGCCCGGAACGGTATTTGACCGTGGGGGCATTGTCCAGGCAAGGGAACTTCCGTCTGGTGGCGCTCATACCGGAGCACAGCATACTGGAAGGGCTGTTCAATCTTCGGGAATGGAATACAGTCATTTCGATCGGCTCTATTTTACTGCTGCCGCTCAGTCTGCTGCTGCTTCGCCGGACAATTATGCTGCCGCTCAGAAGATTACTCTCCGCAATGAAGCGCATCGGTGAAGGGCATATGCAAGGTATTCCTGAACACCATTCATCTTCGATAGAATTCCGTGATGTTAATGACAATTTCAACAAGATGCTTTCCCAGATCAGCGAACTCAAGATTCATGTCTACGAGGAGCGGTTAAGAAAGCAGCAGGCGGAGCTGAGACAGCTTCAAATGACGATCAATCCCCACTTTTACTTGAATTCCCTGAACATTTTACACAGTTTGGCCATTGTGCGCGATTATGAGCTTATTCAGGAGATGTCCCGCTGCCTGGCCGACTATTTCCGTTATATATTTCGCAGCAATGTCTCTTTTGTCTCTCTTGGGGAAGAGCTTGTGCACATGCGCAATTACGTTCGTATTCAGGAACTGCGCTTTCCCGGTCAATTAAGCAGCAGTATTGAGGTGCCGTCCTATCTGCTGGAGCTTTCCGTACCGCCGCTGGTCATTCAAACCTTTGTTGAAAACGCTATCAAGCATGCTTTTTCGCTGGAACAACCATTCATGCTGACCATTGGCGGCAGGCTGGAATCCGATGAACACAGCCTCGGCGTCCTGATTGTCATCGAGGATTCAGGCGCCGGGTATAGCGCGGACGTATTGGGGAGTCTGAGACAAGGTGCAAGTCTGGAGCGTGAGGATGGAAGCAGGCATGGCATTTGGAATGCGCGGCGCAGGCTGGAGCTGTTGTATGGGGGGACTGCGTCGGTACAATTTTCAAATCGCGAGGCAGGCGGAGCAAGGGTAGAAATTCGTCTGCCGCTGAAACAGTTATCGGAGGGGGATTGGGACAACTATGCTGAACGTGCTGATCGTTGATGATGAGGTTCATTTTGTAGAAGCGGTCAAAAAGATGGCCGATTGGCCGCAGCTTGGCATTTCGACGGTTCATGTCGCTTATAGCGCTTTAGCTGCAGAGCAGATTTTTCAGGCACATGATATTCATGTGCTTCTTTGCGATATTGAAATGCCGCAGCGCAGCGGGCTTGACTTGCTGGAGTCGCTGCGGCGAAGACAACTGCAAACGGTACCGATTCTGATGACCTGCCATGCTGATTTTCATTTCGCGCGCGAGGCAGTTCGGCTGGGATGCTCCCACTATTTGCTAAAACCATTATCCAAGGAGGAGCTGGAAGCGGCCATCGGCAAAGCCGCGGATACGGCCAACAGGGAACAGGAATTGGCCGAGGCGCAGCGCAATAAGATGTGGTGGTCGACCCACCAGAAGGTTTACCGTGCAAGGTTTTGGATGGATCTGCTGAATGAGACGATCCCCGCGAACAGTGAGGCCGTCCGCCGTGAAGCCGCCGCCAGGCAAATTCCACTGCTGTCTGATGCCGGTGTGCTGCCCGTCCTGGTGGTGGTGCGGAACTGGCAGCTGGAACTCCCTCAGCGAGATAGGAAACTGCTGGAGTACGCGCTGCAAAACGCAGGGGAAGAGCAGATTGGCAGACTGGTGCCGGGTAGCGACTTGGTGCAGCTCCAAAACGAAGCCTGGCTGCTCATTATACCCGCTGCGTCAACGCATGAGGTTGTGAAGCGGGAGCTGGCCATTGCATGCGGCAGCTTCGCCATGTTTTGCAAGCAGCATCTTTATTGTGAAGTAAGCTGTTATTTCGGATCGCCTATCGCAGCGCATGATATATCGTCTACACTCTCCCGGCTGCTGTCGCTTGACCGGAATAATGTAAACGGGGAGCCTTATGTGTGTCTTGATCAAGCGGAGCGTCCAACGGCTGTTTCGCCTGCTCTGCCTGTCGTGCCGGATATGAGCGGCTGGGCGACCCTGCTGCAGCAGGGGGTGAAAGAGCGGCTGCTGAAGGAGACGCGGTCATTTGTTCGCGGCTTACGGCTTCAGTCGGGTATCAACAGCCGCTATCTGCACGCTTTTAAAGAAGATTTCTTGCAGATGGTGCACGTGGTGCTGCAGCGGCAGGGCGTGCAAGCTCATCTGATGTTCTGTGATGAAGGCAGCCTGCGGCTGGCGGAGGCGTCATCGCGTTCGCTGGCTGACCTGGAGCGGTGGCTGACGCATGTGATCATTCAGGCGGCCCATTATACACACATCCCTTCGTCGCTTCCCGATGTCATCGGGCGGGCGACCCGCTATATTTTATCCAATCTGGATCAGAACTTGTCCCGGGAAGCGGCGGCCAACCATGTTTATCTGCATCCCGATTATTTGACCCGACTGTTCAAGAAAGAACTGGGCTGTACCATTCCCGAATTCATCCTGCAAGAGCGGCTTAAGTTGGCGAAGCAATTGCTTGCCCACTCCGAACTTTCGGTAAGCGCTGTGGCGATGGCGGTCGGCTACTCGAATTTCTCTCATTTCGCCAAGCTGTTCAAGCAGCATTCAGGCTTGACGCCAGTTGATTTTCGGCACAGTGGTGGGGAGGGTGCAAGCGATAAAGTCGAAATCGCGGCATTTAAAAGTCGAAGTTGAAGCGGAAGGCAGGTCACTCATACGGCTACAATGGCAGGAGAAGGCTGAAGAAAGCTCTAAGGAAGCCAATCGCCAAAGTCAAATAATGAAGCCAGGGGGGAGCACAATGAGCAAGAAAGCATGGTTGTCCATCAGTTTAGCCATCGTGATGCTGCTTTTGTCTGCATGCGGTTCCAATGGAGGAGAAAAAAAGTTGGGGAACGACTCTGAAGCGAAAGGGCCGACAGGCAAATCAGAGAAAATCGACGTATTGAACGTCGCTTTTTTGAGTGTGGCTGGTACGCCGCCTGATATGAAGGCAGTAGAAGAGGAAATTAACAAAATTACAAAGGAAAAAATCAATGTTTCGGTCAATTTGATGCCAATCAACTATGGTGCATATGCCCAGCAGGTCAATCTGATGCTGACAAGCAACGAGAAACTGGATCTGATCGTGGTCGGTTCGCCTTTCGGCTACAGTTCGCAGGTGTCCAGAGGCCAACTGCTGCCGCTGGATGAGCTGCTTGAGGAATATGGCAGCAATATCAGGAAGGCGCTCGATCCCGTATATTTGAACGCAAGCAAGGTGGGCGGCAAAATCTACGGTGTTACACCGGTCCGAGATTTAGCGGCAGCCAACGGTTTTACAATGCGTAAGGACTTGGCTGACAAATATGGCATCGATGCAAGCGCTATCCGCACGCTGGATGATGTTGAAGCAGCGCTCAAGATTATTAAGAAGAACGAGCCGAACATCACTCCGCTCATCCCGAGTGGGGTAGGCTTCTCATATCTGACCGGGTACAGCTGGTATGACGGTTTGAACAATGGATTTGGCGTTCTTCCTAATTATGATAACGAACTTCAGTTGGTGAACAGCTATGAGTCCCCCGAGTATGCAGCGCTGCTGAAGCGTGTGAGGGGCTGGTATGAGGCTGGTTATCTGATGAAGGAAGCCTCGACGAACAAGTCCAGCCAGATTGAACTGATAAAGGCCGACCGGGCGTTCGGTTACCTGTCGAAGTTGAAGCCGGGCTTTGACGCCCAAGAATCCAGATCGATAGGCAAAGAGATGATCAGCGCTACACTATCGTCACCGGTATCCATCACAGATGATACGCTGAACATCATGTGGGGAATACCACGGCAAGCGGAAAATCCGGCAGCGTCGATGAAGTTCCTCGACCTGTTGTACGGGGATGCTGAATTGGTCAATCTGATAGATTGGGGCATTGAGGGCAAACACTATGTCAAAGTATCCGATAACATCATCAAGTACCCTGAAGGCGTAACGATGTTGACGAACGGCTATAACCTGAATATGAGCTGGCTGTTCGGCAATCAGTTCCTCGCTTACGTATTTGAAGGGGAGGACCCTGAAATCTGGCAGAAGACGAAGGAGTTCAACGAACAAGCGGTTAAATCGAAGGCGATGGGTTTTACGATGGACTCTGAATCGGTCAAGACAGAAATCGCTGCCGTCTCCAACGTGTTATCGCAATATTATCTGGTGCTTGAAACAGGCGCAGTAGACCCTGACAAAGAGCTTCCGAAATTAATTGAAAAGCTTAAAGCTGCGGGTATCGATAAAGTCATTGCTGAGAAACAGCGGCAATTGGATGAATGGGCGAAGTCGGAGGGTGTGCGATGAGCAAGCTGCAACAATTGCTGAGTGGTGAGGAACGGAACTATATCTTGCCGTTCCTCTGGCAGCGCGGAGAAGAGGAAAGCGTCATCCGCGAGGAACTCGCCCGTATCCGGAAGGCGAGCATTCGGGCGGTATGCGTCGAATCTAGACCGCATCCGGATATGCTAGGCCCGCAATGGTGGCGGGACATGGACATTATTATGGACGAAGCTCGTAGCCATGGCATGCAGATCTGGGTATTCGATGATGATCACTTTCCAACGGGCAACGCGACAGGCAAGGTGAAGGAGGCGCCGCTAGAGCATCAGCGGCAATTTCTGTCGGAGCGTCGCATCGATGCGAGGGGGCCTGATCCCGAAGCCTCGTTCCTGTTGCGCCCGTGGTCGGTCTTGGACGGAGCGAGGCCTGTCGGTGCTGCCGCGGCCAGGCGCGATCCATCCACAGGCAAGATGGACGGTGAGTTTATCCCTATTGACCTGGGAGCTGCCGTCCAGGATGGCGTGCTTTACTGGCCCGTCCCTGAAGGGTACTGGACGATCTGTCTGTTCGTCGTCACCCGTGAAGGGGGAGATGAACGTCGCAAAGATTATTTGAACCCGATTGTGCCCGAATCTACGCAAATTCTGATCGATAACGTATACGAAGCCTATTATGCGCGCTATAAAGATGATTTCGGCAAGACGTTCGCCGGATTTTTCTCAGATGAACCTGGTTTTTATAATAGCAAGACAGGTTACGACTACGCTTCAGGTCTGGGCAATGCCAGTATGGCTTTGCCTTGGCGGGATGATCTGCTGGAACTGCTTGAAGCGGAGTATGGTCCCGACCTGCGGCATCACCTTCCTTTGCTGTGGCATGAGGGAGGGCCGCATACGTTCGCTGTCCGCTATGCCTATATGAATGTGATCAGCAAGTTGTATGCCGAGCATTTCAGCGGCCGGATCGGAAGCTGGTGCCAGGAACGCGGTGTCGCCTATATCGGTCATCTGATGGAGGACAACAATGTCCACGCCAGACTGGGCTGCGGAGCCGGACATTTCTTCCGCGCGCTTGAAGGTCAGGATATGTCTGGACTGGATGTCGTTCTGTGGCAGATCGTGCCCGGATTTGATGAAATGTCCTTCTCCTGGATGGGCGGCGAAACAGACAGCGTCTTCTTTCATTACGGTATGACCAAGCTGGCCGCATCGCTCGGCCATATCGATCCGCGCAAGCAGGGACGGACATTCTGTGAAATATTCGGCGCTTACGGCTGGGCGGAAGGGTTGAAGCTGATGAAATGGCTGACCGACCATATGCTGGTCAGAGGGGTCAATCATTTTGTGCCACATGCGTTTTCCCAGAAGGAATTCCCCGATTGGGACTGCCCGCCGCATTTCTATGCGAGGGGGCATAACCCGCAGTTCAGATATTACGGCCTGCTCAATCAATATACGAACCGGTTGTGTCATCTGTTCAACGATGGGCAGCATATCGCGACAGCCGCCGTTCTCTACCACGCAGAGGCTGAATGGTCAGGCAATTCCATGCTGTTCCAGGAGCCGGTCAAGGAGCTGCAGCAACATCAGATCGATTGCGACGTGCTGCCGGCAGACATCCTACTGGAGGCGACGGTACAGGCAGGGGAACTGGCGGTTCATCAGGAACGCTACCGCTGCCTCGTTATTCCGTATGCCGAGGCGCTGCCGATCGAATTGATCAGCAAGCTCGGCGAGCTTGCCGCTTCTGGCTTGACGGTCATCTTCATCGATGCGCTACCGTCGCGGGCAAGTCAGGCTGTTCCCCATGCGGAGCAGCTTGAGGCATTGGCGCAGCAGTCGAACGTTGAGGCTGTGCCGCTGCTTGCGCTGTCCGGCATGCTTCGGGAGCGGGGCATGTATGAGGTGCAGACGAGTGAGAAGCAGTCTTACCTTCGGACCTATCAATACCGTCACGATGGACTGGAGGTGCTGATGCTGTTCAATGAGCATCCTGATCAGTCGCTTGCGACCCGCATCACCCTCCCTGGTGAAGGGGTATGGCTGCGTTATGACGCCTTTGGCAATACCCTCGATCCGGTTGATCTGATTGAACAGGCTGATTCGGTTGGCGAGGGGGCTGCCCAGCGTTTTGCAGTTGATGTGCAGCTCAGCGCTTACGAGTCGGTTATTTTGCTCCGTGTTTCTACGGGAGATGAAACCGTACTGCCGATTCGCCCGAGGAAGGCGGGGCATATCGCCACTTCGGCTGCGGTAGCATGGTCTGCGTTATCGTCTGAACCAATTGTCGCTGCTGTATCCGCTGAAGCTGCAGCGTCCGTGAACACAAGCCGCGTCGTGGAGCCTGCGGAATGGAAGGTGTCGCTGTCCACTGCGAAGTCGTATCCTTCATTCGAGCACTGGGGAACATTGACTAACTTGCAAAATATGAGCGCGCGCGAACTGCTGCCTCGGTTTTCCGGCACGTTCAAGTATGAATGTCAACTACAAGGGATCTTGGACCCGACAGCGAATGCATCCGTCCCAACGACTGGCGAAAAATCACTAAGTCCACTATGGCTTGATCTTGGCAGCGTATATGAGACAGCGGAAGTGTGGGTGAACGGACAGTCCGCAGGTGTTCGGCTGTGCGCGCCTTACGTATGGGAAATATCCGAGTATTGGCGGCAGGGGATGAACGATATTACCATTGAAGTGACGAATACGCTGGCCAAGGATCAGCAGGATTGGTTCTCCAAGTTCGTTCAGCAGGAGCCGTCCGGCCTGCTCGGCCCGGTTCGGCTCATTCAACCATTAGCAACAAGTGCGGAAAGCGGGGAGTAATATGGAACCGACCTACCGGCTCCGCCGCAAGAACAGTGTGCGCAAATACGGCGTGCTGCTGCTCATGATGGCTCCGGGCCTGGCTTATTTGCTCATTAACAACTATTTGCCGATGTTCGGGCTGACAATCGCTTTTAAAGATTACAATTTCTCGAAAGGTCTGCTTGGGAGCGATTGGGTTGGCCTGCGCAATTTCGAATACTTGTTCAAAACAGAAGATGCGTACATTATTACACGCAATACCATTCTTTATAATTTCGCTTTTATTATTTTGAATACCACTTTTGCGGTCGGCATCGCTATCGCGCTGAATGAAATCCGCAGTCGGTTTATGTCACGGTTTTATCAAAGCGTGCTCTTGCTGCCTCATCTGATCTCAATGGTCATCGTCAGCTATCTGGCCTACTCCCTGCTGAGTATGGAAACCGGCTTTCTTAACAAAACGGTACTCCCGTTCCTCGGGCTGGATGAGATTTCATGGTACAGCGAGGCGCAACACTGGCCATTTATTTTGACAATAATCAGTCTCTGGAAAGGGGCGGGTTTCCTGTGCGTCATCTACCTGGCGGCGATCATCGGCATTGATCCGGAATATTATGAAGCGGCCAGACTCGACGGCGCCTCGAAGTGGCAACAGATTCGCAGCATTACACTGCCCTTGCTGTCCCCGATCATCATTATGATGACGCTGCTTGCCATCGGCAAAATTTTTTATTCCGATTTTGGTCTGTTCTATCAAGTTCCGCTCGCTTCAGGAGCGCTTAGCTCGACGACGCAGGTTATCGACACCTATGTATATCGGGCACTTATGAATTTGGGCGATATCGGGATGTCTTCAGCCGCAGGGCTGTACCAATCAATAGTTGGCTTTGTGCTGGTTCTGCTATCGAATTACGCGGTACGTAAATTCAATAAGGACAGCGCATTGTTCTAAGGAGTGTGACTGGAGTGAAGTGGAGAAGCATGAATACGTCCAATCAAGGAAAACAAATCTGGCTTCATCTGCCGATGCTGGCTCTTGCGGCGGCCTGTCTGCTACCCTTCCTGCTGCTCGTCATCTCGTCTGTATCGGACGAAGGCTCGATACTGCGGCAGGGATACACCTTTTTTCCCGATAAATTCGGAGTGGAAGCGTACCGCTACTTATGGCATCATTCGCAACAGCTCGTCCGTTCCTATGGGGTAACGGTGTTCATTACGGTCTTTGGAACAGCAGCGAGTCTGCTAATGACTGCGATGCTCGCTTACCCGATGTCCAGGCAAGGGGTTCCATGGCGCAACACGGTAGCGTTTCTCGTGTTTTTTACTCTGTTGTTTAACGGCGGGCTGACACCAACCTACTTGATTTATGTGCAATATCTCAATATCAAAAATACGATTTGGGCGCTTATTGTCCCTGGCTTACTGATGAATGGCTTCAACGTGCTGCTCATGCGGACGTTTTTCATGACGACGATTCCGCCTGCTTTGATCGAAGCGGCACAGATTGATGGCGCAGGGGAATTCAAAATTTTCTGGAGAATCATTATTCCATTGTCAATGCCAATCGTCGCGACTGTCGGTCTGATTCAGACGATCACTTATTGGAACGACTGGTTTAACGGCATGATCTATGTGACGGATTCCCGGCTCTTCAGCATTCAGAATATACTGAATCGCATGCTGACGGACATTCAGTTTTTAACCGAAAGCAAGTTTAATGCTCAGTTAGGCGAGGCGGGGGCGAATTTGCCCAGCACGACTGTCAAGATGGCAATCGCGGTAGTCGGCGTGCTGCCGATGATCGCCATGTACCCGTTTTTTCAAAAATATCTTATTAAAGGCATTACGATTGGCGCTGTCAAAGGCTAGTGTTAGAGTGAGGAGGAGGTCAATTCCGATGTGAGCGATTGTGCACCGGCCACCTGCGAGGTTTCAGGTATCGGTTCCTTTAGCCCACGCCCCACTTCGATATCCATCTCATTCTCATATTGATCACAACCATACCACAGCACCATTTTGGATAAAGAAGATTGACCGTAGCTTGAGAGATGGGCATCCAATTCCCGGAAGAGTTCAGGAAATCGAGTCATGGATATCTTTTGCCGGTCAGCGGTTCCACTTCTTTCAGGACGACCTCTTGAGATGCTTTTATAAGCCCTCTAGGGAACATGGTAACGGATAGCAGTCCGAGTCGAAGTTGTATGTATAAAAAACCTGTTCAGAGGAAGAGTTCCGTGCTAAGGGTGCTCCCAGCAGCTAGGTTTGTTTGACATGTGGGCTGTATCAACATCGGATATGAGCTTCGTGCCCTCTTTTATAGGAGGGCTTTTTTGGCGTTCACAAATAAAATGCAGTATAGTACAAGGAGTTGGATGACATGATGTTGGAACTAAACAACAACAACTAGGATTGAGACCTAGTATGGTTCTTCGGTAAATTCGCTGGCGCGAACCATCCGAAATTTGAGCCGACATGAAGTTGCGATTAAGATTGTCGTGGAATCGAATTATCGCATGACTGATCTGATCAAGATGATCGAACGCAAAGACCCTAATGGAGAGGCCAACAAGGCAGAGTACAAAATTCGATATATGAAGATCGTACAGTGTGTAGAAGTTGAGCAATTATAAGATAAATAACAGCACTGCTATGGAGATGGGAATGGGACAGGAGGGATCTTATGAATACATCGAAGATGAATCAAGTTCTTGTCGTAGAAGATGACTCGAATATTAGACGATTTGTAACGATTAATTTAATCAATCATGAATTTGAGGTGCATGAGGCTTCTACGGGAGAAGCAGCAATACAGAGCTTTGAATCGGTCAGACCCGATATTGTCGTATTGGACATTATGCTGCCGGATATCGATGGATATGAAGTATGTCGAAGATTACGGGAGATTGATCCTAGTATCGTCATCTTGTTCCTTACGGCACGTGGTCAAGATCTGGATAAGATCAAGGGATTGGAAATGGGGGCGGACGATTATATCGTCAAACCGTTCAACCCGCTGGAGCTGGTAGCCCGAATTAAGGCGATCATGCGTCGCATGCAGTTAACTGCGCAGCCCCAGAGGCAAGTGCTTCAAGCCGGACCGATCCGAATTGATATGATTGCGAACAAGCTGTACAAACATGATATCGCGATTGAGACGACGCCGAAGGAATTCCACATGATCAAAGCTTTTCTCGAACATCCGGATACGGCATTATCCCGAGACGAATTGTTGAATCTCGTCTGGGGGGATGATTATATGGGTGATCCGAAGACGGTCGATGTTCACGTCCGCAAACTGAGAGAGAAGATCGAAGACGATGGTTCCAAGCCGTATTGGATCGAGACCGTATGGGGACTCGGATATCGATTTAGGAAGGAAGGTCCATGAACTTGAGTATTCAGCGAAGATTAGTTGGCAGCTATCTCTTAGTAACATGTATTACCGTGCTGATCTTAGAAATTTTCCTCATGGTCGTGGTGAATTATTACTACCAACATAATGTCGAGCGGATTCTTATGAATCAAGGGGAACTATCCGCTTCTTTTTTTCAACAATATTTTGCAGATGAGGACCTCGCGGAGCAATCGGAGCGACTGTTACGTGGGTTCGCGCAAAATTCCGGTGCACAAGTCCAGATCATCTCGACTTCAGGGGAGCTTCTTCAAGACTCCACAGGATTACCGAGTTCTATATCCATGGTCTCATCTCAAGATGTACGAGACGCATCGCAAGGCATCGTCGGTCATTGGAAGGGTAGAGATCCTGTTACGGAGGAACCCATCCTGGCTGTCTCATACCCCCTCGTTGCTCAGGATAACACCGTTGGCATCGTGCGATTCGCCACTTCTTTGACTGAGACGAATCGTACTGTGAACCAGATCATGATCCTTCTTATGGTCATCGGAATCATCGTCATTGCTATGGTAGCGCTGCTTAGCTTGTTCTTGTCGCGTACAATTACGAAGTCCGTCAAAGATCTGAAACGCGCGGCGGATCGCATGACTGAAGGGGATTTCACAGCAAGAGCGCATATACGATATCGCGATGAACTGGGTTCGCTTGCGAAGACACTGAATATGATGGCCTCCAAAGTCGTTCAGAATGAGAAACTCAAAAATGATTTCATATCCTCCGTATCCCATGAGCTAAGAACGCCTCTAACCTCGATCAAAGGTTGGGTCATTACGCTGAAATCCAATGGTAGAGGGAGTAATCCGCTCCTTCATGAAGGCCTTGATATTATTGAATCGGAAAGTGATCGGTTAACGGAAATGGTCGACGAATTGCTGGATTTTGCAAAATTGGACAACGGTAGACTGACGCTTCATCGGATCCCTGTTCAAGTATCTGAATTGTTACACCAAATCGGAAAGCAGCTTGCTCCAAGGGCTGAACGACAGAAGATAGCGTTCGAGATCGAAGTTCATGAGCGATTACCGGGTATCACAGCAGATCTGAATCGGTTGAAGCAGGTGATGATTAATCTGATTGATAATGCGCTCAAATTTACGGAGCCCTATGGACGTATACGCGTTGAGGCAGAGCCCGCGCCGGGAGGCATCCTCATTCGCGTTCAAGATACGGGGGCGGGAATCGGGGAAGAGGAATTGTCGAATGTATTCAATAAGTTCTATAAAGTTGATCAGCATGCATCCGGTAGCGGTCTCGGACTATCGATATCGGAACAAATTGTTAAGTTGCATCACGGAGAAATAACGATGACGAGTCAATTGGGTGAAGGCACAACCGTTCAAATCTTCTTGCCTTCCGAAGTCTCTTGAAAATTTAACGATTTCATAACCACTTTCTTCGTCTGCACAGATAGAATAGGTCATAACAGTAACAAGAGGAGTCAGATCAAAATGCTCAACAAGCTCACACGATTAGGGTGCATGTTTACTGTCGTATCATGGATTGGAGGTTGCAGCGTTCCCTCGATGCCCGCTGATTTAATCAAGCCGCCGTTAAAGAGTGAAGATGCGAACCAAGACACAACAAAACAAGAACTACTCCGCTTACTACCCCATGAAGCGCAAGTGCAATCCCCCATCCAAGCGAAGCAAGGCAATGACATCTCCTATGGGGATCTGGATGGAGACGGGATTAATGAAGCGGTCGTGGTGTACGAGAAGCCTGGAACGAAAGGCAAAGCACTACAAGCTGTAGTGTTTAAACATCATCAGGAAGGGTGGAGCATCCTTTCGGAATTGAAAGGCTTCGGTTATGGTCTGGAATATGCCGAGTTTCCCGATCTTAATCATGATGGACAAGCTGAACTCGTATTAAGCTGGTCCTTAGGAGCGGCAGGCCAAGGGTTGGATGTCTACACATGGATCGACAACACACTGAAGCTATTGTCCAAGCAGGAGTATGAGGATCATCTGAACTAGTAACTTCTTCATAATAGTCGCATCATTGCGTAAGGATAAGGTGGTGTAATATTGAGCGGTACATCCAGAGGCCGCCCCGATTTTCTGCTTCTTTTCGTAACGATGACGCTTGTAGGATTCGGTTTGCTGATGATATTCAGCGCAAGCGCGCCAATCGCAATGATCAAACACAATAGTCCGTGGCACTATGCATCGAAGCAAGGCATATTTGCGCTCATCGGATTATTTGTGATGTTCTTTTTCATGAATATCCCTTATTTTTGGTGGAAAAAAGCAGCACCAATCCTGCTCTTGTGCGCTCTGTTCATGCTAACACTCGTCTTGATTTTCGGTACAAATATTAACGGCGCTAGACGCTGGTTCGTGCTTGGCGGGTTCAATCTACAGCCAGCAGAGTTCACGAAGCTTGCCTTAATCGTCTACTTGTCATCCATGATCAGCAGGAAAGAGGAACGTATACGTGATTTCAAAAAAGGGCTTTTCCCACTTTTCATAACGGTTGGCATCTTATTGTTACTTATCATGAAACAACCTGATTTTGGCACCGTGCTCATTTTATTCTGCATAGCGGGAACGATGATATTCATTGGTGGCGTTAATCTTCGTCATATTGCGCTACTAAGTCTAGGTTTAATCCCATTATTTATTTATCTGGCTGTGAGTAAGAGTTATCGTCTTGTCCGCATCATCTCATTCGTGAATCCAATCGATCATTCGCAAGGTGCGGGATATCAATTGATCCAATCGCTGTATGCGCTGGGTCATGGGCATATAACAGGGACTGGCCTTGGCAAAAGCGTGCAAAAATTATTTTATTTGCCGGAGGCACATACCGATTTTATATTCGCTGTGATCGGTGAAGAATTTGGGTTTTTGGGTTCATTAGTATTTCTCCTTGTCTTCTTTCTATTCCTCTGGCGTGGGCTCAAGGCGGCTCTGAAGTGTGACAATCCATTGGAGATGATGCTCGGTATGGGCATTGTCATCATGATAGGCATTCAATTCTTCCTTAATATTGGTGCTGTAACGGGGAGTCTGCCGATCACCGGAGTCCCGCTGCCTTTTATCAGTTATGGCGGTTCGTCCTTAATCTTGTGCTTGGCAAGTACAGGCATATTATTAAGTATTTCTAGGGATAACCATCGAAGACGTCTAGTAAGTGATGAACGTTCAACCCAGAACAAATAGAGGTATTAGGTGGTTGTTATGCATAAAATTAAGAATCTAGATACATTCACAATGATCGTTATGGCAGGTCTCGTCGCGATTGGAACAGTAGCCATTTATGGGGCAACGACAGAGACCAATTTAGAAGGCTTGCAAGTAAGTAATATTGTGATGTTCGCGGCTTTCTGCGTTCCGATGCTTGCGCTAGCCCTACTAGACTATAAGGTTTTCGTCGGTAAACTATCCTACATTCTCTACGGACTAGGCATCGTTATGCTTCTGTTGGTGAAATTTACTGGGGAGAATATCAACGGTGCTGTGCGTTGGTTAAGTATAGGGTCTTTCAACCTCCAGCCATCGGAACCAGCCAAAATATTTACAATCTTGTTAATTGCGCATTTATTAAGTAAGCGTGAGGGAGAGAAGCTCCGAGTGATTCAAGATTTGATCCCGATTGGTCTTGTATTCCTCATCCCAACGATCCTCATCATGCAGCAGCCGGATTTAGGGACATCACTCGTGTTCGTAGGTGTCCTCTTAAGTATGCTATGGATGGGGAACATCCGCTTATCTTATATGATATTGTTTGTCAGCAGCGTGATTATTGTCATCGGTACGATATTATGGCTCTATTATGCGAACTTCGAATTGTTATCCAAAATTGTGGAGCCGCATCAGATGTCGAGAATACAGACCTTCTTGGACCCAACCTCTGATCCAGACAAATCATGGCATGTTAAAAATGCGATGAATGCGATTGGGTCTGGCGGCATGAATGGCAGTGATGGCGCGTATTTGCGGAAAGGATTCATTCCCTACGCGTATTCCGATTCGATCTTTGTTGTAGTCGGTGAGGAATATGGGTTTATCGGTGCGTCGATCCTGCTGCTGCTCTATTTTCTACTCATGTATCGACTGGTTCAGATCGTCATACAGAGTAGAGATTTAGCTGGCGCTTATCTGGTCATTGGGTTAATTGGCATGTTTGTATTTCAAATTTTCGTCAACATTGGCATGCATATTGGTCTTGTTCCGTTAACTGGCATATCGCTGCCATTTATTAGCTATGGGGGCAGCTCCATGCTGAGTAATATGATGGCTATCGGGCTTGCGTTAAGTGTCAAAGTCCATAAGCATGAGATTGATCTGGCAGTAGATATTACATCAAAATGATCATTTATTCGCCTCGAAAGTCCGCATCTATTGCGGGCTTTTTTGTCGTTATCGGATGGTAATAACTGTTCGATTTCAAGTAACTATTTACAATAAATCATAAAATGTCTATTATATAGATAAACAATATAACAATATGTTTGCTAAACAACACTTGAAAAGAGGAGTAACAATGAACTCACCTGAGATGAAGAACCATAAGCCAGTTATTATTGCTGACGATTACGGGAAGGTGGATGGACGATTCGCATTTAGCAGTGACGTACAACGCCTATCACTTGGGTTGTCAACACTTCCTGGTGCAGATCAGTCCATGATCTCCGCCTCGATATGCCGTAACTCAGAAGGACAACCATCCAGCAACATGGAGGAAATACCGCTTCATCGCATACTGGACTTATCGATTTTGGTCTGCAGCGCTCTGACACATTTCAGCGAAGCTTACCGTTACGAACATTTGTATGATCCGGAGAACCCAATCATCGACCGAATCGGTCTGCAAGGGAATGCGATGAACGTGTCTGTCTGCACGGATAACAAAGAAATTCGGAAGGATATTCAGTTGTTCGACAAATCCTTAAGCGACAATGGCGAGATGATCGGTGAACGACTGCGAGCTTTATCAAGACTATTATTAGAAATGGGATATGATTGATGAAAAACAATGCGAAAGAATATGAATATGAACTTGAACACTATGTATTGTCACCAGCGAGGGAATTAACGGCTGAAGAGATGAAGCTTGTCTGGAACAGGTCAGCCTCGCATAAAGTTAGTGAGGTTGAGCGGCGCGTAAGCAGCGAAGTGAAGCGCAATTGGAATCGCGGCGAGATGAAGATTGCCAATATTCTACTCGAAGGAGATGCTGGTTCAGGCAAGACGCAGCTCGCAAAAGCATTGTCCGCGAACTTCAGACTGCCATATACCAAAGTAACCTGCTTTGCGGACATGGATAAATCGGATATCATCGGTGCGATTTTACCCGTCTTATCGAAAGATCAGATGAATGCGTTAGATGTGGAAGACCAAACGGCTCTGCGCGCATTGTACGCGAGTGATGGCTTCCAAAGTTCGGCGGAGATATTAATGGGTGCACTGGGGATATCGCAGGAATTGGCTTCCGCCAAAATGAGGCAGTTACTGAGTCTGGCATCGGAACAGGCGAGTGACGAGACGGTCGAATATCGATTCTACCCATCGGAGATCGTGAGAGCTTTCCGTGAAGGCTATCTATTGGAAATACAAGAGCCGAATGTCATTCGGGACGCCGCCGTATTAATGGCATTAAATTCTGCATTGGAACTGGATGGAAGCATTAATCTGCCTACGGACATCGTCCATCGGCATTCGGATTTCATCGCCGTGATCACCGCGAATCGCAGTTATGCAGGCTCAAGGCCTTTGAACGAGGCGCTGCGTGACAGGGTTCAACATACAGAGAAGATGGACCTGCCGAGCAAAGCGATTATGGTTGAGCGCGCAATGGCCAAGACCGGATTCAAGGATCAAGAGGTGTTAGAAGCTCTCGCTGATACAATTATTCTCTTGGATAAAACGGCACGGGCGAATGCAATTAAAGGTGTAGCCGGCATGCGATCTTATTTCTTCTGGGCCGATGCCGTTGCACGAGGTGCTTCTGCAAGAGAATCCATGTATCACAAAGTGATCTACAAGATCACAACCGATTCCGATGAGATTAAGTTACTGGAAGATGCGTTGACAGATCATGGTTCGCTCGAGCGCTTAGATCAGCTCTCGCCGGAAGCAAAAAAAAAACTTCATGTGACGCTATAGAGATCACGACGGAAGACATTCAGGGGATTCCGGACACGTCTTCGGACCACCAAACCGAGGAAGAAGGGATTCGGTTCAAAAAGTCCACTGACAGCGAAGATAGCTCGTCCGTCAGCTCGGAAGAGTCTGAGGAGATGGAACGTGCGGATCCAGGTGATAGCGGTTCACCGGTATACCACACGGCCAATCCCGAACCGCTATCGGAGGAAGAGAAGCAACAGGAGCGGGACTTCCGCAAGAAGCTGAATCGTTACGCGAGGGATACCGTGTCCGAATCTATCCATCAGGGCGTTAAACTTATTGTTCATCGGCCTGAATTCAATTCCGAACATCATGAGGAATACATTCGACTCAGTCAGGGACTCATGCCCATAGTTAGTGAGATTGCAAGACAAACGCTGCCACTCCTTGAACACGAGGTCAGCGCAGAATTCACGAAGAACCGATACGATGGATCTAAGTTTCAGGCGGATAGTGTGGTTTACCGCGATTTCAGGTATTTCTCTAAAAAACGTCCCCCAACGGAATCACCCGGTCTCGTAGTCGGTCTCCGCGTGGATGAATCCGGCTCTATGGCGGCCTTCGGAAGACTGGAGGCAGCGAAACGAGCGGTCATTGCGGTCTATGAATTTTGCCAAATCTGTCAGATTCCTATTCTCATCTATGGGGATACAGCGGATGTCTCCCGCTTGGAGCAGATGTCTATCTTCGCTTATGCCGATTCAGAAAAAGTGGATTCCCGGGATCGGTTCAGACTGATGGGCATTCGCGCCCGAAGCAACAACCGAGATGGTATGGCGCTTCGCATTATGGCAGAGCGGTTGGCGGCTTCACCCAAATCAACGAAGCTATTAATCAGCATCAGTGACGGACAGCCGAAAGCCATGGAAGACTATACCGGCGGCCTTGCGATCTCAGATATGCAGCAGACGATCGCTGAGTATGAGCGTAAGGGGATCACATTCCTCGCAGCAGCCATCGGTCAAGATAAAGCCGTCATCAGTCAAATCTATGGCGGGGAGCGATTTCTGGATATTACGAATCTGAACGAGCTTCCAGCCCAATTGGTCCGCGTCATTTCTCGTTATTTATGACATGGAAGGTTAAGTCATATTGACAACATGTGGAACCGAATGCTAAATTATACCTAACTTATTCGAACGGAGGGTGAACGCAGTGAGCTATTGTTTATTTACGATCCAAGCAAAATACATCATAAATAAACAAGAAGCTGCTATCACCTACAATATGAATCGCATGCGCTAGAATCATGGTATGGATGTTTAACTTTACCGTGCATCCTTGCTCTTCGAAGGAGATGCTTCTGTTTATTGACAGGAGCATCTTTTTTTGTTGCACAAAAACGGGGGGTGATGCACATGAGCAAAAAATAATTCAGAGCAAAATCAGATCAATACGAAATGAGGAATCCAAATGATAGAAATGAACCATATTACAATTCGAACAAAAGACAACCGGACCTTAATTCAAGATTTTCATCTAAGTATTATGAGCGGGGATAAGTTCGCTATCATCGGAGAAGAGGGAAATGGAAAAAGTACGTTATTGAAATTCATTTACGATGAACAATTAATATCGGATTACTGCCACGTTGAGGGTAATGTTATGAAATCCGGTTATGTACTAGGATTCCTGTCACAGGAACTTACGGACGAAGAAAAAGAGATGAGCATAACTGAATTTTTTACCGAGAATAACTGGAACAAGACACTGCTAAAAGCCATGGACGATTTAGATGTCGAATCGCTGATATCAGACAAAAAAATGGGCGTTATGTCGGGCGGCGAACGGTTTAGATATCGCTTTTTACAACTTCTGGCTAGAAATCCGGATGTGCTGCTGCTGGATGAACCCACCAATGATTTGGATATTCGGACCATGGAGTGGCTAGAAGGATTTATTCAACAGACCTCGTTACCTGTCCTGCTCGTATCGCATGATGAGACGTTTATTGCGAATACGGCAAACGGTATTATTCATATGGAACTCACCAAACGTAAACAAGTTCCAAGATATACATTTTCAAGGGAACCGTATGAGACATATCTTATCAATCGAACGAATCTATTAGCCAAACAAGAACAGATTGCGAAGAAGCAAGCTTCCAACCATCAAAAGCAAATGAATAAATGGCATGATGTCTGGAACAAAGCAGAGCATCAGCATCAGCATGTGGCTAGGACCGATCCTAGACTGCAGAAGAAAATTAAATCATTAAAGAATCAGAAAAAGCGTATGGAGCAAGAGTCTGCTGCATTCCAGGAACGACCCAGAGTTGAAGAGGCCAGTGAATTCCGGTTTGATCCTGCGGTACGCGTGCACAAAAGCAAAGTGATTCTCGATTTCGCATTAGATACGCTGCAAATTGCTAATCAACCGTTAGCGAAAAACATCCATCTAACCATCACAGGTCCGGAAAAAGTAGCGATCATTGGGGAAAATGGGGTCGGGAAGACGACTTTATTGAAAAAAGTGAAGGATGCTCTAGATGAGCGATCGTCATTAAAGATTGGGTATATGCCCCAAAATTATGAAGACCTATTGGATCTCACAGTAACACCTATCGAGTTTTTAGCAACAACAGGAGATAAAGAAGCGAAGACAAAAGTTTTCAACCATTTGGGCAGTATGAAATTTACGAGCGATGAAATGCAACAAAAAATAGGAGAATTAAGCGGAGGGCAAAAAGCAAAATTGTTATTGTTAAAAATGATATGGGAACGTTGCGAAATATTGATACTGGATGAGCCAACTAGAAACTTTAGCCCTCTGACTACGCCTGAACTGTGTCGTGCATTACTGGCTTACGAGGGTGCGATTATTAGTATTTCACATGATCGACGTTATCTAAATGAGGTGGCAACGACTGTGTATGAACTTACGCATGAAGGATTGATTAAGATGAGATAAGTTCATGTCAGAATGAGCGATCAAGCGATAGCACATTGACAAGTCAAACTAATTATAGATATCATAGATATACAAGATCTATAATGGATAGGAGATAGATGGAATGTCTAGTGAGATTACACCAAATGTCATGAACCAAGAAGATTATATCGATACATTGCATCATCACATCAAGTTAGATGATGGAATATTGTCTTTGTTGCATCCGGAGTCAGGTGAGCGGATCCTGGATGTAGGCTGCGGGAATGGAGACTTGCTAGCCAAGATTGCAGCAGCAGGTGCAGTGCCAACAGGGATTGACATGTCAGAGGCAGTGGTACAACGCGCAAGGCAGAAGTATCCTGAGCTGGATATCCAAGTCGCAGACGCGGCTCAATATCGGTCAGAGCTTCCGTATGATGCGGTCTTCTCCCATGCAACGCTGCACTGGATCCAGGATGCGGAACGCGTTACTCGTTCCATTTGGTTAGCCTTACGAGAAGGCGGCCGTTTCGTGACCGAATTCGCTGGCAGAGGCAATGTTGCCGCATTAACCACTGCCATTCAGCAAGCACTTCTCTCCCATGGGTACACATGGGAAGGACGCAATCCATGGTATCATCCTTCACTTGGCGAATACACGAGCCTACTTGAACGGAATGGCTTCCGCGTGTTGTTCGCTCAGCATGTCGATAAGCCAACACCGTTCAAGAGAGAGGGAGGGATTCGGATCTGGCTCGACGCGTTCAACGATTACTTCTTCCACGATGTTAGCGCCGCGGACAAATCATCGATCTACGATGCCATCGAATCACAGCTGAAGCCATATTTATTTCAAGATGGGCAATGGCACATCGATACTAGCCGATTACGTATCGTAGCGATCAAGGAGCTTATACCATGCAACATCTTGTAACGATCTGGGGGGCTAACCTCAACTCTGAAGAAGAATTAGAAGCTTTCGTAGGGACCGTGTACGATGATGATGGAGATGCACAGCCTTCCGCATTTCTAGCAAGCACTGGGTGTTCCTCAATCGATGAAGACTTTCTAGAGATTCATTTTGTACAGCATGAGGAAGATCGATTGGCCTTTGTGTCTTATTTGCGACAGGATTATTCCGCGGACGAGTCGTTCTACGAGCATCTGCCTACATCCATCGGGGAGACCCTTCGAGCTTACAATTCGATTATCCTCGTATACAGTAATGATTCACCCTATGGATCCATGAATGAGGAGTTGTTCCAGATTACAGCATTGCCGGAAGATGGTGCTGCCATTCTACTCGCAAGTGTTGTTTACGAGACTTGATGGCAAACGCATTGCACAAAAAAGCCTTACGTCGTAAGGCTTTTTTTTGGTATATGTATTTTTCTAGCTTATGAGCTGCTTCGTTATAAGACAGCAACGCTGATTTTCGTTACATATTGTTCTTCGCTCGCAGCATATAAGGAGTTGTGAATGAGATACTCCTCATAAGCATCGCTACAAGTCGTTAAGCTCTGACGTTCTAGATAGCTTAACAATATGGGGTATGCCGATGGAATGCTCGAATAAGATCCTTGATAATACAAGACGGCATACCGACCAGCAGGTTTGATGGAAGTGGCAGCTGGGCTAACGTCGTGTATATACAATCGATCGACCCGGCCGTACTTGCCCTGCAGCAGGTCATCCCGTGCTACGATTGAACCGATGAGGGTAGGGCTCTTACACCCCGTCTTTTCCATAAATCGATCGTAATAGGTGAACCACTCTTCAACCGATGTATCACCATCCGACTCATTTTGTTCGCTGAGCAAGATTTGTTCTTCCGCTTGTTCTTGCAGAATGACTTCATTCAGTGGCACATGCTTGATTTCTTCTGAGATATCGACCATCCTCCGTAGCATCCGTTGAATGTTCTGCAGCTTCAAAATTTCTTGCTCTACGATCATGAGCTGATCTTGCGCCAAATCGCCAAGTCGCTCTACGGAAGGCGAGCTAAAATAATGCTTCAGCTCCTTGATCGGGACTTGGAGCTCCCGCAAATACTGCAGCGCCCAGAAGGTATCTAGCTGCGGCGTCGTATAGTAGCGATAGCCGTTGTCGCTCACACCCGCAGGGCGGAACAAGTTAATTCGATCGTAGTAGAACAACGTGTCCTTTTTAATGCCGAAATATTTGGCGAACTCTCCGCTGGAGTATGTTTTCATATGTTGTCTTTCCAATATTATTCTCCCCTTTACTATGGAGTAAGTCCATACTTTACACTACATTCAGTCAAGTAAATCATAATTGAAGGAGAAATGAAAGATGGAGCAGTTCAGAACTGTTGGAGAATTTGAACGTCAGGAGTCGGTGCTTCTCATATGGCCTATCACACCTTTCGCCACCACAAGATTAAACAATGATCGTATAAGCGTAGAAGTCGTAGAAGCGCTGCTGGGGGAGGTAGAAGTGATCGTCTGTTGTTATGATGCTGACGTCGAATCCAGAGCAAGGGAAGCTCTATCACAGCGCGGTATAGATCTTACCAAGATTCGATTCATTCAGTATCCGAGCGAAATCGTCTATCCTCGAGACTTCGGGGCGGAGATCATGATTGGCAATCAAGGAAATCGTACCCGAGTCGATTTTCGATTCGATTTTTATGGTTATGGCACGGAAGACGACGAATTCTCCCGTGTCCTTCGCCGATTCGGGCAATTCCATGCGGATCAGGTCGGAATTCAGAATACGATCCATTCGACACTGATCAGCGAGGGAGGAGACCGTGAGTTCAATGGTAAGGGCATCATGATGGCGATTCGTGAGACTGAGGTGGACAAACGCAATCCAGATAAAACCCTAGATGAGGTGGAGGCAGAGTTCAAACGCGTCTTCCATCTAGACCAGGTCATCTGGCTGCCACAAGGCTCCTATGATGACGAGCATTCTCACTCCGGCGCCATCCCATCGGCTGACGGGAGCTTCAATTCCTATCGTTCCGCAACCGCGAATGGACACATTGATGAGATCTGCCGGTTCACGGATGAGCATACCATCGTCATTGCGCAAGTCAGCGATCAGGAGGCTGCTGAGAGTAAGCTGCATGCGTTGAACAAAGATCGGCTCGATCGCGCGTATGAAGTTGTTCGCAGTGCCAAGAATCATGAAGGCAAACCGTTTCGGATCTTAACCATGCCTGTACCTGAGCCGATCTATATTGATCTAACGCCAGAGGATGATGCTTATGCCTTATGGAGCTGGTGCGAAGAGGCCGATGGATTGTTCGCAGACGGTTCGCCCATTCCTAAGCCGCCAGTGAATGTCATGCCAGCACTGAGTTATTGCAACTTCCTCATCGCGAATGATGTCGTATTGGCGCAGAAATATTACGAAGAGGGGATGCCGGAACGTATCAAGCACAAGGATGATGAGGCTTTGCGTGTCCTTCAAGATGCTTTTCCTGGCAAACGAATCGTCCAGATCCATACACTCGCATTAAATATCTATGGCGGGGGCATTCATTGTCACACGCGGAACATTCCGGTTGCTTATCCAATGGATTCACATAACTAAACCATGATGGATTCTGATCGAAAGGATTTTACAGGCAAATCTCGAATTAAACTCTTACTATCCTGTAACACTCGAACAATTGATAAGCAATGAATAAAGGAGACGGTGGACACGTGAAGAGTTTAGGAACGATGAATGTGGATTATATCACGCTGTTTGTTGAGGATTTTCAGAAGGTGAAGGCATTCTATCAGGAAGTATTCGGACTCCAAGCTGTATATGAAGACGAGGTTTCGTCGGTGTTTCAATTCAGGAATATCAGCGTGAACCTGTTGGATATATCCGAGTCACATGAATTGATGAACCCGGGTACTGTTGCAACACGTGAATCCGGATCCCGGTTCCTGTTTACGATTCAAGTTGATCATGTCGATGTGGTCTGTGATGAATTGAAGAAACGCGGGGTTGTTCTACTTAATGGTCCGATCGACCGTCCTTGGGGTGTACGAACCGCTTCGTTCGTCGATCCGGCAGGACATGCCTGGGAGATTGCGACACAACTGGCATAAGGAAGAGTATAAGCAATGAACCCGTTCGCTCCGATTACCGCCTTATAGTCAAGGCGGTTTTCTTTTGCTCAAATATGAATATAAAAATAATTGGATTGGATATAAATGGAACAGGAAGCCGTCGAATCTTTGTCGAATGTAATAGGTAATTCGGCATAGGTTGAGGAGTGAAGAGGAGAATGGGTACACGATTGGATGATCTCTTGCAATTCGCGCAGCATGACTTGAAAGAGACATTGTTGGAACAACAAGGGATGACATTTAAATACAAGAAAGAAAACGGTCGTTATATTCATACTTTCTGTGCAGGTCAGCTATTATCTAAATTTGGCATAAATCCTCGACTTATCATCGGCAGGGAACTTAAGGATTTCCTCCCAGCAACGGTGGCGATACACAAGGAACCGTACTACGCTGCTGCATGGGAAGGACGGGAGGATATCTTCTATGAAGGAGAATATGACGGCATACATTATATCGCGTCCCTGCGGCCGATTCGCAAATTAGGTCAAGTTGTGGAAGTCATCGCATCGTGTATCGATATCACGGAACGGAAGAAGGCGGAGCAAGAGCTCCGAGAGACCAAAGAATTGCTGGAATCCCTCATCGAGAATTCGGTGGATGGCATCTGCATTACGGATACACAAGGGAGGATCATGCGGGTAAACGAAGCATTCAAGCTGATCTACGGATGGAGTGATGTTGATCTTATCGGATCACAAGCATCCATCTTTCCGAAATCGATCATCTATGATGTCGAAACGATATGCAGACAACTGCAGTCGGGCAAAAAAGCCATGCAATTTGAGACGACCATACGACGGCAGCAAGGGGATGAGATTCATGTTGCCTTGTCCGTGTCGCCAATTCGTGATGCAGATGGTCATGTGGTTGCTATGACTTGCATTGCAAGAGATATTACTGAGCGTAAGCGAGCGGAAGATTTCTATCGCAGAGCGGATAAACTGAACGTTGTCGGGCAACTCGCTGCAGGACTTGCCCATGAGATTCGTAATCCATTAACCTCATTGCGGGGCTTTCTACAATTACTTCAGACCGATCCGATCGGAAAAGCTAGATTTTTCAACATCCTAATCTCCGAAGTCGATCGCATTAATACGATCGTCAATGAACTGTTGCAAGTCGCTAAGCCACATGAGATCACCTTCCAATACTGCAGCATGGAGACGATTCTGCAGCATGTCGTTAATCTGTTGGAGGCGCAAGCGTCGCTTAACGATATCCAAATTCATTTAGACGTAGAAGGGCGATTGCCTTATATCATGGCTTCCGAGTTGGAAATGAAGCAAATCTTTGTGAACCTCTTAAAGAATGCAATGGAAGCGATGCCACAAGGCGGAAATATACATATTAAAGCTGTATACCAGACGGACCATATTCTCATTCGCTTCGTCGATCAAGGCATAGGCATGGATGAGCAGTGTCTTCAGCGGCTTGCGGAACCTTTTTTCACGACCAAAGAGAAGGGGATGGGCCTTGGTCTCATGATGTGCTATAAAATTATAGAAGAGCATAAAGGGCGAATCGATATTAGCAGCTTGGTTGGACAAGGGACCACGATTGACATCCGGCTGCCTGCGGTATAAGCTTCATTCGAGTGAAGAATCGGAAAGGAATGCATGCATGAAGAAAGTCATCATCGTCGGTGCCGGAATTCTTGGGGCGTCCACCGCATACGCGTTAGCAAAAATGGGGGCGGAAGTTCTCATCGTAGATCGTCAAGATCAAGGTCAAGCGACAGATGCCGCAGCAGGTATCATCTGTCCGTGGGTGTCCCAACGTCGAAATCAAGCATGGTACAGACTCGCGAAGGCTGGTGCGCGCTATTATCCTGAGCTCGTACAAGAGCTCATGAATGAGGGAGAGACGGAGACAGGTTATGCGCAGGTCGGCGCATTGTGTATCCATGAGGAATGGGAGAAAATTAGCAAGATCGAGGAGCGGGCTCGGGTACGCAAAGCGGATGCACCTGAAATCGGCGATATTGTTCTGCTTCGCGACGACGAGACGCGGGAGCGATTTCCGCTACTCGCAGAAGGGTATCATGCCGTCCATATTAGCGGCGCAGCGCGGGTGGATGGTCGTGCGCTCCGTGATGCGCTGATCCGATCCGCTGTTCGGAATGGTGCTTCCCTGATCCATGGGGATGCGCAACTTCTGTACCAATTAAACCGTGTTAGGGGTGTATCCGTGGGTGAACAGCGCTACTCAGCCGATCTCGTGGTTATCTGCGCTGGTGCATGGGCGACTCCATTGCTGTACCCGCTCGGGATTCATTTCAAAGTAGGTTATCAAAAAGCGCAAATTATGCATTTAAAGGTATCAGATCAATATGACACGGGCAGTTGGCCACTCGTAATGCCGCCAACGGATCAATATATGCTCGCGTTCGAGAATCAGAAAATCGTTATCGGGGCCACACATGAAGATGATATCGAAGGCTACGATACACGAGTAACGGCCGGAGGCATGCAGGAAATTCTGAATAAAGGGTTGAAGCTGGCCCCCAAACTGGCAATGAGTACGTTACAAGAAGTTCGGGTCGGATTTAGACCCTTTACACCAGGGTTTCTACCAGTCATCGGCGCTGTTCCTGACTGGGAAGGTCTCATCACAGCGAATGGTCTGGGGGCATCTGGGCTAACCGTCGGACCTTATCTTGGGAGCCAGTTAGCCAAGATAGCACTCGACATGGAACTGGACATCGATCTGAATGATTATGATCTTAGACAAGCGATGGATGTAGATCAATAACTTTTTATACCTATTTTTTCTCTTGTACATCCTAGCAAAATCGAACATGATGATCTTAAACCATAACAAGGGAGAATCATCATGTACACGCAACCGATTGCCTTACGTTCGGTGTTAGATCCGAATTATTTGAAATATTGTCTAAGCGATCAATATGACGTAGGAGATTGGCAGGAATGCACGTATTGGCTGCGAGGATTGAATGATACGTATCGCTTACGCACTTCATGCGGTGATTACATACTCCGCATCTATCGGCAAGCGGTTGACGAATCAGATGTAGCTTACGAGTTATCTTTATTACTTCAACTACGTAATGTATTGGGAGCGGGGACCACACAGGTATCCGAACCCATCGCGCAAAAAGATAATACCTTCTACTCTGTGATTCATGCGCCTGAAGGTGAGAGAGTTGTTGTCTTATTCCGTTATTTGTATGGCAGCGAGAATCTCCTTCATGACGAAAATTCATGTTACGCGTTCGGAAGGTCTGCGGCTGAATTGCATACCGCGATGGACCAAGTGAACATGCAAAGCACCAGAATCAATCTGGATACCGATTTCCTTATCCGCAGACCCTTAGAACGTATCATAAGTTATATTGGAGAGAATCACGAATCCACGTCATTTCTTCGCTTGTTTGCCAATGCGTTAATCGAGCGTATTTCCGAAACGGCAAGTCAAGGTCTGGATTGGGGCATTTGCCACGGCGATATGCATGGCAATAATAATGCCTTTCAAGAAGGCGATACGTTTACGCATTATGATTTTGAATGGTCGGCCCTAGGCTGGCGCGCTTATGATTTGGCACAAGTGCGGGGCAGAAAACGTCAACGGACGGAGCGAAAAGACGAGCTGTGGCAAGCGTTCATGGCAGGCTATCGATCGATTAGAGAATTCTCCGAACAAGACGAATCAGCCATTGAGCTGTTCCTCATGGCACGCAGGTTCTGGGTCATGGGGCTTGACGTCGCCTTTGTCCCGAATGATACAGGCGCGCTGGATTTCTTAGAAGATTGGCTTCAGGACTTCGTTCAAGAATTCCGAGACTATCATCTGGTAACCAGTGAAGACATCGCATGTGGTTAGTGAACATCAAAAGGCACCCGTAGTTGGTCATATCCCCGTCAAGTAGACAGCTAAAAAAGCCATAAATTAAGCGGCGATCGCTTTCCTGTATTCAACAGGGGAGAGGTCGCCTAATTTTTTCTGAAACCGCTCATGGTTGTAATAAGCAATATATTCAGTGATCAAACGTTCAGCTTCAGAGGCACCGTTTGGCTTCACCAAATGAAGCTTTTCTGCCTTTAGATGCGAGAAGAACGACTCAACGCACGCATTATCAAAGCAGTTCCCACGTCTAGAATGGCTGCCAACAAGCTTCTGATCTGCAAGGAGCTTTGCATACGTCTTTGTCGTGTATTGAAACCCTTGATCAGAGTGCAGGATCGCTTTTGGTGTATTCAGTTGTTTTACGGTGTCCAGAACAAGTTCTAGGTCATTTCGTTCTCCCAACCTCCAAGTCAAAATCTCATTGTTGTAGAGGTCTAAAACAACTGAAAGATAGAGGAAGCCATGTCCAACGCGAACATAGGTTATGTCGGTTACTAGTTTGAGCTTAGCTGCGGCTGAAGTGAATTCCCGGTTTAATACATTCTGGAACAACACAGAAGGCTTTCTGCCTGCGAAAGGCCGTTTCTTACGTATGACAGACTGGATTCCTAATTCTCGCATGAGTCGTCGCACCTTCTTGTGGTTAACATATAGCCCTTCCTTTCGTAGTGCTGTGCGCATGCGAAAATAACCGTAGTAAGGCCGAATACGGTGAATCGCTAGAATATGCTCTTTAATTACCGTATTCTCATCCATACGTGTTTTCCGGGACTCGTAAGTGGCTAACCATTTATAGTAGCCAGAACGGGAAACCTCAGCAATCTTACACAGTAATTTAATAGGAAAATCGGTTTTCATTTCTCGAATGGACTCGAACCGGACTTGCTTATCCAACTTTCCTCCCCATGTAGATTTGGATTGAGCTTTTTTAGATATTCCACCTGTGCTTTCAAATAACTAATCTCTTCTTCAACTGATCTGAAGCGCTTCTTACTCCATCTCCCTCGAAGATCCTTAAACGTTTCCCCACGCTCAGATTTCTTTACCCAATTCTGAATTTGACTCTTACTCTTGATACTCAGCTTATTCATAATCATGGAATAACTCCAGTGTTCCTCAAGACGTAGTCTAACAGCCTCCTGCTTAGTTGTTTCGTCATAACGATTGAATGTCTGTCCCTTTTTCGCCATGAAAAAATCCCCTCCGGTCAACAGTGTTGAATTCATCATAACATGAACTCTTTTTTTACTGTCTACCGTAAGGGGATAATACCATATTTGGGTGCTTTTTTGATGATTGTCAAGATATTTTCTCCGTTCAATCCTGCGCTGCACTCTCGAATTGTCTAGCTCCCCGGCGTCGCCAACTTATGAATACCAGTGTTAGCGCGATTGCCGTGAGGATCATCCCAAGCAATCGAAATCCTTCGACGCTGAAGTGATCTCCCGTGACGATGCCTATTAACAACGAAGATAGAATGGTCCCCACGTATCTCGAAGTCATGAATACCCCCGACGCGACACCAATAATTTCTTTTGGAGCACTATGAAATAAGGCAGCTTGCATCCCCACATTATTCAGTCCATTGCTAATACCGAATGCAGCTAATGCCAGACATATCCTTATGATGGGTGAAGCTTGATCCAATGTTACGATCCAAATGGCACCTAGTGTCATCAAAATGCCAGATACGAACAAGGCAGGTCTAGGTCCTGAGCGATCAATCCATCGGCCAGCAATTGGCGATACAATGAGCGAGCACAAGCCTAAGCTCAACATGAGCAACCCTGTATGAAAAGCATTGATCTGACGCACCATTTGTAAGTAGGATGGGAGACCAAAAAAATGGAATAATACAGGATGTTAACGAGAATGAATTCAATATTGACCCATGTCATCGCAGGATATTGCCTAAATGTGCGCAGAGGAATAAAAGGCGACTCCGCTTTGAACTCATGACGTATGAAAGCGATCAGGGCAACGAGGCCAATCAGCACTAAGGTCACATGGCGAATTGAGACATGACCAGAAGCTTTTACCGATAGCAATCCAATCAACAGAGCAATTAAGCTAGTTGTGAAGAGCAGGATCCCTGGCACATCAATGACCTTCATCCAATTCCCTATGGATCTGTTACTTGTAATGGAATCCTTCGGAATCATCTTCCATGCCAGCAGGAAGCTTACGACGACGAACGGAATGTTGACGAAGAAGATGGCGGACCAATCCCACGTATGAATCAAGAATCCGCCAATAAAGGGACCAACAGCTGCTGCACCAGATAGGAAAATAGATAAGACGGACAGCGCAGTTGCTTGCTTCTCTGTGATATGGATCCGTACAATGGCCATTCCTACGGCGACCATCATGCTTGTGCCAATGGATTGTATGATACGGAATACGATGAGCCAATCGAAGCTGTGTGATAGTGGAGCAAATAAGGATGCGATGAAGGTGACAACTAGCCCGATAAGATAAATCTTCTTGCGTCCATACAAGTCGCTAGCTTTGCCCATGACGGGTTGAGCGATTGCACTTGCAATGTAGAAAGAGAAAATGATCCATGAAACAACGGTAAAATCAAGATGATACACCTGCTGCAGCCGAGGTATTGCTACTGCAATCATTGAAGAATTTAATGGGTTTAATAGAATTCCTAGACCAACAGAAATCATCAACCATCTGCTACGTTTACTCACATTCGTTCCCCTCCAGTCATCATGATGTCATCGTACTAGAACATCATTATTTATTCCAACGCATTTTGTGTTATGATCTCATTGACTAGAAGGAATGAATGGGTGGTGCGTATGGAACTTCTTCAACTGCAATATTTTCTCGAGGTTGCACGATTGGAGCATGTAACCGAAGCGGCTCGCAGTCTGCACGTGACACAATCCTCGTTAAGCAAAACGATTCAACGCCTGGAGGAGGATTTGGGCGTACCTCTTTTTGATCGAACTGGGAGGAAGCTAAAATTAAATGAATTCGGAAGCAGATTCCTGCGACGTGCAGAACGGGCATTGTTCGAATTGGAACAGGGGAAGCAAGAGATCTGTGACTTATCCAGCCCCGAATATGGCACACTCGAATTGGCGGTGACAACTGCGAGCACGCTCCCGAATATCCTCAGTGCGTTTCGGGTAAAGAGACCCCATGTTCACTTTCATGTTCAAATGTTGACCACACAGGAGATGGTTACACGGCTGGATAGGGGTGAAGTTGATTTCTGCTTGTCTTCACCACCAATACATGGGGATGACATCGAATGCCAAATCGTGTTCATCGACCCTATTCTTGTAGCTGTGCCCAAGGGCCATCGGCTGGCGGACCGCAGCAGTGTTTCCTTAACGGAGCTAAGCGAAGAATGGTTTATTGGTGTAAAAAAAGGTTACGGCACGCGGGATCTCGTGGATTCTGTATGTCAATCGGTTGGATTTGTGCCTCAATATGTATATGAGGGAGATGAACCTGCAAGGCTAAGCGCGCTTGTGGAAGCGGGAATTGGCATTGCTTTCATTCCGAGTACAGCCAGGAACGAACGGGAACAACTCACATATCTCCAAGTAGAGGATCATGAAATAATACGGGAAATCGCATTATTATGGCACAGAAGTCGTTATCTCTCCCGAACAGCTCTGGAATTTCGTGAGCTCGTTATCGAGTATTTTGATGCGCTATCCAAATGAATATATTTTTAAATATTCCTTTACAGGTATATTCCTGATATGGTATATTGATTTCAGCAAGGAAATACAACCTGGCCTACGCGAGAGAAATGGCGCGAACAATACCAGCAAGCGAACGGATGATGGTCATGAATACGAACGTCATGGGTGCTTTGGCAGAGCCTAATCGCATGCAGATTGTCGAGCTTCTGCGCGAATCTCCGCTAACCGTAGGAGAAATTGCTCAACGGTTGCAGATGCGTCAGCCTCAAGTATCCAAGCATTTACGTGTATTAAGTGAAGCGGGAATTGTTGAGGCGCAAGTGGATGCCAATCGACGGATTTACAGCCTTCGGCCTGAACCTTTTCGGGCATTGGACGATTGGCTGAAGACCTACCGTGTCATCTGGGAATGTCGGTTTGACCGCCTGGATGATTATTTGCAGAAGCTGCAGGGGAAGAAACCACAGATTTGAACGCTAGAGGACGACATTTTGAAGAAATGAAAATTTAGGAGGAGTTCGAATGACAAGTCAAATGGTTTCGAAGGTTGAAGAAAATGTACTTATTTTGGAGCGTGAATTCAAGGCTCCTCGTGAACTCGTGTTCCAGGCATTCTCCCAAGCTGAACACCTAAAGCATTGGTGGGGTCCGAACGGTTGGTCGCTTCCGGTTTGCAACGTAGATTTTCGTGAAGGCGGCGTGTGGCATTACTGCATGAAGTGCGAAGATAAGAATCAAGGTGATTTCTATGGTATGGAATCTTGGGGTAAAGCTGTGTACCGAGAAATCATCGCGCCGGAGAAAATTGTCTATGTGGATTATTTCTCAGATAGCGAAGGCAATGAGGCCGAGAATATGCCGTCGACGCTTGTTACGCTTACCTTCATTGAGACGGAAAATGGAACGAAGCTAATCAATCGTGGGGAGTATGCGTCAGCTGATGGATTGAAGCAAGTGATGGACATGGGCATGATGCAAGGAATTACGGAGACTTGGAACAGGCTGGCTGAACATCTCGAGTCCATTCAATAGGATCGAATCAGCTCAATATATATTAACTAATATAGGAGTGAAAGACGGTGTTTAACAAATTAGGTCAGGTCATGGTATATGTCAATAATCAAGATGCAGCAGTGGAATTTTGGACGGAGAAAGCAGGATTTACTGTCATCGCGGAAGAAAATAACGGTCACATGCGGTGGATTGAGATCGCACCTTCCAAGAACGCAGAGACTAGCATCATTCTGCACGATAAGGAGTTCGTCGCCAAAATGTCGCCAGGCATGAACCTCGGCACCCCTTCGCTGATGTTCTTTACGGAAAATCTCGATGAGCTGTACAGCAGTTTATCCAATAAAAACGTTAAAGTCGGAGACATTGTAACCATGCCTTCAGGCAGAGTATTTAATTTTGCAGATGACGAAGAGAATTACTTCGCAGTTATGGAGAAGAATTAAAGTTGAGATAACCACACAAGCTTTGGGTATGATATGCACCCCCTAGAATAGACATTGGAACCCTTACAGGGAAATCCGGTGCATTCTAAGGGGTGCATTTTTATGATTTGAATATTCAAAGTGATACTGAGAATTTTCTCCATCGATAAAAATATCGAATCCATCGTTCAAGAAGAGTTTGAGTCCTATATGAGCGGTCAGAAATCGGTAGATGAAGTGAGTAAATTGATTCAAAACCGCGTCATGACTTATTTGAACGAGTAGAGGTAACGAGTTTAAACAGCTAAAGGGTATTCAGCCCTTAAGCTGTATTCTTATTTCGATAGAATTCAAATGCAGCAAAAATAAGCAGCGCAAACAAAAGAGTGTATATAGCAGAAGCAACATTCGTATCTGGAATATATACATCCCAGAATGAATTAATGAAGGCATGGAATATGATACATAGGAAGATGCTATTGGTGGCTGAGTAAATGACAGTCAACAGAAAAGATAATGCCAAGGCACTTAGCGTGAACCATAGGAAGTTCATATTCATTTGATTTGAACCAACCACGAACCATAATGGAAGATGCCATATTGTCCAAATACCACCCACAATGAGCGTACTATTGAACGGCGACCATTTTTTCTGCAACGTAGGCTGTAGATAGCCGCGCCAGCCGATCTCTTCCAACCCACCTCCAATTATCATAATGGGGAATTCTATCAATGCCAGATATAAAGGATTCTCCATTGAAGCACCACCCCAAAGTGATGGCAAAAAACAAGCTGCAAAAGCAAGACTGATCGTAAATATGTACCATACGAACGGATGTCTAGGATTATTTATATTATGAATAAATGATCTATACTCTTCTTTAGAGCTATATTTCTTTTTCAACCAAATCTCGCATATGGCAGGGGTAACACCACCAAGGATAAACAATATCATTGAAAATGCACTACCAAACCCAATCCAATTGAGCTGTGTTAAGATAGCTAACCCGCCCCAAAGAATCCACGACGTAACAAAGGTATAGAATAGAAATCTTCTTATCTCTCTCCCCAAGTTTGAACCCTCCTTATTTTGAGCCCAACAACAATAATACGGATTTGCATAGTGTATTCATCAGTCGGATTTCGTCAAATTGCACCTGTTCATTTTGGAACATTCCATAGCATTTTTGTAAAACAACATCTCTTACAATGCCATCAATGGATGTCATGATAAAAGTAAATAATTCTTCTATTGATACTTCAGGCTGGAAACTCCCTAATGAAATTCCTTCATGAACTATACGAAATAACCGCTCGACCAAATATTGTCCACTTTCATTTTCAGTAATGTTCGATAAAATATTCTTTTGTCTCTCTGGATTATTCGCAACTAAAATTGTGAGCTCAAATTGTATTTTACCAACCGTTGACAAGTTTTCTTGAATGTACTCACCGAGAAAAGCAAATAGTTTTTCTAGGGACTCTTTAGGAGAATTGCTATGTTCAATGATTGCATCGACAACTTGTCTATAGTCTGCATTACCATTGGTCTGATTAATTACTGCAACCAGTATTTCATCCAAATCCGAATAATAGCGATAAATTCCGCCTTGACTTACCCCTGACGCTTTAATAATATCCCTCATCGTAATTTCATAGAGTGGCTTAACTTTACACACTGATATTGCTGCTTGTATAATGCTATTTTTCTTTTCATTCACATAATCATGACTTACCTTAGGCAACGTAACCACCTCCATAATTAAAAATGACACCACTGTCATCTTCATAATATGGCGTAAGTTGTTCGTTGTCAACATTAAAATGACACTAGTGTCATTTTTTTGGAGGTAAGCGAGCTGAATCGAGTCATTCGGTAAGCTAATACTTGATGACATTAGGGGAAATACCAATCCTAAGAGAAATTAACATTGATCATAAACGTTACGGTAACGATGATATCGTGAACAGGGTGAAAATAAGTTCATACGACAAGAACAATTAAAACCTTGGATGTAGAAACCAAGGTTTCTTATATCAAGTTGCCTATAGGAGACCACCTGAATCAATTGACAAGATGTCAAACATTGGGTATAATATTTTCAAAAGTTAAAGCGCTTTAACTTTTGCTCGAATGAATCATATCCGGAAATTGGCGAAGGGACGTGGTATGATACGCTAAATTTTCAACCTCGATTTATAAACGCATGCAAAGATTATGATTTTTCCCTGTCGAAGATAATCCTCTATGAACCTTCCATTAATGTCTTTAAGTTTCTTTTCCCGCAACATTGGCCTCAATACATAATAATTTCTCATATGAATCTATTTGAATAGGAAAGAGGGAATGGCGTGCCAACCTATCGTTCTTTGCGAAAAAGGTTTCACAGATTCGTAGTTATTTGGTTAGTCCTCATGTTATTACCGTTTCAAGCCGTAGGAACCGTGTCGGCGAATGAAATCGATGATGAAGGAATTACGGCAGACAAGGTAATAATCGCGTCGTGGGATATCAAGGATGCTGGCCATGAAGGTGTCGTCTCAGCCACCTATGGGGCATATCAAGCGGCTTCGACCCTTCGTGCTGTTGGTGGTCCCAAATTCGAATATGTCAGTGATGAAGGACTGCAATATCAAGGCTGGGATCGAGGGGCAGGCAGTAAATACTGGCTGGCTACGCTCTCGACCAAAGGGTTCCGGGACATCACGTTGTCCTCAATGCAAAAGTCTTCAGGCTCGGGACCGCGCGACTTCAAAGTCGAAATCAGCCATGATGGAGCATCGTGGACGATAATGAAAGATGTTACGCTCGAAAGAGGTAACTATAGCTGTGGTAACTGTAAATTAGTGGATACACCTCTTCCGAAAGCTGCTGATGATCAGCCATTATTATTTATTCGATGGATGATGGCTTCGAATGTACCAACAAACACCACAGATAACACTGAAGTCGGAGCAGGCGGGTCCAGTTATATCAAGGACATTCGTGTGAAGGGTGAACGATTGGAAGGCAGCGGTATCGAAGTGCCTACGATTGATTTGTACACATCCCCTCAAAATGGAACAGAGAATACCTCTGTCGATGCTCAGATCTTAGTCAAATTCAGTAAAAACATCGTACTGCATGAAGGACATGCCATTACGATCAAGGACAACGAGAACAACATCTTGCAAGGCGTCTCACCTGAAATCATCAACCATCATACATTACAAATTAACCATCCCGTATTCGATTACGGCAAAACATATACCGTCTCTATACCGAAGGAACTGATTCAAGGGGAAGAAGATCAGATCCCCCTAATTCGGGATATATCTTGGAGTTTTACGACGCAAGACTCTCCGTTCATACCGAAATCAGTGAATATGACCTTCAACGGTGATCCAAAGACAAGTATCGCATTGGCTTGGTATACCGATCAGATGACAGATACGGTCGTTCAAGTCGTGGAAGCTTCCGCCGTACAAGGCGGTGTATTTCCTAAGACAGGGTTCACGACGTATACAGGTCATGGTGAAGTGATCGATACCTTCATAGCGAAAGGGGATCGAACGAGCCAGACACGCTCGAAATTTATTAGCCATAAAGCGATAGCAGATAAATTGATCCCGGGAACGGCATATAACTTCCGTGTCGGCAATGGAACGGCATGGAGCTCGATTGGCTCATTTACGACCGATACGTCTGATCACCAGTCTTACCGCTTTATTGCGGGTTCAGATTCTCAAGCTTCGAGTAAAGCTGAATTTGAACCGTGGGCGGATACGTTCAGAAAGGCGATTGATTATATCGGAGCCCCTAAATTTCTGATCAGCGCCGGGGACTTAGTAGATAACGGTGACTTAGAAGAACAATGGCAATGGATGCTGGGCGCAGCACAGAAGGAGTTGTTGCAGGTTCCATACGTTCCGGTTCTCGGCGGCCATGAGGTGCAGGATTATGATGGGGATGAGACGACGCCGAATAATAACTTCTACAACCATTTCAACCTGCCAAAACAAGTCGTCGCGGATACACATGAAGGATCGGTTTATTCGTTCGAATATGGTGACGCGCTCTATCTCGTATTCAACTCGCAATATCAAGGCGCGCTCGCGGAGAATGGTAAAGACGTTGAGTGGGCGGATGAGCAATTCTGGGATCAAGTTGCCTGGATGAAGAACGCCGTTGCGAAAAGCGATAAGAAGTGGAAGTTTGTGGCTTTTCACAAAAGCCCGTATGCGGCAGGAGATAACTCCGCGCAATGGGAGGACGATCGTGTCCAATTTTACAAAAAGTATCTCATCCCTGCCTTTGACGAGATGGGCATCGATCTGGTATTCGAAGCACATGACCATATGTACATGAGATCGTTCCAAATGTATAACGATGAAGTAATTCCGAAGGAGCAATTGGAATTTGATAGCGAAGGCAATGCCGTCAACCCGAAAGGCACGGTGTATCTCATGTCGAATGCCTTCGGCAATAAGTTCTATTTTAAGAATAATCAATACGAACTGGACGAGAATGGCGAGCCGCGCGAAAAATTAGATGAAAACGGGAATCCGATTCCGTATGATGATTATTTCGCGGCGATTGATGAGCAGCCGGAGAAAAAAATGTTCACGGATGTATCCGTCTCACCGCAGGTACTTCAGTTTACAGCCTATACCGCAGCCGAAGAGGATGAAGGGAAGCCAGGAACGGTAGGCAATGGATTATTCGCGTACGACAAGTATGGGATCAAACGCACCGATGGGAAGCCCGATCCGGTAGAGCATGCGGCTGTTAAGCTTCTTGGTTCTAGTGCTACCCTTTCCTGGACGATGCCTTCTGCCAGCAAAGAACCGATTCGTGGTTTTCGAATCTACGAGAAGGGTGACAAAGTTAAAGCTCACTGGAGCGAGTATGTCCCGGTGGTGGAAGGACAAACAACGTATAGCTTCAAGCTAGAAAATATCGATCCGAAGAAGAAATATGACCTGATCATTAAGGCCGTCGGAACGAGAATGAATTCGAATCCTGTTGAGGTCAATACGCTCGAAGGTCCGATTGAGAATGAACCGCCTTCTGCACCAACAGACCTACAAGGCATCGTGATCTCGCCTTTCCAAATAAATCTGCGCTGGACGGCTTCTGCAGGAACGTTAATGCCCTCAGGTTATCATGTATATCGCGATGGCAAGAAGGTAGGAACAACAAAAGAATTGTCATTTAGCGATACCGGACTGAGCCCAGCTACGGCATATCGGTACGTTGTGAAGGCTTATAATGCGGAGGGGTTGGAATCACTTGATAGCAATACGGTACAGGTGAAGACAAGTCCGTTGCCGACAGGCGAAGGACCGCATAAAGCATTCCCGCAGCATACGACTTATGCAGGGAGTTCGATTAAACCGAACCATGTCACCCAAGCGGAAATGGACAAAACGGTAGCCAGGTTATATGACGAATGGAAGTCAAAGTACTTAAAGCAGAACCCGTATGATCCAAGTCAATATTATGTCTGGTATAGTGACGGCGATTGGTTCGAAGAGAATGAAATTACGGTATCGGAAGCGCATGGGTACGGGATGTTGATTACCGCACTGATGGCAGGGCATGATCCGAAGGCGCAGCATTATTTTGATAGCTTGTATCGCTACTTCAGAGCACACCCAAGTGAGATCAACCCAGACCTGATGGCTTGGCAGCAAGCCGATACGGGAACCGAAATTAAGGACATTAACGGCGTCGACTCTGCGACGGATGGTGATATGGACATTGCATATGCGCTCTTGCTCGCAAACAGTCAATGGGGGAGCAACGGCGAAATAGATTATTTGAAGCAAGCGAAGAAAGTCATGAATGCGATTATGCAAAGCGAAGTCAACCATACGGAGTGGACGTTGAAGATTGCGGATTGGGCGACGGATAGCGATCCGAAATATGGCAAGGCGACGCGCTCATCCGACTTTATGCTGCAGCACTTGAAAGATTATCGCAACGTAACGGGGGATACGCGTTGGGATCAGGTCATAGATGCAACGTATAACATTATTCGCAGCATGCATGAGAATTATAGCCCGTTGGCGGGGTTGCTTCCTGACTTTGTTGTAAAAGATGGTAACCGCTACGTACCGGCAGAACCAATGTTCTTGGAATCGGAGACGGATGGTGATTACAGCTACAACTCATCCCGTATACCATGGCGAATCGGTACAGATTATCTGATTACTGGAGATACCCGCGCGAAAGCGCAACTCAGTGCTATTAATCGTTGGATTCAAGAGAAGACGAAGCAAGATCCGAAGCAGATTCGGGCTGGCTATAAGTTGGATGGCTCGACAGCATTGGAAGATTACGAGGACATTTCGTTCTCTGCCCCAATGATGGTGAGCGCGATGATCGATGCTTCGAATCAGACATGGCTGAATCGACTATGGGACTATAATACGGCGGCTGCTACAGAAGACGAGCTGTACTTCAGTAATAATCTTCGCCTGCTTAGCATGATTGTCGTATCAGGGAATTGGTGGACGCCGTCCATTGTGGATGATGTAGCGCCAACGGCGCCGACGATCGAGCGCGGTGAAGCGGTATCCAGTTCTGCCATCGAACTGAGATGGACACCTGCATCGGATAATGTTGGCGTCGTCGGATACAAGGTTTTCCGGGATGATGTCGAAATCATGACGACAACAAAAACTGAGATTAAAGATACAGGACTGAAAGCTGCCACCACGTACCGATATTTCGTAGTTGCGGTGGATGCGGCAGGGAACACCTCCAAGATAAGCAACGTTAGAGTGATTACCACGTTAAAACAAAGCTCAGAAACTGGGGGTACGGGGTCAGTCGGCGGCACAACCACAAGCCCGGTCACTACAACACCGAAGGTAGAAACGGATACGCCGAAGACTGAGAAGATCCAGTTCGTTGATATTGACAATAATGATAAATCGGTTAAGGAAGCGATCGAAGGTTTAGCATCGGCTGGCATCATGCCAGGTACTTCAGCATCCAAGTTCGAGCCGAACAAAAAGCTCACGCGAGCGGAATTTGTAGCGTTGTTAGTAAAATTGCTGCGGTTGCAAGCGGAGTTCAAAGCGAATTTCTCGGATGTCGACCAGAACGCTGATCAGTATAACGCGATCGGCATTGCCAGAGCACTCGGAATAACTGCTGGAATAGGCGATAATCGATTCAACCCGCAAGGATGGATCACTAGACAAGATATGATCGTCCTGACGGCGAGAGCGCTGTATGAAGCCGAAGTTATTTCTAAGCAGGGTCTCGCTTCAGAACTTGATTCATTCGCCGATGCAGCACAAGTTGCAGCCTATGCCAAGTCGGATGTTGCGGCATTGGTACGTGACCAGATTATCGAAGCCAAGAATGGCGTGCTGCTTCCGAAGGAATCGGTGACGCGGGTCGATGCGGCCGTGATGTTGTATCGAATTTATCAACAGATCCATTAATTTTCATTTGTTCAGCATAACCGCTCCACAGGAGTTTTCTGTGAGGCGGTTTTTTATGTTGACAACACGGAAATACGATTGTAGCATGTCATATATCTACGTATGTAGTTGTAGCCACTTAATTTGGAGGAGTCTTCCATGAAACAAATACCGCCCATTACGGATGCAGAGCTGGAAGTGATGCGCGTGCTGTGGGTTAATCCGAATTGTCCCTCCAGCGAGGTCGTTAAGCAATTGGCTGATCGTATGGGGTGGAGCCCGAACACGACCCGGACGCTGCTCAATCGATTGGTTCAAAAAGAAGCGGCAGGAACGAAGCAAGAGGAGGGTTCCAAACGCAACTTTCTGTTCTATCCGATCATTAGCGAGCAAGAGTATCTAAGTACCGAAACCAAATCGTTTATGAAAAAGCTGTATGGCGGCGCCTTGAAGCCCATGCTGGCCAACTTCTTAAGGGACAAGAAGCTTAATGCAGAGGAAATTCAGGATCTGAAGGCATTATTTGACGAGAAGCATAGTGACGGTGAATTAGATAAGCGTGATACTTAATGCGCATTAAGAAAAAAGAAGCGACCAAGAGAGCGCTTCTTTTTGATTTTGCAATAAAAAATAGAGGGTTGACACATGAGTATTATCAAGGATATTATAGACATATTAAATCCGCGAATGTTTGATTCAAGCTGAAAAGAGGGGAGGGATAGAGTTAGCGGCATATGAAAGCTATTTTTTTGATTTAATTATAGACATTATGAATCTGTGATATCTGAGTAAGTTTACGTATTCATATCTGAAAGAATACTGTAAACAACACAAAGCTCCCGACGAAAGCTGCCGAATCCACTCGACGGCTTTCATTCAATTGCATCGTTAATATTTGCAGGAGATTACATGAATGAAGCCGTTAGATACAACAGATCGACCTTATTCTTTCATTATTTTAATTTTGTTTTTTGCGGGATTAGTCATTATGTCTAGCTTCTATGCAACCATCCCCTTAATCACTGTGCTTACTAAGGAGTTTTCGGTCTCATAAGGACCTGTAACAGCTGCGACTTGTCGAATGTTTAATAGATTTTCCATGAACAAAGTATATACCTTCGAGTAAACTCGAAGGCAACATTTTTTTTGATTAATACGAATCTGATTACCTTCTTGTATGTTGGGGGCAACTTCATGACTGGCTATCTGGTTTGTTTAATGTACCCGATTTCGTTTAGAATAGAGTTATTACATACAAAGGAGTGAGAACCATGCAAACCATCGCAGGAAAAGTAGCGTTAATTACAGGAGCAGGGCGTGGGATTGGACGTGCAACAGCGATTGCTTTTGCGCAAGAGGGGATTCACGTTGGTCTCGTCGGTCGTACACTAGATAATTTACAACAAGTCGCAGAAGAGTTGAAATCGTATGATGTAAAGGTAGCCATCGCGGCCGCGAATGTTGCGGATTTGGACTCGATTACAAGAGCAGTTGAATCCATTCGGAGCGAGCTTGGGGCGATCGATATTCTTGTCAATAATGCTGGCATCTCTAAATTCGGAGGCTTCATGGAATTGACGCCCGAAGAATGGACCAACATTATCGATGTCAATGTAAAGGGCGTATACTACACAACACGTGCTGTATTGCCGGAAATGATCGAGCGCAACACAGGCGACATCATTAATATCTCATCCACAGCGGGTCAAAAAGGTGCTCCGATTACAAGTGCATACTCGGCTTCCAAAGCTGCCGTTATCGGCTTAAGTGAGTCCTTAATGCTTGAAGTGCGTAAGAAAAATATTCGCGTGACGACGTTAACGCCAAGTACGGTTGCAACCGATATGGCTGTCGAGCTGAACTTAACAGACGGTAATCCTGAAAAAGTGATGCAAGCCGAAGATTTAGCAGAACTCATGGTTGCACAGCTCAAACTTCATCCACGTGTCGTCTTAAAACATGCTGGACTGTGGTCAACGAACCCTTAATCGCGTGACTCGAAATAACATGACGCTATCCAATACTTATTTGGATGGCGTTTTTTTGTATGAAGGGAAAATAAGGAAGGATGTAGAAAAGGAACGTACGAGGATTATAGTTGGAGATCAATTATGGATTGGGGATAGTCGAATGCCATATGCAAAGATGAATGATGTGGACATGTATTATGAGAAAATGGGGTATGGGGATCCAGTTATCTTCTTGCACAGCGGTTATTCACGCGGAATTCTCGCCTTCTCGAATCAAATGTTGGATCTTCAAAGAAAGTATACCTGCTACTTTCCCGATTTTAGAGGTCACGGGAGAACAAGGTGTGATAGCCTTGCCTGGTCTACACCGCAGATCGCAGATGACATCTTAGATTTCATGGATCACTTGGATATTCGCTCGGCACATTTAATAGGTTACAGTTTGGGGGCGAATGTCGGGATTTATCTCACCGTGAATCATCCCGAGAGAGTTGCTGCGCTTACGACGATTGGGACGAGTGGATTCTGTGATCCGACTGGGGTTGAAGAGTTCGAGCCGTCATGGCTGATCGAGCATAACATGCATGAGATGATTCAACAGATGAAGGAGAGACATGAAGAAGCACATCGAGGAGACTGGGAGGAGTTCATGAGACAGTCAGCTGAAGATTGGCGGCGATATCCTCAGCTTACGCTGGACCAGCTCGGCAGCATTTCGTGTCCTACGTTATTCATCACGGGGGAGCATGATCCATTTGTTGGCGAAGAACGCGTCCGACGACTGGCATCAATTGTTAGGGGATCACGGTATCTTGTTATCCCGAACGGGAGTCACCGGCCTCATATGCTAAGAGAATCCCCTGTCCAAGTTAATGAAGCTATTCTACAGTTCCTGGATCAGCATCGTGCTTATCTAGTAACTACCAAATGTTAAAGGAGTCGTCCATTGCGTAGGAAAAAGGTCATCAAGGCAGTAAAAATCATCATTATCGTCCTCAGTCTGCTGATCGGAATCGGAATGATCTTCCCGACGTGGACGCCAAGTATTGCTGGTGAACACAGCATCAGCTCATTAGAGCAGATTGAGATCAATGGCACGAAACATGCCATTATGATTCGAGGCGTAGATCGACGCAATCCGATCGTCGTGTTCGTGCATGGAGGTCCGGGTTGCTCCGAAATTCCTTATGTGCGTAAATATCAGCGTGAGTTGGAACAACATTTCACCATTGTGCATTATGATCAACGCGGGAGCGGGAAGTCCTATCATTTTGGAGAAGATTATTCGAATCTTAGCGCAGACTTGCTCGTCGACGACCTGCTTGCATTAACGGATTACGTTACAACTCAGGTCGGACAAGAGAAAGTGCTGCTGATCGGCCATTCCTACGGAACCTATATTGGAATGAAGGCCGCGGCGAAGGCGCCAGACAAATTCACGGCATACATTGGAATTGGACAGGTTGCAGATCCGAAGGTGAGTGAAATCGACAGTCTGAATTATTCAATTGAACAAGCGAAGCGAGCAGGTCATGCTGAGGATATAGCGTTGCTAGAATCTCTTAGAGGTCCAATCGAGCGAGGCGAAGCGCTGACGCCGCGGTCTCAAGTCCGCAAATATGGCGGAGCGGCAAGGCTCATTGATGATAACCGGGATTATTATTCCGGTTTCTTGTGGAATCGGGAGTACAATTTATTGGATGTGATTCGTTATTTGCAAGGGGTGGCACTATCGCAGAAGATCTTACTGGATGAAGAGCGTAAGTATCCTATTACAGAACTCGTGAACCACGTTGATATCCCTGTCTATTTCGTCATGGGTCGATACGATTATATGACATCCGCTCATGCAGCCAGAGCCTATTTCGATACGTTACGAGCACCTGTAAAAGATTTCATCACTTTCGAGAAATCAGCCCATTATCCGCAGTTCGAGGAGAAAGAATTGTTCTCAGATTGGTTGATTCGTACGTGGAACCAATTGGGAATGCATCCATAGTCCCATGCGTTTCACGGATTTCACCCCTATACTGGTCATATGCGCGAAACATGTTGATTCACGCTACGTATGATAATTATCGCGTACTGAAAGGAGGTGATATCTATGAGTGTTATTCATATGCTGGCTGGTATTCCAGGCAGCGGCAAAAGCCACTATGCGAAAGAGCTGTGCAAGCGAGAACGAGCGGTACTTGTGTCGACGGATGCCATTCGGGAAAAATTGTTCGGGAGCGAGTCAAAACAAAAAAACACGTATCTTGTATTTGACAGAGCTTTTGCCGAGATGGAGCAGGCTCTTGGGTCAGGCCGAAATGTCGTTTTTGACGCAACGAATGTCAGCCGTGACCGTAGACTCAAGCTCCTTAAACGATTTCAAGATGTTCCCGTCGAATGCCATGTATTCGACACACCCTATGAGTTGGCGAGAGAACGGATTTTAGCCCGTAAACGACGGATCGACGATAAGGTGCTAACCAAATTTGCCAGAAATACCGAGTTTCCCGTACTTGGTGAAGGATTTCGGCATCTGCACCTTGTTCATGCTCCCGTACCTGCTGGGTTAGAGCGATCCGAGCTCGAGGAGCTTCTTGCAGCGAGCCCAAGCCATGATGAGCTATTCAGCTATTTAGCCGGGTCGCCACATTTCCAGGTGATGCTGGGATTTGATCAAGAGAATCCCCATCATTCCAAGACTTTATCCGAGCATACCTTTGCCGTATTGGAGTATATCAATGCTTTCTATGAAGGTGATCATTTGCTGATCATGCAGCTTACAGCTTTGTTCCACGATGCAGGCAAACCGTTCTGCAAGGTGTGGAAGGAGGCGCGTGGTTACTATTCGTATTTTGGGCATGAACATGTGTCTGCTTCCATTGCCTGTCATGTGCTCAAAGAGTTGGGCTATGACGATGAGTTTATTCTGCATGTTGTGAACATGGTGAGCTTCCACATGGAGATTTTACATGGCGGGGATGCAGGGGCGTCTCGAATTTATCATTTGCTTGGCGAACAAATGCTGGCAGAGCTTTACTTTTTCGCTGAGGCCGATACATTTGCCAAATAAAGAGGTGATACGATGAAAATGAAATATCCAAAAACGATGCATCTGCCGTGGTCGCGGGGATATACCGACGATGATAAAATTTTGCGGAATACCGATCATTTTGCGGGGCAGGAGGTGGTCATTACCGAGAAGATGGATGGGGAGAATACAACAATGTATCCGAATTTCATTCATGCCAGATCGCTCGATAGTAAAGATCATCCGTCCAGGCATTACGTAAAGACGCTGCATGGCGGGATGAAATACCTGATTCCGGAAGGGTACCGACTATGCGGAGAGAACGTGTTCGCGAAGCATTCGCTATATTACGATGCACTGCCAAGCTACTTCATGTTGTTCTCGGTATGGAATGAGCAGAATATCTGTCTCTCCTGGGATGAAACGGTGGAATGGGCGTCGAATCTCCATTTAGCTACGGTTCCAGTGCTGTACCGTGGGGTCTGGAGCGAAGAGGCAGCTAAGGCGTGTTATACCATGCATTCCCGTTGTGGTGGTGAACAGGAAGGATTTGTTGTGAGGCTGGCTTCCGCTTTTCCGTATGAGGAATTCAAACGATCCGTGGCCAAATTCGTCCGTAAGAATCACGTTCAAACCGATGAACATTGGTTAAGCAAACCGATTGAACCTAACGGGCTGGCCGAAACAACATCGAATAGTCTATCGTAAGAGACAATTGTTAGTAAGCAGTTATACCAAATGACCAAGTCAATGAGAATGAGGTGTTGATCATGTAATTCTGAGTAAGTTTTTTGCGAAAAAAAGGAGGTGTATTATGTTGTGTACAGGGGTTGCACTTTACGGCACCAGTCATATCCATCCAATGGATGCTTTCCAAGCCGGGAAGTCTTTTTTTGATTCCATTGGACAACCATATACAGGAGCCAGCTATTACGCATTATTAAGCGATGGAGACCACGAAGGGGATCATGACATTTTCGAGGTGTCTTGTGAGGAGCTTTACGAAAGGATCAAGTGCGAACAAGTCTCTTCGTTCTGGATATATAGCCAGCAGCGGGGGACATTACCATGGGATGCGGCTTTCACCTGTCAGTCAGGCGAATTTGGACGCTTGCCACATCTTGCGGCGCATGTCGATATGAAGTCTGATGATGTCCATCGTGCTATGTCGAATTGGCTTGGCATAACGGCAGAGCGCCTTGACGTTCCATACGGAATAATCTATACAGCTAATAAATTGACAGCTGCGCTTCATTATGCGGCGGGTGACAATGGTACCTTCATTTTCCCGTTTGAGGATGGATTTGCATTTAAACACGCAAATCATGGATTGTATGATAGGCAAAGTCAATACATAGAAAGCATGCTAAGAATGGTCTATCCATACAATTTGCTAAATGAACACCATTTGCTAATGAAAATGGGAGACCAGCCCTTGCGTGATTGGATCAATGGAAGCACAGAGCGTGGGATACTCCGATCCATCGGTCAAGACCGTTGGATGTGGGAAGTGATGGACGAGCATCTTGCAGTAGTCAATCAGGCCTGCGGAGCGGCCGATATGCTAGTAGCGTGGAGACCTGAAAGACCAAAGAAACTCGTCAAGAAATTACCCTGAACAAAAGAACATACACACACGAGACGTCGCCAATGTGGCGTTTTTTTATGATGTGATATTACTTTTTATCTCGTGCTATAGAACGGAGAAACCGCTCTATTTCATCCATATATCCCGGTATCGTAATTTGTCTGGGCACGAAGAGACTAATGAGGATGGCACGTAGATTGGAATTCGCTGTTTTCTTACTTAGCATGGAATGATCGGCATCAGGGAAGACGGCTACGGTAAGCAGATTTGGCTTTACTATTTCACGATAGACTTGTTCAGTCTCCTTCACATCCACGTTGATATCATTTTCCCCCAGCATTAAGAGTACGGGAGAATTGAAATGACGAAGATCATCCGTGGCATCCGACATGAAATTTTGGGTAACGAACGTCCATCTGTCTTTCGACATGAGGTTACGCTCACGAGCGATTTCCGCATACTTTTCATAGGAAGCACGGTCCTCTAACAGTTTGAGCACTTGCCGATCGTACTGCTCTTTATCTCGAATCTCCGCTTCAGAAAATCCATCTTGCTCCATTTGCTTACGTCCATTAAATTGTCCTTGTGTAATCCAATTAATAGCAGGGGATAGAATAAGGCTGAATGCGAGTGGTTCCTTCTTAGCTAGCTTTGGAATCACCCAGCCCGCTTGGCTCGCTCCCCATACACCAATTTGTTCCTTGTCAATCATCGGCTGCGTTTTGGCCCATGCAATTGCTTGACGGGCTTCTTCCACACGGTCATCGATACTCTGATGCAGCCAATTGCCTTCCGAGCCATTTAACCCTCTTTTGTTCAGGGATAACGAGGCGTAACCAAGGGAAGCTAACCGTTCCCATAACGGCTTGTATCCATCATCGTGGGATGCGTCAATGGGGCCGTCGCCATGAATAAATAATACAAGTCCCAGCTTATTCGTGTAGTTTGTAGGCAGCACAAGCGTGCCGGTCAATTTGCCTTGCGGCGTCTGAATTTCGACAGCTTGCTCAGCCATATCAAAGCTGTTTTGTTTCAAAATATAAACCCCTGCACAGACCAGTAGGAGGACGACACATAGCAGAACATTCCTAATTTTCTTTCTCATCGTAGTTCTCCTTCACGGAAACTCTTCTGGCTTAAGGTCTGCACCATATAGATCCATTTCAATTCATTGAACATGAGGTGGCGCATAATACTATTTTTTTGTGTACACGTCTGGAAAGAAAATTGCTCATATAGTTGTCTGGCTCGGGGGTTTGCACCTGCCACGTGCAGACTTAACCGATTGAACTTCGGATCTGCTTGGGCGAATTGCTGCGACCATTCCAATAGCAATCGTCCAACCCCCTTGCTGCGATGATCTGGATGGACAACAACGTCTGCGATATAACATTCACCAACTTGCGGTTTATGGTCTAATAAAGACAGTCCGAAGAATAGTTTACACACGTTCCATTTCCCTAAGAAGTCATATTTTCTGAGCGATATCAGCTTTTTCTTGATAGGCTTGATAGCTGGATTTGAATTCCATTTGATGGACATCGTTCCGATAATTTCTCCCTCCAGCAGTGCGACGATCCTTCGACTTGATGGTTCAGAAGGATAGTGATAGAGCAGCTTCTCAAAAAAAAGCGCAAGTTCATCATCGCTCAAAGGTGTACGATGTTGGAATTTCCCACGAAAGCCATGAACGAGCAATCGTCCGACCGGCGTATTGTACTTCTCCTGCATGAGATCAATCGTTATCGGTGCCGCCGCCATGAACATTCACTCCTTCGGTATCAGCGTCCGATTCAATCAAGACTTGGAGTTCGTAATGAAGCTTGTTGTTGCTAAATAAAGATAGATATGATTTTTCGATTAGGATTAAGGGGCCCGTGGTTACATATGATTCGGCGGCAGCATGGTCATAAAACTGGCTAATGATTTGTTCAAGCTCATCATCTTCATGAATGAGGCACTGCATCGATAAGTAATTCCCCTCAGGCAATGAAAAATCGCTGCGAGTCGCATCCGTTTCTACGCACAAATGAACGAGGTTAGACCCGTCATAGATCGAATGAACGTCCAGCTCGAACAGGTTCGGAATACGCTCCGTTTGTTCTGCTAGTCGTTTGGCCGTAAGCTTCGCTTTGACATCCATCTCCATCCATTGCTTCAAATAGGAGGTGTCTCGTCGCTTGATTTGATACGGGTTGGACTGGGCCCCCAAATTTTTTTGTTCCTGCAGAACTTTGTGAATGAATTGCTTCAGCTCTTTAAGACGCTTCATTTCGGAATCGATATCACGTAGGGAAGCATGCAAGAGTTGTTGATAATGATCCGCTGAAAAGGAAGCCATGCATTCCTGAATCGATTGAACGGAAACCCCTAGCTTGCGAAGCATTAGAATATGGGCTAACTGGTATACTTGCTCCATGTCATACATGCGGTATAGATTATGATCTGTATAAGAGGGCTGAAGAACGCCTTTCTCTTCGAAATAACGAATTTGATGTACTGACACGTTCATAAGTTTGGCTAATTCACTAATCGTAATGTCACTCTTCATCCTGTTCACTCCTAAAGGTTGCTGCTTGGAATATCTCAACGATACACCTTAGGTCAGACCTAAGGTCAAGTTATTTTTTTTATATAATAATTGTCGGACCGCAACATGTCACCTGATTGGCAGATTAGATTGAATTCAGCAATGCATTGACATCTACCACCAATATTTGTATATTGAAAATTCTATCATGAAGAAATGAAATGAGGTGAACCTATGAATATCATTGTAGTGGAACATAATCCGCATTGGAGAGAGATGTATCTGGAAGAGGAACGTGAAATTCAAGAAATCCTCAGTGATGTACTCGTAAATAGCTATCATATGGGAAGTACGGCCGTTCCTGGTCTGAAAGCGAAACCCATTATTGATATCCTGCTCGTCGTGACGGACATCAACGCATTGGATAACTACACCCTACCATTTGAGAAGCTAGGTTACGAAGTGATGGGTGAGTTCGGTATTCGTGGACGTAGATACTTCCGTAAAGGCGGAGATAACCGGACACACCAGATACATGCATTCCAGTTCGATCATATCCAAGAAATCGAGCGTCATCTTATTTTTAGGGACTATTTGTGCCATCAACCTGAAGTAGTGAAAGACTATGGGGAATTGAAGAGCATGCTCGCTCAGAAGTATCCAAATGATATTGAGGCATATGGTGACGGAAAAGACGATTTTGTAAAAAAAGTAGAAAAGCAAGCGTTGTTATGGCATTGGACGATCCGATAAACCGCGATTCTCGCGGTTTTTTTGTTTTCGTTAAAAAGCTGGATGGAAAGCAAGGGATCTAAATTTATTACGAAAAACATGTTGACAACATTAAACTACAGTTGTAGTATTAAGTTGTAACTACAGCTGTAGTCTAAATTTACAACATGTTAGGAGTAATTCAAATGAGAACAGCATCAAAATTAGCAATCGCAACACTAAGCAGTATCCTGCTCCTGGGTTCATCGATAAACCTAGTCGTGGATGCGGCATCCTCGAAGCCAGCTCAGAAAACGACGGCTAAAAAAGCAGCCGAAAAAGCACCAACGGCAGAGGAAAAAAAGTTGATTGACGCAGAAATCAAAAAGGTAAAGGATCTGGTAGAGAAGACAGGAGATACCTATGTCCTGTATCATAAGTACAAGGCACTCAACAGCGGACTTGATCTTAGCTATTGGGGGTTGACGAAGGAATACGCTTCCTATGACGATTATCTTCAGAAAGCATTAACCTTAAAAGGGATTGTCGTGAAGGAACCTTCCAACCTGCCAGAAGGCTACACCTTCTCCAAATCGAGAATCGGAGGTCCCTTGGGAGGCAAGTTCATCGATGATTTGCGAGTGGAAGGGAAGAAGAGCGGTAAACCGATCTTCATGAAGAAGATGGATTGGAACGAATCCGGAGACATGCGTCTAGAGTACACGAACGGGGAAGATACGTTAGCTATCACGAAATATACTGTGGATGCGAAGGACAGAAAGAAGAAAGGTTACTTTGACGATAAGCTGCCGGCGAATGTCTATCCGAAATACGTTTATTGGCAAGACGGCGGTAATTACGGATACAGTATTTCAACATCATCCAATATTACCAGAGATCAAAAGATCGAAATTCTAAAAGCAGCGATTAAGAAATGATAGAATGCCTCGAGCGTGCGCAGCATCGTTCGTCACATCCTATGTATTCTGCGCAAGTTAGATTTGGAGGTTATTAGTATGAACCATATTCCATCCATCACGGATGCAGAGCTCGAAATTATGCGGGTATTATGGCTAAATCCGGACTGTCCTTCGAGTGAAATTGTAGAGCAAATGAGCGTTCGCATGGGCTGGAACCCGAATACGACCCGAACGCTCCTCAGCCGATTGGTACAGAAGGAAGCGGCAGGCGCCAGACTGGACAACCATTCGAAGCGCAAGCAATTATTCTATCCCCAATTCAGTGAGCTAGAATACCAGCGCTCCGAGACAATGAGCTTTATGAAGAAGCTGTATGGTGGGGCAATCAAGCCGATGCTGGCTAATTTCCTGGAAGACAAGAAGCTAAACGCGCAGGAAATTGAAGATCTAAAGGCGTTGTTCGACAATAACGGCGGCATTAGGGAGCCAGGGAAGAGAGCATCCGAATGAGTCCAATGCTATATGAACATGTCGTGTTATTCTTCGGGTGGCTAATCAACGGGTCGTTCATGGCGGGCATCTTAGTCTTGCTGATCTTACTTCTGCAATTCCTGTTCAAAAACAAGCTAGAGGCCAGGTGGAAATATTTGCTCTGGCTGCCTGTGGCGATCCGCTTGCTGCTTCCTTGGGCGCCGGAATCTTCTCTTAGTCTGTACAATGTATTCTCATTGGACTCTATCATGCCTGGCATTCATGAGCACATGCAGGATCCACCTGAAAAAACAAGCGTGATACAAGAACTTGTTATGGGTTCTGTGATGGAGAATAGCGGCAGTGCCGCTCGGATCACGAAAATACCTGTATCGGTGGCTGATGCATCGGGAAGCAAGCAGGAGAGCAACTTTTGGAATGAGATTACTTCCACGCGATTGCTCCAAGTGTTGGTGCTAATATGGCTAGCGGGTGTAATTCTTCTGGTCGCAAAAACGATATACGATCAACTTCGGTTGCAGCATGCATTGCGCACAGGTCGCCGTATTCAGACGCCTATTTTATCGGCTCTGTTTCGTGAGACCCAGCAGCAGCTTGGCGTGAAGCGCAAAGTACAGTTTATTGCTAGCGAGCGCATGCCCGGTCCTGCCGTCGTCGGATTCTGCAAGCCAGCGGTCGTCATCTCGCCAAGCTTGATGAAGACACTGCACAAAGATCAGCTTCAATTTATTTTGGCGCATGAATTCGCTCATATTCGTCGATGGGATGTAGCCGTTAACTGGCTCCTGCACTTGATATTGATTCTTCACTGGTTCAATCCGCTTGTATGGCTTGCAGTACATAGAGCAAGGCAGGATCAAGAGATGGCCTGCGATGCCTTCGCCTTGAATCGAATGAGCCCGCAGCAAAATAACGCATATGGGCAGACGATCATCCAAGTACTGGAGCACTTCTCGGGGGACAGCCGTCAGCCTGGCGTTGCCGGCCTGTCCGCAACACATAAACAAATGAAAAGGAGACTTATCATGATCAAACATTTCAATAAAAAATCATATCGTCTTTCCATTCTAGGATTGACCATCATTCTGGCACTTGGCTGCGTGACGCTGGTTAATGCCAAGGAAAAAGATGCAGGGAGCCAAGCGATATCCGCATCCGTAGGGAATCATCAATCAGATATCACTTCCCCTGAGGAATTCATGGGATCTAAGGTAGATCGTGAGTTATATCAACAAGAATATGAGAAAGCTGCAAAAAAAGCTGCTGATGCAGCCAAAACGCTAACGGCAGAGGAAAAAGCGTACATCGAAAATGAGCTCAATCGTGTGAAGGAACTGGTCAAAGAAACCGGTGACACGTATGTCATCTACCATAAATATAAGGATTTAAATAGCGGATTGGATCTAAGCTTCTGGGGACCTGCGCATGAGTTTTCATCTTACGAAGATTACTTACAAAAGGCTTCAACCTTAGAGGGTGCCATCATGAAACAGCCTTCCAACCTGCCAGCAGGCTATACGTTCTCCAAAGCAATCATTGAAGGTCCGACAGAAGGGAAATTCATTGATGATCTACGGATCGAAGGCAAAAATAGCGGAAAACCGATTTACGTGAAAAAGATGGATTGGAAGGAGGCCGCAACAATCCGGCTGAAGTATACAAACGGTGAAGACACGATGACGTTATCGAAGTATATGGTGGATGCTGATGGCAGCAAGGAAAAAGGATTCTTTGACGATGATCTTCCCGTGCATATCTTCCCTAAATACATGTTCTGGCAAGATGGCGGTAAATTCGGATACAGTATTTCAACTTCATCAGATCTATCCAAGAAGCAAAAGATCGAAATTCTGAAAGCAGCGGTGGAAAAATAACATTCGGAGCACAACACAGCTCTTGCTGACAAGCCCATATAGCCCTATAAATAGGGTTATATGGGCTTTTATGCATTTGAAATGATTAATTTTGATTGGCTCAATATGATAGAAAAATGCTTATCATACTACAACAGAGGTGCAGCTCTTTTTATATCAATCCATTTTCCAACGTGAACTTGACAATGCAAGGAGATATGCTAAGATTAAACCGACAGACAGTCGGTCTATGATGAGGGGATGTATTAATGAGAGTTGTTAAAGAAGCTGAGCAGCGCAGGAACGAAATCCTCGACGCGGCGGATGCGCTATTCGGTCAGAAGGGCTTTGATGGAACAAGCACAAACGATATTCTCGAGAAAGTGGGCATTGCACGGGGGACGCTGTATTATCACTTCAAGTCGAAAGAGGATATTATGGACGCGTTGATCCAGCGGTATAGCGACCGGATTCTAGGTGCAGCACAGCAAATTGCCTCTGACCAGAGCATTCCCGTCGTCGAACGTGTGATTCGCACCATCCTGGCGATGAATTTAAGCGGCGAGAGCAGCGATGTCATTATGGATCATATCCACAAGCCGCAGAACGCGTTAATGCACCAGAAAATACAAAAGTTCATCTTCAATGGCGTTCCGCCGATCCTCACAGGAATCATCCGCGAGGGCATTGCGGAGGGAATGTTCAATACGCCGTACCCGTATGAGTGCATGGAAATGGTCGTGATTTATGCGAATACCGTATTTGATGATGATGTGGTTGCCATGAGTAATGAGGAGCGCATGACTCGAATATTTGCTTTAGTCTGTAATATCGAACGATTGCTCGGCGCAGAAACCGGAAGTCTCAAGGAAGCAATGAAGATATTTGAGCGATAAGGCTTGAACATAGAGGTGACTTATGTATAACAGGATAATCCGAAATGATATGTTAAAGAGCAAAGCAATCACACTGACGACCATGATTTTCGTCGCGGCCGCGGCTATGCTCGTATCGCTCGCAGCGATCCTCGTGATCCATCTGACGGGTGCAATCGATCATCTAATGACACAAGCGAAAACGCCGCATTTTATGCAGATGCATTCAGGTGAGATGAATACAGCGCGGCTTGCATCTTTTGCCGAGCAGAATAGTCTTGTTGAAGACTATCAGGTGCTTGAATTTCTGAATATCGACGGTGCGAAGATTATTCTCGGCGACCGTACGCTTGCGAAGAGCGTCCAGGATAACGGGTTCAGCATACAGAGTGACAAATTTGATTATCTGCTCGATCTTGACGGGGAGATCATCAACCCATCCAAAGGTGAACTTTATGTTCCATTAAGTTATATGAGGAACAACACGACGAAGGTCGGCGATAAGGCAATCATCAGCGGGAAGGAATTTACCGTTGCAGGTTTCCTGCGCGATTCGCAAATGAATTCTTCGCTCTCCGCATCCAAGAGATTTCTTGTGAGCCGGGATGATTACGTCGACCTGCAAAACCTTGGAAGTATAGAATATCTGATTGAGTTCCGATTAAAGGATGAGTCCGCGGTAGGTGCTTTTGAAGCTGAATATGCCGCTGCAGGTCTTGAAGCGAATGGACCAACCGTTACATATACACTTTTCAGAACGATGAACGCTTTATCCGACGGGATGATGATTGCGGTGATCCTGCTTGTAAGCGCGCTAGTCGTTGTAATCGCATTGATGTGCATACGCTTCACACTCCTCGCGAAAATCGAAAACGACTATCGTGAAATTGGCGTGATGAAAGCAATCGGACTGCGTGTTACTGATATCAAAAAGATCTATCTTGCGAAATACGCGGCGATTGCGGCAGCAGGCAGTATGCTGGGATTCGTACTATCCTTCCTGTTCAGAGACAAATTGCTTGAGAATATTAGACTCTATATGGGCGAAAGCGATAATGCCCCCTATGCCTTGCTCTTCGGCGTCATCGGCATACTGATCGTGTTCATTGTCATCATCGCCTACGTAAATGGCGTATTGAATCGCTTTCGTAAAATTTCCGCGGCAGAAGCCATACGATTTGGTACTTCACAAGAAAAGAATCCTATTGCCAAGCGTATGACCTTAAGCGGTAACAGGCTGTTGAACACGAACTTTTTTCTTGGAATCCAAGATGTTCTTCTGAGGAAAAAGCTCTACGTTACATTGCTTGCGGTGCTCGTGATCTCTGCATTTATCATGATTGTTCCACAGAATCTATACAACACGATCTCCTCCAGAACGTTCATTCAATATATGGGGGTTGGTAGCTACGATCTGCGCATCGACATTCAGCAAACCGATCAAATCTCGACGAAAACCGCTGAAATTCGCAACGCGATGAGCAGTGACAGTGCCATAACCCAATCCGCTGTCCTGATTACAAAATCATTCAAATCAAAATCCGAAGACGGGACTGGGGAAAATATGAAAATTGAACTCGGCGACCATTCCATATTCCCTGTTGAATATGCGAAAGGAAGGGCACCTGTCGAAGGTGAAATTGCGCTCTCATCTATGAACGCTGATGAGATGGGCAAAAAAGTCGGCGATGTCTTGACGCTCATCGTGGAGGGGAAGGAGAAGGATCTCACCGTAAGTGGAATCTATTCTGACATTACGAACGGCGGCAAAACCGCAAAGGCCGTATTTAGCGACAACTCGGCGGACATCATGTGGAGCATGATTTGCGCTACAGTATCAGATAAATCGCTTATCGACAGCATCGTCAAGGATTATGCGGAGAGGTTCGATTATGCGAAGATTTCGGACGTTAATGAATTTGTTAGGCAGACATTCGGATCCACCATACAATCCGTACAAAAGGCTTCTTATGCCGCGATCGCCGTTGCGGTCCTGATTACGGTCTTGATTACGTTATTATTTATGAAACTGCTCGTTGCAAAGGATAGATATGCCATTGCCGTAATGAAAGCATTTGGATTTACGAACTCGGATGTTACGACGCAATATATATCACGTTCGTTATTTGTTCTGATTGTCGGCATCGTTCTCGGTACGCTTCTAGCGAACACGCTCGGAGAGTTACTTGCAGGCGCGTTGATCTCTACGTTTGGCGCATCGACATTCCAATTTGAGGTCAATCCGCTGTCGGCCTATCTACTAAGCCCGGTGTTGATGATCGGATCGGCACTTATCGCAACGATCATAGGCACATGGAGCGCAGGGCAGATCAAAATTTCCAAACATATAAAGGGGTAAGCATATGAAGAAGGTCGTTATCGGTGATCATATCGTAAAATCTTTCGGCGAAGGCGAAGAACAGCGGAATGTGCTGGATGGTGTATCGCTTGAAGTCCATGAGGGCGAATTCATTGCGGTGATGGGCCCGTCTGGATCGGGGAAGTCGACATTGATGTTTGCGCTGAGCGGAACAGATGTCGTGAATGGCGGCAAGGTACTTTTTGACGGCAAGGATCTATCGGAAGTTGGAGAGAATGAGCTAGCAGATGTACGTAGAGCCAAGATGGGATTTGTATTCCAGCAGCCTACACTGCTCAAGAATCTGAACATCCTCGACAATATCATTCTCCCATCTATGCGCGGTAACAGAAAAAACGCCTCCACCATAACGGAGAAGGCTAGAACGTTAATGAAAAAGACTGGCATCTCAGAGCTTGAAAAGCGCAGCGTTACACAGGTATCTGGAGGACAGCTTCAGCGTGCGGGCATATGCCGTGCGTTGATGAACAGCCCCAAAATCATCTTCGGGGACGAGCCGACGGGTGCACTAAACTCACAATCCGCGCAGGAGATCATGGATCTCTTCACGGAGATCAACGCGGACGGAACGGCGATTATGCTGGTCACGCATGACGCGGTGGTTGCTGCGCGGACGGAGCGTATCATGTTTATGCGCGACGGCAAAATTGTCAGCGAACTGAAGCTTCCCAAGTATGATGGAACGGACTTTGATGATAGAGTTGAGAACGTTACGGTCAAAATGCGGGAAGTCGGAATTTAATCACGTTAAACATTTTATTGATTACGTTCAGACCTTAGATTCGGGAGAAATTACGTCCCATTTGCCAAACAGCGTCAAACCAGCCGCTTTGGCCAGCAACGTGGATGCATAGTTATCGAGCTGGCATCGGTACTGGGGTTCATAGCCCTGTTCATAAGCGTACTTGCTGATTGAACGTACCACTTTGCGGGCATGGCCCTTCCCTCTATAATTCGGTAGAGTGAGTACGCCCATGTCTGCAATTTGCGTATCTCCCCAGGGATACATGCTGGCGGCGCATACCAGGTGATTGTGTTCAATAGAGCCGAACACTGCCCAGTGATCCAATTCCACATAAGCGTCATCCAAATCTTGTTCCGATGCAGAGGACTGGAACTCCGAGAAAACTCCATGATCTTGTTCTGATAACTGACTCAAATTACCCTCCAGGTTTTCTTGCAAGAGAACGTTCTTATCAGCTTCTGCAAAATAATAAAGATAATCCGCGCCATGCAGCATAACTCCCGCTTCATTCAACATCTGACGAAAGATTGCTTCAGACAAGTCCTGTCGTCGATGAAGGTCTAACTTAACCGCGAGCGCAGGCGCCAGGACCGACATAACCTGGCCGTCTGCGGCTTCCAGCACCATAATACGATTATCTTCGCTCAGGTCTGGATTGCTGACGATCGTAAAGACCTCATCTCGATAGAGGACGTCGCCATTCAAAAATGTTGTATGCCAATAGTCAGTTACTGTTTGTGAAAATACAGGCATACTTACTTGACTTGGTTGATTCGTCATTAAGTACACTTCCTTTTACTTTAGTTCTAAGGAAAAATCTAGGAATAACTTAACGATATATCATAGGTCAAACTTAAGGTCAAGTGAATACAGAAAAAAGACAACCCCCCATGTTCGCCTCGTTGACGGACATGAGGGGTTGTTGTTATAGATCATATCGCTTGACTCTAGGTCTGACCTAGAGACTAGTATGAACTCATCTATCATTCAACTTTTCGTTGCACACTTGGAATCAAGAAGCACAAGAGTTGATTTAGTTAATAGATATACAGAATGCATAGAGGAGAGGTGGAGCCGTGCGAGGACGTGGGATCGCAACAATGCTATTGATTGTCTGTAGCGTAGCAACTGTCGCATGCTCGAATTCAGAGACACAGGGTAACGTAGAAGAACAGGTTAAGCAAGGAAGAGTGGTAGGCATCGACACGGTAAGGAAGCAGCCGTTGACGACGAACTATACGTTGTCAGGAACATTGGAACCAATGACTGTGATGTCCGCGGCATTCGAGATTCCCGGACGAATCGTGGAGACGAATGTTCAGATTGGAGATCGCGTCAAGAAAGGAGATGTGCTCGCCAAGCTTGATACGTATCAATATCGTCTTCAACTGGATGAGGCGATTCAGGGAACTATCCAAGCCAATGCGGGACTGGACAGCGCAGAAGCATCCATCCGTGCATCCAGCGCGCAAGTTAAAAGCGCAGAAGCAAATTTGCTGGAAATGAAGAAAGGTGCACGGAAGCAGCAGCGTGAGAGAGTGAATAACGCGCTGGCTATGGCCCAGTCGGCATATGAGAAAGCCCAAGTCGATGCTGATCGCTCACAACGACTTTATGATCAAGGATTAGTGTCTCAGAGCGACAACGAAAATGCTCAATTAGCTTTGACGAATGCAAAGAATGCTGTAAAAGATGCAGAATCCGCTGTATCCGAAATGCAAGAAGGGGCAACAAAAGAGCAAATACGCGCAGCATCCGGCGTGTTGGATCAAGCAAATTCAGGCAAAATGGCGAGCATTGCGGCCAAGAAGCAGGCGTTCGCTACGTATAACGCCGCGCTTGCCACGAAACGGCAAGCGGAATTGGCCCTATCGAAGACGACACTCCTATCGCGATTTGATGGGGTCGTATTGGCAAAGGCATTTAACACTGGAGAGTTGGCTGCGGAAGGTCAGTCTGTGTACACCCTAGGTAAAGTGGATGAATTGAAAGTACTCGTACCTTTGCCGGATCATGAGGCAAAACAATGGAAGGTAAGCACTGCCGTTGATGTAAGTCTGTATGGTGAGGTATCGAAAGGCATTATCAAGAAAATTTATCCGAGTACGAATGCGGCGACCGGAACGATTAATGGGGAAATCGTCATCCGTAATTCGAAGCTTGGCTGGTCTCCGGGGCAAGTGGTCAAGGTAGGACTGCATCAATCGAATGTGGATGTGATCCTGATTCCAGTGGAAGCCGTCATTCGTGATGGTGATCAACCTTTTGTATATAAACTAGAAAAAGGGATAGCCGTAAAAACGATTGTTCATTTAGGAGGGCATATGCTGAACAATCAGTTGGAAATAAGTGCCGGTCTGAAAGAAGGCGAGCAAATTGTAACCCGAGGCGCCGATATGTTGATGGATGGCGATCACATTCAAGCCGCTGAAGGAGCTACCCGATGATCGAATACTTGGTAAAAAAACGAAAAATTACGCTGTTATTTTTCATCATGGCTATGCTTGTCGGTGCCTTCAGCTTTGCCGGACTCCCGCAGCAGGAAATGCCGGATATCGTGATCAAATATGCGACGATTACAACGATTTACCCTGGAGCTTCCGCTCAAAAAATAGAGCAGACAGTTACGAAAGTCGTCGAGCAGAAGGTGAAAGAAATTCAAGGAATCAAGGAGGTTGTATCTATCTCATCTGAAGGCTACTCATCCATCGTCATTAAAGCAAAAGATGAGGCGGATACGAAAGTCGTATGGGATAAATTGCGCAAAAACGTTCAGGATGTAAGAGAAGAATTACCGGAGGGAGCGAAGCCACCGGTTGTTAATGACGACCTGGCAAGTTCATTTATCGGTTCCTATGCTGTCACCGCCAAGAGTAAGGAGGACCTGTATAAACTCAATGATCTCATGACACATTGGAGAGATCAGCTGCGTGCCATTCCGGGTGTGGCGAAAGTCGAGTTGAGGGGGATTCCGAAGCAGGAAGTTCATGTAAATATCGATAGCAGTAAACTGCAGCAGTATCAATTAAGCTGGGAACAAGTATTATCGGCGGTGGAGGGAGAGAAGCAGCGGGTACCAACGGGAGGCATTAACTTCAATAAGCGGACTTATCAGTTAATCGTGAAGGATGTCGATCAACTAGATGGGTTGAATAATCTACTTGTGACGAGATCGCAGTCCGGCGCTCCTGTCTACTTGAAGGATATCGCTAAGATCGAATTTACGCACGTCAAATCGGAGTATTTTTCCTATTACAATGGTAAGCCTGTGGTGACGATCGGGATTGGTGCGGAAACGGGCAGCGACGTGCCGACAATGAATAAGCTCGTTAATGCAAGACTTGATCTGTTGAAGAAAAGTCTTCCGTCCCATGCCAAATTTATTACACTGTTCGCACAACAAGACCGCGTCGATGAGATATTCGCCAGTCTGACGAAGGAGACGCTTATCGCGATCGCAGCGGTTATTGTCATATGCACACTCGGCATGAGTTTACTTACGGCCTCTTTTGTAGCGTTAGCCATACCCATTTCGGTCGCGATCGGATTAATCTTTTTGCCTGTGCTAAATGTTACGTTGAATGAAATGTCTGTCATCGGACTGATTATCGTGCTTGGGATCTTGGTAGATGATGCTGTCGTCGTCAATGACAATATTGAGCGGCGGCTTACGGATCTGGGGGAAGATTCGCGTACGGCGGCGGTGAAAGGGACCAAAGAAGTTGCGATTTCCATCTTAACGGCTACGCTCGCGACTATTTCCGCATTTGCCCCATTAATATTTTTGAAGGGGGATATCGGCGCATTTATCAAACCGATTCCAATTGTCATTTCATTGACGATGTTGGCATCGATGGTGATGTCATTGACGATCATTCCGATCTTCCGCGAATGGTATGAGAACCGCAAGCAAATCCGGACGACCTCGTCCCGTTCCAAGCCTGGTCTATTAAGTAATCAAATCGAGGCGTTAGGACGTTTCTATTCCGGAAAATTAATGAGCAGAGTGATTAAACGTCCGTTCATCATAGGCCTGTCTGGCTTATTCATCGGGACTGCAGCCTATTCTTTGGCGCTGTTCGTTCCCGTGGAACTGTTCCCAGAATCCGAACGTCCAGAGCTTTCAATTAGTGTCTCGATGCCGACGGGAACCTCATTGCAGGAAACGGATCGAATAGTTAACCGGGTCGCTAATTGGGTAGGAGAGCAGAAGGAAGTGGATGTATTCTCATCGAGTGCCGGCGGCGATGCTCCGCAATTGTTCTTCGATATCGATGCGGATGCTACAGGACTCTCCTCGTCGACATCGGGGCATCTCATGGTGAGGTTGAAAAAAGAAGGCACTGACCTTGCCACCACCATACGGGAATGGGATACAACATTCAAAAAAGCGTATCCTGGCGTATCCATCGCAGTAAAGGCACCTTCATTAGGAATTGCTGTAGGCAAGCCAGTCTCCATTCGTATCGCAGGGGAGAACATGGAACATCTGCAGAAACTGGCACAGCAAGTGAAAGGGATGATTGTGAACACGAGCGGGACTTACAACGTGAAAGACGATATGGGCATCGAACAGTACGGGCTGGAGTTAGATATCAACAAACAAGCGATGGATCAATACATGGTCTCGTATGCAAATCTGACGCGTACATTGCTGCTTGCAAGCGACGGCATAACAACCAGCCAATACAATACAGGTAAAAATCTAATAAATATCAGGTTGTATGTGGAAAAAGGCGTTCAAGATCCGAACGAGCTCTTCCATCACCTAAATGTGACGAACGCAGCAGGACAACAAATACCGTTGTCGCAGCTGGCTGGGCTCAAGCCGGGCTTTTCGGTTCAGCAAATTAAGCATTTCAATTTGGCACGAACGATTACGGTGGATGCCGATGTAAAAGGGCGTACAGCGACGGAGGTGATGGAGGAGATCAGCGGGAAGCTGAATGACATTTCTTTCCCAGAAGGCTACAGCTGGGCGATTGGCGGTGAAACCTCAGAACAGGATAAAATCTTTTCGGATATTGGCGGTTTGTCGATCTTCGTTATATTCCTCATTCTGATGTTGATTACGATTCAATTCTACTCTGTGTCCATTTCGTTGATCGTGATGACGACCGTTTATTTGGCGGCGGCAGGCGGAATTATCGGTAGCTTCATAACGGGCGTGCCGATTGGCTTTATGAGTCTGATGGGGATTATTTCATTGGCGGGTATCGTCGTCCGCAACGGTATTGTGCTGATCGAGTTTATTGAAGACGCACGGCATGCCGGGGCCGAGTTGGAGGAGGCGATTATTCAAGCTACCGCGGCACGGTTCCGCCCTATACTGCTCACATCATTGACGGCGATTGTAGGTATGGTTCCGATCGCGCTCATTGGTGATATTTTGTTCCGTCCGATGGCGAACACGATTATTTTTGGTCTAATTTTCTCCACTATCCTGACTTTATTCGTCGTTCCATCCTTGTACTTGGTCGTGGCGCGCCGCAAATTGAAGATGCAGCAACGTAAACGTCAGAAGCAATTCAGCAATGAAGATCATCGTCAGCAAAACCTATCCGTTTAACATATGAGCAGAGGGAGGAATGAAAATGAAAAAAGCAATGATGGCTTCATTCGTGCTCGTGTTGCTTACGAATTCGACTGCAACGGCATGGGCTGACAGCAGTACGATACCATCCAGCAACAGCAAGGCTCAGCCTGTGATGTCGTCAGGGGAACAGGCAACTCCTTATAAACAACTACCATCTTCGTTCGTAGTGTCACGGCCGTTAATAGCGATTTCGCGCCTGAATCTGTCCGATGTGCAATCACGAGCTGTAACGGATTCATTGAATTTGGCGTTACTGCGGCTCAAGCTCCATGCGCTGGAGTCCAAGCGATCTGATCTTAAATCGCAGGCGAGCAGCATGAGTACGAGTCAGACAACGGATGCTTACTCACTGCCGGATACGCCGGAGAAGATATTGGGTAATGCGAATTATCAAATTCCGCCAGATGCTGCCCCGGAAGAGCTATATTGGCTAGGTCCGATCATAGAGACGAATTCCGTTGTGAATGGCTTGATGAGTGGCGTCAAAGAAATCATTAACGGGATGAACGATATGTTGAAGTCACAACGAGATGAATTGTTGATCACCGTCAAGCAGTTGGAGCGGGATGGATGGAATACAGAGCTTGATCTTGAAGAGGCCAAGGAAGGAATCAAGCTGCAGGTAACCGGTCAATACGTGCAATTGCTGTCCTTGCAGGAACAGATGAAGCTATATGAGGAAGGACTCCAATTGTTGCAAAAAGAGCAAACCCGTCTGCAGGAGATACAATCGCAGGGGGTGGCTGCGCCAGACGATAGCCGAGGACTGCAGCTCGAAATATCCAAGCAGACGAGAGAATTGGATATGCAGCGTACCAACTATCGTCTGGCCTTGCTCCAGCTCTGCTTCGATTTAGGTATTCGTTATGATCCGGATATTATTCTGGAAGATGTCACGATGAATGATGTGGCGCTGCCAAATCGGAAAGATCCGGGGGATATACTCGCACGTTCCTACGAATTGAAACGGAAATGGAATGAGTTAAGACAGGCTTCTTGGGAGCATAGCAACACGAAGACTTCTACTTCTTATGAAAAAAGCTATTTGAGTGCAAATGTGGGAGCAGCGAATACGCAGTCGGAACAGGCCAATGTACAGTTGACCAAACAGATTCATGCCACTTACGCCGAGGCAGAGAACGCCTATCAGCAATTTAAGAATGCACAATTCGAAGCGAATCATGCAGCTACCGATGTCGAAGCATTGCAGCATCGTATACAATTGGGGGTCGTACCCCTCTACGATCTGAATCAATCTATTTACCAGCGGCAACAGGCTGACACGAAAGTCAAATTGTTGCGGCTGCAATATTTCGTTGTTCTGAGTAAGGTGGAGGCGATGGAGAGAGGTTTTATAGTCGGTGCCAGTCCAGAAACGGCGGTGGCTGAACAATAATCGAAATACTGACCGTTTGTACATGCGAAGCCTATGTCTGTCTATGTCAAGCAGGACTTGCCAACATTTCGTGGAATAGTATTCCTATGGCATCTTCATATTTCGAAGAGATGATGGAGTTCTTGTTATTGATTTATTAAAAATGCCTGTGTGAGAAATGGAATCAAAACAATAGAAAGAACACCTTTCTTATGTGTAGAAGAGCAATTTAGATTAACGCGTGAACATTTTGGATTGTGACAGGAGAGATAACAGTGCAACTTTCAGATGCTATTTATTCCGAGATCACGACGTTGTCTAGTCGAGGCGATGACTTAGTGAATGCAGGCGATTTTGAGGCGGGCAAGCAACAGTATGTTGCAGCCCTCCGCTTATTGCCGGATAACCATCGAAAATGGGAGGCGGCAACGTGGTTGTACGTGGCCATTGGGGATGTTCATTTTCGATTGAAGGATTACGATAAGGCATTCAAGTGCTTCTATAATGCTGTTCAGTGTCCGAAAGGGTTGGGCAACCCCTATATTCATCTTCGGTTAGGGCAGTTGTATTATGAGCAGAACAACTTCGAAAAGGCAACAGACGAGCTTACGCGAGCTTACATGGGTGCGGGCATTGAGATTTTTATGGAAGATGACCCCAAATATCTTGAGTTTTTGGAGACTAAAATAGAGATCTGAATTCCGGATAGCACCGGATCAAATAAAACATTGGTGGGTAAGGAGTTTGAAGATCATGGAAGAATTGATGCAGGAAGAAAAAGATTTCGGGTTTGCGAGGGTTTATGCTGTTGAATTAAAATACAGGCGTCCGCCTCTGCTCGATCGCCATCTGCTCTATGAAAAGATGGAGCAATATACGGGTAAGCTGGATCAGCCTGAGCAGCAAGAAGAAAAAGCAGCGGGGCTTGCGGTGTGGGAATCCAATGATGAGGAAAAAGAGAAACTACTGCATTTCTTTCACTTGAATTATATGGTTTCCTACGCGGAAGGAGAAATGCCTGCTCAGACTAGCCTGATGAACATAGCTCATCGTCCAGCCGAGGACTACACAACGGCTGTTCAACAAGCCTGGCATTGGCAGGATGCGGCCGAGACGCTGAATGAATGCAGTCATTCGCTGCTGTTGGTCGACATGATGGCATCCGGACTTGATCCGAAATCAAGATTGCAGCTGTTCACCGGCGCGCTTCGCGCGGTTCACGAGACAGCTCCCTGCGATGCGATTTACTTCAAGGAAAGTGACAAGATTGTTGAGCCGAATGCGTATTTGGGCGCAATAGATGAGGGAGCTCTATTATATGGCGCCATGAACATCCGTTACTATCAGGTCGAAGGAACGGGGAGCGGGAGGCAGGAAGGATTAATGGATTCCGTCGGACTCGCGGCGCTTGGCATTCCGGACGTTCAATGTCATTTCTTTGATCTTGATCCTTCCCAGATGGCCGGGACTTTAACGGACATGGCTTATTATTTATTCAACCAGGGGGACGTGATCTCTGACGGAGAGACGATCGGATTTACTGAAGATATGCGTTGGCGCTGCGAGCATCAATATGCGCTGGCTATACCGCACCGCGTCGTCATCGACATTGATCCGGGAGAGCCTTACTATGCGGGTAGACAAGAGAATAATCAGGAAGAACATTAGTATGGCGTTTGTTGAACCGTTACATTGCAAAAGCACCATCCCTACCGTTTGCGGTAAGGATGGTGCTTTTGTTGTTTGAACGCGTATGCAATCAATGATTAATGTCGCATTTGTTCATGATGAAAGAAATTTGATTCTCAAGTCGATTGATCATTTCCTGCGACGCTGCATCTTCCGCACCCCGTCCACGAAGATCTGCGAGCTCTTGTTTGAGCTGATGCAGGTCATCGCCTGCATTCGCACAATTATAATTGCTCTCGAGATTATCGAGCATATCGGATCCTCCATTCGCAATTGGGATTTTACTTCCCTATTATGGAGATTTTCGCTGAACTTATTCAGGATTCACAAACACGATAATAAACGACAGGCCCGCCTTGAATATAGGTTTATTTTTTATTTCAACGTTTAAAATAGACAAGGAGGGGGCATGGAAATTGAGCTTTTTAACATATGGGTTAGAGCATTATGGATATGGAGTTCTTTTTATAGCTTTACTACTCGAGATGCTTGCATTGCCTCTTCCTGGTGAGGTATTAATGAGTTATGCCGGGCTGCTTGTTTTTCAAGGCAAGCTAAGTTGGATTCTCTCCATCGTAACAGCTGGGGCTGGAGCTGCTGTTGGCATGACAATCTCTTATTGGATCGGTTATCGATTAGGAACTCCTTTTTTTGAAAAGTATGGAACCCGGATTCACATGGGACCCGATAAACTTAGCAAGGTGTCATTTTGGTTTCAAAAATACGGAAATAAGGTATTGATCATCGCTTATTTTATTCCGGGTGTGCGCCACATCACAGGCTACTTCTCAGGAATTACTCGTATTCCATATCGAAAATATGCCATTTTCGCTTATATTGGTGCTTTCTTCTGGGTCAGTGTTTTTATTTCGCTAGGTAAAGTATTAGGTCCTAAATGGGAACAATACCATCACACCATAAATCGATATTTGATTATAGGCGGAATCATCGCAGCAGTAATCTTTGTTGTCATTTATATTTACCGGAAAAATAAGCAGTACATTGTTGATCGACTTATCAATAGTTTGTCAATAGGGGTACGGCGATTTCAATCCATGGGTAAGGTTCGATTTTTTGTACTATCTGTCTTTGTTATATTTGTAGTATTTATTTCTATCATGATTGGATTAATCCAAGATTTCTTGGCGAAAGAGTTTACACCATTTGATGAGGTAACCTCTTACATCATACATCAGTTATTCGATACAAGTTGGACGGCTTCGATGAATCGATTCGCATTGTTGGGTTCGTATTTCGTGTATGTACCATTAATCATCCTGACAAGTGTATGGATCATTTTTAAGGGAAAAGATCGAATTCTTGAATTATCTGTCTTTGCATTTGTTATTATAGGCGGAGAAATACTCGATGAGGGACTTCGAATGTTATTTCATCGAACAGGTCCTGAACCCGTAGGGTTTCAGTTTCCCTACACATTCCCGAGCGAACAAACACTCATTTCGCTAACGGTTTGTGGATTTTCAGCGTTTTTATGGGTCCGCCATTATGGCAACGCAAAAATACGTATTATTGCAACGTTGTTCGTGATTATCCTTTGCTTATTGGTAGGAATCAGCCGAATATTCTTCAATGTTCAATACCCTAGCGATGTCGTGGCTGGGTATGTATTTGGCGGAGCGTGGGTTAGTTTAAATGTTATTTTGTTAGAGATATTGCGTGTAATGCGTAATAAAGAATTTATAGCATTATCGCGTCGTTAGGTTTGGTTGCTGCCATGTAAATGATTAATATAAGAGGAGGGACGTTTATCTATGCGCCCTCCCTTTTTTTATACAATTTCTTTACCGGCTTTTTTATCGTTATATCGATATTTCAGTACGACTAGGCGATCACACATACCCTTCTCTCTAGACGATAATACACTGTGTCAAAACCAAGAGGAGGTTTATGATGGCGAAAGTAAAAGTGAGTCCACAATTTACAAGATTATGCAACCAGTTTTCAAGAATTTTAGGTGGGGAGCATGAGATTGATCCGGGACCCGTTTGTTTTGTCAGTCGTTCCAGAAATCTGAAAGCGACAATTCTCGGGAGACGAACGACGTCCCCATTGGTCCGTTACCAGCTTTTCTCATTCGAATCTCTTGATAAATCAGGACGCGCACTCTGCCTAGGAGAAACGGCACTGTTTCAAAATCAGGCAAATCGCTTAATTCGTAATCTTCAAAAAAATGGAATAACGGTAACAGCCCTTCATAACCACTGGTTGAATGAAAATCCTCGATTAATGTACATCCATTGGGAGTCCATTGATAATCCTGTCGAATTTGCTAGAAAATCGAAGCGCTCGATTGCCTTCTTAGGATAAACTTAATATGACTTCATGTTGAGGTTGGAAGGGTGACTGACCGATATTCTCCACGTAAGCCATCCTTCCGCTCTTATTCTTCATCCCATTCAAATAGGAATGGGCGCGTTTTTTTTCGTTGTATGGTAGAACCCCGTAATTGTCGTGCAATGGTGTCTCCAATGAGGTAAGCAGCAGCGGAAGTGTTGCCATCGACCGTAAATGGAATGATGGAGGCATCGGCTACAATTAAATCTTTGACTCCGTGAACTTTTCCCAAGCGATCAACAACTCCGCCTTTACGCAACGGTGCCATTCGAAGAGTGCCTTGTTGATGGTGATTATGGTCAAAATTGTCTCTAATAAAGGCTTCCAGCTGCTCGTCATCTTCGATCGTATCTAGATCAGGCGATATGAGCTGATACGAAGAATCAATTCGAGCTAATTCCGTGGCGATATCTTTTATATATATTTTGTAAATATTTTTTATCGCTTCCATATCGTCAGGATTGGCGAGGAATCCTTCATCAGCGAGCACAATTTTAAGCGGATCTTTATTTTGGATCGTAATCGATCCACGACTTTTTGGCCGCAAATAGAGGATAGCGACAGTTAACATGTCATCAGAACCAATCCCAATCAGCTGTACAGCACGTCGATGTGAATCTACACCCGTTGGATCAGGCAGGAAGGCTCCACCTGTATACAACGCATTTGGATCATTGGCTGGTAAAGCGTGGTCTTTTCGATTAGCAGAAAATACGGCAAAATTAAGCGTGTGGTTTCGTAATCTCTTCCCAACGTTGGGATTATTAAAAACGACGGGGATCTTGGCTTTTCGAAGCGAATTAGCTGGCCCGATTCCAGATAACAATAAGAGGTGAGCGCTATTAATCCCTGCGGAAATAATGATCTTCTTACGTACATAAGCACGGAGACGTTGTCCTTCTTTTAAAAATTCCACGCCAATGGCACGTTTTCCGGAAAATAGGATGCGGAGAGCTGTTGTGTTATAGAGAATGGTTAACTTGCGTCCGCGGACACCAAGACCGGTTGGCGTTACGATATCTGGGGAGAGGAAGGCGGTTGAAGCACTTTCCCGTTGCCCATTTAGCTTTTGGTATAATTGCCAGCGTGTAAAGGGCCCCAGAGGGGTTCTAGGATCATTGTAGTCGAGAATCCTTGGAAATCCAGTAGCACGTTCCATCGCGGTCGTCAATTTTTCAGCCATAGATGTTGGAACTTCTGGTGCCTGCCTGATGTCAATACGCCCGTGATACCCGTGTGCGTTCACGTTATTCGTTTCGCCTGAGAATCTTTCTAATCGTTTAAATCGTTTAACTGTATTTTCAGGTGACCATAACTTGCCCAGCAAACTCTCCCAATTGCTCATTACATCCGATGTCGGTCGTACATACTGTTCTCCGTTAATTGATGACCCACCGCCAGCAAGACGTCCCGTTGTCCATTCGAAAGATCGATCATCAAGCCCTTCTTGAGGAATGCCTAATCCTTGCCAAAAGTATTGGGGCGAAAATTTCTCCTCAAGTTCCGGGGCAAAGGTAGAATCTCGAATCGGTTTGTCTTTATCCTGATTGCCACCTGCCTCAAGGACAAGTACAGACGTTTTTTTATGATCCGAAAGTGTCTTCGCAATCACTGCACCCGCTGGACCTGTACCTACAACAATGTAGTCATATATCTGTTTCTTATTCATTTGATCGCCTCACCTATCCATTCATTAATGCAGGATATTATGAAGAACTGCAGGGTGTGCCTAGAGATACATCTGGAATGTAAATATAAGCTTCAGATGTTGCTGCCATTGAGGAAATAACGCGATAGAACCACCGATGGATGAAAAATCCATTACGGTGGTTCTTTTTTTATCTTATCACCTGTGCCATCATTATAGCTGGGGGCGATGAAGAATGTTCCAGGATTTCAGACTCGTCGGTGACCGTCCGGTCCCGATTCAAGTGAAAGAATACGTCAAACGTTTAATTATAAGAGGGGCACTTCAAGCGGATCAGAAGCTGCCTTCTACACGAGAAATGAGCGGACTGCTCAAAGTGAGCCGCAATACAGTCATCGCAGCCTACGAAGACCTGGCGGAAGACGGATATACGTATGCTATTCCTGGCCAAGGCAGTTATGTGGCTGCAATGAGCCATTCAGCTGCAGATCCCGGTGGAGCTGCCTGTCAGATTGATTGGAAAGCAAGAATGAACGAGTATGCCGTATCGGCCGTAGAGTTGGATGGCATGAAACAGGGGATACGTGCGCCAAAAGGAGTCATCTCGTTCACAAGCATCGCTCCGGATGAGCAGTTGTTTGATCTGGGAGATGTGAAACGTGCCTTTATGGATCGGATGGCCATAGAGGGTCAGGTCCTGCTCAACTATGGTTATGCCAAGGGCTACAAGCCACTGATCGATTATTTGTTGCGGTATATGGAGAATAAGGGTGTCGATATCAGCGGCAAAGATATGTTGATTACGAGCGGGTTTACGGAAGGATTTGATATGGTGTTGTCGCTGCTGCGTCCTTCTGCGCGCCGTGGAGCGGCCATTTGCGAGAATCCTACCCACAATACAGCGATCAAAAATTTGAAGCTGCAAGGTTTCGAGATTACTGGCATTCCGATGGAGCGTGACGGGATCGATGTAGATCAGTTAGAGGCAATCTTGCAAAAGCAGACTAGCAGCTTCGATGTGGCCTACTTGACGCCTTCCTATCACAATCCGACCGGCATTGTCATGTCACCGGCCAAGCGCAGCGCCGTTATGAAGTTAATGACGCGCTACCAAATTCCGGTCATTGAGGATGGATTCAATGAGGAACTGCGTTACTCGGGAGCACATGTTGCACCCTTGATTGCGACTGCAGGGCAAGGGAACGGAGTCATCTATATCGGCAGCTTCTCAAAGGTGCTGTTCCCAGGTTTGCGCGTAGGCTGGGTACTCGGAGACCGAGCACTAATCGATACGCTGGAGAGCATCAAGCGTGCACGCACGATCCATACATCAACAATCGATCAATCTATTTTGTACCAATATTTGCTTAACGGAAATTTCGATAAGTATGTAAAAAAAGCACGTGCAGAGTATAAGCGCAAATATGAGCTGACCAAGGCATGCTGCGAAGCGCATCTCCCTGAGGCGCAGCTGTCAGGCGATGGAGGGTTGCACTTGTTCCTCACATTCCCAACGGGCGTAAATACGCATCAGCTGCTAGTAGCCTGTACGACAGAAGGCGTTATTTTTACACCGGGAGACAAGTTTTTTATTCAAGAAGGCGAAGGGACGAATACGATGCGGCTTGGATTTTCTAGAGTAACGGATGAAAATATCGAACGGGGTATTCAGATCATTGGCGAACAAGCACGTCGCTTTATTTAGGATAACGATATTGAGCATAAATGAGGTGTCATGATGAAAATTGGCGTTATTATGGGCGGAATATCCTCAGAGCGTGAGGTTTCACTACAGACAGGAAAAGAGATCATCCATCATTTGGATCGAAATCGCTATGAAGTAATTCCTATCGTAATCGATGAGCGAGCGGACTTAATCGAACAGGTTCAGAAGGCAGGCATTGATCTCGCGCTTCTCGCGCTGCATGGTCAATATGGCGAGGATGGCACAGTGCAGGGAGCACTTGAGACACTGGGCATTCCGTATACTGGAAGCGGTGTCCTCGCAAGCAGCTTGTGCATGAATAAGCAACTGTCCAAGATGTTGTTGAAGTCAGCGGGTGTGCATACACCTGTGGGCCTTTGCTGGCATGGGATGAAAGATTATGATCCACAGATGGTGAAGCAGCTAGGGTACCCGGTTATTGTGAAGCCGAATACGGGGGGATCGAGCATCGGCGTCCAGCTTGTACAGAATGAACAGGAGCTGAGGGTGGCTGTTCAGGAGGCTAACAGCATGGATCAGGAGATCTTGATTGAGCCTTATATTACAGGGATGGAGCTCACCTGTTCGATCGTGGATGGCGAGGTACTACCAATTCTCGGTATTCGCTCCACGCATTCGGTGTGGTTCGATTACAAAGCGAAATACGAAGACGGCGGCGCAGAAGAGAAGGTGATTCAGCTTCCACCTGTTACGCATCAGCGTGTATGCGAGGCGGCTCTTACGAGCTATCGGATGCTGCAGTGCAAGGTTTATGCAAGAGTCGATATCATATTGCGTGAGGATGTCCCTTATGTGCTGGAGGTAAACACTTTGCCGGGGATGACCGCGAACAGCCTTCTACCGAAGAGCGCAGCTGCTGCAGGTATGACCTTTACCCAGCTGTTGGACCGTATTATTGCCAGCTCGCTCCATGAACGGAAACAGGAATGGGGGATGGTGCAATATGTTTAGTGCAGACGGTACAGGGCAGTTTTTATCCTCACGTGTTCGAGATATTCGGCCATCGGGGATTCGCGCTTTTTTTGATCTGGCTGCATCAGCTAGTGATACAATTGCTCTTGGTGTCGGAGAGCCAGATTTCGATACACCAGAAAAGGTTCGTGAAGCTTGTATTCAGGCATTGCGTGAGGGTCGGACGAAATATACTTCCAATGCCGGCTTGATGGAACTGCGGGAGGAGATCTCATCTTATCTTGCGAGCAGCTTCGCGCTCTCCTACGACCCCGAGCAAGAAATTATCGTGACGGTAGGAAGCAGTGAAGCCGTTGATCTGGCGCTCCGGACGGTGATCGATCCGGGCGATGAGGTGCTGATTCCGGCACCAAGCTATATTGCCTATGAGCCCATAACTCATCTGCATGGCGGTAAAATTGTGGAGGTAGCGGCTACAGCAGAGGAGCAGTTTAAGCTGACCCCGCAAGCACTACAAGCGGCAATTACGCCGAATTCGAAGATTTTGATGCTTAATTATCCGTGTAATCCGACCGGAACAGTGATGACGGAGCAGGATTGGCTGCCGATTACCAAGCTCGTTATCGAGCATAATCTGGTTGTCATTTCAGATGAAGTCTATGCGGAGCTAACCTATGGGAGCAAACATGTCAGCATCGCCTCCTTGCCGGGTATGAAAGAGCGTACGATTGTCATCAGCGGATTTTCCAAAGCGTTCGCAATGACAGGGTGGCGGGTAGGCTATGCATGCGGCCCACGGGAGTTGATCGCAGGCATGCTGAAAATCCACCAGTATACGGCGATGAGCGCTCCCACCCTCGCACAGATTGCCGCGCTTGAATCATTGCGCCATGGCATGGATACGAAGGATGAGATGATGGCGAGCTATAATGAACGGCGCAAACTCTTCGTAGCCGGTTTGAATGCAATCGGGTTGACTTGTCACGAGCCTGAGGGAGCTTTCTATGCCTTTCCTTCCATTGCTTCAACGGGCATGTCATCGGAGCAATTCGCTCTTCGGCTGTTGAAAGAAACAAAGGTGGCGGTCGTGCCGGGTCATGTATTCGGATCAGGCGGAGAGGGCTTTATTCGCTGCTCCTATGCGACGTCGCTTGTCGAATTGGAGAAGGCGCTGGAGCGAATGGGCAGGTTCATGCAGGCGATGCAGCCGGTTTGATGGAAACTTTAGCACATTGAAGTGACTTCGTTTACGCCATAAATGTGAACTAGAATGAAAGGCAACTGTTGTGGACAGTTGCCTTTTTTTGATGAAAATTAACGTATGCTGACTTTTGTTGATTTAATAAGATTTTAATAAATGCTTCACAAGTTTTTCAGTTTTACTGCCTAAGATTGATCTTGTAATTCAAAAATCTTATTTCCAGGAGGTAGAACATGAAGAAGAAATGGTTCATGCTAGGCAGCGCACTAGGCATTAGCAGCGTCATGATGATTACAACAGGAGTAAGTGCATTCGCGAGTACATCCGGGTATGACGCGTATAAATCTGCACTGAAGAACACAAGAACGATCCAGAATGTAGCTGTGCAAGCCTCCGCTACGTTGCAGGATAATGGCAATGTTCTTGCTAGCGCGACAGGCAACTTCAAGATCAGCTTAGACAAACAGGCAGCGAGCGGTAGTGCAGATGTAAAGGTGAATGGTGCCACACAGTCTGTTAACTTCTATAAGCAGAATGATCAGACCGTACTTAAAACAAGTAGCAGTGACACGTATTATGTAGGACAAGAACGAGGTAAAGATAAGAACAAGCACGATACAAAAGAAACGCTAGATCCGCAAATTCCGCAACAAGTTGAGACGGTTATTGACGCGCTGGTAGGGAACTTGAAGGATTATGTCACAGTAAATGCGAAGTCAGATGGTTCCAAAGAGATTGCGGCTCAACTCGATAATTCACAAATTCCAACTGTCGTGAACGCGATCGCACCGATTGTGATAAAACATGCTTCCAATCATGAACAAAATAGAGAGAAGAAGGACAATAACGATGCAAAACAATTTCCATTTAATCGTGATGTGCTTAACGTTCAGACACCTCAATTGACACAAGATATTAAGATCGAGAAGGTTGCCTTCAAAGCGAATGTTAACGCTGCTAATTATATTGAGCATCAAGAAGCCGACATCACGGTATCCGGTAAAGATGCTAGCGGCACAGCGCATCAAGTGACTGTACACCTGCAGGCGAACCTTATGGGTTATAACACAACAACACCAGATACGATTGATCTTTCTGGTAAAAAGGTTCAACAAATGGATAACCGTCATCATGGTAAATTTCACGATGACAATGAATAAATGAAGTAACGAGAATGGATCAGCAGCAGGTAGGCTTCTACTCAGCGCCTATCTGCTGCATCACCATATGAAGGAGGTATCATCCAGATGGAACCGATATTAGAGACGCATCAACTTACGAAAGTATATCGTAACAGTAGAGGGATTCGGGATATAAGTCTGCAGCTGCATGCCGGTGATGTGTATGGATTACTTGGGCCGAATGGGGCGGGAAAAACAACATTTTTGAAGCTCATTACAGGATTGATCCGTGCGGATCAAGGGAAGATTACACTATTTAATGGAGACCTAATCGATCAATTTGAAGAGGGTATGCAGCATGTTGGATGTATGATTGAATCCGCGGATTTTCATGATTTTCTATCAGCATGGCAATATTTAAAGCTCGTAGGTCGATTTTATCCGAATATTACAGATCAACGGATGATGGAAGTATTAGAGATTGTAGGTTTGATCCAAGTTCGCAAAGATAAAATCAAAAATTATTCGACCGGCATGAAGCAGAAATTAGCGCTTGCTGCTGCTATTTTGCCGAATCCGAAGTTTGTTATTTTGGATGAACCTACGAACGGTCTGGACATTGAAGGCACGGTCATGTTTCGTAGGCTTATTCAACAGATGTCTAGTGAGTATGGGACGACATTCCTCATCTCCAGTCATATGATTCACGAATTGGAGCAACTATGTAATCGCGTGGGAATCATTGTTGATGGGCAACTGGTTCAAGAAGGTGAAGTATCTCATTTGCTGGCACGTGAACAGTCGCTGGAACAATTCTATATTCACGAAATAGAAAGCAGAAAAGGGGAGAAGAAGCGTGCATAGATGGAGAGCTGGGTTTATGAATGAGCTATCGCTCATCTTATATCGCAAGAAAATGGTAGCATTCCTCGCATTCTCGGTTATTCTTCCGATTCTGCTGGCCGTATCACTTCACGCATTACAGCCTCTATTGGGACTTGTAGCGGTTAGTCAATCCTTCCCAATTCAGATGCTAAGTATATATACGGTGATATGGATTCCGTTGTTCATCTTAACAATGACGGCAGATCTATTTCCAAGTGAAGTGGCAGCACGAACCTTGAAGCTTGCTTTTTTACGACCAAACACGAGGTTTCAAGTGTTCTGTGCGAAGGTTGCAGCACTCGCTGTGGGGATTGGTGCGTTACTTGGATTACTAGGCATGGTTACATTCATCTGTAATGTATTTGCGGGTACTGCCCTTAGCTTCTCAGAGGGAATGAGCGTATTCAAGGCCTATGTGGCTGCTTTCGTTGCGATGGTCGCACTGTCTGCACTCTTTGTTTTGATATCTCAATTTTTCAAGAGTGCAAGTGGGTTCATGGTATCAGCCATTATACTTGATGTAGCGCTGAAAATATCACCATTTCTATGGGGGGCCATGTCTACGTTCTCTCCAACCTCCTATACCGATTGGCACATGCTATGGATGAGTCATACTGTTGCTGTAGGTAAACTATGGTCCACCTCACTGTACTTGTTATCCAGCTGCGTGTTGTTTTTTACGCTAGGTTACTATATATTTGATCGAAAAGAAGTATAAACGGGGAATTTATCGATGTCGATTCGTATTAAGTTACTGCTCTCCTATGCTGCTATGTTAATTATTCCGCTGGTGATCACGTTCTTCACCGCAGTACTCTTAACTGTTGTATTTCGGGGGGATCTTCAGACGATCCGTGAACAATATGGAGCAGGTGCCCATCGCATGTTCGAAGATCAACATGTTGAAGGTATATTGAAGGAGATGAAACGATCCGTTGAGAAGAATCCTTCCCTTCTGTATGATTCGAGTTATTTGGCGGATCTGGATCGTGAGTTGCGAGCGACTAAATCCAATTTGATTGTACGTAAAGATCAACGCATTATCTATTCATCTCCTTCATTACAACAGACGGATATTCTGGAGCATTTGCCGGCATATGAAGGATCAGGACATGTGGAGAGAGATGAAGTAGAACATATTGGCAAGGAGCTCATTTCGTTCGGACATTTTGACTTTAGATTCGCTGACCAAACACCAGGTAGTGTCATCGTTGTGACCAACGTGAATCCCGTCGTTAATTTCGCGCAGAAATTTTTCCCAATCCTCTTTATCACCAGTATTATTATTCTGATTCTGACGAACACCTTATTGACGTATTTCGTATCTAGAAGTATCATTCGACCTCTTCAGAAGCTGAAGAATGCCATGAAACGTATTGAAGCAGGCGATTTAGATTTTCAAGTTCAACCGACGAGCAGAGATGAGATCGGGGAGCTCAGTGTTACTTTTGAACAAATGCGAATTCAGCTCCAGCATTCGATTCAGACCCAACTTCAATATGAAGAGAATCGCAAAGAACTTATCTCGAACATTTCTCATGATCTTAGAACGCCATTAACCGCAATTCGAGGCTATATTGATGGCCTGGGAGATGGAATTGCAGACACCCCGGTGAAAAGAAAGAAGTATATCGATATTATTTCGTCCAAAGCAGAAGAGATGGACCACTTGATTGATGAGTTGTTCTTATATTCCAAGCTGGATTTGAATCGTTTGCCATTTCAATTTGAGATCGTTGATTTTTATGCTTTTATATTGGATTTATCGGAAGAACTTGCATTTGACCTCAGTAAACAAGGTGTCTATTATTCATCGAATATCGAATTAGAACCGGAGACGTATGTGCTAATCGATCGAGACAAATTGAAGCGTGTATTCGCGAATATTATGGATAATGGGTTAAAATATATGGACAAAACGGAGAAAAGGATTCATCTACGGGCTTTTAATGCAAAAGATAACGTTATGATCCAGGTGACGGATAATGGCCAAGGGATCGAACCAAGCGCATTGCCGTATGTATTCGAACGGTTCTATCGCGCAGATCCTTCTCGTAACAGCCACACGGGAGGGAGCGGGCTCGGACTCGCGATAACCAAACAAATCATGGATGGTCATGAAGGCACCATTCAAGCAGAGAGTATGATGGGAGAGAGTACATGCATCACAATGACCCTCCCACGGAGAAATCATAAAGTTGGTGACCAACAATGAAGCAAATTCTAATCGTAGAAGACGAGAAAATCATCGCGGAGCTGGAAAGAGATTATCTAGAGGCGAATGGTTATAAAGTAGATATCGCGACGGATGGCGAGGTAGGGTTAAAACTCGGGATGAGCGGCGAGTACGATCTCATTATTTTGGATTTGATGCTTCCACGAATCAATGGTTTTGATGTCTGCAGACAAATTCGTGAGAAGCACAATGTCCCCATTCTCATGGTTACTGCGAAGAAAGAAGACATCGACGTGATTCGGGGCTTAGGTCTTGGCGCAGATGATTATATTACCAAGCCATTCAAACCGGGTGAATTGGTTGCAAGGGTGAAAGCCCATTTAGCAAGATTTGAGCGACTGACAGGCAGCATGGAAAAGAAAGAAGAAATTCGTATTCATGGCCTCTTGATCGATTATGGGTCACGAAGAGTTTTTGTACATGAGCAAGAGGTGATCCTGACGGCGAAAGAGTTCGATTTACTTTATTTTCTAGCAGTGAATCCTAACCGTGTATTCAGCAAGGATCAATTATTCGAGAAATTATGGGGAATGGATGCGCTAGGTGATTCACAGACCGTAACGGTCCATATCCGTAAGCTAAGAGAGAAAATTGAAATCGACGCATCCAAAGCCCAATACATTGAGACGTTATGGGGTGCAGGGTATCGCTTTCGATTGTAATGAAAGGATAATCGCAAAATTCATGCTCCTTAAAAAGGGGTAAATACGATGAAATCCGTTTTCGTCAATACGGCTTGGTTTCGTGTTCCAGGACTGTTAAGCATATGCCATGCTGTGTACTGTTCGGCATATGGATTGACGGCAGACATTCCGTCAACAGGAACCACAACATGAAATCCACGGAATGCAGCAGCTGTAGCTGTGTGAAGAACCGCCCCATTCGCTGCGTAACCAGTTACAATAACCGTTCGAATATGATTCTTTTGTAAAATATCCTCTAAATCAGTTTTGTAGAATTTATCTACGTTTGATTTCACAATGGGATCGGTCGGATTAGGGCGTAATTGATGATTAATATCAGAAATGTTCCCTGCATGGGTAAGACTATAGACGACTAGCATGTCTACCTCACGTGCTTGAGCCAATAAATTGTCAATCCTAGAGATGGACGCAATACAGCGCTGATTGTTACATATCGAATTCTCCATATCTAAGATAAGGAGAGCGGTACTTCTAGGTTCAATTATGACTGATTTTACCTCTGGTGCAGGTGGGGGAACAACCGCACTCCATTCTTCGATAATTGTCTGGTCAGATCGCCAGTTACCGCATAAGGGACAACGATACCACATCATAACCCTCCTAGATGGTTCTTTACTTCAGCCTATGTCACGCAATAGATAAGGTGTATGGAATCCAAAGAGATAGCGGCTCGATCAAGTAAAGGAAGGACACCTTGAATGGTGTCCTTTTTGGCATCATGATTCATGATCTATGGCAGGTTGCAGGTTGTCCGGGATCCGAACAATATGCTACTTCAGCAGGCTTGCCGAATTCCAAGTGAATTTACGCAAACGCCATCCGAGTTTACCTGTAAATACCAGATCCATGCCCCACATGCGCGTCCATGCCATTCCTTGCTCAGGGCCTAAGCCGAAGCAGAAAAAGTCAATAAACCCCTTATGCACGGGTGCCGGACGCCCTTCAAGATCCGCCAATACGATCTTAACTAGCCTCGCAGCTTGAGCTGTGGCTTCCTTACACGTCTTGCCGTCGGCACGTCCGCTGGCAGGATCTACGATTCTAGCGCAGTCGCCGATACTGTATACGCCTGTAGTGCCTTGAACCCGATAGCTCGAATCGACGATCAGGAACCCATCCGAGGTAACCGGCAGCTTGATGTTACGAAGCATTGGATTGGGTAACAACCCCAGTGTCCAGACACAAAGGCCGACGGATAGCGTCTCGCCATTAGATAAGGTGAGAGTACCGTCTTTTTCGTGAAGTACTTTGACACCATGTTGAACGGTAACACCGCTCGCTCTAAGGGAGTGCTCCAGTTTGCGTCCTACCTTCACCGGTCCATCCGGGAAAAGACTCTTATTCGTGTTGTATAAGTTTATTCTTACAGCATTCGAATCAAGTCCCAATTTAACCGCTTCTTCATGCACGTAATGAGCGAGTTCGGCAGACGTCTCGATCCCGCTGATGCCTGCTCCACACACGGCAATGGTCATCAAGCGTTGACGCTCTCTCGCGTTCGTCTCCGCAACGGCCTTCTTTAGATTCGCACGCCACGTTTCTTTGATCTTATGAGAGTCGTCCAGGCTCGCTAATGCAATTCCTCCTTGAGACGGGTCGGGCTGCCTCACGACGCTGCCTGCGGCCACAACAAGAATATCATATTGCATCGTGTTCTTATTACCTTTGACATCCGTATAGTTCAGCTTTTTTTCTCCTGATTCGATGTTCGTGACGGTCGCTTGGACGAATTCAATCCCTTCAGGGAACAATTGGGTTAGTGGGACCCTAATGTCTTCGTTCGTCACTGCGGGTTTGAATAGTAATACTTTGCGAAAGTGAAACGGATTCTTGTCTATAAGGATCAATCGAAGAGGACGTTTGTTCACCCCGCCCTTCCATGTGTTACGAATTGCTTTTATGGCATGAATACCAGCATATCCTCCACCGATGACGATACAAGTCAATTCTTTCATGACAACCACTCCTTTTGCGTTATGCACATATAACGGGAAGAGGGGAAGTTTTGTGACATTTTCTACGTCTTCTTTAAAATGTATACACCACAAACATACCGATTGTTCACGAATGTTGAAATAGTGCAGTTTACGTTGTTCATTCACCTTCATCATAATCATTAACGTATAGCTCAATACCAAAAAATGATTGATTGGAGGACGTAATGACATGAGACATTCATCGCTTAGGCGCAGATTTGCTGCATTCACCGCTGCGACACTTCTTCTTTCACTTTGTGTACAATGGATTCCTGGAACGGCATACGCAAGCTCTTATACGGCCATCGTAAATCCGGATAAGCAGTATCAAACCTGGGAAGGTTGGGGGACTTCATTAGCATGGTTCGCAAACCGAATCGGTGGTGCAACGGACACAGTACGGAATTGGTATGCCGATCAATTGTTCGATGTGAACCAAGGACTTGGCTTGAATATTGTTCGATATAATATCGGCGGCGGTGAAAATCCGCAGCATCATTTCTTGGAGCTTCGAGCGGCTGTTCCAGGCTTTAAGTCAAGCTCCACAGCGAATTACGATTGGAGCAGTGATGCGAATCAACGATGGATGCTGCACGCCGCCCAAGCTAGAACGACGCCCGAACATTTTATCGCTGAGGCCTTTGCTAATTCGCCGCCATGGTGGATGACGAATAGCGGCAGCGTATCCGGCGCGCCATTGCCTGGCATGGATAACCTAAGAGGGGACATGTTTGAATCATTTGCGGACTATCTGACTACGGTTGTTCAACATTTTAAAGACGATGAAGGAATTACGTTCAGAACCTTATCTCCTATTAACGAACCGGATGGATTATGGTTGTATGGCAACCGGCAAGAGGGAGCCTTTTACTCGCAGTACAGCAGGGGGACGATTATCCAGAAGGTGCATGGTGCCTTAGTGCAGAAAGGGCTGCCTACCACCCAAAGCTCCGCTGATTCGAATGCAGTCTGGCTGGCGAGAGACACGATCAATGCTTATACGGATATTACAAAGTCCATGATAAGCCAGTATAACGTCCATACGTATTATGGGAACGATTCGGATCGTAAACAAGTTTTCTATGCAGCGGGCAATACACCGATTTGGATGTCGGAACACGGTGATGGGGAAGCGAACGGGATTGAAATGTCGAGATCCATCGTGTCGGATATCAAGTATATGAAGAATACGGCGTGGGTTTATTGGCAAGCCGTAGAGGATAATGCCGCTCCTGGCTGGGGGATGATTGAGACAGATTTGAACGATGCGAATAATAACAATTTTACACCGAACGTAAAACAAAAGTTTTGGTCGATGGCTCAATGGAGCAAGTTCATACGGCCGGGGTACAAAATGATCGATATCCAAGATGGAGATTCTATCGCGGCTTATGATACAGCATCACAGAAGCTTGTCATCGTTACGGTTAACGACCGCAGTGCGGCAAATGATGTTACATATGATTTATCTAAATTTGCTGATATTACAGGAGGAATAACGGCTTATCGTACGGTAGCTCCATCCAATGGTGTAACGCCTGAGAATTTTAGTAATATCCCTGTGTCCTTGAACAATAAGTCGTTTCAGAATGTTGTGCCTCCATATTCCGTAACAACATATGTCGTCGATGGCGTAACCCTTAACAATTACACATCCAGCGCAGCCATTGAGCCATCTGCTTACTACAAAATCGTGAATAAAAATTCCGGGAAGGTCATGGATGTCAAAGGAGCTTATCTTGACGACAGTACAAGTGTCATTCAATACACAGAGAATGGCGGAGCCAATCAACAGTGGCAATTTATAGACATGGGCCGTGGCATTTATAAAATCAAAAACCGGAATAGTGGAAAAATGCTGGACATTCAAGGCGAATCCACATCAGATGGAGCACAGGTCGTTCAGTATCACGATACGGATTGGCGAGGCGTGAATCAGGAATGGAAGCTTATGGATGCAGGTGGAGGTTATTTCTCCATCGTAAATATCAATAGCGATAAAGTACTTGACGTGAAAGGCGAATCGACTTCCGATTCTGCATCCATCATCCAATACACGGGGCGGGGTTCATCGAATCAGTTGTGGAAATTAGTGAAAATGAATTAATAGAATATGAAGGCAGTCCGATTCATGTCATCGGCTGCCTTCTCTTCACGAACATTATTGTATAATCAATCCGTCTTTCATTGTGATGATGCGATCCGCAAATGGGAGCATCTCCTCATCATGGGTGACCATGAGTGTCGTAATGTTCAATTTTTTGGTCAAATCTCGAATCAGTGTCATGACGTCCCTGGACCGTTTGGAGTCCAGACTTGCCGTCGGTTCATCCGCGAATAGAATTTTCGGTTTGTGGATGATGGCGCGGGCGATAGCAATACGTTGCTTTTCCCCACCAGATAAGGAAGAAGGGTAAGCATCTTTCCGATGATCCATTTCGACTAATTTGAGGATCTTCGCGACTTCTTCTTTTTGCTCGCGTTTGGACATTGTCGACTCCGACACGTTAAGCATTAACAGAAGCTGATCTTCCACGGTAAGAAAAGGGACAAGATGAGACGATTGAAAGACAAACCCGAACTTACTTGCTCGTATTTTCCGAACTTCCTCTTGCGTCATAGCGGTAATATTGTTCTCTTCAAAGCGTACTTGTCCACCGGTAGCACGTTGCAGGCCGGCTGCGATGGTAAGAAGCGTACTTTTACCAGAACCGGAAGCCCCCACAAGTGCCGTAACTTCTCCCTCATGTAACGAAAGATTGATCCCGTTCAATACTTGCTCTTCGACTTCGCCATTTGTAAAAGTTTTTGTTACGTCCTGTATTGTGAAAGTTGTCATATTACACATCTCCTTGCTGAATGGCATGTAAAGGTTCTACTTTCTTAACCTGGAGGCCAGAGAGCGTAGCGCCGATAAACCCGATCACTATGAATAGGATCGATAATAGTAGTGTAGACTCCATGGTTAGATGGAACGGCATGCCTTCTGGTGCAATCATGTTAAACCCTTGGCTAAAAGCGACGGATAAAATTAATGCGGCGATGGTGATCATGAACATTTGAGACCACATCATTCGGAACAGCGTCCCCGTTTTTACACCGATCGCTTTCAAGATGCCGTACAATCCGATTTTCTGAACATTCATCATGTAGAAGAATATCGCGAATAACAGGCCGCTAATTGCAATCAAGAACCAAATGATCATATTCAGGGACATATTCTCTGCTTTGTAACTTGAGATGGTGTTAAGAAATTCATTATTTGAAAATGAATCTAAATCCGTGTATGACGCCACATCTTTTCCTGGGACGAACATCAGCTGCAAGCCCTTCGTCCGGTAGATCTCTTTATAGTTGTCCATGTTAATAAACGCGACAGGAGCGTGGCTGTATTTTTTCTGATCCACGAATTTAACCACTTTGAATGTACCATTGAACTGATTGTTCGTTAATTCATCTCCGATTTTAATGCCATCCTTCTCCAACGAGCGATCTAACACGATTTCCCCCGGAGCGACTTTCTCGAATAAGGGCGAATCCGTTGAAGTCACGAATGCGACTGTATGCTGCTTGTCCTCTGCATCGTTCACAAAGCCCATCTGAATGGAAAATGCAGCTGCATCCGTGTGTTCCTTCAAGATTTGATCCTGTAAGCTTGGTTCAATTTTGGAGAGATTATACGTTTTCTTTGCATCGGTATTCATATAAAAATGCCCTTGTGGCAAGTCTTTTATGAGGGCTGCATTATCTTGGGATAATCCGTTCGCTAATCCCGAGATGATAAAGGTAAGAAAACTAACTAGAAAAATAATAGATCCGAGTATAATAAATTTTGCTTTGCTTTTCTTCATTTCTTTCCATGCCATATTCATGAAAAATTCCTCCTTCTCTGGTACGACATCAGTATATGCTTGGACTATGAACGGAATATGAACAGAGCATTACATTCATGGAGTAAATTTGATCTGAACGATGCTGATACAGCATATTCAGAACATAAGGAGTCGATTTTTCAGAGATCGTGTTAGCTAGAAATGAAAGATAAGAGCTTTTGCCGAATGCATTGTTGGATTCCATTTTCCCCCTTAAGATTAGGGCAAGCTATGGTTGAACATTTGAAATCGTAGCTGGAGGCTGTATTTTTAGAAGGGAGGAATGAGGGACAAGGAATACCTCTTGAACAGGATTAAAAGATAAGAGCACGATTTGTTCTGGCCGCCTCGGCTTATGCCTAGAGGCGATGTAAAATGTAGAAGAGGTGAAATGCGGTTGAACAAATTAATCGTGAAAAAAGCAGTTTCTACAGCCTTAACTTTACTTATATCCTTGCAATTGATAAGCTCATTTCCCGGTGTGGCTAACGCTGCAACAAGTCAGCCTTCGATATTACCAAAGCCCGTAAGTTATACGGCTGGAGCGGGGCAGTTTCTGTTAACACCATCCACATCCATCTATGTTGCTGGAAACAACGCGAAGGAAACCGATGAGCTGTTCAAAAATGGACAAATGCTCGCTACGAAGCTGAATACATCGACCGGATACCAGATCAATATCATCAAATCTAATACTCCTGTTCCTGGTAGCATATACCTGACGACAATTGGTGGAGCGTCTGACCAAGGGAATGAAGGGTATAAGCTACTCACAACTTCCGATCAAGTTACGATTACTGCTTTGAAACCAGAAGGGGTCTTCAGGGGTATTCAAACGTTCATGCAGCTCTTACCGGCAGATATTGAGAAGAAAAGCGTTGTTACTGGCGTACAATGGGTGATCCCTGGTTCCAATATTAGTGACAAGCCTGCTTACGAATATCGTGGCCTCATGTTGGATGTGGCAAGGCACTTCTTTACCGTGGATCAAGTGAAACGTCAGATCGATCTTGCATCGCAGTATAAGATCAACAAGCTGCATATGCATCTATCTGATGATCAGGGTTGGCGGATTGAAATTAAATCCAGGCCTGCTCTCGTGGAGATTGGAAGCAAAGGACAGGTAGGCGGTGGTCCTGGAGGACATTACACCCAGGAGCAGTTTAAAGATATCGTCAATTATGCTGCCGATCGCTATATTGAAGTCATTCCAGAAATCGATATGCCTGGTCATACGAATGCGGCTCTAGCTTCCTATGGGGAACTAAATCCGGATGGACAAAAAAAACCGATGCGTACCGATATCGCTGTAGGGTATAGCACCCTCATGGCTCGTTCCGAGGTTTATCTATCAATTTGTTGACGATGTCGTAAGTGAGCTAGCGGCCATTTCACCTTCACCTTATATTCACTTGGGTGGGGACGAATCGGACTCTACTACAGCAGCCGATTATGATTATTTTGTTGGCAGAGTTACAGCGATTGCCAAAAAGTATGGAAAAAACGTTGTTGGATGGGACCCGTCGGATACCTCAAGCGGCGCCACGAGCGATTCGGTTCTACAGAACTGGCATTGCACCGCTTCAACGGGGACCGCAGCGAAAGCTAAAGGGATGAAGGTCATCGTATCACCGGCTAACGCGTATCTCGACATGAAATATTACAGCAGTACGCCAATTGGCTTATCTTGGAGAGGATTAGTCAGTACGAATAAAGCTTACGCATGGAATCCAACAGACTGTATCTCAGGAGCCAATATTTATGGGGTTGAAAGTACCTTATGGTCAGAAACGCTTGAGACCCAAGATCATTTGGATTATATGCTCTATCCGCGATTAATCGCGAATGCTGAAGTCGGCTGGACGGCTCAGAGCAATAGAAACTGGGATGATTTTAAAGGTAGACTGATCGATCAAACGTCAAGATTGCAAAACAAAGGAATAAAGTATTTCGCCGACCCGATTGTATGGGAGCCTCCGTTTGTCCCTATTCAATCCGAGTGGAAGATGGATGAAGGATCGGGAACCACTTTGGTGGATGCGTCTGGCTACAAGAATGGAACATTAGTTGGCGGCGCGACATGGACGACAGGTAAGTTTGGAAAAGGAATAAGCCTCGATGGAAGCTCAGGTTATGTCAATATAGGCGGCGAAGATATTACAGGAAACTGGACGGTAGGTGTGTGGGTCAACGGCCAGCCGAATACGACGCAAAATGAGGCACTTCTGAGCGGAGCATCTTCAGCCATTAAGATCAACCAATATAATAAAACAGGTAAAGTTGGGATTACCGTCTACGGCTCCAAAGATTATACGTACAACTATAGTATCCCTGCTAACCAATGGACTCATTTGACTTTTGTAGGTACCAGCACCGGCACGTCTCTTTATGTGAATGGTGTGTTTAAAGAAACGATCAACGCGAAAATGAATGGTCCTATGGCGTTAGTCGGTGCAGAAGTATCTGGGGGATTGCGAACGTCTTATTTCAAAGGAAGCCTGGATGAATTGAAAATATTCAACAAGGCACTTAGCGGAAGCGAGATTGTTGACTTGGCCAAAGCAATAAGAGATCCGAATGCCGCATTAACGGGTCCTCAGACGGCGGTTTCCGGTCAATCCTTTGATCTGACGATGGGATTAAGCGACGTTACCCAAGGTGTGTTTCAGCAAGTGTATGGCCAAGACTTGACGCTCAACTATGATCCGGAGAAATTGATGTACGAATCGGCTCAATCGGTTAGAGACGGTGTTCAAATCATCGACCAGAAGGAGGCTGTACCTGGCAAAGTCCGAATCATTGCTGCCAGCGTTGGGGTGGATCAAGGCGTGAAAGCTCAAGGTGATGTGTTAAAATTCAAATTCAAAGTGAAGCTGGTAACCCAGGCAGCGAAAACATCCGTTTCAGTAAGTAATGTTGTGATTGCTAACGGGCAGGGGGACGAACTGCAGATCAACGGTGCCTCGCGCGAGATCCAATTAAGCATCCCAACGGTCGATAAGTCCGCACTGATCGCGCTGATCGCAAGTGCGCAGTCCAAGCATAATGCCGCCGTCGAAGGAAATGAGAACGGTCGGTATGCTATTGGCTCCAAAGCACAATTACTGTCGGCCATTCAAGCGGCCCAAGCGACAGTTAACGATTCAAGTGCTACTCAACAGCAGGTAGACCTAGCGAAGGCGACGTTGGAAGCGGCTGTTCAAGTGTTCGAAAGTAAGAAAATATCCGCAGATGTCAATGGAGATGGAAAGATCTCGATTGGGGACTTAGCTATCGTTGCAAGCGCTTACGGTGCGGAGCAAGGTCAAGCAAGGTGGAATGAGAAGGCAGATGTGAATCACGACGGTAAAGTGGAACTAATGGATCTTACCATCGTAGCTCAAGCGATTTTGCAATAATTTATTCCATTAAGCAAATGAAAAAGACGCACGGTGAGATATAGCTATCTCATCTTGCGTCTTTTCTGCTGTCTGCTGACTCCTCTTCGACGGCGGCTCTTGTGAAGAACTCTCCTTGTCGCAGTGCTTCTACAAATTGCTGCAGCCACTCGTAATACGTCCTCGCATGACGGATCTTATGCAAATCCTGAAGCGCAAGCTTTCGTTCCTCATCGCTCGTATGCTCCTCAAGAATGAGCTCACTCAACTCCGGAAGCGCTAGATCAATAGCCCCCGTCATCACATCAATTTCATGTTGCAGTTTATGCGAGAAGAAGTGTTGAAACGCACGAAAAAAATCAGTCTCTGCGGCGTACAGTTCTTTTCGATCTTGTTTTTCATCCAGTTTGCTCACCATTCTAGATTCCATGAGCGATCTGACAGCGTAGCTCATATTGCTTTTGCTCATGTTCATCTGTGTTTTCATCTCGTCGAGCGTCATCGGCCGATTCTCAAAAAACATAATCCCGTACAATTGGCCTGACGAATGCGTAGCGCCGTATAAATCCATCGTTTCCGCAATCGCTTCGATCATTTGATTTCGGATACGAAGCCGCCGTTCTTCACTTTCCTGGGTTTGGGACACAGATCTGTTCACTCCTATGTTCAAAATTTATTGAATGAATTATTTCATTATAACAATAACTACACATCAAATGCCAGTTGATGATGGAAGCGGTCTTTTACATAATCTTGATTTGGAGTTTACAGTCATTTGACACAAAAGGAACGAAGTGAATGTACAATAATTTTTGAACGAATGGAAAAGTGTGATCATAAAAATGGGAGGATGATTCATTGTATTGATTTGAACGCAAGGTTACGAGCTGCTGAACAGAGGCCTATTAACTTCTTATAAGGAGGTTTTCTCGAGTGAAAAGAATGTTGTCATTTACCCTTATATTAACGATGATCTTCGGAATGTTATCGACGAACGCATACGCAGAAAATGCTGCTGCTGGTGCCAACACCAACCCCCTTATCGCATCGATTAAATTCGACAATAATTTGAAGGACGATGTAACTCAGCAAGATTTGATAGCAAAAGGAAATTATAGTTTTGTAGAAGGCGTATTATCAGGAACTAAAGCGCTGCACTTGGACAGTGGAAACGGCAATGTTATCAGTACGCCTCAAAGCTTGAAATTTGGTGAAGAGAGTTTTACTGTATCCTTCTGGTATAAGGGCGACACGAAAAATAATAATGTCATTTTATCTAATAAGGATTTTAGCAACGGCTCTAACGCAGGCTGGGCGATTTACACATCGGCCAATTCGGTCAACATGAATTTTGGATTCCCGACCGCAAAAGTAAAGGACATTTCCTTTGGGCGCAACACGTTTAATGCTTCCGATTGGCGCTACGTGACCTTTGTTGTGGACAGAGACAAAATGCTTGCGTCGCTGTATATCGATGCCTACAAAATGGCTGATACTACGCTGAGACACGGATCGTTAGATACGTCTAATCCATTGGTTATTGGTGGCGACGGATTGGGCAACAAAGGAGGTAATGCCTTCGCTATCGCTGATCTGATGATTTCGGAAGGCGTCATTAGCAGCGATGCAATTCAAGCGAATTATAATAGCTACGCTGGACATGAAGTAGATATGAACGCGCTGAACAACGCCATATCAGAAGCAAATACAATCGTAGCAGGCGGTCTAGGAAGCGGCTTCAGCAAAACCGATTTTAATTCTTTGAAAAAGGTTTTGGATATGGCAAACACGGTTGCAACAACGCAAAAAGTAAAATTTTTTACACAGGAAACGATTAATTACTACGTACGTGAACTAAACAACGCCATCTTCATCTATCAAAAAAGCAATAAAACATCAACTCCAGCCGATTTAAATATAACTGTGCACAGCGACCCGGAAATCAATGGTCATCCCGGTTCAAAAGAGAACATAGAAAAAGAGATTAGAAAATCCTTGAGTACATTCCCTCAGTCCGATGTCATGTTGATGCCTGGCGACATTACTGGCGGTAACAATGCCAATGAGTATGTGTGGATGGGTTTGATGACGGACGTCGTCAATAAACTTAAAAGTGAGGGCTTATTTGACCATACGAAGTTATATATGGTAAAAGGCAACCATGATATGAACGGCTCCGAAACATTAATACCTGTTGGTACGGCGGGTGCGTGGAACGAATCCACGCAGTCGTACGATAACGATTTTTACAACAGTGCTTATCGAGTTAAGATAAAAGGATATAATTTGATTGGTTTTGACGGAAATATTAATAGCAATAACACAGTGGGAAAAGCTACAAATTTCCTCAACGAAATTAAAAGTGAACCAGATTATGATCCCAAAAAACCGATATTTGCAATGTCTCACTACCCTATTAGCGGAACCGTGTGGGGATCGGCTTGGAGCAGTGGTGCAAGTAATAGTTTCGGCAAATTTATTGCCGACAATAATTATTCGCAGGTGTTCTATATGTCAGGTCATACGCAATACGATCCGACCGACGAACGTTCTCTTTATCAAGGCGCGGCTACGTTTCTCGATTCCGGTGCGGTGTCATATTCCAGTTATCAAGATGACGGTCCGTACGGCGGATATATAGAAGGTGCGTATGGCAGTTATAAAACCACACCTAAAATCGTAAATTTCATGGAAGTATACGGTTCGAAAATTATTCTCAAACAGTACAATTTAGCTACAGATGAATTTGTAGGCACACCTCGTGTAATAAACGTTGGCGAAGGCAAAGATGCCTTTACGTATAGCAGGAGCGATACAAAAGACCTCATACCTCCGCAGTTTGATGAGGGAATTAAGGTCGATTCCTTAAAAAGCGGCGAAGTTACTTTTACAATAAAGCAGGCAAATGACAATGTGCGCAATTTTGAATACAATGTTCAGCTTACCAATAAGCACACTGGGGAAGTGGACAAGTCGTTCAACAGCCTTTCGTATCCGATGGACAAGCCATACGACGAATACAGGCAATACAAGATTACAGGTTTAATGCCGAAAACGCCATATTTACTCCGGGTATTCGCCGATGATTCCATGTATAACCGTTCGTACCAGGAGATTGACATTACGACTGAGGGTGCGAAATTAAATCGTATCACTGCGCCTGTAGCGGTATCTGCGAGTAACGGATCGCCCAAGACTGCGACTGGTCTTGGATTACCAACCAAAGTAACGCTTGTAACCGATGGAGGAAATGTGGATACAAGTGTGGATTGGGATTTAAGCGGTGTTAGCTACGATCCGGATATCAAGACGACGCAGACTTTCTCGGTGCCAGGGACCGTAACCCTGCCTTCCGGAGTTGATAACCCGAACAGCATACCATTGACAGCAAGCATTGATGTAACTGTTCTTGCAGCTGGAGAAAGATCTCTATCCCTAGACAAATCCCAGTACAACAAAGGGGAAGCCATTACCCTATCCTATTATGGGGCAGCGTCAAACGGGAAGGATTGGGTCGGCATCTACAAAACCGGAGCTGTTCCTCCAGGTGCGGGTGTATCTATTACATGGAGTTATTTAAAGTCCGGAAACGGAAGAGTTAGCTTAAGCAATGGACTGGCCCCTGGCACTTATGATGCACTCTTCATGCTCAATGACGGTTATACGATAGTGGATCGCAAGACATTCGAAGTCGTTCAACCTATGACGTTAAAGAGCATAACAGCGCCCGCAGCAATCACAGGTATCGTTAACGGAACAGCAAAGACGGCAGCAGCCCTGGGATTGCCTTCTTCCGTTGAACTGGTTACCGATTCAGGAAGTAAGATTGCCGATGTGTCATGGAATGTAGATCCTGCAAACTATGATCCAGCACTAAAGATAGAACAGACCTTCACGGTAAATGGAACTGTAACCTTGCCTGCAGGTGTGACAAATCCGAACAATGTCGCATTGACAACAAGCATTAGCGTGACTGTGCTGCCGGCGACAACAATGCCTCAGTCTACATTGACAGGTTTGCAGCAGGTTGCCCCCGGTCAAACATTCGATTTAACGATGGGACTGACCGGCGTTACGCAAAGCGTATATCAGTCGGTGTATGCTCAAGAATTGACGCTCCACTATGATCCGGAGAAATTGCAGCTCGATTCGATTACATCATTGAAGGACGGCTTCCAAGTTGTCGATCAAAAAGAGACTGCGCCGGGTCAAATCCGGATTGTGATGGCCAGCGTGGGCACGAACGTACCTGCCCAAGGCGATATGCTCGCAATCAAATTTACGGCCAAAAGGGTAACTCAAGCTACCGATAAGACGACATTCTCTCTAGATAATGTTGTAATTGCCAACGGACAGGGGAATGAGCTGCAGGTCAGTGGTGCCTCCCACGAGATACAAATAAGTAAATCTGTAGATAAGTCACTCTTAAATGCATTGATCGCAAGCGCTCAAGCCAAGTACAATGCTGCAGTGGAAGGCAATAGAGACGGACTATACGCGATTGGCTCCAAAGCTCAATTGCAGTCAGCAATTGCTGCGGCGAGTGCGACAGCAAACGATCCGAATACCACTCAGCAGCAGGTGGACAATGCGAAAGCCGCATTGGAAGCGGCAATTCAATGGTTTGATACCAAGAGAATAACTGCAGATGTCAATAACGATGGAAGAATTTCTATTGGAGACTTGGCTATCGTTTCAGGGGTTTACGGCAAACAACAAGGTCAAACAGGTTGGAATGAGAAAGCGGATGTAAATCATGACGGCACGATTGATATTATGGACCTTGCAATCATAGCCAAAGCGATCTTGCAATAAAACAACGCCGTACCTTGTTTGCTTGATTACATCAGCGAAATTCAGGATGGGACGGGAGTAAAATGAGGGGGATATCTAATATTATCCCCCATTGATCTTCTTCCTCTGAATGTTCAGAAGTATTTTCCGAAAGGGCGGATTTCTTCGATGATAAAAAAACTATTCTCTGTCAGTCTGACATTGCTTTTGACGGTGCTCTTACTTCCCACATTCGCTGTATATGCAAAATCCGACCCATCTTTCATCCTTTCGATATCGAAAGGAAATGTATCTAAAGGGGAGGATTTTCAAGTTGCGGTGAATGGAAAACAATTAAGCGACATGTATGCATATGAAGTCAATTTAACCTATGATACCAACCGCTTGGTGTTTGTGAAGGGAGTTAGTGAAAGTAACGGCTTTTCGGTAGATCCTATTGTGAACGGGAATAAGATTCAAATCGCACATACGCAAATAGGCAATAACCCAGGCCAGAACGGGAATGTAACACTAGCTACACTAACCTTTCATGCGGCTAGTCAGGGAACGGCCGACATTGTTCTGGACAGTGTGAAACTGTTGGATTCGCAGTTAGTGTCTACTGTTGTTTCAGGCAATAACAAGTTATCGGTAGATGTAAAAGCATCGAATGGTGGTAACGGCGGAAATAACGGAAATAGCGGAAACAACGGAAACAATAGTAATAACGGAAATAGCGGAAATAACCATCCCTCTAAAGGGGATGATGTATTCAACAGTAAAATTATTAATGGAAAAAACTTAGTTCATGAGATCGAGTCCAAGATCGAGGAAGCCAAGAAATCAAATGTAAAGATTGAACTGGCTGACATAAAAGGACACTGGGCTGAGAAGACCGTTAGTACGTTCGTGAAACTGCATGTTGTCGCTGGATATCAGGATGGAACATTTCATCCGAACGGTAAAATTACGCGCGCCGAGTTTGCAACGATCATCTCTCGCGCATTCGATATCATCGGCGGCGATAATCATGCGGTTGTTCTGAATGACATTGACAGTCATTGGGCTAAAGACGCGATTGAGAAACTCGCAAGCGCAGGAGTTATTACCGGATATGGAGATAGAACCTTCAAACCGAATAAAACGATCAGCCGAGAAGAAATGGTCATCATTCTGTCCCGTATTGTGGATTTGAGTAACGTGGACAAAGATGCTTCAAAAGGCAACTTTACGGATATGGCAAAAGCAAGCTCGTATACGGCAAATCTAATCAAGGATGCTGCGGCAGCGGGCATCATTAGCGGCAAGCCCAATGGGGTATTTGATCCGAAAGGCAGCGCTACACGCGCTGAGGCTCTGACGATCATTCTGAATGCATTGAATCTTCACCCTCAATTGAAAACACTATTGGAGGGCTTGGACTAATTTCACCAGGAATTCCTTCTCTACTTGGTACAGTTTATGAAATGAGGTCCAGCAGATGAACTTACGAACATTCCTATCCTTTAGCATTATCGTATTATTTTTGGGGACTTCCACAACTTCATATGCGCATTCCGCAAGCATGGGTTACTCGGCGATCGTCGTTAAAGGGAACGAGATCAACTATGAACTATTTCTGGATCAAAGAGACTTGCTTGTTCAATTTGATACCAACAAGGATGGTAATCTGGAGAACGAGGAACTGCTGTCGGAAAAGGAAGGAGTCCAATCTTTTTTACAGAAAGATCTTCACATCGAAGTAGATTCGAAACCCTTAACGATGGAATTGCTTGCGATGGACGTGACAACAAAGGGTTCTACAAGAGGCGTCGTGTTTCAATTAAAGTTAACCGCCGATGAAACGATCGAACAATTTAATATTCACTACAATCTGGTGTTTGCAGATGCGCCTGTTCATACGAGTGGACTCTCGGTTCATTCGACGAATTTTTTCTATCAGGATATTCTTGATATCAATAGACAAGATATTCAGGTCACCTTACCTGAGGCCGAGAATGCTCCGACTGAGATTGGCTCCGTCCTGTGGAAATACTTCGTACTCGGAATCGAACATATCCTAACCGGCTATGACCATTTGCTGTTCTTGTTATCTCTCGTATTAATTGCATCTCGCTTCAAGGATGCGATCAAGATTGTTACTGCATTTACAATCGCCCACAGCATTACCCTGTTCCTCGTAGCGTCGGGCCGCATTCAAGTGATCCCGTCATGGGTCGAAGCCTTGATTGCGTTGTCGATCTGTTATGTAGCTGTAGAAAATCTGTTTGTTCAAAAGGCGAAATGGCGCTGGATCTTAACGGCTATTTTTGGCTTGATTCACGGCATGGGTTTCGCTGGAGCATTGGCCGAAACGGGACTTCCAAAGACGAATCTGATCGGCTCACTCTTAACGTTTAATTTAGGTGTGGAAGTGGGGCAGCTCATGATTCTATGTCTATTACTCCCAATCCTGATCTGGTTGCAAAAGTTCCCATGGTATCGCAAACTGATGATCACAATGTCTTGCCTTATTTTTGTACTAGCATTTTATTGGTTGATAGAAAGATTACAATAAGGCCATACGTTGAGCAACATAAAAGCAGCATGATACGACCTTTGCAAAATATGTAAAATCTGATTTTCATCTTAACCGCGTGAATCGCGGTTTTTTTGTTTGCATAAATTACTTAATTGTATCAAATAATGGTAAAAGTTAATTTGATGTATGTAGATACATAGATAATTTATATGCGAACAGGAGAGTTACTCGATGGGATTCTTGGAAGGTAAAAATCAAACAGAAGGAATGGAAGAGCAGTCCGTTCAGGAGGAGGGTTCCTCCATGGCAGTCCACTTGAATGCTAAGCTCCGAATAAACCTTGAGTTGATCCGAGAATCTTTAGGTAACAGCAATGATATCGTTATTCGGCAATTTCAAATTGGCAGTGGATTAGATGTTGCAATCATTTTTATGGATGGTTTAGCTGACGCCGCTTCGATTAACAATTTTATTATCGAGTCGATGATGTTAGATTACCCGAAGGAAGGGTTCGCGGGCACCAATCCATTAACTTTATTAAAAAGTAGGGTCTTAACCGTAGGAGATCTCAAGGAAGTAACCGATTATGAGACATTAATGAACTTCCTATTATCCGGTGATGCCATACTGTTACTCAACGGTTACACAAAAGGATTAGTAATCTGCGTGAAAGGTTGGGAACACCGAAGTGTCACCGAAGCAACGACCGAAACCATCATACGCGGATCCAAGGAGGGCTTTATTGAAAACATACGCACCAATACAGCGATGATCCGGCGAAGAATAAAGAGTCATAATCTGTGGCTTGAGAATATGCAGATTGGAAAGGTAACGAAAACGAATGTTTCCATCATGTATATTAAGGGAATTGCAAACGATAAAGCAGTGATGGAAGTCCGTGAACGTCTAAATCGTATTCAGATCGATGGCATCCTTGAGAGTGGATATATTGAACAAATGATACAAGACAATTCAGCGACTCCGTTTCCAACCATGTTTAATACGGAACGTCCGGATGTCGTTGCTGCCGATTTATTAGAGGGTCGGATTGCGATATTGATTGATGGTACCCCCTTTGTACTTATTGTTCCTGCGGTTTTCATACAGTTTTTTCAAGCCGCTGAAGACTACTATCATCGTATAGACTTTTCGAGCCTTCTAAGGATACTGCGGATGATCAGCTTTTTTATTGCTTTAGCCGGTCCTTCCCTTTATATTGCAATAACGACTTTTCATCAAGAAATGCTGCCAACAGATTTGCTCGTCAATCTAGTGGCACAGCGCGAAGGCGTTCCATTCCCTGCATTCATTGAAGCAATCGTTATGGAAGTGACCTTTGAGATTTTACGGGAAGCAGGGGTTCGAATGCCTCGGGCTATCGGTTCTGCCGTTTCAATCGTTGGTACGCTTGTCGTAGGCACAGCAGCAGTTGATGCAGGAATGGTATCTGCCGCTATGGTCATTGTCGTATCGATCACTGCGATATCCAATTTTGTGTTCCCTTCTACCGATATGGCCATTTCGATTCGAATTCTGCGGTTCCCATTAATGATGCTTGCTGCCACTTTCGGCTTACTAGGGATCGTGGCCGGTATCATTGCATTGCTGCTCCACTTATGCAGCTTACGTTCGTTTGGTATCCCATATATGAGTCCGTTCTCTCCGCTAGTTCCAAGTGATCTCAAAGATACATTAATTCGCTTTCCTCAATGGGCCATGTTTACCCGCCCTCGATTAACGAGTGAGAAAAACATTGTTCGTGAAAGGACACCTGAACCGAAACCTCCAAAACCGGGAGAAAAGTAAGCCATAAGGGAGGGGTAATGATGAAGCGTACGGCGTTTCTGATTATGACTTTAATACTCGTATCCACATTGCTTAGCAGTTGTTGGAGCCGTAAGGAACTGAACGACCTCTCCCTTGCTGCTGCGATCGGCATCGATAAGGATGGTGATCAATTCAAGGTATCCGTACAAGCGATTATCCCAAGCGAAGTCGCCTCGAAGAAGGGCGGAGGATACGAAGTGCCAGTTACTGTGTATACCGCGACTTCGAAGACAATTGTTGAAGCCATCAGGAAAATGACCACCACGGCCCCCCGTAAAATATATCTTGCTCAGCTTCGTGTGGTCGTAATTGGTGAGGAGTTGGCTCGTTCGGGGATTGGCAAGGCCATGGATTTTCTGTTAAGAGATCACGAAGTTCGGGAGGAAGATCTTTACGTTCTTATCGCCAAAGGCTTAAGGGCGGAGGAGACGCTCCAAGTCCTAACGCGTGTAGAGAAAATTCCTGCTAAAAGAATGTATGGAAGCCTAAGCACATTACAAAAATATTGGGCCCCATCGCCTGTCATTAAGTTAGATGAGGTCTCGTATGACCTTTTGACATCAAATAAAGAAATTGCAATCATCGGTGTTGGAATACAAGGTCAGGGGAAAGGCGATAAGAAAGATAACGTCGAATCTGTCATTCCTTCCACTTTTTTGAAATTCTTCGGCGCGTCTGTTTTCAAAAAAGACAAGCTCATTGGTTGGTTAAATGAAAGGGAGAGCAAGGGGTATAACTACATCACCAATCGCGTCATCAAAACGTCAGGACACTTTCCTTGTCCGGCTGAGGGGACTATTGCAACGGATGTTGTCCGTACAAAGACTGACGTAAAAGGGAAAATTGTAAAAGGTGAGCCTCAGATTGACATTCATGTGCGAATGGAGACGAATGTGGCGGATGTGGAATGTAGTATTGACCTTACGAACCCGAACTCCATCGATAAATTGCAAGAGTTGGCCAATAAAGAACTCCAAAGTATTATCAAGGATACAATTGCTAAGGTACAACACGAATTTAAATCGGACATTTTCGGATTTGGAGATGCAATTCATCGGTCCAATCCTGGCGCTTGGAAAAGAATAGGTAAAAATTGGGGGCGTATCTTCCCCGTCGTACCGGTAAATGTGACAACGGATATTAAAATCCGGAACATGGGTACGATTACTGACCCATCACTGAAGGTTATGAAGGAGTAGAAGGATATGATCCCCATTATTGCAATCTTAGTTATTGCTGCCGTGGTCGCCATATTCGAGATCCCGATCCTTATTCGAAATCACTATAGGAAGGAATTATGGTTCTTCACCATTTTCCATATCACCGGGACTAGTTTGTTGATTATTTGGCAATTACATCTACAGATCTCTAGTCCCTTTAGATGGCTCGCCATCGTATACAAACCGTTCTATCGACTCATGATGGGAATATTATCGTAATTGGGGGATCTAAGAAATGGCCGAAACGCTCAAAATCAGTACACGCCAATTTACAATATTAGCTACGCTTATCACCATAGGTGACAACATTCTCGTACTGCCTGCAATTCCAGCATTAGAGGCTAACCGAGACGCCTGGATATCAGCCATTGTGGGTTTGGTGATTGGGTTAATCTTTGTATCTTTGTTCGTTACTGCAGGAAAGTTAAATTATAAATTGTCTCTGATTGAGCATATACGAGAAGTTTTTGGGCGATGGGTTAGTATCCCGATTGCACTGCTATTTATAGGCTATATAACGCTGTCTATCAGTGCACATCTCAGAGAAGTCGGAGATTTTGCGGTTTCCCAAATTATGCCGGATACGCCGATTGAAGCCGTCCATATTTTATTTCTACTGTTGATTATTATGGGCGTGCGATTAGGTCTAGAGACATTTACTCGTGTGTCTGAGATCTTTTTTCCTTGGTTCATTCTTCTCTTTATCATATTTATCGTTTCACTTATTCCAGCAATCGATCTGCATAAAATACAGCCGGTTTTCGATCATGGTATCAAACCAATTCTACGCGGATCTATCGCATGTACGGCATTTCCCTTCTTGGAGCTTGTCACATTAATGATGATATTTCCGAACGTAAATAATGAAAAAGATATTCGTTCGGGCATGATGATCGGCACGTTAATCGGAGGGATGATCCTTGTCGTGTTCATAGGACTAACGATTCTCGTTCTCGGTGCGGAGCCAGCAGCGAGAAATACATACCCAAGTTACGATCTTGCGAAACGAATCAATATCGGTAATTTTTTTCAAAGGGTTGAGGCGATTTTAGCCCTAATGTGGATCATAACAACCTATTTTAAAATGACATTGTTTTCCTATGTGCTTCATCGAAGTGTAGCGCAATTGTTCCAGCTGAAAGATTTCAGGATGCTGTTGTTCCCAATAGGTATGATCATTATCTTCCTCTCTCAGGTGATTGCTCCCAATATCGCCTATTACAACAATTTTTCCTCTAAATACTGGCCGTATATGGATTTAACATTTAGTATGTTCTTTCCTTTGGCATTGATTGTTGGATATGCACTTCGAAAAAATGCTCATCCCAAATTGCGCTAATCTGCCGCTTATCGATTTGTTAATGTCTTTATCGAACTGAGCAGATATGTTCAGAAAAAAAGAGTAGCTGCAGGCTACTCTTTTTTATAATGTGTTGTACTTTAATCTTAGCAAAACTAGGCATGTTTTTTTATAAAATGAAGTAATGTTTGCCCTAATGCGGTTAATATAACACCCTTGCCATCGCATTTTGGACACAGTTCCTCATGATGATTAACGATTACATGTTTTTTACCGTCACAATGGGGGCAAGGAAGTTCTAAATCATCTGTCGCAATGACTACTGACATGTTAATCTCCTTTTCGCTTTTATTCACAGCTTTGATTAGACAATATCAAAAGTAAGTAGCTTATTCAACTTTTTCAACTAAGAGGACACGAAGAGGGATCGAACGCCAAGAGAAAGTCTGTGTGCCTATAAACTGATCCATACCATATTTTGATATTTTATTTTGTTGACAGGACAAGTTTTGGCAAAATATAGTAATTACGAATCAAATTTACACGAGTAAATTATGATGAAAAAATTTGAATTCAGGAGGTAGGCAAATTGACGACGATAAGAGCAGATTATTCGGAATGGGTCCAGAAGTTTAATGACGATGGTTTTCTATTGCTGAAGGGTGTATTAAGCGAAGATAAGGTAAGACGGTTAAATGCTGCGATAGACGGCATATTGGATGACGAGCCTGAATCCCTTGCTTACAATATTTATAACAGCGTTGAACGTCATGATGAAATTGCCTCTCTGATCGAAGAACCAACGGTGCTGCCGCTTATCGTTCAATTGCTCGGCTATAATATTCAATTGCATATCTCGCATCTGACTGTTCGGAAGCCCAATCCAGGGGATGCACCGACAGCGACGAATAGTTTCATTAATTGGCATCAAGACGGACCGCTCCCTCAGTTCCCCAACATTGGAGGGCTAACGGCAACGTACTACATTAAAGTCTGCTATATCTTAAGCGATATGTCTGAACCGAACCGTGGCAATACGAAAATCATCCCCAAATCGCATAACCGCGCGTACCGACCTGAATCGGAAAATGTGAGGGAGATGCTATCGGATGAAATTCAGATTTGCGGTGACCCAGGAGATGTATTTATCTTTCCTCAAAATTTATGGCATTCGGGTGCACCGAACCATTCCACATTAACTAGACGTCAGTTGTTCCTTGGCTATAGCCCCATTTGGATACGCCCCATTGATTATAAGGTCCCTTCGGAACGACTGCTGAAGGATGCCAGCCCCATTCGTAAACAGCTCCTAGGTATGATTAGCGACAATCCATTTAACTATTATGTACCTGACGATTCGATGGTGCCATTGAAGGAATGGTCATGGTAACAAGACAAGATGTAGCGGATCGTGCCGGTGTATCGGCAGCCGTCGTATCGTATGTGCTAAATGGCCGTAACAACGTGAGAGAAGAAACAAAACGCAGGGTATTAGACGCCATTCGGGAGTTAGGCTATCGTCCGAACCAGACGGCACGCAGTCTGAAGACGAAGAAAACACAGCAAATTGCCGTGTTGATTCATTATATCGGCAATCCGTTCGAGGCAGGGTTGTTGCTGCACATCGAAGCGACGGCGAAGCAGCATGGATATTTCGTATTCGTACAGACGTACGATCCGAACCGAGAAGAAGAGCTGCGAGGCTTACTCATGGGCCGAGTAGACGGCGTTCTGCTGCTTGGCCCATGCTTGAGCCGAGAGACATTGGCGTATTTTAATTCGCTCGAGATCCCCATCGTATCCGTTATGCAGCCTTCGGCTTGGGGGGAGGGGAACGACATCCCCTATGTTGACATTGCATGGCTGCCTGTCATGCGCAACCTTATCTCTCATTTGCGACAACGAGGGCATGAACGAATTGCCTTTATGTCTGCGGCAGGACCGTATCTTCACTACGCTGTTCGATATGAGGCATTTTGCGAAGGGATGCGGCTTGAAGGACTAAATACGGATGCAGCCGCATCCAGATATGTTGATGGTTCTGGCCGATTCGAACAGGCGCAATTGGTACTCGGTCGTTTACTAGACGGTGAAGAGGGAGCGCTTCCAGACTTCACAGCTATCGTATGCGCCAACGATCTCATGGCTGCGGGATGCTTAGCTGCCTGTCATGAACGGGGCCTTCGGGTACCTCGTGATTTGGCCATTGCCGGCTCTGAGAATATCTTAATGTCTTCACAATTGTCAACACCGCTAACCGTCATCGATTATCCCAGACATCTAGCAGGTAAAGCAGCCATGAATATGTTGTTTGACCGAATAAATGGCATCATTACTGACCCTGTACTTTTTTCCGGTAACCTGATCGTTAGGGGATCAACCTGATCGAACGAATGTTAGAGGGATACAAGCATATGAATAAAATAGAAGATATCCTGACATTCACGTAGGTGGGATCTGATCCGCTAGAGGTCTCAATCGGAGGTAAATCGATGATGAAGTTCAGCCTGTCGACGAAAGTGATGTTGATTTATGGGGCCGTTTTTTTAGTGATCATCACACTGACCTTTGGGTTATCTTACATTGGAACGGTAGGGAAATTAGGTAATGATCTAAATGATACGAACCTTGCCTTATTGAAACAAGTGGATCAAAAAATGGAGGTAACTTTTCGCCAGACGGAGAAAGATTTGCTAACGCTAATGAATGATCTCGAGTTTGTCTATTTTATGTATGACAGTTATAAAGATGAAGGCCAAAAGTATAGCAATTTCTATGGGTTAAACGCCAAGCTGCGAGAGTTCATTAATACAAATCCTCAGTTCTCATCTATATTTGTCTATTCTGCTGTAAGCGGTCACTTGTTGACAGATAAAGCTTACATGAAGGATACCCCTCCGGTTCATAACTGGTTGGGTCGTTATTTGGATATGCCAGTTTATTTCAAGTGGTTAACCACACATCAGATTTCGGATGGTAACTCTACCAATGACGTCATCACTTTAGTGAGATCCTATCCAACGATCAGCGGTCCTGGGTATCGCAAGGGAATCGTTGCGGTCAACATCAATGAAAAAGTCATATACGATATGGTGAATGCTGTTTACGAAGACCGTAAAATTGGTCATATGTTCATTATCGATAACGATGGAAATATTGTCACCCACGATGATAAAACGCAAATCTACCGTAATATCAAAGAGCTTCCTCATCTCAAGGACGTGCTCTCCATGAAAGGAAGCGGAACCTTGACCGGTGAGCTCAATCATGTTCGTCAATCGATCTTTTACCGTGACTCCAATTATACAGGATGGAAACTGATCAGTATTGTGCCAGAGTCACAAATCTATGAGCCGCTTAAGGTGACACGCAATCTGCTGATCGCATTAGGAATCGGTATGATCATTTTTGCGCTGATCGTTCTTTTCTACGTGAGTCGTTGGACCTTCAAACCCCTTCATCAATTGATTGGAAAAATATCAGGTACTTATCACATCACGCCTACAAAGGAACGATCAAATGTTGGACTTCCTTATCTAGAACGTGTATTCGATCAGCTCTTGTTAGATCGAGAGCATCTTGAGCAGCATGTTCGAGACTCGAAGCCGGTACTGAAGTGGAGAATGATGATGGATATGCTGGTCGGCAATCGAACAGATTTTTGGGCAATCCATCATCATTTGAAGTTCATAGGCGTTCATTTATTTCCAGACCGATATCTTGTCTGTACGGCGGAGATCAGCAAAGAGGGAATGGACTTAAGCGCCCTGGATGAAACGCTGTACACGTATGTATTCTGCAATGCAGCAGAGGAAATGATCAATACAGAGAACGCAGGCATCGCGATTGATATTGGGGGAGGCCGCGCTGCAGTCATTATCAGTTTCGCGGAAGGGGATGGGGAGCAGAATCATTTACGTGCGCTTGCGATCATGGAGCTGATTCTCGATACGGTGAAGCAGCAATTCGGTCTGGATATCACCGTCGGTGTTGGCCGAGGTTATCGTGAGATGAAGGATATTCCCAAGTCGTATGACGAATCGCAAAAGGCTCTCCATTACAAAATCGTATTCGGGGGGCGCGCTGTCATCTCTATTGAAGACCTGCAACCCCTGGATAGCCAAGATTATTATCGTCTCATGCGTATGGCAGATCGCATTACGGATGCGCTAAAACTGACAGATTCAGTGAAATTACAAGCATATGTACAAGAAACGTTTCGCGAAGCAATGGATCGAAATTTGTCCCCTGATCTAATACGCCAGCTTTCCTTTGATCTGATCGTCAAGTCAGTACAGTCAGTGAGTTCCACAGGGATCGACCTCCATGAATCGAAGAGCCAACTAGAGCGCATGTATGAGCTCATCAACCGGAGCGGTAAATTGCAAGAAATGGAGAGGCTCGTCTTCCAATTTCTTGAGGAGATGGCATCCAAAATCAAAGCAAAGCGCATTCAAAGAGGCAGTAACGAGACCGTTGACAAAATTCTTATCTATATCGTAGAACACTATCATGAACATGACCTTACGTTAGACAAGCTGGCTCAAGAATTCCATTTAAGCTCAACCTATATCAGTAAACTGTTCAAGGAACATACGGAAAGCAACTTCATTGATTATCTCATTGGCATCCGAATGAATGCTTCCCAGGAACACCTAGCAGGTACGGATATGAAAGTAAACGAGATAGCAGAAGCCGTTGGATATCTGAATACACGCAGCTTTATTCGGACGTTTAAGAAGCATACAGGATTGACGCCTTTAGAGTACCGATCCCAGACACAGATGGAGAATACGAATGAATCGATCTACGAATGCGATTAAACAGAAACGACATGTACGAGAATTCATCCTTTTTCAGTTGAAGGATGGACTTGTACATGTTTTTCGTTTTGTTAGGGCAAATGATTAAAAAACCGCGTCATAATAAGGATTTTCTAACCCTACCACAAGAAGTGTACCTCGTATAAGAAATGTGTATGTACATTTTGCAAGAATAGTGACTGTCTTCAGAACGTGTCTATTTCCAAATATTCGATCTCACGGTACGATCGATTCACCCCCAATGAAAGGATGAACCACATGAAGGATCAACGTTCGACGTTCCGTCATCGCTTCATACTCGATCGTCACTTGTACTTGATGCTGCTGCCCGTGATCTTGTTCTATTTCGTGTTCAAATATGCGCCAATGGTCGGCGAGATCATCGCCTTTAAAGACTATCGCTTGGGAGATGGGATATTTGGAAGCCCATGGGTGGGGTTTAAGCATTTCGAAAGCTTATTCGGAAGTATTGATTTTTGGCGAGTGCTTCGGAATACGTTGGTACTGAATGTATACAGTCTTGTCTTTGGCTTTCCGGTACCCATCGTATTAGCGCTACTGCTAAATGAAGTTCGAAAAGAATGGTACAAGAGGACCGTACAAAACTTGCTGTATTTACCCCATTTCATCTCATGGGTCATTTTGGGAGGCATCTTCATCGCGATCCTATCCCCGAGTACGGGGATCGTGAATACAGTTCTTGTGAACGTATTTGGTATTGAACCGATTTACTTTATGGCAGATTCCAGATGGTGGCCAGTTGCATACACGGTGTCCGGGATTTGGCGTGAAGCGGGTTGGGGGACCATTCTCTACTTGGCAGCGATGGCTTCCATTGACCCTCAGCTCTACGAAGCAGCGAAGATCGACGGCGCGAGCAAGCTCCGCCAGATGTGGCATATTACACTTCCTGGCATTCGAAGCACAATCGCTATCCTTCTCGTGCTGCGTATGGGCAGTATGCTCGATGTCGGATTGGAGCAGACACTCATTTTGCAAAATCAGTCTGTATTGGATGTAGCTGATGTCATCAGCACCTATGTCTATCGCGTCGGTCTACAAAACATGAGTTATAGTTATACGACCGCCTTAGGTTTGTTCCAATCACTCGTTAGCTTCATTCTGGTCGTCAGTGTAAATCGGTTAACCCGAGCGTTCGGGGAAAGGGGGCTGTGGTAACGCATGTACATTCAGAATCCTATTCATATGCTCTGGTCTCGTGCAGGGACGGCGGCAAATTATGTCATGCTCGGTGTCTTCTCCCTTGCAGCCTTATATCCTTTGTGGTATGTCATCGTATCTTCATTTAGCAGCAGTAGGGCCATAACAGCCGGTGAAGTGTCTTTGTGGCCCGTTGAGTTTAACGCGCAGGCGTACCTTCGTTTATTTGATGATGGTCAACTCTTCGTGGCGATGGGAAATACGATAGTGGTCACCCTTGTAGGGACGCTGTTGAATATGGTATTAACGACTTTAGCAGCGTATCCGCTCTCCAGAAAAAGGCTTCAAGGTCGTAATTTCCTACTCATGTTCATCATCTTCACGATGTTATTCACGACAGGAATCATCCCGAATTTTATCCTCGTGAAATCCTTAGGACTCATGAATTCGTATTGGGCATTATGGCTGCCGGCACTCCTCAGTACCTACAATATGTTCGTCATGAAGACATTCATGGAAGGCTTGCCTGACGAAATAGAAGAGTCCGCAGCGATAGACGGGGCGGGAGACTGGCGGATTCTGCTGCAGATCATTTTGCCATTATGTAAACCGATCATGGCTGCGCTATCTTTGTTTTATGCCGTGGGCTGGTGGAATTCTTATTTTAACGTGTTGTTGTATATTACGCAGAGCAACCTTCAGACACTAACCCTCAAGCTCTATCAAATGATTCTGCAAGTGAATCAGAGTCTTCTGAATAATGGCACAGGAAGTGAAGGTGTCGATCAAATCATGCTAACGCCGGAAGGGATCAAAGCTGCGGCAATCGTGATCGCGGTGACGCCAATTCTTATTTTGTATCCGTTTCTGCAGAAGCATTTCGTCAAAGGGGTGTTAATCGGTTCTGTGAAAGGCTGATATCATCGGACCATAGGTTCCTGATATACGTAACAACTACGATTCGAAAAGGGGATGAGAAGATTGAGAATTTCGAAGCAGGCGTGGAAATCGGTACTAACGGTGAGCTTAGGTGTTATGATGCTCGCAGCATGCAGTAATGCAACGTCAGTGAAACATTCGGAATCACATGAATCAACGACGCCATCAGCTGCAGCGGAAGCACCGAAACCTGCGGAAACGAAGAAAGAAATCAGCATTTCAGCCTTTGATCGAGGGAGTGTACCTACGGAAGAAGGAAGTTATGAGAGTAACCGGTGGACCAAATGGATGAATGACAATTCTCCTGCGATCGTGAAATGGATTCCGGTTGACCGAGGGCAAGCGCAGCAGAAACTAAGCACCTTATTCGCATCGGGCAGCGCACCTGATCTCGTCTGGGAATATGACCGGAATTATATCGCCCAATTGGCGAATCAGGGCGCGATCCAGCCCATTGATAGTTACATCGATCAATATAGTACGACCTTAAAGAAGTATTTAGAGGATCACCCACAATTAAAATCAGCGATGACGATTAACGGAAAAATGTATGCGGTTACAAGTGAACGAAGTATTGAATCGATTGCGAATAACGGCATGTGGATACGGCAGGATTGGCTGGATAAGCTGCAATTGAAAGCACCCACAACGGTGGAAGAACTGATCGAGGTAGCGAAGAAGTTCAAGGAGGAAGACCCGGACGGCAATGGGCAGAAGGATACAGTACCTATCGTATTTAACGGTAACGGCGTCCAAGTGATGCGTGCGTTCTTCTTTACGAATGAGAACCAATGGTATTTGGAAGATGGTCATATGAAGTTTGGTCGAACGTTAGATCGTTTTACCGATTCACTAGCCTTCCAGAAATCATTATTTGACCAAGGCCTGATTGATAAAGAATATATCACTGATAGCAACTTCCAACATGCGCGACAATTGTGGACGACGGGGAAGGCAGGGATCTATTTCGGGAATTGGAGTATGGATAATGAAATTCGTGATCTGAAGGCGAATGTACCAGATGCCAAAGCAGCTCCACTAGAGTCTGTAGCAAGTAAATACGGTAAAAATGGCCTATACCAAGAGCTACCTTCTAATGTATTGGTCGCTTTCAATAGCAATATGGATAAAGATCGAATTGAAACGGCGGTTCATTTCCTGGATTGGATGCTCGAAAAGGGCTGGATGCAGATGAAGTTCGGTGAGGAAAATGTCCATTATAAGCTGGTGGATGGTCAGGTTCCGCAGAGGTTAGATGCAGACAAATATCGTCAGGAAGTGGCGTACGCGAACGAATATGCGATTCTAAGCCAGTGGAATACCAAGCCAGAGTGGATCCCGATCATGGCGGCACAGGATGCGCTCTCCCAAGAAATCGCACTTGCGAAATCGAAGGCGTTGGAAGTAGCGCTTAAGAACGAATATCGCAGAGATATCGCATTTAGCCCGGATCTTCCTGAAGTGAGTCAACTCATAGCGACGTTTGCTCCGATTGCAACCCAAATTGAAGTCAAGGTGGTGACAGGTGGTAACACATTAAGTCCTGCAGAAGGCATGGAGCAGATTCGTCAGGAATGGAAGCGGCTTGGTGGTGAGAATGTTGAAAAGCTAGCGCAAGAATGGTATGAGAAGAATAAGGAATTTTTAATTGTAAAAAAGTAGTCTTCTGATAACAAAGGAAGGAGTGATAACCATGAACAGAGTGAAGCAAATCCTTGCCACTTCAACGATGTTTATTCTCCTATTTTCCTTCATTTTTATTACATTCCAATCGAAAACTCCCGAATCTGCAACCTATGCGGATGATAATACGCCAGAATTGACAGTAGGTGATTTCGAGAACACTGACGAGTCTTGGGATTTCTTAATCGGAAGTGCGGGTGCGCTAGGAAACGGTGAATTCAGCCTAGATTCTGTGAATGCTCACTCGGGGAGTTCCTCGGGCAAGCTGCAGCTCGATTTCAGCAGCAAATCGTCATATATGAACAGCTATGTTTCATTAGAGAAGTATTTATTTAAACGTGTTCTTCCAACAAACGCGCTGGAGCTTAGCTTTTGGGTGAAGACAGCGGATATGGCGAAGTTTGATCTAATCTTAGTCGACAATTCGAATCAGAACCATCAACAAACGATTCTATTGGATCAGACAACGGAGTGGCAAAAAGTGACCGTAAGTTCCTTTACATCGGGGATCAATTATACGAAGTGGGGCGGAAGCAACGACGGCGTGTGGCATGGTCCGTTAAAGAAAATGTATTTCAAACTAACGAAAGCATCCATGAAATCTGGCAGAACCATGGGCGCGATGTGGATCGATGATATCCGTGCCAAGGTTGAGTCCGCCGATCTGGCGATTGCCCAGGTGCAAGTCGGGAACGTCTTTGCTGGCAACATGGCGGCTGCGTTTGACATCCTCACAACCGGTGATGCCATTCATTGGAGTACGGAGAATGCGTGGAAGGAACCGATCTCTTCCGGGACGGTTCCCGTAACGGCTAGCAAAGTGCGACTTAACCTGCCAACGCATGCAGAAGGGTATTATCGATTGAAGATTGATGCGTATCAAGCAGGAACCCTCGTCAAGACCATCGAAACGACATTTGCGATGCTTCCTGCATTCGATTTATCAAGCGTGACAGAGTCCCCCTTTGGCATTCAAACGCATTACGGGATCAATTGGAATAAAGAATCCATTCCGCTTCTGAAATATGCTGGCACCAAGAACGTACGGGATTCCTTCTACTGGTCAGAAATCGAGGTCAATCAAGGACAATACACGTTTAATCCGAAGTTTACCCTTCCGATGCAATCGTTTAAAGCTTTCAATATTGAGCCATTTCTCACCTTCGCGTTCAGCAATAAGTATTACGATGAAGGCAAAACGCCCTATACCGAGCAAGCACATACCGCCTATGCGAGCTATGTCAAAGCGATGTTAGGGAAGTTCGGCAGCCAGCTGAAATCTGTGGAGATATGGAATGAATTCAACTTGCCATATTTCGGTGGAAATGGTCCCGCAGCTTCGAGGGCGGATGTCTACTTCAATTTGCTGAAGAAAGGGTATGAAGCAGTCAAATCGATTCGTCCAGATCTGAATGTCGTTGGCGGGGCTACAGCAGGAATTCCGGAAGATTGGTTGAAAGAGGTTTTCGAACTTGGTGGGCTGGATCATATGGATTCGCTGTCTGTCCATCCCTACCGTTATCCGGAGACACCCGAAGGATTGATCGATGAGATCGATCGCTTGAATCAGCTTGTGCGCGATCATCATAACGGTGAATCGATCCCGCTGTGGTTCTCCGAGATTGGTTGGCCGACGCATTTGAATCCCACCGGCGTGGACGAAAACACACAGGCTGCTTACTTGATTCGCAGCTATGTCTTGAGTATCGCCGCTGGGGTGGAGAAAATATTCTGGTACAACTTGATGGACTCAGGAACGGATAAACTGAATAATGAACATAATTTCGGCATCGTTCACAATACAGGTGATTCGCTCGGGTCCTATACGCCCAAACCGGCCTATGTTGCGCTAGCGACACTAACAAGACAGCTAACGGGTGCGAATGCCGTAAGTCAAGATGTCACGAACGGTCTTTATCATTACGTTTTTGCTAAAAATAACGACAGCATTCATGTCCTATGGTCCTTGAACAAAAAAGATGTCACTTTGCATACGCAAGTTCCGCTTACGGTAACGGATATGATGGGTAGGAAAATCACGTACACACCGGTGGAGGGGAAAGTGTACCTAACATTGACAGGAGAACCTCTATTCGCGCAAGGAGATATTGACAGTATTGTTCAGGCCAGTCCGTTCTCCCTGACCAGCACGCCCGCTTATACGAATGATCCCGTTACGGTTACGCTGCATGTTAACGAACTCAGGCAAGAACAGCCGCTTACCGCAGAGGTGAATTTTCAAGGGATTACGAAAGAAATTTTCATCCAAGCAACGGGAGCGTTCAACGTTCAGTTTCCGGGGGTTCAACAAGTTGGGAGCAAAATAGCAACGGGCACAGTTCGATCCACGAATGGGGTCTTCGCAGGATTAATGGATACCGTTCAAATCCGACAAGCCGAGCAAATATCATCAAAACATGTGGTGAAGAACGGAGCTGACGTATTGGAGGTGAGCATTAAGAATGACAGACCTACCAAACGTCGAATATCACAAATCGATTGGAGCATTGGATCATCCGTAGGTTCGGATGTTTATCATGCCGTGATTCCTGGTAATAAAGTGAAGACGATCGACTTCCCATTGTCGGGAATGACGGAAGGGATATTGCAGCCCTATCAATTTAAGGTAAATATGGATGACGGAGCAGTGCTCCGAAGTGAAGGGAGCGTAAAGCTTGTTCCATCTGAATCGAGAGTTCCGCTCGTTTTTCGAACGGTTCACTCCTTAGATGATCTACAGGATGTCGCGGGCATTGATCTTATCTCAGACGTACATTCGAGAATTGGCTCCCATAACGGTCCAGAGGATTTCAGCGGTACAGTGTGGGCCACGTACGATAATGACTATCTCTATATGACAGCGAGTGTACATGATGACGTATATTCACAGACGAAGCAAGGCGAAGAGATTTGGCAAGGGGACAGCATCCAGTTCGCCGTATCCGCAGGGATGCCGGGTGAGAGTTTACAATGGTATGAGTATGGCATGGCCTTGACCTCCCAAGGACCCGAGCTCTATCGGTGGATGGCTCCACAGGGCGTTGTGACGGGTTCGATCCCGAGTCCTAACCTACAAATCACAAGAGATGAAGCGGCAAAAAACACGATATACCAACTCGCTCTCCCATGGGGTCAATTAGCTCCGATTGTGCCGAGTGATGGCATCCTTAGTCTGTCGATTGTCGTCAATGAGAACGATGGAAATGGCCGCAAAGGGTATGTGGAATGGGGGAGTGGAATCGGTGCAAGTAAGCAATCCTCATTATTCAAACCCATTGAATTACAGCGTGCGGATATCGTGGATCCGAAGTGCAAAGTGAAGACGAGGTGTCAAGAATGAACCAGCATAGTCGATCTATCGATCATAAAGCACATTTATTACGAAAAATCATGTCTCAGGAACAAGACTATGACCCAACCCATCAGATGCTGCTTCGACCTTTGCACACACCCGGGTATCATACGACATTAACCTCGGATGCCTATCCCGTCGTTCATCCAACACATCCATCGCTCTTATATGCCGTAGGTTTGTTAAATACGGAATCGCCTGCCTATGTACAGAGGGCTTGTGATATTATTCGGCGCGTGCTTGCACTACAAGATCGCGACCCAAGCAGAGATACCTACGGCATATGGCCATGGTTCTTCGAAGAACCGCTTACGCAGATGGCGCCTCCCGACTGGAACTGGGCTGACTTTTGCGGCAAAGAACTCGTACTCGCAGCCTTGCTTCACGGTCATCGGTTAGCAGAAGACCTGAGGGAGGAGATTCGACAAGGGGTGTGCTGTGCATGCGATGCCATCATGATTCGTGATATGGGACCCCACTATACGAATATTTCGATTATGGGGGCATTTGTGACATTGATCGCTGGCGAACTGTATGCTAGGCAGGACTTTACGGAATATGCAATACAGCGATTAGAGAAGTTGAAACAATATACCGAGCGTTTAAGGACGTTCCAGGAATTTAATAGTCCACACTATTCGGTGATTGCCGTCATCGAGTTGTCCAAAATCTATACGTATTCCATGAGCCCTAGAGCGAAGGAGATTGCTAATGATCTGTTAGACATCGGTTGGCGTATGGTAGCAGAACATTATCATCCAGCCACACAGCAATGGGCCGGACCGCATAGTCGCAATTACAGTACGCTGCTTACGAAGAAAATCAAATCATTCTTACAAATCGCCACGGAACATCGATTGTCTTTCTTCTCCGATGTCGAGCTCGAATATGATACTGAGTGGTACGGCATTGGCTGCCGATGTCCGGAAGTTTACTTGAATCTATTCATTACTGAAGAGAAGAAGGTCCTTGAGCAGCCCTATTATCGCAATGAGGATACAGGATTCGTGAAATGGGCGAAAACGAGGATAACACCGCGATATACGATCGGGCTGTTTAAGAATGAAATCATGTGGAATCAAACTCGAGGGCTTGTCGCATATTTCGAAAATCATGGGGCAGCTACGTATTTGCAGATGCGCTGCTTACATGATGGTTATGATTATTGTTCGGGTGTACTCAGTGTCGCGGAGGAAGCGGGTCATCTTATCCTCGGTGTACGATTTCTTACAAATGGTGGAGATACGCATCCAGGTCTCGATCGCATTGAAGGTTGTATCGACGCTTCGGATTTCCGGCTTCGGATGGAAATCGGAGGGTGTTTAGATGGGGTGAGCATGCAAACGGAAGGAGCGTCAGCGGAAGTTGTGATCAATGGATTACCTTTACGGTTGGATAACATCTTTGCTGCGTTTGACGAACAATTGGATTCCAATATGAAAGAGCAACGATGCTGGAATTGGGAAGTGACGAAGCTTGAACAATGTATTGGGTTAGATTTCGTGATCTATGCGGGTGAGCGAAGTACAATAGACTTCCATGCGTTAGATCGAGCAGCCTTCTTATTCACATTAGCAATCGGTGAATTAGTAGACAGTCTGCCAGAAATATCGATCATCGAGGAAGACGGTCACGTAACGGCGCGAGCTGCTGCAGCACCTTGGAATCGCTTACCACACGAGCTATCCATCGCTGTTAAGCCGAATGATATCCATCCTGTCTAATAACAAATCCCATGCATATTGAAAAGAGCCTCCATGAGGTAATCATGGGGGCTCTCCATATCATGTGACTCATAGCAACTCTGATAATAACATGAGAACAAGCCCTTGCCCATATAGCGTTGGATGACAAGGGATTTCATTATACGCTTCAATGGTTGGCATCACCGGCGTACCTCCGGAAACGCCGGTTACTTCTCCGCTTGGAAGTATGGTGTGAACAATGGCGTTGAGTGCCCGATAGGCTGAATCCTCATTTATGTTGTCTAGGAGACCTTGGCGAATCGCCTTTAGGATCCCGCTGGCTATTCCCGCACTGCCCGACGTTTCTGGATAGAAATCGGGTCGATCCATCACCGTAGCCCATAGACCGTTAGCTTGTTGATAGCGAATCAATCCTTGCATCATGGCTTGATAGCGCTCCGCGGCTTCTTGCGAAAGGGTTGCGACACCATCCAGCTCTTTCATGATCATTGGCGTTCCGACGGCGATCCAGGCGTTCGCACGCGTCCAACGTGCAGCGGACATGTGATCTTGCGTGATACAGTTCCATCCATGGAACATAACGCCGGTTTCTTGATCTGCCAGTAATTCTAGGTGAATCTGAAGCTGCTTCACAGCTTCATTCGCATAGGATACGTCGCCTGTAACCCGTGCTAGACGTGCTAAGAAGAGCACGGCCATAAAGATTGTATCGGCCCATACCTGCTCAGGAAAGCTGACATTTTCAGTGACCGTATGTTCGAATGCATCTTCTCGAGTACGTGGGGCCTCCGTGAGCATCCATTGTCCGACGCGCAGAGATTCTTCTAGAAAGAAGGGATCGTGTGTGTATTCATAAAGTGCGGGAAAGATCGCAAAGGGTGCCATGGCATTAACAACCTTCGCTTGATCCGATGCTGGAATATTTGTGTGTGCCCACGAGACTAGGTAATCGAGAACTTCTTCATCGCGTGTTTTCTCATAATAAGACAGGATTGCAATGACACCTACGCCGGGCACCCAATCCCAATGCTGAATATCCATTCCCCAATTCCCTTTGTGATCCGTTATCATATAGCGATAGATTTGGTCTGCGAAAAGTTGCAAAGCATCGTGAGAAATCAGTTTTGGCATGCGATTCATTCCTCCATATCGTAAGAATGTATATATCGAATATACAATGCAAGAGGAAGTGAGTCTTGGTCGATCGTCTTCATTGCTTGCGTGATCGTCTTTACGTTATGGAATGGTGGAAGGGGGGCTTACTGATGGAGGCGCTGGAAATTGGGAAGGATCGAACTGACAGACTCGAATCTGTCGTGGATGAAGTAACGAATGCAACACTCATGGAGTTCCCGGTTCAATGCGCATATCGAACAACAAGCTTGGTACAGCCGACTCTACATTCCCATCGTGGCTATGAGCTTTATTTATGTGTTCAAGGAGAAGGGCACTTTATCGTTGGTGAACGGGTGCATGAATTGGGAGCGGGCACATTCACTGTGATTAAACCCATGGCTTGGCATCGATCAAGACCGCATAAGCATGTCCCCTTTCATCGCTATATCCTAACGATAGAGAGTAGGTTTTTAGAACAATTGTCAGTAGAAGATCGAGAATGCGCGATGACGATCGGTCAATGGCTTCCTGAACCAGAACACGATTCAATTCATTTGCAATTAAATCCCCAACAGGTAATGCGATTGCAGGAAATACTAGCTCAATTGGAAGGGGAATTGATGAGGAAACTGCCTTGTTATTCGATCATTGTGAAAAGCCTGCTATTGCAGCTATTCGCACAGTTAAACCGATATCAGATAAAACCTCCAGAAGTAGGCCAAGGTGGAAACCATATAGAGAAACAATTAGTCGAAAATATCATCAGTTATATGATGGAGCATTATGATGAAACGCTCAGCGCGGAGAAATTATGTGAGCATTTCTATGTATCACGTTCCTACTTCTTCCGCATATTTAAGCACAATACGGGAATCACGATGAACGAATTCCTGGTCTCGATTCGAATGACGAAGGCCAAGGAGCTTCTGCGAGAAACGGATCTACCTATCATAGAAATTGCTGGGAGCGTTGGATTCCAAGATGTTTCTCACTTTTGCAACACGTTTAAACGGTTAGCCAGTATGACGCCAAGCCGCTATCGGACCTTGCACGTATGATCGTCCATCGATTTGACGACAAATCAGTCATTTGCTATAATCCACTCAAATTCCAAAGGGAAGGATGAGGACGATGGTTCGTCGTTTGAAACGGTTTAAGAATGTTGCTACTGCATTAAGCTTCTAAGTAAATAAATTTTATACTTAGAAGCGAGGGAGCAGAATGAAACAACATCGGTATGACCACTGGTCTGAAATTAAGTATCTGAAAGATATTGTCACCAACCCCATGATTGAAGTAGGGGAATACTCGTACTACTCTGGTTATTATGATCATCATGATTTTGAAGATGGATGTGTTAGATACCTATGGGGAGATCATAAATCAAGCGCATTATTTAACCCTATCGAAGATTATGGTTGGTGTATAGATAAATTGATTATTGGGAAATACGTATGCATCGCTAGTGGTGTAGTTATTTTAATGGGTGGAAATCACAATCATCATTCGGAGTGGATTACCGTGTATCCGTTTGTGGAGCAGATTGAAACTTCTTACGAACCCAAAGGGGATACAATCATCGAAAGTGATGCCTGGATTGGCATGAATGCCATGATTATGCCAGGTGTTAAAATCGGTGAAGGCGCCATTGTTGCGGCGGGCTCGGTTGTTACAAAAGATGTTCCCCCCTATACAATTGTAGGTGGGAACCCTGCTAAAGAAATTAAGAAGCGTTTCACGGATCAAGAAATTGAGAAGTTAATGGAAATGCGATGGTTCGATTGGGAACGTGAGAAAGTTGAACGAGCCATTCCTATCTTGTCTAGTTCTTCAATTGACTCATTATACAAGTATTATCGAAGGGAAGTACAACCCTACAATCACCATATTAAATAAACGATCCATTAACATCGAGCAGGCTATCTAAGCCTGCTTCTTTTTATAGCAGGAGGAAAAGGTTGTCCAATTACCGAATTGTAAAGCTATTACCTATTCTTGTTTGAGGAGTGATTTCGTGTCAACGTCGATCGAAAGTAAGATTAAACATTTCTCAGCAATCTTTTTTGTTACGAATCGAAACCAGGTATTGAATTATTACAGTAAATTAGGTTTTTGGTGCGATTACGAAATGGGTTTTGTCGAGCGTGAAGGACTAACGATGATATTTCATCCAAGTAATCAAGCAGAAGCCATTGTTCCAAACTACCCAGTACATGGAGAAAATGCCGTAAACGTATTTGCGATGGTTGAAGGAATTGAAAATTTGTATGAAGAGTTCAGGTCGAAAGGGGCATTGTTCCAATACGATCTAAGAACGAATGCATACCAGATGAGAGAATTCGCAATCAAAGACCCTGAAGGCTATACGATTGGCTTTGGAGAATCATTGGTATAACCTTACGGAACACGTAGTTGAAGGACGTGGGAGGGAGGATTACATGAAATTTTATTTATCATCATCTTACAAGTTTGGAACGGAAGCATTAAGATTAATAGAAATGACAGCGAATGGGAATAGACATGTTGCTTTGATACCTAATGCACTAGATTATGCGACTGATTTGGAAAGAAGGATCACTAGTGTTGCATTGACTATTTCCGATCTTGAAGGATTAGGTTTTACTGTGGAAATTATAGACTTAAAACAATATTTTAATGACCCAATAGTATTGGAAGAACAACTCGAACATTATGATGTTATTTGGGTTCGAGGCGGCAATGCTTTTGTTCTGGCACAGGCTATGAAATTGTGTGGATTTGATGAGATCATTAAAAAATATTATAGAGATCGTAAAAATATTGTGTATGGAGGATACAGTGCAGGCGTATGTATCTTGGGACCAACACTAAGGGGGATTCATCTCGTGGATGACCCCCATCAGAAGCCATACGGAGAACAACATGAGGCGATATGGGAAGGATTACATATTCTGAATTTTGCGATTGCCCCACATTATAAGTCAGATCATAAAGAATCTGAAGCTATGGATAAAGCCGTTGAATATATGATCGACAATAAAATTCTTTTTAAAGCTTTGAGAGATGGTGAAGTTATTATCATCGAATGAACGAAGAGAAAAACCAGCCTTATTTGGCTGGTTTTTTGAATACAGGAGAAGAATGGTCGATTAAATTGAATAATCAGTTCCAGAGACGTTTACTTTTTCCGCTCTAGTTCTGGGAATTGCCATGATTGCGATAATCAATAAGAAAGCAAGCAATGCAAACATCAAGCCACACCAGATAAGATGTTGTATCCCTAAATGAGAGATAAACCAGCCGCCAATCGAAGCCCCCACCGTAATGCCAACATTAGAAAATGAGACGAACAAGCTGTTGCCGAATTCAGGTGCTTCTTTCGCTTCAGTCATCAACAAGGCTTGACTAATGATAAGACCTCCGGAATGTACAGCCCCCCAAATGAATACCATGACCACCATCGGTAAGAAATAAGAATCGAGATAATATATGAATAGGTAAGTAACCGCATATACCAGAGGGAATATAACGGCGGTTTTCGTCATGTTTTTGTTCAAAAAGCCCCCAAATACAAAGTTCCCACCAATCATCGTGACGCCAAAGGCCAATAGCATCATACTTATCCATGATCCATTCATTCGGGTCACTTGACCAAGATATTCGGCAAAGTAGCTGTACACCGAAAACATCGATGCAAAGATGAAAACAACGGCTACGATCGTCAGCCACAATTGGGGTTTACGCAATATCCCAAGCTGTTTGCCAAAAGACATTTTTTCCTTGACGGGCATGGAAGGAAGCCAGACAAGTATCCCTATAAATGCAATCATACTAACAACAGCCCCGAACAGAAAAGCAGCTTCCAGCGATATTTTCTCGGCAAGGTAAGAAGTCAATGGGACGCCAAAGGCGAATCCAACAGTGATTCCAGCAAATACTTTGGTTATCGCTTTATTGCTGTTCGCAGGTGGAACCAGGCTGGCCGCGGTCACGAGAGCAATTGAAAAGAAGACTGGATGAAAAATAGCAGGGATAATCCGGAAAGCGAGCATGACTTCAAACTTGGTTGTATAAGCGTAGACGATATTTGAAATAGCAAACATAAGCACAGCTGTCAACAAAATGCCTTTACGATTCATGCCGGAAGCAAGCAAAGTCATGAATGGGCCTGATAGCGCAACGATAAAAGCAAATATACTTACAAGATAGCCGGCCTGCGAAGACGAAATATGAAATTTCTGAGTGACTTGAGGAAGAACACCGATGATGCCCATTTCCGTTGTAATAATACCAAATACGCCTAGAGCCAGAAAAATGATAAGTGATGAATGAATCTTTTTCATTAAAAATTTCCTCCAAATATTATTTACATATATAGAAACATAGATATGTAAGGCTAAAAAAAACCTCCTCTCCGACTATAGTTTATTTTGAACGTACTCGGAAAACTGCTGGATCGTCTTTTCGTTGCGGCGGTAGTATGTCCATTTTCCGATTCGTTCTGACTCCAATAAACCAGCTTTTTGCATTGTGGCTAAATAGTTCGAGATCACAGACTGGGCAAGTCCCGATTTTGCCTGAATATCACCTACGCATACACCAATGCGAAAATTAAGCCCCTGTTGCAAATAAGGTTTTTCGTCAAAGAATGCCTCTGGATTCTTCAGCCAATGCAAAATATGACAACGCATCTCGTTAGACAAAGCTTTATAAATCAATAAAGGTTCCATGCACATCATTATATCAACTTTTATAGATTTGTAAATATGAGTTTCCGTCCTGAGATCATTTAGATCTCATGAGTAATCGTAGTGTAGCAGTCGTGCAAAATATTATTTCTAATTGTTTATTATATATAATCATGAGATTTACTTTGTTATCATTTCAATCATATCGTTCGGAACGATTATAAAGAGGTGATTAATAATGATACCAGCAATCAAAGAACAGTTCTCGGAAGAGATAGTTAAAGAAGCGAGTAAGCGATATAGCATCAACGCAGACACGATTCGTTCAATTGGCGGATTTGAAAGTCTTGTTTATGAATACGAGAAGAATAACAAATCATACATATTAAAAATCACTCACACAATCAGAAGAATGAAAAACTATATTCTGGGTGAACTAGATTTCTTACATTACTTATCCAATGAAGGGCTGAACGTTGCAAGAGCTATACCTTCAACCCTAGGTAATTTAATTGAAGAGGTCCCATCAGAGGAGGGTTCATTCCTTGCGATTTCGTACGAAAAAGCGCCAGGGAATGTCGTATCGAATGAAACATGGAATGAATCGCTCTATGAAAAGTGGGGAGAATTTCTTGGGAAAATACATCATTTAACAAAAAACTATGAATTAAGCAACCCAGCGTTTAAACGACAAACTTGGGAGCAAGAAGAACAATTAAAAGCAGCTAAATACCTGAGATTTGATGATGAAGTTATACCACTACTAGAGAAACGGTTAAACAAACTCACTTCGCTCCCCAAGTCCAAAGATACATATGGTTTGACGCATACTGATTTTCATCATGATAATTTTCATCTGCATCACGGAGAAATACATTTGTTCGATTTTGATGATTGCGGTTATACGTATTTCGTAAACGATATTGGAATAATATTCTATTATGCATTAGGTTATCCGCCTAGAAATATGGAAGACAAAATTGACTATTATAAGTTATTTTTTCGCTATTTTATGAACGGATATCTCAAAGAAAACACAATTACCGAGGAAGAATTAATATATTTACAAGATTTTATCAAACTCCGTCATACGTTGCTATACATCTCTTTTCATCAAACGGACGATGTGACTAATTTAAACGAAGAACAAATGAAGATGTTAAAAGAGCATCAACGTGAAATCACTTCGGATGAACCTATGATACCTATCGATTTTGTTCAAGAATTTAGAAAATTGTGTTTAAATAGACCGTAAAAAACTTTAAGCTGCTTTTCTGTATTGCACAGAAGGGCAGCTTGTTTTGCTTTCGCAAAGCTGTCGAATATCTTCTTTAGAACATTATCAAAATCCAACGTTTTATATTATTTACAAAAATAATTAAAAATTTCCAAACATTTCTCTCCTTTTAGGAGTCTATGAAGTAGAACGGTTCTAAATATATTAACTCAAGAGAGGATGGATACCCATGAAAAGCAAAAACGTACTAAAAGCAGATTTTATTGTTCTCGGCGGAGGATTAGGCGGCTGTATGGCCGCTTTGGCAGCAGCGAAATCAGGTCTAAGTGTCATCATGACAGAGGAAACCGATTGGATCGGAGGTCAGCTAACGAGTCAAGCGGTTCCGCCGGATGAGCATCGTTGGATTGAGAAGTTTGGCTGCACGAAGACATATCAAGAGTTCCGCAATCGGGTAAGAGCATATTATCGAGCAAATTATCCCCTAACGGATGCAGCCAATCAGAATGAAGTATTAAATCCGGGCAATGGATGGGTTAGCCGGCTCTGCCATGAACCTAAGGTAGCACTGCGTGTCTTGGAGGATATGTTAGCACCATACACGAGCAGCGGCCGCATAACGATCCTCTATCCATATCGTGTCGTCCATGCTGTAACAGATGGTGATCTTGTTATCAGCGTGAAGGTTCAGCAGCATCATAGCTGTGAAGAAGTTACACTCTATGGCACATTTTTCGCGGATGCGACCGAATGTGGAGATTTGCTGCCGTTGGCCGGCATTGAGCATGTGATGGGAGCGGAATCGAAAGAGCAGACAGGAGAGCCGCATGCAGCAGAAGTAGCGGATCCACACGACATGCAGTCGATCACGCACGTATTTGCCGTGGATTATGTGGAGGGCGGTAACTTTACGATAGACAAGCCCAAGCAATATAAATTCTGGCGCGAATATATTCCGCAGAACTATGAGAATCTACCGCTGCTCGGTTGGCTCGTTCCTGAAATCAGCAAGAACGGTACCATCAAAGAGTACGCACTTTTTAAAGGCAAACTCGGCGAGTGGTGGGAGTCCTTATTCAATTATCGCCGGTTCATCGATCGAACCCAATTTAAGAATCAGCTTTTTCCAAGTGATATTTCCTTGATTAACTGGCCGCAGAACGATTATCATCTGGGCGCTATTTACGGTGTGTCTGAGCATGAACGCAACAAACATTTGGAGGGGGCGCGTCAATTAAGCTTATCTTTATTGTACTGGCTGCAGACCGAAGCGCCGCGCTTAGATGGAGGCAAGGGATATCCAGGGCTTCGCTTGCGTAAGGACGTGCTCGGAACGGAGGATGGGTTCGCCAAATACCCCTACATACGCGAATCGAGACGGATCAAAGCTTTATACACGATTACGGAACATGATGTGAGCAAGGAAATTCGCGGGCAGCAAGGTATTCGCAAGTATGACGATAGCGTAGGCGTAGGACATTATTATCTGGATTTGCATATGACAACAGCCTCCCATCGAAGTCTATACATTCCTTCATATCCCTATGAAATTCCACTGGGTGCATTACTTCCGATTCGTATGAAAAATGTGCTCCCCGCTTGCAAAAATATTGGAACAACGCAAATCGCGAACGGTTGTTATCGACTTCATCCGACGGAATGGAATATTGGTGAAAGTGTCGGATACTTAGTAGCTTATGCATTCAAAAATCATATTCTACCGCGTGATATTCGAGAAGACGCTGCGCACTTGCATGCATTTCAAGGTATGATCCAAGAGCAAGGCGTACAGATCCATTGGCCTGATGATATCACGCTCCCATAGTTCCTTATATATTCCGATGAAGAGCCGCGAAAATCGCGGCTTTTTTGGTGTTCACGAATAGGAGTTATATAATCAATTCTTAGGTAACATTGAATAGACCCACTTTAATTCCTTGAAAAGGATCAGTAGGGCAAAAAAGTTTTTTTGAACAAAATGAACTTTAATATCACTTAGAACCTCTTATCTATGAAAAGGGGAGAGAACATGAACGTAAGCCATCTTGTCAAACAAGCCAAAAGAGGCAACAAAGAAGCGCTATTACAACTCATTATGGCTGATCAGGACGCTTATTATCGTCTTGCATATTCCTATATGAGTAACGAGCATGATGCGATGGATGCGATGGAGGATATGATTGTCACCGTCTATGAGAAGATCGATCAACTGCAAAAGGGCGAAGCATTCTATAGCTGGAGCAAAACCATTCTCGTCAATCGGTGCAAAACACTACTTCGCAAAAAGGTGCGTTTTGTTCCATTGGAAGAGAATCGCGAATCATCACTCGAAGTACCAAGCGACGATAACCCTTACCTCGACACCGAGTCCGAAATGGACATGCAGGTTCTGCTGTCTCATCTGAATGCACAGCAACGAGAAGCGATCGAACTTCGATATGTTCATGATCTGCCATATCAGACGATTGCGGATATGACCGGTGCACCGCTAGGTACCATCAAATCGCGGATCTCACAAGGCATGCTAAAACTGAAAGCCATGATCGGAGGTGATCGTTATGAAGACGATCGAGGAGAAATTACAGGGGTATAAACAGACGATGAATCAGGTTCAGACGCCGCCAGAACTTGAGGGAAGACTTCGGGATGCACTACAACGTGTTCCAACGAAAAAAAGGAAGATGAATAAAGCCATCGCTTGGATATCATCAGCTGCAGCAGCGCTTATTCTCATGGTTGGCGTTTACGAGTATCCTGCCTTAGCTTATTACTTCAACATCAACTTGAACACACTTAGTTTTGCCGAAGTGGTGGAGCAGGGTTACGGCCAATCTGTTGACAAAAGCATAACGCTTCAAGACGGCACGGTCGTTACAATTCAAGGTGTCATTGCTGACGATAATGTATTTCGTATGTATTACACCATTGATCGACCTGCAGGTATTGCGTTTACGGACGATGATTTTCGTCGATATGGATTTGAGAACTTGAAAGGATTCTTAACCAATTCAGATTCGTTAGGAGGCGGCGGCGGACCAGGCAAGAACAAAAGCCAGTTCGTCGGAGATCATGATTTCAAGCCTGTTAGCCCATTTGCTCGCACCTTAACTGTTACATTTACGGAGTGGCACAATAATGGGAAAAAGTTGTCCTATCCCATCACCTTCAACTTTGAAGCGAATAAGGCGATGAAGAGTATCATCAAAGAGGATTTATCCGCATCTATCGCAGTTGATAAAGGGACGATCCATTATGACTATATTACTGCTTCCCCTACGTCAACCATCGTGAAGGGGCACTATGAATTAGAAGAGTATCCGAGATTTTCAGGTGAAACCAAGCTGTATGTGAATGGAACAGAAGTAGGCAAGAGTAGAGCAGGGGGACGTAATCCAGACTTTCAACTTCAATTCGCTGCATTCCCTACAGATCAAATTCATTCCATTGAGCTTGTCCTCGAAAATTTTGAAGGATACCATAAGATCAATGAACCCATCTCGCTTGCAACACCATCCGATCGATCGATCAGAGTCGGGGAGGAGAAGTTATGGATTCGTAGCGTGACCAAAACCGATACAGGCTATGATATCGTGATTGCCAGAAATCAGTTTACGTTTTTGGAAAAGGACAATTTGTCCATCCAAGCCGGTGGTAACGTCGTCCCAGTATCATCGATCTCTGAAGAACGTCCTTGGGATTTGAAGAACGGAAACATCATGTGGGAGCAGACGTATTCTTTTCATACCGCTGACAAGCCGGAATTCCTGTTGGTGGACGGGTACCAATATATTAAAACTTACAATAAGAAAATTTCGATACCAGTCGCCAACAAAAAATAAAACGAAGTGATGATATCGTTGTGGTAAAATGAAATGATCGATGATATAGGAGAAAGTACAATGTCAAAAACAAAAACAAATGCCATGCGAATTCTCGACCAATATCAAGTTACGTATGATGTCATAACATATGATATCCAAGATGGACATATCGACGGAATTTCTGTCGCGAAGAAGACTGGTAAGGAACTCAATATGGTTTATAAGACATTAGTCGTAAATGGGGAGAAAGACAGAATTTATGTATTTGTTATTCCCGTAGAAGCTGAGCTAAATTTGAAAAAGGCTGCTAAAGTTGCTGGAGAGAAAAGGGTGGAGATGCTGCCCGTTAAAGAAATTCAAAAATGGACAGGATATATTCGCGGCGGATGCTCGCCAATAGGTATGAAAAAGAAATATCCAACATTTATTGACGGTAGTGCAGCCACACTTGAACGAATTGTCGTAAGCGGCGGGAAGATCGGAATCCAGATTGAACTTCATATTGAAGCTTTGAAGCATGTAACAGGAGCTCAAATGGAAGAGGTTATCCATTAGTCCTGGTCGATAAGATTGGACGTACAGCGATGGCAATTACTTCAGGAGCCACACTTGTTATTGCTGGGAGTATACTTTCCCTAATGCTTATCCCGTTTATGTTCTGGAGACGTCAAGAAATAAGCGAAAAAAAGTCTATTTCTAATTTGTTACCGACTCTAATGTTAGAGTCGGTTTTTTTTGAGATTTTACACATAACAATAAGTATATAATAATAATCAGCAATTATTTATTGTTTATCGATAATAAACGTGGTAAATTCAAATGGATACTAAATAAGTGAGGTGCTTTTTATGAAACGAGAAACACTCTTTTTGAAGATAGCTGTGTTTCTTATTGGAATTCCGATTCTTGCGTTGTGTATATTTGGGATACCTTCAATCGCCAAAGAAGCAGCAGAACATTATCTAGAGGCAGCTTATTTGCAATATCCTATGTTAATAGGCGTGTATATAACGGCGGTAGCGTTTTTCATGGCATTGTATCAGGCATGGAAGCTTTTAAGCTATATTGATAAGAACAATGCTTTTTCAGAATTATCTGTCAAGGCGCTTACGAACATCATCTACTGTGCAATTACAATCAGTATTTTTTATGTGGCAGCGATGCCAATCTTTTATCTTGTGGCAGAAAAAGACGATGCACCAGGGATTATCGTAATCGGAATCGTCATCATTTTTGCTTCATTGGTGATAGCTGTCTTTGCCGCCGTTCTTCAGAAGCTGTTGAAGAATGCCATCGATATAAAATCAGAAAATGACTTAACGATCTGAGGTGAAGAACATGTCGATTATTATCAATGTCGATGTGATGTTGGCGAAAAGGAAAATGAGTGTTACGGAGCTTGCCGAAAGAGTGGGAATTACGATGGCGAATCTTTCAATATTAAAAAATGGAAAGGCAAAAGCGATTCGATTCTCCACGTTGGAAGCGATCTGTAAGGCGTTAGAATGTCAGCCAGGAGATATTCTAGAATATAAAAGTAACGAAGATTAATTCACCTCGTGCAAATTTTGAAAAGAGAGAGTGGGGGAGACCAAATTGACATTTGGGCAAAAGATCGAACAATTACGCAAACAGAAGGACATGACGCTGCGCAAGCTAGCTGAAAAAAGCGGAATCAGCTACTCGCTCATTCAGTCCATCGTAAGTGATGATAGGGTACCAACGAAGGAAGCGATACTTTCTTTGGCCAGAGTGCTGCAGTATGAGGATTCGGAGGAATTACAAAGGCTAGCTGGCTATTGATTGTCCTAGTTCATGCATTAGATAAAAACCGAGGAATTGCTGGGAAATATCCAGATTCCTCGGTTTTTTTCTCATTACTTAAGGATGGAAAGTGTCGCAGTAATCGCATTATCAAAAAAAGAGCGCTGCGGACGAGATTTCACCATGACGGAAAGTCCGATTAACGATAGAACAAGTGCCTGTGATAATGCCTTAGCATCTGTATTGGACTCCAATTCGCCTGATTTTTTTCCACGTTCAATCGTTTCTTGAAAAATAACGGTTAAGTACATCTGGTGTTCTCTGGTCAAAATTTCAAATTTCTCGTCATGAGGAGCGAGTTCGACCATCGTATTAATGCAAAAGCAGCCTCGACTTCGATCTTCTACATATTCCTCATCAACGACACTCTCAAAAAAAGCGAAAAAAGCTTCTTTAACGGATGTATGGCTTTGAAGCCTAGTTCGAATATCGGACGCACGGGACATGGTGTATTTGCGAAGTGCGGCTTCGAACAGTTCTTTCTTATCACCAAAGGCAGAATAGATGCTGGGACGTTGAATGCCCATTCTAGCGGTTAAATCGCTTATTGAGGTGGCTTCATACCCCTTCTCCCAAAAAAGCTGCATCGCTGCATCCAATACTTTATTTTCGTCAAATTCACGGGTTCTTGCCATGATGAATACCTCTCATTAATCTTGATTTTTTTTACTGCATCTTGATTCCGAGTCTGCTCGATGTTCATATTAATATACCTAACAGTATATTATTTTGGTATTGACTTTGTCAAATGAAGATAGATACAACCTCTTGGTATTAAAGCATTTGTTTAACTAATAAACATGAAATTAAAATATAATTGACAGCATGTGAGAGCCTGGGATATAGTTACGGAGGTAAATAACATACCGAACAGTACGTTATGTTATTGTGAATGAAACTGATGAAAGGAGGTGCACGAATGAATGAGATTAGCAATAAAGCAACCAAGAAGGTCGTCATCAAAACCGCTACGTCACATTTACCGCAGAACACGTCAGCCACATCGATTCGTGCGTCCATGCCAGGCTATGTGACACTATTATTTGCCGTCGCCTGCGGGATGTCGGTTGCCAATATCTATTTCGCGCAGCCGCTTCTCGATCAGCTGTCGAATGAGTTCCGTATTGACTACTCCATCATTGGCATCGTGATTACGATCACACAGATTTTTTATGGATTAGGGCTGCTGTTGTTGGTCCCGCTTGGAGATATTTTGAATCAACGTCGCTTGATTATCGGTCAGATGTTATTGTCCATTTTCGCCTTGGTGATTGTCGGAACTGCCTCGAACAGTACGGTACTGTTTGTAGGAATGGCTTTGATCGGATTGCTGGCCGTCGTGACACAGACACTAGTGGCTTTTGCGGCGACGATGGCATCTCCAGCTGAACGGGGGCGGGTTGTCGGCATGGTAACAAGCGGGATTGTCATTGGGATACTTCTCGCGCGAACCGTCGCAGGGATATTAACCGATCTTGCAGGTTGGCGTTCTGTCTATCTCGGCTCAGCAGCATTGATGCTTGTGATGGTTGCTATGTTTTATAAGGTTCTGCCTCACGTTCGTCGTGAGGTGAAAGCATTGTCTTATACGAAGCTGCTTGGATCAGTGCTGATGTTGTTCTATCAGGAACGGATGTTACGCGTCCGATCTATTCTGGCTCTGCTGATTTTTGCGGACTTCAGTATTCTATGGACTTCGCTCGTGTTACCGCTCAGCGCGCCACCATTGTCATTGTCGCATAGTGCAATAGGAGCTTTCGGTCTTGCAGGCGTCGCTGGAGCTCTAGCAGCAGCAAAAGCGGGGAAGCTGGCTGATCAAGGGTTCGGACAGAGAACGACGGGTATTGCTTTGCTCCTGTTGCTCGTCTCATGGTTGTTCATTAGCTATACAGAGCAGTCACTAATCGCATTGATCATCGGCATTATTCTTCTCGATTTGGCTGTGCAGGCTGTACATGTCACGAATCAGACGATGATTCTCCCATTGCGTGAAGAAGCCCGAAGTCGGCTCACCGCCGGTTACATGGTGTTCTATTCGATCGGTAGCGCGAGCGGTTCAATCGCTTCAACTCATATCTACGCGGATTATGGCTGGGAAGGCGTGTACTGGCTTGGAGCATCTGTTAGTGCTGTCGCGCTGTTATTTTGGGCATTGAGTTTACGTGGATCGGCTAACGCTAGGAAGTAACATTCTTCCGTCTTATATTGATATTGAAAAAGGAGAGATAGATTGTGGAAATAGGTATAACTTCGTTTGTAGAAACCAAACCAGATGTTCATACAGGAGAAGTGATCAGTCATGCGCAGCGTCTCCGTGAAGTTGTCGAAGAAATTGTCCTTGCTGATCAGGTAGGGCTTGATGTGTTTGGGGTTGGCGAACATCATCGGGCGGATTACGCTGCATCCTCACCGGCCGTTGTACTGGCTGCAGCTGCAGCACAGACCAGACAGATAAGACTAACCAGCGCCGTGACGGTGCTCTCTTCCCTTGATCCTGTTCGGGTGTTCCAAGATTTCGCAACGCTTGATGGCATATCGAATGGACGAGCAGAGATTATGGCGGGCCGGGGATCTTTTATCGAATCGTTTCCTTTGTTTGGCTATGATTTGAATGATTATGCCGAGTTGTATGAAGAGCATTTAGAATTGCTCCTGAAAATACGAGCGTCTGAGAAGGTTACCTGGAAGGGAGGACATCGGCCATCGATTAACAATTTGGGCGTGTATCCACGTCCTGTTCAGGATTCCATACCGATCTGGGTCGGCAGCGGCGGCAGACAGGAGTCGGCTATTCGTGCAGGTCTATTAGGACTGCCTCTTATGCTGGCGATCATCGGTGGGAGTCCGACAGATTTTGCCCCACTCGTACAACTGTATCAAAAAGCAGCTGCGCATGCCGGACATGACGCATCACGGCTTAAGGTCGGCTCGCACTCCATTGGGTTCGTCGGCGAGAATACGGAAGCAGCAGCAGATACATTTTTCCCTTCTACCATGGCAGGAATGAATAGATTAGGCAAAGAGCGTGGGTGGGGGCATTACGATCGCTCAAGCTACGATGCCGCGCGCAGTTTTGAAGGCGCACTGTATGTTGGAGATCCGGATATTGTTGCTCAAAAGATTATTCACCTCCGCAAACACGTAGGCGTGACACGCTTTATGTTATATGTGCCGTTAAGTACGATGCCGCATGACCAAGTGATGAGAGCTATCGAGTTGTTAGGTACGGAGGTTGCACCGCGGGTTCGAGAAGAGGTAACCAAGTGGGAAGCTGAACAGGGACTAGACCATGATTCCATTGGAATTTAATACATCAATATCAACATAAGAACACTTCAGATGAGGAGAATTTACATGGACTATCTAAGCAGGGTATTGCCGGAATTAAGAGGAACATTAGAACAATTTCCAGGTTTTGAGCTCAAGGCGAATTTAGAAGGGAGCCGGAGCCTGCTATCGACTCCACCAATTGTAAAATCGGAGCATGTTCGTACGACAAGCCGCATGATTCCGGGAGCAGCGGGCGCGATGCTGGCCAAAATCTACGAACCAGCCGAACGAACGGCCGCGAAGCTACCAGCTATGCTGTGGATTCACGGCGGAGGTTATGTGCTCGGGCACCCAGATATGGATGATGCACTGTGCGAACGCTTCGTACAGGCGGCTAGATGTGTTGTCGTATCCGTCGATTACCGACTTGCACCCGAGCATCCGTATCCTGCTGCCATCCATGATTGTTATGCTGGCCTGACCTGGATGACGAATGAAGCTGAGTTATTAGGAATTGATGTGGAACGGGTTGCGATTGCCGGTGCAAGTGGAGGAGGCGGGCTGACCGCAGCACTTGCTTTAATGGCTCGCGACAAAGGCGGTCCTGCCGTTACCTTCCAAATGCCGCTATATCCGATGATCGACAATCGGAACAGGACAGCATCGAGCCATGAGATTACAACCACGCCTGCAACTTGGAACCGATCGAATAATTTGGAAGCATGGCACATGTACCTGGGTGAGGATGTCGACGCACACGAGGTATCCCCTTATGCAGTCCCCTTAAGAGCAGAAAGCTTGGAGGGGCTGCCGCCTATATATACATGCATTGGTCAGCTCGATCTATTCCGAGATGAGACGCTCGAATATGTGACGAGGCTTGCCGAAGCAGGTGTAGATGTCGAATTCCATCTTTATCCCGGATCCTATCATTGCTTTGAGGTGTTCGTTCCGGAAGCGGAAGTCAGCCAACGCGCCAGCCAGAACTATATCGACGCAATGGCAAGAGCGCTTAATCCCTAAACCACGTTAAATTACAAAAATGGAGTGCTGATCCCGGAAGGGAAGAGCAGCTCCATTTTTTTGTAGACTTCATCTACTGGTAGAGGATTTATCTGGAAATTATCGAATAAGATTCATAGGATATCGACAACATGGTTAATCATGAATCTGATAATAGAGGAGTGGGTATTTTGCAGGAGACGATTGCGATTGATTTGGTAGAAGTAGCGCCATTCAAGGCATTGGCAGTAAGTACGGAGATGACACCCGATAAGAGTGGGACACGGCTGGCGTGGAGCAAGCTTACAGCGCAGGTTCCTCTAGACGATGCGCGACTCGCCGACGGGCCTTCAGCCTATGTGTTCATTCCGCAGGAACAATGGAGTATGGAAATCGATAAGCTTTGGGTTGGATTAGCGGTTCGTGAGTTTGGGGATGTACCGCAGGGCATCGAAACGTTGGAGATAAGTGGGGGACTCTGTGTAAGCGCCCGAGTGAATGGGGATGAAGCTCATATGTGGCGCGTATATGATGCGATCTTTGCATGGATCGAACAGTCTCCCGATTATGAAATCGATCGGCGGGAAGGTGTACTCGGGATGGAGACAGTTCCGTTTGAACCGATGAATGCGCTCACGATCCCCTATGCTGAAATTGAAACATTCAACTTTACAATGCTATATCCGGTATGCAAGAAGTCGTCTTAGCATTCAACCAGAGAACAATGTTATAATTCGAGGATCTAGAATTGTATCGAAGGAGCGTTAAGCATGGCGCGTGTGTTATTTATAAATGGTGGGTCAGAGGGGCATATCAATCCAACGATCGGCGTAGTGCAAGAGCTTATTTCGCGCGGCGAAGAAGTGGTATATTTTTGCATCGAGGCATATCGGGAACGGATAGAGAAGACGGGAGCGATCGTACGGACATTTGACGATCAGAAGTTTATTCGAGCCTTTATCTCCGGTGGAAGGCATTATTTACTTGAGAGAATCAACGGTCTATTGCTGACGTCAGATGTTGTCATACCTAACGTGCTCGAACAGATCGAAGGTGAAAAGTTTGATTACATCATCCATGATTCCATGTTCGGCTGTGGACGTATACTCGCTCAAATACTGAAGCTTCCATCGATCAGCTCTTGTACTTCTTTTGCGCAGTCAATCGAATCATTCGAAGCTATGATAGAAGACTTCTTCACAGAAGTCCCTGCAGAAATCGTGAGACCGATCCAAGACAAATATGTAAGCTTAACAGCAATGGTGAAGGAACGTTATGATGTGGAGGTCCATTCTCCATATGAAATCTTCTGTAATCCAGCACCGCTGACGATCGTCTACACGACAAGAGAATTTCAACCTGATGGAGACGCATTCGATTCATCATTTCAATTCGTAGGTCCGTCTCTCACGTCCCGCGTCACACATAACAACCTCAACTTTACTGAAATCAAAGGGAAGAGTCCCATTTACATTTCACTGGGTACAGTCTTTAATCAAGCCGTTGATTTCTATCGGCTATGTTTTGAGGCACTCGGGAGCACGGATCATACAGTCATCATGTCGATTGGGTACAAAGCGCAAGTCTCCGATCTAGGAGCGATTCCTGATAACTTCATCGTACAAAGTTATGTTCCACAGACGGATGTCCTGCAATATACGAAGTTATTTATTACTCATGGCGGTATGAATAGCACCCATGAAGGGCTCTATTACGGGGTTCCGCTCATCGTCATTCCACAAAGCGCAGATCAGCCGATCATTGCGGAGCAAGTCGCCAAGGTCGGAGCGGGCGTGTCGTTACAAATGCAGAGTTTGACTGCAGACCAACTTCATGAAGCCGTGGGACATGTGTTAAGTCACCCATCTTTCAAGAACGCAGCTTCCACGATGGGGGAATCCTTCCGCCAATCAGGTGGGTACCATCAAGCGGTTGATAAGATTTTCGAATTTACATATCAGGTTCGTTAACACGAGATTCAACGATCGAGTCAACGTTTGTTGAGTTAACACAGCGGCAGCCAAGGATGAAGATCCACGGCTGCCGTTGTTGCTATGTCTGCTGCAAACGCGGGGCATACGGACTTCGTAAAAATTAGCAATGGAAACGGCCTTGTATATTTCCAATATGACATAAGATGACATATATATATTCTACAATAGAAGATGTAATAAGAAAGGAGTGGTCGATCATGAAACCTTTACATGGAAAAGTCGCTTTAGTGGCAGGGGCAACACGTGGAGCTGGTCGTGGCATCGCAATCGAATTAGGAGCAGCGGGGGCAACCGTATATGTGACAGGTCGCACAACGCGATCACAGCGCTCTGAATACAATCGACCTGAGACGATCGAAGAGACGGCTGAACTTGTGAATCAAGCGGGAGGCCAAGGGATTGCCGTTCAAGTGGACCATTTGGAGCCCGAACAGGTACAGGCACTTATCGCACGCATTGCGCATGAACAGGGGAGACTAGACATTCTTGTCAATGATGTGTGGGGAGGCGAACATTTGATTCAATGGCATGTGCCCGTGTGGGAGCAGTCCCTTGAACAGGGATTTCGCATGCTTCGGCTGGCGATTGACACGCATATTATGACTAGTCATTTCGCACTGCCGTTGTTAATTCAGAACAAGGGCGGCTTACACATTGAGATCACGGACGGTACGGCAGCTTACAATGACCAGAACTACAGATTATCGCTATTCTATGATCTTGCCAAGACATCCGTCATTCGCATGGCAAAGTCATTAGCGCACGAACTTGCACCTCATCATTGTACCGCTGTCGCTGTAACCCCAGGCTGGTTGCGATCTGAGCTCATGCTTGATCACTTTGGCGTGAAGGAGGAGAATTGGCGGGATGCCACCGAGCAGGAACCACATTTCATCATTTCGGAATCGCCTCATTATGTTGGGCGTGCCATCGCAGCATTAGCTGGCGATCCAGACGCTGCACGTTGGAACGGTCAGTCAGTATCTAGCGGCGAACTAGCAAAAGTATATGACTTTTACGATCTTGACGGTTCGCAGCCTGACTGCTGGCGATATCTCGTCGAAGTCCAGGATGCTGGTAAACCGGCGAATGCTACGGGGTATCGTTAAGCAGTAACCCAATTGGGCGACGATCACAATTTTACTAGAACCAAGTCCAATTCTGAGGTACTCGATAGCAGGCTCATGCATTAGGCATGAGCCTGTATCTTTTTCTCGAGCGAGGACTGACGATTTCGATCAATGATACCAGCAAATTAAAATTTCAGATAATCGAATGACTCATTCGTAATAGCCTTCGGTTGATTTGCGGAATAGAGCGAATTGATCGGCGTCATGCCCAAACCACACTTGAGATGCTGTACGGGCAGCGATCGCTCGAATTTTCTCAACGGTATGCCGATAGCCAACTGAATCATATAGGATACCCGGCGGTTTTACTGGTGGTCCGTAACTTTCTGCCGTATAGATGGTATCGGAAGCAAGGATGATCCCACCTGTCTCCGGCATTTCAATATGCAGTCCTAACATGCCCCACGCATGGCCGCTGCCACAGTTAATAATCTTGATGCCTTCAGCTAACTGTAGGTTATCTTCATCACGTTTGACAGTTCGCCACTGTAAGTTGTTTTTGATCCAAGCATCGATATCTGCCCAGACGTATGCTCCTTCTTTTTCATTCCGAGCATAGCTTTGCAATGTGCCGTTCAGCTCATCTTCATGGACGATAATCGTAGCGTTCGTGAACATCTCCAAGCACCCCGCATGGTCCAGATGCAAATGAGAGGCAACGACGAATTTGATCTCCTCAGGTCTGACATGGAGCTGCTCCAGACGATTGTGTAGATAACATTCCTCACTTGCTATCCATGGGAAAGCCTGTTGCGTGTACTCTGACCAGCGTCCTTCGCTACCCATGGCGTTCGGGTTGCATGCAGTATCGAACAGTATTTTCCCTTCAGGATGATCGATAAGTACCGTATAGATCGGGAATTCCACGAACTGTGTAGGTGCATGAGGGTTGTTGATCGTTGCGGGATTATGCATGGCGATCAACCAGTTCTTGTCCATTCGCATTCGACCATTATCAATCACGTATAGCTTAGGGCGGGCTTTAATAATATTCGACATGTTCATTTCCTCCTATGATTAGTGAATCTTGCATCACTGGTATAGACATACAATAATTCACATACTAAAATAATGTAAGTAGGCACTTTAAGGTGTCCTGGGAACTTTGAAGTTCATAGGAGGGAGATCATTTGAATCATTCGGCAAAAACAAAACAACCCGACATCTCATTAGCGATATGCGGTTACAGCAGAGTTCTTGAGATTATTTCTGACAAATGGACGGCACTCATCATTTATGCATTGGAAAATGGAGGTGTTCGATACGGAGAAATAGAAAGAAGAATCGAGGGTATTTCGAAAAAAATGCTTACTCAAACGTTGCGCAAACTGGAATGGAATGGGCTTGTCCAGCGCCATATTACGCCAACTGTACCCCCAATGGTAGAATATTCGCTCACGTCTTTAGGGGGAAGTTTGCTACAGCCGATGAGAGAGCTACGACAGTGGGGGAGAGATAATTACTGGCATGTCGAGGAAGCAAGAGCTAATTATGAGGCGATGTCTGAAAAGTGAGAAATTCACTAGCTTTAGCTAACGATGATGACGGCAGGTCCAGTAGGATTTTGAACTAGAAAAAAATTTTAGTATCAATTCCGAGTATTCTGATGTACAATTACTGAAATGAATTATTTGGAGATTAGCGTACATAGAAGTTTTAGGAAGGGTTGGGCATCATGATATCTTTATCCAATATTCACGTTACATTTGAATCAAGCTCACAGCGGGTCACAGCTGTTCAGGATGTCAATCTGCAGGTTGATGCTGGCGATGTATATGGCATTGTAGGCTACAGCGGGGCTGGGAAGAGTACTTTGGTTCGCGTCATTAACTTGCTGCAGCGACCGACATCGGGAAGTGTGGAAGTGAACGGACAGGATTTGCTGTCCTTGAATTCCAAAGAATTGCGCGCGGCAAGGAAGAAGATCGGGATGATCTTCCAGCATTTTAACCTGATGAATTCCAGAACGATTTACGATAATGTGGATTACCCGCTGAAAAGCTCCAAACTTTCCAAACGCGAAAGAGCCCAGAAGGTCAATGATCTGCTCGAGCTCGTAGGTTTGTCGGATAAAAGGGATGCCTATCCCTCTCAATTATCAGGCGGGCAGAAGCAGCGGGTAGCGATTGCACGAGCACTCGCGAATGATCCGGAAATCCTATTATGCGATGAAGCAACGAGTGCGCTGGATCCCAAAACAACGCTATCGATCCTCAAACTGTTGAAGAAATTGAATCAAGACCTCGGTTTAACGATTGTGATCATTACGCATGAGATGCAAGTGGTCAAAGAAATCTGTAACAAGGTGGCCGTGATGGAAGCCGGTCGAGTCATCGAGCAAGGAGATATCGTCTCGATCTTCAGCAACCCGCAGAATGCGTTAACGCGTGATTTTATCAATACGGCGACGCATGTCGAGCAGACACTGGAGAAGTTGGCGCTGCATCCGTCACTCGTGCATCTGAAGGATAATGATATTTTGTGCAAGATTTCTTACATTGGCGATAGTACGAGCGAACCGGTCATATCGGCCCTTACTGCCCGCTACCGGGTAACGACCAACCTGTTATTCGCGAATGTAGAAATATTACAGCAGACGCCGATCGGCAACCTCATCGTTGTCATGTCAGGAGCGGCGAGCGATCTCGAGGCAGCATTGGAGTATTTGCAGTCGATTCAGGTGGCGGTTGAGATGATCGACTCACGATTTCTGCAGAACAGTAAAGTAGGTGAATCGGTATGAACGATTTTTTGATGAAATATTTCCCAAATATATGGAGTTTAAGGGAGGATATCCTCCTCAGCATGTATGAGACGATTTATATGGTCGTGGTGACCTCGTTATTCTCTGTGTTATTCGGCATCTTGATTGGCGTTACGCTCGTTGTTGTCGATAAAGGGGGTATTCTGGAGAACAGGCTGGTCTATAGCATCATGGAAAAAATCGTAAATCTGTTCCGCTCCATTCCATTCATCATTCTGATCGCTGTCGTCGTTCCGGTCACCCGTCTCATCGTCGGGACATCGATCGGTATGCATGCAGCAATCGTACCGCTCGTAATCGGCATTGTGCCTTTCTATGCAAGACAAATCCAAAATGCGTTGGTCGAAGTGGATCCAGGGATCATCGAAGCTGCGCAATCCATGGGTTCGGGGCCGATCGAGATTATATTTCGCGTCTATCTGAAGGAAGGCTTGGCTGGGATTATCCGTGCGTCTTCCGTTACGGTCATTAATCTGATCGGACTGACGACGATGGCTGGCGCCATTGGCTCCGGTGGGTTAGGGAGTCTGGCGATCAACAAGGGATATAATCGATTCCAGACGGATATTACGTTAGTCGCGACGATATTGATCCTCATTCTGGTATTCGTGTGCCAGTTCATCGGCGATTACTTCACGAAGAAGTCGACGCATTAAGAACAGATCTCTTATGGGTTTATACAGTATGCTGCCTCCGGGTACGTACTGAAATAAATATACAATACTACAGGAAAAGGACTGAAGTAACATGGCAAAAGTAGAAAGCTTCCAATTGGACCACACAATCGTAAAGGCTCCTTACGTCAGAGCGGCAGGGGTCGAGCACGACGTGAAAGGCAGCACCGTACAAAAATACGATCTTCGGTTCCTGCAACCGAATCAAGATGCGATTCCGACGGCAGCACTTCATACACTTGAACATCTGCTCGCTACATATATGAGAGATGAGATTCAAGGCATTATCGATATTTCACCAATGGGTTGCAGAACAGGATATTACCTGATTCTATGGAACGAACATAATCCGGAAGAGATCGCATCTGCGTTAGAAAGAACGCTGAAGCGCGTACTCGAGACGACGGAAGTTCCGGCAGTATCCGCATTAGAATGTGGCAACTACAAGGATCATTCGCTGTTCTCCGCCCAAGAATATGCGAAGATTGTCCTTGAGGCAGGCATCAGCAGAGATCCATTCAAGAGAGTATTGTAATTCACAATGATTACGCTGGATTTATCACATCTGACGGCGGTTGTAACGGGAGGCAATTCCGGCATCGGACAAGGTATCGTGCAAATATTGCTGCAGAGCGGGGCCAAGGTTATCTCTGCTGATCTCGCATATGCGGACGATTATAAAGATGTCGATGGGCGCTTGTTCGAATCTAGATTGGATCTGTCCCGATCCGAGGATATCGATCGTTGGTCAGATAAGGTGTTAGTAGAAGCAGGAGTTCCGGACATCGTTGTGAATTGTGCAGGGATTTCCACGATGGATTATGTCATTGACAGCAAGCTGGGAGATTGGGAGAAAGTCTTCGCGATTAACTCCACTGGGCTGTATCTGGTATCCAGAATATTCGCGAAGAAGATGGTCGAGGCCGGGAAGCCGGGCAGAATCATCCAAATGGCATCACAAGCCGGTAAGAACGGCTATCGGGCCATGGGCGGGTATTGCGCGTCCAAGCATGCCGTGCTCGGGTTAACGAAAGTGATGGCGATTGAACTGGCACCACATAACATTCTGGTCAATGCCGTATGTCCGGGGATCGTGGAGACGCCAATGAAGCATCGGGAGCGCATTGAAGGTGGACTTATCCGCGGGATGACTGCTGAGGAGATCTATGCAGAGGATTGTTCACAGGTTCCGCTCGGACGGACTGCAGAAGTGCAGGACGTAGCGAACGTTGTGTTATTCCTGGCGAGTCCATTATCTTCGTACATGACAGGGCAGGCCATTAATGTAACTGGCGGCATGACGATGCATTAGGGCACTGATATTTTTGAAGCAATCTAGGGGGGAGTAAGCATATGAATATCAAAAAATTATGGGGCGGCTTAGCGCTTGGATTGACATTGACTCTGGTGATGGCAGGCTGCGGCAGCAAATCAGGCGACGGAGAGAAAATTGTCATCGGTTCTATGGGCTCTGACGCTCAGATCTGGAAGCATATTGCGGAATCACAGGCTGCGAAGGATGCCAAGCTCACGATAGAAGTTAAGGAGATCGATGGCGGCGTCGTCATGAACAACGCGACCAAAGAGGGAGAAGTTGACGTGAACGCCTTCCAATCTTGGGGATACCTCGTCAGCTACAATAAAGAGAGCAATGCTAATCTTGTCGCTGTAGCGACGACATATCTTGAGCCGATGGGCATTTACTCCCAGAAGATCAAGAACATCAATGATGTCCCGGACGATGCGCTCGTTGCCTTGGCAGATAATCCGGCGAATACGGCCAGAGGATTGAAGCTATTGCAGGCCTCTGGACTTATTAAGCTGAAAGACGGGTTCAATGAAGGTACAGGGTCGGTGAACGATATCGCTGAGAATCCCAAAAATCTAAAATTCAAGTTGATCGACGATACGACCGGACCACGTGTCATTCAAGACGTGGATCTCGTATTAATCGGGAATACGATCGCGATGGAAGGCGGACTGAACGTTTTGAAGGACTCCTTGTTCCATGAGGAAGTATCGGTCGATACGAAGAGCAGCATCAACGTTCTCGTGACGAGTTCTGCTAAGAAGGACGATCCTGGTATTTTGAAATTAGGCGAATTGTACCACAACGAAGATACGCAAAAATACATCGAACAAGAATTCGGCGGCACGAAGGTGCCTGTCCATAAGCCGGTTTCGTTCCTGGAAGAGTAGAGAGGCAGATTATGAAAATTGCAATCATCACAGCGATGGAGGAGGAAATGGCTCCATTTCGCAGTGAATCACATATCACGTCAAGATCACAAGTGGGTAAGGTTATCGTCGAAGAAGCAATCTATCGGAATCAACCTCTGATTCTGGTAGAGAGCGGTATCGGCAAGGTGAATGCAGCCGTTGCGGTAACGCTTCTGATTGAACGGTATCAACCGGATCTAATCATCAATGCAGGTTCCTCAGGCGCATTCGCTGATGGATTGAAGATCGGCGATGTCGTCGTCGCTACACAGTACAGATATGGCGATGTGGATGCCACCTGCTTCGGATATGAGCATGGTCAGGTTCCGCAAATGCCCGCCAAATACGATCTGAACGATGCATGGCTGGATGTGGCAAGACAAACAGCTGCTTCGGCTGAAGAGCTGCCGTATGCGCTTGATTTCGGACTCGTACTGACGCTTGATTCGTTCATGAGCGAATCGGACCGCGTCGATTGGATTAAATCCATCTTCCCTGCCGTCAAAGTGTCGGATATGGAAGGATTGGCCATCGTGCAAGCTGCTGCCCAATACGGCATTCCGGTGCTAGCCGTCAAGGCCGTATCGGATATTACCGGACATGGTGGCGAGACCGCCGACAGCTTTGACAATAATCTCGATGATGTTGCGAAGCATGCGGCGCATTTTACGGAACTATTGGTTCAACAGATTCATTCGATCGCCGTGTAATGCACGTGATATAGCAAACCTACAAAAAGCAAGCGGAAAAGCCCGGATAGGGCACCCCGCTTGCTTTTTTATTTTATCAAGCAAAATATGGAAAAGTATGATATGATAGCTAGCCCACCGAAAATATGATTTTTCAAATCCAAGGAGGAGTTCCACATGATTACACTTAGAAAAATCACGTTAGAGAACCGACGCGCCATCTTTAATCTGGAAGTGACGGAGGATCAACGCCGGTTCGTTGCATCAAATCTATCAAGTGTGGCCTCATGTTATGTTCTTGCCACCAATGGAGGACACCCATTTCCGTTCGCCATTTACGCGGATGAGGAGCCAGTTGGATTCGTCATGATTACGTATCAAATTACCGGTTATGATCTGCCGGCTATCGCTGACGACAGTTATTGTATCTTGCGTCTGATGATTGATCACCGTTATCAGAACCGCGGCTATGGCCGGGAAGCGATGGAAAAAATCATGGCGTTCATTCGCACGCGTCCAGCGGGACCTGCTCGTTATTGCTGGATCAGTTACAAGGATGAGAATGTCCATGCCAAAAAGCTTTATGAAAGTTTCGGCTTCCGTGACAGCGGCGAAGTTTTGCATGGCGAGAAAATCACGATGTTAGAGTTATAACAAAAGGCTCAAACCGTTCATTCGTCCTGTTCATCTTCGGTCATTGACTGAAAGCGCACCTTCTCAACATCGGAGACTCTTACAAAGGCGAATCGATGGTTGAAGAAGATTCGATAGAATTCATCGTTCCCCTTGATCTCTTTGCTGGTCATATATGGATCATTCGTGAATACCGGGGCATCGTAATAATCCCCTTTCATTTTATCCACGGCAACATAAGACTGGCCTTCTGAAATCGTGTATTGCAGCGGTACGAGCACATTCGGCGTCACGTCCGCAGGATAAGCCGATGCTTCCGGGTAGGCAGCACCATAGACCGCAATGGAGACGCTCCCGGTTTTCGGCGTGATGAGTGTACCCTTGCCATTAACCGCATTTTTTCCATGCGGGTTATAGAACCAAGCCTTTTGCCCCCCGAACCAGATGGCGGTCCAGTCTCCCGATTTGTCCGCAAGCGCGAAGGTCTGCCCCACGGAAGCTTTGGCACCGACGCTGAATCCGTCTTTCTTATTCTGATGCGTTAGAGCAGGATCATCAATCAGCTCAGCGTTGAAGTCAGGCGCTTGGTATAAATACAGGAAGTTAGACGGCTGGGCAGGCGCATCATTGATCTCTGGCTGATTCGTCTTGAAGTCAGGTTTAATGACCACGATATCTTTGTTTCCATGTTTGGCCCGTATTGGTGCACCCACCAAGTCCATGTAATGCTCCCAATCCCAGAAAGGACCTGGATCCTGATGCATGACCTTCTGACGTGCCGGGGTCAGACCCGGTATTTCATTGTGCCCGATAATATGGGCACGGTCGAGCGGGATATCGTATTTGTCCCCAAGATAACGAACCAATGCAGCAGACGAACGATAGAGCCTTTCCGTGAACCAAGTTGCGCCTTCCATAGCAAAACCTTCATGCTCAATACCAATAGAGTGCATATTAAAATACCAGTTGCCCGCATGCCATGCGACATTCTTGTTCTTGACCATTTGCGCAATCAGTCCATCGGATGAACGGATGACATAGTGTGCGCTGACACTCGAACTCGGATTCGTAAAAATATTAATCGTATCTTGATAGGTTTCTTCGGTATCATGAATCACGATATAACGGATATCTGGACCAAATCGAGGCCGATCGGCCAGATCGTAATTGGAGTAGTCCCACGGATCGTTGCCATTTTGCTGATAGGCTGCAGGAATAAATCTGCAATGGAGGTTACGTGGACACTCGACGTCTCCCGGCTTAGATGGGCGTGAATGCTTAGTATGATAGGTATCAATATTCGGCTGCACTGCCTTGGATGGTAGACTGAGCTGTTGTCCTTCCGAATTCTGTTGTGTCATTCCCTGCTGGATTGTATCAAAAACATCGTCGGCAAACGCCATGGCAGCCTCTGAATTAGTAGAGCCACTATACTCCGCAACAACACCATACCAATCGGATTCGGATGCCGGAAGCTCACCCCGCGTTTCTCTCGCGTACTTCGCGAGAAGTGCAGCTCCCCCTCGAATATTGCTCGCTGGGTCTTGCTTCAATATGTCCGGATCGACATTCAATAGCTGCGCAGCCTCGGACAGTGTATGCAGGCTCGGATCGTCCGTGAGCGCTGATGGCGTAACTCCGTCATCGATGCCCTTACCATGTTCGTGACCCGATTGTATATATTCGGTCAAATGCATAACACCATATCCCCCGGACGTGCTGGGCTGTCCTTGATGATGCTCCCACCTGGATAAGTTGTAGGAGACAGACATCAGTATACTCACAGGCACACCGAATTCCTTCGCCGCGGATTCGAAAGCGGCCTGCAACGATTTCGTCTTGTCTTGCTCCGCATAGACAGTTGTCGCGGACTTGAATGGAACAGGGACGCCTGGCATGACGCCAGCAGTCAACAGTGAAGCGATTGCAAGAGCGAGTGACAGCTTTTTCCATTGGAACGTTCGAACTAATCTCAACATTTTTCCCTCCCGAATCGTAATTAAAATCGAATGACACATGATCAAACTTCACGTTTAATATATTTTTGTGAAATTAAAACATGAACAAAATTTTATAATTCGAAATATTATTTCAGGAAATGAGAAGCTTGTTAGACGAAGAAGCTATGATTAGTGCGAAATTGATGAGTATCGCTTTATCAATCCGATTTGTGAGCTTTCATACAAGCAAGAAATTCTTTAGTTTTTTATCAATAGATTTAGAATCTGGTTCATGCTGACCGATGCCCGCACAATGCCCCCACTTTGATTCTATCGGATGGAAGAGCGCACATGGCATATGTTGTACCTCATAGTGGTTATCTTGGGGAGGAAAGAAAAGGTCCGTACTTCCTGGCATGACCAGTGCCCTTGCGGTAATCTTGCTTAACGCAAGTTCAAAGTCACCGCCATACATCGGATTGGCGCTAATGTCACTGGTAATTCCGGTATTCAGCATGGTAATCAGGTCATTGGCGTCAAATGTTAAAAACACTTGATCCCAGTAATCTACGAGATAGTCATCTAGGTTGCTATAGCCCTCTTGTTGATAGAGCTTCTCCGAATAAAAGGCTTGAGAGAATCCCCAAGGCGCATAGACGCGACCCATAGCTGACAATCCCGCTGTCGGCTGCCGTGTATAAAAGCCATTATTCCAGGAAGCATCGGCCTGTAAAGCAGCGATCATTCCTTCAAATACGACCTTAGCATGCGGCCGGGTCTTGGCCGTCCCTCCGAATGGAGCAATTCTCTCTACCATATCTGGATAACTTGCTCCCCACTGAAAGGTCTGAACAGCCCCCAATGACCAGCCTACGACGAGTGCGATTTTCGTAATGCCGAACTTCTCGGTAACCAGTTGATGCTGCAGCCGCACATTATCATGAATGGTAACCCGTGGGAAATTAGCTTGATGATATGGCGGGGGCGTATTGCTAGGCGAGGAGGATAATCCATTGCCCAACATATTCGGGACGATAATAAAGTATTTCTCCGGATCCAATGCTTTACCGGGCCCAATTAACCACTCATTATCGGTATGCAGACCTGCGAACCAGGTAGGGTAGACGATCACATTCGTCTTCTCGGCATTTATCGTGCCGTAGGTTTTGTATGCGAGAACAACTTTGGGCAGTGTGTGACCGGATTGCAGCGTAACGTCCTCTAGTTCATAAATGTCATAATCTCTCATGTGAAAATCTCCTTTCATAGCTAAAGATGAATTATCTTCCTTGTCACCACTCTAAGATGATGTTACTGTTAAGTCAAAGAAACGTTTATGAATAAAACGTTCATTTTTTTTGAATTAAGGATGGGATGATATATGGATTTTCGGCAGCTTAAGACTTTTCATACGCTTGCTTCTACACTCAATTTCAGCCGCACTGCAGAAGTGCAGAACTATGTCCCATCAACGGTCACGATGCAGATGAAATCATTGGAGGAAGAACTGGGTGTCAAGCTGGTAGACAGATTGGGTAAAAAAGTGATTCTGACCGAGCCGGGAAGAAGTTTTCTGCGCTATGTAGACAACATTTTACGTGAGCTTGAAGAAGCACAGCATGTCGTTAAGCAATCCGGTGAGGTGTCAGGGACGGTGGTCATAAGTGCAGATGAAACGTTGTGCACATACCGGCTACCGACTTTACTACGCTGCTTCCGCTTACGTTATCCTGGGATTCGGATGCTATTTCGACCGCTCACTTATCCGAGTCTCAAACAGAGTTTACGGAATGGGGACGCGGACATTATATTTATGCTGGATGAGATCAAGGGGGAGCCAGGATTTCGCGGAGAAAAATTGTTGGCTGAACCTTTTTATGTATTAGCAGCGCCTGATCATCCTTTGGCTGCTCGTACAGCGGTGTCCATTGAAGATTTTAACGGTGAGACCTTTTTATTGACAGAGCAAGGCTGCTCCTATCGCAAGTTCTTCGAGCGTAGTCTCTTACAGAAGGGCATGCGGAGAATAACTGAATTGGAGTTCAATAGCGCTGAAGCTATTAAACAATGCGCAAAAATCGGAATGGGGATCGCTATTTTGCCTGAAATGGCTGTGACCGCAGAAATGAATCGGGGAGAACTGGTTCCGTTGGCGTGGGACTTGACCGCCACATCCTTTGCAACTCAAATGTTTTGGCATGAAGAGAAGTGGATCACGCCAGCGATTGATTCCTTTTTGCAATTGACCCGGGAAACATTCAGTAAATAACAGAAAAGAAGCCGATGTTCCTCCGGAGGAATATCGGCTTTTCGACATGAAAGTCAGTCTATTTTCTTAAGATAAGTATTATTTCTGAATGAGAACCATCGTATTGACTTTGATCTTGTCATACAGCCAACGGACATCTTTGTTATGCATTCTGATACATCCTGCAGATACGTATTTGCCAATAGAGGACTCATTGTTATTGCCATGTATGCCATACGCATACGACGTGTGACCATTTTTTTTCACTTCCAGGCCTAGCCATCGGTCTCCGAGAGGGTTCTTCGGGTCACCGCCTTTAATCTTCTCTTTGTAGTAAGGCCTGTTTTTGATTTTTTCGTGAATTCGGAACAGTCCTTCGGGCGTGTACGTTGACTTTTTGCCTGTTGCTACAGCGAAGGTTTTGATGACTTCCCCCTTTTCGTAGTACGTCAACTTGTTCGTTGACTTATCAATGACGATGAATTGGGCGTATTCCGCATACTTGCTGTTCAGCTTGGCGGACTCTGCATGACTAGATGTTGGAAAAAAGATCATCAACAGCAAGGTAAAAAGAATACCGGTAACAAACAACTTCTTCAACCAAATTCACCTCTCCAAATGGTGTTATGCACCATTCATTCTATGAGGTAAGTGGCTAATTATTGTATGTCCTTGCAAATATTACGAATGTTTCATGAAAACGAGATGTGACTTAAAAATATATGTAAATCATTTCAATGAGGGTTCTTACTACCCAATCTTTGAAGACTTCGCATGATTGATTGCATTATCGATGTAGGCCCTCAACGTCTTGATGAACATACGCATGGCGTATCCGACATATCTATCGCTCCGGTAGATAAGACAAATGTCTTGCGAAGGCGTAGGATGCTTCAAACGCACAATTTTGATCCCTGCATTGTGAAGATTATCCAGTAGCAATTGCGGTAGAACGCAGGCTCCAACGCCTTTCTGTACCATCTGGAGGAGGGAGGACAACGTAGACGTTACCATATGCGGCTGTAGCGTAAACCCATTGTCCATGCAAAAACGGTCGATCAGCTTGCGGCATTGATGCTCGGGTGGGAACATGACCATCTTCAAGGCATGCAGCCTGTTCAAGGGAATGAATTTCTCCGTCGCAAGGGGATCATCCATACTTACTGCCAATGAGAATTCCTCGTGAAACAGGGGAATAGACGTGAGACGATCATCGATCACAGGTCCGATCGTTACGCCGACATCAATGCTTCGGTCCAGTACTTGCTCGGTTACTCTCATGGTTTCCAGAAGGGACAGCGAGATGGTGGGATAGGTCTGATGGAAGTCCAATAGCAAGGCATTAAACATGAGATCTGCGTCACCGGGCAAGACACCGATGGATAGCGATCCGCCTTGCATCTGCTTGAGATCAGCGATGGCATCGCTCGCTTGCTGCAGATGCCTGAACACCGCATCTCCGTGTTCATGAAGAATCGCTCCCGCTTCTGTAAGGACAATTGTCTTCCCAATACGATCGAACAATAGAACCCCTAATTCTTCTTCCAATCTCCTTATCTGCTGGCTGATGTTGGGTGCGCTGACTCCCATTTTTTCGGCTGCTCTCGTGAAGTGAAGCTCCTCACAAATCGCCATAAAATACTGTAGTTGTTTAAACTCCAAAATTCACACCTGCTTTCAATTTCATCGTTGAATGCATGATCAATCCATATTGTCACTCCAATGTCTCTTGTAGTCAATCATGATCGTTAACTCATACTTAACGTTCCGGTAATTCCTACTGCATTGATAGAAAATTCCAGGAGACCTATACTGGGAACATATCAAAGGGCTTCACATGACAAAGGAGGAAATCAAATGTCTGAAATGATTATTAACACAGCAAAAATCGTACGACAAGTGGTATTGCAGCAGGTGCACGCGATCCCTGAGGAATTGTTCGACAGGCAAGCCGAAGGGTTCAACAATACCATCCGTTGGAATGTCGGTCATATGATCTATTGGATGGATACGTATTCTACCTTAAGCTTCGGCACGCCATCGGCCATACCGAGTTCGTATGATACGCTGTTTAACTCAGGAACGAAGCCTTTGGATTGGACGTTTGCTCCGCCATCAAAGGAAGAGTTGGTTGAAATGTTAACTGCGCAGCTCGCGCGTCTATCTGAATTTACTTCTGAAATGATGAGCAAGGAGACTTCAACGCCGTACTCGTTGGGACCGTTCCAATTCAACACCGCTGGCGAATTGTTCAACTTCGCTCTGATTCATGAAGCGATTCACCTTGGAACGATATCGAGCCAACTGAAGGTCCTGTCGCGCTAACCAATTGTGATCTTGAATGCCTCGCTGGTACGATGGCGCTTATGCGATAATTATTCATACTTGATGAACGTTGAAGCATAGAGATAGGCGATTTGTGAGCGGTTGTTAGCACCGTTAACAAATCGTCTTTTCGTATGAAAGAAAGATCAATCGAACAGGGGGAATTCTTTCATCCACTATTGAGAATATATGGTATATTCATTCTATAGCTGGAGAGGTGGAGGAAGAATATGATAGGGAATAGATTGATAGAACTATTACAGCGAGGTACTCTATGAAATTCATCATTATCCTACTTAGTCTAGTCATCTTATCTGGATGCTTGAATCATAACGTTCAAGATGTTACCCAACAAGCGAGTGTTAGCGAATCAAGCACTCCACCAAGTAATTCATCTAAAAATCCAGCACGAAGCCCCGCTTCCATGAGCAAAGAAGACGCAATCCATCTGGTTGAATCAAAACTAAGTGCGGAGTCGCTTCGTGTATCGTATCTTGGTTATGATGGTGTGGATGAAGAAGGGAGTTACATTCTTCGTCAGGCAAGTAGTGCAACGACAGAAGTCATGGAATGGTATCATGTAAATCCGGTTACCAGGCAGATCACATGTGAAATATTGGAGGATTTTTGTCTGGAACAGGATACGGATACATCTGAATCCACGAATACAGTGAAAGAGTTATCAAACGATCAGAAAAAGGCACTAGAAATGGCTAAAGTATTCGCTAAAGACAAGCTTCAACAAGATGGATATGTGGAAGATACGACGCATATCGAATTTACAGGAGAGCATGATGGGAAACAACAGTTTCAAGTATGGAATCCAGGGGTTGGCGGCAGTAATACAATCGATTGGTTAGAGGTTGACCTGGCATTAAATGTCGTTTCTTCAGATTTGTATGGCGATGAAGTCATAGATATGAAGTAGGTACAACAATCGTAGGGTTGCGATAAAAAAGTGTTGAATTTTACACAAAGAAAATATAGCGTTCATACAAATCCCGAAGTCCTTTTATATACTTAAATTGTTTGATGATGCGAATTAAAAGGACTAGGTGATTGATCAAATGTTAAAAAAACGTGATGTACACGATTGCCATTCACTGTATAACTTCATGCAAGATCCAGTCGTATATCCATATGTTCGTCATAAATGCCAGTCGGTTGAAGAATTCATATTTATCACAAAACAAGTGATTGATGAAGAAGAACAGAAGACGTGCATCTCTCGAACGATTCTGGACGAGATGGGTCATCCCATTGGTACCATCGATTTATATCACATTATCGAACATACTGGCTTCTTGGCTACTTGGATTGGGGCTCCGTATTTCGGACAAGGATATAATCAACGGGCGAAGGAATCCTTTCTTGCTGAACTGTTCCTTGAACATCAGATCGAAACGGTATACATGAAGATTCGCAAACAAAATATTCGATCGAAGAAAGCCGTAGAAAAACTATCGTACGTCAAATTAGCCAATGAAACTAACCATGAGGTTTATCAATCGATTAACCCTGCAGAAAAGATCTACGATTTGTATCAAGTGGAGCGGGTAGATTTTCTCGAATACAGTGGAGATTTGCAGCATGTCATTGCGACGTAACAAACGGTGCAACTAAATGCGTTTGTTCAAATTCTATAAAGACTCTGAAGGTAGCCGATTTTCGTGTGGCTGCCTTTTTTGCATAATAAGTTGTCGACGTTCGAGAGATCACTGACATACTGTTGTCAATATTAGACGTTTACACTTCGTTATAGAAAGGGAGTTCATCTGAGAAATTACATAGATCATCAAGGAGGATTACATGAAATACGCTTATGCTTATGTGTTAGATTCGATGGCAGATTGGGAACTAGGCTTTGTAATTGCAGAACTCAACTCAGGTCAATATTTCAAAAATCAAGGGAGCCGCATTCCGGTCAAAACAGTGGGGGCTTCCAAACATCCGATCACGACAAAAGGCGGCATGAAGATCCTGCCGGATCTGACGGTCGATGAGATGTCGCATGAAACATCCGCGATATTACTCTTGCCAGGGGCAGACCATTGGATCGAACCAGAACATGCAGCCATTGTTGAAAAGGCAAAACAACTGCTGGAAGCTGGCGGCATTGTTGCAGCAATATGTGGAGCGACCACCGCACTTGCTAATTCGGGTTTGTTGGATAATCGTCTACATACAAGTAACAGTCTGGAATATCTGTCGATGTTCTGTCCCGCATATAAAGGTGCTGCCTGTTATAAAGATGAGAAGATCGTTACAGACCGCAATCTTATTACGACCAGTGCTGCCGGCGGACTTCTATTCGCGCGTGAGGTAATTGCACGACTGGATCTATTTCACCATGAAACGTTAGAAGCTTGGTTCAACTACTTCAATACGGGCGACAGTAAATATTTTTACACCATGATGGAGACGCTGCAAGGCGTGAAACGATGACTTGACACGACACTATATGGTGTCATATAATCAACTCGACACTAAAAGGTGTCCTGTTAACGGTAGCACGACAGAAATTAGTATATTGGAGAGGGTGTTGTGAGCGAGAACAGTCCGATGCGGGATGTATTTGATGCGATTGCAGATCCAACGAGACGTCGATTGATTCAATTGTTATCAGCGTCAGAGGAGCTGCCGCTTCATGAGTTAACGTCACAGTTCCAGATGGGCCGAACAGCGGTATCCAAGCATTTGACCATCCTGAAAGAAGCCGGGTTGGTGCTTGACCGTAAAGTCGGCAGAGAGACGCGATTCAGGCTAAATGCCGAGCCCCTCAAAGAAGTCCAAGATTGGGTGGGTCACTACAGCAAATTCTGGCTTGCGAATATGATGCGCTTGAACCAATTTCTATTAGAGGAGGAAGAAGAATGAGCAATACATTAACATTAGATTTTCAATATGCGTCGTCGATCGAGAAGGTGTGGTCGGCTTTAACCGATTCCAATAAGCTGGCGAAATGGGTCGTCAACAATCAGACCGGTGTGCCGATGGAAAATGATTTCAAACCTGTCGTTGGTCATCGTTTTCAGTTCCGCACGCAGCCGAGCGAATGGTGGAATGGCATTATTGAAGGTGAAGTGCTGGTCGTAGAAGAACCTAACCGGTTATCTTATACGTGGGAGAGCGGAGAGAAGCATACGGTCACTTGGACGCTGCAGACTTTAGAGGACGGCAAGGTGAATCTTCATCTCGAACAGTCCGGCATCTCCAACGAGCAAGCTCTTGCAGGTGCGAAGTATGGCTGGAGCAATTGGTTCAAAGGATTTGAACAGGCGTTGGCGTAACCCCCGCGCTTGGATCCTTTGCGCGCTATCCTAGATCGCTGTTATCATGGATAGAGCACTATACGCTGCTTGAGTCAACATAGACCGGCTGCATGTCATGTGCAGCCGGTCTATGTTGATTCGGGAATGCATCGAAATTTACACGATCGGAAGGATGTTAGAGTATGAGCGACATGAATCAAGAATATATCGTCATCTCGGCTGCGCGGGAGAACAATCTTAAGAACGTATCGCTGCGCATTCCTAAGCGGAAGATTACGATCTTCACCGGGGTATCCGGATCCGGCAAGTCATCGATCGTCTTCGATACGATTGCCGCTGAATCTAGCCGTCTGCTGAACGAGAACTTCAGCATGTTCGTGCGCACGTTCCTGCCGAGCTATCCGCAACCAGACGCGGACGCAATCGAGAACCTGAGCATGGCAGTCATTGTCGACCAGAAGCGATTAGGCGGCGGTTCGCATTCGACGATGGGCACGATTACCGATATTTCTCCTATTCTTCGCCTGCTCTTCTCTCGCATGGGTCAGCCACATGTTGGGCATGCTAGCAAGTTCTCGTTCAATGACCCGCATGGGATGTGTCCCGAGTGCAACGGCATCGGCCGCAGACTAGGCGTCGACATGCGCAAGGCGCTAGATATGTCCAAATCGCTCAATGAAGGAGCGATCATGCTGCCGGACTATGCGGTGAATAGCTTCGAATGGACGAATATCGTGCAATCGGGCTCCTATGATCTCGATAAGAAACTGAGCGATTTCCCCAAAGAAGAGCTGGACGAACTGCTGTACGGCAAAGCGAAGAAGATCCAGGTACAGTTCGGCGGGAAGACCATCAATATTACCGTGGAAGGTTTCATTGAGAAATTTACGAATAAGTACATCAAACGGGATGTCAAGACGATGTCCGAGCGCACACAAAAAGCGGTTGCGCCGTTCATAACGGAAGGTCCTTGTACCAGCTGTCACGGTGCAAGGCTCAATCAAGCCGCGCTCAACTGCAAAATCAATGGACGCAATATTGCGGAGATGTCCTCGATGGAAGTCGGCGAGCTCATTCAGGTCGTTCAAGAGATCAACGATCCTGTTGCCGCGCCGATCATCAAGTCGCTTAAAGAACGATTGCAGCATCTGGTAGATATCGGACTGGATTATCTTACATTGGATCGCGAGACGGATACCTTGTCCGGCGGCGAATCGCAGCGCGTGAAGATGGTGAAGCATCTGAGCGGCAGCCTGGTAGATGTCACCTACATTTTCGACGAGCCTAGCGTTGGTCTGCACCCTCGCGATGTTCATCGGTTGAACGAATTACTGGTAAAATTGCGAGATAAAGGCAATACCGTTATCGTCGTCGAGCATGACCCTGATGTCATCAAAGTGGCGGACCATATCGTGGATGTCGGTCCTTACGCCGGCAGTCGTGGCGGTACGATCGTATTCGAAGGCGATTATGAAGGGCTGCTGGCAGCCGATACGCTGACGGGCAATCATATGAAGCGGCAGCTCTATTTGAAGCAGGATAGCAGGAAGCCGTTGGGCAAGCTGCATATCAAGGATGCAACATTGCATAATCTTCAGAACGTAAGTGTAGATATTCCGACCGGCGTGCTGACCGTCGTAACCGGTGTAGCAGGCTCCGGCAAAAGTACATTGATCAACGACGTATTCCTCAGCCAGCATGCGGATGCGATCGTCATCGACCAATCGGCCGTAGGCGTATCCACACGCTCGAATCCCGCGACCTACACGGGCATCATGGACGATGTGCGCAAAGCATTTGCTTCCGCGAATAAAGTGAACCAAGGTCTATTCAGCTTCAACTCTAAAGGAGCTTGCGAGAACTGCCAAGGTCTCGGTGTCGTGTATACAGACCTCTCCTTCTTCGAGAGCGTGAAGATGCCGTGCGAAGTCTGCGGCGGGAAACGATTCAAGGAAGAGGTGCTCGAGTACAAGCTGAACGGCAAATCTATTGCCGAAGTGCTGGAGATGACCGTGGAGCAGGCATTGGAGTTCTTCAAGCTGAAAGAAGTCGTGCGGAAGCTGCAGGCGATGAGCGATGTGGGCCTGAACTATATTACCCTAGGGCAACCGCTCAGCACACTATCCGGCGGGGAATGCCAGCGCATCAAGCTGGCCAGCGAACTGCACAAAGAGGGCAGTATCTACGTGATGGACGAGCCGACGACAGGACTCCATATGTCGGACATCGGTCATCTGATGCAGATTATGAACCGTCTCGTGGATGCGGGCAACACGGTCATCGTCATCGAACACAATCTCGAAGTCATCAGCCAAGCGGACTGGATTATCGATATGGGCCCGGACGGTGGCAGCAAAGGCGGCCAGGTGGTATTCGAAGGCAAACCTTCGCAGATTATCCAAGTGGAGCAATCGATCACGGGCAAATACTTGAAGTAACAAGAACGATATAGTAACCAAACGAAAGGCTGCCGGTAAAATCGGCAGCCTTTTATTTACTTAATGGACAATTTTGTGCGATTCAACGCATTCGTTATATGATAACTTAGGATGAGAGGGTGTAGGTTTTATTGTGTGAAGGAGGCGAATTTTATGCTATATATCTTTAGCGGGTTACCGGGTACCGGGAAGTCTACGTTATCAGCTGCTCTGGCCCAAGAGTTAAGGGCGACGTATCTTCGGGTCGACGTTGTGGAGCAAGCGATGCGAGTAGCCGGCACTTGGGTGGATGGACCAGCAGGATACATCGTGTGTTACGAGCTTGCGTCGCAGAATCTTCGGCTGGGTCTCGACGTGATTGCAGACACGGTCAACCCCATTCATGTGACGCGCCAAGGCTGGCGCGAAGTGGCGGAATCCCTCGATTTACCTTATGTAGAAATCGAAGTGATTTGCTCCGATGAACGCGAACACAGGTATCGGATCGAGACACGTACCTCCGATATTCCCAACTTTGTTCTACCCACATGGGAGAAGGTTATATCTCGAGATTACGACGTCTGGGACCGAGACCACCTTGTCATCGACACGGCCCATCATACCGTTGCTGAGAGCCTGACGATGTTGCGTGAACAATTAAATAAAACGCGCTAGGAAGTCGCAGGTATCGGCATGATCGCCGGTCATCTGCGCTTTTTTTCTAGTTAAAAGTGTAACCATTTGGGTTTATTTGTGTATTTGGTTATGTAACGGTTACGGTGAATACATAATGCATTATGAAAAACATGTATCAACACAATACACAAGGACGGATTGAGGAAGATGAATGAACGTAAACTTCTAATCAGTTTAAAGAGGAAGAAAAGAGGCGCTCTCGATGAAGCCATAACCATCTATACCGGCTATGTCGCCACGATCGTGTATAACCTGATTGGGAACATGATGTCAAAAGAAGATATGGAAGAAGTGATTTCCGATGTATTTATATCCCTGTGGAATCATTCGGATAAGTTAGATGAACGTCGCCACAGCATTAAGGGGTATCTGGGTGCGATTGCTCGGAATACCTCAAAAAATAAACTCAGAGGGCTGAATTCCGATTTAAGCATCAATGAATATGAAATGCTATTTTCAGAAGTCGATTTTGTTGAAGAAATAGAACAAAAAGAGAGAGCGGCACTTCTTTTTACAGCGATAGACAGCATGGAGGAACCTGAAAGAGAAATTTTTAAACGTTATTATTTTGGCGATGAGAAGGTAGGCAATATTGCCAAAGATATGAAAATGACCGTTTCTTCCATCAAAATAAAGCTGTTCAGAGGACGGAAGAATTTAAAGATGAATCTGATCGAAAAGGGGTACGAATATGAAAATTAAGCTAAACAAGTTTTTTGTCAAAGCTGAATCCAAAGCTCGTACGATTGATCATATGATCTATGAAGAAACCCTGAATCTCACAGGAATAACCTCTAACGATATTAAGCGCAGAGTTAATCAACGATTGAATACTAAACCACAAGAAAAGAGAATGTACATGAGATATAGATTAACCAAATTTGCAATCGTTACAACGGCTATTTTAACATTGGGCGCAGGGTCGGTTTTCGCTACGAGTCATATTGATTTACTGAAAGAGTTTTTTGTGGGAGATACGAAAATATTACAAAAAGAGATACAGAAGCCAAATACAAACATGCAAAATGAAGAATATAAGGTGACGCTGGAACAAGTGCTGGCAGATCCGCACGAGGCGATCATCGTATTCTCTGTCGAAGGTTTAACAACGGAAGCCATAAATGAGCTAGAAACAAATTCGATGTTTTTATTTGAGAGTAATATGAAATTAGAGACAACGCCGGGGTCCGAAACGAAAACGAATGGCTATGAACATACGACCTTGGAGGGAAGTAATTCATTTAACAAAAGGTATTTTGCTTTTGAAGTGCATTCGATCGATAATCCCAAACAAGAGCCTATGAGGTTATACTTGAATAAAGCGAAATCGCCGGAACTATTTATTACAGTCCCAATGAATAGTAATATTCCAACGTTTGATTTTCAAATGAAACAGGAAGCCGAGGCGAACGGGAAGAAATATACTTTAGAGCGTATGAGCATCAACAGTATCAGTATGGTTGTCGATTCGAGAGGCTGGAACGGTATAGAAGGAGCCTTACCGCCTGAAATATTTTTCAGAATGGCAAACGGTACGATTAAAACAAAGAATCAATTGGTTAATCCATTCAAATCTTCAAGTTCTATCCTGACTGCAGATCATGAAGGGATATACCGCTTTTATTTCAGATTTAAGGAGATTATAAATATAGACGATATTCAATCCGTTATTATTGATCAAATGGAATACCCATTACACCGTAAGGTTGAGCCCAAACCGGTCGTGATCGATGGAAAATTGCATCGCTTTACAAGCAGAATTATTAAACACGAAAAATCGGAAAAATATGGCCCATTAATGTCGGTAGATGAAGTTAGTAAAGGATTAGGAGCGGAATATTCATGGGATCAACAGAATGCTAAACTGATATTTACTTATAGGGGCACGACGTTAGAATTAGTAGCGGGTGGCAATAAGGCTATTGTCAACGGACAAGAAACGCCATTACAAGATTTCGAAGGCGTCTATATGCAAAATGGAGAATTGAGTCTATCGCCAAATCTGCTAGAAAAATACTTTGATATTGAGTATTCACTGCAATACGCTACAAAAATGTGGATTGTTTCACCATAAACATATACAGATCAATCCCAAAGGTGTTGCCTGCTGGTATCAATCATGTTTATAATTTCCTTATCCTTGCCTATGGAGTGATACAGTGACACACTTACGATCTACGAAATCGAAATTAATAATCGTTGAAGGAATCCCTGGTTCAGGAAAATCGACGCTAGCCGGATTTATCCATAACTTCTACGCAAGCCAAAATATCGCATCCGAACTATTCTTAGAAGGGGACTTGCGTCACCCTGCGGACTATGAGTCGGTTGCCTGTATGCCGTACCAAGAGCTGAATAAGATCAGATCTAAATACCCTGATGTGTGTCATCTCATTGATCCATTCGTAACTATGAGAGGCAACGATGCGCTTATCCCCTATGCTCTTGCGCAGCAATCTGCTCTTCATCAAATTCCGCCCAGTTTATATGAGGAGCTTCAGCATTATGAAATCTACGATGGGATATCTGTAAACCAGCATTGCGAGTTGATCGTCGAGCGATGGAAGTCTTTTGCGCATCAGCAGCGTGACCAAGAATCCAAAGTCGTCTTTGAATGCTGTTTTTTCCAGAACCCTGGTTGCGCATTGCTCGCCCGACATGATGCAGGAGCTGATCGATTCATTCAGCATGTATTACAGATTGCGGAGCAAATTCAGCAGTTAAACCCTATATTGTTCTACTTGAAGCAAAGCAATGTCCGCGAGACAATTGATCAAGTTAAAACAAAGAGATCACAAGAATGGTTAGATTTTGTGATTTGGTATCATACAGAACAAGAATACGGAAAGAATAGGGGACTTCACGGATACGAAGGATACTTGAAGTTCCTTGAAGATCGACGCGAGCTAGAATTGCAAATCATTGAGCAGCTTCCGTTTCAATCCTATATCATCGATAACACCGAGTATGATTGGGAGAATCAGCAACAGATGGTTCAGGATATCCTCATGAAGAACATTTAGACCGTAGCTTCAATAGATATGATCATGTTCAATTAAAAAGGCACCCGATGGGGTGCCTTTTCACGTATTCGTTCATAATGGTGACTTGTTGCGCTCCATTTGAATCCGAATGCCTTCGCGATCAATTTGTATCCAATATTCTACGATCTTCTCATGCTCAACACGGTAGACGGCGCTTGCAATCTCGATGACGGGTTGATGTGTGGGCGCATAACCGTCTACTTCACCGATATGAATACCGGATTGCCTCCATCGTACATATACGCGATCCGCTTGTGCGATGAACGCCTCGATCGATAGATGGAATGGTCCGTAGGCATCTAACATTTCACGAACATGATCCGCATAATTGGCTGGTGACCGCTCGACGGTTACCTCATTTTCCGATGTGAGCTGATGCGCCAGAACGCGCTCCGCCATCAAACGGTGTGCCGCATCCGGTTCTTGTCCCGAACGAACTTTTTCAAAAAACTCACGTACGACTTCTTCAGCTGACATCGTATGTTCTCCTTTACGAAGTAACTTTTTTCGTATTGTAACACAATTATCGGTATCTGGCTGTTGCTTGTTTGTTTACAAATATTTAATAATAAAAATCCACAATTTTTACATGACGCAAATACTACTCTCTTATGATCAAATTATAAAATGAATAAGGGAGAATACATACGCATGAATAAAAAATGGATGATGACAGCAGCAGCCGTACTGATACTTGCGAATACGAGCATTGCAAGCGCAGCAGATCTGGAGGATTCGACGAACGATACAATCAAGTACTCCAACAATGGTCAGACGATTATACCATCAACGCCAGCGGTTAACCTCGACAGTAAACTCTATCTACCGATTCGTGCATTAAGTGAAGTGTCAGGCAAATATGTTGATTGGGACGAGTTCCGCAGCCGTGTCGCATTATCGGACAAGCCCGTCTTGACTGGAAAGTATGAACTAAAAGCGCGTAACTTGGCAGACGGCATCAAAATGGGCGTCGGCTCCTCATTGACGCATATCCCTGGCGACCCGGAGAATGTGTTCTATTCCACTGCGGATCGTGGACCTAACGGACAGATTGAGGTCGATGGGAAATCTCGCCGTACGTTTCCGTTACAAGACTATGTACCTACCATTTATAAAATTAAAATCGAAAATGGTGAAATCAAGATTCTTGAGGAATTCCCGCTGAAGCTGAACGGCGTGAATCCTGTGACAGGCAAATCAACGATTTCCGGCTTGCCGAATATTGATGGACGCGATGAAGTGCCATACGATGCAAAAGCTGAGAAAAAACTCAAATATGATCCGTACGGTCTGGATATCGAAGGGATCGCTTATAATTCGAAAGACGATACGTTCTGGATCTCTGATGAATACGGCCCGTCAATCGTTCACGTCAAGCGAGACGGAACGATCATTGAACGCATCGTGCCACAAGGCTGGGCTGCTCAAGTACAGACACCGCTCGTCCCAGCACGCAAGAAGCTCCCAGCAGTGTATAACAAACTTCGCCAAAATCGTGGTGCAGAGTCCGTAGGCATCACGCCGGACGGAAAATACATGTTCATGGCGATGCAGAATGCCTTGCGTAATCCAGACAAAGCGATGGACAACTCCCGTCAAGTACGTATCATCAAGTTCGATCTAGCGACACTACATCCCGTAGCAGAATATGTCTACGTATTGGAGGATGCCTCACCATACACTGGCCTGGCACAAGGAGATATCGTTCTGTCCGACATGGTAGCCATCAATGAGAACACGTTACTAATCGACGAACGAGACAAATTCTCCGGCGATAAAGCACAATTGAAGCGTATCTTCGAAGTTGACTTATCGGATGCAACGAACGTACTCGGCAAGTATGATGATGCCTCGCTGGCTGGCCAAACACTTGAGCAAATGAGTCAACAAGATCTGAAAGCTCAGGCAATATTGCCTGTATCGAAACGCACGGTGTTGGATGCGGTTGAGTTCAAATTCCCGTATGAGAAAATCGAAGGCGTGTCGCTCGTAAACGGCAATACATTGGTTATAATCAATGACAACGACTTTGGAATCGACAGCACCACTCCAGCTAACGGCACGGAGTTATGGACATTTAAGCTGCCGTATACAATCAAGTAATCGAGTTTTATTTGGAAAGGGCTTATGCTTCTCACGAGCATAAGTCCTTTCCTTTTTTTCTTCGAGAATGCAGACAGACAATCGCAACATTTAGAGGATAATGAAGCGCTTTAGCAGAACTTATTTTCAAATAACAAACGCTCAAAAAATTTTGTATAAATAATGTTCAAATCAACCGACCGGGTGGCATCTACATCAATAGGGCAAAGAGACGCGAGGAGGAAAGCATGGCATTCAAAGCAGAGGATAGGGTAAGTACAGCTAACAAGGCTTCATTAGATGGGGTAGCGTCCTTCGATCGGGATCAATCGCTGGTGGAGCGTGCGCAGCAAGGAGACACCGAGGCGTTCGGCGAATTAATTGAACAGCATCGCGACAAAGCACGCAGCTTAGCGGAGAGGCTGACAGGGGATCCCCACATGGCTGACGACGTCGTACAGGATGCGCTTATACGTGCATTCATGCATATGGGTACACTCGTCGATACGAGTCGTTTTCTCCCTTGGTTTTACCGTATCGTTCGTAATCAAGCGAACATGCGGTTTCGCCGTGGCGGACCGCACCGGAATGAACGGCCATTCGTTTCTATCACCTCTCAAGGAGAACATGGCTCTCAGGTAGACTGGGAGGACCTGGACAGTATTCTCTATCATTTAGCAGGTAAGGCGTCAGATGCCGCGATGAGAGAGCAGGACCCGGCGGAACACCTTTTGCGCAAGGAAATTTACGAAACGATTCATGCGCTGCTGCATTGCTTGAACCGTAAAGAGCGAGATATTTTTAAAGCTTATTTTTTTCGCCAGTTGAGTCCAGATGAGATCGCCGACATGTATCGCATGACGACTGGCTCGGTCTACACGTATATCCACCGCTCTCGTCAAAAGCTCCGAAAGGAGCATATTCGCGTCTCTTTAGGCCTTATGCCTGAGAAGAAGGGAGGAAGCGGATTGTACAAACATCAACGACTTGATTGGCGGCCATGGCAAACGGAGTCTCCAGTTTTGTCGACGTTCGTGAATAGCGTTGGGCAAATGCTTGCGTCAATTGGCGACCGACGGGAAGCAGCAGATCTCATGGGATTGTCCACCTTCGCATTCCGCATGAAGATCTCGGATAAGACAACATTCGCTGACGGCATCTACGTGTTTGATTGGAAAGCCTCGCTGCAGGGACTAATGAGGGAGCTCGGTTATGAGATCTCGATACTATGCGGTCAATTGGTAGACTCGCCCATTCCGCTGCTCGGGGCGGTGGAGCGATTCCCAATCGTGCTCCGGATGGAGGAGGCGGTACTACCCTTTATTCGCAGACACATCGACGCCGGGAAGCCGGTTCTGTACTTTGACACGTTGGTTACCAGGCCGTTTGTGCACGAGTGGTCGATTATCTATGGCTACGATGATCGTGAAAAAGTTATTCATCTCACCGATCCGATTCGGTCGGAAGGCAAAGTGCTCTCGTACGACGATGTGACTGACAATCCTGTCCGGTTCTTAGCTGGTATTGAATGTAAGTTGGAGCAAGTCGAAAGAGCAGCTGGGAAGCAACAAAGTGAGATATCAGCGCGAGAACAAGCACTGCGGACAATCCGGTTCGCTATCGCTTATGCCAAGCACGGCTGCGAGTATCGACCACGCACTTCGTACTTGAGTTACACGTCCGGATTGGCGGCATATGACCGCTGGATAGGTCATCTTCGTAACCCGCATATTGCGCCGAACCGTTATGGGATGGGGCAGCTATCCGCAGTATATGCTGAATCGAAGCATTATGCGGCGCTTTACCTACGAGGCGTACCGCTTGTAGGTGAGGCAATGCGGATGGCCTTGCTGGCTTCAGAAGCCTATGAGCAGGCCGGGGATGCGATGGCTGAACTTTGCAACCTTGTGCCGTTCATCCGGACGTCGGAGATTCTATCTACAGACATGCGTGAAGTTTGCGCTCAGCAGTTAGACAAAGCCAAGGCCTTCGAAAGCGCCGCGGTTGGTTATCTGGAGAAAATAATAGCCTTCATGGCACGGGAAGAGGGAAGCGGACAATGAAAGAATTGAAGTTTATGACGGAGTTTCAATATTTACAAAGGGTGATGGATGCCAAGGAGTCATTTGAACGTGCCCACCCTGGCGTAACAATTGTCATTGAGCAATCGACAGATCATTTTGATTCGAAGAGCGCCTATGAATCCGATGAGGCGCCGGATATCATAGAGTCGGGAGGATGGTCGTTGTTCAACAATAAAGACATGTTCGTAGATCTAAATCCTTATGTCGCAGAAGTCGACGGACTTGAAGAGGATCTATACCATGGACCAATGAGGGTTGCGCGACACAACGGCTTGCTGCCAGGATTGCCGGTCGACGTCAGTATACCGCTAATTGTCTATAATAAGGAATTATTTGACCGCGCCGGACTGGCTTATCCAACCGAGGATTTGACATGGGATGAATTCATCGAGGTCGGTAAAAAGTTGACGATCCGTAATGAACTTGGCGTCGCTTCACAGTTCGGTTTTGGAATCGGTGTAGATATCGAGTGGTATGAGCCGTTTGTCTTCCGCAATGGTGGAAGCTATCTGTCTCCGAACGGTTCGACTGCTAGGGGGTATATCGATAGCCCGGCAACGATCGAGGCGTTCCGCAAAGTGATAGACGCGTATCGTATGCACGGAGTGATCCGTAAGCCGGACGAGCCTTCTGAAGCGGGTCAGCTTCATGAGGGATTCGCGATGATCTTCGGGTTTATGTGGTTTACAGGCGACTTGATCTATCACAAGATCGACGACAAGTTCGGGGTGGTTGGCCTGCCGAAAATGAAGATCGGCGATCAGTCGAACATGATCTATATGGGCGCGGCCGGAGTGACTTCGAAGTCGAAGAATCCTCGTCTTGCCTGGGAATTTCTGCATCATTATATCATCGAACGACATTCTTGGCCGCTTCCGATCACACATTCTCAAACGAAGGAACGAGGTCTAACTGAACACCGCCTTTGGTCGCGGTACATGGAGGAGCTCGACCACGTACGGCCAAGCGGGTTTTACCTCAGTGAGAAGTGGAATTCGTCACGTCAGCTCATTAACGAAGACATCCACAGGATGATTCTTGAAGGGGTTGATGTGTCCAAAACGCTGCGGTCTTGGACGAGATTCGCATAATAGGCGGGCATGCCTCACTGCTAACCGATGCCAAACGAACGAGACAAGTCATTTTGATAAGAACATATAGACATGGAAGCCGCATTCATTTGCGGCTTTTTTGTACTGAAGAGAATCAGCTAGGTCGGTCTAATTAAATCATTAGCTACTGGTAACCAGACGATGAATGTCGTTCCTTCTTTCTCCTTGGACACCACTTCAATTGAGCCAGCATGTTCATCGATGATCCATTTAGCAATAGAGAGCCCTAGGCCGTACCCCAAAGTCTTCCCCCTTGAAATATCCGCTCTATAAAAGCGTTCATAGATCTTGGAGATCTCATCCGAATTCATGCCTATTCCTGTATCCAAAATGCGGATTCCAACATTACCATCCTTTTGTAAGCCATCTAATTCAACGTAGCCAGTCGACGTGTATTTGAAGGCATTATCGATCAGAATGAGCAGCAGTTGTTGTAAATAATCTGAATCGCCTTGGATGTGAATCTGAAAGAGTTCATCGATGTTCCCAATTCGCCATTCAACAGTCCGTGGGAGCAAATTCGCTTTGCGAACAGTTTCGGTAACGACGGGATAGATAGCAATCGTTTTTTTCTCCATGGCAATGCCGGAATCACCTCTAGCCAAGGTCAATAAATCGCTAATGAGGCGAGTCATACGTTCCGCTTCGGAGTTCATATCGTAAATTGCTTCCAAAGACAAGTCCACATGATGCGACTCTAAACGCTGATTGGGATTTGCAGCAATATTGCTCCAAAGTTTCTTTAATAAGTCGCCGTTACCCCGTATCGTAGTAAGCGGCGTGCGAAGCTCATGTGACGCATCGGCCACGAACCGACGCTGTATTTCGTAAGCTTCGTTGAGGTCCTGATAAGTCTCCTGCAGCCGCACCAACATGTTATTAAGCGTATCCGTCAGAAGTCCAATTTCATCGTTAGGCACGTCTCTTTTTATTCTCATTTTCAAATCGTCCCCGCTCTCAATCCGTCTTGAGGCATGGATGACATTGTGTAAAGGCTTCAGTGCTCGTCTGGATACCCATAGGCCCAATAGGAAAGCGATGACCAGCACTGTGATTGACGATAACACCAAAATCCACTGAAGGTTTTGAAGAATTTTTGCTTCTTTTCCTGTATAGATTCCGACCTGTAGAAGTCCAACTAAGATACGTCCATCGAGTAATATTGGAGTGTTGAGGAGAGTGAATGGATCTCCATTGATATTGATCTTGCTGTATTTGGATTTAAGATCTAAATTGGGTCCCGGATACTGAAGCTTAATGCCTGCTTCTAGGAGGTTTCTGGAGTAGCGGACTTGCTGATTCGTATAGTCAACGACTTGGATGATGATTTGATTGTCAGCAATGTTGGGGGAGATATCGATCTGAATGCTGTTCCAGAAATCTAATGTTGGAGCGATATGTAATCCTTTCACCGTTTTATTTAGAGTAGATTCAATGTCCTGGTTTGTTTTGAATTCGATGTAGATGTAAAGTGCTGTGCTAAGAATAATTAGAACCACAGAGATAAGACCCATATACCAAAGCGTAATTCGCAACCGGATCGTCAAGCAATCTCCCCCTAAATGACGGCGCGCAGAATAACCTAATTTTGGTATAAGTACCTTAAAATAATATGAAATGATGTTATAAGGAATCTAAATTTTGTTGAATGTCTAAAAAATCCACGATACATTAACGGGTAGCATGTGAAATGGCATGGTTATTTTTTGATTACCAGGAAATAAATAATACGAAATGAAGTTGTCGATGTTCATGGCCTACGTGGAGCCTCTTTCGATTACAATTTTTAAGGCAGAAATGGAATAAAGGGGGCATCGATGAAAATTATGAAATTTCTTAATCTCGCGATTGAACTTGTGGTTGGATTTTTCATGCTTTTTATTATTGTAAAAATTGTTGGTCGAAAGATCATTACCCAAGTAACACCGTTCACTTTTATTACGGCTATCGTTATCGGAGAAATACTTGGCAATGCGCTATATGATCCCCGAATTGGGATTGTTGAAATTATATTTTCCATGTGCCTGTGGGGTGTATTACTGCTTATCGTTGAATTTATTGGACAGAAATTCATTTGGTTTAGAGGCTTGGTGGAAGGAAAACCTGCGGCGCTTATTAATAATGGGAGAATAGATCGGCATGAACTGAAAAAAAACCGGATGAACCTAAATCAACTGCAGAGTTTACTCAGGCAGAGTGAGACATTTTCTATACGGGAAGTAGCCTTTTGCTATCTGGAACCAAACGGTTCGATCAGCATACTAAAAAAGGCAAAATATCAAAAAACAACATTGGAGGATTTTCAACTTCCTAACAAGCAAGTTCAGGTACCTGTAACGCTCATTCGTGATGGGCAAGTATTATGGGATGAAGTAGGCGATATAGGATTTGATGAATCGTGGTTAAAGAAACAACTCCAATCCCAAGGTATTGTTGATTACAAAGACGTACTCATTGCAGAGTGGGTGCATGGAGATGGTATTTTTGTTCAGACTAAGACCCAATCATATGACAAGTGAGACCATATGGATTTTTTGTAGCAAACTTCTTCTTTTTGCATACTTTAACATGGGACACTTATGCTACAGAGTATATAGAAAACCGCACACTTTTAAACCGTGAAAAGTGCATGAACGCTTTGTTCATGCATTTTTTGTTTATTTAACATTGACATTTCATTCCAATAGAAGTATTTTAGGGAATAGGAGATATTTGGAAGGAGCAATTCTTAATGCCAGCTAACCTGTAATGGTCGATTGTATTGAATAGTGCAGCAAAAAATCCTATTTTGGACCAAGGGATTCGTCTGCCTATTTTGACCATTACGGGAACGCAAGGTTGTCATTATTTGAACCGAAGCGGAGCCCTACGTAGGGTTATTCCGCTTTTTTTGTTGTCACAATTCTGTCTCCGATCCAATCATACCTTGTGTTCCTTCTAAATTATAAAGATTTTTAGGAGGAGTCAACATGAGTTCAAAGATAATTGAAGTAAACCATTTAACCAAAGCATTCACATTTACAACTAAGGAACCTGGACTTCGAGGCGCATGGAAAGGACTATTCTCCAGACAGATGGAAGAAAAAACGGCGGTTAGTCAGGTTTCGTTCGATGTGTATGAAGGAGAAATCATCGGATTCCTCGGCCCGAATGGTGCAGGCAAGACAACAACACTCAAGATGTTATCGGGTATTTTATATCCTTCTGCTGGTGAGGCCAGCGTGTTGGGTTATGTGCCTTGGAAAAGAGAAACTGCGCTAAAAAAGCAAATTTCTTTTATTATGGGACAGAAAAATCAATTGTGGTGGGACCTTCCCGCGAGTGAATCGTTCCTGTTAATCAAATATTTGTATGATATCGATACGAAGGATTATAAAAGAAATCTGGAAGAATTAGTCGAGTTGACAAATGTTCAGGATTGCATGCATATGCAGGTGAGACGTCTCTCATTTGGACAACGAATGAAAATGGAGCTCATCGCTGCCCTGCTGCACAAACCGCGTGTCGTTTTCTTGGATGAGCCTACAATCGGCTTGGATCTTATCTCTCAGAAAAACATCAGGAACTTCCTCAAATCGTATAATCGCGAGAATAAAACGACGATCATGCTCACCAGTCACTACTTGGAAGATATACAGGACCTGTGCAAACGAAGTGTCATTATGAATGGGGGAACGGTGGTTTATGACGGGGAACTTCATCAAGTGAATGATATCTTCAATAAAAAGGTCATTAAACTTCAGTTCTCTGATCGCATTGATGTTAACCACCTCGATTTCTTTGGGAAAGTTACAAAGGTTACGGAATCGAACGCAACACTTGAAATCGATCGACACGAAGTCAAGCCCATCCTTGCGGCCTTGATGTCGGAATTCCCAATCACAGATGTCGATATTCATGATATTCCAATCGAAGAAGCCATCACTTGGTTGTACGAGAGGAAAGGAGTGCATCAGCTTCCATGAAAAAATATGTTCAAGTGTTCAAGTTAAGCTTATTAAGCTCACTAGAGTATAAAGTCTACTTTTTGTTCAGTATTCTCGGGGCGTTTCTGCCGATTGTCATTCAATATTTTATGTGGAGATCTATATTCGAAGCGAGTGAAGTGCCTATAGTATTTGGATACACATTTCAGCAGATGTTCATGTACACAGTCTTCTCAGCGATGATATCTAAAATTATTTCTTCCGGCATTCAATTCGAAATCTCTAATGATATTAAATACGGCCAATTCAGCAGTTTCTTGTATCGACCAGCATCCTATACCCTGTATAAAGTATCGTCTTATCTGGGAGGGAAAGCCGTATATTTGCTGTTATCGTTCCTTATCATTTATTCGGTGCTTATCACGTTCCAGATCGATATTGCGACAAGCGGGATTAGATTGCTTGTATTTGCGTCTGCACTGCTGTTCAGTTTTGTTCTTAATTTTCTGATCTACCATATCATTAGCTCGCTATCATTTTGGCTGGATGAGATCTGGTACTTTTACTTCGCGATGGGGTTTTTGATTACGCTATTGAGCGGTGGGATCTTTCCTTTGGATATTTTCGGGGACACTGTCTCACTATTTGCAAGCTTTTTGCCATTCAAGTACACGATTTTCTTTCCAGTCAACATCATCAATGGACGGTACGACATGTACGAGATCATAACCGGACTCAGTCTACAATTCATTTGGATCGTAATCCTGTACATGGTATCAAGAATCTGCTGGGGACTCGGCAACAAAAAATACAGTGCTGTAGGAGGGTAAGCAACATGAAATCAATTATAAAGGGCGCGAAACGATATGGAGCCATATATTCAATCATAGTGAAAAATTGCATATTGAACGAGCTGGAATATCGAACGAATTTCTTCATGCAAATCTTTGCATCCTTGGTATCGCTGCTAACCCATTTCGTCTATGTCATTGTCGTGTATCGGTCAGGTGTAAATATCGCAGGATTAACCTCGGATCATATTTTGTTGTTTACGGGCACATATTTTATTATGACTGCAATCTATGCTTTCTTTTTCGTAAACAATTTTTTCGCTTTTCAGGGTCACATTAGGCATGGAACAATGGATATGTACTTAATCAAACCGGTGTCTCTTCAATTTATTCTTTCCTTACGATTAATCAATGTAATGGGAATTCCTGATTTTATTGTAGGAATAGGTCTGGTATGCGTGGCTTGGTCTCGATTGGGACTTGAGACAAACGCCATGCAATTGTTGGGATACGCGGGCTATATTATCGGTGGAGGCGTCATGACATACGCATTGATGATGCTGCCGCAGGTATTGGCTTTCTGGTTCACCAATACATCCAGTCTGTACAACCTTGGGGCGCAGTTATGGGAAGCGAATACAATGCCCATGGTCATCTATAATCGGATGATTCAAGCGATTGGTACATTTGTTTTTCCTATTTTTGTTGTATCAAATATCGCGCCGCTCTATGTGTTAGACAAGTTAACGATAACGGGGCTGGTGTGGGGGATCTGTGCGCCATTTCTATTCTTTGCTTTGGTAAGAGTTCTGTTCTTACAAGGGCTTAAGCGCTACACAAGCGCAAGTAATTAAAGGCTAAGAGAAGTACACATACGAGTCTAAATCTTCGGGACACGATAGTAGATATCACACATGAATGAGCAGGCTGCATAAGCCTGCTTCATGATTAATTAGGAGGACAACTCGATAATTTCGCGAATATTCTACAGATGGAATTATTTGTGCAGTTCGTGGATGAGACATTAGATGAAATATTTTGTAAAGAAAATAGAAAAGCATTATTGAATCCGTTTTTATTACAAATAGTTGGAGGGGACTGATTATATGTTCTTTGTTAACTCCAGAGCGATAATTGAAAGAGATTTTAATAATGAAAGACAAATTGTAATTCAGACAAGAAATAAACCCAACGAACCATTAAAGATTGAATTACCCGGAGGACGAATTGAACCATATGAATCATTAACACAAGCATTGAGAAGAGAAGTAAGAGAAGAGACCGGACTGGAAGTAACAGAAATTGAAGGAGAAGACACAAGAATTGATACAACGGGAATAAATCCAGAATTTGAAGTTGAATGTATTAAACCATTTGGAGCATATCAAACATTAAAAGGACCAATTGATTCAGTAGGGTATTATTTTAGATGTAGAGCTGAAGGAGAGATATTAAAGAGCGGGGATGAAACGACAGACATTAAATGGATTAACATAAACGAGCTATCAGAATTAATCAATAGCAACCCATTACTATTTTCAAATGTTGATCGAGCAGGGATAATTTATTACTTAACGCAACTTAAAAGAACTTGAAGGGAAGCTCAAAGAAGGCACATGACATCAGCTAACATCGTATCTACGCTGCGGGCTACGCCCTTGGTCCGCAAGATGTATGTGAAATATGACTAATTGCTAAAAAGGAGAAAGGCTATGATTTCAATTCAAAAGGTTGAATATGAACAAAAATCAATTCTACGAAATCTTCTTGAACTATATAAATATGATTTTAGTGAGTTTGATCCAGAAGACGATATAAATCCGAACGGGCTATATGAATACAAATACTTAGATCATTATTGGACGGAAGAGGACAGCAGATATCCATTTTTCATTAAGGTAGATGATAAACTTGCAGGCTTTGCTCTTGTTAGATCCATTGGAGAGAATGAAAATCAAGCAATATACTGGATGGCGGAATTCTTTGTCATGAAGAAATATAGAAAATTAAGAGTGGGGCAGACCGTCGCCCATGAACTATTTGCTAGATTCTATGGAGTTTGGAAAGTAGCTCAAATGGAATCAAATGTACCGGCTCAAGCATTTTGGAGAAAAACAATTGAAAGATATACGAATGGAAATTATAAAGAAATTAGAGAAGAACATTGGGAAGGGCCTATTCAAACATTTTTGTCAGCTAATCAATGAAGAGTCATACTTCACATAACATAATATTCACGCTGAGGATCGGCTAGCCCCGATCCTTGGTCCGCCTGAGGAGAATGGCAGAGAAGTGAAATCAGGCGGACACACACGCACCACGTTAAGGTGGAGAAGCGTCGTAAATACGGGAATGTAAAAGGAGATTCGTGCAAGTCATATAGAAACAGTCCGGAGGAACAAAGATGTTTGAATATGTTACACACTATTACAATGCTATTCCTTTTAGAAGTATATCTGCACTTTCAAGAACTGAAGCGATGAAAGTCATGAGAGAACTGTGTGATGACACGCCATTCTTTGAAAGATTTAAGGAACCCATTCAATATTGGGATAACCGCATAGAAGCTGAGACGTGGTTACGAAACGGATTTAAAGAAAAAGGTGGAGTACCTAAAGATAACTATCCATTCTATGCTGTATTGGGTACTGGTGACTGGATAGAGAATTATGCTTTGAGTGAGGGATTAGAAGTCGATTTTCTGAGGATTCCATTATCTATATTTAATGAGGAAGATATCAGTTTTACATTACCAGATAGTATGGTTTCATTTTGGATAGGTAGAGATAAACCTGAGGAATATTACGATCCTCAATATCATGGGCAGGTATTTATGTTGTCAGAAGTAAAGTCAATGATGACGGCTGATGTAATGAATAATCTTGCATCAAGAATCCCACAAGGATCAATACCTTATGTTGAAGCACAGATCTGGAATCATAAACTTGTAATGAATTATTATAACAGTCAAAAAATGAATGAGAGATAAGAATCGGTTTGAACGTTCGAGGGAGTAACAAGATGGAAATCACTTTATTCAAATCAGGTCTTAATGAAGCATTGATTATTCACGAAATGCAAATCAAAGCATTTAAGCACTTGTTAGATAAATATCAAGATTATGAAACCAGCCCTGCTAATGAATCTGTGGAACGAATAGTAGAACGAATAAATCAACCGTTTACGGATTATTACATTATAAAAAGTTCAAATATTTCAATAGGTGCAATTAGAATAGTAAGGAAAGAGAATAACACCTATCGCGTCAGCCCAATATTTATTTTGCCTGAATATCAAGGGAAAGGAATTGCTCAAAAGGTATTCTCTATTATTGTAGAGATATATAACGATGTTGGAGTTTGGGAATTGGATTCGATATTACAAGAGCAGGGTAATTGTTATCTCTATGAAAAATTAGGTTATCAAAAGACGGGAGAATTAAAACGTATCAACGATAAAATGACAATTGTGTTTTATGAAAAACGCTTGATTTAACCTTATCTTAGATCATTAAATGCCTAATATAGGTATTCACAAATCGTTATATATTTACAAACAAAAGGAGAAAAACATGTTAAGCCTAATATGCGAATTGCCTTTAGACAAGAAAATTGTGGGAGTTCATTGTATTCCTATTCTTAACAATGGGAACATGATTATGGTCTGGGATCGGGAAGAACAAGTTCTAACGACTATTGGCGGTAGACTAGAAGGTAACGAAACAATAGATGAAGGACTAGATCGTGAAGTCATGGAAGAGGCAGGTATCATTTTATCAAACGAACGAATACCATTTGCTTGCTGGTATTGGGAGAATACAGATACTTATACAGTTTGGTATTTAGTGAAAGTAAGAGAGTTTACTGACATGCCGGCAGGCTACGAGAAAACAGGTTATGTCATAATGAATTTTGAAACAGCAATACAAATGCTATTAAAGCTAGAAGGAACAGGAGAAAGAGTTGAAATAATTAGAAGAGCAGGAATATTGTCGGGGCAACTCGTAGATGAAGGCAACTGCGTATAATACCGAATTTTCACTACGGGCTTTTCCCTGGTTCGCAAGACGGATTGAGCAGTCCGTTGGACCCGGCGCGATACGCCTTAAGTCGCTCAGGTTCGTAGATACAAGAACGTTAAGTGAAATTCTGTTAATAATAATCGTTAAGATATATTTGAGGGGTATGAAAGAGATGGAAAAAATCAAAGCGATTAAAACCGAGCTAGGTGAAATTTATGGAAGAGACGCGATCTTCCTTGATGATATTCAATTCAATTATCTAAAGAAAGAAGTTACATTAATTGGTGAGATAAATGGAGTATTATGTACAGATTCAGATGATGATGAGTTTATTGGGTACGAATTGCTATTCAAGAAAGTTTATTACTTTAACATGGTTGAGTTAGATGTAAGTTTAGAGATGTTTGATATTCCATACAATGAAAGTAGCAGTTTTGTTGAAGTATTTAATACGAAAATACTAAGTGATATAAAGAATGCAGGAAATCTGGAGTTAAAGCAATATGTAATACATACATATGACGATGTTTTTGTTATTGCATGTCAAGAATTCGAATTTAGATTAAAGAAAAAAATAACTAGTAGGCAACAAAGGCAGATTCAAGAGTAGACTATTGCAAAAAAATTAGGAGCTATACGTATAATGCAAAAGATCTTCATTATCGGAATTGTAGCTAGTGGTAAAACCACTTTAGCAAAACAATTATCGAAGGAAATGAATATACCGTGGTACGAATTGGACAATATTGTTCATCACCAAACAGATGAAGGAAGAATGAAACGTACACCTGAAGAACAGGTTGAGGTGATAATGGAAATTGATAGAGGAGGAAAATGGATATTTGAAGGTACAAATCGAGAATCATATCAATGTTTATTAGATATGGCGGATACTATTGTATTTCTTGATCCTCCTTTATGGAAGCGGAAAGTTAGAATATTCACTCGTTTTCTTAAGCAAAATCTTGGTATTGAAAAGTGTAACTATAAACCTGATATAAAGATGTTGAAATTAATGTACAAGTGGACTAGAGATTTTGAGAATAATAGACTCGCAATAGAAGCTCAGTTGAATGTATATAACAATAAACTTATTAGAGTATCTGACAAGAATATGATGAGTACGATATTAAACAAATAATCAGGTTGTAGGAGTTATTCTATAGGATCGTTAAAATGATACATACAATTATTAAGGACTATAACAAGCCTAATGAGGGCTTCTCTGAATGAAAGGAGTATAAAAAAGATGAATGATAGTAAAACCATAAAAGACTTAAGGACAAAAATTGAAGCGGTGTTTATTGATAGGGACGGAACAATAGGGGGTACTGGACACTTTATTCACCCGAAAGATTTTATTTTATATCGTAACGCCCAGGAAGCCATAAATTTATTAAAGCAGGCGGGCATTAAAGTTTATGCTCTTACGAATCAACATCGAATATCTAAAGGAGAGGCAGAAATAGTTGATTTCGTTAAACAATTCGAGGCATTCGGGTTTGACCAATCTTACATATGTCCGCATAGCTCCACTGAAAACTGTAATTGCAGAAAACCTAATCCAGGAATGCTGTTAGAAGCATCGGCAGAACATCATTTGAATTTAAAGAACTGTGTTGTGATTGGAGACTCAGGAGATACGGATATGTTAGCAGCTCACGCAGTCGGCGCTTTAAAAGTCTTGGTCTTAACAGGCTGGGGAAGAGGGTCAATGACTCAATATAGGAACGTCTGGATTGACACAGAACCGGATTTTGTAGCAGAAGATATATTAGAAGCAGTGAAATGGATTATAAATGAAGAATGATTGCAGGTCATTCCGAAGGTGAGTAATCTTCGTCTAATACCGTATCTTCGCTCATTGCTCTTGATTCGAGGAATCAGCTTACAACCGTGCGGCTTAGTCCGTCGGATCTTGTTGCTGTAGCTTCTAAAAGCCTATTAGGCGTATGAATACAAGAACATTAAGAGAAAAGTTTGATTTTATTAGGGGGGAGATTTGATGAAGATAAGAATTGCTGATAAAGCAGATATTGATCAGTTAATTAGAATGAGATGGGACTTTACGATGGAATATGATATAGATGGAAAGTTGAAGAATGAAAAATATAGCGATTTCTATCATGAATGTAAAGAGTTTTTATTGAATGCAATTCGGAGTGGTAATTGGTCTATATGGATTGCTGAGGAAGATGGAAAGATCGTATCCAATATATACATAGAACTCATATATAAGGTCCCAAGACCAGGAAGAGTAACGAAACCATTTGCTTATATGACTAATGTGTATACGAAACCAGAGTACAGAGGTCAAGGAATCGGTAGTAAATTAATATCAAATATTAATGAATGGGCATACGAGCAGAAATATGAATTTATCATCGTGTGGCCAAGTGATGAAGGTGTTAGTTTTTATAGTAAAAATGGATATAAGCATTGTAAAGAACCTATGGAAAACATGTTTTGAGAAAACTTAATTAAACCACGAGGTTAATATGAAAATTGGATTAATGAGACATTATAAAGTACTTATCAATACAACGAAGAACTGGATGTCTTCACATGATTTTTCTGAGTGGGTAAAACAGTATGATCAGTCAGATATTGACCTTTCGAATCCAATAAGAGCCAATCTTAATTGGGATGTATGTTATACAAGTGATATGCAAAGAGCTATAAAAACTGCCGAAACGATACATTATGGTGAGTTAATTACGACAAATCAACTAAGGGAAATTCAAATTAACCCAATGTTTCATGCAAACGTAAAATTGCATTTGAATATCTGGTTAATCTTAGGGAGAATGGGGTGGTTGATTAATCATCATTCTCAGGAAAATAAATACCTTACACGTATGAGAGCCAAAACATTACTAAATACAGTAGAAGAAAACTGTAAAAACGATGAAAATGTATTAATTGTAACGCATGGCGCTTTTATGACTGTTCTAAGACAGGAACTTTTGCATCGTGGCTATATCGGTGATACATTTACAAAACCGAAGAATGGATGGATATATACTTTTGAGAAAGGTCGCTGAGGGATTTCGAAGAAGTATCATACATCAATTGAATCACCGAACAATCCTGGGAGGCAAAGAATGAGTAAATACACTTTTATCGTTTCAAATTGTCCATTACCAGAAATAGATTTAACAGGTACTGTGAGAATGAAATATGGAGAATATAAGAAATTGAATATTCAATCTACACACGAGTCCATTCTTGATCAATTAGATGATATGGACGACGAAGCTGCAATCCTCATCATGGAATCAACGAAAATGCATCATCTCAAGATAGCTCTCTGTACCAATCAACCATATGGTTTAGAAGAATATATACAGAAAGAATTTATCTATTGGTTGGAAGGCAGTTCAGATGATTTAACATGGAAAGAACAACTCTATGCGTATTTAAAAGAGCAACAAAATAATATGAACGGACTTGAAATATGGTCTATATGGTTCGGTGACGGTCAACAAGACATTGAAAAAATGACAATAAAATTATCAGAACTACAACGATCAGATTTGGAAGCATTAAAAGGTGTAAGAAACAATTACAGTATACAGTTCGAATAGACGATGATCGGTTATTATGGAGAAGAGGTTCAGGCAGCTAGCTCACAAGGATTACTCCGCTGGACTCGTTCGCATTTGCTCCCTTAAGTTTTTTGGTATGTAAATAATCATGAACTTTATTTTACTAAACGACAGATTCTTTATTAATTGGAGGGACCATCATGGAAGTTTTTGTAGAGTATTTTGCGCGTATTGATAACCCAGTGCATCGGGCACGGACAGAAGAGGTTTTGGTTTGGGTGCATCAAAAATTTCCACAGTTAATGCCCAAAATTGCGTGGAATCAGCCAATGTTCACTGATCACGGCACATTTATCATTGGCTTTAGCGTTGCCAAACAACATTTGGCTGTTGCCCCTGAAAGGGCGGGGATGATTCATTTTTCCGATGAAATTGAGCAAGCTGGCTATAGTCATACCAAGGAATTGATACGTTTTCAGTGGGATCGTCCGGTTGATTTCTCGTTGCTTGAGAAGATGATCGATTTTAATATTTTGGATAAGGCCAATTGTTCAACCTTTTGGCGGAAATAATACTTTATTTATTTGATGTATGAGTAGGATTGTGATAGGCAGAGTAATATTGTGAGAGTTCGTTCCGCTAATAAATCTATTTAAATATGAAAAGGATGATAAGCATGAGGCAACGTGCCCAGGCAATTATTATTAGAGATAAGGCCATGTTATTTGCATATGGAATTGCTTCCAGCCACAATGCATTACGTTCATTGGTGGTGGGATAGAACAAGGTGAAACTCCTGAGGAAGCGGTATTAAGAGAACTACGGGAAGAAGCACATTTGGAAGGCCATATTATATATAAATTTAATCGTGAAGTAGCTGAGAATCATCACACGTTTTTAATCCATATCGGGAATCAGAGTTGTAGATTGGGAACAGATCCGGAGGAAGAACACCTTCCATTAGAGGAACGAAATCTTAAGGATCTGATTTGGATATCTTTTGAGGAGAGACATTTATTTACTAGCTGTGACAGAGAGTATATTGAAAGGCTTATTGAAGAATGTAAAGAACGGGCATATCACCCCGAGTGGTTAAAAGATATACAAGAAATAATACTACTGAGTGAGAGATGTTAATGCGGTCTTTGACTAAAGAGGACTCGTTCATGGAGCAACGATATCTATATCATTACTATGAGGCTAGAAAAGGCCCGTTTAAAAACTTCTCATCTTTACCGCTTGATGAAGCACAGGCACTCATGAGTACGCTTATCGAGGACAATGCTGTTTTTGCAAGTAAACGATCTGCCGACTATTTACAAATACGAATGGAATTAGAAGCTAAAGCTCAGAACCTGTTTAATGCTGGCCGCAGGAATGGAACCAGGATGGTAGTAAAGGCCCCGAACGATATATTGAAGTGCAAGTATGGGATGAAGACGTAATTAGCCGCTATAGATAACAACGCCTATCGAATACGTTAATATAGAAATGTGAGTTGAAAAAGGAGGTAAGGCCATGAAAGAAACAAGAGTATATAAACAAGTGGGGCACTGTTCAATCAATGCAGATATATATTACCAAGGCCCTGACTCGCCAATTATATTGTACATCCATGGTGGAGCTCTGATTTTTGGCACCAGAGAATGGCTGCCTTTGGAGCAGATCGAGTTTTTTACACGTGCTGGATTTAGCATGGTTAACATTGATTACCGACTCGCACCAGAAACGGGATTCGAATGTATTATCGAAGATATCCGAGATGCCGTTGATTGGATTAGAACAAAATCAACAGCATGGTATGATTTTGACGTCGAAAATATTGCTATCATGGGTAGTTCAGCAGGCGGTTACCTAAGTTTACTAGCGGGAGCAATGGGTATAACACCGAAAGCCATCGTCTCCTTCTATGGATATGGAGATATTCTAGGGGAGTGGTATGCTCAGCCTAGTGAGTACTACTGCAAGAAACCGATGATTAATCGAGAGTCAGCATTGAAGCACATTGGTGATAAAGAAATAACCACAGGTAATTGGGACAGATTTGATTTCTATTTATACTGTCGCCAACAAGGGGTCTGGATTCAAGAAATAACTCGAATGGATCGAACGAATGACTTCTCGCGATTAATGGAGTTCAATCCCATACATCATGTTACGACAGACTACCCGCCTACGATATTACTTCACGGAGATCAAGATACGGATGTCCCCTATGAACAATCTTTACTTATGTACGAAAAGCTCAAGGAAAAAGGCGTTGACACGAAGTTAATCACGATGGAAGGTGCGGATCATGTTTTTGATCATCAATTCGAAGATCCAACGGTGCAAAGAGCATTCAATGAGATCTTGGAGTTCTTAAAGACTTATATGGTCAACACCTGATCGGGAAAATCGCACGGTTTATCTTCAAAGTAATAATCATAACGGCAATGCCACACGAATAGGGTGTGAAGTAGATTAAATTAGGAGAAAGGTGATGGAAATGAAATTAAAATTAAAATACTTCTTCATGTTGGCTACATTATTGCTGCTCATGTCTCTTCTAACGGGCTGCGTACCTGGAGATGGAACGAATAATACTGAAAATCAGGCGGGATTTTTCTGGGGTATATGGCATGGATGGATCGCACCGATATCGTTGATCATTGGATTGTTCAAAGAACATATCAGACTGTATGAGATTCATAACGCGGGATGGTGGTATGATCTCGGATTTTACATCGCTGTAATCAGTGGGTTTGGTGGTATTTCACTCTTTCGGCGTAAAAAGTCAGAATGAAATGGAGTTATGCATTCGGGCGATCATGCTTCACAATTATCGCGAAGTGATCGCCCCTTTGGATCACCCTACAAATACATAAAACCTTCTTTTTTTGTTCCAAAAAAATTGCGTGAAATACATATTTCATGCAATTTCATTTTAAATAAACTTTTTTCATACTATAATAGGGATTAGTAGATTAATAATTCAGTGAAATTGGTGGATAACTGGAAATTGTATCTGGGAGAATTGTTAAGACGGAGAGAATACATACATCTAAGAGAAGGAGATGACGATATGGCACTCACACAATATGATCTGATCGAGGCATACAGTCTTGAGCTAGAATTATTCTCTATTTGGATGAAGAATCAAGGGATGACGAAATCGACGCAGCAGGCCTATATGAGCGATGCTCGAAGTTTTCTCAAAGGCGTCTATCCTGCGGATCTCGCCAAACTAGGCAAAATGGAAATCATGCGATTCCTCTCAACGACTCGTGAGCGAGGGGCAGGGGATGAAGCTCGGAACCGCAAGCTATCGTCGCTTCGCGCTTTCTATAAATCGCTGAATGAAATGGAACATCTGCAAATCAATCCTGCTGCGTCTGTCGCGAAATCAAAGCAAGTTAAAAATCGGATTCCGACGTATTTGGAAGAGAACCAGCTCCATCATTTCTTCGATCGAGTAGAAGGGAAGTACCAGAATCGCAATGTGGCGATCCTTCTTCTCATGGCATTTGCAGGATTGCGCGTTGGGGAAATTCATCGCATGAATATCCAAGATCTGCATCAGGACGGTTCAATACACATCCTTGGTAAAGGACGCAAATGGCGCGTGATCCCGCTTCCTGCCGAACTGCATCAGATTCTAATTCGCACACTGGAGGAACGCCGCTCCCCAAATCAAGGGAAAGAGCAGGCCTTCTTCATCTCTCAATTCGGACGTCGATTATCCATCCGGATGATACAGACGGTAGCGGATCAGACATTCGAGAAGCTCAAAGCCGAACTGCCTGAGCTGATGAATACGCGTTTATCTAGCCATAAGCTGCGCCATTCGTTCGCCACCATGCAAATCCGGAGCGGGACAGACATCCGAACGCTGCAAGAGTTGCTAGGACATGCGAGCATTGAAACGACGCAAATTTACACCCATATCGATAATAAACAGATGAGGATGGCCATGGATAAATTTACAGGTAAAATTCCTTCGGTGAGCAGAACAGAATAAAATTAACATAAACATTATTATGTAAACTAATGTGTCAGTAGCCGTTCTCCACCCGTTGGAGGCGGCTTTTTCTAGGCCAATCGTGATGAATTTTGTCAAGGGAAAGGAAGATAATTAAATGGGAACAGCAATACGAACGATTGAAGTTAGATATTCAAGTGAAAATCAGAATTCTGCATGGACTAGGTAAAAAACACTAAGAGAGATTAGAGACATAATTAATATTATGTAAACTAATGACCTCGTTTCAAGACACATCATTCAACCGCTCCCCGAAGAAGGTGATTCCGAGGCGCTTTGCGTACGTAAAATGGCGCTTGTGGAAATTATGCATGTTTATTCAACATTGTGATTCTCTGATTGCGGTTGTTTATCATGTAATACGTACCATCCAAAGGAATGTGATTAAATAAGTTACTGACGTTTTATTGAGGAGTAGTAAGATATACGTATGGATGTCTTGTTGGATTAAGATGAGCGAAAGCATCATTTCACATTCGGGGAAAGGTGATACAACAAAGCCGAATACGTTGTTTACGGTCAGACATTGACGTTACAGAGTTACTCCTGATATATTTGCTGTAGCACCGAAGGCTACCGTGTGTCACTATATATACCCATTACTAGTAAGTTATAGCATGTTGGACGAGCAACGATTTGTTCCTCGTTAGGTGAGATAACGTCTGGAGCAAACAACACTTATTGCATAATTATTCATTTGTGAATTGTGAAAGTTATGAGATTTTTAGTATGTATCATACATACACATTGTTCAGTAGATTACGAAACAATAATTATGTAAACTACGTAACTGACAGGAGGCCTACACTTGACAGCAGAACTTGAAGATTTTCTAAAGTTAGATATTCGCGTTGGTACTGTGATTCATGCGGAACCATTCCCAGAAGCTAGGAAACCGGCAATTAAATTGATGATCGATTTCGGCGATCTGGGAATTAAGCAATCCTCGGCACAAATTACGAAAAGATATATACCCGAGCAACTACCAGGGCGTCAGGTTATCGCGGTCGTGAACTTCCCGCCTAGACGAATCGCGGGATTCAAATCCGAGGTACTGGTCATTGGAGGCGTCCCTGAAGAGGGGGATGTCGTGCTCTTGCAGCCGGACCAACCGCTTCCGAATGGCACGCCAATCGCATAGTACCTGTGTCCTATTTTCTAATTGTTGTAAAATAATGCTATTCAACAAAGAATGATTGTGCTATATTGTTCGTAACTTGATAAGCACTACACACTAGGGGAGCCTGCAATGGCTGAGACGGATGATCCGGACCCTTCGAACCTGATCTGGTTAATACCAGCGTAGGGAAGTGTTGAGGCTCGCTTCATCCTTTTTGTGAGGGTTATTTATGGAGCTTGACGACCACTTTTCTGCGGAAAAGTGGTCTTTTTGCGTTCCAAGAAAGGAGCTCAAGTATCATGGAACTACATGTAATATCTTCCGGCTCGATGCCTCTGTCAGAATTCACAGCCATCGCTATACAGATTCATTCCTATGTGGACGCCATTCATCTTCGAGAGAGGCATTGTACGGCTGTCGAGCTATATGGGGCGATTGCATGGATGCTGGAAAAAGGGACTCCAGCCAAAAAGCTGGTTATCAACGACCGCGTGGATGTGGCGTTGGCAGCAAGGATTGGTGGGATCCATCTGGCGCATCACAGCTTACCGACTCCACACGTTAAGCGATTATCACCAGAATATCGCATAGGACGATCCGTGCATTCGGTGGAGGAAGCCATCCGGAGTGAAGAGGAAGGTGCGGATTATCTGTTCTACGGACACGTCTTTGCAAGCTATTCCAAGCCAGGACGGTCACCGCGAGGACTTGTGTCCCTACAAGAAGTAGCCGACTCTGTATCGATCCCGGTCATTGCAATTGGTGGGATTGGACCAGACCAGGTACATGATGTGATGGATCATGGAGCTCGAGGGATCGCCGTGATCAGCGGCATTCTGCATGCACCCGATCCCCTAGCAGCAGCTAGGCAATATAAGTCAAAGCTTAACGAAAGAAGGTCAGGATATGGAGCAAACAGTTGATGTTATCATCGTCGGCGGCGGTGTCATCGGATGTTCGATTGCTTATCATCTATCTAAGCGAGGCATCAAAGTTCGACTCTTAGAGCGGGGACGTATTGCCTCTGAAGCTTCGAGTGCTGCAGCTGGGATGCTGGCAGCGCAAGCGGAATTTATCGATTCTGTGCCGTTGTTCGATTGGGCTCGCCAGAGTCGAGCTATGTTCCCTGCGTTGACGGCGGATCTACAAGCGCATAGCGGTATGGAAATCGGTCTCGTACAGCAAGGGTTGCTTCGTGTTGCTACCTCCGAAGAAGATGTCCTTCGATATCATGCACAGGCCGAATTGCAGCGGCAATCGGGAGAATCCGCCCAGTGGTTGTCAGCGCAAGAAGCGCTCGCATTGGAGGGTACGTTAGCCAGCGATGTCTATGGCGCGCTGTATCTAGAAAATGACCATCAGGTCGTGGCACCTTCACTCACATTAGCCTATGCCAGCGCAGCAGCCGCGCTCGGCGCAGAAATTCGTGAACATTCGGAAGTACAAGAACTTCTTCGCGAAGGTGGCAGGATTACCGGAGTCCGTATGCAAGACGGTATTCACCGATGCCAACAGGTTATTATCGCCTCCAGCATCTGGTCTCAGGCCTTGCTTCGGACAGTTGGATACGACCTGCCGCTCTATCCAGTCAAAGGTGAATGTATCGCGGTGAGGACGAACAAGCCGTTGATTCGAAGAACCATCTATACCGACAATTGCTACCTCGTTCCAAAAGCGAACGGCGAGCTGTTGATTGGCGCGACAGTAACACCGCATACGATGCAGCGACATGTGACCGTAGGCGGCATCCTCGCTTTAATGGGGGTAGCCGAACGTTTAATCCCTTCAATTCGAGGCGCTACGTGGATCAGGACATGGAGTGGTTTAAGACCTCAGACCCCACAGGGACTGCCGTATATAGGGAACCACCCTGAGCTCGCGGGTCTGATGATCGCAGCCGGACACTACCGTAATGGGATACTGCTTAGTCCGTTAACAGGCAGCGTGATGGCGGATCTTGTGGAAGGAATAGAGCTTGCTGCGGATCTTACAGCTTTTCAAGTTCCTGCGATGCGGTGGTCGAAGGATCAAGAAATGACGGGGGTGGGGATATGAAGCTCATTGTGAACGGTCACGCTGTGGAATTGCCTGACCACGTGTCATCCGTACAGCAGATATTAGAACATTATGAACTTGAGAACCGAATAGTTGTTGTCGAGGTGGATGCTCAGATTGTTGAGAAGCACCATTTCAAGAATCGGGTAGTAGACGAAGGTGCACGCATTGAGATTGTACATTTTGTAGGCGGAGGATGATGAGAAGATGTCACAGGTTAATTTTCCTAATAGTCAGAAGGTATACATTCAAGGGTCGCGCGAGGATATACGGGTGCCCATGCGAGAGATTACACTTAGCCCGACGGAGAACAGCAGCGGGATTGAGAACAATGATCCGATAAGAGTATATGACACAAGCGGGCCATACACGGATACGGAAGTACATACGAATATTGAGGAAGGATTATGCCCGCATCGCCAGTACTGGATTTTGGACCGAGGCGATGTCGAGTTCTATGAAGGGCGTGAGGTGAAGCCAGAGGATAATGGACTCCGCCGGGCAGAGGATGCTGATCAGACGATCGTGTTCCCGGGTCTTAATCGCCGACCGCTTCGGGCCAAGGAAGGAGCTAACGTGACCCAAATGCACTACGCTCGCCGCGGCATCATTACAGCCGAGATGGAGTATATCGCCATACGGGAGAATGTCACGCCAGAATTCGTACGGGAAGAAGTCGCTAGCGGTCGAGCGATCATTCCATCGAATATTAACCATCCGGAGAGCGAGCCAATGATTATCGGTCGGAATTTCCTCGTGAAGATTAACGCGAATATCGGGAATTCTGCCGTATCTTCCTCCATTGAAGAAGAAGTAGAGAAAATGACTTGGGCGACGCGTTGGGGAGCAGATACCGTTATGGATCTCTCCACCGGCAAAAACATTCACACGACGCGGGAGTGGATTATTCGCAACTCACCGGTACCGATTGGGACCGTACCGCTGTACCAAGCTCTCGAGAAAGTGAACGGGAAGGCGGAAGACCTCTCATGGGAAGTCTACCGGGATACGCTCATCGAGCAGGCGGAGCAAGGCGTGGACTATTTCACGATCCATGCGGGGGTGCTGCTCCGATACATTCCGCTTACGGCGAACCGCTTGACCGGCATTGTATCACGCGGCGGTTCGATCATGGCGGCGTGGTGCCTTGCACATCATGAGGAGAACTTCCTCTATACGCACTTCGAAGAAATCTGCGAGATCATGAAGAAGTATGATGTCGCATTCTCGCTCGGCGATGGTCTACGTCCAGGAAGCATACAAGATGCCAATGATGCGTCCCAATTCGCTGAACTGGATACACTCGGCGAGTTAACGAAGATTGCTTGGAAGCACGATGTGCAAGTCATGATTGAAGGGCCAGGTCATGTACCGATGCACATGATCAAAGAGAACGTCGATCGCCAGATGGAAGTCTGTCAAGAAGCGCCTTTCTATACGCTAGGACCGCTTACGACGGATATTGCGCCTGGATATGATCACATCACTTCGGCGATCGGTGCTGCGATGATCGGCTGGTTCGGTACCGCGATGCTCTGTTACGTCACGCCGAAGGAACATCTCGGATTACCGAATAAGAATGACGTTCGTGAAGGGGTTATCGCCTATAAAATCGCTGCCCATGCGGCTGACTTGGCCAAAGGTCATCCAGGAGCACAGCGGCGTGACGATGCATTATCCAAAGCCCGCTTCGAATTCCGCTGGCGAGATCAATTCAACCTCTCGCTGGATCCGGAACGCGCCTTGGAATACCATGACGAGACGTTGCCTGCGGAGGGCGCAAAGACGGCTCATTTCTGCTCCATGTGCGGCCCGAAATTCTGCAGTATGCGGATTACACAAGATATTCGAGATTATGCAGCCCGCGGCTTAGAACAGAAATCGAATGAATTCAAAGCGGCTGGCAGCCAAATTTATCAGAAAATCTAAGGGAGGTATCCTTATGCTAACGATTGGACCACATACATTTATTTCTCGGCTCTTGCTTGGAACCGGGAAATTCCCGAACTTTGACGTGCAGCGTGAAGCGGTTGAGCAGTCGGGGACGGAAATACTAACCTTCGCTGTGCGGCGGATGAATATTTTTGAGCCGAGTCAACCGAACTTTCTAGAAATGCTCGATCTGAAGAAGTATACTCTGCTTCCCAATACGGCAGGCGCTTCTACTGCGGAAGAAGCGGTACGCATCGCAAGATTGGCGAAGGCTTCAGGTTTATGCGATATGATCAAGGTCGAAGTGATTGGCGATCTGAAGACGCTGCTGCCTGACCCGATAGAGACAGTGAAGGCCTGTGAGATACTGCTTGATGAAGGGTTTATCGTACTGCCTTATATCTCAGATGATGTGCAGCTCGCCAAGCGTCTTCAATTGATGGGCGTGCATGCCGTCATGCCGGGTGCTTCCCCAATAGGCTCGGGACAAGGAATAATTAACCCCATTAATTTAAGCTTCATCATTGAGCAAGCGGTCGTGCCAGTCATTGTCGATGCAGGCATTGGTGCCCCGTCGCATGCGGCGTATGCGATGGAACTGGGCGCGGATGGTGTTCTGCTAAATACAGCTGTATCTGGCGCCGGCGATCCTGTCCGCATGGCTCTTGCGATGAAACAGGGTATCGAAGCAGGGCGATTAGCCTTTGAAGCCGGTCGTATTCCGGTTAAAAGGTACGCCTCGGCGAGCAGTCCGCTTGAGGGAATGGTTACCATATGATCGGAGAGCAAGACCACATCTCTTATGATCGATATTCACGCCAGATGCGATTCTCGCCAATCGGGATAGTGGGGCAACAACGGCTAGCCAAGAGCCATGTCCTCATGGTAGGTGCTGGTGCACTCGGCTCCGCAAGTGCTGAATCGCTCGTTAGAGCGGGCGTAGGACGAATAACGATTATAGATCGCGATTATGTGGAATGGAGCAATCTGCAGCGTCAGCAGCTGTATACGGAAGAAGATGTTAAGCAGCGTCTGCCCAAAGCTATTGCGGCCAAGCGGCATTTAGAGCATATACATGCGGATGCTGAGATCGATGCTTACGTTCTCGATGCGCGCGGCGAAGACTTGGAACGCCTGATCGGGGATGTTGATCTCATCATGGATGCTTGTGACAACTTCGAGACCCGCTTCATCTTGAATGATCTTGCCGTGAAGTACCGAATCCCATGGATATACGGCGCATGTAGCGGGAGCTATGGCCTATCCTACACCATTCTTCCGGGAGTAACCCCCTGTCTTCGCTGTATGATGGATCTCATCCCAGGTAGTGGAGATAGCTGTGATACGGATGGCATCATCGTGCCTGCAGTCCAGATGGTCGTTGCACACCAGACGGCAGAAGCTTTGAAGCTCCTAACTGGAAATCGCGAGGCGCTTCGCCGCAAGCTGGTGTCGTTCGATCTATGGAATAATCATTATAGTGCCGTACAAATTCAATCAATGAAGAAACGCGATTGCCCTAGCTGCGGCGAACATGCTGTTTATCCCTATCTCCAGGCATCGACGGCAGAGAAAGCAGCCATTCTCTGTGGGCGTGATACCGTTCATATTCGCCCTGCGGAAGCCTTGAAGCTGAACCTCGTACAGCTATCCGAGCGAATAGGTCATGATCATGCTCTCCCGATGCGCATTGATCTCATCAATGACTTCCTAATAAGCGCGCATCAGGAAGAGCTGCGAATCGTACTCTTTGTAGACGGCAGGGCGCTCGTGCATGGCACGACCGATGTATCCATCGCGAGACAATTGTACAAACAATTGATGGACCTAAATGTATAGCTCTTATCGGAATGTATAGCTCAAGTAAGAAGACCCTACATGTTCATCTTGGATGAAGTGGAAGGGTCTTCTTGTACTGGATGGAAGATATGATTGGTAGAGACGGGTCCAAATCTGATATACTATGAAAATATTAAAAAATTGTAAACAATAATTTCATAGGAAAGAAGATTGAGATCATATGGAGAAAATATTTGCGAAGAGGATTCCGATCTTCTTCTGGGCCATCCTTTGCGCATTTGGGAAGCTCGTCCTGATGCGCTATTTCTTTTTCGAGCAGATGACTGCGGTTCAGCTGCTTCGAGATGTATTCGCGATTTGTGCGATATTCGGTATTTTAGAGTTAATTTTGCCTATGCGTTCGAAACGGTATGTCTACTGGGGATTTAATTTGTTGTTATCGTTCATCTGTTTTGCCGCGACATTGTATTATGATCATTTCGGTTCCGTCGTTACTTACACAGCATTAACGGCACTTCATCAGGTGACAGAAATCGGAGATAGTGTTAGTGCGACGATTCGCCCGATCTATTATATTTATTTCCTCGATGCATTGGTGATGGCCGTGATTTGGCTAGCTACACGTCGTCGTTCGCAAACCGTACCCAATCCGACGCAACGCCGCTATTGGAGAATTGCCATCGCCGCCGTTACAGTTATTTGCCTTGTGCTATCCGTAAGAACTGTTATGCAGAACAAGTCGACGGATAATGAATTGGCGCTTGCGCAGGATGCAGGATTTATCGATTATCAATTCGCGATTGCGCTTAAGGCTAGAGAAACGAATAAGATGGTGGAGGAAGGAAATATTCAAGAAGTAACCCAGCAAGTTCAGACTTCCGAAGACACCTTCACTTATCGAGACAAACCGCTTGCAGTAGGGCAGAAGCCCGCTCATTTCGGAGCTGCCAAAGGGAAGAACCTGATTGTTGTTCAGATGGAAGCCTTTCAGAATTTCCTAATTAATCTGAAGGTGAATAATCAGGAGATCACACCGGTCTTGAATCAACTTGCCAAAGACAGCTTCTACTTCCCGCATATTTATCAGCAAATTGGGCCAGGCAATACGTCAGATGCCGAGTTCATGTCGAATACATCGATCTACCCGACAGGTGCGATTGCGATGTCAACAGGATATGGGGATCGTGAGCTGCCAAGCTTGCCGAGACTCCTTGAAAAACAGAACTACGTCACCAACACATTCCACGTCAATGATGTGAAGTTCTGGGATCGAATTCGTATGTATCCGGCATTAGGATTTAACCAGTATTTTGACAAGCCTTCATTCAAAAACGACCAATTTAATGAGTTTGGCGCGTCAGATGAAGAATTGTACCGGGTCGGCGTGAACAAGTTATCCGAAATCAGCAAAAAGCAGCAGCCGTTCTACGCACAGTTTGTTACTGTATCCAGTCATTTTCCTTTTAAAGTGCCGGATCGTGCGAAGACACTGGATCTACCAGCAGAGCTCGCAACCAAGCAAATTGGGAATTATATGTATGCGCAGCACTATACCGATTATGCGCTCGGTCAATTGATTGATTCCCTGAAGAAAAATGGTATGTGGGAGAATACGGTATTGGTCGTCTACGGAGATCATTTCGGACTGCAGCCACAAGACAATAATCCGGAAGAGCTTAGCAAGGCGCTAGGTATTCCATATAATGAGTATGTCAGCAGATTTAATATTCCATTCATGATTCATGTTCCTGGGATGGAAAAAGGACAGGTTGTCAATCGTGTTGGTGGTCAGGTTGACATGATGCCGACCATTGCAAATCTGATGGGCATATCGCTCGAAGATCAGCAATTTACGGCATTTGGTCATGACTTGTTAAATATTGATCATAATCTGATCGGGATGCGATACTACTTGCCGACAGGTTCTTTCTTTAACGATGAGATTCTGTTCATTCCAGGCAAAGGATTCGATGATGGTCAAGCGATCAATCTAAGTACATTTGAACCCGTCACGGACCTATCGCCATATAAGAAAGATTACGAATATATTTTGAAATTAATGAAGCTATCCGATGCCTATGTGAAAATGCTGCCAAAGCGTGAGCCATAGCGGAACTCGGATAATGAGAAGGCATGAATTTAGGGAGAAATCCTTGAACTTCATGCCTTTTTGCTATGTATGGGTCAACCCGATGGTTCATTTACTTAACTGCATTAAATAAAAAAGATTGAATAAATCATAATTTCGATGGTTTACGACATTATTAGCGATTGATATTCGCAGCGCATCGCCATAGACTTAACCTGAATTGATGAGAAGTCGACAGCATGAGAGGATCTATCTTGGCAAGGCACCATACTATGTCGAAGAGGTGAGTTGCAATGAAGAGAACGTTAACCATCATGTGTATGCTTCTAATGTTAACCAGTATGTTGGATCCAGGCAGGCTAGGCTTTAACGTAAGGGCCGCACCGGCCGCGGGTGCAGGCGTGTTCGACACACAGCCAGCCATTGAAGTGCTAAAACGATTGATCCCGAAGCAATATGATCAGGTGCATTTCATTGCCGTTGACCGAGGTTCGAAAGGAGACTATTTCCGAATTGCGGGCACAAGCGGATCACTCGAAATATCGGGTACAAGCCCTGCGGTGTTGTTAACAGGCTTCAATTGGTACTTGAAGTCGATAGCGAAGGCGAATGTCAATTGGAACGGCGAGCAGCTAAATCTGCCAATGCAACTGCCTCTCCCAGGATCCCCGATTGAGCAGCAGGCAAATGTCTCACATCGTTATGCGTTGAATGACACGGATGATGGATATACCGGTGCATACCGAACATGGGAAGATTGGCAGCGATTAATCGACGTCCTGGCATTGCATGGCATCAATGAAGTTCTCGTCACAGTAGGTCAAGAAGCCGTCTATTATGATACGTTCCAAGAGTTTGGTTATACGGAACAAGAAATGCGTGATTGGATCACACTTCCAGCGCATCAACCATGGTGGTTGCTTCAGAATATGTGCTGTTTTGGCGTCCGATCTCGAAGCAATTAATCGAACAACGTGCGGAATTGGGCAAAAAAATCGCGGATCGCTTACGTGAACTTGGGATAACACCGGTGTTCCCTGGTTATTTCGGTACGGTTCCGACGAAGTTCGTTGAGAAGAATCCTACGGGACGCGTGATTCCGCAAGGAGGCTGGGTTGGGTTTACGCGTCCGGACTGGCTCGATCCGAGAAATGCGCTATTTCCACTAGTGGCTGCATCTTTCTATCAGCATCAGAAGGAGCGGTTTGGAGATTCATCGATGTATAAGATGGATCTCTTGCATGAGGGAGGAAATGCCGGTGACGTTCCAGTTGGTACAGCAGCCAAAGCCGTTGAGACGGCACTGCAGACTGCTCACCCAGGCGCGATCTGGGCGATTCTCGGATGGCAGTCGAATCCTACCGCTGCATTACTCGCACCGCTAGATAAGAGCAAAATATTAATCGTCGACGGACTATCGGATCGTTATACGGGTCTTAATCGTGAGAGCACCTGGGCAAATACACCTTATGCATTCGGTACGATCTGGAACTTCGGCGGTCATACGACGATAGGCGCTAACCTTGGCGAATGGAACACGAGATACTGGCAGTGGAAGAACAAAGCTGGGAGTCAATTGTCCGGGATTGCCATGATGCCGGAAGGCGGATTGAATAATCCCGTCGCCTTCGATTTTTTCACGGAGATGGCTTGGCAATCGGAGCCAGTGGATACCGCGAAGTGGTTCGCAGACTGGGCGGAGCGCAGATATGGCGGTGTGGATGCGAATGCCGCAGCGGCTTGGGAGGTTATCCGGCAGACGGCCTATAACATGCCGGGGAATGGCTGGAGCGAAGCACAGGATGGATTATTCTCAGCGCAGCCTAGTCTTACGGTGAATACCGCAGCGACATGGTCGCCGAGCAGTATGCGTTATGATGCAAACGCATTCAATGCTGCACTACCGGCCTTGCTCCAGGTGAAGCCGGAGCTCCAAGATAGCAGTGCTTATCGATATGATCTTATGGACGTCACGCGCCAAGTTCTCTCCAATCAGAGCAGAGTCCTGCTGCCGAAGATCAAGTCGGCGTATGAGGCAAAGGATATCGCGTCCTTTACAGCACTTACGGACCATTGGCTTCGGTATATGAAATTAATGGATGAAGCGGTCGCGACCAACAAACAGACGATGCTCGGACCATGGCTAGAGGATGCCAAACGAGCGGCTGCTGATCCGGTTGAACGGACGAAGCTGGAGTTCGATGCTCGCTCGATTCTGACCGTTTGGGGCGATCGTTCCGGAGCGGTATCCGGGGGACTGCATGACTATGCGAACCGGGAATGGGCAGGACTCGTAGGTGATTTCTATTATTCCCGTTGACAAATCTACTTCGATAGCTTGAAGACTGCGCTAATGAACAATACAACCCCGATAAGCATCGACTGGTTCGCCAATGGGGACGGTTGGTCGAGACAACAAAATGCTTATGCGACTGAACAGCAAGGTGATATTGTCCACATTGCGCAGAAGGTATTGAATGAATTAAGTTCGACAGGCACGGTAAGCTACTCGGCAAGTGTCGATCAAGTGATTGTAACACCAGGGCAACCTGTTACGATAACCGGAATCATTAAGAATGACAGCAGCTTTAGTTCAGTGAAGAATGTTCGTGCCGTCGTACCCGTCGCGGATTCTTTTAACATGATTCCGATAACGCCACTTAAGATCGATCAACTCGCACCAGGGGCAAGCTTTACGGTGAAGTTTCAAGCGATGTTACTAGAGAACGCTTCTGAAAACGGAGGACTATCGCGCAATATCGCATTAACTTCGACTTTTGATGCAGAGGGGGGGACGAAGACGGCGACGACCCAAGTAAACCTTCTGATCTCACAGGGAGTAAGCAATCGATATCAAACGGTGTCCTTCAACAACGCGAAATACGCCCAACTGGATAACGCCTTCGGTATTTATGGCGGAGGAGCCGATTTGTGGGGCGGAACGAATGAATTCGGTGCAATCTATGCAGATGACAGTATGCTAGATAACACAACGGTCACAACGCAAGTGACGAAACAGGACACTACAGGTCCATGGGCTAGAGCAGGCATCATCGTACGCAATGATCTATCTTCGAACGGTTCGGCAGGGTTCTTGAACTTCGCTGTAACGCCTAGCAATGGCTGTGTTCTGTCCTATGATGCAAATGGTGACGGCAAGCTGGAGACATACGTGAATAAGTTAGGATACACTGCACCAAGCTATCTTCGACTTACCCGCTCAGGAACGACCTATACTGGCGCGTGCAGCTTGGATGGCGTTCAATGGACAACTGTTGGAACTGCGACAATTGCACAAGCGAGTGCGAAGCAGGATGTGGGGCTGTTCATGACTGCTGCTGGCAGCCAGAATGGAATAGCGTTGTTTAAAGAATTCCGTATTCAATCTCAAGGAGTGAACCCGACATCGATTACGATTGATCCTAGCCATGCGCTGCTGAATCTAGATACGAACACCTCTTTGAAGCTGCATGCGAGCGTCCTTCCCGTGAACGCAACGAATTCACAGGTAACATGGACCTCAAGCCATCCTGTAGTCGCGACCGTAGATGATAATGGCCTGGTTTCTGCGAAAAGCGTTGGTTCTACCACGATTACGGCAACGACGGGAGTAGATGGGCTATCTGCGACGACAGAGGTTACTGTTGTGGCAACAGGACCCGCCGTAACCGGCGTAGAGCTCGATCCAGCAACTGTAACGGTTATAGAAGATGGTTACGCAGAACTCTCCGCCCACGTTAAGCCTATGTATGCATTGAACCAGCATCTTACATGGACGAGCAGTAAGACGAATGTGGCAAGCGTTCAATCATCCGGAGCGGGAAAAGCGATCGTATCGGGCAAGCAGGCCGGGACGGCTGTGATCACGGTTCGCACGCTGGATGGCAACTTTACCGCAATGAGCACCGTAACAGTTCGCAAGAAGCCGGCGAATCTAGCTCTGAACAAGCCAGCTAGCAGTGATAGTGCGTCGAGTCCGGCATCTTACGCAAATGACGGGAATGAGTCCACGCGGTGGATTGCAAATGGCGGAGCAGCAGGGAAGTGGTGGAAAGTAGACCTAGGCGAGATCTACAGCTTAGTTGGCAGTGAAATTCATTTTGAGAAAAATGTGTTGTGGAAGTACAATGTCGAGGTTTCGACAGACAATGCGAACTGGACCTCCGTCGCAGATCGAATGAATCATACCAGCACAGAAAAGATTCAGACACAATCGTTCACGCGAGATGCGCGATACATACGGGTGACCTTGGACGGAGATCGATGAGTTCCTCGTCTTTGGTTATCCGCGTTCGATTAGTGTAACCGGCGTTGAGCTTCGCCCTGAGGACGTCACACTGCCTGTCGGAGAGACGGCGACGCTAACAGCTACCGTACTGCCGACCAATGCGACGAACCAACAGGTCAACTGGAAGCTTAGCAATGATCAAGCAGTAAAACTCGAAGCCATACAAGGTCAGGCAATACTAACAGGGTTGAAGCCTGGAAACGCGACAATTACGGTAACGACGGAAGATGGCGGATTCACCGCAAGCCGTCTAGTGACCGTAACTTCAAAGGGAACGGCGACAACCTTAACAGCTGACCCTTCAGTTCGTGCAGGGCAGTCGTTCCTTGTAAAGCTAGGGCTAATCCAAGTGGCAACGCCAATCTTTGCAGAGGATTTCGTGCTGGACTACGACACATCCCGATTCGAATTTATTGCTGCGAAATCGCTGCGAACTGGTGTGAATCTCGTAACGACGAAGCAACTCGAGTCAGGCAAGCAACGCTTCATTCTCGCGAGCGAAGGGATTCTATCCGGCGTGACGGGAAATCCGGATCTTATGGAGATCACGATGAGAGCGAAAGATTCGTCAACCTCAGGGACGGGGCGGATATCAATAAGTCAAGCGACCGTAGCGGATGAGACGGGTAATGAACAATCCGCATCTTTGTCCACCGTCCAAGTGGAGATTGCGGCAGGAATGATCGGCGATGTGAACGGCGATGGTAAAGTCAGTATTGGCGATCTTGCATTGGCGGCTGCTGCATATGGCATGACATCCGAGAGCCCTGGTTGGTCGCAAGTCAAGAGAGCAGACCTCAATGGCGATAACAAAATTGATATTTCCGATCTTGCTGCTATTGCCCATCAAATCCTGAAATAGCGGGCGGGATTGATAGAAAATGTCGATTCCATCTGACGATGAACGTCGAAAATGATAGACATGTAAGCGATTTCAATCGAATCCTGCGCTCGCCTGGGAAATAATGAATATTTCCTATGGGAAATGAATGAAGTATTTATTCTAGTTACACCCCTGTCTCTTTTTCGGATTATCCGATACCTTGAGGCAGGGGTGTCTTTTGCGCGATGCATCAGATCATTCTGCGCAGTTTGCCAACAGTCAGCAGCAGCAATGGTATGCCGAATAAGAAGGCAATGGAAGCATAAGTCCAAATTGTAATCTCGAATTTGAACAACGAAGAAATGTCCGGATAGATATAGAACGACAGAATTAACGGTGTGATCGCTAACGGAACAGCGAGCAGTTGCTGATTCTGAATATTCAATAGGTGAGACAATCCCCGAACGCTGAACTTGTAATAGAAGATGAGCTTAATATAGATCGTGATGAACCAGCTGGCTGCCATGAGAACTTCGATCCGCGTGAAGAAGTCGGCGATGTTGATGCGCTGCGCTAGATTATAGCTTGGATAAATCGCGGTAGACGTTAGATCATACCCGAGTACACCAATGCAGCATAGCAGAATGATTAACAAATAGACCCCGCCAATCGAAGTGCCGAGCACGAAGGACCTGGTTGCCGTCTCTGGCTTTTCAATCTCTTTTGGGAAAAAGGCAAGAAGAATAATAAGCGGTGCACCGACCGCGCTAAAGTAATTCAAGAACGTTACCAGCATCGGCTGCCATCCAACCTCAAACATCGGGATAAATTTGATAGCGAGTGGGTCGGAGCGTACTTTGGGCAATACCGTTAAGATTAAGGTGAAAAAGAAGACATTGAAAATATAGAACAGCATCTCATTTGCTTTGGATATGGTCTGTACGCCTAATTTAATCCCGACGACGATAATGAACATGAACATGAGCGCAAAGGTCCACGAAGGCGTTTCTGTCATGATTTCCGTGGTAATGAAACCTTCGATTAGACTGAGCAAGCTCGTCAAGGAGACGAATAAGATCATCCATAGCAGAATGATGATGAAGACGCGGCTTATCCATTTGCCGAGGATGTGGTCCATCAGCTCGAAGAGATCAAGGCGTGGATGCTTACGGAAGAGACGAAAATATAAGTAGGCAACATAAGCAATGACCGGAAAGCCGATGACGACAATCTGCCAGGCTTGCTGCCGCGCGGTTAGGGTTAAGAAATGCGGCAGGATAAGAATGCCGTACCCGATCGTATACATGATGACGAGCATCGTGAATTGCCGCGTTGAGATTCGTTTGTCCTGCATCTTAGTAGGTATCTCCTGTTAAGTAGTTATAAATGGCAGTCCCCATCGGTGAAAAGACCCATCCGAGCACGAGATAAGGGCTTGGGATAGGCGCATCGAAAATGCTGAGATAACACAAGATCAACCCAATGCCTAAAATGACCAAATAGACGATCCGATCCTTCTTTGATTGGCTTCGGTAGATAGTTGGGAGGTCCAGGAAGAGAATGCCTGCACATATGAGGGTCACCAGTAAGGCATTAACGTATTTCATTTCTCCAAGTTTCCTTTCCACGCTTCTTGTCTTCGATATTTCAACGGATTGGTTTCGGTGCCGATTCGCAAAATTTTTACTTTGGAATCAATATGTACTTTGACGGTGGGGAAGATTTTGTCCCATTTCCGTTCCATTTTGCGCCATTGGCGCCAATGGTCTTGATGGAGCCGATTCCCGAAACCGACAAAGTCAACGCCGTATGTTTTCTGGGCCGCATCGACCGTGCTCTGAATAACGCGGTTGATTTCCAATCTGCCTTCTTGTTCCAGCATCCGAATCGCATCCGGTTCCAATAGATCTTCGTCGCAGTTCAACTCAGCAATGTTGCCGCTAACCTTGACGTGAATAAAGATTTCCGGTCTGCCATTCATCATCTTGCTCTTCACGGTTGATTCAGCATTCACAACTTCAAGCGCTGAGATTCCCTTATTGCATGGGAGAATACCGATCGTTGATTTCACGTTGTTAAGGATATAATTCAATCCCTTGCTCTCGGATTCCCCTAGATATCCGACGAGCTTGGCACTGTTGAATACGGCGATCGTCGGAATCCGAATGTATGGAATCCCCGTAGATTTCTTAAATGTATCCAAGCTGCTGCCTTCCTCCGGTTTGCCCACCAACTTAACGCCTGTGATGACAGGCTGTCTACCAAGACTTATGGCTCCTTGAATGAAATCATCCAGCCGTACGCCGACGGTAGGTGCCCAGTTCGCCTGCGACATTTGGATTGTCTTGAAGATTTTGTTGGCAGGGACTTGTTCAAGCCTGGGTAGGATGCTGATAATGGTACTGGCAGGTGCATTCTGGCCAATCACCATGAACGTATCGGCACGGACTTCAGGGTCTCGAACGAATAAGTCGATCACTTGCGCTAAACCTTCTCGCGCGACCTGGTCGCTAAATACAATCATGCCGAGGTGAGAGAGATAGACTTTGCGCGGGATTTGTGTCGTCATGCGGCGCAGCGCTTGAATGACCGTTTTTCCTCGCTCTTCCACAATATAGACAGGCGAATCGCCATTGGATTTTTTGCCGATGGCCATCGGATTGACGATCTGTGCGGAGACTAAATACTCATTATGATCAACTTTGTCGATGCCAAGCGCGGTCGCAATTCCAAGCGTATCGAGTTCCGCACGGTTCCAACAGCCAGACGTTGCAAGCATGAGCAATGGACACAACAGGATCAGCAAAGATCTACGGATCATAACGTTCTCCTTTCATTCCGATTTGTTCGTTGATGCATTCGTGTCGCCCGTATACTTATGTTCCATCTCCATACGTTTCCAATCCCTTAGCCGCCATGGAACACGAATGAAATTATCACGCTGAGCGCGCCAATTGAAGGGGGCGATGGGCTTCGAGAAAGATACGCCGAATGATTTGAGGTGCGCGATATGCAGGATGATCAAGATACAACCGATGAACATGCCTACGAGGCCGAATACCGCGGCGACCGCCATCATGGCAAAGCGCATATATCGAATCGAAATGCCCAGCTCCACATTCGGAAAGATCTGACTTGTAATGGCGGTAATCGATACAATAATAACCATGCCAGCAGAGATCAGATTCGCTTCGACTGCAGCTTGGCCAAGGACAAGCGCACCGACAATAGATATAGCGGAGCCTACGGCACGCGGCAATCGTATTCCCGCTTCATAGAGCAGGAGGAAGGTTAGCTCCATGATCGTCGCTTCAATGAATGCCGGAAACGGGATGCCTTCTCGCTGGGATGCGATGCTGATCAATAGTGTGGTGGGCAGCATTTCTTGGTGATAGGTCGTTAAGGCAATGTATAGCCCCGGTGTCAGCAACGTAATCAAATAAGAAATATAACGCAGGATTCGTGTTAAGCCGAAATCATAGCGATGATAATAGTCCTCGGGCGATTGGAAAAAATGGGTGAGGAGCGCAGGAATAATCAGTACGAATGGCGTGCCGTCGACGAGAATGACAATTCTTCCGGCCAAAAGCGCTGCTGCCGCGACATCCGGGCGCTCGGTATTATTCACCGTGGGGAAAATGCCGAAGGTGCTGTCCTGAATCGATTCTTCAATATAGTTACTCTCGAGAATCGCTTCTATTTTGATGTTCTTGAGTCGCGAGCGCAGCTCGGCAAGAATGTCTTCCGAGACTTTGCTCTTGATATACATAACATGGACGTCGGTCTTGGATAGTGTACCGATCACATAGGCTTCCGTCCATAAATCTTCGCTCTTGATTCGTCTTCTTATTAATGCAATGTTCGTCTGTAAGGTCTCGGTAAAGCCTTCTTTTGCTCCGCGTATTGTGGTCTGTGTTGTCGGTTCGGATACTTGTCGATGCTCACCCCCGCTGGTTGATACAATGAGGCCGCCGTTACGTGCATTTTCGAATAATAGGACGGTATTGCCATTCAGAATGGCCGTAATCAGCTTGTCCTCGGATGGAGCCGCTTGGATGTCACCCGAAGGAATGCCAAGTGAGATTGCCCAAGGGGGGATCTCAGCGCCGTTGAATGTATCGACATCCATCTTCGAGACAATCTTGCCGCGGTTCTCTAAGGCATAATGAATACGGAATATTTTCTCATCATCCACGATGGGACTGAGATAGAGCAGTCCGACACCAATCTCATGCTGGCTGCCAATACTAATTCTGCGTACAACCAGTTCAGGACTCTCCCCGAAGGATTGCGCCATATGCTTCAATCGTTGTTCAAGTGTAGATGTTTCCGACATCGCTTGTCCTCTTCTATATATTTCCTCTGTAAACAATTGAAGTTGGTATACCCCGATCATTTGCTTTGTATGCATTTTCCAGCGTGTCATTGCATGCGAAACAATCTTCCCGTAAAAGTGTTAAGGATCATCATCGGCAAGCATATCTTCCGATAAACCGCATACGATTAGGCGAAGAAAGAGGGAAAAAGGAGGATGATAGTATGTCCGACAATATAGAGCAATGGATACACGTCGTAAAGGCACATTTGCCACCAGCTGCGGAACTCATCTTAATCGACAAGCCCAGCGCACATCCGGCTATCCATACTGTTCATTTAACCGGTGGCACTTCGCCAGAAATCATTGCCGTATACCGTCTCAATCAAGAGCTATACTTGCTTGTGCTGCAGCTGATCAACGGGAAGTGGGAGCAGGTTGCTACGGTAAAAGGCCCGGGATATGGGGTCACGTTGTTGACCGCTGCACCGATCGTTCAGCCTGATCAGAACAATCTCCTCGTTGGTTGGCAGGTTGGTTCGATCTGGTCCAAGTTATCTGTGTATACGTTGACGCCGAATGGTCTTCGAGATATTGCACCTGACAATCTGTATTACAGTCATATTGAAGTGGAAGATATGCCGGGACCAACAGGTAAAAGTGGCACGGCTGATATCGCGCTCTGGATTCATGATACAGGAGAAGCCTATCGGGTCGTGGTGATTAAATGGCATGATAATGCGTTCGTGCCAGCGCCAGAGGTTTATTCGTACTATTTTCCCCGCGTCGTACATTACTACGAACGATTGACAGAATTACATCCGGACTATCCGTTCTACTGGTATTACCTCGCTGACGCACAATATCATGCGGGGATGCCACAATCTGCGCTCATATCGGTTCGCAAGGCGCTAAACTTTCACTCATCCTATCCTTCACGTGAGGTTCTATTAGATCTTGAACGCAAAATTAAACAGATGCTAGAGGAGCAGAAGGATATGTCTAGGCGGTCGGTTGGACTATTTCCTGCTTCACTTAAGACTGCATCCGGCCAGCGATGGGGTTATATCGACGCCAAAGGCGAGATGATCCTTCAGCCGCGATTCGACGATGCACGTGATTTCCAAAAGAATGGCTTAGCCATCGTAAGTGAGAAAGGGAAGTATGGTGTAATCGATGCATCAGGACGTTACGTGGTACAGCCTATCTATGATTCGATTAACCCCTTTAAGGATCGACGCGCCATCGTAATTGATCATGAAGGGTTCAAAATGATTGATGAACAGGGAAATGTACTAACACCAAAGGCGTATTCCTTCATCGCCGATTTGGAAGATCGCCGTGCGGTCTTCTACGTGTCGCATGACAATAAGAGCAAATACGGGTATTTGGATGAAAAGGGTAACGAGGCGATCCCTGCACAGTTCGATGAAGCAGGAGATTTTGACGACGGTAAAGCGGTCGTGAAAGTGAAAGATAAAGAATATGCGCTCATTGACCCGAATGGACGGCGCCTCGCTACATATTCGTTTGCCTTTGTCGGCCCACGGGGTGACGGACTGCTAGCATTTCAGCAAGATACGGCTGGGAAATACGGATATATTGATCAACGAGGAAATATTGTCATTCCGCCGACATTTACGATGGCACTACCTTTCCATGACGGGAGGGCAATTGTCAATACGGCAGAAGATTATAAATCGAGTTACGGCGTAATTAACCAAAAAGGTGAGTTCGTCATTCCGGCTGGGTATAACGATATTCGTGATCTTGGTGAGGAGCGGTTCGCCTTAGGGAATGCGATAGATCCGGAACAACCCTTTATCGGTTCGAACTTTGCTATCGCAGATTGGAACGGCAAGCGATTATCGGATTTCCTCTATACAAACATTGAGAACTTCAATGAAGGATTAGCTTCGGCCAGCGATGCCACGCAGACGTATTTCATTGATCGGACGGGGAGACCCGCTTCAGGTTATCCTCGAGTTGAAGGAAGGGGCACGCTGTCGCTGGAACGCAAAAACTTCATCAAAGCCTACATCGATCGTCGACTGTCCTATATTGACCGGGAAGGGCACGTAATCTGGCGGCAGAATACAGTTATTCCACTGCAATCCCCCTATGCGGTGCGGGAAGAGAAGTATAAGCCGAATGCGAACTATCTCGTCTACTATCCGCAAGTCGAAGGCATGTCGGGTGCTGAAGCACAGAGAATCGTGAATGAGAAGCTGAAAGACATGTCGCAGGTGAAGCCGATTCCAGCGGATAAGAAGCTCGATTACACATATGATGGCGATTTTGACGTTACTTTCTATAAAGGGGATTTGCTGCAGCTGCAGTTAACCGGCTACAATTATCCGATTGGCGCTGCGCACGGCATGCCGACAATGACGTACGCCATCATCAACTTAACGAATGGTCACATGTATGCTCTGAAAGATTTGTTCAAGCCCGATAGCGATTATGTGAATGAGCTCAGCCGAATTATTGGCCAGCAGATTAAAGAGGATCCGCAATATTCGTATGTGTTCCCAGGCAGCTACACGGGAATCAAGCCGGATCAGCCTTTCTTCGTGTCGGAGGATGCCCTTCATATCTATTTCGCACCTTATGAGATCGGCCCTTATGCTGCGGGTTTCCCTACCTTCACGATTCCATTTGCCTCGATCATGAGCTTGATCAACACTGAAGGGGAGTTCTGGAAGTCATTTCATTAACGGCATAAATCATGAGGAACAGACTGGCTTTCAATTGGATCGCCAGTCTGTTTGTGTTGGCTCGCTACATTGCTCGTATGATTTCGCCGATCAGTCCCTCCAGCTGATGTACGCCGGTGTCCCCATTGGTCATGAAGACAGTCGCTGATGCTGAAGCGGGATCGCAGGTGATCATACATTGATATCCAACACCCCAACCTAACGATGAGAACATGGTTTCTTGTCCAGATTCGTTAAGGAATACGCCTAGACCTGTCCATTCTCTACAGCCTTGTGCTGTGATCATTTCTCTTGCATAAGCTTGAGGGATCCCGAGCTGACCCTGCCCACGAAGGGAGTCCAAGAGTTCCTTGGTCAAGCGAGCGAGATCCTCTGAAGTAGACCATAGACCCGCGGCAGCCGGATAGGGATAAATCGTATAGGTGCGGGGCACAACCGCTCCATTTCGGTGATGCCCACTTGCGAATCTATCGAGATGTTCTACTGGCATCGCTTGTAAGATTAGGCTGTTCGTCATGTGGAGTGGCGATAGAATCAACTCTTCCAAGATCATATCAAATGGTCTCCCCATGACGTCTTCAATCAGTTGCTGAATGACACAATAGCCCGCATCAGAGTAATGAAACTCGCTGCCTGGCTCGTACTTCACCGTGACTGGTTCGATACAATAGGGCGTGTTCCCATCTAACAGATCGGCCATGCGGAGTGGTGATTGATCTTCATGGCGTTCTTGGAAGCTCCCTGTCGGATCCATAATACCAGACTGATGACATAGCAAATTACGCAGGGTCACTTTATAGACTTGCGTATAGGTATTCTCAGGAACCTCCCAAGAAGTAAGCCGATCATTGACGTTCTCGTCTAGATCGACGAATCCTTGCGCCGTAAGCTTCATCACGAGCATGGCTGTTAAGAATTTGGTAATGGAACAGGCGTTCATCATCGTTGATGGATGAATCCGATCCGAAATACCCGTTTCTCGCTCCCCATAGGTTTCTGTATGTACCAGTCGGCCATCTTGGATACGCGTCATACACAGTCCAGGTACGCCATAGTGGGTCATTCGCTGCTCAATATCGATATTGCGTTCTAGCATAACTCTCGAAATCTCCTTTTTTCTCCGTATATCGCATACATATGCTCTTTTCTTGAGTATAGAACATATGTTTGGTATAAGCAAGGATGAAAATAGCGACACAAACCTTTAGACAATGATTGTTGACATAACAATATTTATGAAACGTTTTTAACGATAAAATTTTTACCTGTTTATTGAAGTAAAACATCGACGAACCGTTCAATGTCCTATACAAAATAACCTAGGAACGATATGATTTATAGTTGGAAGTGTTCTAATGGAAAGGAGGCAGCAACCCACATGTCTCATGATCGATATAGCAGACAACAGAATTTCAGTCCGATCGGTACCGAAGGTCAACAAGAATTAATGACGAAGCATGTTCTGATCCTGGGAGCGGGTGCGCTTGGCTCTGGGAATGCAGAACTCTTAGCACGATCAGGCGTCGGAACGATTACAATCATCGACCGTGACTATGTGGAATGGAGTAATCTGCAGCGGCAGTCACTCTATTGCGAGCAGGATGCGATTGATCAATTGCCCAAAGCTGTGGCGGCGGCCAATCGGCTCCGGCAGATCAATTCGGACATCACCGTGCACGCGCATGTCATGGATTGTACAGCCTCTGATCTTATAGCTTTACTTGATCATACAAAGGTTGATTTGATGCTCGATGCAACAGATAATTTTGCAATTCGATATATCTTGAATGATGTCGCTTATCGCTACCAAATTCCGTGGATCTATGGCGCGTGTTCGGGAAGTTATGGAGCGGTTAGCAACTTTATTCCGGGGCAGACATCATGCCTGCATTGCGTATTGGAGCGGATACCGGTCGGTTCTGCGACCTGTGATCGAGAGGGGATCATTGCTCCAGCGGTGCAGATGGTCGTAGCGATGCAATCGGCAGAAGCGCTTAAGTGGCTATCTGGGAATCGAGCACAGATGTCGGATCGATTTACGGTCTTTGATCTTTGGTCGAATATGTATCAATCCATTCGAATGCATATACCGGGTAAGCGCGAGTCTTGTCCGACATGCGGGTTACAACCGAGCTATCCTTATTTGAAGTCGGAGTCGGCGATGAGAACAGAAGCGTTATGCGGTCGAGATTCCGTCTGGATTCGTTATCCGCGTCAAGAGCCGCTAGATTTGAATCTGGTAGCCTCTCATGCTGTGCAACTGCACGCCAAAGTGAAGTCGAATCCGTATCTGCTCCAAATTCAAGAGGACGAATATCGTCTCGTTATTTTCCAAGATGGTAGGGCACTAATCCATGGAACCTCCGATCCGCTCGAAGCCAAGAAGCTGTATCTTCGATATTTAACCTAATAAATGTTTTATAGCATTAAATTCAGGAAGGTGAACTTATGAAACTATTATGTTTTGCCCATTTGAGTGAACAGTTAGGTACATCCAGCATGGAGTTAGAGCTAGGTCCGATCTCGGTAGCAGATTTTATGGCAGAGCTCAAGAATCGCTATCCGGCTCTATTGCTCGATCATGTCATGATTGCAGTCAATGAACAATTTGTCGAATCGTCCTATGTCATAGCACCGAATGACACGGTGGCATTGCTGCCTCCAGTCAGCGGCGGTTAAGAAAGGGGTTATGCAAATGAGTGAAGAAAAATTGACGCATTTCAATGATCAAGGCCGTGCCCATATGGTTGACGTGACGGACAAAGCCGAGACGAAGCGTCTCGCGGTCGTTAAGAGTCAGATCCACATGCGTAAAGAGACGTTACGTCGCATCCAAGAAGGATCGATCGGCAAAGGGGATGTGCTGGCGGTAGCCCAAGTGGCCGGCATCATGGCCGCGAAGAAGACGGCAGATCTCATTCCCATGTGCCACCCGCTTCCGCTCACGGGCATTGATATTACATTCGAGGTCGAAGATGAGCAGACGTTAGCCTTCCGGGTGCAGGTCAAGACAACGGGGGTTACCGGTGTCGAGATGGAAGCCTTAACGGCAGCCCAAGTCGTCGGTCTCACCATCTATGACATGTGCAAAGCAATCGATAAGGACATGGTGCTTGGCCCGACGTATTTGGAACAAAAGCAAGGCGGTAAAAGCGGCGATTACGTGCGTGAGAACAAGTAAGCGGTTAATGAGATAGGAGTGAGCGAATGAACAGCTCGATGTTTGTGATTACGGATCAACCGATCGTACCGGAGGATGTCTCGAATAAAGTCAAGCGGAGGGAAGCCGGGGCAATCACGTTATTCCTAGGCACCGTGCGTGAATTGACTCATGGCAAACGGACGTTATTTCTAGAATATGAAGCCTACCCGACCATGGCGGTCGCGCAATTGGAGCGGATCGGGCAAGAGGTTCGTGAGCGCTGGGCAAATACCGTTGTTGCAGTGACGCATCGCGTGGGGCGGCTAGAGATATCGGATATCGCCGTCGTGATCGCCGTCTCCTCGCCGCATCGCAAAGCAGCCTATGAAGCGAACGAATACGTCATTGAACGGATTAAGCAGATTGTGCCCATCTGGAAAAAAGAACATGGCGAAGACGGCTCCGAATGGATTGGCGATCAACTAAATCAACAGGTCTATCAGGAAGGTCGACCAATATTACCAGATATTCCGAAGGAAGATCAGAAGTAATACCGGAAAGGAGTGTAGCAGGATGAACGTTCCCCGTTTAATAGATAAATATGGACGAGAGCATCATTATTTGCGGATATCCGTGACCGATCGTTGCAATCTGCGCTGCATCTACTGTATGCCAGAAGAGGGGATGGAATTCGAGCCGTCGGAGAAGATCCTGACCTTCGAAGAAATTGCCGAAGTCGTTCGTGTCGTTGCCGGCATGGGGATTCGCAAAATCCGGTTAACGGGCGGCGAACCGTTAGTACGTAAGAACCTGGAACAGCTCGTGGCGATGATTGCTAGCATCCCAGGAATTGAAGATATCGCGCTAACGACGAATGGGATGTTTCTCGCGCCAAAGGCACGTGCGTTGAAGGAAGCTGGACTTACGCGCGTGAACATCAGTATGGACTCACTTCAGACGGATCGGTTCAAGATTATTACGCGCGGCGGAGATGTCCGGAAGGTGCTCGATAGCATCGATGCTTGCGTGATGGCGGGCTTAAGTCCTATCAAATTGAACGTGGTGCTCATGAGAGGGTTGAACGATGATGAGATCGCGGATTTTATCCGGTTAACGCTGGATCGGGATATCCATGTCCGGTTCATTGAATATATGCCGATTGGACATAGTGATGCGACGTGGAAGAACTTGTACTTGCCGCTCTCGCGTGTAATGGAAGTCTGTGCAGAATTGCAATGGGATTATGATAAGATCGCGACAATTCAAGGCAATGGCCCTTCAGAGAATTACCAACTGAACGGAGCGTTAGGGAGTTTTGGATTGATCCACCCGGTTAGTGAGCACTTCTGTCAGACTTGTAACCGATTAAGGCTTACAGCAGACGGTTATATCAAGCCGTGTCTTGCCTGGACGGAGCAATTCCATATCCGAAGCGTGGTCGGGAATGACGAGGCGATCCGCCAAATGTTCCTCGATGCCCTCGGAACGAAGCCTGAGAATCACGAAATGTCACATTTTCTAAATGATGATGTAACCATATCACATACGCCTACGGCACGCAGAATGTCGCAAATTGGCGGATAGGAGACTGTATGAGACATTTTTTAGCGAAAAGAAGGTTGAGCCTTCTTGTTATGTTGGTGATCACGGTTCTTGTCATTTCAGCATGCGGGAACCAACAAGCCAACAAAGACTCAGGGCCAAAAGGGGAAACGGTTGAATTAACGGTCTCCGCAGCAGCCAGCCTAACCGATGCGTTGCAAGAAATTCAGAAAAATTATGAAGCGAAGACGAGTGGGGTGAAGCTTCATTTCAACTTCGGGGCATCCGGCGCTTTGCAGCAGCAGATTGAGCAAGGAGCGCCTGTGGATCTGTTCCTCTCTGCAGCTTCGAAGAACATGAAGGCACTCGTCGACAAGAAGCTGGTCGCGCCGGATCAAGAGAAGAACCTGCTCGCTAATGAACTTACAGTGATTACTGCTGCCGACACATCGATGTCTGTTCAAGAAGCGAAAGACCTTCTGAAAGCGGAAATCCAGAAAATTGCAATCGGCATTCCTGAGTCGGTTCCCGCAGGAAAATACGCGCAAGAGGCACTTACGGGCGCAGGCGTATGGGATGAAATACAGTCCAAATTGGTCCAAGCAAAAGACGTGCGCCAAGTATTGCAATATGTTCAGACAGGCAATGCAGACGCGGGCTTCGTGTATAAAACGGATGCATTAACAACGAATCAAGTGAAGATTGCTTACAACGTAGATCCTACTTTGTATACGCCGATTACATACCCGATCGGTATCGTCCAAGCGACAACCCATGCCACTGAAGCTGAACAATTGTACGATTATCTGCAATCGAAGGATGCAATGGATGTCTTCGTGAAATACGGATTCTCCACACCGCATTCGAAATGAGCATGATGTCAATCGATTGGGCTCAATTATGGACGCCTATTCGATTATCCCTCCAGGTTGCGTTGACTGCTAGTATTCTCAGTACACTGTTAGGTGTTGCCTCGGCCTGGCGGATGTCAAGAAGTAAGGTGAAAGGAAAGGTTTTGCTTGAGACCGCCTTTTTGTTACCTCTTGTACTGCCGCCGACGGTCGTCGGCTTCTTGCTCCTCGTCGTGCTTGGACGGCGAAGCTGGATCGGACAGTTCGCGGAATGGCTGTTCTCCGCGCCGATTATTTTCTCGTGGGGTGCTGCGGTCATTGCATCTATTGTCGTCGCGTTTCCGCTCGTCTATCAGACGATGAAGACAGGCTTTCGCGGCATTGATTACCAACTTGTCGATGCCGCGCGTTCGATCGGTGCGAGCGAATGGCAGGTTTTTCGCTATATTACGCTGCCGCTTGCATTCCCATCGCTTATCACCGCCTATATCCTAAGCTTCGCTCGCAGTTTAGGGGAATTCGGTGCGACGCTGATGATCGCGGGTAACATCCCAGGGAAAACGCAGACCGTCCCTACGGCGATATTCGTTGCAGTCGATTCAGGGAATATGACGATGGCATGGTTGTGGACGATTTCTATGGTGGTTATTTCATTTCTATTGCTGCTCTTAACAGGACGGCGGCGAACATCATCATAATGAAGTAGGTGAAGGAGAAATCGGAGCGAGCCATCGTAAACGATCTGTGCGCGATTCTGTTTTTTTCCTTGGGGGGAGCTGCTGCTTATTTGTACGGAGGCGGCGATTGGAATAAGGCGATGCTGGTGGTGACGTTGTTTAACTTCTTGTATTTTATGGGGACGGCGTTCTTCGTGAAGACGATCTTCCGTGAGCGAGGTAATCCGAAATGGGAGGCTACGGCACGCATCTACCATGTATTGATTTTATTCGTGCCCTTGGCATGCGGCTATCCTTGGATGACGCTTCCCTTCGTTGTACCACTTATCCGTACGTTTCTCTTGGCAGGAAGCAAGTGCGTCCGATGAAGTCAGGGATTCTCGAGATTATCGGTGCCGTGCAGTTTATCGTCATATCATGGATTGTGTTCTAATGAACCGCGATAATCGCGGTTTTTTTGTGCGCGATATAGCCCTCAATGTTCATCGAGTGTACACATGAAGTACACATCGGCCCTTTATACTGTGATTTGTATACAGAAAACGGAGGGAAACAAATCATGAAAAAAACAGCGATATTATTAGCATTAACCATCACAGCCGGAACATTGGTTGGTCAAGTATGGGCAGAACCTGCAAAACCAACAGCAAGTCAAGCGACAACATCCGTGCAAACGGTGAAGAGCGAGCGGGAAAATCCACTTGTCAATGCCGGCATAGACGACCCGAAGGTGTTCGCTGCTTTTCTTACAAAATTGCAAAAAGCAGTTGCAGAGGATAATCTTAACGAAGTAGCTACGAATATGTCTTATCCCTTGAACTTGATCAAAAATGACAAGAAAACAATCATCTACACCAGTGAGCAATTCGTGCAAAAGTATGATCAAATCATGACAAGCTATGTGAAAAAGAAGCTGCTCGCGCAGAATGCTGAAGATGTATTCGTCAATCAGAATGGGATCATGATCGGCGAAGGCGAGATGTGGATAAGCGTCATCGACCAGCAACTTGCGGTCTATGCTATTCATGCCATGGAGAACCCGTATGAGGTGGCGGGCATCGATAATCCAGCGGAATTTACCGATTTTTTCAGCAAATCCATAAAAGAAAAACGGTCCAGATCAAGTCGAAAAAGCAGTTTATCGAGAAATACAATCAGATTATGACGGACAAGGTGAAGAAGAAATTAAAAGCGCAAAAAGCATAGAAAATGTTTGTGGACTGGCAAGGCGTCATGGTCGGAGACGGGGAAGTGTGGATTCGTCTACAGGATGATCATATTTTCGTATATGCCATTAATAAATAATGTAGTTAATTAATTCATGATGCCATTGTGGTAGGATACCAAAAGAAGTTGGTCGAGATGGCGTGTTGCAGCTCATCGTGAACGAGACGGATCGGATGAATGCATTGATCATGGATATGCTGGAGCTCTCCAAATTCGAGGCAAAAGCAATCCAATTGCATCCGAGAGCGTTGACTATTGGGTTGCTCATTCGACACGTGACCGCATCGTTCACACAGCAGCTGGAGAGCAAGCAGCTACTAATCGTGGTGGAAGGGGATCAAGAAGATTGGATCGTTCATGCAGATCCGCGGCGGATCGAGCAGGTGATCCTGAATTTACTAAGCAATGCCGTTCGGCATGCGTCGATGGGCAGCACAATCCGAATTGATCTGAAGAGTACTCCTCGAGGCAAGATTACGGTTACTATCGCTAATGCGGGTGCGCAGATTGCACCGGAAGATCTGAACCGGATTTGGGATCAATTCTATCGAGCAGAACGTTCTCGTGATCGTAAAACCGGCGGTACGGGACTGGGTCTAGCGATCGTCAAACACATTTTGGAGCTGCATGGCAGTGAATACGGCGTGGCGAATACAGGCAATGGGGTTGAGTTTCATTTCACGTTGGAACAAGTGGTGTAATAAATTCTAGTATAATTAATGGAGATGCGGTATGAAAATAAAACGTTTAATGATGTTAATTATATTTGGGGGCGTATTGATGGTGATGAGTGCGTGTGGTACGCCATCAGGTACGAGTTCAACAGCACAGGAGACCAAGCCAGTCAAGCAAGAGGAGCCAACAAGTGGGCAGGATACAAAGCAAGCGGACCAAGAAATACTGATTATTATAGATCAGACGCCGAAGCCATCGGAGCAAAAAAGCTTTGATTTTGTAGTGAAGCAGCTGCCTGAAGGGTATTCACTCACTGAAATGAAGTGGAACTCTTCGAAGAGTCATATCACGAATACGTTGCAAGAAGCAGCCCAGCACGGTGCGAATGGAGAAGACGGCTTCTATATAAGTGGTGACGGCCAGTTCGCAGGATTTATGTATCCGAAGTCGATGAGCGCCGAGTCGGGTGAAGTCAAATTCCTGTTCCATAATGAGCAAGGCAATGAGCTAACATGGAAAAAGAAGATCACATTGAAATAAATAGATAAGCTAAAAAGGTTAGCATTCGCTCGACATACGAAAAGGCCGGAGGGGTAACAAACGTTACGCGTTCCGGCCTTTTTCACTTATTTTCATATCGCATCATTCTGCGTCATTTTGTAGAGACGAACTCGCAGATTGATGATCATCTAGCACACGCTCGACCTTGGCAATATGCTGATCCATTAGCTCTTGCGCTCGCTTGCCGTCGCTACCTGCGATCGCATCATAGATATTCTGATGTTCTCGAAGTAAGCGTTCTGCCGATGAGCGTTCGGCATAGAACCATAAGGCGCGGCTGTCCTTCATCGAATCGTGAAACTGCTGGGATAGGGAGGACATCAGATCGGATAGAACGGGATTATGGGTTGCATGTGCTATTGCCTCATGAAATTGAACATCGGCTTGTTCACTAATCATCTCGTCATCTAGCATGTTCTCCATCTCGCGAAGGATATTACCTAGTCGTACAATATCTTGTTCCGTTCGATTATTCGCGGCGAGGGATGCGCATCCTGATTCGAGTACACGCCTGACCTCAAGAATGTGCTTGAGCGATTTGGCGCGGCTTACCCATGCGTCTGGGTAGAGCTGAGCCGGATGTTGATGCTGAGTAGGCTTTTCTTTGACATATGTGCCGCTTCCTTGCCGGATATCGAGCATCCCCATCGCCTTCAGGGAACTGAGTGCTTCCCGAATGGTTGAGCGACCGACTTGATATTGGAGGGCCAGATCGACGACAGACGGAAGTCGTTCACCGGCGAGCAGGATATTATCTTCTATTTTTCGTGTGAGGTCCTGTATGACCCAATCGGAGCTTTTAAGCGGCCTAGGTTGCAGCGTACTCATCGTCTTGATTCAATCCTTCCAAAATGTGGTTTCCATGTTATATATTCTAGTGTATACTATTCCTGACATAAAGTCATCAGATGACCTGACTAATTTGCAACTCTTATTATTTCATATGCAGAGGTGTTGAATATGCTGGAGGAAGTAGTTATTCGCGAGCTCCGCGCCATTGTGGGGGGTTCATTTTTTCGTAATGATCCAGAGACGCTTGTGACGCATTCTTATGATGGGACGCCTATGCAGCAGGCTCTCCCAGATGGCGTCATTTATCCAGGCAGTACAGCTGAGGTCGCAGCGATCATGAAAGTGTTGAACCAATATCGCATTCCACTGATCAGTAGAGGATCAGGTACGAACTTATGTGGTGGGACCGTCCCCGTGCAAGGCGGCGTGGTGATGGTCATGTATCGGATGAATCGGATTCTCGATGTTGATCTGGACAATCTGACAGCGACTGTACAACCTGGCATCATCACGAAGGAGTTCATTGCCCACGTGGAGAGTCTAGGCTTGTTCTACCCGCCAGATCCGAGCAGTATGGCCATCTCGACCATCGGCGGGAATATCGCAGAATGCTCCGGCGGACTCCGCGGTCTCAAATACGGGACGACCAAAGATTACGTTATTGGGCTGGAAGCAGTTCTTGCGAGCGGCGAGATCATACGTACAGGCGGTAAGCTGATGAAAGATGTGGCAGGTTATGATTTGACCAAGCTATTGGTCGGATCGGAAGGGACGCTTGCGGTGATTACCGAAGCGACGCTGAAGCTTATTCCTCCGCCCAAATACAAGAAGACAATGCTGGCAATGTATACGGATCTCTATGGGGCGGCACGCACCGTATCCAAAATTATTAAGAGTCAGATAATCCCGGCAACATTGGAGTTCATGGACAACCCGACGATCCGCGTCGTGGACGATTTTGCGAAGCTTGGCCTGCCGCTCGATATGGAAGCCATCCTCCTCATTGAACAAGATGGTGAGATGGAAATGGTTGAACGAGATATCGACATGATCGCTTCGATCTGTCGAAGTGAGAACGCTGCAAAAGTCGAGGTGGCTGAGACGGCAGAGCATGCATTGAAGTTGATGACGGCTCGTCGTAGTGCATTTACAGCACTGGCCCGATTGCGCCCAACGACGATCCTAGAAGACGCGACTGTACCGCGTTCAAGGATTGCCGATATGGTACTCGAGATTAACCGGATCGCCGCCAAATATCAAGTTCAAATCTGTACATTCGGCCACGCTGGCGATGGAAATCTACATCCGACCGCAACGACGGACGCCCGAGATCAAGAAGAGGTGCATCGCGTCGAAGCGGCTTTCGAAGAAATCTTCGAGGCTGCGATTCGGCTTGGCGGCACGATTACGGGCGAACACGGCGTCGGGATAGTGAAAGCTCCTTATCTGGAATGGAAAGTGGGGAGCGCGGGCATCGACATGATGCGAGGGATCAAACAGGCATTCGATCCGCACAATCTCCTTAATCCCGGTAAATTATTTGCTAAAGAGACGCGTAAAAGGGTGGTTATTCAACATGGCTAAGACAGAGTTACAGTCCAATACGTTCCAGGCAGCGCCTCTAACATCGAAGACTGAGCCTGCATGCAGTTCGATGGCGAATACATTAAAGTTGTCGCTTGATTACGATCAACTGACCAACTGTATGCGCTGCGGATTTTGCTTGCCAGCTTGTCCGACCTTCCGCGAGACGGGGGTAGAGGCGGAATCCCCACGGGGCAGGATTGCCTTAATGAAGGCCGTGGTCGACGGGATTATGGAGCCTAACATGCAGTTCGAGGCGCAAATGAATCACTGCTTGGGCTGCCGTGCATGCGAGCCTGCTTGTCCAGCGGATGTGAAATACGGTCAACTCATCGAACAGGCAAGGGAAGCCGTAGAGAAGCATACGGTTTCTCATCGTTGGTGGGTTAAGCTTGCGCGTAAAGTGGCTTTCAAGGGCGTCTTCCCTTATCAGAATCGCGTGAGAATGGTTGGCGGAGCTCTTCGATTCTATCAACAATCCGGTTTACGCAACTTTGTAAGAAATGCAGGACTGATGAATCTGTTTCCTGCACATATGCGAGACATGGAGAAGATTTTGCCTGATGCATCCGACAAAGGCGTCATCGAGTCGATCGGTACGCGACATTCGGCTGATGGACTTAGAATTGCTACGGTTGGTTTATTCCGTGGCTGTATCATGGATATCCTGTTTACGGAGACGAATATCAATACCGTACGCCTTCTTACTGCTGCAGGATTCGATGTCGTGATCCCGGAGACTCAGAACTGCTGCGGTGCACTTCATGCGCATAGCGGCGAGCAATCGGACGCCAAAGAGCTGGCCAAACGCAACATCCGCGCATTTAGAGAATCTGGCGTCGATTGGATTATTTCGAATGCCGGTGGCTGCGGCGCGCTATTGGTTGATTATGGGCATCTATTGCATGATGATCCGGATTGGAGAGAAGATGCGGCATGGTTCGCTTCCCGTACGATCGATATCAGCAAAATCTTGGCGGATCAAGGGAATCTGCCGCATACCTTCGGCTCGATGGATGAAGAACCTATGACGCGAATCACTTACCAGGAATCCTGTCATTTGCGCAATGTGATGCGCAGCTCGGATGCGCAGAGAAAATTGATACGACGGGTGGAGGGCGCGGAGTTCGTCGAATTGTTCGAATCTGATCGATGCTGCGGCTCGGCAGGGATTTACAACCTGACTCAACCAGAGATGGCAGGCAGTATACTCGATCATAAGATGGAGCATGTGAAGAAGACAGAGGCGCATGTTCTCCTGACGAGCAACCCGGGCTGCCTGCTGCAGATGAAGCATGGCATCGAGAAACACGGTATGAGTGATCGAATGCAGGCCATGCATGTGGTGGATTTTTTGTACAGCCGGTTGAATAGGGATAAAATTAATGTCGTTAAATAAAAAGAAGCGGAGACCCATCAGGGTACCGCTTCTTTTGGTTGCATTAGGTTCTTCTACGTTCAAAAACTAGAACATTTCGTCCGGATGATATTAGACGAAACCCATTTGTCAAAAGGCAACGTTCAGCAAAAATAACACGTCTACCGATCACGATAAATCGTCTACACGGTACAGCACTACCGATAATAAGGAAGTCTGTGATAATTCTGCGTCCAGTAATTCTTTCGCGTCTAAATCGAATCGTTACGACATCAGTTCTCAAGCGAGCCATATCAGTCACCTCGCTTTCCTATAAGCTAATATAGTAAATGCGAAATCTACTAAAAAGGCAACTGATAGAATGACCTGTACACGATAATTCCACGCGTCGCATAAGGGAAGATTTTTATCAGGACGGGGCGTTAGACCATACATCGTGTTCTAGGTATGAATACCCTAGCTAATAGCTTTACGCTTGAAATTCATCTGAATCGAGGTTACCTATGGTATCTACCTATACAAGAACCCGAATACACCAAATTACCCGTCGCTTCGGGATGATCCCCATCCATACGGTATCGGTCCCGTCACTTTATCGAAAAAGCGCCATCTTACAGGTTCGCACAAATCGCGGTACTTATGCGGTTAAGCCCTTTTTTAGGAGTCCTTTCCTTCGTTCCAGTACAATTCATCAAATAAAAACAACAGCTGGCTATATGCAACGCTTAGCGGAGAGCGGCTTCACCTACATGCCTCATTGGCACCGGAGCACATCAGGTTCATTGTGGATTATGAATCAAGGAAGGCCTTTCTATATGACCGCATGGATACAAGGGAGGAAGTTAGAGAAAAAAGAGGATTATGAAGAGCTTGGACGGGCCATTGCGACACTACATCAAACATCAAGGCGTTTCATTCACACAAACGACACGGTTACACGTAAACAAATTCGCATATGGCAAGGCAAAGACCGGCTTTTTCGTAGACGAATGGCTGTAGCATTACGAATGAATGAACGCAGACACAAATGGTATAAGCATTACGGAAAAGCATGCGAAAGACTTGCGGATCGGGCTTGGACGATGATAACGAGTCCTGAGATTGCAGAGCTCCTGGCAAAGGAAGTTGCCGGTCCTGCTTTAATACACAACGATATTACGACACCGAATGTCATTATTTCTGATGATGGCGGGCTGTTCATCATTGATTGGGACTACGTTAGAATTGGTTCCATTTATGTCGATGTCGTAAAGGCACTTATGAACACAACGCAATATAATCCCATATACATCCTAGCGCTGATAAAAGGGTACGAAGAGCTCTATCCTTTTGATAAACACGAGCGCAAATTGATTTCTGCTTTATATGGATTGCCTCTGGAGGCATGGCAAGCTACGCAGATCATTTATCGCAAGAGAAGTAGTGAGATGTTAAGAATTATGGAACAAACTTGGATTCTACGACTGAAGGCCGTGGATGTAGTAGATGAATGGGCGAATAGTCAGTAGAATCGGAATGAGCGCTCACTATCAATATCTTCATAAAAAAAGAGGGGTTGGCAAATGCCAATGTGCCCCTCTTTTCATGCATCGTTGTTGAACTATGATCAAGTGTGCTTTTGCTTGTTGAGCTGGGCATCGAATGCATCAATAATGAACAGGAATCGCTCTGCCTCACGGAAGACGTGATCTGCTAACAATGGATGGATAATGCTCTTGATACGGCATGCATCGATGAGATCCCGTGCTGTCTTTTTGAAATCGCGGAGGGACTTAACGGACACCCGATTCTCATCGAGGAACTGATCAAGTAGAGGATAGGTTTGAGATTGTGGACGCATCGATTCTAGATCTCTCGCTTGGAATAATAACGTATCAAAATCGTGACTGAAGTTCCGTGCCTGCTCAACGAGTTGACGTTCGGATGGGTCTAATAAATGTCCAATAAATTTGGCATGATCAGCCATAATGCGAAGGAAGAATACATTCTCATCAATAATGGCATCGGGCAGCGGTTCCAGATTGCCTTGATTTAGTTCGGACAGTCTGTTTCTGAAGTAATTCGCTTCTCTACTAACATGATCCACGAGTAAGGGGAAATTGTTTCCACCAGGTAATTGGCACTGTAATATTAGCCCAAGAACTTTTCTTTTAAAAATCCAGATATTCGAGGCTGCAACGTACACTTCCTCATTGAATCTCCGAATTGTCTGCGGATCGGTATCCATGGTAAATGAATGTGATCTATTCTCGATCGATTCGAATAATGCATAAAAATGATTTGCCTCCTGAATTAATTGCGTGTCTTCACAACGGAAGCCTAATTTTAGAAACAATGAATGTTCTTTCATAATACGTGACCAGAAACGAATTTCATCGAGGGACCGTGTTACAAAAGGATCCGGCATTTTGAAATTACCTCCCGTTACTCTTATCCATAAACTGTATTCGAGGTATTTCATAATATGTAAATATTATCATTATTCGACTTGTACTTCTTTTAACGTTTTACTGGATATGGCAGGGAATAAGTCAACGGACAGGATGGCTCAATATCGTTATTGTATAATAATACATACTGACATATAATTATACATAATTTCAAATGGCAAGGAGTGGAAAAGTGAAAAATAAAATATTTGTAGATGGCCAAGAAGGTACAACGGGGTTAAAAATACATGATTATTTATCGAAGATATCAGACATAGAAGTCATCAAAATTGAACCGGATCAGCGAAAAGATTACGAAGCCCGTAGGACATTAATTAATGAAGCTGATGTCGTATTCCTTTGCCTTCCAGATTCCGCTTCAAGAGAATCCGTATCGATGATAAGTAATCATAAGACCAAAATAATCGATGCCAGTACAGCTTTTAGGACCAACGAGGCGTGGACGTATGGGTTACCAGAATTACATAAAAATCAAAGAGATAACATCCAGAATTCGTCGAGGGTTTCTGTTCCAGGATGTCACGCGACAGGGTTTATATTAGCCATACAGCCTTTGGTAGCTGAAGGAATTATTCCTAGGGATTATCCTGCATCTTGTTATTCACTTACAGGATATAGCGGGGGAGGTAAGAGACTTATATCTGAATATCAGCACTCAGTTCGAGAACAGCTTTTCGCGCCAAGACCTTATGCACTTCACCTTAACCACAAGCATCTGCCGGAAATGCAGCAGTATTCGGGGTTAAACTCAGCACCACTGTTCACTCCGATCGTCGGGAACTATTATCAGGGTGATGCAGTTACGATTCCTCTCTTTCCTAGATTGTTTAATAAGAAAGTAACGGCAAGAGATATTCAAGAACTGCTGGCCTCGTATTATCAAGATGAACGTTTTATTCGAGTTATTCTTTACGACTCTGAGGCATATCTAGAAGAGGGTTTCTTGAACCTTATGGAATGCAATCATTCGAATCATTTGGATATTTTTGTATTTGGTCATGAAGATGAAATATTACTCATATCTAGATTTGATAATTTGGGAAAAGGCGCTTCAGGGGCAGCTATTCAGAATATGAATATTATGCTTGGATTTGACGAAGGTTTAGGGCTAGTGTAATAGGGGAAGAGAAATTATCGCATTGCATGTAGTAGTATCTACTCTAATAACGGGGAAGGTCATCGTATCGAATGATTGTCCCTTTTTTGCTGTTAAATATCCCCTCCAAGTTCATCTCATCCATCATGGTAACAGGAAGGATTTGGAATGCTTGCTTAAAGGGGGAAAATACCGGTATCGATTTCCTTACGCTCCTTTACTTTTCTTAATGACATATATTCATATCTTTATCTGGTTCCCCTCATTTTTCGTATTGATTTCGATTTTCCTCTTAATCTGTTGTTAGAACGTTCTTTTTTATTTCCGATCCTTGTATTTCTTATTCCTTTTACACTGGCTTTGGGTGATTTGATTGAATTGCTTAACATTCTGAATTCTGAGCGCATCTGTTGAAACAATCCATACATTTCATGGATATTTCCCACGATTGACATGAATCTATCGATACTACCTAATCGATCTTCTTGAGCAGAGAGAGGGGGGCTTGTCGAAGATTGAGATTGGGAATCCGTTTGCCGATTGTCACACAAGGCATCTTCATCAGAATGATTACAACTCTTGATCTTTGAATTCTTTTTCAATGAGATCACACTCCTTATCACAAAATCCCCATAATCGTGAACTAAAGTTGCGATAATATATTCCAGTTTCATTGGTTTGGTATAGTTGGTTAACTACTGAATGTTTATAATGTGTAAACGAGATAAAATCGCTTCGTGTCACAGCATTGCTAAGGTACAAAAACAAGAGATTCTACAGTCAATTCTTTGTGGAGGATGGAATAGGAAACAAGCAGATGGATAAAATAGGTGAAATGATCCATTAGGGCGAGGAGTGACCTATTCTGAAAGCCACATCTTCACTACAAGAAAATGAACTTATAATGAGAGAACTGTTTTCCAATAGCTCGGACTTTAAATCAAGCGATGTTGAGGCTGGTCACCTTTGTTATCGTCTCTTTTATTTCGATACAATGATCGAATATGGCGTTGTGCAAGACCATATCATCCAGCCGTTGCTGCATCATCCGAACGACTCCGTTCGAGAAGCCGTATCTGTCCTGGACTACATTGAAACGGATCTTCTCTCAGAAGCTCTTCAGGCGCTGATCACAGGGAAAACGGTGGTTCAAAAGGAAGGAGAAGCAACACTTTATCTACTAGGAACTGAGCTAAAAAAAGAACGTTCCATCAATATTCCGGTCAATGAAAGAGTATTACGTGGATCAAATGAAGCACTTATTGAGAATCTGAGTACGAATCTGAATTTGTTACGGAAGTTAATCGCTACACCCGATCTTGTTGTGAAATATTATTATGCCGGAGAGAAATCCAATACGAAGATTGCCATGCTTTACTTGCGTTCCCTTGCTAACGAAGATGTCCTGGAAGAAATGGAGCAAAGAATTGAGCGAATTGAGCTTGATTATGTCGAAGCACCTGGTTTTCTTATGGAACTGATTCAAGATCACAAATTTTCATTGTTTCCACAAATCCTTGTCACCGAAAGACCGGATCGGGTAAGATCTTACCTCGTTGACGGCAAAATCGCAATTTTAACGGACGGTTCACCGGATTGTATGATTGTTCCGGTATCGTTCTGGGCATTTTTCCAAAGTCCGGATGATTATCAAATTGGCTGGCTGATCGGTAGCACCGTTCGATTTCTTCGGATTGCATGCTTTATATTCGCGATTAGCTTACCCGGTGCCTATGTGGCACTTGTTACTTTTGATCCCCGCGTTCTGCCCTTCGGTATCGCCCTAACTTTGCAGAGCTCCATGCAATATATCGCCATGCCGCCTGTCCTTGAAGCCATCGTGATGTTACTAACGCTTGAAATTTTGCGCGAGGCAACCGTGCGCCTTCCAAGCTCAATCGGTCATGCCATCGGGATCGTCGGCGGTATCGTTATTGGTACAGTTGTCGTTCAGTCCAATCTCATCTCAAATATGATGGTCATCGTCGTGTCGTTTACAGCCATCGCTTCATTTATCATTCCTTCCTACGAGATGAGCAGCGCAGCACGGATATTGACATACCCGATTATCCTCATGGCTGCTATTTTCGGATTAATCGGCTTAGAGTTTTCGTTTCTCGTCGTACTAACACATTTAGCACGAATTCATACGCTTGGCATTCCGTATTTTTACGCTTGGAAGAACATTGAGACCATCAAAGATACCCTCTTCAGAGGACCTATCAGGAGCTTGAAAAATCGTCCGAAGGAGAACAAGAAAAGAACTCGATCTTCAAAAGGGTGGACGAAATGATTCGTTTGAAAGAGATATCACTAATTCAGCTTTTTTGTCTCGTGGCATTATCGCAAGTTGGCGTTCGTGTCTTGACTATGCCATACGAGGAATCGCGTGAGTCGGGGTATGATGCATGGATATCCGTATTACTCGGGGGTGTGATTGCACAAGTAATCATCCTGATCATCTATAGACTAGGGAAGCGATTTGCGGATCGCCCGTTGCCTGAATATATTTATGCAATTACAGGAAGGCCGTTAGGATTGCTTATCAATGTTTTGTTCGCCGTGTACTGCGTAGAATCTAGTCTTCTGGTCGTTGTCTCTTATTCGGATGTTATCAACCGGTGGGTACTCATAACCACCCCTTGGTTCGTCATCATCGGTGTAACGGTGATTGTAGCCGCTTATATCGCTTCATCATCGCTACAATCTTTGACTGCTGTCACACAAACGATCATGTTTATGTTTTTCATTTGTTTTATTTTCGTGTTCATTAGCGGCATGGGAAAAGGGGACTTGCGTCATTTGCTGCCGATTGGCACGCATGGGATAACAGCAATCTTGAAGGATACGCTTCCAGCGTTCTGGGCTTATGCAGGATATGAGCTTCTTCTTTATGTTTTTCCATTCGTCAAATGCAAGAGAAAAAGAGATATTCTGATTACGATGTCGCTTGCTAACGGATTCACGACCTTTTTTTACGTCATGATTTCCATTATCGTGTTGTACAACTTTAGCGAGAACCAGTTAAATTCCATTCCTGAACCGATGCTATATATCCTTCGTCAATTTCATTGGCCTGTTGTGCAGAGTATCGATATCCTTTTTATGACCATTTGGCTCTCCGTGACGATCGTAACGGTCTTTGTTTATTTATTTTTAGCAGCACGTTATTTGGCATTTACCGGAGGGAAGGAGATTCGCAACCATCCTGTGCTCATCTGGATATTGGCTGCCATTTGCTTTGCTGTAGGGGTACTGGGTTCAGATCGCCAATGGATTTTCCAATTCGCGAGTTTCCATAACACGGCTTCCATCATCATCATTGCCATCGTACCGACGATTCTGTTATTGGTAGCGATGGCGCGAGGGAAGAGGGAAGCAGGATGAAGAAAATTACGCTCGGATTGTGTTTATTATTGCTGTTAACCGGATGTTGGGATCAATTACCGCTTCGTGACATTCATCTGTTAGACATCGTCGGTCTGGATCTGGACGAAGGCAATAAGAACGTCATGGTCGATTTTGTTGTTACCAGACTTATGAAAACAGGGCAAGGACAAGGAGAGCCGATATCAGAAACGACGGAGCTCAAAGGAGCGAGTGTGGTCGAAGCCGTTGGTCAAGGCGTATACCATAGCCGTGGCCCTTTCCTAGGGATTAGCACGAGGGTTTATCTAATGAGTGAGAAGTTTGCTTCCCATGTCCCTACACAAAAGCTTGCCTTCCTGTTGCATGCCCCTTATTCATCAATTAATACGCCTGTTGTGTTGGTTGAAGGCTCCGTATCTCACCTACTTAAAAACATATCCGGCACGAAGAGTGGGTTTACGGACCAGCTGAATGATTTTGTTATGTCATTGGAAACGAACGGAGTCATGTCTAACGTTTCGATGATGCATTTTATTTTATCTGGGAATGAACCATTTGAAGATACAATGCTGCCATTGGTAGTGAATAAGGATGAAAAATTAGAAATGAGCGGTGCATTATTATTTCGTCAAGGGATGAGCACAAATACAAAACTTAACGTTGAGCAAGTACGAACATTTATGTTCCTATTGGAGACACATGGAGGGAGGAACAGCTATACCGGTAATCTGACGGAAAGCGAATTAGGGCGGGAACCGATTACGGGTAGTTATCATGGGCGTGAGTATGCATATGTAGTTAAAAGAGCTGATTCGAAAATCATCGTTCAGTCCGAACGGAATAGGATACCAATAATACACATTAATGTAAAATTGGCGATTAATGTGTTCGATGTTGGTCAAGGCTTACTACCCCTTAAACCGGATCACATTAATCGAATGGAACAGTCGCTTAGTCGCCATCTAGAAGAAATATCCGTTAGGACATTTAAAATACTGCAGCAAGCGAATTGCGACGTTCTAGGTATTCATAAGCAGCTGATCTCATTTCATCCCAAGCTATGGAGATCCTTGGACTGGCGCAAAGATTATCCGCAAGTATCGATTAAACCTCATTTTAATATTCAGATTCTCAATGCTGAAGTTGAAAAATAACAGAGTCATGCTGATGAAGTCTACGATTCGGAATAAGAGTACGAGATTTTATGTACAAAAACACGCCTGTATAAAAGAAGACGGATGCCATTGACTAGTCATTCCGTCTTCTGAAAATACTTCAATTCTAGGAAAGTAACACAAGTTCATATTTTTACGAGTTTACTATGCGTTGCCCCAAACAATCTGAAATGACCACTCATACAATACCTTGTACCAGTAATTCTCCACAGAGAGGGTGAGGTAAGATGGGAACAGATGAATTAAGAAATGGTGGTCTATTTACTAGCACAGGAACGATATTAGTGCTATTCATATTATTGGTAATCGTTAGCCGCGTGTTTGTGTAACATCCGAGAATGTAAGTATTCAGAGCCTCGGAAATATCCGAGGCTTTACGATCACACGATTAGTAACCGAATCCACCGAAACCACGCATACAACTGCAAGCGATGATTACTAACAAAATAAACAGTACGAGGATCGTACCTGTACTTGTAAATGCACCACCAACAAAACCGGACATATTCACACCTCCCAAGTTTTTTGAGTACACGTTATGCTATGTAAGTAGCTCTGACCTTGGCTGGGTTATTAGGCTGGTTATTCGGCTATTTTAAGAAGGCTTGGTCATTCGAAATAAACTTTGAAATAAATGTAATTATATAACAATACAAGACAAAAACTGAAAGATCTAATATCAGTGAACATCTAATTTATTATGGATTAAAAGAAACTAATGAAAGAAATGAAAGGAAAATCTAACGGGCAGGAAGTTTAAGATCATATACGGTGAACCTTATCATACATAACGGCAAGTAATCGCCCTAGCCGAATCACGACCTATGTGATTCGGTTTTTTTGTATAACCAAGTTGACTTTGTGTAAAGTTTGGTATACATTATGTTTAGTATGATTTACATTTATGAAGGCGGTGTCGTATATGACTTATCAAGAAAAGAAGAGCATCGTATCGTTAATCAGTTCCATACTCATTTTTGCAGCTTATTGCTTGTATAGGTATCCGCAGTATCCTGAAGGGGTAATGGATTCAAAGGAAATCTTCCATTACTGGGGGTCCTTCGTCCTCGTTTTGACATTGGTCTCCATTGCAGCGCATATCGTGATCAGCATTATTTTTAATATCTTCTTTCGAATGACGACAGGTGAAAAGGAACCTTCATTCGCGGATGAACTTGATAAGCTTATTGACTTGAAAGCTTTCCGCAATTCTTTTTTCGTGTTTATACTTGGTTTTCTTCTTGCCATGGGGTCTTTGAACTTCAATCAGCCCTTGAAAGTGATGTTCATCATCCTAATCGTCTCCGGATTCCTATCTGACGTAACAGGATCCCTAACGAGACTATATCACTACAAGAAAGGAGTCTAAGATGGGTAAAAATCTTGTCGGCAATTATATCCGCAAATTACGCTTTGACCATAATGAAATGACCCAGCAGCAGCTGGCTGACAAGGTAGGTGTAACCAGACAGACAATCGTGGCCCTTGAAAAGGGGAATTACTCCCCGTCCCTGGAACTGGCTTTTCGAATTTCTCATGCCTTTAAATTACCGTTGGAAGAGGTATTCTTTTACGGTGAAAACTCAGAGGAGAGATGATGAAATGGATTTCTCAACGAAGACAGCATCAAAAATTGTAGGTGTTCTGTTTATCCTTGCAGCCGTTACATCAATCATAGGAGGGCTTATCTTATATAAACCAATCCTAAATGATCCCGATTACCTGATTCAAGGTTCCGCGCACGCTAACGAGGTAGTGCTTGGTGCGGTTATGGAATTGATACTTGTCATTTCGGCGGTAGGCACTGCAACCACCATGTTTCCTTTTTTACAGAAATTTAATAAAACGATTGCTCTTTGGCATGTTTGTTTCCGGTTTTTGGAGGCCATTGTTATTACGGTAGGGGTCATCAGCGTACTGTCCCTGTTGGCCTTAAGCAGGGACTATGTAGCAGCGGGGGCCCCGGATATCGCGTCCTATCAGGTTTCGGGTACGTTGCTAAAAGCCGTGCATGACTATACATTTTTACTTGGACCCAATTTTTTTCTAGGGATTAATACGGTGATGTATAGTTATATCTTTTATAAGTCAAAGATTGTACCCAGGTTCATCCCCATATTGGGTTTAACAGGGTCAGCATTGATCTTTCTTGCAGCCTTATTAGAAATGTTCGGGGTCATTGAGCAAGTCTCTGCTTGGGGGGCGATCTTGGCGCTTCCGATATTCGCTAATGAAATGACCCTTGCGGTGTGGCTCATCGCGAAAGGGTTTAATGAATCTGCAGTCTATTCAAGCAAACACTTGAATGGAATCAAGGAGGGGCAAGGATGAGAGCAATTGTATATGCCCAATACGGATCGCCCGATGTTCTTCATCTGAAGGAGGTAGAAAAACCTACTACCAAGGATAATGAAATACTGATCAGAGTATATGCGACAACGGTAACAGCGGGGGACTGGCGCATGCGAAAGGCCGACCCATTCCTTGCAAGACTGTACAATGGTCTCTTAAGGCCCCGAAAAGTAACGATATTGGGGTTTGAGTTAGCTGGGGAAGTAGAAGCCGCAGGCAAAGATGTAACACGATTTAAGATCGGTGATCAAGTATTTGCATCTTGTGGTTTTGGCTTCGGCGCTTATGCCGAGTACAAATGTTTGCCTGATGATGGATTGGTGGTCATCAAACCGGTCAATGTGAGCTATGAAGAGGCTGCCGCTGTTCCCATCGGGGGAATAACCGCGTTGAATTTTCTTAGGAAGGGGAATATCACGAGCGGAATGAAGATTCTTATTTATGGAGCCTCTGGAAGTGTGGGTACCTATGCGATACAGATTGCCAAATATTACGGGGCAGATGTAACAGGGGTATGCAGTACCGCCAATCTTGAGATGGTGAGATCTTTAGGAGCCGATCGGGTCATTGATTATACGAAACAGGATTTCACGGCGCTTGGGGAAAGCTATGATATAATCTTTGATGCCGTTGGGAAACAGATATCGAAAATCAATAAATCGACATTCAAAAAAGCACTTCGTACGAACGGAAAATATGTGAGTGTGCATATGTCACAAAAGCCTCGCGTTGAAAACCTCATCTTCCTTCAAGAGCTGCTTGAGGCCGGTAAAATTAAACCAGTCATCGATAGACGCTATTCCTTGGAACAAATTCCCGATGCCCATCGCTATGTCGAAGAAAAACATAAGAAGGGGAATGTCGTCGTAACTGTGAGATAAACTTACCGTTAGTGACAGCGTGTCGGATTTAGGAAAGGGAAAATAACTGAGAATGAATGTAAATCAAGCCAAGGCGTTAAATGGTGCAATGTGGAAATTGTTCTTGAAAAAGATGGAACGACCCGTTCTTTAAACTAACGGGACACGATAGTAGTTGAATCAATAACTTAAACGCGGCTGCCGACATAGATCGGCAGCCGCGTTAAACAGGCTGAATCATTTTGAGGTGGTTGCGTATTACACAGAGACAGAACAAATTAAGAAGCGAACCATTAAACGCAGTTCTTACATATTGAATAACTATTTAATATATACTACTTATTCACAAAACCCGTATTTTGTACATATGTCTTCATCACACGGGTTGTCAAAGACTCTCATTGCCATTGTCATTGGAGTAAATGATTTCATGCGATTTATATTTCTTCTACTACTGATCGTACAATTTGGGCAATCGTATTCAGATATTTTGTTTTGTGGTTCATCTCTAAGTTGATAGTATTCAATCGAACCTTTATCTCTTTCTGTAAGATTGACTTTAAATGAAAAATTGTGGAAACTAGAATGTTTTATTTTTTGTATTAGGTTCCATGATGGTGTCATCTCTTGCATAGCCCACTGAGTATTTATTGTTGGTTGAAGGCGTTGAAATTCCCTATAAAAATATAGGAGTTCCTCATCTATAAGTTTGGTCGCTACCTGAAAAATGATGCCAATTCTTCGTGGTTCTTCAACATCATCTCCCCGTGTATTTCGTTGATAAAAATGAGCACTTAAAAGTAACGATTGTCTCCAAAAGACATATGCGAAAGCGTATGGACATATTTTTGGAAATTCGTGTTCATAATTAATGCGTAACTCCCAAAATTGTTGATGCAATGACTGTGATTTTTCAATATTTTTTTCCTGATGTATCGATCAACCGATAGAAATGTTGCTTTATTATCATAGTAAATTAGTTTGAGTATCGAGGATTTGTTCTCATCAAATGAGCTCCGTTTATTATGCATCAAGTTTGTTTTTAACTGGGAGCCTGTCATCAATTCTATACTTCCGAACTGAGGCAAAAAAATCCATTTTCCATTAAGTTGCTCTCTTCTATTTGTTATCCATTTTAATACGAATGGATCAGTGATTTTCTGTAATCTTCCCCACTCACTCCATCTTGTTTTTGAAAAATCTGCTAGTACATAACCACATTTACATGTGAACGGGCTACTTAATTGCTCTATGAACGAAATGGACAAAGAGACATTTGTATTGTTAGTCTTTTGCTGAAATCAGGTTTACTTGTAAGTGATATTGTAAATCTTAACGTCGAAAATCTCTCCATTAAGGATAAACATATCGAAATCTCACGACAATGGTCAGGACAAAAGAGTTATCATACAGTATTGTTCAGTGATTCAACTAGAGCTGACCTAATCAAATATCTTGAACTACGAAATTTAAACTCGAACCAAATATCGATGAAAAGGCATTATTTTTAGCCGTTTCGAATGGTCAAAAGATCGGTAAAAGGATGACCAAAAGAGCGATACAGGTGATGGTTAAAAAGTATGCTGAGAAATATGGTGCACCTCAACTAACTACAAGACAATTAAGGCATTCCTTTGGTTTGGAGCATCAGAGAAAAAGCAATTTAGTGAAGACAAAAGAGCAGCTTGCATTGAGAAGTATCGAAACTACTGAAAAATACCAGGTACTAGCAGAATTGGTTGATTAACTGGCTCCTTCGTTCATGTAACTCTCGATGTTTTACTACGAGAGGGTTAACGATGTAGTGAATCCATCCACTGCGTTTGAGGATTTGACTCACTTTCTGATGCATTATCGTTTTAGGAGAGAATCAAAAAATCTTAGGAGCATTTCATCTCGTATTATTAAGACAAAAAAACCGACGGTAGAGTTCTCGACGGCGTTCCCACGCAGCTGGGCATAAATTTAAGTAGTTGATGCTTTTTCATGCCCCAACATGCCTTGAATGAAATCTAATGGTGTTCCGTTATCAAGGAGTTGACACGCATAGGTATGACGAAAGCGATAAGGATATACATTTACTTCGACCTTTCCCCGACCTGCAAGTTGTTTTAATGCCCACCTGATCGTCGGGATAGACATTCGCCTTGTTGGATGTATATCGGTTACAAATAAGGCTTTACAAGTATCTTCACGGCTCTCGAGATATTTCTTCAACCACACTTTACACTCAGTAGTAAAATAAACTTCTCTCTGTTTTGAACCTTTGCCATTTACAATAGCGGAGCTGTTCTCCCAGTTCAGGTCATCAATGTTTAACTTCTCCACTTCCCCTACCCGGTAGCCGGTACTGTAGAGAAACTCCAGAAGTGCCCTTCCCTCAGGGATTGGCAAGAGATCTTCAGGTGAATGACATATTCCTCGATCAAAAACTTAGAAATACGCTTGTCCATTTTTAACTTTAAAGCAGGATTTGAGATTAATCTCGTAATATTACTGAAATGCTAAAAAAACCGACGGTAGAGTTCTCGTCGGCGTTCCCCACGCAGCTGGGCATAAATTTGAGTGGTTGATGCTTTTTCATGTCCCAACATACCTTGAATGAAATCTAATGGCGCACCGTTATCAAGGAGTTGACACGCATAAGTATGACGAAAGCGATGCGGATATACATTTACTTCGATCTCTCCCCGACCTGCAAGCCGTTTTAATGCCCACCTGATCGTCGGGATAGTCATTCGCCTTGTTGGATGTGTATCGGTTACAAATAAGGCCTTACAAGTATCTTCTCGGCTCTCGAGATACTTCTTCAACCACACTTTACACTCGGTTGTAAAGTAAACTTCTCTCTGTTTTGAGCCTTTGCCATTTACAATAGCGGAGCTGTTCTCCCAGTTCAGGTCATCAATGTTTAACTTCTCCACCTCGCCAACCCGGCATCCGGTACTGTAGAGAAACTCAAGAAGTGCCCTTTCCCTCAGGGACTGGCAAGAGATTTTCAAGTGAATGACATCTTCCTCAATCAAAAACTTAGGAATACGCTTGTCCATTTTGGGCTCGCGTAACTTCAAAGCAGGATTTGAGATTAAGTATGTTTCTTCATAGGCAAAGCGGAATAGGGAACGAACAAAACGAATGCGATGTCCCAAACTACTAGGTTTTAACCGATCGGACTGCTTCGCTAAGTATTCCTTCAACAAGTTAAGTGTAACCTCAGAAATATCCAGGTCTCCTAGTTCTCTTAGCAGCATCTTGAGCTGAAGGGTGTAGGCTTTCAATGTACTTGAACTAAAGCCCTGGATACGTTTATCAGCTTCGTACAGTCGCCATAACTCACTTAAAATCATAAATATAACCTCCCATAAGAGCTATTAAATCTAGTTTTGCTTCTTATGGAAGGTTTTAATCTATTAAACTAGCGTGTCCCGTTAGTTTAATGCGAAATGGTTATTCATTAGTCAAGTTTAATAATCTTATCAAAGCAGTATGAATCTTTGTCATAGCCATTATGCTCATAAAAAGCATGAGCATCGGTTCGCTTAACCCCGCTACATAAAATAATACTTGATATTCCCATTTCTTTAGCATAATTTTCAGTGTGTTTTAGTAGTTTTGTACCTATCCCACTATGCTGTAACTCCTTTTTAACAGCAAGACCTTGAATATGTAAATAACCAGTCGAAGACCCTACTGATAACGCGTGAACAATAGTGACAAAACCAACCACATCATTTTCAAATAATGCAACGAATGTTTTGTAATTTCCTTCCTTATTCATGTCTTCCATAGTAACTTGAAAGTTTTCACTATTAACATTGCGAACTCCAAGTACATCGTTCCATAAAAAAACAACTTCAGTATAATCATTGGCTACAATTTCTCGTATCTTAATTTCCATACCCTACCCCCGTTATTAAAATATTCACGAACTAAGGATTCGACAATTGATGAAGCAAACCTTCCCGTAGCGAAAAACAGCTGCCAATCAATATCGGCACCCGCGTTAGTATTAAGCTATAGTGTCCCGTTAGCTTAATCGACATTACCCGCCGAGTCCGACGGACTTAGCCTCGCTGGGTTGTGAGCTGAATGAGCTTCTCTGCCTACCTGATCTTGCGAACCAAGGGCGTAGCCCGGAGCGTAGATACGGAGTTATGTGATGGACTTGCCGTCTTTGAATCAACATCAAAAAGCTAAAACCAAACTATCTATATACTCCCGTTCTCTTATTAACAAAATCATTAAATGCATCATTATGTTGTTGATTAAATAATTCTGGCACTTCATCTTTATTAAAAAATTTAAGTTCTATACTTTCTTCATTTTCCTTAATTATTTCTCCACCAGAAATATTCCCTTTATAGACAAATGCAATTGTTTGCGCTTGATCTCCATTGGGATATTCATCAAAGTACTTACTATAAATACCAATTAGTTCTTCGATATTAATTCTTAATCCTGTTTCTTCTTCTACTTCCCTTTTTGCCGTTTCATCTGCGGACTCACCAATCTCCATAGCCCCACCTGGAAATCCCCATGCATTTTTATCTCTTCTTCGCTGCAATAAAATTTGTCCTTCTTCATTAGTAACAATTGCTCCAGCAAAATTAAGAATTATCATTTCGTTACCAACCTTACTTCTAATCCACTTTATATAATCCATTGTTTTCCCCTCTTTTATGAAAAGACTTAATGAATTTCAAATATCTTTTGCTGGTCTTTCACATAACGTTCTTATATCTACGAACCCGAAAGGCTTAAAGGAGCGTTGCGACTGGGTGGCTTCGCCACTTAGCCTTGCAGGGTTGTCTGCTGAATCCACTTCCTCGAAAATTCCTCGGGCAGACCAAGGAGCGAACGCGACGCGGCGTAGATATGGTGTTATATGATGTCGATGCCACCTTGAGTTACTCACAAACTATTCATTCTTTCTTTTATATATTTTTATTAGATTTGTGAACAATTCAATTGTTGCTGATATAATAAAAACGATAATTATCAAGCCAAAGAAGAACGTTAATAAAATTATGTTTGATTCTTTAAGACCAATATCCCCCGTCTTTGAACTTTGGTCATATTCATCTACAAATGTTTTATTTTTTAAATCTAAACTCTTATATCCAATTTTATCTGAATGATAATTTTCTCCACAAAATTCTTCATGAAAATAGAAATGAAAACTACCGTCTACACTTCCTTCAATGGGATAAGTATAATTGGGATTAATAGTAACCTGCGCATCCCATTCTTGTGAGTCTTTTCCTATTGTTAAAAATCCAGTTGGTATGTTATGAATTTTGACCCAATCGATGTGAACGTTAGTTTTACATTGCGAAGTTAAAAAATTCCCAAGCGCAGTATTTATTTTGCTTTCAAACTTTTTCATTTCATACCAAGAAAATAGATTGGGAATTAAAAAGATTATATAAATAGTCATTAGAATAAGAAGTAATTTTAATGAACGTTTAATAGAACTCTCCTCTTTCTCCTTTAACATCGATTTCATATAACGTCTTATTCACGAACTTCGTAAATAATTCCATATGTAGGGTATTCGCGAAACTTTTGAACTATCCTGCCCGTTACTTCAATGAAAAAGGCAGCTGATCGTTTGACCAGCTGCCTCTGTATCATGATTAAGCTATAGTGTCCCGTTAGCTTAATCTTCTTGCGTACTATTTGCCGAAACTGGGTACCATTTTAAGTCTTCAGATCTAAAATAATTTGTTTCAGGATAGCGATATTCATAAAGAACCTTTCCGTTCTCATTAAAAGCCTTTGCGTTATAATCATTCCATGGGATTGATTTATCCCAATAAAATGTGATCGGTTCATTTAACTCTGCTTTCTTTCATTCAATAAAACGCTGAAAACGGTCGCCGCTCTTCCTTTGTCATCCGAATATGTGATTCCGCCGATTGTTTTAATGGGGTCATCGTTATGAAAATAATACGTGGACATTCTTGAAACCCACAAAAACCCAAACGATTTGAAACTTATTGCTGTAATCGGCTTTTCAGATGAATCGAAAATGAATACTTTTCCCCATGGATAGTCAACTTTATCTAATAAAACTGAATCTTTCGGTACAAATGAGTTCGCTCTGGCAGCACTCAATGCGTTTAATTTGTACTCGCCTAAATAAAAAAATAAAGTGACCAACAACAATAAAATTACACTTGCATACCCTAGTTTTCTTTTAATTTTATTTCCCCCCCAAGCACTAAAACTGTTATGTGCTTTTTCCCATCTGTTTCCATTCATACGCTTCAATAGCCGTAAAGTTGTGGAAACCTGCCCGTTAGCGCAACGCGGCTGCCGATTCATGCCGGCAGCCGTATTTGAAGCGTACCATTATTAGCTATACTCGTCTCCTCCCTGGACTTATTAAGAATAGATTGCTGATGTCATCTTCGTAAGGAATTGTATAGGCCGTTTCAGACCATGAAGCTCAGCAAGTCGTCATATAAAAAAGGGCCGCCATTACGGGGCCCTTTTGAACAAATTTCTATTAATCTACTATCGTAATATAGAAAGATGTACCTTGATTAATTAAAAGATAATAAGATCCAGGCTCTAAATCCGTTGTATCAATCGTGACAGGTTGATTAATGTCATCTCCTGATACACTAAATGTTTTAATGAGGTCTTTCTTAATCAAATCATCTAAACTATTTTGATTAATTAAATCCGCAGGTGCAAAATAAACATCTGTTGCTAAGTCAGTCTGAAAGACAATCGGTTGACCTTTTTGAAGTACAAGTCCCGAGTTTAAAGATAGATTGGCAACAAGATCTAACTTCGTTATTGTCTCCAGATTCGGAAATCCATGTATACTTTTCAAAGCATTAGCCTCAACTTTAATTACATTTTCTGTCCTGGTATATTTAGTTTTCAACGTAATATAAATGCCACTATCAAATAATTGAATAGTATCTTCTTCTTTAAGTGGGTTAAATGTGATACCTCCATCATTTGAGATACTAATTTTTGATTTTAGAGTTTCAAGATCTTCTGTCTTCTCAATATAGTCATCAAACGATATGCTTATAAACTTGTTTGAATTTGTAGAAATGCGTTTATAGCGAAGAAAGCCTTCAGAAATCATAAATAGAGTACTACCACCAGATTCGCCGTTTTGTGGCTTATTAATTAACTTATACCAGCCTTCAGCTAAACCTTCCGTTGGAATCGATATTTTTTTATTTATTTCGGTTTCTTCTACAATCATCTTTTTAGCTTTGCCTTGGGCAACTAAAGTTTCAATTAATGTATCATTCCAGATAGTACCTTCAGGTATTAGATAGATGGTGCCGGCCATATCTGTTTGAAAAATCATTGAATCACCAGATTTAATGATTTCAGTAAATATATCTATAACTGTACCAGCTGGTACTGGATTTGTTAAAATATCCTGATCATAGACATTTCCCTTTGTATCTTTGAGTGAATGTTTATTTATTTTTATCACGTTTTGACTTCCAGTGAAACGATTTGGAAACGACACATGAAGGAGATTTGAATAAATAAATACTTGATCCTCTGGGTTTAAGCTCGAGAATGTAATACCACCATCAGCGGAGAATGAAATTTCTTTTTTCAGCGCTTCAATGTTTTCAGTATTATTTACAATATCCTGGTTGAACTCTAATACGATTCCTCTGTTGGTCGTTACTCTGCCAGCACTCTTAAATACTAAGGAACTATTATCATAAAAGGTTACTTCAACTGCTCGTGAGGCATTCTCTGCATTGTCCGTCGCAATAATTAACATTGTTTTTGGATCAAAATTTGCAGTATCAATCGAAACTGGTTCATTAGCTCTCACTGTATAAGCTTTCCCACTTCCATCTTTAACTGCCAATTTAAGATATTGAGCTGTTGGAGTGGTGTTCACAGGTACAATGAATATTGTTCCATCCTCGTTACTCGACAATTGTAACTTAGTACCAATCGCTACGGTACGTTGTACTCCTTTCAATACAGGCGGCACCCGGTCAGTCGGTGGCTCTATGGTAATAGGAGGTTTGTCAGTACCACTAGATCCACTTTGTGAAGATTGACTAGTATTTGGTGGCCAAGGACTGTCTCCAATTTGGATTTTTGTATCACTTGAAACATTATTTCCAATAGTGATTGTTTGAGGAGCTTTATTCATCTTGACTCCACTTGCATTAACAACGGCAGTTTTTACTCCGCCATCTCCTAAGACGCTGGCAGCTGCATTCAAAATGAGTTTAATAATCTCAGTTTCCTTATCTAAGTTAATCTGATTCCCCATGGCATTTTTATCTATATTCAATTCATTAATGCTCCCTGAAGGAATATCGACGACAATACTCTGAGCAAGCACGTTTACAGAACCATACGATCCAGTAAGACGCACCTTGCTATCCTTTGGCAATAGATCAGACAACGTGACATTACTCACCGAAGAGGAACCACCTGCTTCGATGTTTGTTTTTGATTGAATTATCATTTCGCCTATTAGTGATTTACCCTCTACAACTAATCGAACAGTTCCATCATTTTTATCAACAACAACATTAAGCATTACGGTGTTTTCAAAATGAATACTGTTCTCTCCACCACCGTTTACATACGTTGTACCGGCTACTTTTACATTACTTAGGAATGCGTCTCCTTGGCCCACCTTACTTCCTATGGTTAGGTTCCCATGAACATTTGCATTACGAAAGATAATTCCTGGAGCATTCAGAACTACATTTTTAGGATAATGTGCTTGACCTTCTTTAGGACCATAGGTCCCTCCTTGATCAATTACAATTGCATCTTTACGAACGAGTTTATCTAGTAAGATGACTGCTTCAGCGCGAGTTAAAGTAGACTTTGGATTAAACTCGCCGTTGTTTCCAGTTACCAGATTTTGTTTCGCCAGGGCACCCACAGAACCCCGGCTCCAAGGTGCCATTTCTGAAGTATCTTTAAAAGAGCTTTCTTCATTCGGTGGTAACCACAACATTCGCTGAATCATAACTGCAGCTTCTTCTCGCAAAACAGGTTGATTTGGCTTTATAGTGCCATCTTCATATCCAGATAAATACCCAGATTTTATAGCTATACTTATATCTCTTTCAAACCAGTCGCCTGCTTTTACATCTTTAAATGCCTGCGATGTAACTTCTGTATATCCTAATGAGGTATTGATAAGCTTAACCAATTCAGCCCTTGTAATGGGTGCATTCGGATTAAATGATCCCTTCTCATACCCCTTAACGAGTCCCTTCGCCTGCCACGACTCAATAGTTTGTTTTGCCCAATGATTTTCTAAATCATCACTAGCTTTTTGTGCAGAGACTAGTTGTGGTATAGCCAGTACAGAACCGGTAAGCAGTATAAGTCCTAGTCTTCGCATGATTGTTTTTTTTGACATCCTGAACCCCCGTGATAAGATATGTATGCATTTACTTATATTAACAAAATATTTGAACAAACTCCTTGTATAATATTCCAGTTGTTTCTTGAGGGAGAAAGTTAATTTAAATTTACCAGTTACTTCTATGAAAAAGGTAGCTGATCGTTTGACCAACTGTCTCTATATCATGATTAAGCTATAGTGTCCCGTTAGTGAAGCCAGTGAGCCAATGGTGAAAAATTCTTCCCTAAGTTCTTCCCATTAAATTTGAAAGCATCTCAAAAATCTGTCCCCTATGATGTGATTCGTGTTCAATGAGATGGTAGATAACCCACTCAGGTGATACATCGTAATGAGTGAGATTTCTTGATGAACGCCAATCCTCCATGTCCATAGAACGAAAATGGAAAAGCAATTCATCGCGTACAGATTGTAGACGATGTAAATGTTCATCTAAGTTTTGTCCCTCTATCTGGGTCAAAGTGCCATCTTGATTACGGTCTTCTTGAGGAAAAAAGGAAAGTATCTTTGGATTCCATTCACAGCCAAGAACATCTTCATAGAGCCAGTCCGCTTCAATAAACGCGATATGATATAACAACGATCCGATTGAGTGACCGGTCTGTTTGGCATCAAGATGTTGCTGACTTATTCCTGATATTTTTTCTACAATAGTTCGCCGAACATCCTCCAAACACCATATCCATCTACCAATTTCTGTTTCAAAATCTGGTAAGGGTACGACCACCAAACTTTTTCTCTTCATCCTTCTCTCCTTCCTTATTCTACAAACCTGCCCGTTAGCTTAATAGGCTGCCGTTCGTGCCGGCAGCCTGATGTAGTATTATCGTGTCCTGTTAGTTGAGTTACATCTAGTTTACATTAAACAGCAACAATATCAGCACTACCCTGAATTTCCTTGCTCCATAATTCTTGAAAATATGCGCTATGACGGCTCAAATATTCGAAGTCGCCTTCATCGACAACCTCCCCATCTTTGACTAGTAATATCTTGTCTACATCTTTTATGGAATAAAGTCTATGTGCAATTATTATTAGTGTTCTGTTAGAAAACATTTGTAACACATTGTCCATGATGCTCTTCTCTGTAATGTTATCAAGTGCTGAGACAGGTTCATCAAGTATAACAATATTCCTTTGCTGTGCTATTATTCTGCCGAAAGCTAGTCGTTGCCTTTCGCCTCCGGACAATTTCATTCCTCTTTCTCCAACCATAGTATCTAGTTGATTTGGAAAAGACAACACTTTTTCCTTCAGATGGACATTATCTAATATCTTATAAACATTCTCATCAGGTACCATATTATCAAAGATAATATTTTCTCGTATTGTTGTATCGAAGATGGGCGTTTCCTGTGAAATATACGATATATGATCATAAAGACTGTTCAATTTTATCTCATCAATATCGATCCCATCAAACAAAATGTTTCCAGACTTTTTTTTCAAAAGCCCCACCATTAATTTAATAATAGTCGATTTTCCGCTGCCACTCAGTCCGATAATTGCGATAGAGCTTCCTTGACTAACAGAAAAAGTAACATCGCTCAAGATCGAAGAAGTCCCGTAATCAAAATTAACATTTTTAAACTCGATATTTCCCTGCATAGTCTTCACATCTCTTCCTCGATCCAAATTCCTATCCTCGGGTGCGTTCAGAAATTCTTCAAACCGGCGATAAGTGACTCGATTCAATTTGTAATCCACGTAAAGAACATTGAAGATTGCCAGAGGCGTGTAGACTTGCTCAATAAACATGATCAGAGCGATGATGATACCAATAGAGGTCTCACCGTTCATTACATTTTGAATACCAAAAACTACAACGATCACTTTTATAATATTGACTAATAAAGCGAATAAGGCAAAAAATGATTCATGAATCATTCTAAGATGAGTATTTTTATTAACAATGTCATCGGCCGTATGTTGCAACCGTTCTATTTCTTTGTCGAATCTCTTGTTTATGCGAAATACAACTAACTCCATAAAACCACGTAATGAATACTTAGACATTTTCTCCTGTTTTTCAAGCAGAGAAGATTTTATTCGGTATAACATCCGGAGCAGTATATTATTAAGAAAGAAAATAACTACATAGCCAGCTGCAATGGCCATCATGATTTTCATGTTATAAAGACTTAAAAAGTACAAACTGAAAATAATGGTTGGAACTAATTCGTAAAATATTCTCAAGTAAAACGCATGAATGATATTCATTCCAGCCAAAGCGCCATTATCAATGATTTTTATTACTTCTCCTGTGCCTTTATTCTGGTAGGAGGAATAATCAATCTTAGATACTTTAGAAAGCGCCATAATCCTTAACTTTTCCAAGATGTTATTGGATAATTTAGTATGGGGGTATTCCATGAGGTAATTAAGAACTGTCGAACCTGCTAACAAAGCACCATATAAAATGATAAGTGATGTAACCTCGTTGAAACTATTGGCTAAAACTACTTTGTCTAACAGCTGTTGAAATATCTTTATTCCAAGGGTATTAAAAAATTGAACCATAAACCCCATGAGTATATATATCAATATTGTCCACTTGAAAAGTAGAATGCATTTTTTTAACATCTTTGTTTCCCCCAATGAGATAATTAAAAGCCAAGGATACAACTAAGTTGATCGGTCGGGATCAATGAGCAATATCATTAATCCCGGCAGATCAAACTGTGTCCCTTGGCCATATTAAAAAGCAATGCCAATCGAGACCGTTCTAGGCTTAGTTTTCTTCAAAAGGGCAGAAAACCCCCTTGTTGGCTGGTACGCGTTTTTTCCAGCCCGAAAACTAAATACTTCGAACGATACGGATTGTCACCCTTTTCACCTCATTTTGGAAGATAATCCAATTATAGATCCGATTTAAATAATACTCAAGTTTTATTCATTACCCTTTCTTAATAGCATAAAAGCTCCAGTAAACTGCCCGTCAGCACAACGCGGCTGCCGATTCATGCCGGCAGCCGCGTTTTAGTTATTGATTAAGCTATAGTGTCCCGTTAGCTTAATGATCCGATACGATTAATTAACCAAATTATTTAAGCTAAAGTACAGTTTTGGCCAAAAATTTTTAATATTATTTAAAGAAAAACCACTCCTGACAATGGAGCAGTTTCTTGAATAGAACTTCTCTTTTTAATTATCAAATATCATTATAAAAATTACAACAATTCCCATAATAATTACACAACTGATAAAAAAATAACCGAAAAGCTTTATTGGAGTGGGCATTGTACGTAAATCAACTTTTCTAGGAGGACCTCCTCCTTCGATTCTTTGTGCCTCTTCCATCATTTCATTTACAACTGTACGACCATTGTTTGTGATTAGATGACTATCTGGTTGTGTTTCATGTATTTTCTTATCCATGGATTAACACCCCCACAATAAAAGATCCAGCCATCTCATTATACCATATGTTGGAATTCATGTTCTTTGAATTACTTCTACGCAAAGTCGATCTAATGAAGTGTAACTACACTATATCATTCAACTATCCTGCCCATTCGTATTATGAGGTCACCAGAACTTACTGGTCGACCTCCTTTTTGTGTGGTCATAAGATTGAGGTAGCCGGGGATCGAACGTTTCTGCCCGTGGGACTCAGATCCCGAGTGCTATTCCGTTCATCCCCCCTACTTGTTAAACCATGATTAGGCTAGTTGGGGCTTTGACCCCGAATCACCTGCGATAATGTGGACGACAAGAAGGTTAGGGTTTCTGGCGAATATAGAACAAGGAGTGGTTATATGAATCCTGTTATTGGACTTGATGTTTCCAAAGGAGAAAGTCATGCTCAAGCATTTACGGATCGAGGTGTTCCGTACGGAAAGGTCCTTCGATTTGAGCATAATCTGGAGGGGCTCGCGACTTTTCTAAACCTTTTACAGGATCTTGAATCCTTTACCGGACAACGTCCGGCAGTAGTGTTAGAAGCAACTGGACATTACCATAGTCCTGTTATTCAGTTTCTAGATGAGCATCAATATTTGTATATTGTCATGAATCCGTTAATTTCACATCAGGCTAAAAAAACCAACTTGCGCAAGGTTAAAACGGATATCGCTGACGCTTACCAACTAGGAGAATTATTCTATAAAGAGGAGTTGGAGCCGTACAAAAACGGGGACATTTCATGTTGAATCTGCGCTATTTGACAAGGCAGCATGACTCTTTAACGGATATGTATGTGCAAGCGAAGTTGCAGTTTCAAGCGGTTCTTGATCAAGTATTTCCGGAATACCGTGGTGTGTTTGGAGACCTGTATTCGAAGGTGTCACTTCGTTTTCTGGCCCTTTATCCCACATCTTCCTCGGTGCTATCCAAGTCTCTGAATGACGTTACAGCGACGATTCAATCCATCTCTGGTCGGATAAATTCCGATTGGGCGCTTGAACGAGCACTGAAGTTAGTTGCTGCTGCCAAGCGAAATCCTTTTAAAGAAACAGCTTTTTCAAGCCATCTTATCTCACTGGAACTGCTCATTCATTTGCTCCTGCAGTACCAAGAGCACCTGGCCAACCTCGAACAGTCGATAGATGCTCTGGCTGCAGAATTACATGAATATGAGCTGATCCAATCGATACCCGGCATTGGCACCAGAATTGCGGCAACAATTCTGGCTGAGGTCGGGGAAATCGATCGATTTGATCATGCAAAAAAGCTTGTTGCATTTGCCGGTGTCGACCCTAGTGTCTTCTCCTCTGGCAAGTTTACAGCTAACCGAAACAAGATTACCAAACGTGGATCCAGAAGACTTCGAACCACTTTATATTTGGCTGTACGTTGTGGTCTGCGCGGCTCGCGTAACGAGAAACTCCGAGCATATTACGATAAAAAACGCGCCGAGGGAAAGCCATTTAAAGTAGCTGTAATTGCCTGCGTAAACAAGCTGATCCACTGGATTTACGCGATCCTTACTAAAAAAGAAGCATTTCAATTGAGTTAGAAGGATATTCTCACCTTTTCAGGAAATTATTCCCACAACTGAAGGAGGGGTTATTTGCTATACTCATTTTTCAGTATACCACTGTCGATTGAATCCATTAAGTTTTAAATATTGACAACCTATTAGCTAGAATAGCTTAATGATTACATTTAACAACAAGATTGACAAACGAATCATATTCTTGGCACATTTCGACCAATCGGCACATATTATTGTCACAGAATTTTGACAACCGATAAAATAAAAAAACCGCGATTTACGCGGATATTAATCGGTAGACATTCTTGTCACTAGACATTCACTGGATAGAATTGAAATCGTTAGCATAACGCGGCAGCCGATTAATACTGGCAGCCGCGTTGTAGTTATTTATTAAGCTAAACTGTCCGTCAGCGGAATATAGCTGCCAAATGGCAATCGTATAGTCCACTTATTTACACATTAGTTCTCTTTGCTAACTAGCTACACATCCAACGCCTTGAGTTCCATTCTTACAGGAAAGGTATACCCCATTGTCTCTAACAACATCATAGCTTCCTTATCTTGTTCATTTACCAGCGTATAAACTTCGTTTCGACCATTCTTAATGTGATACTCAAAACCCTTCGATATGAGAAACTTACCCAGCCCTTTATTACGACATCGCGGAATTACGAATAATCTTTCAACGGCACCAGTTTGCCAACACATTACGCTGCCAACAAGTTCATCGCCTTCAAATGCAGAAATGGTATGTAATTCTGGTCCACCCATCATCCATTCCAACATATTTACACTTCTGTATACAACACCTTGATAAAATTGATTTTCTAATTCGGTATATTTGATTCTTTCCTCTTTGGATTCCATCGGGTGAAATTTGACATTAACCCCAACAGGCGTTCTGACTTCTGGCAAGGGTTCTTCAAGTGAACGGTTTGCTAAATAATATGTTTGATAAGGGATAAAGCCCTTCTCTTCGTAAAACTCTCTGTCACCATAAAAGTCTTTCCACGCAACCAACTTTGTTTTCTTGTTTGGATTACGGAACTTTTGATAGGTATTTATGAATATAGGGTAAAGAGCCATTCTCACTTCATTCAAACGATTTGAAGCTAATTCATTAGTGGGCATTTCGATTTCGAATACATCATGATCATCAGCTATTCCATGTCGTAAGTATCCCACACAAATTAAGTTACCGTCCTCGTTAAATACACAACTCATCCTCTGATGATCGAAATCTTTATTATACTTGAAAAGTATCCACGCTTTGTGATTTAAATTTTTAACTGTTTCCTCTAATTCAGCGCAATATGGACGAACTTGTAAAGACAACCCAATTTCCTCCCCTGTAGTGTTATTATTTCAATGGTAGCAGAGGGAACAGTTTGAAATTATATAAAAAATAATTCCAAATCATATATTACATAAAAAGACACATCAGTGAAACACAGTTAAACTAAACTGCCCGTTAGCGCAACGCGGCTGCCGATCTTTGCCGGCAGCCGCATTTTAATTAAGTTATAGTGTCCCGTTAGCTTAATCCCCTACGTAATTGTAGCCACCTTTTCTAGGGAGTAACTCTTCAAAGTCACAAGCTGCAACAGCATTTAAGCCGCTTGTCCATAGACTTTCAAGAAGCAAAGAAATAGACATAATGTATCTTTGAAATTCAAAATTTCCATTTGGTTCAACTTCAAGATAATACCTTGAATGTAGAAAGCCATCAGGGAAGTCTAATCTTTGGATAGCGTCAAAATCATCGTTTTTTACTAAAGATAAAACCAATGTTTCATTCTTAATGTCGCGCCTCGTTTCGGCATTTCCATTAACCAATTTATTGATTAAATGATACAAATACTCGTATTGCTCATCAGTATCAATAAAGATTTTACAGAAGGTGTCGTTCTCGATCATTGTATTGGCGAATCCTCTTTTATATATTTGATTATTAAATAATTCCATCAACTTCCGTAATATCCTGCCCGTTGGTTCAACAAAAAAGCAACCGAACGATAATCGGCTGCCTTCTTGTTGCTTTTAAACTATCGTGTCCCGTTTGTTCAATAGTCACCATTACTTTCAATGGTAATATTCAATTTTTTTAGCATTACATTGACCACATTCAGCGCTTCATTTCGCTGTTTGTAATCCGAAGTACAAAATCTAATCATTTCTAAATCGTTATCTATTTGTTTTATGTCTTCTGCGATATCGTCAGGTACTGCTATCCAAGATAAATGATGCTGCAATTCAGCGATGCTGTACGTACCTTCAATAAACTTACGACAAGCTAATTTGAACTCGTAAAGACTGTCGTCATTAATCGGCTCCCAATCAGGGTCTCTTTTGTCTTGCTCTGCTGGCTTCCTAACAAATTGGGTTGCCGTTTCCTCACAAGCGCCATACAGTAGGTAATTCTTTTGCGCCTCTATCAATGGTATCTTATTGGCTCCTAAATCATATTCATTCATTTTTTGAAAAGGGTCATCTTCCCAATAACATACTGGACAAATGTCATAATCCCCGTCACTGTCTATCGTTTTGTAGCCGCAACAGGGGCATGTATACTTTTTCACAGTACACCTCAAATACTTTTTTCTTTATCATAAAACACCCAACCTCTATTTGCACTAAACTGCCCGTTACATTAATGAAAACGGCAGCCGATCGTTTGACCTGCTGCCTATATCTTGATTCAACTATCGTGTCCCGTTAGTTCAAACGCAAAATCTAAGCGTTTGGTCGTTTTAAGAATGACTCAAGCCGATTCTTAACATCAAACCAATCCTCATCAATTACACTATACACTACATAATCTAATCCATTATATTTTTTCCTAAGTATTCCTTCCTTCTTTGCTCCCAATCGTTCAATAGCTTTTTGTGAACGGCTATTAGTCGTTGTCGTAATTATTTCAACACGAACAGCTTTCCATTCTTCAAATGCATATTTTAGTAACAAATACTTACACTCTGAATTTACCGCTGTTCGCCATACTTCAGGAGAATACCATGTCCATCCGATATTCAAGTTCTTGTGCACAGACGAAATCCTTAAATATCGGGTCATTCCGACCGTTCTATTAAGCGTTTTATCAAAGACAACATAAGGAAATTCATCTCCGTGTTCCCTCCCTAAAATTGCTGCACGTATAAAGGTCTGCATTTCATACAAATTTTGGATTTTAGTCGGGAGGTTTTCCCATATTAGAGGAGATTGTGAACAATGGAATAAGGAATCTGCGTGCTCCAACTCAAGCGGGATTAATGATATTCTTTCACCTTCTAATTGAATGAAACTCATTTCCTACGCTCCTTCCGAATGATGGTAGTTACCTATTTATTTCTTTGCATGTCCCTAAATACCTGCATCGCCGCCACCGCACTATCCTGCTAATTAGTTCAATAAAGCAAAAAGGAGCTGCCTACAAGCAAGCTCCGCAACTCTCGTTCCCCGTTAACGTAATAAAGCTGTTGAAATTGGTAAAGCTTCACAACTAAACCGATTATTGTTTGTCCGCCCGGAATGATCTTCCTTCTTGATGAATATGCAATGCCATCACATGGCCATCACCGTCTCTTTCGAAATCGACAACTGTGTTAGGTCCCTCTGTTGAAAATTTCGTTTCCGATTCGGGAGACAGCCTGATTGGAGACTGTTCCTTAATTCGTAAGCCTAAGTCATTGCCATCCTGTATGACTGAGGCTTGTAGTCCGGATGCTGCCTTATAATCACCTACGTATTCATTTAGTATATTGCGCGGTACAGTAACGTTAGTTTCGTCAGGAAAATATCCGGGCCATCCGTATTCGCGAGCGATAGCTCGCTCGATTTCCTTAAGCATTGGATTGCCTTCGTTCGAGTTGATCATGATGACGGCACCAAAACCGAGATGTTTGGATAAAACGAACTGGGCTACGAAACCTTCATCCCACCCGCTATGGCCGAAACGGCTGCTTTCCCCTTTACCTTCAAGGAAGAATCCGATGCCCATATGATCCTCGACCTGGGCGGTTAACATTTGGTTTAGCGTGTCCGTAGAAAGCATGCCATTCGAATTATTGTTCAATGTTAATTGTAATTCGATACCTAAACGTGCAAGATCCGAAGGCGTCGTCCAGAGGCCTGCAGCCGCCATTTCGGGATAGACACGCCACTTGCCTTGGAGTGGCCTACCTTTCCAAGGGTGTGCTGTTGCGGCAAACTCATGATGTTGGAGCGGTAGCGGCTGTTCGAATGTACTGTTCGCAAGACCTAACGGTTTGAATAGCAACTCACTCATGATTTCGGCAAAAGGTTGATTCAGCCAATCCGTAACAAGCTGTTGTGCGACGGTTGTTCCCCCTCCTGAATAGCGAAATTGCAAACCTGGAATGAGATTGACTTCCACGGCCGAGGTATTAGCCGGATATTGTCCATTCAGAATCTGCACTACCGTGGGAATTTCATCGGTTGTTTCGTAACCGGGAAATCCGTGAACAGTAAGCCCGGCGCTGTGACTCAATAATTGCCGAAGCGTCACTTTTGGCTGCCAGCCTGAAACAGACGGTATTTTCCAAGATTTTAGGTAATCGTTCACGTCCCGATCAAGATCCAATCTCCCTTCCTGAACTAATCGCATGACCGATAAAGCAAAAACTGGCTTACTGATCGACCCGGCTTGGAAGAGTGTCGTTTCGGTTACCGGCTCGGGGTTTCCCGCCTCACGGAGGCCGAATCCCCGAGCCCATTCCAGTTCGAAATTATTGATGACCGCAATGGATACTCCGGGCGTATTGTAGTATTTCATTCGTTCATCTAGCGTTGCTTCCTCGTATTTATTTTTATAATGGGTTTCCGGTAGTAATCGATGAATAATAGCTTCAATTCTTTCCTCAATCGCTTTGGACATCGCTTTTCCCTCACTTTGCTCATAATTGGCATAAGATCAACCTTGCAGTCGGCCACGGGTCGAGTAAGTCAGATCACCCCATGCGAATTTACATTACAAATGATAATCTTGTTCATAGGTAATCTAGCATCGAATATACGACTAAATAGATATTCTTCAGACGCACACTATTTCCTTTATTTTCTACTATCCTGCTACTACCCGTTAGCGCAACGCGGCTGCCGATCAATGCAGGCAGCCGCGTCTTAGTTATTTATTAAGCTATAGTGTCCCGTTAGCTTAGCCTTAGCCTTTCAGATTGATTCAAACTCATGTGCTGGTTGTTTCCCCAGATGCGTTTTTATATATTTTCCTTTGGTATATTCGGAAATTACCTGTTCCCAAAACAATTGAGAGATAACATTGCTTTCGATTTGCGCTACAATCCATTTCCCTTTGAACTTATCAAAAACTTGTTGGGCAGCTAGTCGACCAATTCCTTGTTTTTGATGCTTTTTTAATATAAAGAACTCTGATATCAACCATTTAATTTCCCCTTCTTCAAGCCGCTCAAATTCTATAACTAAGACAAAACCTGCTAACTTTCCTGAAACATAAATAAAAAAAGGATGACGTTCATGTTCCGTCCAGTAATGGTCCAAATATCGATAATCGAAAAGACCGAATTCATTGATTTCAATTGTATCTAAGTAAGGACTTAATTCGTACATATAAAGCTCGACAAGATTTCGTAACGTTTCTTTTTTTTCATATGTTACTGGTATAAGCTGAATATTCATCCGATTTTCACCCATCCTCTTTAGAGATATGCAAATTGTATCATTGAACCCTATAAAGAAGTGTGTAAAAAACAATTTTATTGAACTATCCTGCCCGTTAGTTGAGAAAAGGCAGCTGATCTAAGTGATCGCTGCCTTTTCTGTTGCATATTGCACTATAGTGTCCCGTTAGCGTAATGAATCTTGCCGAATGCCCGGATGCGTTAATATGATGTCAGATGAAGTAGTCGACTTCTTCGAAATTACTCTACAATTTATTCTAATTCTTTTTCTATTTTTTCTATTACCTCTTTCTTTAGAACAACATTATGACCCGATATCCATGTTTCCATATTCATTTTTTTGTATTTATTTATTGTTTCTCTATAAAATTCTTTATCACAATATAGATTCGGAATGATTTCATCCATCGTATCTCCAATATTATCCCCTACATTAATTACTTTCTCTTCTTCATCTATTACACTTATAGAATCTATTGTGTGACCTGGTGTATATAATAATCTAATTTGATCTTCTGTGAAGAATAATTCATTATCAAACACTAAATTCGGAAGACATTTCTCTATTTCTCCCATTCCAAATTTAGAATACTTATTAAGCATCATGTCCCACTCAGTATTAATCATTTCTCTACACAGCTGATGAGAAACGATTAAACAATCTTTAAAACTATTGTTGCCAAAAACATGATCCCAATGATGGTGGGTGTTAATAATAATTAGTGGGTTATCGATTTGCTTTATGTACTCTAACACTGGTTGCACAAATTCAGAACCTAGACCAGTATCGATTAAATAAGTGTTCTTTGTGCCCAAGATCAAATGAATATTTAAGTCAAAAAATTGATTGCTGGAAAATAAGACGTGTTTATTGCTAATCTGATTGATATTCATAGTTTTTCATCCTTTCGGTTATATCAGTTACCGTCTTTTTCGCGAACTTTGTAAATTCGCCGTGCCCAAAGTTTTCGACATAATGATTGAACTATCCTGCCCGTTAGCTTAACGCCGCTGATCTATCTGCATAATTTTCTTCATTGATAATCGTCCTCATTTACGTAATACAATATATGTTCTTGTCCTCAATCGGCAAACGATATATGTTCTTGTCATTCGTTTTTGACAAGAACATATATCGTTAAAACAAAAAAAGCCGCAAATACGCGACTTTTAAGCATATATGTTCTTGTCACTCGACATACATTGACACAAAGTTCCCTACTATTTTGACACAAAGTTCCCAACTTTATTCAGTTTATTGGTAGTTGATGCACGCTTTATTTAATCATTGACGTTAACGTCGAAGTCTAAGTTGTCATTTTCATATATTATCGCGACGAATCGCTGGACGCTCTGTCGCTACATTTTCTAAAAATTGCTCGTTTACATATAATAACACCCCATTAGTAGTGAAAACGGCAACCTTTCGCGGCTGCCGTTTCTTTGTAGTCGTTAATATATCGTTCTCCGTTAGTGTAATGGTTCAAGCCGAAAAACCACTAAAATTGACCTGTTGGCGTTAACTTTTATTTAACCACTTCCTTCAACTCTTCATCCTTATTACGTGACTCTTTCAAAGAATGAATCAATACAATAAGGACACCAATGCATAAGAAGGAATCAGCTACATTAAAAACGGGGAAGTGGAAAAAATGAACTTGAATCATGTCCACAACTTCCCCTTTAAACACACGGTCAATAAAATTGCCCAGCGCTCCGCCCAATATAAGGGCTAAGCCATAAGGCGAGATCGTTTTTTCACGATGCGCTTTGGGTAAATAGAGCATAACTCCGATAAGGACAACGGTCGTCGCGATAATAAAAAATGTGATTTGTCCTTGCAAAATGTCAAAAGCAGCCCCTCTGTTTCGGATGGATGTAAGCCCAAGAACTCCAGGTATTAAGGGGATTTCTTGTCCGATTTTCATATAAGTCGACACAAGCCATTTGGCCGCATGGTCCGCAATAATCACGCACAAGGCTATAAAGTAGTAACGAAACACAATGTGAACTCCTCTCCCGTTATGGATGAAAGAATTTGTCCTTAACTTGAGGTCAGGGATTCAATCCTCTTTGACAACCGGCAATGTCAAGTAAAACTCGGGCCTGCCCCCGGTTTGCTCTGCACCCCAATATGACATCCATGCTCTTCTACGATTCGTTTGCATATAGCAAGACCCAATCCGGCTCCCCCGAACGCACGAGAACGCGATTTTTCTCTTGATAAAAGCGTTCGAACAAGTATGGAGTATCCTCTTTGGAGATTGTCTCAGCTCCTCACTCAAAACATTCCCTTTGATTCCTTATATTACCATTCAAAGGTCAAAAGAACAATTAACTAATAATACGGCAGCCGTAGTGTCATCATTGAGCTATAGTGTCCCGTTAGTTGAATCATTATCAGCAAGTGATTACAACCACTAATCTCTCAAGAGCAACAGCAACACCATCGTTATCATTTGAATCGGTTACGTGGGCTGCGCAATTTTTTAGTTCAATTATCGCGTTCTCCATTGCGATCGGAAATCCACACATTTGGAATAGTCCTAAATCGTTAAAGTCATCCCCGAATACCATTACATTTTCTGACTTCACCCCGATATTATTAAGTACCCATTGCACGGCTTCTTCCTTTGATGCTGATTTTTGCATGATTTGAACCAATACCCCTCCATCGGTTGCGATTACGTTCACATGGTCGCCGAATTGCTCTATTATATCCCTCCATGTGCTGTAACCTTGAACCAATATTTTGGTTGGGGAGAGTGTACTAATAAAACCTGGGGTTTCGGATCATTCGTGCGGAGACCGAATTGAGCATGCTGCGAGTCGGAAACTGGTGTACACGCATACCATGAATCATTAACCTCGTATGAAATTAACGATTGAGGAGCATGTAACTCGATGAATTTGTTGATCTGTTGGCTAATCTCATTTGGGATACTAATGTGCCGCTGAGTTTGCTTAGACTTGCATGTTATTAGAGCACCATTGTAATAAACCAAGTAGTCTACAAAAGGAAAATTCTTCACAAATTGATTAGCCGCTCTAGGCGGTCGCGCCGTCGCAACAATAATATGTATTCCAGAATCATAACATCTTTTAACAGTCTCGTAATTTCTAGGTGATATGGATTTGTCGCTGCCGAGCAATGTTCCGTCCAAGTCTAATACAATTGCCTGTATGTCAGACATCTGCATCTCTCCTCGCAAGTAATTCTTCCAATAATAACCTAATTTCAGGAGAGATTCTAGACTCACTATTGAATTAATCTGCCCGTTAGCTAAATGACTCCATATATCAAAAGATCGACAATCGGATCATATTCTTGGCACTTATCGACAATCGGTACATATTGTTGGCACGGCAGTTTTACAAGAATTTGTACCGATAAAATAAAAAAACCGCGATTTACGCGGATATTAATCGGTACACTTTCTTGTCACTCGACATATCTCTGATCGAATTGTATTTTTCATCAGGTTTTACAGATAATGCAACTTATATAATAATCTAGTCGCGCGTACAAATAATTTTGGATCGTATGCTATTGACTGATCCATTATAACTAACCTGCCCGTTAGATTAATAAAAACGGCAGCCGATTTTCTGGTCGACTGCCGCGGATCCTTATTCAACTATAGTGTCCCGTTAGCTTAAATCTTTAACTGGATACTAATGTTTTAGTTCATCTATAACTTTATCAGCCTGAGAAAGTTCATCTTCTGAAACATCAAAAATGCTCAAATGTTTTTGGACTTCGCCAAGTTAGTTAGTTCTTCGTAAAGGATCTTGTCGCGAGTTGCATCGAACATATCATGCGATGCTTTTAGGAGACGCAGTTGGCGTACGATTTCACAGCCTATTAAAATGATAAGGAGAAAAATGCACATGAAGTTGGTCTAGCAAAAAAGAGCGGGATTCCTCCCGCTCCGTTGGCCTACTTCGCCATAGTTGCATCTAGATATTTTCTTCTAATAGAAAGTATGGCTTCGATCATCACGGCCAGTATTAAGGACATGCCAAATAGCGGCATGATACACCCTAATATCACTATGAAAATAATGAATCCGATCGATATTTTACTCGACATGTTGGGCGGAGCTGACAAAGAATTTTTCTTTTTACGCGTTAGCCATGTTTTAAAGCCCCAGAAAATAACAAGTAAAAACGCAACACAAACAATCAGATTCAGTAATTTATTTGGCCAGCCAAATAAATGACCTTCATGCAGGGGGATTCCCCATGTAAACCATTTCCCTAGAATGCCGTAATCTTCAAATCCGATTTTGGAAATCAACTTACCACTATATTGATCAAAATAAGTCGTGACCTCGTCATACGGACTAACATCTAAGCCTGTCACACCGGTATTGCTGCCTTTCGAAACGGTATAAACCCCTTGCTCATCTTTAGGGTAGTTAATGGTGTATGGCTTTGAAATGCTCTCTTTCTTTACTTCGGACATGAGCTGTTCGAGCGTAATCATTCCTTCACGAGTCATAATTTCCATATGAGCCATGCCATGATGTTCCGCATGAGATCCTCCGCTGGATGTCGGCGGTTCGTTTTTGCGGGTAGCCCAAGGAATTTCGCTCATATCAGAAGTAGGCGGCTGTTGTTTCAAGGCTGGAATTCCAATCGACGGATTATTTTGAGCTGCTGAGTAGATCATGTCTCCCATCAATGCGGACCAAGGCAAGCCGGTAAAAATGATGATGATCATCGGAATGGTTATGATTGTCCCTAGGAGAGCATGCCATTTCAAGTTTTTTTGCCGTTTTGTCGGATTCGGTTCCTTCTTCAGTGCTCTTCCCTTGAATGTCATATAAATTCCGGAGAGTAACAGGAAGATTGCCCAACATGCTGCAAGCTCCACTAAATAATTGACGACGGTCCCCCCGACAAAGAGCGAGCTATGAATCTCTCTCATCATATTGGAGAACGTATACTTCGGATTTTGGCTGCCAACAATTTGATAGTTCGAATCTAAGAACACATATTTTTGATCGCCATCTTTATTCGTCATCGTTAGGCGGGTGTTATAAGGCTCCTCTAACACGATAACTTTTGAAACGGAATAGCCGGGATAGGCTTCCGTTACATTATCAATCCCTTGATCGATCGTCAGTGGAGCAGTCTGGCTGCTGTGATTGAAAAATTCATTCTTGTACACCGTATTTTCGACGTTCGTATAGAACAAATATCCAATACCACTTAATGTCAATGTAATCAGGAGCGGCGTAATAAATAGTGCTGCATAAAAGTGCCATCGCCAAAAGCGACTATAATTATTTTTCTTCATCTTCCAGTTCCCTTCTTGTTTTTTCAGCCTTTTTTAATTATAGCGATACAGGTTGGCGCTACAATGACTCAAAGGAGCTATTTACTAACCTGATAAGGAGACAACCGTACACATGACGAACAAACCCGAAAAGCCGGTCAACGGCCTCGCGGGTTGGGATTTTTCGTTTCCATCCATGCTGTTATCATTAAGAGTTCATATGCCGAGTAAGGGATTTCGTATATGGTGTTAGGTACAATTCGCGTACTTCGTGGCGATTCCAGCTCATTAGTCCCATGATCATAATCTCGACGGCGGAGGAAAAGAACAGATTGTGGGAGTTGACTTTGTAGAGCAAGACCATTAATGCAAGGGTTTCATTCGTTCCCCCTAGTAAAGTTCTTTTATTAAACATAAGGCTTGTATATATGTTTTGTTGCGCTAAACTTCCCGTTAGTTGAACAGGCAGCCAATAATTCCGGCTCCTGTAATGATGGTATCGTGTTCAGTTAGCTGAATGACAAATTACTTGGGCCAGCCACCCCAAATATCGAGTTTATTTCCATCTGGGTCATAGGCATAAAAATTAAGACCACAGCCCCCATTATCTTCAATCTCCGATACCTTAGCTCCGTTGTTCTTCATTCGGCTGGAGAGTCCGTGAAAATCATTGACTTCCAATGTAAGTGCACATTGTTCCGTTCCACCTATTTGAATGTAGTTTAGATTTGTCTTCTCAGGAGTCTTAATCAAAAAAATGGCTTGTCCCGAAGTGATACGAAGCTGAGCCTGATTTTCATGAACGGATCTCATTAACTCTAAACCTAAATTATGCACATACCATTGGGCCGATTCTTCTGTATCGGTTGTAGGGATATAAATGCAGTTAATTTCTTTTACAATACTCATCACATCGTATCCTCCTTGAATTTGGAATCTCACCTGATTGTATCAGTTTCTGTTATTTTCTGGTATAAAAAATGAATAGAGTTTCAACTAAACTGCCCGTTAGTTTAACTCTGATAATAAGTTAGCATCATCTTTTATGAGATAGTTACCTCATGTGTCCAGGGTTGACTCAAGCAAAAGTACACGAAAAATTATCCTAATTGAAAATCCTCCTCATTTACGTAAAACAATACATGTTCTTGTCCTCAATCGGCAAACGATATATGTTCTTGTCACCCGACAAGTGTCATACACAAGGCCCTTTCATTGAACAGGCTGCCCGATTTTTGCCGGCAGCATGTTCTCTTTATGCTATCGATCTACCTTTCTGGCACCATTATGGAAGTGATGATTTCCTGAGTACCATTCATGAATAATTTCATTGTCTTTCATAACGCAAACTGCAGCTGCTGATGCAGCAATATGATCTTTTATTTGTTTAGTATATTGGTCTAAACTGTTAAAGATATCCACACTCTTCACCTCAGGAAAAGGGAATATTTGTTCGTTTTCTATGATAGTATTTTTGGAAATTTCTGAGAAGTGATTTGAACTAATCTGCCCGTTAGTTGAGAAAAGGCAGCCGATCACAAGTAGCCGGCTGCCTTCAAATGTCTTTATTGAGTTATCGTGTCCCGTTAGCTTAATAGATTCTTCTAAACAATTAAGGTTGCCAAACTTCCCATATGTTACCGTCAGGATCAGCAAACGTTATATTTGGTCCGCTTGTCACCCGTTCCCCAATAATATTCACTCCATTTTCTTTAAAGCGTTCTAATAGCTCCTCGATCCGTGGTGTAATAAAGCATGCCATTGCATGGGGTTTGCCGTCGTCCAATGACCATGAAAAGCGTAATCGACCGCCCTCTTCGTCCGATTTATGAAGGAACAGAGCAGGTACAGCTTGCCTTAAACCAGGTGTAGGCAGATTTCCATTGCGATCGGGAAAATTCAAAATAGCCGTCACCATGCCAGGCTCAACACGGTCGTTGTCTGATGGTTGATACCCTAAATTCTTTTTGTACCATTGAATAGACTCGTAAACATCATTTACCGGTACGTATATACAAGTAACCCCCGTAATGTCTTCCAGTCTTTCATCCACTTTCACTTTGATTCCCTCATTTGTCTGCATATCCGTTTGCTCCCTTCGCTCATCCATGTTTCTAACCATTTTTAATGCCGCTGGAATAAGTGTAGGCTTGTAACCATCTGCGTTTTGGTACTTTCTCGCACTTCGAGCCATTGATTATACATCCTTTCAGCTACAAAGATCATCCTCGTAAAATGACAGGTCCGAAGCACTCTACAGAAACTGACCGTTCAAAATCCTTTCCCTCACCCGGAACATCCTCAAAATTAGGAACGTAGTACGAATACCACGAGCGTCTGACATCTGGTTCATAATCCGGAGATATACTAAGCCAGCGATAGATCCGTTCAAGCACACCTGACATTGAGCCATAAGCTTTCGTGGTGATACAGGCGTACAATCCGCCTTCTAACCAATTCATCCGAATTAAATCCTCCTGTGACGGTACATATTCCTCCGGCGGTGCAATGTGAACTTCATACGCGATTTTTTCATCCGCTGGAAAGCTGCAACTCATAAATACATGAATGCGAGTATCCCCAATAAACCCATTCCTTCATAACCATTCGACGGAAGCCTTATCTGCCCATATCACGCAATCCTCGCCTTCTTCTCGAAAGGAGAGGACCCTCACCGCCGAACGTTCCAGAACTTCAATGGACTGTGTCTCTTGACGGCGCTCGACTGGGAGGTAGAGTTTCAAGCGAGCAATCCGTTTGTTGAATTGTTGATATTCTTCTAAAAAATTATGTACTCCCAGTTCGAACGTACTTCGTGGAAGCCAGTCGGAGACCAATCGATTCCAAGTGTCAATGATTGTGCAACGGGACCCTGCCGGAGTACGCGTTACCGCATAAAGTCCACCAGGCAGCTCAATAGGTTGTAAGCTCGGGTCTTCTATGCAAGGTGCGACGATCTCACCAACAGCCACAAGTTGGTAGCTGTATGGCTGTCGGCTTCCTTTCATATCAACATTCCACCCGAATAGCCTCAATTGGTTCATGTTGAGTCCTCGCTTTTCCAAGAGGGCATGGAATCGGATTAGGGCTTCCTCTTCGATTCCCTCCTCCCTCTCAGCGGCATAAAGAAAACCTATTCCTCTCTGAGGAGCCAGCCGGATTACCTTTACTTCCGGGAAACGATCGAACACATCTCTTTCCTCAAGATATGTCACTCGTTCATGCAGGTTGATCTGCTCAAAACTGAAAATGAATTCTGCTTGTCGATACTGCCCCGGAGTCAAACCAGTGCTTCGCTTAAATGTATTGATGAATGTTTGGTACGTTTGAAATCCGCAACCCATCCCAATGTCGATCGTTGTATGATCGGTATAACGCAAAAGATTGGCTGCTTCGCTGATTCGGCGTTTGCGTACGTACTCTTTGATGGGATGCCCCGTCATCGCATAGAACAAGCGGTACAGATTGGGAACCGACATCATGGCTGACCCTGCTATGCTTTCCAACGAAAGGGGCTCATACAGATGTTCCTCTATATAGTCGATCGCCCGCTGGACTATTCCGGCTGTCTCCATACTAGCCTCCTTTCAAGACCGAAGACGTTTTTCGGAGTATTTGTTATCGCTTCATTCAGTTTAACAAATTCCATTTGGAATAGACTGTATTTTTTTATCAATAACATTTATATCCACCATCGAATCCATAAACCTTCCATGCTTACTTCTACACACAAAGTGTGACTTTGTAACTACTCTGCCCGTTGTATAATGAAAAAGCAACCGATCGATAATCGGTTGCCTTCTTGTTGCTATTAAACTATCGTGTCCCGTTAGCTCAATGCCTTAATTAATCTTTAATCCCAAAAATTAAAGATAACTTCCCCAACTGTTTTAGGTTTCCAATGAAAGATTTGGTTTAGTTCCGCCTTATTTAGGCTGTTTTCGTTTAGCAAGGTATGAGTTCTTTCATCGAGTATTAATCGTTGATTAAGCACGACTACAGGCAGTACCCTAAATCCAGTGCTAAAGGCATCCACATCATTAGAAAGTGAGTCATCAGCATATTCAATATCGAAGTATTGAACTGAAGAAGCAAATGCAACGAAGGGATAGGAACTGTTTAACAAGATGAAAGTGCTTGTGCTCTTGTTTTTCCAGCCAAGCTCTGCTTTATAAAAGTTCTGTGATACATGTGGTTCTTCAAAGGATAAAAGCTTCCCATTAGAATAGTTTGCCAACGTGTAACAGAGCCTTTTGAATTGTAACGAATCAACCTTTGTTCTATCATTGACAGGGAATCCGGATATACCGTCCAAAAGCAACACTTCCATCACCTACCTCTCATTTCGTCTTACACCTTACAGACGCTTAATTTCAACATATATTGGATGTGTCCTGCCCTTTATTTCAAACAAAGCTATAGTGTCCCGTTAGCTTAATCGACATTACGCGCCGGATCCGACGGACCTAGCTACGCAAGGCTGATTCCACTTCTCTACCTACTTCTTCTTTCGAACTAAGGGCCAAACGGCACGCAGCGTAGTGTGTTATGTGCTGTTACTTGTCCTCTTCGAATTCGCCAATAAAGTTCGTACTTTATAGAATATCCAGGTACTAAACAATGGCTCATTATCTTTGTGAACAGCTACTTTATTCAAGAAATAAAAATCTGATAAAGATACGCTTATCTTGCCTACTGGCGTTACATATTCATTGCAAGTCCACTCATCAAATTGCACTTTTCCTTGTCCAGACATATGAAACTTTTCTTTAGGTAGTATGTACAGCATGCCATCCATCCAAGGATTGTTCTTTATTGTAGATTCATTTATTGAATAATAATGGTACTTTTTGTTTCGTCCTATTAGACATCCATTTCGAAAACTCCCGATTAATGCACTTCGATTAAATACTGCATAGAAAATAGACCATATGGGTTCTGTCGTTGCAAACACAGCTGTCGTTAGTTCATTGTTGTACAATGTTTGTTCGCGTGGTTCAATTCTTTCAATATTGCGATAATTAGAACCGTGAAACACGTAGTTTCCTTTCCATGATAAATACTGTAGAAAACGGTACTTGGGGTATTGTAAAGTATAGTCAATTAATCGACCTTCATTAATTGATTTTGATAACTCTTCATATTTCTCGATTTCTTCTTGAGTAAAAACAACGATGGGAGATTGATACATCAATATCGATAGAATAAGTGAAATCATCTACTTGGAAATAACCCTCCCCATATGCCCTGCAAGTAATTGCACATAACTTCTTATTAACGAATTTTGTAAATGATTCCGTATATGTAGGGTATTCGCGAAACTTTTGAACTATCCTGCCTATTAGCGTAACAAAAGCTGCCGGTCTTATGCCGGTAGCCTCTTTTGGGTGATTTTTGAGCTCTCGTGTCCCGTTAATTCAGTAACAGACAGTCTGAAGAAAGCAGTAAAGAGCGGAATGTCTCCCCTACTTAATTCAATGAGTAATTTGTGCATTTTCGATTTGCCTCGGACATGCACTTACATAAGATCCCTACATTACTTTGTTGGGAATATGAATACTAATCTTCTGGCATTTGCCAACCCGTTTCCTCATCCCAAATGGCATCCGTATCATCTAGATGCACATGCCAATCCCCATTAGAAATACTTCTTCTAATATCCGTCAAACAGGCCAACCAATAAAACAGCGCATGCAATGTATCTTCAAAATCATCTGAAAAGGGCAACTTTGTTGAACCTGCAAAGATCACTGTTGGTTCATCCTGGTCATAGTCATAAACACAAAATGTTTCTCCAATATCCTTCATTTCAAAACCCGCATTGTATTTATCAATGATGGCCGTTATCTCTTGCTCCTCACTGTTGGTAAGGTTGTGGATTCTCATACAAGTGTAATAAACAGAAATTCCCATGCTACTGTTCCCCTTTTTATATTTTTAACAACGATCACTCAAGAACTCACATACTTATTATTATCCTATATTAATCCATTTTAAGTAAATATTCTTTGCATTAACTGCCCGTTATTTTAAAAAACAAGAGGAGCAGCTGCCGCAGCATACTGCTCCACTATCGAGTCCCGTTAACGTAATAGCTTAAGACTTACTACTTCGAAAATCGTCTGTCAAAACACCGCTGAACCCCCAATTTTCTTCATCAATTTCATGAATAACAATATGGATATGTTCAGGTTTCTTGCCAAGTACATTGACAAGGGTCTGAGTAAATTCTTTAACGATTTGCGCCTTTTGCTCCCTACTAGCACCCTTCGTTATTTGCAGATTTATATACGGCATTGTGGCCCCTCCTTACACAATATATTTGGACTACTTAATTATATACGGAAATAAGCGGAAATAGTTTTAAATTCACCACGCTAATCTGCCCTTTACTTCAATAAAGAAGGGAGCAGTTGCCACGGCGATCTGCTCCCTGTCTAATTCAACTATCGTGTCCCGTTAGCGTAACCTCTTGTGCGAACTATAGAACCTTAACCGTGGCAATCTCTCTTCCAGCCCATAAGCGCTTTGACTGAACGTATTGCTTCCATAATCGACCCCCTTGTTCAGAACAACATGAATCACGGGCCGATTGTTAAAAGGCTTGACGCTTCTTTAGAATGGCTTCAGGACCATAAGCACGGTTATGGCAATCATCAGCAGCTGTGACGCCGTTTCGATTGGTACGATCTTTTTCATCAATCGACCGAGCTCGTCAGGTACTTCATCCCCTTTGCCTTGACTTATAGATGCAATCTGCATGATCTTTTTAATGCGCGGCCTGATCAATCCGTCGATCGTGGCGACCATGAGCATCGATAAAAGGAGCGATATATTTAGCCACATTTGGGACAACCCCATCTGGGTTATGATCATTAGCCAAACCCCAGTAATAATAAGTACGGCTCCGCCAATTTTAGGCAGAATGGCAAGCTTGTTCGTTACATCAAAAGCAAAGCGCAACTGGCCGGCGGTTCTAGCGGACCTTCGAATGACGGGTACCACGAAAGAGGGACCGATTACCGCGATAGAAGCCAATATATGCAAAACGAGGAGCCATCCAAACAAATTAATCATCTCCTTCTTGCTCTTAGCGCACCGGAATATCGCTTTGATAGGCGAGACCGACCCTTTTTCTCTTAAAAGGCCCTCCGAGCTCGATATGGTCCAGCATGCATTTCACGACATCATCATAAGCAACATCCAGCTCTTGAAGCCGGCTGAACAAGTAACCGGCTATATCAGCCTCGGAAAATTCCTTAATCGTCTTCGGAATTGATATGGGTAAGGTTTCCGTTGTCACATTTAGATGAACCGACGCCGGTGGCTCTATCGAATCAATCATAGTTCCCGGACACATAATTGACCAATCGAGCTCAGACTGCAGCAGTCGTTCAAAATTCCGGTTGTGATTTTTATACGCGGGTGGGAAGCCGGGTAGATTGTTGCCAATGAGATCAGTATGTGGAATATCCAGCAGGCCGGCACCTCCCATTACCCATACCCTCCCAGAAAAACTTGGGTGGACTTCACATTGGCTTACAATGTTATCAACAAGACGAATGAACTCATCTCCTTGACCTGCATGGCCTGCAGCAATAATAGCGACGTCTTGATGCGAGAGCGCCTCACCGACGCTTACTGAGTTTATGATATCGTCCACGATCACCTTCACATGTGTTGCGGAACGCTCGCCTTGCTGTTCATAAAACTTCTTAGAGTTTCGCACGAATGCTGTCATTTCATGTCCCATTTTAGCCCCTTGCTCCAGCGCTCTTCTCCCTGTATTTCCCGTTGCCCCGAAAACAATAATTTTCATCATTTTTTCCTCCTTTTATAAATGCTCCCGATATTTCATCTTTGGATTGACTCAAGCGTAGCATCGTTTCAAAATCTTGATAAGAACCCACTTTAATGTAAGGTACTTACTTAAAAGTAAGCATAAGCAGAAAGGGATAGGAATGCTGACTGAAAATGAGAAAAAGCTGCCAGATCAAATCCCGTGGCAGCTTTTGTTATGAGTGCATTTGAATTAGTGTACAAATTAATTGAACCATCTTTAAGAAGCAGGTTCTTCATATTTCCGCTTATTATGGTTTTCCCCCCAAGCACACATGACTTCTACTACAGGAATCAATGCTTTGCCATATTCACTAAGGGAATATTCTACTTTTGGAGGGACGGTGGGGTAGACCGTTCTATCGATTATGCCCTCTCGTTCCAAGTCCCGTAGATGTTGTGAAAGCATTTTTTGAGAAACATCAGGTATAAGCTTTTCAAGATCGTTGAATCGCTTATTGGATTGTATCAAATGCCATAAAATCATTGGTTTCCATTTGCCACCTAGAACATGAATGATTGTCTCCACTGGACATTCAAGCTGATGAATCATTGATAAATCATCCCCTTACCTTTAAGTAAGTTCATTACCTCAAAGTACATACTTAACAAAATTTTACAGAATATTTGCAATCCGGTCAACCAAATAAAATTAATTCGAACAGATGTCAGCAGAAAATAAAGTGTTAGACTGGAAATCTTTATTACACGCGGCATTTCGAATTGTCGTACCGCCAGACTCCATAAAACAAGTTTTAGACTGACTTTAAAATTGAAACAGCGACAGGCAAGGACGAGAAAATAAAGTCCTAGACTGTCGCTGTTTCATTGAACTAACGTGTCCCGTTAGTTTAATACGCAGTGGTCAATATCTTATCCCTGTTGAACCACTTTATAAGCATTAGTGGTTGGGGCTTATCCCCCCGATGCGTAGACACATTATTTTATAATGGATCGGATTTCTCTGATATACAAACGCTTTTATTTAAATCCCTTCATTTCCTTCAAAGTTCAATACGTGACTTGCTTTAAATATTCCTTCTGCTCTTGAGAACCCTATATTTCTATACAACTTATCGGCAATTGGATTCTCAGTATATAAAGTTAATGTCCGAAAATACTTCTTTGCTTCCTCAATGATCATCCCTAAGAGTTTTTTCCTACTCCACTACTTCTGTACCTCGGTAAAACATATAAGTGTCTAAGTCGACCAACATCATTAAGATCCAGATAAGGATCAATATTCAAGCCACCTATTCCAACGACTTCTTCATCAATTATTGCTACAAATAACGTCTCCCCAGATCTATTAAATTTATTACTTCCAACCGTGTAATCATCAATTAATTTCTGAACAAATTTATATCCCTCAGATATGCTTTCTTCTAGCAACAAATTCAAATTGTACTGTTCAAGAATAACAACTCTTTCAATAAGCATCGTGTATTCACCCCCCACATGATATATGGTTTGTCGATCTTTCATATAACGTCTTATTTACGAACTTTGTAAATTATTCCATATGTAGGGAATTCGCGAAACATTTGAAATTATCCTGCCCGTTTGTTGAGAAACGACAGCCATATATTCTTTTTCCATTCGGTGAATTCGGCTTAAGTTAAGATAGCCTCCTTGTCGGCGGCATGGTAAATTAATCTTATGGCCGAGACCCCTGAGGGTCGGCGGAAGAAGCGAGAGAACGGAGTGAGTCCATGAAATCTGTAATTGGTTGGGGTTTTATCGGAGCAGGCGGAATTACGAAGCGGGTTATGAACGACTTCAAGGAATTGAGCGATGCTAAATTGGTCGCTGTGTTTTCCCGTACGGAAGCTAATGCGGTGCAGTTAGCGCTGCCTTACGGTGCAAAGGCTTACACCGACTGCGAAGCCATGATCCGGAACCCGGAAGTGGATGCCATCTATGTCGCCACACCGCACCATCTCCATATGGAACATGCTTGTTTGGCACTTGAATTAGGCAAGCCGGTGTTATGCGAGAAGCCGTTCGCTCCGAATGCCGCGCAGGTTCGGAAGATGGTTGAGAAAGCGAGAAAAACCGGAACGTACCTTATGGAAGCGATGTGGACCCGATTCTTTCCGGTATCGCGCAAGGTCATGCAATGGGTTTCGGACGGAGCTATCGGAGACGTGCATTACTTAACGGCGGACTTCGGATTCTCTGCTGCGGAGAACCCTCAATCGCGCCTGTTCAATCCCGATATGGCCGGGGGCAGTCTGCTCGATGTCGGCGTTTACGCAGTCTCCTACGCCTCGATGGTTTTCGGCTCCAAGCCCGTCGAGGTGCTCAGTCGTTCCCGCTCCACTTCTACTGGAGTGGATGCCCGAATGGCATGCTTGCTGGAATATGAGAACGGACAGATGGCTTCGCTCTTCTCTTCCATCTCGACTTCGACGCCGCAAGAGGTTCGCATCATCGGAACCAAGGGCCATATTGAAGTTCCGCGGTTCTGGTCCCCTAGAGAAGCCAGATTGATCATAGGAGATCGGCTTGAGGACACAATCAAGGATGAACGGATCGGGGAAGGATTCGGCTATGAATTTACAGCCGTACATGAAGACTTGCGGGCAGGCCGGAAGGAGAACGCCTTGATCACGCTCGACGAATCGATCGCGGTCGCCGAGACGCTGGATACCTTAAGAGCCCAGTGGGGGCTTGTCTATCCGTTCGAGGGGTAGCTGTCGTATTTGGGGACCGTTGTATAGGTTATTCTTAAATTTCCTGCATTATCCTGCCCGTAAGGAGAACAGGCTGCCAAATAATATTCGGCAGCCTGTTCTTCGTTGTTCTATCGTGTCCCGTTAGTTCAATAACCCTTAATATTATAGTCGCTTAAATTTGAAGTGATCGAGTAATGCATAGAAGAATCGGAGCGTGTCTTCCTGAGAAGAAATTTTATCTTCATACACTTCGTAGAAAGCATTTGCCTGCGCATGAGTTTTATCTAAGTTCCCTCCATAAAATCCATAAACAGCCCGCGCAAGCGTCCAAGCAAATGAGGAGCAATTAAGGTGTCTCTTTTTAGTCGGCTTACCCGCAGTCGTTTTCCAAGCCCAGACTTCCGTTAAAGCAATTAATGCCATTTCGGGAGTTTCGGCACTGAATTTTGGACCAAATCCTTCCTCTACCCCAATCACTTTAACTTCTTTCAAACCGATCGTTTTACCCAAGGTTACAATTAAGTCCTTTCGCATTAAGTCCCGAATCGTTCGGAAATGAACATTCGAAACGTAGAACATATCATTTTTCCAGAACCATAAATCATCCTCATCTTCAATATCCCAAAAATCAATTGTAAGTACCTCATCTAACTGTTTCTGAGTTAACTCCGGCAGTTCCTTATTAATATGTTCTATTGTCGTAAACTCTGGTATTTCTCTATAGTAACAAACCCCGTCCTTACAACCGTAGACTATTGTACATCCCGTATCTTCGTACATCATTGTTTCTTCAAAATCAGCTGGTGCGACTTCCTTTACATATTGAACGAATGATTGTGCTGCCAGTATAGTATGGGAATCTATCCGGTGCCCCCCAATTGCGAGACCACTGGGGCCTTCATAAACAGTAAACTCATAGGATTGTCCCGCATCGTCCGTTGCTATAATGACATACTGATACGCATTTTCTGAATTTGAAGTTTTATAATCGGGCTGCCCAAACAAAGTCAATAATGAGCCTCTAAATTGGGCTTTCTCTTCTCCAAAATGAATTTCTGGAGAGAAAACCTTCGAACTTCCAAGCATACTATTCCGATTCTTACTTACACAAAACTGATACATTATATAGAATTCCTTTCTATTGGACATACGCCTTACCTACTTCCATACTACGTAAAAATGGAATAGACAGCAATAATATGGTTCGATATGACATCTTTAATAACTCGTTATCTTTGTAACTAAACTGCCCGTTAGCTTAACAAAATGAGTATGCTGCCGCAGCCTGCTCAACAATAGCCTGTTATTAGACTATCGTTCCCAGAAAGGAAAACAATTCAGGCTTACTGCCTTTACGTGAAGCTTGTTTTTGATTAGATCATCAACCACTCACATCAACATCCCGGCAACAAAAAAAGCTGCCCCTAAGTCATCAAAATGACTGAGGAACAGCTTGATTAGATAAGCAAATTATTCTTTATTGTACATATCGTACAGCATGACTGCCCCTTCAGCTCTAGTCAAAGTAGCTATTGGATGAACATAGGCGCCGTCTCCTTTAACAATTCCACTATGGACAAGTGCAGCTATACGATCTAGTGCGTATGAAGCAATTTCTCCTTTATCGACAAAACGATTCAGATCAGAAGCAGATCCGTCAACGATCGGTTTGCCAGCGACCTTCATCGCCTTATGAAGCAGTACAAGCGCATCTTGCCTGGATATCGGCTGCAACGGGTTGAATTTGCCATCTCCCGTGCCGGTAGTGATTCCTAGCTTCTTGGCAATTGCTACTTCCTTATAATAATAGGCGGAAGCAGGAATATCGGAGAAGTTCGTCTCGATACCATCAGCCTTCAGCTCAAGCGCCCGCACGAGAAGCGCAACAAAATCAGCTCTCGTTATCGTTTCTTTCGGGGCAAATGCGTTTTCCGATGTTCCGTTGATGATTCCTTTGGATGCCATTACTTCAATTTGTTTTTTCGCCCATGATAGGCCACCGATGTCATTGAATGTTTTGTGGACGAACACTACCGCATATTTACTGAAGTGGTTCGTCATAAACGTAACCATACCAGTTACCGGATCATATTTGCCACTAGGTACCGATACGGCTTTACCTGTGCTGTCGATGTACCATACAACAATATGCTCTGGATCGGCTAATTCTTCCGCCGTAGGCTTATAAGCGATCGATACTTTCACCGGAGCTTTCGGATTGCTCCAAGCAACCGTTTTCCCATCGATTTTGACACTAAGCTCGATAACTGGATGATTACCGAGTTGCGTCTTCACAGCAGGATCCAATGATGATATATCCCCAGCAGCTATAGACAGCGCAATGCTATTTACACCCGTCAAATCCATGGAATTCAGCATAGTAGCTGGAGCACTAATTGTTCCGAATTCTGTGGAAAGCTCAATCCTCGTCTTGACATCATTCGAGGCAATTGCCTCTTTCGGAAGCTCGATGACATAGGATTTTGCACCATCTGCTTTCCTAACGTCAATTTTGATGACTTTGACGCCAGCTGCATCTGTTGAAGCTATTTCAACTGCCTTATTCCAGTCCGTAATGACAACGGCTCCTTTCGCTTCACCAGTTGCTGCATCTACCTTCGTCACAACCAAGTTGATTGAACCTTTTTCTACAATCACTGTAGGTGGCGTTACCGAAGGGTAGTATGGATACGGATTCTCTGGATCTGGCTTTACTGGATCAGGCTTAACCGTAATTGTACTTGACGCGGTAAGATGATTGCCTTCCCCCGCCGTTACCGTGATGATGGCCGTTCCTACACCAATCGCAGTAACATTTCCATTCCCATCGACGGTAGCAACACGCTCGTCACTGCTACTCCATTGAACCGGAGTATTGACCGCATCTGCTGGTGTAAATACCGCTGTCAGCTTTAACTTTGCATGAATAAGAAGTTCTGCTGATGGCGGGTTCACCGTTACACCAGTTGCCACAGGATTGTTTACCGTCAATACTATCGGTTCTGTCGCATCCTTCTCATTGTACAGTTCAAATTCGGAGATGGCGTAGCGGTCGGTCTCATCCAAGTTCGCAGCCCAAAGTAATATATAAATACCTTTTAATCCGTTATATTCATGTCCTTCGTGCTCGTAAATTTCCTTGTAATCAGGCAAATCGATCGTTACCCGTTCATAAGTATCCGGGCTGTCCGTTTCCCACGTTAGGTAGACGCTAGATTTGGTCTTTTGCCATTCCTCCCCATCTTCTGTCGTCGAAATATCCAGCACCTTCAATCCTTGATGTTGTGCTTTATTAACGACCAAAGTTAGTTTATTGAAATCTTTGAGATCATCACTATTCCACTGCAACATAAGCCGATGCGGAGGATCAAATTCACCTTTTCCGTTTAATATTGGCATGCTTTGGAAATACGTATTATCGTCACCATCGATCATCTTAAGCGGTGAATGCTCGCTCTTGTTGTCGTAATCGGTGGCACTCCAATCACGTCCATGATCGTTGTATGTTGCATTGACCACCGTCGCTTCAAGTGCAATATTCTTATTGCGTTTCACCGTAATGGTGTACGTCTTGATTGTTACTCCGTCTTTAGCAGTAACGACGATATGGATTTTGCTGTTACCCATCGGTACCTTGGCCGTAACCCATTGACTTGCAGTAACTGCAATGTCGTTGATCTTCATCGTACTGTCAGCTTTACTCATTGTAGGTTTCAATGTTAGGGTGTCCGCGCCCTGAGCGATGTTAATCGTATACTCGGTTTTACTGCTATTAAAATCAATATTCGTACTACCGTCGTTCACCAGCAGCGCTGACAACGACGCATCACTGTCTGGACTCGTCACCTTAATCGTACTTGAAGAAGTAAGAATGCCGCCTTCCCCTGCTGTTGCCGTTATGATCGCCGTTCCCACGCTAATGGCGGTAACCATGCCGCTTCCGTTAACGGTTGCAACACGCTCGTCACTGCTGCTCCACTGAACGGAATTGTTGGTCGCATTTACCGGTTCAAACACAGCGGTCAACTTCGTCGTTCCGTGAATAAGGAGTTCGGCAGACGGCGGGTTCACCTTCACCCCAATTGCCGGAATGTCAGATACCGACAATTCTACTGGTTCCGTCGCATCCTTATCATTGTAGAGTTCCATCTCGGATATGGCATAACGTTTGTCTTCATTCAAGTTGGCTTTCCACAGCAGTATATAAATGCCTCTTATACCTTTGTAATCAGGCCCATAGAACGCCTTATAATCAGCCAAATCAATCGTAATACGTTCGTACTCATCCTCGCTATCGGTCTGCCAAGTTAATTTGCTCGAATTTAACTCATCCCAAGTTTTTCCGTCCTCGGTTGTCGTAATGTCCAGAACCGTTAATCCTTGCCGCTGTGCTTTGTTGACAACGACTACAAGTTTATTGAAGTCCTGAAGATTATTCTCATCCCATTCCAGCAAAATCTTATGAGCCGGATTAAATTCACCTTTTGGGTTTAACTCTTCTATTCTCGCGCTTTGGAAATATGTTTCGACTTTGCCATCAATCATCGCAGACGGTAAATTCGCACCCTCTGTGTAATCATTCGTATTAATATTCCAATTCGTACCGTGTTCCGTAAAAGTCGCACGAGCGGCTTTCGCTTCAAGCGCAACGTTCTTGTTGCGTTTCACCGTAACGGTATACGTTTTTGACGTGATTCCGTCAACCGCGTTCGTAACGAATACGATCTTGCTGTTGCCCAGTGGAACTTTGGCTGTAATCAATTGGCCGCTGTTCACCTTCGTACCATTTACTTCTATTGTTCCTTTGCTGTTCTTCAACCGAGGCTGCAGTGTCATAGTATCCACGCTTGCATTAAGGGTGAATGTATAATCCAACTTATTGCTGTTAAAAGAAAGATCCGCGCTTCCTCCATTGACGATTAACTCCGACATCGATGCTTCACTAGATGCATCGAGCACCGTAATTGAGCTAGTCCCTGTGAAGCTCCCGTCAACGGTCGTAGCCGTAATCGTAGCCTTACCTGGCGCAACAGCAGTTACATTACCCGTCTGATCCACACTTGCAATTGTCTCGTCGCTGCTTGACCACACATACGCTTTATTCGTTGCATAATCCGGGATAATGGATGCTGTCAGTTTCACTGAATCCTCGCTATTAAGCGTAACATCCGCAGGACTTACCGTGATCCCTGTGACCGGTATCTCCATTGATGACACCGTAACCTCAATCCTAGCCATTTTGTTACCATCGACAGTTGTAGCTGTTATGAAAGCTTTCCCTCCAGCTACAGCCGTAATATTGCCGTTTGCATCAACTTTCGCGATGCTCTCGTTGGAGGAACTCCACTCCACGCCCTTTTCCGTCGCGGTAGCAGGTGACACAACCGGGCTTAGAGCGCTAGTCTCGCCTGGATTGAGCTCTAACATACTAGGTAGGCTGGCTGACTCCAAAGCTACGTAACTAGGGTTGACCTTCGTTTTGTCTAACTGGAACAAATCCGCCACGCCGCCATTCAGCGTTACGTTCAGCTGATAACGGTTACCGCCGAGAGATTTAAGCGAAACCGTCTCCAGCTTGCCTGTTTCTCTGCTCACTCTTTTAATAGCATCTGGCGTATATTTAGCCAAATTCAGCTCAACCGTTATGGTTTGTTTCGTCTCAGCGCCTGATCCGTGCTGCTGATCCGGCAGGAGTCCGTTTCCTGTCGTCAATCCGTTCATAACCATAAAGTATTCCATATCCGTTGATCCGAAGAATGATTGCGTATCCGGAAGCGGCTCAAAAAATCCGATAAGTGCATCGCCATTTAGTCCGTTATTTTCTGTGCCGTTATTTTTGACAGTCATGTTTCTTAAGTAAGGGTGCCTAAGCCTGTTAAATTTATTAAGTACAGGTGTTTCTTTCGGTGTTTTATTGTTTACAACTGCCCCGCTTGCATCCTTATATTGACCAGGTACCCTAAATACATCCGTACTGTTCAATCTCACCAGATGCGGTCCTAGGTTTTTAATTTGGCGGGCCATTTCTGCATACTGATAATATTGCGGCGTAGGCTTCCTATCTTTATCAAAGAATAAGAAATACCTGCTATCATATTCCCAGCGGAACATACTCAGCCATTTCCCACCCAGCGTTAGTGTTGCAAAAGGTATACCGTACAATTGTGACTCTGTAATAATATACGGACCAACATCAGCCGGTTCCTGCCCTGTCTTGAAGCCTAGCAAATATTGACCAAAAGCAATCGGGCTTTGGCCTGTTCTATCATAACCTCCCAAGGCGATCGTTCGTTGATCATTAATATTGTTAAGTACGGTTGTGAACAGATTGTTATCCGTACCTCCCATCGAAAACATATAGTCATCAAAAGTGAGCAAATCAGGTTCTGCCGTTTTTATGTACGTTTCGAAGCTATCTCTCTGCCACTGACGTGACTGCTGATTGCTATGGGCAAGTACATTCGGATATAACTGATGACTCAGCTTGAACCAATCCGTGAATGTCTTCAAAATATCCTCGCTATACGATTCTTCATCCCCAAACGAGATCGTAATTAAGTTGTTTACATTCGCTGCTTGATCTGGGGTGAGAAACCCATTCTTATCGCTATCTTTGGGACTACCGCCCAAACCGTCGCCCATTGCGCCTTTAACAAGTGACCATTGCGCATCTGGTAAAGCTTTATGGAAACTTTTGTTGTAAAGAGGCCATTCGTAATAAGTAGCCGTTGTAAAATTACTACCTTTCCATTCTTCTGGCGTTGCGAATGGTCTACCCATTTCCTCCGTAGGCATCCATGTCTGCATTTGCAGCCCTCTATCAATCAATACCCGACTTGCGCGAGACAGCGTCTTGGGTGGGAGCACCTTGACGGTCCGCACTTTAGTTGCACGATCTCCCCGACTGCTCGACACCGTATATTTAATGGTATAAATACCACCCTTACTCGTGTCGACATGGCCTGTCTTTTGGATACTAGCTGTTAGGTCGCCGTCTACAGCATCAGTCGCTGTCGCTCCGGCTTCAACATATGCCTCATTGGTAGACAGCGTCATCTCTGCGCTGCCACTGAGCGTAATCGCCGGCCAGACCAGTCCTGGCGCTTGCTGCATTTGCTTATCCGTCAATGCCCGGTCATACAATTGAACCTCATCGATATATCCAGGCCACGCATTAGATGAATCCGGGAATGTATCCGCACCGAGTCGGATTTCCCCTGTATTCGAGTCCATCTGTGTATTGTCTGTCGTCATGTCCAAGGCGCCATTGACGTACAACTTCACTGTTCCGCTATCACGCACAAGCGCGACATGGTACCACTTTTTCGGTTCGATTGGAGTTGTTCCAATTGTAGCTACTCCGCCGAGTGATGATTCCATACGACCATCGGGTCTGCGCTTCAGCAAGGTTGTGTTGCTTCCCCCTTGCTGCTGTACCAGCACCACGTCCCGGTTCGTATATGTAGAGTCGAAATTAACAAGCATGCTCAATGAGAAATCGCTGCCTGTATTGATTAAGTTATGATTCGGTATCGTAGCATAGCTGTCATACCCGTTAAGCAGTAAACCTTTACCGAATTTCCCGCTTCCCAGTGCAGCCTTCGTAACTACAATATCATTGTTCAAGAAGGTGTCAGGCGTTACACCTCCAACCATACTATCAAACTTCCATTCCCCTACTAATCCTAAATCAGCAGGAGCCGTATTGGCTTCATCCGCTAATACAACGCCATTCGGTACAACAAGGCAGAGCAATAGAGATATAACTGTCATCATGCTTATCCACTTTTTGTTTCTTAAGCACAACATCTCGTTCCTCCTCAGATATAAGTTAAGCGCTTAACCTAACATAATAAAAAAAGTCCTTATCTTATGCACCAAAATGCATTATAGGACAACCTTTGCTTGAAACTGAACATGCAGCCTCTTTTTCTCACCTCTCCCTGAAAGCTGTGGCCTTTCCGAGGCAGGTTGCAATGTACCTCTCCAGAGAACTCACAGATTCCTCATTACCGAAAATTGGGGAAGCATTTGGAGGACGTGATCATTTAAAATGGAGGAAGCATTAAAATGCCCCTCCATTTATTGAACAAAATAATTAGTCCTTTTTTTGAGTCAACTCAATGATCTTTATTAGGAGCGTGAGCAATGCAAGGATCTCCAGAAAGCTCATGCTATCTCCTCCGATCCTGATAAGATGACTCTTCATCCGGACCTCCATCTCCCATGAGGAGTATTCTGTTCTGTATAAGGTTATTCAGGCTTATCAGAAATTAGAATACGAGCTCATCCAGATAAACCTAACTGGCTTATTAGCCTATTAGACTAGAAAAGTGCAGTCGGTCATACCGGCGTGACTATCGTAGTGTCTTTATTGAGATAAAGTGTCCCGTTAGCAAAATGAGAATGCCGCCACAGCCAGGCTCTCGTCCCCCGATAGGACAACAATCCAGACTTACTGTCTTTACGTGAAGGTCAACTCTTTAAAAAAGTTAAGAACCAACATAGTTATTCGTTTTATATCACTTTATAAATGTATCGCACATCCATTTATAAAATTTTTCCTTCTCTTCAAATTGCGGATAATGAGCTGACTCCTCGAAAGAAATGAACTCCTTGTGATCCGCTTCAATCCTATCAAAATAATTTTTGGCTGCATTAGATGATGTCATAGCGTCGTATTTACCCATTACAAAATAAAATGGTAAATCAAGTTTGGTAACGATCTTAGATAGCGGCTTATCAAGAACCTCTTTTACAAGCGGTGCTTGTGTCTTAAATCCACTGGTATAGCGAATTAAATCTAACAAATTATATTCACGACTTAATAGTATCCCTAATATATTGCCATCCGGCATATTGATAAGTCTTGTAGCGCCGCCGTACTTCCCTACATAATCTCTTGGAGCCACTGCCTCTCCTTTATAAATATTTTCAGCGATCCCCTCTAAGTACTTCACATCTTCTGTATTTCCGGCTTTTTTCGCTTCACTTATTGTATAATTCCAATTATCTATTTCACTTTCTTGCATATTACCCAGTTGACCAATCCCAATATAGGTTTCATATTTTTCTGGTGCTTTATAAGCAGCCATTGTTCCTAAATATGTACCGTAAGAATGACTTAATAAGATCACTTTCTCTTTACCTAATCGTTTCGAAATATAATCGGTAAGTTCTAATAAATCATCTACAAGTACATCTGCCGTTAAATTAGAATAATCCTCATTAAAATGATATGATTTACCGCTTCCTCTTTGATCGTAATTAACGATAGTGAAATCCTTTTCTAACAAGTCCTCGTACTTAGCTGCATAAGGAATTTCGGAACAAGCCGGTCCCCCGTGTACAGAAATAATAACCGGGTTATTTAGATCACGGCCTCTAATCATGATTTGCTGCTTGGTGCCATTGATCTCAACTTGTTCTAAGACACTAATACTGTTATCCCCTTTTATATTCGAAGTCCATGTGGGCCTGAAAAGTGCGATTACCAGTATTATAATAATGAATACACCGACATATCCGACATATTTTATGAATCTCTTTAAATTTTTCATCTAATCCCTCCTTACTCAATACTCTACAATTGAAAAGTAATATACTGTAGTGCCGGTAAGTCATTTTTAAGTCATAAATATAGAACGACAAATTATGACCTTTAGCTAAAAATAAGGAGCTGCAATCAAAAAAGAGCGTAAACAAAGTCGAATTAACTTCATTTACACTCTCTTACTTTAATGTTTCTTATCTTCTATAAGACTCTCTTCCATGGCTTTAATAATAGCGGAAGATCTGTTTTTTACATTCAATTTCGAATAAATGGTAGAAACATAATTTTTCACAGTTCCCATGGAAAGAAACATTTTTTCTGAAATATCTTTATTGGACAATCCTTGGGTTAAACATTTTAGAACTTTTATTTCTTGATGATATAAATCATACGGATGATTCATAGCGTTATGGTTTTGATCCGAATTTTGATTCGAGTTTTGATCCGATTGTGAGTTATTATTTAATTGTATCTGACCAAACACTTCTTTTGCTAATTGCTGAGGAATGAGGGAACCTCCGTAATACACCATTTTAATTCCCTGAACTAAATATTCTGGATCAACCGCCTTTAATATATAACCCTCTGCACCAGCATTTAAGGCATTCAAAACGTGGGTAACGTCTTGAAAAGTAGTAAGGATGATCACTTTTATATTGGGCCAACGTTTTTTTATTTCTTCTGTTGCCTTAACCCCATCCATCACCGGCATTTGAATATCCATTAAAAGAATATCGAGGTTTTCCCTTTCGCATAAAGCAATTGCCTCTTCTCCATTTTCTGCAGTTCCAACAATCTCAATGTCAGAAATATTTTCAATCACAATTTTTAAACTTTTTCTTAGAATCTCTTGATCTTCAACGATTGCCGCTTTAATCATGATCATTAAACTTCCTTTGCCTTAGGTATGTTACACGTGATCCTCATACCATTATTCAATTTAGAATCAAAGTTAACCGTACCCGCTAATGCCGATATTCGATCTTTCATGGAGCGTAAGCCAAATCCTAAATTTAATTTATGACAACCATTTCCATTATCTTCGATAAGAACGATCAATTCTTCTTGTTCAATCGAAATATTTACTTTAATAAAAGTAGCCTGACCATGTCTTTTCGCATTTGTAAGTCCTTCTTGGATACAACGAATAATGGCAAACTTTACTCTTTCACTGACTTTGGTCGCTTCCCCTTTGACATTCAGTTGTATATCTGTTGATGTATGTTTCATAAAATCAGCAATCAATTCTTGCACTGATTCAACTAGTGTCTGATGGTCCGTTGGAGACATATGGTGAATTGTCTTTCTCACATCGTTCAAGCCATTCCGTGCTAAATCTGAAATCTCTTTTATACTTTTTTCTGCTTCTTTTTGATCTGCCCGATAGAGAAAAGGAAGGGCATCTAAGCTTGTTATGACCGATGTGAAAATATGACCTACCGTATCATGCAAGTCTTGCGAAACTCTATTTCGTTCTTCCTTTATCGTCAGTTCCTCAATCTTTTTTGAGTAATATTCCAAATCCTTATTTTTTTCCTCTATAGAAGCAATTAACTCTTTATTAGCTTTGTTGACAATGGTCATCCTTCCTAAACAAAACCCAATACCATAAAAAATAGTTGTGTCTATGAAGGGTTTAAAGAAATCCTGATTAGTGAAGAGACTGCCAGCCCATGTACTAGCTATTACGGCGAAAGGTCCTAACCAAATTAATGGCTTAACTTGACAAGCATAAGCAAGAGTAAGGATAGGCACGAGTAAAAAGCTGTAAGTCACTGATATATCATACTGACTCGATAAGTAAATAAACAAAGAACCCGTTAACAACACCTCAGCCATTAAATAATATTGGAATTTAATAAGCCCAGGTCGATAAAATAGATGGGGGATTATATAAGAACAACTAGCCCATAAAAGTAAAATCCACTTTTCTGAACCAATCGTACTACTAAATATCGCGTATCCATTAAATGTAAACCATACCGTACGCATGAGAAATAGAAAATAGTCGGGCCAATGCCACTTTCTTTGATCACTCATTTTCGAATCATGCCTGGAGATGATAAATGTAACTGCATTATGAACCTTACTCCCCTTTTGTGAATTTTGTATTTTCCTATGTTAATGCCTAATAAATCAAACCCAATGAAGTGTTTCAATATCAACTAAAGGATATAACTCTTTTTGAGGATTTGTCTATACTTTAAGGGAATAGGTCATTTTATTAGAGACCCAGGCGCAGGAAAAAACGGTTTCCATGATTACAATAACATCATCCATTCCTTTTGATTAAAGTTAGTTTACAACTTAGAGTTAGCTCTAATTCAAGTTAATAAAAAACCTGCACCGATAATAACGGAATGAGAAATGTTACATCTTTCTTTCAATTCTACAAAAGATGTCTTATGAAAATAAAGTCAATTGAAAATTCGGCAATATCAGATACGCCAGCCTCCTCATTTCATCTCAACTTCCAGTTTAGGTTAATTCGGCTAAAGGCAAAGTTTTTTGAAATCATGCTACGTTCACTATTCGGTTCGGTACAACTGACCGCATGCCGCATTAATGTCCGATTCGAATTGTGACGCCGCCGGGCCAGACAAGAACATATACCGTTCATGTAGCAATAACCGAGATACCTGTAATATTCGTTCGACCTTTTAAACGACAAAAGTTGCCGGATCCGACGCCGGCAGTATTGAACTATCCTGCCGTTACTTCAATGCGAAAGGGAGCAGCTGCCCGTAGCGGTCTGCTCCCTGGTTGTTTGAACTATCGTTTCCCGATAGCTGAATTAAATTTTTTGATTGGAGAACAGTGCCTCTTTAGCGGTAGCTCATTTTACAATAACAAGTTAATCTTGCACTTCGATAACAAATACGTAGCTTGAACTACCTTCAGAAATTCTCTTTTCCTTATCTTTTAGCCAAGTTGCAGAAAGAGAATAGTAATAAGCACCTTTTTCTTCAGGAACCTGAAAGGAGTTTTCACTTATTGTTTCTTGAGAATGTGCGCCATTATGAAATTTGGAAAGGCATCTCAGTCGGCTGTTTTCCTTCAAACTTAAACTTAATAGTTGCATTCGCAATTACTGTTTCTTTTTCCTTATCCCTAAGCATTTCTCCTGGAGTTATATAATCGGCACATTCGCTTCCCCAACAGTATGAGCTTTGATACACCTGAATGGATTCTCCATTAACGTTGACTTCTGGCTGAGGAGGAGTATTACCTAATTGTGGTTCCGAAAAGCATTCATCTGACCTGCAAGCACTCAATAGTACGATAGAGAATACAATCGGCAATATTTTTCGAAGCATCGAACCCCTCCCTTTAATAACGTAGACGAAAAATGATTACATATGTTCCACTTGTTTTCACAAGGAAATTAAACTATCCTGCCCGTTAGATTAATGCTACTTCTTAGTTTGAATCATTTATTCAAGTTATAGTTTCCCTGACCCCTGAAGTTGTTACCGTGAGTTTTGTCCTACTGAAATTTTAATTACACCGATGACTTTTGAGTTACATTAAACTCCAGAACACTGACGTCGTGATTTAAAATAATCTAGTAAATCTTGACATAGCAATTGAAGTTCATCAATTTCAACTTTCTTTTTTATTACTAGTAGCTCCAATGTAAAACCGCTTTCACCAATGTTACAATTCAACAACTTATAAAGTTTAATATTTTTATCTTGATAGGCATATGTCCATTGACTAACAAAAGGTTTGATACTGACTTTGTCAAACTCATCTAGTTCTTTATTCAATTTCACTTCAATTACTAAGAAAGTGTTTTTTACAATCTCAAAATCAGTTTGGTATAAATTTTAGTGATATCTTCCCATTTAGCCATTTGAATACACTCCTTTTAAAAGGCAAGGGACATTCTTTTACCAGCTATAGGTTTCTCGATGTTTTTTCTCATATTAGCGGAGAATACGGCTATTGCGTTATCCTGCCAGTTAGCTTAAAAAACAAAAGGAGCAGACGCCGCAGCAATAACTTCACTGACATCTGTTGTTAATGCCGAGGATTTGAATTGACGGTCACACCATGATGAAAGTCCCCAAAAATGCCTAAACTCATTCCTTACTGATTGATGCTCTCAAATGATTTCGCTTTTTGCACTTCGTCGGGAATGTTATCAAGTTCTTGTCACCCGACAAGTGAATGTATGTTCTTGTCCAGGAGTTTGGATAAGCGGGAATTTTATGCCTTGACTCGCGTTTAGAGCTGGAGCTTATTGCCAGCAATAGTTCTTCTGATCTTTCTTTTGTTTTCAGCGAACCGTTCCGGCTGCAACAATGGTAAGTAATAAACTATCTTGTGCCTCTTATGGCCAGAGCTTACGATGCTTCCACTGCCCTTCACTCCAGTAATATTGAACCCGGATGTGCTTTCTATGAGTATCCCCTTGCCAGAATTCAGCCTCCTTTACGTTCACCGCATACAACCTCCAATTGAGGGTTGTTATATTGGGATCGTGGCTGATCCGTTCCCTCTGTTTGGCAAGTGAATCTTCCAGCTCTTCCTCCCTTACAAGCTCCCGACTCTGATTACCTGTTAGCGCTACGGCCCGGGCTTCCTCTGACCGCTGCAAGAAATCGGCAGCCCCAGCCTCATCGCCCATATCCTCGACCGTCCCCCGCAAACGGATTTGCCTACCCAGCATTGGCCAGTAGAATGTTATCGCCGCTTGCGGGTTGCGCTTCAATTGCTGACCTTTACGGCTCTTGAAACCAGAAGCGAAGTAAAACGCATCATTGACCACATTCTTCAATATCAATACGCGCGCATCCGGGTAGCCGTCTGCATCAACCGTAGAAAGCGTCATCGCATGTGGCTCTTTCACCCCATTCTCAATCGCTAGGTTCAGCCATTGCAGGAACAATTTTCCTGGAGTTTCTGGTAGCAGGTTTACATCAAATGAAGGAAAAGGACCGGATAATGATTTTAAACTTCTTAATAGTTCGTTCGGGTTATTGATGTTGATCATCCTTTCGTCTGTTTTCTTGAACTAATATTAACATTTCTAGGCAAAAGACAAGAACTTGCATACCTAAAACAAAAATACCGCGCTGTGCGCGGAATTGAATTAACATATGTTTTGCCGATATATACAAATAACCGATCATCCGTAGCAGCCCTTTGGTGTAGAATTTATGGAGCTATAGTGTCCCGTTAGTTTAATCATTACTTATCGTAACTAGTGGCCCCATTTCTTTCAGTATAGTACGACCCCACTGCTCAATGAGCTTACAGTAACTATCGGAGTTATGCATTTGTGAAGCAACATCGGCGATCGTCATGGTCCAAGCTACCTTGGGAAGTGGTATTGCATTCGATGGTCTTCGAATACCCTTGGTGCTCCCTGGTCCTTTGGCCATATCTTGACGAATTAACTCCGTGGGGTAACCTTCCTCCAGATGCCTCTGTAATGCGGATTGCACCCAGACATACATTTCATCGCTGTAGCCTTCATGTTGAACCATGTACGAGGCAACAGTTAGAAAGTGCACTTGCCCGTAGCTAGGATCAGTAAATTCAAGTGCCATAAATTCATTGAATATCGATTCGCATGTATTCTCCTGAGAAAGTTCAGCACCACACTTAGCACAAATATCCAATTCAATTACCTCCTATGTATCGTTTATTCTTTGGTCTTATTCCTAGCATAAATTGGATGTAACTAAGCTATCGTGTCCCGTTAGTTGAATCGTCCTCTTCTTTTCTCTATCGAAAACGAAGTTCTTCTTCGGACATATTCGTGTTTATCTTTTAAAAACATTCTTAAAAGTTCATCAACGTTGTTATCGGTATCCGGAATTTCTCCAAGTGCGTAGGCTACCTGCCACCGTGCTTCATAATCCTCATACATTAAGGCTTTATATGCAAGGCTTTTTAAAACGCTTGGGTATTCAGTTAGTACCTGTTTTACATTTTCACACTCGTTATCTCTTGCCAATGTGTAGAGCATTAGCTCATAAACATCCGCATTCCATTCATCAATAGGTACTTGTATTAACACTTCGTCTACAGCAAGGTAAATCTTATCCCAATGAAGATAATCGGTTTCCCATTCTCCATGTTTCACAGCTACTCCGTCTGCCCATTTCTTAAAGGATTTTATTTCAGTATCAAGATTCAGAGATGGATTATTCATAAAACCACCTGTTTCCATTAAAATGCATCTTTATAAATATTAGTTCTGACAGATATCTCTTCAGCCTTTTCAGTTTCAGTACCTGTATTTAGTTCAATTTCAACTTTGTACATCCCATCATTATAGAGAAAATAACACGCATCATTAAATGAATTCCAAGATTTTAATGTTGGGTCATTCTTTATAAAAGTTGAGTTTTCGAGCAATTCTACTGCTTGGACAAAGTCAAAATTGTTCTGACCAACAAACTCCATTCCATCTTCCGTCAGGGTTGGTACATTCCCAATTGGGAAAAGAATAAACTGATAATCCCATATTGCCGTAATAATCACCTCCGAATATGGATTGTAATCACTTTTTAAATTTTCATGATCATTAATTCAAGATAATTTCCATGTTATCCTGCCCGTTAACTCAATGAATCTGCGTTTAAAACTTAGCTTATACATGAAATTTCCCTTTAAATCTCTATCTGCGACAATTTAGGCAACTTTGTGTCAGCTTCTAAGTTTACATAGTAATTTGATCATTGAACATCTAGTATTAAATATATTGAAATGACACATTTGGCGGATAAGGCGTACTACGGGTTGTTTATATTATCCTCGCATAATTTTTTCGAAATGGAGAGTTTATGAAAAAGACTATTGTTTTTGTATTAACGATACTTATATTATTCTCAGGATTCACAACACAAAGTTATGCGTCGTTGTCAGATACGCAATCTGCGGCAATACAAGCGTTGCTGGATGATGCCAGTCGTATATCAGGTGTGCCGGGAATGTCAATCTCAATACTTGCTGATGATGATGTGTTCTACTTTTCTTCCGGGTATGCAGACCGTGAAAGTGGGTTGTCTGCAAGTGAAAATACACTATATGAGTTGGCCTCGGTCAGTAAAGCTTTTACCGGCATGGGTATTCTGCTGTTGGAAGAGCAAGGGCTGCTGTCAATGACTGACACTGTCCAAAAATATTTACCTTGGTTTACGTTAAAGTATCAAGGGAAACCTGTTGATATGCAAAGCCTTACACTCAATAACTTTCTTCACCATACTAGCGGCCTAACAAATGCTAGGCATACTCAAAATATTCCACAAGGCAATACGCCAGATTTGCTGCAAAAGACTGTGGAAATGCTGGTAGATGCTGAGTTGGCGTTCCCTCCCGGTGAACAGTATAATTATGGAACCGTTAATTATGACGTATTGGGTTTGGTTATTGAGATTGTGTCGGGACAAAGCTATGAAGACTTTATGAGGGAACAAGTATTTCAGCCGTTAGGTCTTCACCAGACGTATGTTTATAAAGAAGATGCTCAAGCCACCGGACAGTTGGCACAGGGCTACCGATATTCCTTTTTTATGACAACTCCATATAACGCGCCGGATTATTCTGGGAATAAACCCGCAGGCTACATCATTTCTTGTACAAAAGATATGGCGCGTTGGATGGGAATACAGATGGGTGTTGTGCAGGACATACCCGAAATATTCCATACGGTTATCGAAAAATCACATAAGGGTGATATGTCTGTTCCGGCTGTCAACGAAATGTATTATGGGGCGGGCTGGTCGGTGAACGCCAACCAAACGATTATAGAGCACCCAGGGGGCAATCCCAATTTCGGAACCGAAGTGGTCATACTGCCAAATGAACGAACAGCCGTCTGTTTGCTGACTAACGGCGCAAATATCAATAGAAGCATGGTACTAAAAGTTAAAGATATATTAGACGGCAATCTAACGCAGTCATATGAAATAAGCGGCACACAGCTTTTGGACATCATTTTATCGTCTACCACAATTATTCTTTGCCTATTGGCCGTTCTGTTCTTTCTCTTAGGATTACGCAGAAGGAAAACGAATGAGCGGCAGCCAATGACAAAAAAGCGAATAATCGTAACAGCTATTTTGCTGATTGCTACGATTGCCCTGTGTATAATGTGCTGTACATTAGATTGGTCAACGATACTTATTTGGCAAACATATAGTGTTCTTACAGCTTTGATTTCGTCGGCATTATTAACAGCAAGCATTACATGGCTTGTATACACCCACCGATATAATGCCTCGCTCCGAAAATAAGCATTTTGTTCGTTCGCCTTATTGGTATATTGTGAAGTAGACATTTGATAACAAACAATGTTTGCACAAAGGGAGTGTCTGCACACTCCCTATTTTTCGCCGTTACTTATGGTAGGTTTCACCTCAAATGATCTCAAATTATCCTGCCCGTTAGCTCAACGAGGCTACCGTTTATGTCGGCAGCCTCGTCCTAGTGATCATTAAGTTATAGCTCCCCGTTCGGCAGCCGCGTTTTAGTTATTTATTAAGCTATAGTGTCCCGTTAGTTTAATCGACATTATGCGCTGTGTCCGACGGACTTAGCCTCCCCCGCAGTGTAGATACGGTGATATCGGAAATCGTCTGACTTCATCGAATTACTCTAAATTAGGACCATTTGTGGTGTTATAGGAAGTGGTTGCCTTCCCTGAGCTACTGATTTAGTTCGTTAAATATCCATTTCTCTTCATATCCCTTACTTGGCTTGGCATGAATATCATTCATTACATTCGTTCCTCGATACCACGCAATTAATTTCTGATTATTGTATTCATATGTAATTTCATAAATTGTGTTTCCCGATCCGCTTGCTCCATTAAATGGTGATTTTTCTGATTCTTCTTTCTGAATTGATTCAACTCTCCCTCCTCTTAATTCTATTACTCTATTTATTTCTGCTTTATGTAGTTTATATAACTCATTATTCAATAAGAAAAAGATCGGCAAATCGACCGCGAAAATGCACAATACTATGATTACTACAGCACCCTTATTCTTTCTATTAATTATTGTTAAAGTTATACCAACAAGTATAATAATTACAAATGTAAATGCTAGAATATTCGTCATGTTAATCCTTCCATTTTTTCATACAATATGTTCTATATTGATTTGCGACCATTTCATAACGTCTTATTCACGCACTTCGTAAATAATTCCATATGTAGGGTATTCTCGAAACTTTTGAACTATCCTGCTCGTTAGCTCAACGCGGCAGCCGAGTTTTAGTTATTTAATAAGCTATAGTGTCCCGTTAGCGTAACTCATTACAATGGACCTTCAATAATTAAAAACGGCTTCAAATCCACTGGAGACTTGATATCTTCCATTACTGGGCATAGAACCAACCGATTCTCATAATTTCAGGGAGAGCTTCATGTTCACGCTCCATGATGTAAGATGAATAACTAACATAATATCCGTTCTTATATAAAAATTGCATAGAAGAAAGGTCGCCTTCTGTACATACACCAATCGAACGTTCGACTGCTACGTTCTGGGAAAGCAATTTATCCGCCTGTGCCATAAGTGCTGCACCAATGCCTAGCCTTCTAAATTCCTTGCTAACAAATATCGTTGTCAGAGCTCTTCTTCTAAAACCATCAAATGAGAGAAAAGCTACAGTTGAGCCGTTATAACGAGCTACAAATATTCCATCAGAGTAATTTCCTTCGCTGTTTTGAAAAATTTCGTCAAACTGTTCACTTCCAAATAACATGGCTGTGATCGCAGCCTTATCTTTTTGTAGGACTCTATTAACAGATTTTCCACTAACATTCTCCCTTTCAATTTTAAAAGAAAGTAAATCTGCAATATTTTACCACAATATGGTGTGCATTGTATTACGTTATCCTGCCCGTTACATCAATGAAAAAGGCAGCTGATCGATTGACCGGCTGCCGCTATATCATGATTCAACTATCGTGTCCGTTTGCTCAATAGTCTTATGTTTTAATTAGAGTCGCTGCTTATAGTTGTGAGGCTTGCCGAACACCTAATGCAGTGACGTCCCGACGGGCTTAGGGGGCTGGATGTTGTCACTCGCTTCTCAGAGTGACCCGAAGCGTCAATATGGTGTTAGTCGAAGGAAGTTCTGGAAGCAGCCATTGCATTTAACGCGTTCTCAAAATAGCTATATACTTCATCTGCAATTCCCAGAAACTCTTCAACAAGTACATTATTACTATCCAAGTAACAAGCATACAGATAATCAACTAAAGCGGAGTCAATCTCACAATAGTTTAATATGGCATTCTTCATCTTAATAATGTCATCTTGCCATACACCTGTATCTTCTAAAACCAAAGAGTATAATGCACGAATTAATCTCTTAGAGTAACCTTTAATATATCTAGTTTTCATTGTGTTATCACTAGCATTAGAAAGTAAACTATGTATCCGATCTACTTCCTCCTTGGTCTCTGTATTTAAGTCTAAAATGAACTCTGGAGAAATAATTATCGGTGATACTTTTTCACCAACGTCATGACCATATATGCAAACACAAATTATCTTTACCCAAAAACCCCACTCATTTGGTTTACTTAATACATCGTCAATCGAGCAAATTATCGTATCAATCTTAGTTACTACTGGATATTCTTCTAAAAGCCTGTCTTTAATATTTGACAATCTTTCGTAATCAATATCTTTGGGATTTACACATACAATAGTAAAGTCTGCATCTGACTTAAAAGGTTTAGCTGTTCCTTTTGGAATCGAGCCACACATATAAATGCTATGAATCTTACCTTTAAATTCGGTAAGTATATTATCTATATACTTATCAACAAAATCCTTATATTCACTTTGTATTAGAATTCTATTTATAACTTTTTCTAATATCATATAGACTCCTCCTAAACTAAGAACTTCTTTCGGCTAACGTCTTTTTGCGAACTTCGTAAATTCGTCATGACTTAAGTTATTCGCGAAATCATTCAACTATCCTGCCCGTTAGCGCAACGCGGCTGCCGATTTATACCGGCAGCCGTGATTTAGATATTTATTAAGCTATAGTGTCCCTTTAGTTTAATTGCATTTCAATAATCACTGTAATAAATCAATTTTCGTTTCGAATTTATGCTTACATTTATGTATAATTAAGTTATAAAAAAATAATGTTGTACTGCTATGGAGATTATTATGACTAAAAAGGTTTCTACCAATTTCGTTTTACACGCAAAAAGTGACCAGTTTTATTGGGAAGGAATTGGACAACTATCTATTAAAACATTTACAAATGGTAAAGCATATTATAAGACTAGTAAAGGATTCTTTGCCGTTGATGAAAGTAGATACTTGCTTCTTAATGAAGGCTCCTACACAATTTCAATTGATGAAAAGAAGGTTGTGGAGTCTTTTTGTGTTTTCTTTAAAGATGGGTTTGCAGATGAAGTTTTTAATTCATTGAAAGAAACAAACGATAGTCTTCTAAGTGACCCATATAGGGATAAAAAGTCAATTGACTTTTTTGAAAAAACCTATCATACAAATATAACTCTATCTTCTCAGCTGGTAACATTTAAACAGATATTGTATAGCCTCGAGATTCATTCCATTGGTTACGAGGAGATATTCTATAAGTTAATGCAATCTATTTTGCACGAACACTTTAATACATACAAGGAAGTTGAATCATTAAATGCAATTCGTAATTCCACACGAGAAGAATTATATAGAAGGGTAAATATAGCACATGACTATATTAGATCATATTTTGATAAACCCATAAAATTAATTGAAGTTGCACAGGTTGCTTGTTTATCTCCTAACCATTTATTAAGGACATACACTCAAATATACGGTAAAACTCCTCATCAGCATATTTCTGAATTTAGAATACAAAAAGCAAAGCATCTCTTAGCAGAACTAGATAATAATATGACTGATATAACCTTTAAACTTGGATTTCAAAACCCTGTATCTTTTAGCAAAATGTTTAAGCAACATGTTGGTTTGTCACCTGTAGAATATCGAAAAAAGGTGATATCGGATAAGAAATATTTAATATAATTGTTTATTCTTATGATGAAAAGATATTTGAAGGGAGAATGTTCTTTGGAAACTAAAATGATTCAAAAAATCGCACAAATTGGTGTGCCTGTTAATGACCTAAATAGAGCACTAGATTTTTATAAAGAGAAACTGGGTCTCTCCGTATTATTTAACACTAATAGTATGGCGTTTTTTGAGTGCAACGGATTACAACTCATGTTAACACTTCCAGAAAACGAGGAATTCGCTCATAAAAGTTCAGTAATTTATTTTCAAGTCAATAATATTAAAGATGCGTATGAACACTTAGTAGGTAAAGAAGTTACTTTTATTGATGAACCACATGTAGTTGCTAAAATAGGGCAAACAGAAACCTGGATGGCATTTTTTAAAGACACTGAAAGTAATATTCATGCATTGATGAGTGAAGTACGGGTTTAAAAACAATTGAGATCATTTTAAGAATATAAAAACGGTTTCATCCTTTTTCACTCTATTCTCCACGACTTGATCTTCAACTAAACTGCCCGTTCGTATTATGAGGTCACCAGAACTTTCTGGTCGACCTCCTTTTTGTGTGGTCATAAGATTAAGGTATCTGGGTATCGAACGTTTCTGCCCGTGGGACTCGGATCCCAAGTGCTATTCCGTTCATCCCCCTACTTGTTAAACCATGATTAAATTGCTGCAACAATTCTCGCTGAGGTCGGGGAGATCGATCGATTTGATCATGCAAAAAAGCTCATTACATTTGCCGGTGTCGTCCCAAGCGTCTTCTCTTCGGGCAATTTTACAGCAATCCGGAACAAGATTACCAAATGTGGATCCAGAAGACTTCGAACCATCTTATATTTGGCCGTACGTTGTGGTCTACGCAGCTCACGTAACCAGAAGCTCCGAACCTATTACGATAAAAAACGTGCCGAGGGTAAGCCGTTTAAAATAGCCGTAATTGCCTGCGTTAACAAACTGATCCACTGGATTTATGCGATCCTTACTAAAAAAGATGAATTTCAATTGAGTTATGAAGAAATCCCACCTCCCTTGGAATTCCTTTCCACAGTTGCAGGAAGGGGTGTTTGCTATACTCATTTTTCAGTATACCATTGCCGATTGAATCCATTAAGTTTTAAATATTAACAACCTATTAGCTAGAATAGCGCAACACGGCTGCCGATTTATGTCGGCAGCCGCGTCTTGTCCCGTTAGCTTAACAAGAAAAACCAAGTCACATCACGGATCGAATCGATCCATGGATCGAGAAATTGGCAGGAGCTAGGTGAGTACTCTATATTAGGAAATTTCGTGCTTGGTATTTGTTTCATCAATTAGTTGGCTCGTTTTTGGGTTTTATGGAAGTCATTTTAATTTGTGTGAGGTTTTCTAAGTTGATTTCAATTTGTAATTCGGTATGCTCATTAATAGCGATTAGGATTTTATCTTTAATTTCTAAGCTTTTTATAGGGTTTGAATTTTCAAAAAATATTCCCCATACCAAACGGTCTTCAGCATCCGTACAAGCAATGAATCCTTCATTTCCCATTTGACCATCACCGCCACAGATTTTCCCGTCTTGATAATCAATACTGACCCATTCATCAACGATCGTCCAACATTCAACATTATACTTTGATATGCTTTCAATGGTTGTGTCACACAAGGGAGAGCAATAAAATTTACTTTCATTTGTGTTGGGGTTATATGCACTGTAACAACTTAAGATTGTTACAGTGCCATTTGGAAAGATGATGCTATTAACGCCGGGCAGTTCATGCTTTTCAAGATTCCAATGTTCCGCAACAACAATATTCATAATAAATCCCCCTTTATATACTTCAATAGCTAACTTCCTCTTACTAGCAGCACTGCATCTCGAGAACAACCCGATCGAAGCGTTGCCCCACAAGGTCGTCCTCTCGGATCCAAAAATAAACGCGACCGACGTCCCCGAACATGATACCGGTTTTCTCTTCTTCGAAATCGATTTGAAGAAGCAGCCTCCATTTCAAAGCGGACTTAACAGCGCGTTCATTGACTCCAGGATCCTGAAGCATTTCGTATGCGAGTCCAGTTGTCATAACCTCGCAAGCGACTTGCATGTCTCCTTGTATTTGTTCCGGATGACCGAACAAGCGGTGCACCGTATCACTAGGCTCAGTGATTTCACGGTACTTCTCAATAAATACTTCCCAGTATTTATTGAAGTCTACACGGTTCCCATTCCATCCAAGCCCCATGCTCTCCAAATAGGCCGATTCTGGTGCAGGTACTGAAAGTACAGGCGAGAACGTAGCCCGGTTTGGCCTAAAGATGGCTTCTTCTGTGAGTTCGGGCAACGGTCTGCGGGTAAGTCCTGATAGCCCCTCGACCGGCGTAAAGATGATGTGACATGTGTTTGGATCACCATAGAAGTCCTCATCTTCGTACATCGGTTCTACCGCGTAAAAGAAAGAAAGCAGACCTCCCTGCGGAAGCGGAGTAGGATCGGGCAGATCGGCAAGATTAATTTGAGCGATGAATGACATGTTGTAACCTTTCCACTTTGGCCACTCGATATCAACAGTCAGATCCGGTTGACCGCCAATCTTGCTCACACCTAAGGGGAAGTTCGAGTCTTCCTCTGGTTCCAATTGAATCTGATAAGAAGGAAAGATCAAGGAATCGAACCGGTCTTTGTATGCTTCAAGGCCGGACGTTACTAGCAGATCTAGAATTTCGTTCTTCTTCATGATTACCTCCAGATTGGTATGCCTGTAACGGACCCAAAATCTAATTTTCTTATTCGAGGTTAGCCAACTCAATTCCTTTATTTCCGGGATCGGTTGTTGACGTAAACTACCCGTAAGCGTAACGTCGGCACGCTGTTCAAGCGATATGAAGATATGACGCCTGAGACATTCCGCGAACTGCATTGGCTGCGTTAAGAAGCGACTCAGGACGCTTCTGACTGATAGGACGTGCTATCCTCATCAGAAGCCGATCTGGGAGTGCTGTGATAATGAGGACTTGCTTAAGTATGTGATGATTTAGTTTAGTATACTAAACCTAGTTTTCTATTTGAAACGAAGTGTGACATTTGTAATACATCCCCCAGTCACCTCTATTTTACGATGAAGTCAGATCATGGATAGGAGTGAAGTACAGTGAACCTGCCAATTCGCGGTATTATGCCGCCAGTCTCAACTATATTCAAACCAGATATGACACTTGACCGCAGAGGGATGACCCTTCTCATTGAACACTTGATCAAGCAGGGTGTTCACGGCTTATTCTTTATGGGTACCGCAGGCGAATTCGCCAACATGTCGATGGATCTGCGAAAGGAAGTTACACGCTTCGCAGTTGAAGCTGTAGGCAAGCGCGTGCCTGTATGGATCGGTACAGGGGCTAACAGCACAGTCGAAGTGGAAGAGCTGTCCAGATATGCGGAAAATGAAGGTGCGGACGGAGTTATCGTCATTAATCCTTCCTACTATACCCTAGGCGAGACACAATTATGGGAGCACTTCTCTCGAGTTGCTCGTTCGGTTAAGCTGCCTATCATGCTGTATAACTTTCCGATGCTGACGGGTCAAGATCTGACGCCTGAATTCGTTAAACGTCTGGCAACGACTTATTCGAATGTTGTGGGTATCAAGGATACCGTTGATCGCCTTGCGCATATGCGTGAGATGATTCATACGGTGAAGTCCGTTCGTCCTGACTTCTCGGTATTTGCGGGCTTTGATGAGTATCTAGCTGATGTGCTTATTCTCGGTGGAGATGGCGCGATTCCAGCAAGCTCTAACTTTGCGCCTGAACTGACACTTGGCATCTGGAACGCCTTCCATAAGAAAGACATGAATGAGCTCATACAGATTCAACGCAAGCTCGCGTACATCCCTTACATGTACGCGCTTGATGCGCCTTTCGTCAATGTCGTGAAGGAAGCCATTCGTATGCGCGGATTAGACATATCCACACAATTGTTGGCTCCAGCACTGCCGCTGCCAGAGAGCAAGAAGGCTGAGCTTCGGCGGATTCTAGCGCAAGCAGGCCTGATGAATAACACATCGGAACCGGAGTACGTGCCTATATTCTAATTCGGACACATAATAAAGGGTCGCGCCAGCATGAACGTCTTCATGCGGCGCGACCCTTGTTTGATTTATAAGAGCGAGGACAATTGCCCCGACAATCTACTGAGCTCGTCGCGCGCCAGCTCTTTCTTCGAGTCCCATTGTCCGGTCGGGATCGAGAAGCTTGCTGCTGCGAGAACGCGCCCGAATACGTCGGTAACAGGCACCGCCAGGCAGCAGAATCCCGCCGCCAACTCTTCAAGATCCTCAGCATACCCCTGTTCTCGTATGCGTGGCAGTAGCAGCAGCAACTCGTTCATATCTTTCAACGTATTGCTAGTCAACGGAAGAAAGGCTTGATCGCGATACAATCGCTTCACTTCAGCATCCCCCCTTGCGGCAAGCAGCACCTTGCCTAAAGCCGTGGTATACGCTGGAATCCGTCTTCCTGGCTCCGAGAGTAAACGGACTGGTGTTGGTGCTTCAACTTTCGCGAGGTAAACGACATGCTCTCCCTCAAGCCGCGCCAATTGCGCCGTTTCACCAACAACGGCTACTGCTGCGGCAGCATGCTGCATAAACAGCTTCACGACGTCTATGTTGGAGAAATAAGCGTTGCCGAGATACGCGAACGTCGAGCCTAATACGTACGTATCTCCCTTCTCGCGCTTAACCCATTCCAGCGACTCCATCGTATGCAAGAGCGAGAACATCGTGCTCTTATTAATCCCTGTTGCCGCGCACAGGTCGATCAATCTCAGCTTCGAAGGATGACATGCGATACAAGCCAATACTTCATGCCCACGCTCCAACGCCGGCACCCAATACTTTCGTTCCATACCCTCCACCTATCTTCTACAAGCTGTATTATACTCGAATAAATTCAGCAATTCTGCTGTCGCATCGAAGTGTTATTTCGCGCCACCAAACAGGAATTGGCTTTTGACGCAGTCCGCTCATTTTATGTCCCGTTAGCATAATTAATTATGGATTTAATCTTAATTCATTGACAAGATAATCGCCTTGGTCTAATTTCATTACTCTTTTTTCTTTTGTATAATCCCAACCATTTTTTATTGCATATTTAATTAAGCTAGCACATGCAATCGGTTTACATAAGTTGGTAGACCAATTTACTTTCCAAGAAAACAATATCAAAAGATACGATGTTTTGGTGTTTGATGGATATACTTTAAAACTTATTGACTCATTTGAAGGCGTTTGGTTAATTATGCAATGAAATAAGCACTCATCAATTAATATTTTCTTTACTTCCTTCGTGAAAAACTTCATTGATTGCACTCCTTTTGTAGGACCATATTCTGAATTAATTCTACCTTTTATTACGTTGTCCTGCCCGTTAGCTTAATAAAAACAAGGAGCAGCTGCCGTAGCAAACTACTCCCCTCTCTGTTGAACTAACGTGTCCCGTTAGCTTAATGTCAACGGAACTGATTACCGTGAAAAATCTTGAGGATAAATTCATGATCTGGAACATTTAACATCGAATATGATTTTAAAAAGTCTGTATTATCATAAATGACTTCATTTAACTCAATCCTCAATTGAACACCTACTACATCAACAAGTGCAAAGCGTGCAGTCGGCTTATAATTACAACCAAGTGAACCTGGATTTAAGTACGTTCGATCTTGATGATTAAAAAAATGGATAGGATGGTGATGACCAAAACAAATTAGATTTTCTTGACGATCAGAGAACAACTCAGTTAATTTCCCTAAACTTGGCTCCACAATCGAACTGAATGGATCATTACTGATATGTTCGGTAAATTTGGATTGCTTTATGTGGTAATGAATCAATAGAACTTTTAAGTTATCTTTTGTAAGTTCTATAGACCTTGGTAAACTGAGCGAGAATCACTAAGTTAAAGTGGAGACGTGCATATATGGAACAATATGGGTGGTCCCTACTCATCCTTTATTTCCGCATGCTCAAATCTCCATCCCTCCTCTACCGATTCTTTCTACATCCTAATTTTCATACATACACAGGATGAAATCCTGCGAATTCATGAGTCTGAGTGAGGAAACTGAATCATTTCGAGGGAGCTTAATCGGCATACGCACCGGGTCTAACGGATTTAGCTACACAGGGTTGTGAGCTGATTCCACTTCTCTACCTACTTCTTCTTGCGAACCAAGAGCCGAACGGCACGCAGCATAGTTACGGTGTTATGTGCTGTTACTTGTCCTCTTCGAATTCGCCAATAAAGTTCGTACTTTATAGAATATCTAGGTACTAAACAATGGCTCATTATCTTTGTGAACAGCTACTTTATTCAAGAAATAAAAATCTGATACGGATACGCTTATCTTGCCTAGTGGGGTTACATATTCATTGCAAATCCACTCATCAAATTGCACCACTCTTCCTTGTCCAGACATATGAAATTTCTCTTTAGGTAGTATGTACAGCATGCCATCCGTCCAAGGATTGTTCTTTATTGTAGATTCATTTATTGAATAATAATGGTACTTTTTGTTTCATCCTATAAGACATCCATTTCGAAAAATCTCGATTAATGCACTTCGATTATGCATAGAAAATAGACCATATTGGTTCTGTCGTCGTAAACACAGCTGTCGTTAGTTCATTGTTGTACATGTTTGTTCGCGTGGTTCAAATCTTTTAATATTTCGATTATTAGAACCGTGTTAGTTTACACTTCTTTTACTATAAGCCTGACAATTTCCTCACCATCACAATAACTATCTACTAGTTTTATCGAGCAGTACCTTGTTCTTTTGAGACAGATGCTTTTATCTCAATATCTCCTTCTCGAAGTATATTATCAAAAGAATTTTCTATGGATAGCTTACCCTCAATTGCTTTTTGAGCTTCCTTGTTGAAAAAGGGAATGAACTCTGCACTAAACCCAGCATTTTGTTGGTCATACTTAAGATATTTAGCCATTGGTTTTAATTTATAAAATGCATTAATATCTATCTCAGCATTATTCTCTATCATGATACTTGGACGTGATAGAACATCGCCATTTAAAATTTTTGATTGAGCTTTTGATACTTCTTCACTATTAATAAATCTTATAAAGTTCCAAGCATTATCTATCTGTCCTGAATTTTTGTTTATGCTAGTAATATGATTTAAATTTAACCGAGGAGTATAATCAGGATTTTTCGGATCAACAGGATATGTTACAACCCCCCATCGGAATTCACTTTCACTTTTTAATGATTTTATATAACTTGAAGAATCAACTTTCATTGCAACATTACCCTTAATAAATAGATCTTCATTTATTGTGTTATAGTCCCAGATTGCGCCATATTTATATGTTTTAATTATATTTCGATAAATATTATCCCACTCTTGTGATTCTAAGATTAATTTATTTTTTCTAATCATTTGTAAATTATCAGTCTCGCCTATAGCGTAAAATAAACCAAATATACCAAGTGGGGAGTTGGTAGATAAACCGTATAGCGAATTATTCCCGCTATTATCAACTGGAAACCTTATTGCTAGTTGAAGTATTTCTGACCAAGACATTTTATCTGTTGGAACAGGTAATTGATATTTATCGAACATATCTTTATTATAATACACCGCATCAGTAGTGAAATCTTGACTCAATCCGTATAATTGGCCATCATTTCCTTTTAACACATCAACCACACCTATAAATAGTTTTTCGAGATCAAATTTGTCTTTTTTTATCATTGAATCTATTCCATATAACAATCCCCTGTCTATCAAATAATTGTACATTTCTAAATTCACATCAATTAAATCTGGTTTCTTTTCTGTTAGCATTTTTACATAAGCATCTCTATCAAATAAATCTTGTGGTCTCACCTCTATTGGTTCGATAGTAATGTTAGGATACTTAATCATGTACGGTTCTCCATACTTGCTTAAAAAATACTCGGGAGAGTTCGTAGCAACAGTTAAATGTATTTTTGGAAGCTCTTTTTTGGGGGAACATCCAATAACACTAACACTTACTAGTAATAGTAATATAAAAATAGATATTCTTTTGCTTGAATTCACAGATTAAACCTCACATTTTTTATACCTGTTAATTGTTTATAAACCAATAATACTATATATTGCTAAAATTATGTATTATATTTGATTATTTTGTAATATTATTACTTTTATTTCTTTTATTTAACATGAATTGTCACATTGTGTATTTTATGTATTTGATTGAAAATATTTTTTGATAGTATTTTCTTGTAAATATAATAAAATATGAGGTGGAATATGAAAAATTTTAAACGAATTATTGCAATGACAGATCTTTCTTTAATGTTAGTAGGCGGAGCATCATCTGCTGCATTACTGCCGCAACATCGTGTCCCGTTAGCTTAATGATCCGTACTCTTACCTATAGTACGGTTCAGTGCGCTGTCAGTAACGGCAAGTTTTAGGGCCATCCTTTGCGGGATGGTCCTTTGTTTACATATTGGGAAATGGCTTTATTACTGTTAGCGAGAGCATTAAAGATTACAACACCGCAAGTTACGTTCTCATCAAGGATTATATCCATTAAAGTGGCTGAGCATTTGGATGAAATCATGGAGTTCTGCATCCTTCCAGTCCGAGAGTCGTTCATAAAAAACGGACTCTTTCTCCTTAAGCGCACCTACTATTTTCTGTTGTCCATCCTCGGTAAGAGACAACACAATTCCCCGACCATCATGCGGAGACACTTCTCTGTTCACATACCCCAGAGATTCGAGCTGTTTGACAAGACGACTAACTGAACTTCTATCCATCGCCGTTGATTCCGCTAAAGTAGCGGCACTAGTTGGCCCATAAGAATAAAGCCAACGAACAATATGAAAAGCGGCAGGCTGCAGGGAGGAATCGAACTTTGCTGCGGCTCTGACATTCAAAGCATGTGAAGCGCTGATGAGGGCGTTCAGCTGCTGGCCCAATTGAATCTCTAGCTTCTCCCTTGATTCATATTTGAATTCATTATCGTTCATCCTCAATCACCTTTCTATAGATCAAAAAAGAAATTAAATTTAATTGACATATATCAATCAAATCAATATAGTGGACATATGTCAACTAAATATTCAATACCTGACCTGTTATCCGAAATGTTTGCTTCTAAAAAATTGTATCACATGAAGGAGAAATTACGATGCCTAAAAAAGCAACTGTTGTCATTACAGGTGCCACCAACGGTCTTGGACAGCTTGTCGCGCTTGAATTGGGAAGACGCGGTTTTAACCTTGTCTTGACTGCAAGGAGTAAAGAACGCGCTGAAGCTACGAGAAAACTGATTAGAGCGAGTGCACCATCAGCGAAAATCGACTTTTTTTATGGAGATTTATCGCTATTGAAGGATGTTAAACGGGTTGGGAGCGAAATAGCCTCCGCTTACCCTAAAATTGATGTGCTGTTGAACAATGCGGGAATCCATGCTTTTGAGCCTCGCATTACTTCCGAGGGGCTTCCTGAAATGATTACTGTCAATTATTTAGCACCATGGCTGTTGACACATACGCTAAAACCTTCTCTGCAGAACGCGTGCAAAGCCAGAGTTGTCAATGTTGCCTCCGAAGCTTCCCGCCGTCACGGAGTTTTGAGGCTCCCCGAGGATTTAACGGAAACAACACCCTTTACCGCTCGCGGTTCATCCCCTATCTATGGAAAAACCAAATTGTTGAATATTATGTTCACTGCCGAACTTGCACGACGGTGGGAGGGTGCAGGCATCAGTGTCAATGCGCTAAATCCAGGATTTAATGTTACCGGACTCGGACGAGAACTTTGGTTTGCCCCCTTCTTAGAACGATTGTTGAAGGTACTTCGTCTCGGAGATCCGCGAAGAGGAGCAGAGATTATTACCCGCTTGATTGTGGAGCCCGAATATCACAAAATGACTGGCGGATATTTTAACGTTGGAACCGGAAAATCAATTGAACCTGTGTCGCCTGGTGGGGATGCCGTTATGCAGCACAAGCTGTGGGAAGCCACACAAGATTTACTGGCGCAGAAACAATTTCTTCCCTAATAAGCTGAGGGAAGGATACGACAACCGATGAGTGGAGAATTCACGACCAACACCGATTATTCGAGTGGGACCCAGGAACTGATCAATGCATTTGATTTTGAAGATACAACTGCCCGATGGCTGACAACGGGCTACATGCTGGTCATACTGTTTCCGATTTATCTACAGAATATTAAGCATTATTCGGCTTCTGATGCTGGGATTCTAATGTATTTTCGGGGACGAGAGACCTTCCCTAAATCCATGCCAGCCATCACGCTTAAACAGGCTCATACACAAAAAAAGGAGCAGCTGCCACCGGCATACTGCTCCTTTTTTTGTTGAACTAACGTGTCCCGTTAGCTTAATGACCTCGGTTAATAAAACTTCTAAAGAGTCCATACAAGAACGCAACAATTCCAATTACGAGAAAAGGGATAACGAAAACATTATCTTCGAGATCCACCCAGGGTTCACCGTAATTTCCATTGCCGGAAAAAGCTGCTACTCCTTGTGCGGATAGTCCATTAGAAACCCAGTTTGCACATCGTTCCAAGGTATACAGAACACCAGAGAAGATCACAAATATTGTTCCAATAATTTCGTAAAATTTCCCTTTCATATAACCACTCCTTATGAACATGTTGCTCTACTTTGGATAATTGCCCGTTTGCGCAACGCGGCTACCGATCCATGCCGACAGCCGCGTTTTAGTGATTTATTAAGCTATCGTGTCCCGTTAGTTCAATGACTTACATTAAAAAATGTTCCTAACAACTGCAGTTGTATTTTCCAGAATCCTCTCTCAGTTATAAGTTTTCTAATCCCCAATCGTTGTAGGTGTATTTTTCATTATGAGAAATGGGTTTGTAATCTTTACAAAAATCAAGAAGTTTTCGGGTTCTTGTTTCAAAAGATCTATCCTGTGTTAAGAAGATATTAACCACTTCATATTTATCGGAAGGATTTAAATCCTTGAAGCAGAATATCTGATTTTCGTTATCACCACACGGGTTATAATTTCCATGTCGACAAGATTGACAACAGGCGATTACGATATTATCGGAGAGTTCTTTCTGTAAATATTTGATTGCGTATTCAGTCGAGTCGGTTGACTTAGATTGAAGGCAGATATTATTCAACTGGACTTCTAAACGAATGTTCTGCATCTCGCCATCAGATAATTCTTCATAAAACATTTTTGTCGGTATTACTTTGAAGTTTCCGTCAATTATATAATTTACGTTCAAAGTCGCAACTTTCAATGTGTAACCTCCTTTTCGTTTTCTATTTGATACGTTAAACGAGATCCAGTGTATTGGCATTATACTGCAGCCCGTTTGCGGAAAAGGGCTGCCACGCGGCAACCCTTTTTGAAATTGAACTATCGTGTCCCGTTAGCTTAATTAAGTGACCCGTTATCCGCTATGAATTTCAAAGCAGAAATACCCAAAAGGCAAATCATCTTCTTTTAACTTCATTTCGGATTTAACAATATTCATCATCTGGAGAAGAATAACCCTCAAAGATTCTTTATATTTTGTGATTGCTTTTTTATAAGAGTCTACATCGTCGTTTTTACATAAAGGATAGAGTATTGCTCCTAACTCTAAATCATCAAGAGTTCTAGCCGTATCCTCCACTTTAAGACACTCTATGATGTGCATTTCTTGAAGTTTATCGTCAACCCAATCTTTACACTCAATAAAAAACTTATATTCTTCAAATTCAATTTGCCTATCCAATTGTTCGTTGACGTAGAACGGCGTAATTCTTATATACTCAGTAGTTGAATTAGAGTTAATTATTTCTTCCAATATTCCATTTAATCCCGTAATCGTAGGGTAGTATCTGTATTTTCCATTATGGTAAGCTGTGTTGTTATAAATTATCTCGTTAATCTTTCCTTCACCCTTCTTTAACAAATCCAAACACCTACCTTCCTCAAGATTGTGTCTCCATTAGGAAATCTCCTCAAATCGGGAAGGATTTGTTGAAGTCCAACAACCCTTAAGTTCATTCCTTATATTACCATATACTGCTGAACTAATCTGCCAGTTAGCGCAACGCGGCTGCCGATCGTTTTGGCCGGCTGCCGTTCGTGTCATCATTGAGCTATAGTGTCCCGTTAGTTCAACAAGCTATCCCAAAATTGTTTGTTTTCAATGATGCTTTGCAGTATTCTTTTACTTTCCAAATCCTTTTGGCGGAGTTTCCTTCCTATTTTTTCATACACTTCTTTTTCTTCAAGTAATTGTCGAGGATTTAATACATTTGCTGTTATTCCGTTAAGTGTAAAAGCTTGCGGTAATAATGCATCTGACCTCCATACCCATTCTGGTAATCCATTAGGAATAATGCTTCCATCACCATTTGTGGTCAAGTAAAGAAACTGAATGTCTACATTGCCTTTACGAAAATCTGTCTGCCGCTCACTCACAGGTATCCGTTCAAAGCCTGCGTCCATAAGCATTTGTTCCAATACCACCCGATTTTGAACCCAAGTTACCAAGTCTAGGTCTTCATGTGGTCTAGTAACCCTTCCAAGTAAGAAGTCTATCGCCCAACCTCCGCGTAACCAGTACCGTCCTCCAATTGATATAAATATCCCATTCATCTCTGAAATCACAATTAAGTGTGATTTAGTTTGTTCGTCTAATACGTTCATTGTTAAAAGCCCTCCTGCCTTATCAATGAAAACGGCAGCTGATCGTTTGACCAGATGCCTCTATATCATGGTTCAACTAACGTGTCCCGTTAACGTAATAACTTAAGACTTACTACTTCGAAAATCGTCTGTCAAAACACCGCTGAACCCCCAATTTTCTTCATCAATTTCATGAATAACAATAGCATCTTCGAAAAGACAAAGGCAGACCAAGGAGAGTTAGCTCAGCAGCGTGAATTCAGTGTTAGGTGATGTCACTTCTTCTTTGTTTTTTAGTAGTCTTTACTTTCTTAAAAATCTCGTCAATAATCAGGAACACAACTGAATTAATAAAGAAACAAACAGTAAATAGTCCATAGAATCGAATCGATGTATATTCTATTCCGAATATAATAACTGATGAAAAGATTACTTGAAAAATTACAGTTAATACGATTCTATTGAGTTTATATTTCTGAAAACAAAACTCACAAACTATAGAAACAGGAAGAGTGAGTAAAAAAATAGGAACAGTACAAATAAATAATACAAATAAAGGCATGCTGTATCCTATTAAAATCATGTACATCATAAAGAATACAATGATCGTCATTAATGTTGACATCAGTTTTCTGTAAATTATTTTCTTTAGATATTTATCAAAAGCAGTATTTTGCTCTAGATAACTCACTTTAAGGTTATCCATCTCCAAATCTTCTCCATTGTTGTTCAATTAGATTTATCTGACTTAAGTGGTTTCGCTTAACGTCTTATTCACGAACTTCGTAGATAATTCCATATGTAGGGTATTCGCGATAATTTTTGAACTATCCTGCCCTTTACTTCAAAAAAAGGCAGCTGATCGTTTGACCAGCTGCCTCAATATCATGATACAACTATCGTTCTCCGTTAGCGGAATCCCCCGGAGGCTTTCCACCTTCGTCGGCCTTCGGTTGTTGCTGCCGGAGCTTGACCATCTGCTCATATCGCTCTCGGATATTCGGTATTGCCTCCTCGCGTAACTTTTCGAGCCTATCTGCTGACAAGCGATCGAGTTCCTCTTTCTGCTCAGGGCTAACCTTGTACACTTTCGTCGTTATGATCTCGCCTATTTCATACACCGTATTCGCTTTCTCCATAGCCTGTTTCTCATTATCCATGTTCGACACGTTCTCCATTCTCCTGCCTCCCTTTGTTATGGGTAACTTTGTTTCCCTCTTTTATTATTACGTCTGTCTGGACTCCGCACAATTCTAAATTATATCAACTACACTTACAGACCGGTTGCTTAGTTACGATAGCCTACTGCTTCGCGTTATCCTGCCCATTAGCTTAACGCCGCTGATCAATCTGCATCATTTTATTATTGATAATCGTCCTCATTTACGTAATACAATATATGTTCTTGTCTTCAATCGGCAAACGATATATGTTCTTGTCACCCGACACGGATGACAAGAACTTGATATCATAAATGACAAGAACTTGATAACATTCCCCCTGCATCCATCCTCGAAATCCGCCATGAACGTCTACTCCTGTCATATTTATTTCACTTCCGTACTCCGTTCAATAGTGGATTGACCTATTATTGCATCGAATTAAACTTCAGCAATTGACAATAGTGAAGTTTCTTTGTGAACCCATCCCCCGTTTTCGTCGGCTAATAGGGTATTCCATCCGAGGAATTTTTTTAATTATTGGTAATTAATGAAGATCATTACGTGACCAAACTCAGTTTCTAACATTATTTTTAATCACCACGTTCATTCCAGAAATGATGGCATGAGGACAAACATCCTGTGTCGGAATAAAATACTCAATTACTTCGCCTTATTTTCATGCTAATTATTATAAATTTCCATTTTGTATTTGAAACTAACGTAACGTAATGATCTATGCTATGGATACCGGTAAAACCTCGCGCGACTAAAAAGGGGATGATCATGAAACGGGAGTGGAAAGTTGGAGAACTTGCAAAATTAGCAGGATTAACGGTTCGAACATTGCTGTAATACGACCAGATCGGTTTGTTCTCTCCATCCGGTCATACTGACTCAGGACACAGGATCTATATAGAATCCGATATTGCACAGCTGCAGCAAGTTCTGTTATTGAAGGGGCTCGGCTTGTCGTTGGATCAGGTCAAATCCGTTATTGACGGCAATCATTTCAGCCTGTTCGACATTGTTTCCCTTCAAATTGAGCGTCTGAAGAAAAGTATAAGTGTGCATCAAAAGCTTTTACAGAAATTAGAGTATGTAACAAGCCTTATACAGAGAAAAGAACCATTGACCGTTCAAGAATTCACCAAAATATTGAGCGCCATGAGGGTGAGCCATCATGAATATTTAGCCGAGCGGAAAGCGAGCTGGGAATCCCATCTCGACCGGATTGGTGATTTTCTTGATGACCATCCAGATGACGATTCCCAAAGGAGGACAAAATAAACCATGAATGAACGATCTATAAAGTACTCTACCTTTGTTATCGAGAAAAATTATCATGCATCGCCCGAGCGGGTATTCTTCGTCTGGTCGGACCCGTCGGCCAAAGCCCGGTGGTTTCCAAAAGCCGACGAGTTCGACTTTCGGGTTAGTGGTCGAGAAATCAACCGCGGCGGCCCGCCGAACGGTCCAATTTACACATTCGACGCTTGTTACCAAGGGATCGTTCAGGACAGTCCCATCGCTTATACTTACACCTTGGACCAAGGAGAGACACGGATGTCTGCCTCCGTGACGACAGTAGAAATAAAGCAATCGGACAACGACACTCAACTCATCTACACCGAACAAGGAGCGTTCTTCGATGGTCACGATCTCCCAAAACAACGCGATCACGGCACAAAAATTATGTTAGATAAGCTGGGTCTGGAGCTGCAGAACGAATGAAGAGCGCAATGCATGAAATTGAGATGAAGGCCGGCATAAGGGAATGGACGGGGCTTGCAGTTTTAGCACTGCCCGCCCTCCTTGTCTCAATCGATCTCTCCGTAATGATTCTCGCACTGCCGCATATTGGCGCCGACCTCGGCGCCGATAGCGCTCAACAGTTGTGGATAATCGACATCTACGGATTCATGCTCGCCGGGTTCTTGATCACCATGGGGACGCTGGGTGATCGGATCGGCCGCCGCAAACTGCTGTTGATCGGCGGGTCCGCATTCGTCATAGCCTCGATAATGGCTGCATTTTCCCGAAGCGCTGAGATGCTCATTGCGGCCCGCACACTGCTCGGCATAGCCGGGGCGACTGTATCGCCTTCTACTCTGGCCTTGATAAGCAGCATGTTCCGTGACCATAAGCAACGCTCTCTTGCCTTCGGCATATGGTTAACGTGCTCTGTAGGCGGCATGGCTCTCGGGCCTGTGGTTGGAGGTCTCATGCTAGATCACTTCTGGTGGGGCTCGGTGTTCCTTTTGGGCGTGCCGGTCATGTTGCTTCTACTAATAACCGGACCCATGCTGCTGCCCGAATACCGGCACCCAGAATCCGGCAGATTGGATTTGACCAGTGTCGTGTTATCGCTAGGCACCATCCTGCCAGTGATATACGGCCTCAAGGAAATCGCGAAGTACGGTCTGCAGATTGTTCCTGTGCTGTCAATACTGGCGGGTGTCGTCCTAGGCACGGTGTTTGTGTCGCGGCAGCGCAGGCTGACGAATCCCCTACTCGATTTACGCCTGTTCGCGAGTCCAGGTTTCAACGCTGCACTGGGGGGCATGTTCGGTATAACACTGACAGGCGCGACCATGCTCTTCATCGCGCAACACCTCCAATTCGTACAAGGAATGTCACCGTTTCGGGCAGGGTTATATATGCTCCCCGGGGTAATTGCCTCGATGGCCGGTATGCTTCTCTCGCCGCTTATCGCACGCCGGATCCGACCGGCCCGCCTGATCGGAACGGGACTACTGATATCGAGCGCGGGCTGTTTTCTGCTAACCCAGGTGGGTGTTGAGTCAGGTCTCACGTTTCTGATACTCGGGTATATCTGCTTCAGTATAGGTTCAGCCCCGCTCCCGAGCCTGTCCAGCGACCTTATCATCGGCTCAGCCCCGCCAGAGAAGGCAGGATCGGCGGCTTCCATGCTGCAAACCAGCGGCGAATTCGCCTTCGCTCTGGGCATCGCAGTCTTAGGCAGCATCGGCACGGTCATTTACCGCAACCAGGTGGCGAATTCTATTCCCCCCGACTTGCCAGCGTCCGCGATAGAAGCTTCCCGAGACAGCTTGGCAGGTGCTACGGCTATAGCGGGAGGCCTCTCTGAACAAGACGGCAAGGTACTGCTCACGGGGGCACGCGAAGCCTTTACGAGCGGGATGCACGTCGTTGCGGCTGCCAGCGGCGCCATTATGCTTGTTATCATCGTACTTGTCGTTACGCGGCTTCGGCACGTACGACCAATCGGAGAGACTCAGTCTAACCAAGCCGGAAGTATTCCAGAAGCAGTCCCAGGCGCTGCCAAAGAATCAAGTTAGTTGCACTGCAAGTATTTCAAGTTGGGCATATCCCAGCAATAGTGAAAAAATATCCCCCTCATTACAAAAAGTTAAATAAGAAGGAGTAAATCATTCCTTCGAACCTCCGAATACTATCGGACGTTTTGATTATTATCAACAGCATTTTGTGGAAGAATGGCTTGATCCTTACGTAACGTAATGATGTATAGTGAGGGTACCAGTAAAAAGCTAGCAACCAAGAATGGGGATGATCATGCAACGAGAATGGAAAGTTGGAGAACTTACTAAAATGGCAGGACTGACGGTTCGAACACTGCGATTTTATGATCAAATCGGTTTATTTTCACCATCCGAATCCGATTGCTGTTATTGAATCGCCCGATATGGAAAAAGGTTTATGGTCGTTTAGAAGTAATTCCCAAATCGTAGGAGGCAAATACAATGAAAAAAGTAATTTCGAAAGACGGAACCGCCATTGCTTTTGATAAATCCGGGAATGGACCGGCGATCATCCTGGTATGCGCTGCATTTCAAACTCGTACGATGATGTCGCAGCTTGCTTCGCTTCTGTCTCCCCACTTTACCGTGTTAAACTACGATCGTAGGGGTCGAGGGGATAGCGGCGATACGGCGCCGTACGCGGTTGAGCGCGAAATCGAAGATATCGAAGCTCTCATCAACGAGTCTGGTGGATCGGCATTCGTATTCGGCATGTCTTCCGGTGGTGTCCTTGCCCTCGATGCGGCTCGCAAGCTTGCTATCGCAAAGCTGGCATTGTACGAGCCACCGTTTGTCGTCGACAATACGCGTCCTCCGCTGCCGAATGGTTACTTAAAGCAGCTCAAAGAGCTGACAGCGTCTGGCCGTAGAGGCGACGCAGTCGAGTATTTCTTGACGAAGGCAGCAGGTGTTCCTGCCGATTTCGTTGCTCCGATGCGAAGCGGGCCATTCTGGTCGGCGATGGAAGATGTAGCGCACACACTGGTCTATGATGGCACCATCATGGGTGACACCATGTCGGGCAACCCATTGCCAGCCGATCGGTGGCCTTCCGTTTCGATCCCTACGCTCGTAGTGGGTGGAGGGACAAGTCCTGAGTACCAGCAAAATGCGGTGAAAGCGCTCGTGGACAGACTCCCCGATGCGAATTGCCGCATACTGGAAGGTCAGGATCATAATGTATCTCCGGATCTCCTCGCTCCCGTTTTGACTGATTTTTTTCTCCTTGTAAATTAACGGAGACTAGAGCAACTATGACACCGACTTACTCAATACTGTAGACACTGTTTAATTTGGGCGTGTAACTTATCAAATGATGGAAAGCTTCTGGCCGACTGTACCCACGCATCCCGTCTGGCCAAAATCGAAGTACCATATCGAACATGCTGACTGGATCGAACAGACAGCGAAAATTGTATTCTCCAAGACTCTGGAAAAGGTGAAATGAAACAATTCCATTTCTTCCGCAATATGTTCTTTCATCATTCGCCTTCTCCTAGTTATTATAATGATAAGATAATAATCTCCAATCGATGGGACGGTAGGTGATACATAGCATGAAGAAATTATTAGATAAGTTATAACGGAAACTTGCTCGTGCTCCTCCTTCTGTGATGAACCGTATGTTCCATATAAAATTACAGGAGGAAAACTTTAATGCGTAATGAAGTCGAGATGTTACAGACAATTCAGGATTTTGCCAGGAACAACCTGAATATTCGAGCAGTCATGATGAACGGCTCTCGGGCAAATCCCGAAGTGACCAGAGATATTTTTCAGGATTACGATATTGTATGTTTTGTTGATTCTGTACAGTCTTTTATTGACGATCAGAGTTGGATATCCTATTTTGGTGACATTTTGATTATGCAAACACCGGACATAATGAGCAATCCGCATGCTGTGCATTTCAAGAGGTTTGCTTTTCTCATGCTATTTAAGGATGGGAACCGAATCGATCTTACTTTTTTCCAGACTGACCAGCTTGACCATTATGTCCATGACAGCCAAACGGTAATTCTTCTTGATAAAGATGGCCTCTTCGGTAATGTACCAGCGCCCAGCAATCGTGATTATTTGCCACCCCCTCCATCTGAGATACAATTTTATAATTGCTGCAACGAGTTTTGGTGGGTAAGTACGTATGTGGCAAAGGGATTGTGGCGTCGACAGCTTCCGTATGCCATGCGAATTCATGAGGGTCCGGTACGAGATATGTTGATGCGAATGATCACGTGGTATATCGGGGTTCAAACGAATTTTCAAGTTGAGACAGGGAAAGAGGGCAAATATTTCGAGCAATACTTGGAAACGTCTAAATGGGATGCTTTTGTAAGAACTTTTTCAGACGGAGATTATGAACGAAGCTGGAAGGCTTTGTTTGAGATGGGAGTTCTATTCCGAGATTTAGCGTTATCCGTATCCGGCTGTTTCGGCTATGACTATCCGATACATGAAGACGAGCATGTGACATCCTATCTTCAAAAGATACACAACCTTCCAACTGGAGCAACAGACATCAATTAATCTTCAGAAAAGAACGGCTGATTAAGACTTTAGTGGTCATCAGCCGTTCTTTTTTACTGCCGCGATATTAGGGGAGTATTCCACTATTCTGTCCGTTAGCGTTACAAAATGTTTGATCACATAAAAAACAAAAGCCGCGATTTACGCGGCTATTAATGAGATAGTGTTCTTGTCACCCGACATTTATCTATTAAAAACATATATGTAAAGAACGTTAGTTCTGACTTTTGTTCCTTGAGTTACACTACCTGCCCGTTACTTCAATAAAAACGGCAGCTGATCCTCTGATCGGCTGCCGTTTTTATTGTTCTGAACTATCGTGTCCCGTTAGCGAAAATTGACTGATTGCTTTAAATTTATTTAACTAGAGCGTATATATGAGTATTTCTTATCTGACTCCTATCTGTTGACATATCATCACATCTTAATGTTCCTTCTAATTGAAAGCCTAATCGTTCTGGAATCGCCTTACTCTTAAAATTTAAAGTATCACAACGAATTTCTACTCTTCTAGCCTTCAACTCTGTAAAGGCAAAATTGGTTATTCCTTGAACTGCTTCAGTCATATACCCATTTCCGCTCATACGTGTATCAATCCAGTATCCGATTTCAAATTTGCGTATCTCCCAATCTGGCTTATTCAATCCAGATAAACCAATGAATTGTTCAGTTTCTTTATCAAATATTAGAAGTCTTAGAGCTTCTCTCTTAATAAACTTTACATAGTCTTCTCGTAGTATTGCCTCGATTGACTGTTCAGAATGTTCGTTCTGTGCAAAAAGCGACAACCATTCCTTGAGCTCATTGATCGATGAGTTTATACTCTCATACACTACCTTCCCATCACCCGGTAGAGGTGTTCTAATCAATAACCTTTCAGTTGTAAATTGGTTTGGAAAGTCTATTAGTATTGGATTCATTCTATAATCTCCCTCGCAAACAATTCCATATGTAGGCAATTCGCTAAACTTTTGCATTATCCTGCCCGTTATCTTAATCGTCTAATCAAAATGGAATCACAAATGCACTACATTCCAGGCCACGCCTGAACCATAATAGGTCTCAACATTTCTCAAACTTTCTGTTACCTGAAGTACATTTAAACATGTAATATAAATCATCTTCTAGCCAAAGTTGTCCTTTATAAAGGGAATAAAAGTCGCAATTACCTTGGATGATCTCCAGCGTTCCTTCTTTAAGGATTTCCTTCACTTGTTCACCAATATTAAAGTATTCGTAAGGGTGAGCGATTCGTCCACTGCACATTGCAATCCCCCCAATACTTATACCATCACTATAGTATTCAAGGAATGATTGAACTATCCTGCCCGTTCGTTAAGAAAAGTCAGTCGACACAAAAAGCCGACTGACTTCAAAAAGGCTTAATTGACCTATCGAGTCCCGTTAGTTGGTAGTAAGTGATTTGGCAAGCAAACCGGAAGTGAAAGTTGCATCGTGCATTATACCAATTCCTTTATTATTTTCCTTCCATCCCAGACGGTACTTTCGACTTCGCTCGCAATACGGAGCTTAAAGCGATACATATCAAGGCAAGCGCAGTAAATAGAATTCCGCCCAATACGATTTCCCCTGTACCAGAGATAGCGATCAGCCAGCCTCCTACGGCCGTTCCGATTGTGACACCAAGATTTGAAAAGGAGACGAACAGACTATTTGCAAACTCCGGTGCTTCGGGTGCTTCCGAAGTAAGCCAGATTTGACTGACGATAAGCCCACTTGTATGCACAGCTCCCCACAGTGCAACAATGCCGATAAGCCATAGTAACGATGCACCTGCAAATTGAAGAAGGATGTAGCACATCGCCAAGGCGATTGGATAAAGCAGCGTCGTTCTCTTTAGATGCTTGCCGAGTAACTTGCCCGCATACCAGTTGCCCGCCACACCGCTGGCGCCAAAGACGACCAATAACATGCTTACAATCTTCCCACTCATGTTTAAATGCTGTCCCATATATTCAGCAAAGTAGCTGTACACGGCAAACATCGCGGAGAGAATAAAACAGGCTGCTGCCATATTAAGCCACAGGATTGGCTTTCGCAATACCTTAAGCTGCGAACCGATTGACGTCGGCTTCCGGTCGTCTATTACGGTAGGGACCATGAAGGCGATTCCCAGTCCAGCGACAACGTTCACGACTGCTGAGAATATAAACGCAGCCTCAAGCGAAAACTGCTCCGCAACGTAAGACGTCACCGGGATACCGAGTACCATGCCCAGACTGACCCCTAGAAATACTTTCGCGCTGGCCTGCGCAACTCGCTCTTTATCCGACAATACAGCTGCCAATACGAAACCAATTGAGAAATAAACCGGATGAAATAGTGCAGGAATGATCCGGAATACCAGGAGAAGTGGAAAGACCGGCGCAAAAACCGAAGCGAGATTGGAGATGGCAAAAAGAGCTAAAATTCCTACCAGTACCCTTTTTCGGTTCCATCTGGACATTAGAAGCGTCATCCATGGACCAAACAGGGCTATAATAAGCGCAAAAGAACTTACAAGCATACCCGCTTGTGAAGCCGTCACACCATACTTCTCTATAATAGCCGGTAGTAGACCAACTACTCCAAGTTCAGTATTAATGATACCAAATATACCAAGTGCAATAAAAAATAAAGAGCCGCTACGCTTCACTATGTACTCCTCCGTTTATGTGTTTATCTGTATATCCATTATTCTAGATATATTTATTCAAATGAATAGGCAGCCTCATGGTGGTGACTGCCTGGCTTACATTTCATTTTTGATAAAATCGGCTAGCTGCAAAAACGTTTCTTCGTTTCGTCGGTAATACGTCCATTGTCCGTAACGCCGGGATTCGAGCAGTCCGGCTTTCTTCAGCAGTAGCAAATAGTTGGAAACGACGGATTGGGCCAATCCTGTTTTTTCCTGTATGCTTCCTACACATATCCCTCCTTTAAAATCGGAATTCAGCGGCAAATACAATTGAGGCCCAAAATTTGCATCCGGTTTCTTTAACCACTCCAAAATTTGCACACGAGTTTCATTAGATAATGCTTTAAATATTAACATTGTATCCATGCATATAATTATATCCGCATTTCTAGATATGTCAATTTCCAACGAATTGCATTATTCATGATCAATCGATCTGACTCGTTTTTACTCGGTCTTCTCTGTCCAACGATTTTGTGTCTCTTTAAATATCATAGTATTGATAGAGTTATGCAGGAAGTTAATGATTATTTTATTCGTTATCTCCCCACCTATAACTAACCAGTATGCTTGAGCTATCGTGTCCCGCTAGTTTAATCCAATGCCCTACAGTAATAAACATATTTCAAGTCCATAAACTACAATAGTTCCTAACCCTTCAAGTGAAACCATTCAATGCATTTTCGCTTTCATTGAATTTTCGCTAATGAAGTCCTCTCTATTAACTTCTTTAATTTATTTTAAATAAATCTTTTTAAATATTCCCCAAATATTTTGTTCGTAACTTTAGGGGTGATGTAACAATTATGAAATTGATTTAATTATGCAATAGCAAAAAAACACGCCATTGAAGGCGTGTTTCTGATTTATGCCTTGCTGATCAAGGCTTCAACGGAACCGTATAATCCCGGTTCACCGTAATCGAATCTCCGGTTCGGGACAGTGTGAGCGTATACTGGTCTAGCTTGGGCGCTAGAATATAGACGTTCAGATGTTCCGACTTGCTGTTATCCTCGGCGATGCCGAAGCCGTTCACATGGAAGGACTTCATGTCCTCTCTTTGTTTTTTCCTGTAAGCATCGTAAGCTTCTGTTCCTTCTTTATCGAATTTCTCTGTAAGATTCTCCTCTTGAGCGATGCCAAAAGATACGCCCTTCAGCCTCTTCTGTTCGGGACTGTCTTTTTTGATTTTCAAATGCAGATACCCTTCAGGCACGTAGTCTGCCCCCTCGATAACGATCTCCTTATTCTTAAAATGTATCGTACGCGGATATTCGCCGTTTAAAGGCAAATCCAGCTTCTCGCTTGGCTCGAATTCGCCTACACGGAGACTTCCAATATGAAGGGTCAATGAACGGACATTCGGTTCGAAATAAACGGACGATGAGAACGGCAATTGCAGCTGTCCGCCCTCATAATACAAGAGTCCGGAGCCTGAAGGATCGTACCGATACTCCCGGCCTTGATCGTCCTTCAAATACGGGGCAGTCTCATCGTCTCTCGGAAATTCGTAATACCATCCCTCAGGCCCTTTCAAAATCAGATTCATCGTCGTCGGTTGAATCGTCAACTTTTCCAAGCTCAGTTCCTTCAGATCAGAATCACCAATAGGCAGCGCCTGCTTCGGTTCTAGCACTTTATTGTGCAGCAGCTTGTCAGGCTGAATCGACACTTTCATAATCCCCATTTGCTGAATATCTAATTTATGTCCCTCATCGATTAAAGTTCTTTTGGTAACCTCTAGCTCAAGTTCGGTGCCCTGCGCTAAAAACTGCTTAACAACGCCATCGAACAACTGATACTTATACGTTTCCTGAAGCACTGGTTTCCCGCTGCCATCGGCAGCCGTGATGACAGACGAAGAGGTCGTCGATCCTTGACCAGCCAAGGTATTGAGGGGAGAAATCCAAATCGATACCGGACTGCTCCCATCGGTTAAATCGAATGCGTCAGTCTGAATGAAGCTTTTGAAAAGCAGCTCCTCTTCCGTCAGATAGATGTCGCTGATCGTAATGATTGTGCCGTCTAACTTCGTCGTCACCGGATCGATCGGTAAATAGTCGTGGTTCATCGCAGTCTGAACTCCGTCTTGCTCCCGGATATGCTTCAGCCAATCGATAGCGATATCGATGCCAGGCACACTTCTGACGAGCGATGCAAAAGCAGGAGACATGGTCACACCTGCAAAGAACGTTACCACTAAGATTACCGCTGCTGCCGTGCCTTTGAAGACGACAGGAATCTTCCGACGCTTGGACCTTCTAGATACAATCGGTTGCGATTCAATCTTCGGATTTCCATCCAGCTCCAGTTCGCCTCGATCGAATTTGCCGGGCAATTCCTCCGCGAATTGAAACAATGATTGAGGGACCGGAATCGTTGCCAGCGCTTGCGCTAAGCCTGCTTTCAAATCTGTATCACATTTTCTACTCATATCGTCAGCTCCTTTGCCTGCCCTTGTGCCTGTTGAAGCACAGCACTGAGTTTTAGTCTGGCATGATATAGCCGGGACTTGACCGTACCTTCTTTTATGTCTAGAAGACTGGCGATCTCCTCAATCTTTAGTTCCTGAAAATAATACAACCCGACAACGATCCGCTGATGCAGCTCCAGTGTAATGATCGACTCGAACAGCCGCTCCGACTGTTCCTTCTTGAGCAAATTTTCAAGCGGTGTAGAAGCTGCGTCCTGAATCTCCATGCCATCGATATCAACGATAATTTTATTACCCTGCTCTTTCCTCGCGATATCAATCGCCCGGTTAGCTAGCAACCGACTAAACCAACCATGAAGTCTGTTAATTTCTTTGCCGCTCACGATCGTCGAATACAATTCAATTAGTGCGTTCTGTACCGCTTCCTCCGCCAACGGCTTGGATTGCAGCATCATATATGCGGTCCGATAAGCCTTCGGAATCAGCGGATTCACCAATGTCCGGAAAGCGTCTTTATTCCCCTGCCTAATCTCGTCCATTAGCCGTTGTTCATTCTCCACTTCCATGATGTTTCTCCTCTCTCATTTGTCTCTATATACATAAGGCGTAAAGAACCGGATTTCGGTTCACTTATTTCTCGTAAAATTTCAAAAAAATTCAAAGCGTATCGGGATACACAAATGATCATACATGAATCTGTCTATTCGGACGTTATCGTTAAAACAAAAAAAGCCGCAACTCCGCGACTTTAAGCATATAGTTCTTATCACGACATTTGTCTTTATTCGTGTTTTGCAAAAATTCTTATAAGCAAAATAATAAATAGTGCAAGAAAAGCATACCCCATATTTATATAAAGTGAAGTGATTTCGAGTGGAGTCGTAGGTTTATCAAAAAATATATAGTAACCCAAAAATATAACATACATGATTGAACCTATCGTAATAATATCAAAGGTACGTTTTATGATTTTTTTTGACATACATTTCTCCTTCGTACCTCAATTTAATCTGCATGTTTAGCCGCTGCACTTGCCACATATGAAACTTTTATTAAACTATCATGTCCCGTTAGTGTAATGATTTATCAACCACGCTTATACCATAAAACACCATCTAACGCCAAACCTATCAATAAATGAGACTAGACATGGACTGAAGAAAATTGGGCCTATTGGGGTGATTGTTTTGCTGTTATCATTTATTATTTGATATGCCTCTCTTAAAACTTCCTCGTTTTCAAAAATTGCGACAATTTCCATAGTAGATTCAGCTTGGGACTCATTTGTCCCGCCAAAGTCACTGAGCATTAACCTAGTTCCAAGAATATGCATCTCAGCGTGAATGACGAATTTTTCAGGATCTTTTTGAGTGTCATACATCATTGAATCTGTTTCGGTTCTAAAGGCTTTTTTATAAAGTTCGATTGCTTCAGAACAAGCGCCATTCAAATAAAGCTGTGGTACTAACATAGCTCCACTCCCTTTGAAATCAATTGATTTTTCAAAAAAAAGAAAATGTATACCTACATAATCTACCATATGTGCAAAAATAGGACTTCATAATTGGGCAATGAATTAAGAATAGTTTCTGAACTATCCTGTCCGTAACTTCAATAAAAACGGCAGCTGATCATTACGCAGCATCAGAATTACCATCAGAACCATATCCGTAAATACCAGTAAACTTTAATATCAAACGACTTGTACGTCCGAGCGTAGCACGACTAGGAGCATCACAAGAAAGAGAATAAACGAATGCATCGGATACTTGTAAAAAAGTAAAATTTATTTACATCGTAATTAATTCCTATTTTATTTGAATATGGTAAATTATAGACCGAAAGTATAAGCGGTTTAACTTTTTTGGGGGAGGAGGATTTCATACCAAAATCAAAAAGGGAGGTGTAGCAATGATTACACGAAGCAAAATGATGGCTTTGATTCTCTGCTTTTGTATGTTACTCGCTTTATTACCTACATCAGGCTTCGCCGAGGCAGAGGTTGAAGTCGCAACTGTGGCAGGTGCTGTACCGAATCCGTGGAAGCAACAAAATATCGGTTCTCCTGCATTACCAGGCAGCGCTTCTTACGATCCGGGGGTTGATCAATTTACCGTAAGCGGTGCTGGCACAGACATCTGGGGCAAATCGGATCAGTTCAATTATCTCTATCAGCCCTGGACGGGAGATGGCGCTATCATTGCCCTTGTCTCTTCTCAGACCAATTCACACGACTTTGCGAAGGCGGGAATCATGATAAGGGAAACGTTGAATGCCAATTCCAAACATGTCGATTTGCTATTGACGCCTTCCAACGGGTTCACATTCCAGTACCGGGCTGAGACGGGCGGAACATCTCAGAGTGTTAAAATTGCTTCGACGAGCCCGGCCTGGGTAAAACTTGAACGCAAAGGCAATGTGATCAAAGGATATGTATCCAACAACGGGTTGAATTGGGGCGATTTAGGCAACTTGACTCTTACGATGAACGCTTCATTGTATGTAGGATTGGCTGTCACGAGCCATAATGGTTCCAGCCTAGTCACGGCCACCTTTGACAAAGTAAAAGTCAATGCTACCGGTGATGTATTCCCACCTACAGAACCAACCAACTTGGTAGCAAACCAAGTAACGGATACCACTGCGAACATATCCTGGACTGCATCGCTGGATGATGTTGGCGTAATAGGCTATGATTTATACAAAGATAATGTCCTGACGCAAACGAATATCAAAGCTACGACCTATACCTTTACCGGATTAACGCCGAATACCACCTATCAATTCACGGTCAAAGCCAAAGATGCGGCAGGAAATATATCCAATCCCAGCAGCCCTCTCATCGTTAAAACGACAAACCAAACCGATTCGCAAGCCCCCACCGCTCCGACAGGACTTCAAAGTCCGAGCAAAACATCTTCATCAGTCAATCTAACCTGGACGGCATCAACAGATAACGTCAGCGTCTATGCGTACGACATTTATACAAATGGCACACTCGCTGGAAACACGCCTACGACATCTTTTAATGTAACAGGACTTTCAGCAAATAGCTCGTATACTTTCACCGTAAAAGCAAGGGACTTAGCAGGAAATAGTTCTGCAGCTAGCACTGCGTTGTCAGTTAAAACCAACCCCGCCTCTTCCGAACCTTACACGCCAGAGATTGTCGCTAACAACCTGGAAACACCATGGGCTGTTGATTTTGCATCGGATGGGCGGATTTTCTTCACCGAACGCAACAGCGGCAGAGTTCGTGTCATCGTGAACGGGAAGTTGAAATCCACGCCAGTCATTACGCTGGGCTCGCCTTTTTATTACATGCCTAAGAGCGAAGGCGGCTTATTGGGCCTGGTTCTCGATCCTAATTTCACCACCAATCATTATATGTATATCTACCATTCCTACAAAACATCAGACAACAAAGTTGCTAATCAGGTCGTTCGATTGAAAGAGAATAATAACATCGCTACAGTAGACAAAGTCCTTATAACGAATCTTCCTGGTGCGGTCTATCATAATGGCGGTCGGCTGAAAATAGGCCCAGACAAAAAGCTGTATTTCAGTGACGGTAATTACGGCAACAAAGACGATACCCTTACTTACCTTGGAGGGAAAATATTCCGTCTGAATTTGGACGGCACCATTCCGAGTGATAATCCGTATGCCTCCTCGCCAATTTATAGCCGTGGGCACCGGAATCCTCAAGGATTAGCATGGCAGCCTGGAACGAACCGTCTCTTTGCTTCGGAGCACGGTGAATCCTCTAAAGATGAGATTAACTACATTCAACCAGGTAACAATTACGGTTGGCCTAAATATGAGGGTGGGAACCAGAATCAACCTGGCATTACGCCTCCGCTCATTTATGCGAATGGCACGACCTGGGCGCCTTCGGGCATGACCTTTGTAACGCAAGGGCCATGGGCGGGAAATCTACTTGTGACCAATTTAAAAGGCAAACAGATCATTCGCATGATCATTGGAGAGCAGAACGGCCAACCTACGATCAAGAGCAGTGATCTAACTTACTTGTTCGTGAATAAATACGGTCGTATTCGCGACATTGTCGAAGCGCCAGACGGATCACTCTATTTCGTCACCAGTAACAATGGCGACAAAAACGGTGACGGCACCCCTGATAAACTTATTCGACTGGTACCTAACTTCTAGCCAAATAGGAATGAGAAAAAGCAATGCAGACCACGCTCCCCTTTCCCGTAAAATCGCCAGCAGATGCAGCTGGGTAATTCAACTTGCCTGCTGCCAATGAGATCATATCGGGAAGAGATCAAGTTCTTGTCATCGTGATTTGAGAAGAACTTGATCTCATAAAAATAAAAAGCCGCATAATTAGCGGCTTCTAATATTACATTGTTATTGTCCCTCGACAATTATTTAATTTATCAAAACAACCCGGTCACCACCAAATGATCGGGCTGGTTTGAATCACTTCCATAAAGCCCCAGGACCCACATCTGCAGTCATAAGCGGGCGGTTCTCCTTAGATCCGCTAGCATGATATTCATCGGCACCCACATCTGGCGAATACCGCATCTGCCCATCCATGTCATCCAGCGTGAACAAGGGGCTGACGGCTGCATCAATGGCAGGACTGTAAATGGACAAGCGGATTAATCCGTCTATACCGCGGACCAACCGCAGATCTACTTTTTTGACCGTTCCGCCCACAATGGGATTGTTCGAAGCTGATGCAATTCCTTCAACCATATTGCCTTTATATTCAGGTCTTTCCGTTGCCGGAGCTTTCATCATTGCAGTGGTTTCATTAAAGATCGTGCCTGCATTGCTGAAGATTAGATTGTTGTATATTTTCGTTCCTACGGGTTGATAGGTTCTTCCGCCAAGCGTGATCGCAGGAGTGCTGTCGCCTACATTGACAATCGTATTGTGGAAAATCTGGACGTTGTACTGTCTCCAGTGCCCACGCAAGAGCTCTGTTCTTTCCTCTTCTGGAAGACTGTTCAGCACAGCGGTTTGCTCCTTATCTCCTCCCCACCGTACGGTTGGATTCGTTCCACCTTCAGGCCCCCCGTCATGCGTACCGCCGTCAAGACGAATAACCTTATCGGTTAGCCCCTCCATATAATTGTTGAAGATTTTGTGATCGTTGCCATAGATGCGGAAACCGCTGAGGCCCGGTGTTTTGCCGTCTCCGAGTATAAAATTGCCATAGAAGCTGTTACGGTTGCCGTGTCGTGATACGATGCCACCATAGGAGTTGCGTATCGTATTATAACGGATTATGTTATCACTGCTTTTCACCGAAATAATTTCGTCTTCCCCATTTAACCCGTCAAATAAATTATGCTGGATGGTCACATGGCCGGAATACAGGGATAGACTAGATAGTCCAAGTCGGATCGCCTCCAGACCATTACTGACCCGCGGACCGATATCATGGAAATGATTGTATTCAATGACATCGTATTGTGAGATGCTTTGTCCGCTGTGCCCCTCTCCGTCATAAATCACTACCGCGCCAAAGCCCTTCTTCGGCCCAATGTCGTTATAAGCGATGCGATTATGGCTGCTCTTCCCTTCAACCCGGATATAATGCCGGTTCGTCCCGTTATCCGTCAGCAAGTTATTGTCTTCATATGGCGTAGGACCGTTGTACACTTCGGCGCTCGGTTCATAGCTGCTGTCGCCGTACCGGCAGCTTCCTTCGACATTCACTAGGCACCATACGGAACGGTTATCCACCTTGAACCTATACGGCTGGTTGGTCTCGTCTAGAGCAAACGTATTGCCGAGAATAGAAATGTGGCTGGCACTCTGCAATTGCACACCTGGGTGGACACCGGTCAGCGTCCGGTTAGCAAGACCTCGCTCAATCAGCGACTGGTTACCTGCTTCATCCCCGATTCCGTTCTGGAACTTAAGTCCGCCCACCTCGACGTAACTTGAATCTTCGATATGCATGTAACTGTTGCCTGTGATTACCGCTTTGCCGGGATTTGCTGCCGTAATGCGGATCGGATAAGCTGCACTTCCGTTCTTCTTCTGAATCACAAATGGACCGTTTTGTTCATAGCTTCCATTTTGAAGTTCGATCCATGTGCCGCTCACCGCCTGGTCCAGCGCCTGCTGCAGCTCCTTCGCAGTCTGGACTTTAATATGCTTAAGTACCGGAGGTTCTACATCGCCTTCGTTGACATTCCCTGCATCCGCAGGAGGGAGATTCGGCTCCCCCGTCACTGGCAGGGTTCCCGTATATAATTCTACTTCCATGATGCTGTTCCATTTGCCCGAGCTTCCGCTTGCATTATTACCATAACCGGTAAGACGCAAATATCTGGCCTTCACCGGATTATCAATCATGTAGGTCTGCAGAATGCTGTCTTCAGCCTGAAGCTGACGACTGAACTGCTTGTGCATTACGGTCATTCCCGATCTGAAATCGGGTGAATCAGATATTGTCATATCAAAGCTCGAAAGTCGTTCTCTTGCATTCAAAAAGGCGATTTTCACATGGGTTACTTTCTGTGCCTCCCCAAGATCGAATTGAAGCCATTCTCCCTGTCCGGATGCCGACCAGCGACTTTGCTGGCTGACCTCATCCTCTCCCCAGATCCCGTCCAATACATTGGCAGGTACGAAATTGGTATTCGGCTGGGATGAGCTGGCCGTGATGCCACTTACCACCAGTTTATCTAGTGTCATTTCGTCCCCTCCTGTCTCGATTGTGGCTCCCACAGCATGTGATGGTTGTAGTGTTAGTGATCCCAGGATCAGCAGGAATGCTAATTCCAGGCAGATTCTAGCGGAATATCGACATTTCCACATTTTTGTCAATAGCGTATCCAATACACTCCACCTCATTTTTCATCAAATAAAATGCTAAAATGTACGATGGGACCAGCCGCGAAGTTTGGCCAGCGCCTCTACATAATAATAATCCCCGTAAATCAAGGACACGTGGATATTAACCCCCTCCGGCTTATGACCTGTCGCGCCGTACAGAATGCCTTCATGGCCAGTGTCACGGAATGCTGAATATTTCTCGGATAAAGATGTAAGGATGCGCACAGCGGCTTGATGGTACACGGTCCCTACTTCCGGAGAGGTTAAGGCAGCAAGCTCGAGCAATCCAGATGCGGCTATTGCCGCAGCGGAAGTATCTCGCGGCTCCGCTTCCTGGTTCGGGACACGGAAGTCCCAAGGCGGAACATGATCCTCCGGTAGAGAGGCTATAAAGTAATGGGCAACCTGCTGGGATGCATGCAGGTACTTGATATCTCCCGTATACCGGTACGTATTCGCCATACCGTACAACGCCCAAGCATTCCCCCTTGACCAGCAGGAATCCGGTGCATATCCCTGCCCCCCTTTATATTCCTGCAGGTCGCCGCTTGCAGGATCAAACACAGCGATATGGCATGTGGATCCGTCGGGTCGAATCATATGCTTCAGCGCCATATCAGCATGCGCTTTGGCAATATGGGTGAACCGCGGATCACCACTCTCCTCTGCCGCCCAGAATAGAATAGACAAATTCATGAGGCAGTCAATGATTGCCCAGCCCGGTAAATCCTTGTTCCATGCCCGTAGATATTGTCCAGCTAAGTTAAAGCGTCCGGCTAGGAAGTTGGCGGCTGCGAACCCTCTCCGTCTACCGTCTGGATCGCCAGTTAGCTTATATTTCAGAACGGAGGTCGGCAGAAATTGAAAACCGACGTCATGATGGAAACGGTTCTCTTCAAGCATCAGCCGCTCGATGCGGACATCCCATTCCCATGCGGCGTTCCGGTACTTCTCATCCCGTGTGATGTCATAGTAGATCCATAGCATCCCTGGCCAAAAACCTGAAATCCAATTGTCCAGCGTCAATCCATCATACTCCCCGCCCTTCGCGGCATGCGGAGCCAGTTCTGGTCCTTTGGCTATTAAGAGGTCAACTTTTTGCTGAGCCTGCCTCCACCATTCATCGCGTTTGGGATCACTTCCAGTCGCAAACGTATTCATCACATGACCTCCTAGATTTTTCCTGTATTGTTTAACCTTTTATGGCACCGATCATGGCACCTTTGACGAAATATTTTTGCAAAAACGGGTATACGAACAGAATCGGAACGGTCGCCACGATAATAGTCGCGTGTTTAAGTGTCTCACCGATCATCGCGACGTCCCCGCCGGTTGCGCCTGTAGCCATCGAGCTGGCATCATTCAGCAGCAGCAACTCACGTAAGACGAGCTGAAGCGGGTAAAGGGAACGGTCCTGTACATAGATCATCGCGCTAAACCATGAATTCCAGTGGCTGACCCCGTAATACAACAGCATGACGGCCATGACAGGCATGCACAGCGGAATCATAATGCGGAACAGGATCACGAACTCATTCGCCCCATCGATTTTCGCCGATTCTTCCAGGCTGTCCGGCACAGCTTCGAAAGCGGTTCTCATAATGATCAGATTGAATGCCGATATCGCCTGCGGGATGATCAATGACCATAACGTGTTCGTCAGCCCGAGCCCTTTTACCGTGAAATATAAAGGAATGAGTCCCCCGTTAAAAAACATCGTAAATACGATAAACAACATGAGCTGCTTGCGGTACCGAAGTCCTTTCCGAGATAACGCATATGCCCCAAAGGCTGTAAGAATCATATTCAGCACAAGACCGCCTGCAAGCACGATAAACGTATTGATATATCCTCGAATGATCATCGGATTCTCGAAAACCAGACGATAGGCATTCAAGTTGAAATGCAGCGGCTTCCACAAAATCCCTGAATGCTGCATATATAAGGTTGGCTCGCTTAAAGAAGCGAATAACACGTAAACCAAAGGATACAGCGTACAAATCGTTAATACCGTTAAAAAGGTATAGTTAAAGACATCAAAGATCTTCCCGAGGGTGGATGCTCCTGCTCCTTCTCTTCCTCGCCTCATGTGATCATTCCCCCTACCACAAGCTTGTATTGTTCATCTTCCGGCTTAGCCAGTTGGAGCATATGACCAGCGTAAAATTAATCGCAGAGTTGAATAGTCCCACGGCTGACCCGAAGCTGTAATCGAATTCCTGCAGTCCCATTCGGTATACATAAGAACTGATCACATCCGCCGTATCGTAGATGGACGGATTATAGAGTAGAATGATTTTCTCGCCTCCGACATTCATAATTCTGCCCATCTCGAGGATGAAGAGGATGATAATTGTGGGTAGGATTCCCGGCAAAGTCACATGTAGCATCTGCTTCCAGCGACTTGCCCCGTCCATTCGGGCTGCTTCGTACTGTTCCTGGTCAATACCGGCCAACGCTGCCAAATAAATGATGGTTCCCCACCCGATATTTTGCCAGATCCCCGACGAGATAAAGATAGTCCGGAAATATTCCGATTCAAGCAGCATCGATACCCGCTCCCAGCCAAAAAACGAAAACAGATCGTTAATGATCCCGTCACTCATCGTAAACTCTTTGATAATGCCGCATACGACAACCAGCGAGATAAAATGGGGCATATACGTTAATGTCTGCACCGTGCGCTTGAACAACGTTTTCCTCACTTCGTTTAACAAAAGGGCCAGAATCAGCGGTGCGGGAAAAGCGAAAATAAGCTCATAAATGCTGATTAACAGCGTATTCTTGATAATGCGCCAGAAGTAGATTCCTTGAAAAAAAGACTCGAAATGCTCCCAACCAACCCATGGACTGCCCATAATGCCGAGCCGCGGGGAAAAATCTTTAAAAGCAATCAGGGCCCCGTACATCGGATAGTAGTTGAATACGGTGAAGTACAACAGTACGGGGGTCAGCATGATATACAACCAGGGGTTTTTCCGGATATCTTTCGGCAGTCCCCACCGGCCTAATGTTTTGGTACGGGCATAAGGCAGCCGGGTCGAATGCTCTACTTGAGACGGATGTTTTGCCATGCCTTGTCACTCCTCATGATCAATCTGCCGCCCGGAGAGAGGCTTCTGTCACCGTTCCCTCCGGACCGGCATCATTATCGCTTGTTATAACGATCCAATGCACTCTGATAGATTTCGACCGCCCGGTCGATGCCCAGCTTCTTGATCTGTGCAACGTACTGATCGTAGTTTTCGATTGCTTCCTTACCGACGATGAACTTCACGAACATCTCTTCCTTATAATTGTTTACGTTCGTCATGATTTTTCCGAGCTCCTTGCTTTCTTCATCCGTCGGGGTCAGGAAAGCCGGTAATATATGCTTCTCTGCTTCGGTATTGGACCAAATCTTAACGGCTTCATCCTGCTCGGGGTATGTGTTCCAGTTACGGCGCGAATCTACTTCGTATGGACCATTCGGCTTGGCGTAGATCGATACCATCTGCTGCAGGGTATATTTTTCATTATTTTTAATCTGATTGGTGTAGACAGGGGTTCCGTTCTCCATCGTGTAGCTCTCACCTTCGATGCCAAAGTTAAACAGCATAGCACCTTCATCGCTGTAGGCGTAATCCAGCCACTTCGCAACCAACTCCGGATTTTTGGCGGCTGTCGTTATGGCTTTGCTGGCGCCCGGGTTGTATTTGAAATCCCGCTGTCCAATAAACGGAATCTCGCCTTTATTCAACGATGGATATGGAGCACCCACGAGTTTAAACTTTGGATCCTGCTTCTTCATCGCATCCATCCACTTGCCTATCCCGCCGCTGAGTTGATGCACCGTTGCGCCGGTCTGACCTGTCAACATCTTGTTGTCCAGTGCCTTCGAATCGGTAAGGGCAAAGTCCTTATCGAATAAGCCCTCCGCAAACCATTTGCGGAACAGTGTCAAGAATTCTTTATACTCCGGATCCACGGGACCATATTTCACTTTCCCTTCATCGCCAATATAAAAAGTGTTGGACGTATGATACGCTCCGATAAAGGCATCACGAATTTCAAAGTTCCCGCCTGTGTACGTTACGCTAAGCGGCGCTTTCGCGCCTTTTTTCTCCTTGAACGCCTTTAACGTGGTTTCCCACTCATCAATCGTCGTTGGCACAGGGAGATTCAAATCGTCCAACCAGTCTTTGCGGATCATCGGACCGCGGAATACAAGCCCAGCTGGATTACGGATCATCGGGAATACATAATATTTGCCGCTGTCCGTTTTCACCATTTTGTCGAGTTCCTTGTCTTCTTCCAGCTTCTTCTTCAGGTTCGGCGCATATTTGTCAATGATGTCATTCAGCTCCAAGATCACCCCGTCTTTGATTGCTTTCTCCGGTCCTCCGGGATAAGACCCCGCACTTCGTCCCGTCCAGTCGTATTCGATCGTATCTGGAAGCTCATCCGAAGCAATCATCAGATTGAATTGTTCTTTGGTCTGCTGCTCATTCGGATGGATGTACTTCACTTGAACGCCCGTTTTATCAGCAAGCGCTTTGCCGAATGGCGTATCGGCTAGATTCGGAAAAAATGTAACCGCATTCATATTTAGGGCTTCCCAAGAGGTAATCCCCTCGCTGCTCTTCAGCGGATACGACGTGCCGAGAACTGATGCAGCGTTTTTGCCTTCCTGAAGGTTCGATTTTGCTTCCGTCCCCCCTTACTCTCTTCTTGGGAGCATCCCGCGAGTACCAAGCTCATAAGCAGGATGCCAGTTACTCCCGTTTTCAATGGTCTGAACAAGCTTTTCCTTAGCTGAAAATATTGCGCCATCCCCATTCCTCCGATTCAGGATTGTTTAAATGAAGTACTCGATGCCTATTGTTCAACAAATCCGCAGAAGTGAACATAGACAAAACATAAAATCACAGGCAATTTGTAAAATGCCTGTGATTTTTTTAATTGCATCGCTTAATTTGCCGCCTTTTGATATGCTCCAGGCGTGGTGCCTTCGAATTTTTTGAACGTCCTCACAAATGTGCTGACATCCGCATAACCTACGCGACCAGCAACTTCATTGACTGTCAACTTGTGTTCCTGTAGGAGATCCTTAGCTTCGGCAAGACGCGAACGGTTAATCGTATCGAGCAGCGTCTCGCCCGTGTGATCTTTATACAGGCGCGATATGTAAGAAGGGGTCATTCGGAAGGCGTCCCCGATCATGGAAATATTCAGATTGGGGTCATGTAATTGATTCGCGATATAACACTGTACATCTTCAATTAAATAACGGTGATGATCCCTCTTCTCGGTTAGGATCCATTCACAGACCTGCTTCAGTTTGCCCTTCATCTGTTCCTTCATCTGCAGCACATGTTCACATGCGAGCAGCTGCTCCACATCGAGGAGATGCAATTCTAGCATACGCTTGCTTGTTACGCTCACCTCATCGAGTGTATTCAGCATCGTGCTAGCCAGGTTGTACATGAGGCATTTTGCAAGAGGTACGGATACGGGGCGACCCGAGAAGTTTTCCCTAAAAATATCCTCAAGCAGAGCTTCCGCTTTCGGATAATTCCCGCTTTTCACCACATAAATCAGCTGCTGTTCCACGCTTAGAGGATAATAATAATGATGTCCCGATGCATGCTTCACATGTGTATCCACATATCGGATGAATTGCCCACTCCCAAGTACAATCCGGTATTCAAGCGCATCCAGTGCCTCCTGGTAGGACTGCGTAATGCCATAGATGTGGGAATGAACTTCACCAACCGCGATCGTCAGATTCACCTGCATCTGCTCATGCATAAATTCACGAATCTGTGCCGTAATGCGCTCCAGGATCCGCTCTTCCTGTTCTACAGAAGTGCTGTTTTGGAAATTCACAACCGATGCAAGAATATCATTCATATCTGTGGCGTATACCAGAGCCTCGCCTGCTGATGTATCTTCCAGCACGTTTGTCAGAATAAAATGCAGCATTTGCTGTTTTTTATCCGAGAGGTCTTCCGAGCCGTATTGTTCGAATTTTCCGTAATCATCCACCGATATGAGCATGACGACAAACCGTTCGGACAAAAACCGGATGTGATGAGCGGCTAGCGATTCATGCAAGAGTGCATCTTGCTCTAAAGCCCCTTTCAGCAGTCTGCGGAGCAGATGGGCGCGGATCGTATTCCGGTGCTTGTCCAAGCGGGCACGCATATCTTCTTTTTCCGTAAAATAATCATGGATAGCACCTTGCAAAAAGGAATATTCACTCGAACCGCCGTCGAATCGCAATCCGAATTTATGGGAAAGACTCTGCAGCATGACTTGGATTGGCATGTAATTTTTACGCAGAAAGAGGACGCAGATGACGCCGCCGACCAAAAAACACAGCCCGATGCTGATCCAGGTCAACTTGCGCATATACTCCATTTTCTCGTTGAACAGGGTTGCCGGTACGACGGATACGTATTTCCAGCCCGTAATTTTGGACGTAATAAAGGAGACTGCCGCCTGATGTTCCTGTACCTCCTTATACACCATCCCCCGTTGCCCCTGAAGCTCTTCGTATCCGAGCCGCTGCGGCAGTGTTCCGGAATGATCCGGAGCAGCGATGTAGCGGTTTTCCGCATCCAGAATGAACATGCTTGCATCCGGATACCGAGGAGCACTCTCGATTAACTTGGCATCCTTCATGACGAATAAGACGATGGCAGGCGGCTGGCCTGGCATGTTGAAGACGAGTGAGCGTGCGAATACGACCACCGGGGCCACCGTGCCGTCATCCCAGTACTTCATCGGTGTATAAGCGTTTACATATTTATGTTCAAATAAGCCGTTCCACGCCTCGAAAGTCGTATTTTGCTGGGGGCGCAGCTTTTGATACAAACCTTCGCTGTTCATATGATCATAAGTGGATATGACTGTGTCACTATTCGTATACCACACATAGATTTGATCAATGTAATCATTGGCGTTCTTATAGGTTCTCAGACTCTCCGAAATTTGAAACAGATCATAGTAGTGCGCGTCCAACAGCGGAGAATCAATACTGGAGAAGCTCGATATGTTACGGTTTAACGCGATTTCAAGGCTTAGTTGATCAAGACCCTTCAGCTTGCTGTCAATGGACATTTCCATCTGCTCGAGCAGTAGATCATTCGCCCGGCTGGTCTCGGCCTTGACCTGGTTGAACGAGATCGAATACATGACAAAACTGATGAGCGTCGGTACCATAAGAACGGTGATATAGGAAACCAACCAGGTTACAATCACGCTTCGGTTGTACTTGCGCAGCTGCTTGAACATCATCCGATTCCCTCCCGGGGCTTATTTGGGAAATCCGTATAATCGCCAAGGTTTCTTCCCTCCAAATAAATTGCACATGCCAGATTCAGCCGGTATCGGTGCAATTTTTCCGGGCTGTCTGCCGTCTGCTGCGTAGATAACCGCTTCCTCACCTGGTACCAGCGATATTTCGATGGACTGGTCCTCATGCAACTTGTAGTCCAGACTTTTCCCTTGCGATTCAATCATAAATCCCTGTTCTAAGCCAGTGAGATCGGTACGTATGCGGCAGGGCTCACCCACTAGACTACGAATCCGAATGAACTCCGTCCGTCCGGCGCTGTAGACGGCGCTTACAAGAAATCCGCCTTCAGCGCGCAGATTGTGAATAACGGCATCCTGCCACTCGCCTGGAACGGCGGGAAATACCCGGATCAGGTCTCCCCAGCTCTGGAGCAGCATATCATGAATCGCCTCCGCGCCAGCTAGAGGCGTCTCAATGACGGGTCCCGCTTCTTTATACATCGTATTCGGTGTCATGAAGTGCATCAGGGTGCGCAGATAGCCGAGCGCCTCATCGCCAAGGCCCAGCGATGCCGCTATCGAAGCCGCTCCGGTGAAGCTGAATCCGCGAAGATCACCTTCCATGGCGATCCAATGTCTGAGTGTACGGATCGCTACTGTCCGTTCTTCCTCTGAATGACCGGCAATGTGCAGCGGAAATACGGCTAGCTGATGGCTGAAATGCCTATGGCCGAACTCGAGGCCGAGATCCTTCCCGATTCTGTAGCCTGTGGTCGGATCAACCGGAAGCGGCGTCAGACGGGCAAGAACTTCATTCCATCGCGCCTGAAGCGAGTCCTTAATCTTGAGCCTCTCCGATGCCTGCAGCAACGTTTCGCAACCCCAGCGCAATAGCGAAAGATCGTAATGGGAATCGCGGGTAGTGAGTTGTTTGAAGGAGCCATATTCAGGCGATACCATGTGAGGCAGATGAAGCCTGCCGTCTTGCCCTTCCTCCAATAGATGCAAATACAAGCAAATGCTGCGCCGAAGGAGCGGATATAAGAAGTCACGAAGCAGCTCCTCATCCATCGCATATCGATAATGTCTCCAGCAGTTGTGCAGGAGCCACGTCAAATTTCCAATTTCATCATCGACCGGACTGTTCAGATCATAGCTGCTGCTCCGCCCGAGGCCGGCCGAATCACTGCGTAACGGTTCAGGAACGTTATGTATCAATTGTTTCTCATTTTGCCGGAGCGAAGAAATAAGAGATTGTCCTAGTTCTAGCCGATTCGAGGTATACATTGGCGAATAGCTCATCTGGACGTTCATATTAAACCAAAGTCCCGGCCACGGCGTTGACGTCATCCACGGGCCTTGATTATCTATGGGCAGCTGATCTTTTCTCGTTGCGGAAGCCAGCTTATACATCTGAATCCAGTAAAAGCTCTCGAGCTGCATATCCGGAATCGAGATGAAGCTTGCGGGATAATAATCATGCCACCACTGACGATGAGAAGCAATCCATGAAGTTAACCCGGACTCTGTGAGATTGATCTCTTCAAGCACCTGGGCGGCCTTTTCACGATCCGAATCGGAAACTCCTTTCATCACGGTCAGTAGGCACTTACGTCGGTATTCGGCGCCATGCTCGCCATCTTCCCCATTCTCCCTGTTCATTTCGACATCATGGAACTTCCATGCCGTTGTGCAGCCTTCGTCTCCGCCGTAGTATTGAACACCGTAGTAAATTCCTTGCTCTTCGTTCCTCTCTACGGCAGTGTCGGGAATATATTGATTCAAATTTATCCCATCCGCATTTTTCAAGATCGGGCTCAGTTCAGGATAGGCGTACCAATTCATTATCGCCCCTTGTTCTCCTTCATCGGTGTCAAGTTCAATGAACAAAATAGGTGATATGGCATGAACCAAAGCCCGTAACCTTACTTCTCCCTTCGTTGTTGGGATAAACGCCCGCATTTCTGCATTCCACAAGTCAATCCGAATCTCGCAAGGCTGATAGATCCATCCTTCCATTTCTAATACCAGCTCTCCGATAGGCACCCGTACGGGAAAGTTATTGGGGCCACCTGTGCGCGAAGCTGTCACGTCCGTACGTCCGAGCACAAATCTGAGCACATGACGTTGATCACGGTGTTCTTCGCTATATATCATGGCTCCAAGAAGCCCATTTCCGATAAAAGCTCCTTCGCTCCAGCTAATCGGCTTGGTCTTCCACAGCATGTCATGCCGCGATAGAAATGATGGCCAATGGATATCTGTCCGGAAACACATTGTTTTGCCTCCTTTAATGGGATGATACGTGTTTGCAATGATGACCCCTCAATTTCCTACATTCTATTCACTAGATATGTATTCGCTTTCATAAAACTCAATTCGTAGCACCAAAAATGTATGATAAGATATAATTTACCTTTATATGTCATTCTCTGTTGTGGATAATATCGTAGCATAAAACCTGGCGATAATAATAGAGAAATCGATCCGTTTTACGCAAAAATAAAGGGCGTTTAACCCAAGAAAAATTGCACACAATATATTAAAAGTAGCGGACATCCACCTAACTACTTTCAATAGCCCCAAAAAACTAAAAAGCAGATGGAGTTAAACTGTGCGTTTATCTCCATCTGCTTTTACTTTTTAGTGACGTATTAGTCAGCCCCTAAAGAAAGGCTATTATTTATAATTATGTATCATGCTAATGGGGTATTTCAGAACTATACAGGTCAAAAGAGGTCGGGGATTAATTTGCTTCTTTAAAACTGTTGATCAAATTCGTATATTCATCTTTATATCCGTCCCAATTGCTCTTAAGCGTCCAAGCCATCAATTGACCGTAATGTGTAGGTGTTTCGATAACGGTGACTATATAAGCAACATTTACATTGTCTGCAGTACCTTCAAGCGTATATTGTAGCGCCTTATTCCCATTAATCGTAACTTCTTTTACATCTCCTTGCTTTGGAGTGTCTAATGAAGAAACGAATGGTTCGGTAACTATATCATAATACTTTTGTAGTGAAGAATCGGTGAAATCCTCTTTTGGTTCGAGTAGAGCCATGAAATATTTTTCTTTTTGAGGATTATAGATTTGAAGGTCGCTATCTGGATGTAGCTGGCCGTCCGCATCTTTCCAACTATTAGAGGCACTTACCTGAAACTTGTTGTCACCACTCTTAAAAACTGTTAAGGTGTCTTTCCCACCACATGCTGCAAGGATCGCAACCATAGAAATAACTAATACAAATGTTAATATCTTTTTCATTGTTAATTGAGTCTCTCCCTTTGATGTATTATGCAAATTCAACTGCTGCTAGTACCTAAATATTCCCACCTCGAATAACCTCGCATTTGAAAATTCCCCCAAAAAAGTATAATACAGTATTTGTCACTCAATTACCAGCTTTTTTTTGATAAATATTTACAAAAGGCGCCAAAATTCGCATGCAACAGGGGGCGGTCCTTGATTGTAGCGCAATATGTCATGCCCTATATATGTTATCTCTGCTCAAACCTCATTTGTCTGTTAACGACTTCCCTTTTCTGATTGTCTGTCTTTGGCTTTATCGTTACGGAAATCAGCTTCCCTGTCTTTCCTTCGATCGTGACACCTGCCTCTACGACAAACATCCGGCCATCCGCATCCCTCTCTACCGCTCCATATTTTCTGAGATCTCCTTTCACCTCAACTCTTCGGCCCAATCTCCATTCATCTATATTTTCAAATTTATAGCGCTGGATGTCTATAAATGATGGCGCAGCATTGATACGTGGCGAACAAGGCAGCCAGACTCACCGCCCCGACGCATGATGCGATCGCCATCGCACTCATCTTGAAATTCGATATCAAGTCGAACAAGGCCATAATAATGCCTCCCCATAAAAATATGCCTGCGACTGTCACGAAGCGGGAATCGGATCAAGTTCTTGTCATCGCAAAATGACAAGAACATATATCGTTACAACAAAAAAAGCCGCAACTACGCGACTTTTAAGCATATATGTTCAATTAATTTCCTTATTATGTCAAACTAATGAAACCTAAACTTAGGCATCTCGTTTACGGTAAAATACAATTGCTACTGTAATAAAGATCAGTGTCCATAACATTAAAATACCTGTCCCTTCCATTGGTGTAAGGACATTTATTTCATCAGGTGAAGGCGGTATATACATATAATATCCTGCCGTATCCGGAAAATACTTTTTAAACCTAGATAGAAAATCTCTCGACAATGGACTGACAACGAAATAATAACCAAGCAGTACCACTAAAGCAGGAGTGGTTCGTCTTAAAATAGCACCTATAGCCGCGCTGAGAAGTGTGGTTAATATTAGATAGCCTGTTGCACCTAATAATGCTTCTATCATTTTGTCTATTTCAAACCCTACTGCTGTGTCTCTCATCCTAATAAAAGTATAAAGTACACCTGATGCAGCAATAATAACAGCCGCTGGAATTGTTATTAACGCCAATGCCAAATGCTTCGTGGATAATTGAAATCCACGCCAAGGTATCGTAATTAAAGTAGTTCGAATCTGTCCACCAGTATACTCCGAACAAGTAGCTAGGATACCAAGAATAATGAATCCTGCTTGAAGATATCTCATAGAAGCAAGTCCTATATTCAGCATACTTTGCGTTCCTACTGCCCCTTGTAGACCAACAGCAGTAAAAGCTGCGGCTAAAACTAAATTAAGAATGAATGTACCAATTAGAGTGAGCCATATCCATGGTAATGTTACTAATTTGTCCAGTTCAGCACCAAGGATTTGTGTTATCTTTCTACCAGAAGAGACACTCATGCTGCAACGTCCCTCCTATGGAATACAATAGCTGCAATAATGAAAAAAACAGCTACCCAAGCAAACATGACTAAACCGCCTGTGAACGGGGTGTGAAATCTATCGAAAAAACTGCCTGTGGACGGCGTGTGAAATGTGTCACTCGTAAACATAAACATTTCTAGTCCAGCCCGATCTGGTAAGTAGAACGCCAACCTTGAAATCTTAGAAAGCAGGACACTAAATGATACAACGGATGAATTTATGATGAGTACAGCAAGCGGGATGATGCCATTCTTCGTTAGCAAAGTAATCCCAAATGCTAAAAGAGCGGTGAATGTCCAGTAACAAACTGCACCGATCAGTCTAGACCATTCAAATGCAGGTGCATATTCACCAAGTATAAAATGCGTTGTTGGCACAATTGTCATCATAGCAACAATACAAAGCAGTATGCTGATCAACGTCACAGCGCATGCTTTTGCCAGCAAAAAATGAAGTCGTGATGAAACAACCGTTAAACTTGTTGTAATCTGTTGTCCTCCACCCGACTCGCTGCTCTCTGTCAAATACTCACTGCTAACAGCAAGCACACCAAGGATGATGACACCTTGTACACCAAAACCTAACCCAATATAACCAACTTCTGATAACCGTGTGCTAATTCCAGCTATTATCTCCTCTTTTTGTGCTATACTGTCCAAGGCAGCAACGACCGCTGGGGCAAATGCTCCAATAAGAAAGGCAAGCCAAATGCTCGGCAGGGAGAACAATTTAGATAATTCTGCGTTGAATGCTCTCATAGAACATCACCTGCATGTTCAGATGTCAGGGCAAAAAAGGCTTCCTCCAGCGTAGAATGGTTACCTATTATTTCTTCCAATGTTCCATCTGCAACGATTTTTCCATGATTAATAATCACCACATCATCAACAGTCTCTGCAAGTTCTCCCATGAGATGACTGGATAGCAACACCGTGTTACCAGACGCAGCACGTTCACGTAGAAATGTCCGAATCCAGCGAATTCCTTGTGGGTCGAGCCCGTTGACGGGTTCATCTAAGACCAATATTTCGGGATCACCAAGAAGTGCAGCTGCCATTCCAAGTCTTCTCCCCATACCAAGGGAATAACTCCCAACCCTTTTCCCAGCTGCATTCGTAAGTCCTACGATTTCCAGAACTTCCTCGACACGTGAACGAGGCAATCCTGCGGCACGAGCAATCCAACGCAAATGTGCCCGTCCTGTTCGCATACGATGGGCTCCAAATCCATCAAGTGCGGCGCCTACTGTTGTTAGAGGATTATGTAATTCTGCGAATGGCTTGCCATGAATTAGTGCACTCCCTGAGGTGGCACGATCTAATCCAAGGAGGATGCGAAGTGTAGAACTTTTACCTGCCCCATTGGGACCTAAAAAACCAGTTACTCTGCCTGGTCTAGCTTTAAAACTGATACCTGATAGGATTACCCCAGTTCCGCGATGTTTCACCAACTTATTAATTGTAAGCAACCATAACACTCCCTTTCTGTTATGGTTCTCATTATAAAGAAGCAAAGTTACATCTCGGTTATCATGCTGTTTACTTCTGGGTTAACTTTAAGTTACGCTCTACCAATAGCTACTTTTGTGCCATTTTCATTTGATGTAAAGTCAGCCTTCAGCTTCATTTTTTTCAACATATAATTTGAAGTCGATAAACCAATCCCCGCCCCACGCTCATAGGAAGAGTTATCCATACCTGGACCTCTGTCTGCAACAATGATCTGTTCTTTTTCTACATCAACCACAATGTTTGCATATTTCCCCTCTGCTGCATGGCGAATAATATTCTGAAATAAATTATCCAGAACCCGTGTCATCCATGTAGGATCTGCTTCCCAATAAAATGTTTCGTCTGCCGGTAAATCAACATCGAGCTGGATTTCTTTTTCCTCAAATACAGGATACCACGCAGCAACAGATGCCCTTACTAAACGCCCAATATCTGTTGAAACGGGCCCAAAAGGATGTTTTCCTGAGGTAAGCAATGTATAGGTAAGTAAATCATCCATTAGATCTCCGACTCTTGTAATCGTATGGTTGATCTCTGTTAACGAGTTTTGTCCTTCTAAACTCATGGATTCTTTATTTAATTTGGTGACATGTCCTCTCAAAATGGTAAGTGGCGTTCGTAAGTCGTGAGATAAATTCGCAATGAGTCGATGTCGTAACATTTCCTCTTCATATGCTCGTTTACGACTGTCTTCAAGCTGCTGAATCATCGAATTAAAAGAACTTCCTAACTGGTCTATCTCATCCATACGATCCGCTTGAACAGATATGGGTTTCGGAAATGAGTTATTTTTAGCAGAAGATGACATGACTTCCTGTAAGCGGGCGAGACGTTTTTGAAGTTTCAAGAAGAACAGCCAAGATAATATAACAAATGCGACAATAATAAAACCAAACAATAGCACGGTAACGTAAAATAGATTTGCCGTATGTAGATCTTTTTCATGGGTATCAGAAACCCCAACAAACGCACTGAAGAAAATAAGTACAATGGGAGGAAGAAAGATAAATAGAAAATGTACTTTTAGAAAACGACGAAATAATGATCTATTCTGCTTCATCGTTTCACCCGGTAGCCGATTCCCTTCAACGTTTCAATTATCTCTGGGGAATCGGGATGACGTTCCAGCTTTTGACGCAGTCGATGGATATGTACCATTATGGTTTTATCACCAGTGATATAAGTTTCTTGCCAAATTGCTTCATAGATTTGTTCTTTTGGTATAACTTGATTGGGGTGGCGTAAGAAGTACATTAAAATTTGATGTTGTTTCCCAGTCAATATTATTTCTTCCCCTGTGCGTTTGTCATATACCATTTGGACTTCCGTATCTACTTCAATATGATCTCCTAATGAAATGCGTACGGAATGTGTTCCACCTCTTCGACGGATTAATACTTCTAATCTTGCAACCAATTCATCCGTATGGAATGGTTTCGTTAAATAGTCATCAGCAAATTGTAAACCATCTACCTTGTCATCTATCGATGTTCGAGCAGATAACAGCAAAATAGGAACAGCAGGAGCTGCTTTCTTTAATCGTTTTCCCACTGTAAATCCGTCTAAACCGGGTAACATGATATCCAAAATAACTACTTCATGCTGATTTACTTCTCTTTCGGCTCCTTCACCAGAAAGCAGCCACCGAACCGAATATCCTCGCTGTTCCAATTCTTCTTTTAGCAGACTGCCTATTTTCTCATTATCTTCAATATATAATACGTTTCTTTTCAAGTAACATCCCTCTTTCTAAATTGAGTTCACTATTAGACAGATTAACACAATCTAAAAAAAGGTTTCCATTGATGGTTATAATTCTTTAAAAACATGGTTTCTGCTTCACCCAGTGCTAAATCATTTAACTTCTAGTGAAACTGAGCGATTGTTGTAATTCATTGCTGGTTCCAACATGTGAATCATCACTTAAATAAAACCTCCCATAAGAGCTTTGAATCTCTTATGGAAGGTTATAAACTCGATGAACTATATTCTAACGTCTCTCATTCACGTGATCATGATTATGGCAAGCTTGGTACGATGATGACACTTAATTTTTGAATAGAATATCGCCCACCTGTGTGGAAATGTTGAGCGTTGCACTTTCGGATTGAGCCTTACCAACATATCCATGGAGTTCTTTGGAAACAACCGTTGTGGTATTTGCTGCCTTTTCAAGAGTAACCTGATTATCGATAGTTCCTATTTTTGTTGATAGATTTACATATAGAGGTGCTGGTTGATCAGGTAGAGCGAATTCGACGCTACCAACGTTAGTAAATATGTTACTGCTTTCCACACCAATGACATCCGTTACAGTAATGTCGCCGGTATTGCTGCTCACATTTAAGTCTTGGACCGACAATTCTGACTCAACGGATATGTTTCCAATTTTATTATCTATCTTAAGGGATTTGAATTCTTTATACGGAAGACGAATCGTTAAAGAAGGCAATGGCCCCGTATTTATGATTTTTTGTTTATTTTCAAGTATAATCTGTAATGTTCCATCTTGGATCGACGTAGTCATGTTGGTATCCATTCCTTGTGAATTGCCCTTGGATAATTCCAATTCTGCTTGATCGAGTTGTTTGTCGCCTATGACTGTAACGATAGCAGCGCTACTTTGAATTTTTAGGGAATGAATGTTAGTTACATCTATTTGAGAAATATCCCCTTTTACTGCATTCGAGTCATTTCTAATCTCCGACGTTTCTGAATTTGCATTTGTGTTTGTCGATATAGAAGAGTTTTGCTGGAACAAACTTGGTGTTCTAGTGACGGAGGATTCTTTTGTACATCCGGCGAGTCCGATACTGGCAGCGGCCAGGAGAATCATAGCTAACTTCATATTGTTTTTCAAACGTTTATCTTCCTTTCTTCTGCAATAGATGTGTTGATTAACTAGTTATGGGGAAAAATCATTGACATTCGAGACGACTTCCTGCTCTTGAAAAGCCTTGGTCAATCGAATCGTTCGTACTTATGCTCCATATTCTTTTCTCCTCTCGCTCTCTCATAACTATATCTTACAGGACGTAATCTTCTTTTTTCTTACTTTACTCTTACGAATTTCTTAAGCTGACTCTGTGTGCGATGATACTCATGAAAACTTTTTTCAATTGAACAGTAGTAATCGATTCAACTACCCTGCCCGTGTGTTCAATAAAATGAGCAGACTGCGGTAGTCTGCTCAGTAATGTATAGTATTCACCTATCGTGTCCCGTCAGCGCGACTTCGCGAGTTTCGTGCCGCGAATTGATGCCGTAGCGTATACGACAAGCGCTGTCCAGATGAGCGTGAAGCCGATGAGAAGAACCGGCGAGACCGATTCCTTGAACACGAATACGCTCAGTAACAGCATGATCGTCGGCCCGATGTATTGTACGAAACCTAGCGTGGACAGCGCCATCCGGGCGGCCGCTCGCGCAAAGAAAAGCAACGGTAGCGCTGTTACCACGCCGGAAAGAAGCAGTTCGGCGAACGTGGATACAGGTAGCGTCCATGCCGTTGTCTTTCCTACGGTAGCCAAATAGATCCAGTAGCCGAGCGCAACGGGCAGGACTACACCCGTCTCCGACAGTAAGCCGACAGAAGCGTCTTGTCCGATCTTTTTCTTCGCGAGGCCGTACAAGCCAAACGTCGCGGCCAGTGAGATTGAGATCCATGGGAACCGTCCGTAGTCGATGGCGATGATGAGCACCGCGGCACCAGCTATGGCAATCGCGAGCCATTGGCCACGGTTTGGTTTCTCACGAAGGAAGACAACCGCAAGCAGCACATTAAGCAACGGGTTCAAATAATAACCGAGACTTGTCTCGACGACATGGTCGTTGTTGACCGCCCAGATGAAGATGAGCCAATTAGCAGCGATCAGCAGTCCGCTAGCGGTGAGCGACAGTAGGAGCGAGCGGCTGGCCGCAATCCGCTTCATGTCACCCCAGCGACGCTGGACGGTGACGAGAATACCCATAAAAACGAACGACCAGACAACCCGATGTGACAGAATCTCGCCTGCCGGCACATCGTTAAACAACTTCCAATAAAGTGGGAGAACCCCCCACATGATATACGCGATAATAGCATTAACCAACCCGTTATTCATAACCACTTTCCCTCTTCTCACTCTGATGTCTTAACGGATTATACGCCTCGATCATCGGTTAAGTAAAGTGGTTCATAATATGTTACGGTATTGTATCACTTAATATAGGAAGAATGGTATCTCATGAATTTTGCTTCTGTACGCATAACGCAATATCACCTTAAACTTCCAACCAATAGCGAAACTCGGCTGCCGATCCATGCCTGCAAAATGAATTTTTAATAGGAGGACTCGGTCCCCAACTAATTTTACCTTGCACCTCCATATAATGAACGAATGAATGCAAAAAAGCCCTCTCTCACCAAAGTAAGAGAGGTGCTACCCTATCCGTTTAGTTACCTATTCTCTAGCAACGCTTACCTTATTTGCTCTGCGGCTTCATGTATTTATCCAAAAACTTGATCATTGTATTGAAGAAATCGACCAAGTTCTCTTCGTTAGTGAAGCCATGTCCTTCATTATCCTTGACCATATACTCCACTTGTACGCCGCGTTTTTTGAGTGCTTCGACAATTTGGTCGGATTCTGCTTTGTTCACCCGCGGATCATTCGCCCCTTGAGCCACGAATAATGGCGTTACGATCTTATCGACGTGGAACATCGGCGAAATTTGCTTCAACATTTCTTTGTCCTTTTCGGCATCGCCGACACGTTCGTTTAAGAGATTTCTCATAGTCTCCCAATACGGTGGGATCGTTCCTAAGAACGAGAACATATTCGATATACCTACATAATCAACAGCAGCAGCATACAATTCCGGCGTTTTCGTAATGCCCGTCAAGGCTGAGAATCCGCCAAACGATTGGCCATAAATACCAACTCGTTTCGGATCCGCAATCCCTTGCTGAATCGCCCACTTCACACCGTCAGTAATATCATCTTGAATTTTCAATCCCCATTGTTTATTTCCTGCATCCATAAAGGACTTCCCATACCCCATGGATGCACGAAAATTCACTTGAAGTACGGCATACCCGCGGTTTGCGAGCAATTGTGCTTCCGGGTTGAAGCCCCACATATCACGTGTCCACGGCCCACCATGCGGATTAACGATCATCGACAGGTTTTGAGGCTTTTTATTTTTCGGTAATGTTAAGTAGCCGTGAATCGTTAATCCGTCTCTGCTCTTGTAAGAGATCGGATACATATCAGCCATCTGATCTGGCTTAAGCCACGGACTCATATTACCTAATAATGTTAACGCACCGGATACGCTATCGTACAAATAATACATCCCGTAAGTCTTGTCATTCGAAACACTAACGATTAGCTTCGTCATATCCTCGTTATAATCGGTTAGCCCGATTTCACTTTCACTGACGCCAAGCTTCTGCTGCAGCTTGCGGTACATTACCTCGAATTTATCATCGAAAAACGCCAAATGCGTTTTATCTGTCACATAAATAGCCGCCAGCATTTTATCTTGATTTTTGTCGTAAAATGCTCCAGTCACGTCAACTTCCGGATGATGATACAGAACTTCTTCCTTACCCTTTAAGTTCAGCTTGACGAGCGCCGTCTTGTCCCGACCGTTATTAGAGACCGCATAGATCGATTTACCGTCTGCCGAGAAACCAAGCGGATTTATCGTATCCCCAAAATTTAACGCAACCAGTGGTTTGAACGTTTCTTCCTCCGTATCGCGGTACAACAATGTACTTACGACACCGTCGCTTTCAGTAGCGAGTCGAATCTTCCCTTGGCGATCAGCTACCCATGCCATAATGTTCCCTGGGTTTTTGGCGATCAACTTCGTTTCCCCTGTCTTTACATTCAATTTATATACATCAAAGATGGTAGCATCTTCTTTATTCATGGAGATCAGAATTTCGTCTTTCACACCAGATAATTCGCTCACGAGTTGAACATTGACCTTATCGTAAGGCGTCAAATCCACTTCCTTATTGCCATTAAAAGTGGACGAATATACATGGAAATTCTCGTCTCCTCCCTTATCTTTGCGATATAGAATGTTATCGCCTTTCCAGAAGAAGCCGGCGATATCGCGATCTTTTGAGCTTGTCACACGAACAGGTTCGCTTTTCTCACCGATTTTCTCTACAAACACATTAGAACGCTTCTCCCAAGTACCCGCATAAGAAAGATACTTGCCATCAGGAGAAAGCTCATACCCCAAGCTGCCCGGACTCCGCATGAAGTCTTCCACGGAAATTAGTGACACACCTCTGTCGTCCATCGTTGATAGCATTTTATTTCTGTAATTTTTAAGCACAACAGCCGCTTGAGCTACTGTCACTGACTGATCTTCGTGTAAGCTTCCATCTGCATTCCCTTGCATGAGCCCAAGTGCCTTTGCGCTTGTCGCATATTCGGCCAAGCTCGTTTCTCCCTGTTCCTTGCCGAGTGCTCGCACCATCATGCGTGCCATCTCGCCGCGTTTGATTGGAGCGTCAACGGAAGCGAATTCTCCTTCCTTCAACCACCCTTTTTCGGAAGCAACCTTCATCGGATCGATGCCATGTTGATATGTAAGCGATACTACCGCATAGCGGATAAAATCTTTGACAGAAATCTCTTGATTTTGTTGTACCCCTTTGTCAACAACTCCCTTCGATACGAGTGTCTGTACTCCATCTTGATACCATGGTGCTGCTTGTTTCGCTCCATCCTGTGCCATGACTGACACGGGAACAGATACGGCCATAATAGCCGCAATCGCTGTGGAGACTAGTCTTTTTCTTGCATTCATGATTTTAAGTTTCCCCTCTCTGCTAGCACGTTACCCTGATTTTTTAGGGAATGAATGTTATTTACATCTATTTGAGACGTAAAAATATCAAATATACTCTACCAAGTTAATGAATATCGTTTTGATCACTTTTGCGAATTGCCATGCATCCAACCGCTATCCCAATCGCGGCTAGAACAATCGTAGATTTTGCCTTTCTTCATATTCATATTGACATTCGAACGGCTTCCTGTCCTTGATAAGCCTTGGTCAATCGAATGGTTCGTACGATATGCTCCATACTCTTACCTCCTCTCGCTCTCTCATAACGATATCTTATAGGACGTAATGTTCTTTTTTCTTACATAACTCTTACGAATTTCTTAAGCTGACTCTTTGTGCGATAATGCTCATGAATAACTTTTTTCAATTGAACGGAAAACACCGTTAACTCATAAGGTTTGCTGCGGAGGTGAATGGGCCCGCCCATACTCTCCACCCACCAACCGCTTCGTAATGGTAAGATCCAGTCCTTCCCACTATTCTTCTCAAGATGATTTTTTGTTGACAATGGAAACAAAAAAAATTATTATAATATTGTTTCCTAAGTATACAATATTGAGGTGCGTCATGATTGTCGATGAAGAATTAAGCCGAATTTTCAATCGCGTTTCGGAAAGACATAACTTAATCAAAACGATGGAAGAAAAAAAGTATAAGTTCATGCGTGAGAATACATTTATGGAAGTTCACTGCATCGATCTTATCGAGAAAATGCAGGACCCCAACGTGTCCAAATTGGCGAGATCTTTTCAAGTCACCAGAGGCGCGATTAGCAAGGTGACAAAACGATTGATCGAAATGGGGGCTATTGAACGCTACCAAAGGCCTGAGAATAAAAAGGAGATTTACTTCAGGCTCACAGACATCGGCAGAGATATATATAAGGAACACGAAATGATGCATGAAACAAGAATAGAAAGAGACAGCAGTTTTTTTAGTCCGTTAAGCGAAGTGGAGAAAGATCAAATGATTCAGATGTTACACAAAATTTACGGCCAAATCACCGAAGAGCTTAAAAAAATGAGTTTGGACAATTACATCTGATGAAAGGCGGTTGAAATTAATAGTGGAACGTAATCAAACAGAGTCTTCACTGCTAAGGATATGTAGAATGGCTTTCTCCCTTCTTGCCTTGGCAATGTTCATCTGTATCGTCGTGCAAGTTTATCTGGCTGGGATGGCGCTGTTCGGCAATCCGGAAGCATGGAATTGGCACCGAACATTCGTTCATATGTTTGAATACATTTCGGTAATCCTATTTTTTCTTGGAATCTTCGGGAAGCTTTCCCGGTGGATGATCTGGGGTAGTCTCGGTTTGTTCCTCCTTTTCAACATTCAATACTATACGGCGCATGGAATCGCCGGCGCCCTTCATCCTGTTCTTGCGCTTGTCTTGTTTTGGGGATCTCTTGCATTGGTGCGAAGTTCATATCCATTTTTGAAACGTAGATGACTTAAATACGGGAGGGATCGTGTATGGTAAGTTCGGGATTCGTAAAAACCGAAGGAGACGAACTCTATTACGAAATCCGGGGCGAGGGTGAACCGCTCCTTATGATTCCGGGTGGGAGTGGAGATGCCGGATTTTACACGTACGTAGCTGATATTCTCGCCGACGAATATCAGGTAATCACATACGACCGTCGCGGTAATTCACGAAGTACTCGGAACGAACCACAAAATTTCGAGGTTAGCCAACAGGCAAGAGATGCGTTTGCGGTGTTGGAAGCAGTCGGTCATCCGTCGGCTTATGTCTTCGGAAATAGTGGAGGTGCCATCTTCGCGCTGGAAATGGCGGCAAGGTATCCGCAAGCGGTCAAAGCGATGGTGGTTCACGAACCACCCGTCGTAAGGCTGCTTCCAGATTCCGAGAAATGGCAAAGATTTTTTGCAAACGTATATCGGACCTCTTTCCGATTCGGTGTTCAAGCAGCCAGTTTCAGATTCAATTTATCCCTGTCCATTCCGTTCAGCGTTTTTAAGACGGTTCCGAAAGATTTTCAACAGCGGGTTATGGAAGCGAACAATGAAAACTTCTTAATCCGGAATGAGATGATCCCTAGTGTGAATTATATACCCGCTATCGAGAAGATTAGGCAAAACGGGGTGAGAATGGTCGCGGCCGCAGGCAAGATGACGTTGGATAAAAGGAAATATTACGGACGGACCGTCCCCATCCTAGCGGAGAAACTTGGCTGCGAAATGGTGACTTTCCCGGGTCATCACATTTCCTTTTTCGATATGCCACGGGAATGGGCGGCCAGTTTGCGGGATACCCTTCATCAGCTATAAGGAAAACACGAGTAGATTCCTGAATAGAACTCAATTTTTCGCTGTTACTTGTCATTCAGTTCACCGTATTGTATCTAAACACAAAGTACAATTTGACCACAAAATATACTTCAGTATCTAAAAGACAAAGCCACTCCTAACGAAGGAGTGCTTTATCTTTATCAGAAACTCTCATTTATAACAGAGGTTTTAATACTTCAAGACAATGGGTTACACCAATAACGATTGAATTAAACTCCCAAAATATCGGTGTATAAAATAAAAACTCCATCGATTTTATCCGATGCGCATTTACGCAACCGTGATGAAGTAGCAAAGCTTGATCTCCTCATGCATGCCAAAGGTTAACTAGTGACGCGATCGGTTGTTTACAGTTCGCGATATTGGATAGTATGATTAGTGATATTGCACATGATAAGCCATTGATTGCGCAGCTACCAACTTAGCAATGGGGAGAAGTCAAAGATGCCGAAGATTCAAATTGAAGGAAGAGGCTCCTATGAAGTTGCAGAAGGTACGAAACTTGTGCTTGCCCTGGAGGATTACGGGGTAGACATATTGCACCGCTGCGGCGGCAACGCCAAATGCACGACGTGCCGGGTCGAAGTGGTGGATGGAGACGCCGGTCCGGTTGGTGAAGCGGAAGCTGCTCTTCTGCAGGCCAAAGGCATTGCGGAATCGAATATCCGCTTATCGTGCCAGATTCGAGTACATAACGATCTTACTGTAACACCGGTGATGACGGTATCATCATCCGGCCTGGAGCCAGGCAATCGGCCGCAAGACTAACCGATCGCGAACGGCTTCCGGGCTCATAACCACGCTGAGGCATCTCGCATGAGGTGCTCAGCGTGGTTTTTTAATGGATAGCCTTGGCCAGTTCACCGAACCAGCTAAGCCTTATGCGAACATGTCGCGAACCTCGTCGTACAGCGAACGCAGCGGTCCCCCTTCTAGTCGCGCCAAATCCGGCGATACGCTTCCCATATCGGATAAAGACAGCAATCGATAGTTTAACGTCTCCAGTGTTTGGAAAGTTGCGTTAACTACCCGATAGTTTAATGCTCCAACCTTTTCTGTAAAAACTGTTCATCGTCTTTAACATAGTTACAACTTTCATACGTTTTGATTGCAGCGGTATTTCTTCTACCTGTCAATACCTTCATCCTTCTTACTCCACGTGCTCTAAGGTATTCTTCCAGACAAGAAATAATTGCAATTGCAATTCCCTTTCTTCGAGCGGCTTCTTCCACATAAAGTTCGGTAATTTCTCCGTGTGGCTCTTCATAACAAAAGGAATAATAACTTTGAGCACAGCCAAAACCAACGATTTTGCCACTAGTCTCTGCCACGGCGATCAATTCGTTATGATTTATATTCAGGCGTTCAATTATCTTAGCGGGAGGTCTTTTTTCACCTCCGTTAAACTCTTGATTTAATCTCGAAAGTTCTTCTGCATCGGTTAAAGATGCCAGCCTTACACATACATCTGAATATATTTTAATCACCTCATCACTCGGAATATAGTAATATATTCTACCACATATATCCAGATAATTGTTGGAGATAACTGCTCGTTAGCGCAACAAATGGCTGCCACATTGATGGCAGCCATTCTATTCAATCCCGATCTATTTAGCAAACGCGATTTCCGTCATCGATTTGTGTGAAGTAATATAAATGTTCCCATAAGATTTTATCGATCCTTGATTCACCCTTATAATACCATAAATAGAAATTTAAATATAGACTTGAAATCAGTTCCATCAGCCCTATAATAATGATTGCGGCCGCAGGATTGCAATTTGGAGGCGATTGATAGAATGATTCGAACAGATGATGTATATGAGAGAATCGATCGATACTTAAATATCCAGACCCAGAATGGATATTTTATGGGATCAGTGCTCATATCATACCAAAATCAAGTTATTTTAAACAAAGGATACGGATTTGCGAATTACGAGCACCAGATACTGAACAGCCCTGTGACGAAACATCGCATTGGGTCGATCAGCAAACAATTTACCGCAGCTGCTGTATTGCTGCTTCAAGAAGAAGGAAGGCTGCGGACTAGTGACTCAGTTAGTCGCTATATTGAACAATTTCCAAACGGTGATGCAATAACAATCGACCACTTGTTAGCTCATACCGCAGGCGTTTATAATCGTTGGCCTCCGTTTCAGTCAATGCGATTGCATTCGGAACTCTCAGAATTAGTAAAACATATAGGAGCCCAGCCTCTTGTACATAGACTTGACGAGCAATTTCATTATTCAAACCCGGGTTATATGTTGCTGGCCTATATTGTAGAGCGGGTTTCTAACATCCCGTTTGACCTCTTTTTGGATAAACGTCTGTTTCAACCGCTGCAAATGCTCGACACCGGTCACGATGACCATCAAAAGATACTGACTCATCGCTCTTCGGGGTATATTTATAACCGAGATTTGCTGCATGCCGACTTTTCTGACATTTCAAAGGCAGTTGGCAGCGGAAGCCTATACTCTACAGTAGAGGACTTACACAAATGGTCGCTGGCTCTTATTGAAGGACGTGTACTGAACGAAGAATCGCTACAATACATGCTAGCTCCTTCAAGGCATCATTACAGCTGCGGATTGTTTTTTCACGAGGTTGATGTTAGCGGCAAGATCCGTTTGCGTATTGGTCATCTAGGAAGAACGGAAGGCTTTATTGGTGCTGTAGAACGGTTTGCTGATGATGAGACAATGATTATCGTGCTGAGTAATTATGAATATGCTCCCATCGAATATTTACGCAAGGACATAACCGAATTGATATACGGCGGTACACCCTTTTTGCCTGGAGAGTTCACCCCTCTCCCTTATTGCAAGATCATTATGCAACGGTTGTCTGGACAGTATGAAATTGAGAACAGTAAACTGTATAAGGGCTTTCAAATTATCGAGCTTAATGGATAAATGTATTATTCGGACGAACCATTCATTAATTTTGAGCTGTTAACGGTTGAACTAGAGCAATCGTACGGGGTTTTCCGCTGGAACCGCATTGAAGGAAAAATAACAGTATATTGGAATGAACTTAATGAGGTCGAAAGAGTGGAAATTCGCTCACAAGGACAATTGATGCTCGCCAAAAAAATAGGAGCATTGGATAACATCACAGATATTACTTCCCGATGAGTACTTCGCGGGGACAACATCTCTCTGATATGGTTATAGATTGGTTTTCTATTTCGCCATACTGCCCGTTTTCGCAACACGGCTGCCGATCTATACCGGCAGCCGCGATTTAGTTATTTATTAAGTTATTGTGTCCCGTTAGTTTAATCAGTTTAAGTATTTATGTATATTTGTTTACTTTAAAAGAAGCGATTCAATATCTAACTCTATCTCATTTGGTTCCGTCGTAGTTTCGTATCTACCGTATACATCACCGTTTCGATCGATCAAAAACTTTGTGAAATTCCACTTGATCCCGTTACCAGAGTATAAGTCCGGATACTTATCCTGTAAAAAATTATGCATCCATAGACCGCCCGAGGTCTGAGTATCGAAACCTTGAAATGGTGCTAGCTGAGTTAGATATTGAAATACAGGATGAGCAGTAGGTCCCCTAACCCCCAATTTCTCAAATAGCGGAAACGATACTCCATAGTTACTCTTACAATATTCCTGTACATCGAAGTTACTCCCTGGCTCTTTCTCGTTAAATTGATTACATGGAAAACCGAGTATTTCAAAGCCCTGCTCATGATGACTTTCGTAAAGCAATTGAAGTCCTGCGAATTGGCGAGAATATCCACACCTACTGGCAGTGTTGACAATAAGGAGGACTTTCCCCCGGAATATTGATAATTCAACAAGCTCACCGTTAATTGAGTTAACCTGAAAATCATAAATAGACATTAGACCACTCCTCCTCAAACTATGCTATTTTTAATAAATACATATTATAGCCACTAACAGTTATAGGTCTAATATATAATAATTATAAACTTTATAGGAAAATCAAATATATGAGTAATACTTGATCACCAATTACAAAGGGATGCCCTCCTTAACTATCCTGCCCGTTAGTTCAACGCTGCTGATTGAGTCCAATCTTTTTCAACCTAACTCACTCAAATATTGTTCATACAATACTTAATAAGGTGATTTTTTTGTCGCTAGCGCAGTATTAAGGGATTTTCACGTCTAAAAATAAACGACAAGAACATCTATACAAATTAAAAAGAACCTTGATTTATCAAGGTTCTTAATCGGGATTATATGTCGTTGTACTCAATTCGCCTGTTCCGCTGCTGCTGTCACGTTATGATCTACCGATGGGGTACCCAACTACAACTTTTTTGCCCACTTTGTCATAAATAAAGTTCCCTCCTAGGTTCTCAGACAAGAAACGCAACGGCACAAAGATACGACCATCTTTTAAGGTTACTTGCGCATCCAGTTTCACTTTCTTTCCGTTAATAGTTGCTTCCTGCGCCCCGACACTTATCTGTATGCTCACTTGGTTGACCTTGTTAATAATATTGACTGTCTTTGACATGTAATCGAAGGTATAAATAAACTGAGTTGGATCATCAAATGCACGCAATGGTACTAGTGTGCGGCCCTTCACCACTAGTACATTTTCCTGTTGTTCCCCATTCACATAAACGTTAAGCGGTGTTACCGGCACTGCGGCGAATAACAGTATGTGCGCAGCTACAATAACCGTCATTATAAATGCGGAAATAAGAAACAATTTTCTCACTATAATTCCTCGATTCATATCTAATCTTCATACAACCAAGTCGGATTCATAATTAAAAAATGAATACTCCTAAACAATAAATTTTTATGCCACTGCGGTACACAACGATAATGGATGAAGCAAACCTGCAGGGGGATAAGAATAGACAAAATTTTCGCGGCTGAGAGTTACATCTAAATAGACGAGTATTGTGTTCTGAGGCCAATCCTTATAATTCCATTACCATTATCCTGCCCGTTAGCGCAATGCAACGATGTGTCGTTCATGATCTTCAACGCAAGCGACTAGCATTGCCGGAGGGCTTGTTCGATGCAACCGAGATACGCAAAGTGATCAAACTCTAGGAAGACGACTGGTTGGATGATGAAGAACTGTTAACCCGTCTGCTCACGCATGCATCCTCTCTGCTATCTAGCCTCGCCTTGCCGGTAGGAGAATTAGCCTATTTGCTGTCTATAATAGGTTGGCTGCAAACAGGCTTTTTGATTCCGCTTATATGATGATATGTCTTCGTTCAATGCCAGCCACTGCACCGCCAACCCGAACTTGGTTGATATCACCGCTCTCGCTCAGGCGCAATCCTGCCTTGATTTCAGAAGGACAATCCATCGAATACCCTTGCCTGAACATGACATGCTCCACTTCCCACAAAGATCGTTGGCCATGTTGGTACAAATAGCTGAGCAGGGCACCGTTGGATGTTCCTGTCGCGCTCTCCTCGGGAATATCGTACAACGGCGCAAAATTCCGGCATTCCGCAGCTGCACCGTCTGGAGTATCCAACGTGAACAAATGATATCCAATCACATCATATTTTTCACTGATGGCGGTTATGGCGTCAAAATTTGGCTGAACCTCATCTAAGAGCTTCCTGCTGCGGATCGGGATCAAGATGTCCCGCAGACCCGTCGAAACAATCTGGATGGGCAACCCGGTTTCCAGAGCCTCAGGATCCATCCCCAAAGATGGGGCGATTTCCTCACAGGATATCCTTTCAAGAAATTGTGGTAAAGCCTGTGATAAATAAACTAGACCCTCGGAGCTAATATCCACATCCAAAATTCCTGCCTTGGTTTCTATCGTATAGGAGGTTCCTGCTTTAGCCAAGCCCAGCGAATGCATTAGTCCAAAAGCAGCAATCGTGGCGTGCCCGCACAGATCAACTTCGCTGGCGGGGGTGAAATAGCGGATTTTGTAATTCGCTAGCATGGATTTCTCCACAAAGGCCGTCTCCGAATAGCCCAATTCCTTCGCTATGAGCTGCATTTCAGCAGCATCCAGCGAAACGCCAACCTCCAAGACAACGCCTGCTGGATTACCGCCACGCTCACCTTTCGCAAACGCATTTAACGTATACACTTCCACATTCATGTTCCGCTCGTCCCCTCCTTATCTTCAAAAAACAATATGCGTTACCGCACGTATCAGCTTTGTTGATACGACACAGCCGTCATTCTGTATGCTCGTAGGCGTGTAGACTCCTTCCATCCCTCTCATCTATAATTTGTGTTATATAATTCAAGTCTTTCAATTCTTTTACTTCTTTTGAAAACTTCGAGCGACTAATTCCTAAGTATTCGCTCAATTCAGACGGCGAGCATATATTGCCCTGCCTCAACACATTTAAAATATCAAATTGTAACCAAGTAATTTCATTTTAATTTACACGATTCCGCTCTGCAACTAATTCACACTGTTAATTCATTATTGCTTTTTGAAGTTTGTTCAACTTTTCGCACCCGGCTATCTTTTGCTATATCGATTCCCACAATTAGGTGAGTGGTGGAAATTCGTTCGATCCGTTGATTTTGAGCTTCTGATTGTTTATACTTCATAAAAGGAGCGCCTCCTTGATGGTGTTGGGTTTAACCCGTTGTCAGACCCATCATACCGAAGCGCTCCTTTTTTTAAAAGTCCATTTCTTAGGAATAACAGGAATGTTTAGCTTAATAAATTTTACATTTCCGGGGATCACGGGACTGTATAGAAGTTCTTGTCTTTAGCACACGACAAGACTTCTATACAAAAAATAAAAAAACCGCAGTTAATGCGGCTTTCGTTCTATATATGTTCTTGGTCCGACAGTAATTTTCCCTCCTTTTATATTCGCAATTGAATACGATTGAGAATCAAAATTATCTCTACAGCTTGGAATTTATCAATATTAAAGGCATATTACATTATCAATTGTTTACTCTGTATCTGTACTGCTTTCTTCTACTTTCTTCAGACGGTTATTCATATCACCATGTGAGATAGGTTCACCACTCAACTCTTCCATCAGGTGTGAAAGAACAGTAATATCATTTTTGTTTGCTTTCCGAATGACATGTGTCATATGTATACACCTCACTTTTGTTTTATATAATGAAACCAATTATCACTACGCGGAACAATAACAATGTACCACATATGACCAATATATTCCATATATTATTCCACTAAACTGCCCGTTAGCGTAATGATTACAGCTAATTATCTGATAAAATCATCTACTCTAACTGTTGTAGGATTTAAGTGAAGAATGTTAGCACGGCTAACGGAATAATTTCTTGTCCTCTTACAATTACAAACAAAAGGAGCCTCACTGGCTCCTTTTGTTCTACGAACATTAAAAAATCCCCAATTTGGGGATTATAATAATTTAAACGGACTTCAATACCTTGATTATAAATGTTCAATATTGCAGTTGCTCTCTATCCTTTCAACTAGTTATTCTTCTGCTTTGCAACTTGCATACCGCCGATGATAAGCATGATAATCCCAATCACTGCTAGAATAATCCGAACTAAGAATGGACTCAATGAAAACACAGTTTCACCTTGCCAGTGCAATCCGAACAACCTTTCATTCAGCCCCACAATCGCCAATAATGGCTTAAGAAACAAACTCAGCGCTAATAATATTATCCCCCAAATAATATTGCTATTCATTGATTCAAAACCTCTTCTCCAATTAAGGTAAATAAAGATTAGTTCACAATAAAACGATCTAGCATTGCCTTAGTCTGCGGTGGAATCCATCCATTGGGGATGTTTGAATACTTCCTTTTATGACTCATTCGTTATTTCGCTGCCATTCATCTATAATAAGCCCATATATTACTCTATCAAGATTCTGGTTATGCAGCTGCTCATAATTCCTAATAACCCCTTCTTGAGTAAATCCCAGACGTTCAGGAATTGAACGACTCTTGATGTTTTGGGTTGCTGCTCCGATCTCAACGCATGATCAACGAATGCTTTACATGCATTTGTCATAAGACCGATACCTTCAAATTCTGAGCCTAACCAGTATCCTATTTCTGTACGCCCCGCATCACAGAAAACCTATGGATCCAGCAATTTGTCCCATATACCATATCCCAGCCCAGTATTCATAATTATTCGCAAATCGATGTAAATTATTTAAGTCTGCATTCTTTGGAGTTCTGAAAACCTGTTGAATCTTGACTTTGATTAGCGATTATTCAACGGCCTTTCTTGTCTTTATCATCTCATTCCATTCACTTAGATAAATTGCATATCCCAAATTGTGAGGTTCGTCTGGTAACCATGCAATAAATTCCAATTCATTTCCATCAGGATCATTAAAATAAATAGCTGCCGCTGGCATCCATGCATGTACAATTGGTTCAATTGGCTCTTTTCCAAAGGCTTTTACGGGTTCAATCCCCCTTTCTTTCAGCCAATCAATTGATTTCTTTAATAAATCTAAATCAGTCCCAAAAGCAAAATGCCTTTTACTTACTTCATTGCCATCCGGGACTTCCCAGAGACCAAGTAATTGACGTTCCTTTCCAATATAAAAAAATGCAATCCTTCTATCTTCAATTAATAAAGATAGCTCAAGCCCTAACTTGTTATAGAATTCAATTGAAGTATTCAAATTTTTGACTTGTAGATGAGTCTCATACAAATTCTTAATCATGATTGCTTCTACTCCTTAACGTAAAGTTAGACAGGATAAAATGAATTTAGCTCTTGCCCCGATCGCATATAACGTCTTATTCACGTACTACGTAAATAATTCCGTATGCAGGGTATTCGATCGACGGTCCTTATTCTCCTTCTGAGAACAGCATACCCAAGGTAACACTGAAGATTATGATGACTTGCTTTGTCTTGTATCGAATGTTTTTTCTTCATCAATTGGGACAATTTGCTTGCTTGTATTGTTTTTCTCCGATCGGTTGATTTGCCCTAGCTCGGTAGACTTTCCATATTCGTCGATCGTCCCATAGTATGTATATTCGGACTTTTGGATGAAATAGACGGCTTCCCCTAGCTTGGCTGGTTTGTTCCCTTTCTCGCGGAGCTCTTTTTCCATTTGAGGGCTATCTCCTTGCCATATTAATTCTGCAATTCCATCTGCATTAATCTCTACATAATTCACTAGCCCTTTATATTCTTTATAATACCGAAGAGCTTCTCCCTTAGGAAAAGTGTATTTGATCGAAAATCCTTCGCCTTGTGGTTGAAGGGCATTCTTTCCGTATATGACAGGAAGGCTAATGGCAATTTTTCGTGCTTCAGTTAAGTCTCCATCCATCAATCTTTTGAATCGTTCTTGCTCCGATGGGGTACGAACGACAACTTTTTTGCCCTCTTTGTCATAACTAACGCTCCCTCCTAGGCGCTCAGACAAGAACCGCAACGGCACAAAGATACGACCATCTTTTAAGGTTACTTGCGCATCCAGTTTCACTTTCTTTCCGTTAACAATTGCTTCCTGCGCCCCGTCACTTAACTGAATGCACACTAGGTTGACCTTGTTCGTAATATCTACTGTCTTGGACATATCATCAAAGGTATAAATAAGCCGAGTTGGATCATCAAATGCACTCAATGGCACAAGTGTGTGACCCTGCGACATGATTACATTCCCCTCTTGTTGCCCATTCATATAAACGTTAAATGGTGTTGCTGGCACTGCGTCGAATATTAGTATGTGCGCTGCTACAAGAACCGACACGATAAATGCGGAAATAAGTAACAGTTTTCTCACGATAATTCCTCCATTTGAATCTAATCTTCATACATGAAATGAACTTTCAAACAAAATAAAAAGCCGCGATTCGCGGCGAATACTAAGATAATATTCTTGTCACCTACCAATTTTTTCGAGAGTTGTACCCGTATTGTGTAATATAAGGATATTTTAGCTGAAAGATTTGCATTCGTTAATCATTTATACTGTCGGCAGCTTTTCATTATTTGGATATTGGATCATTCTTATACATTAAGAGATTTTTTTATCGATGAACAGATAATTCCATTCATTTATTACAAGTATAGGGGTTTTAGTTATAATTTTTCAACTGTTTGTCATTGGCTTGGTATAGTCGGTCGAATTCGGTGGAGTTTTCGTTTAACATTCTCAGCCAAATCGGGTAATGGACTATGAGCAAGTCCTTGCTTGCGAGCCGTATCTCTGTAACCTGATAATATTGCTCAATATCACAATTCTTATTGACCACATACCTGCCCGTTACATCAATGAAAAAGGCAGTCGATCGTTTGACCGGCTGCCTCTTTATCTCGTTTTCTATCAAATCAACCTTCCCGCTTCTATTTTCTTCTTTAATCTTCTTTTGGCATTGGCAAAGGTACTTTCCAATTCAGGTCATAGCTCTTTTTGGCCAATTCTGAAGTAAGACTGAGCTTTTGAGGGAGTGCTTTCATTTCATTACTTTGCAATTTAATGCGGATATGGTTTCTGCCTTGTTCATCCTTTCCTATTATTTTAAAATATCCACCCGTTACATTGTATACTTTGCCCTTTTCATCCTTAATAGTCCAACCAAAACGATTAATAATTTTATCTGTGTCATCATCCATTAAAATCGTATCTGCTAGATTTATATATGATATATCCTTTAAAAAAGCTTCTAGTAAAATCGTTGCGTGCTTCTCATTCTTTGGAGATGCTTCATTTAATGGTTCGTCAAAGGTTACTGACATGATCTCAATCGTTTTGCCATCTTTATCTACTCTTACAGGCTTTTCGGCAAGCTGTTTTGGCTCAAATGATACGCCTAGCTCATACGGTTCTGTTTTTTCTAAAGAATCTAATACAAGTGTATATTGATGATCAGATGACAGTGGAGCAAATGCATACTTCCGATTAGAATGACCGTATTCTCCCACGGCCTTACGTGGAGTGTCAAGCACCCTAGTTAAATCTTTTACTTTCTCTCCTTTTTCATTTTCAACATGAAAATTCAGTTTATAATCATCATAGCGAACATAAGGATCTGCTGAATCTACTTTTCCTTTCACTTGTTTGCTTTCCTGTACCAATCTTTTCTTTGCCTCTTCCGTCCATTTCGTTTCATAATCCACTCGAGCAGCAGTCGGTGAATGCATAATGCTGTTTAGATTGATTTGCAGTCCTTGTGGTGTGGTATACGTCATATCGATTGGCAGCACCTTTGAAGCCTTTATTGTTTTTTCTAAATCGAAAGGAATCTTTAAGGACCAATTTCCTTTAACAGTGTCGATCTGATTCCCCACGAACTGTAATAATAGTTTCTGTTCTTCTGTTTCCCCGGGTTTTTTAAGAGTGAGATATCCGTAATTTTCTTGGATTTCTACCCCATACGTTTTAGTTTCTTTAATTACATTCCCTTTCATATCGGTTACCTCTACGTTACTTATGTGAAGCTTATCGGGATGAATATAGTTCTTTTGCTGATCCTTGATCGAATAAACGGCTACAATTCTCATCGGATCAGCCAATATCTCCTCTATTTCAAGAGTATAGCCCTGATCAGTAACAGAGGCATTTACCTTCTGTGAATAACCCTCCTGTGCTGCATATTGCAGTTCTTTATCAGAACCATCAAATAACGATTTAACATAGGCCGCAAAGGTAGGACTCACGGATATCGTCAAAAGCAAAGCGCAGCTAATGGAGACTGGGAGTACTAAATTACTTAGTAAACGCGACCTTTTTCTTGTATTAGCTACCACGTGGCCAGGCATCACAAAATTAGGCTGATCCAATTCCCCAGCTACCTTTTTTAACGTTTGTGTTATCTGTTTGTCAAGATTACTCATACATGTTCACTCCCATCTCGGTAAATACCTGTGTTTCTTTCTTAACTTGCATTTTTTCAGCAATTAACTTTCTGGCCTTATGTAGCCTTGATTTTACCGTTCCCTCGAATACACCAAGGATTTTGGCAATTTCAGCTATACTAAACTCCTCATAATAGTAAAGAATAACTGCAGAGCGATGCTTCGGCGTCATCATCTGAATGACTCGCCAAATCTGTTGCTCTTGCTCCTTTTGAAGAATACTCTCCAATGGGGTTTGCCCTGGATCAATAGAGTCCATATATTCTTCTGTTTTTTTCTTTCTACGCACCATATTAAGTGCACGGTGTGTCACAATTTTTATAAACCATGCTCGAAACGATGTCCCTTTTCGTTGATCATATCGATGAAGCGATTGATACGCTTCCCATAGTGCTTCTTGAACGGCATCTTGAGCGAGATGGTAATCATGGACGATCAAATAAGCGACTCGAAATGCACTAGTTAAGTGAGGTTGAACAAGTGTCTCAAAATCTACAGGTTCTCCTTCCTTGGGTATTGGAAAATGATTTTCTTTCACTTCAAAGACCTCCTCGTTTTTCCTTTCACTTCTTATTCACCAGTTCTCGTATTTTGGTTCATAAAAAAGAAGAAAAAACTTTTCCTTTACTTGGGTCAACTGCTACTTGCGAGCTTACCAATAAATAATCGAAACGCCAGAAGAACTCTGACCAAGTATAGTCAGAATTCTTTTGACGTTTCATGGCATCATGCAACAGTTCGCACACTAATCGCGGATCGTTAGAAACCTTGTGGGTTCGGTTAAGGCTGGACGTGAATTAACTACTGACTTTAAACTCTCACCTTTGCCCCCGGCTATAAAGTAAATCTGATGTCAAAAATGCTCCAACAGGAGGCAGAGTACTAGTATTTATCGGTGTCCCAGTAAGTTCTTTTTCAGTTGTTGCAATCCAATTTCCGTATACTCCTGCTTGGGGAGACGGTGGTTTCATTATAAACCGTCCACTTAAAATCAAGTGGCGAACTTTGATTTGGGGATCGTCAAAAATTTGTAATTGACCAGAATACGAAGCGTATGGTGAATCAAAGATTAGTTGTTTGGCATTTTCATTCCAGGTTCCATTAATACGAATAGGTGTATCTCGAAAATTAACGGTACCTATTACTCGTCCTTCAGTGACCGAGTCAATTGTGAGAACCCCCCATAAAACGGGTCTTCCTGAAATTTCTACACTCAGACCCCATCTTGATGGATATGGCAAACTAGGCATAGCCCTTTGCAAATGAATCCCTCCTAACGCTTATATAGAAACAACATATGCAGAACAGCAAACACCTGCCTATGCTTACATAAAATTCAGGGGAATATAACGTGCATTCTCATCTGCGCCTCTTGAGCATATTCAAACCAAGCGAGAAGTCAGTTAGCCAAGTGGAATAATCTTCATTTTCAAGTGGCCATATAACCAATCTTTCTGTTTCTTTATTTATTATAATCGAATCTTCCTTCCATTTAGCGCAACGCGGCTGCCGATCCATGCTGGCAGCCGCGTTTTAGTTATGTATTAAGCTTAGGGTTCCGTTTGTTGGATGACAATGTTGGGTCTCACACTTAGATTTCAAATTAATAATTTTTTTACTCCCTTTGTTCGTTATATCTTGAATTCGAGATAATTTGTGGTATACTAACTTTATTAAAGTGACTTAAAATAATAATTAAAAGAAAGGAACGCAGTGATCCATTACGAAGGTCATCTAAATTGAAAGTGAGCGTATGGGAAACAATATAAATAAATCAAAAGGAGCAATTATCATGAAGAAACATACAACAGGTATTCACCATATCACAGCATTTGCAAGAAATGCACAAGAAAACATCGATTTTTATGCAGGAATTCTAGGTATTCGTCTTGTCAAAAAGACAGTCAATTTCGATGCGCCTGAGGTGTATCATTTTTATTTCGGCAATGAAAATGGAAGTCCTGGTACGATTATGACATTCTTCCCTTTCGAAACGGGACGGAAAGGCCGTATCGGCGGCGGACAAGTCGGAGTGACTACGTTCGTCGTGCCAACGGGCGCAATGGACTTCTGGGAAGCGAGATTGCAACATTTCGGTGTGGAAATTACCCGAAATACAAGATTCGGTGAACAGTTCTTGCAATTCTCGGATCATGACGGTCTGCAGCTCGAAATCGTGGCACGAGAAGATGGTCCGAATAGCAAATGGTCATTTGGTGGAATACCGGTGGACAAAGCCATTAAAGGTTTTGGAGGCGCCGTATTGTATAGTACGAACCCAAAGGCTACTTCTGATTTGCTTGAAAACGTGATGGGACTCGAAATGCTCGGTCAAGAAGGAGACTGGATGCGTTTCAAGGGAAGCGCAGATATGGGCAATGTAATTGACATTAATATTGCACCAATGGAACGCGGGTCGGGAGGATATGGTACCGTACACCATATCGCATGGCGCGCCAACGACTTTGAAGATCATGAGGAATGGAGAGAGCATGTTGCACAATCGGGATATCAACCAACTCCGATCGTGGATCGTCAATATTTCAATGCGATTTATTTCCGTGAGCAGGGAGAAATTTTATTCGAAATTGCAACCGATCCTCCAGGATTCACCCGTGACGAAGCATTTGAGGAGCTTGGTTCGGAATTGAAACTACCTACACAATATGAACCGCATCGGGCACAAATCGAGAACCTCCTGCCTCCTATCCAGGTACGCGAATTGGAGGGTAAATAATCATGCAGCATATTTTTCAAAAAGGCACTGATCCTTCGAAGCCTACGCTTGTCCTGTTTCACGGTACTGGCGGAACTGAGCATGATTTGCTTCCTATAGCGCAAATCGTATCGCCGGAGTCATCAGTACTGAGCATTAGAGGGAATGTACTTGAGCACGGCATGCCGCGCTTTTTCCGCAGATTAAGCGAAGGCGTCTTTGATGAAGAAGATCTGATCTTTAGAACCAATGAGCTAAATGAATTTCTGAATGAAGCAGCGTCCAAATATGAGCTTGATCGCAACAACTTTATTGCTGTCGGTTACTCCAATGGGGCAAATATAGCCGCAAGCCTCTTATTTCACCACAAAGGTTCCCTAAGAGGGGCAATGTTGCATCACCCGATGGTTCCGCGTCGCGGAATCAAACTGCCCGACCTTACCGGAACGCCTGTATTTATCGGTGCAGGAACGAACGATCCGATATGTGCACCGCAAGAGACGGAAGAACTGCAGTCACTATTAACCCAAGCAGGTGCACATGTTATCGTCCATTGGGAGCAGCATGGCCATCAATTAACGCATTCTGAAGTTCGTGCATCCGCATCTTGGTTACAAAGCCAAATCAAACAGAGGTGAGTCTATGCTAACCATTAACCCGGAGGAGCAAAACGAGCGGGATAATTATAAACTGCTCATCGGCAGTATCCTCCCGAGACCAATCGCGTTCATCACAACATTGTCAGCTGAAGGCGTATTAAATGCAGCACCTTTTAGCTATTTCAATATTGTCTCTGCCGATCCGCCCATGATTTCTGTATCCATTCAAAGGAAAAATGGCGCTCGCAAAGATACATCAAGAAATATTATGGAAACAGGTTCGTTTGTTGTTCATATATCGGATGAGGATTATATCGAGGCAATCAATCAAACCGCAGCCAATCTTCCGCCCGATGAGAGCGAAGTAGACTTAGCTCAACTCACTTCAATCCCGAGCGCCAAGATTAAGGTTCCGGGGATTGCCGAAGCCAAAATCCGCATGGAATGTACGTTAGAGCAATCTCTTGCTCTCGGCGGAACGCCTTCATCTCCATCTTGTGATCTCATTATCGGGAGAATCGTTTGCTTTCACATTGTGGAAGAATTGTATGAGAGTGGACGTATCGATGCACAACGATTAAAGCCTGTGAGCCGACTAGCCGGTAACAACTATTCGAAGTTAGGCGAAATCTTTAGCATTGATCGGCCCAATTGATCTAATCACAAAATGATACAACAGACCAAATCTTTCATCGTAGTAAAGGCTGCCAGATCATTCTGGCAGCCTTTACTTCACGTACTGATCTTTCTATTTCCTACGATAAAAATCAGAATTTAATATTTACAAGAATCCGGCAGCCCGCTCAATGTCCGTTAGTTCAAAACTACCTCAGAAAATACTCCCGTACTTCTAACCAGTTGTTGACTCTAACGTATCCTGTCTCGTTAATATTGTGAGGTGATGTGAACAAAATTCCTTGACCTCTAAATCGTTGAAAATGTTTGACATGATCATCAATGAGGTAATCTGCGTTGATAATGCTCTTATCACCGCAGAAAACAAAATTCATATCATCTAAAAATGGGAAATGTTCATTAAGCCATTCATATTTCGCGGTGAAAGAAGAAGGAACCTCCATGGCTGCTGTGGTGATAAAAACTTCAAACTGTTCGCTTAACTGTTTGATTACTTCCTGACTATCCTTCATTACCTCTAAATCACGGAAAAACGTAGGGTCATTTAAGTATGCAGTAATCTCATTATGGAACTGAGGTCGCAACACGCGAAGACGCGTTCCCATTAAGTCATTCACAGTTAAGTTCTCATGATAATCACGATTAAACACCTGTAAATGTTTCGGGATAAAATCAGCTATAACCTCGTCCATATCAATTGCAATTCTTTTCATATCAGCACTCCTTCTATCTTTGAACACCATTATACATGATTTAAATACTCCGCTAAACTGGCCGTTTATTTAACTCTGATAATAAGTTAGGATCATCTTTCTTCCCCCTTTCCCGTAATTTCACCATTAGAGAGAAGTTGCAGATAAAATGAATTCCTCTTACTCATGTTATCCGATTGTAAAACAAAGACAGCTGATCTAAGTGATCGCTGCCTTTGTTGTTGCATATTGCACTATCGTGTCCCGCAAGCTTATCGCCTGTGTCCAGTCTACAACTATATTATTACTGTCTTATTTCTCAGTACATTTTATCAAACACTAATAAATCTTTTGCATTTCTCCACCCCATGCGTTACTATTTTTATATTGACAATTTTGCAGGTCTAAATAAGGAGGTTAATACGCTATGTGCCCCCGTACCAAAGAACAAAATGAGCTCATACGCATACAACGCAGAGAACAGATCCTGGACGTCGCCGCGCGCTCCTACTTTCGCACGGGCGGCAGCTTTGATATTCGCGACGTCGCCCGGGAGGCAGGGCTTGGTTACGGCACAGTATACCATTATTACCCTAACCGGCATTTGTTGATAGAAGATGTGTTAGGAAGCGGCTTTGAGCGATGCGAGCAAGTTATCGCAACATGGGCGAACATCAACGGCAGCCACCCGGATGACTGGCCGTTGTTGACGTATTGTAAAGCGCTGCTCCGGTTGTGGAAGTCGGACGCCCGCGCATTTCTCGTCTATAAAATGGCGGCGGAACATTTTGCAGGCTTGCCTGAAAGGGATCGACACCACGCCAAAAGAAAATTTATGGAACTTCTGTACGTTCCACTTCAATCAATCGCCCAGTGCGAAGACGACAGCGTCGACCATATGCTTGCCGTGCTGGTCGGTTGCTGTGGGCTGCACTACTATGCGGGAAATTCCGACCTGGACGTCGATCGAATCGCCCGACTCGCTATACAAGCTATTACGAAGGAGTTCTGATACGAACATGGTCATTTTAAAAAGCAAGCATGAAATTGAGGCTATCCGCAAGGCATGCCAAGTGGTGGCTGAATGCCATCGTACAATCGCCCCGCTTATCCAACCGGGTATTACCACCAACGAGATTGAGCGCATATTCGAGGACATGATGTTGAAGCACGGCGCAAAGCCATACCAGAAAGGCTATAAGGGCTATCAATATGCGACCTGTGCCTCCCCCAACGATGTGATCGCACATGGCTTCCCTAGCAATAAGCCACTTGAGGAAGGCGATATCGTGACGATCGACACGGTCGCTGAGCTCGATGGCTGGCTCGGCGATTCGGCCTGGAGTTATGCGGTCGGGCAGATTTCGCCGACGGCCGAGAAGCTAATGCGTGTCACGAAGGAATGTCTTGACCTGGGCATCGAGCAGGCGCAGCCCGGCAATCGACTCGGCGACGTGACGAGCGCGATACAGCGGCATGCGGAGTCACACGGTTTCGGCGTCGTGCGCGACCTTCTCGCCCATGGGATCGGCCGCGACCTGCACGAGGAGCCGACTTATATGCATGTCGGCAAGCCTGGAAAAGGCCTCCGTATCAAGGAAGGTATGGTGTTCACGATTGAGCCCATGATCACCGAAGGTACCTACTTCATGACAATCGATCCGGACGGCTGGACCGCACGGACGATGGACAACAAGCTCGCCGCCCAATACGAGCATACGATCGCCATCACGGCTGATGGTCCACAAATTTTGACCGCGCAATAGAAATTAGAGGTCGACCAACGAAATGGTCGGCTTCTTTTTTTCGTGTTCTGCATAGCATCTATCTTTATGAACGCGATCATATTCAGTGCGAACAATTCATCTCAGGTGAACCGCGCAACAAATTCGGAATCGCCGAGTGACTCGGACGATATGTTCTTGTCACCCAACATTACTTTATTTGCTGTTGCGTTACACAATGAATCATTCCACCATATGCATATAATTCACTTACATGAATTCCGACAATTCTACGCCCTGGAAATTGTCCTTCAATAATTTGTAAAGCTAACTTGTCATGTTCATCGTGATATATAGGAACCAGCACAACTTCGTTTCCAATATAAAAATTCAAATAGGAACCTTTACAGCCGGCTTCTTTTACAACTTTTCTAGTTAATGGTACTGGAATAAGTTGAAAAGGCATTCCATCTGTATTTCTTGCCTGTTGTAATTCTTGATAATGTTGCTCGTGCGCCTTTAATAGATACGCTTCACTTTCACCAAAGGGATCATACTCATAAAGAATTGTATTCTCATTGGAGAAACGTGCTGCACCGTCAATGTGGAAATCCGTATCCTCATTATCGTTATCCTCTCCCCGAATACCCGTTATCCATATAAAGTTTGTTACACCTAAATACTTGGTTAACGTGCTTTCTATTTCTTCCTGACTAAGCGTAGGGTTGCGATTCTCATTTATAATAGAAGTTTTAGCTGCCATTAGTGTACCTTTTCCATTTACTTCTATCCCTCCGCCTTCAAGGCAAACGCTCACTTCAACTTTTGGAATCATATATTTCTTACTAATTTGATACGGAACAAGAGCATCGTTAGTATACGGATATTTATTCCTCCAACCATTGAAAATCCAATGCGTTAAAGAAAGATTTCCTTCTCTATTTTTCACAAATATTGGCCCATTATCTCTAATCCAAATGTCATCCGTTTCGAGAATCAAGAAATCAATTTTCTCCAAATTAACCTTTGCTTCATATAGCTTCGATTGCACATATTCTTTTTCCACTTCATTACATACAACAATATGTAGATATTCACCATAATGAAGCTCTTTTGCCATCGTTATCCAAATATCATGAAGCTTTGCTTTATACCCTTCTCCTCGATGCGTTTTATCATGAGGCCATTGAAGCCAAGTTCCCTCATGTTCCTCCCATTCTGCTGGCATAAAGAACTCGATATTATCTGTAGTTGCCATACCTAACCATCCCTTCTACGAATGTAGAATCATTCTATACTTTGACACGATGTCAAGGTCAACAGAAATAAAATAAACTCCCCTCCGTATGAAACCTTGAAGGGGAGTTTTTGTATCTATTTGCGCACCGGCCAGATTACAACTTTTATATATATCGGCCTCACTTACTCTCTCGGGAATGGGAAAAGCCGCAACTACGCGACGGCAAGAAACTTTTTCTCATTCCCTTTCCAATTCTTCCGATCTCCTCCTCTTACCATTAGTTAAACCTAGAAACAAGCAATAGATCGGCTCCATCACCGCGCTATCGTGTCCCGGTAGCTTAATCAGCACTTGTGAACGATGTGACGATTTCTTCGATAAATATATCTTGCTCTCCGATGTAATAGTTAGAAACATCATCTTGCAAAGCTTTGATTCTAGGGTCACTGATAAATGTTTCTAAGGTATCCTTAGAGTCAAAATACAGATTGAAAATAAATGAATACGGAACAGATGAGCCGTCTACTGAAGATAAGACCTTTTTCACCTCGTACTTCGAAGCGCCCATTTCAAGGACAGTTTTCTTTGATAGATTGGGAAGATGTGAATCAAAATAATAGTTTTCATCAAATGGGATATCTCGTTTGTAACAAAAAGTTAATACGATCATGTCATCAACTCCTTTTAGATATTGATGGCATTATACAGCATGACATTAATGGTATAGTCAATTAAATATAACATATAATTTTCCAACTATCCTGATTCCTTAATTCGCCTGATTCCTTGCACGACTCGCTCCTTGAGACTCTCCCGCAGCGAGTAAATGACCGGTGCCGAAGGGATGTCGAATTTCTGGTGGGAATGGGGAATTTCCGTGAGTAAAGTGCCAATTGCGTTGCCAAGCTTGTCATAGATTACGTTCCAAAATATTCTCGATCTTTTGTCTTCAGTACCCCATTTTTCAAGGGAGTTTCGGAAAATCAACCATTTGGCGATAACGAAATCATTCTCATCGAGCTTCTCCATAGTGCTGAAACCGGCATCTTCCAGCTGTTCGAATATGAACGGCATAAGCTGATCCAAATAAAGACCATAGGCCGCATCTTCGAATTGGGCAAAAGCAGTCGTCAATTGTTCATGCATGGATTCATACAAGGGCCTCCACTCGGACTCGATATATCTGTTGGCCACCTCACTTATTTCTTCAATCGTCATGTCTTGCCGGCAAATCGGGAATCCTTTCTTCACTAGCAAACTCCTCCTTCAATTCATCTCAATTCCATTGTACAACTTGTAAGCCAATTCGAAGGTTAAGTAAAAAATGAGAAGGAATATTAACTAATTTTATAGAAAAACCTTATAAGTTTGTTTAGTCTTGATCTATTGTAATAAGGAGTGATGAGGATTGACGATGCGCCCCAAAAAAATGGCGGCGAAATTCATGATTAGCGCCAGCACAATAAGGAATTACGAGGCTAAAGGCCTAATACCTCCAGCTGAACGATCATCAAATGGCTACCGTATGTATACGGACCAGCACGCAGCCTATTTGTCTTGTATCCAAGCCATGGCTCCGGCATTCGGAATGGCAGTGACGGCCGAGGTGCTTCGTCGTATCCATCAAGATAAACCGCAAGATGCAATGTGGATCATTAGAGAAAAAGAAGTCGCTTTGTACGAGGAAAAAGAGAAATTAGAGAGGTTAATCCAGGATATTCGAATATACGCTAATGAAAATAAATCTCCGTATGCCGAGGAGCCGTTCACCATCTACGAAGCATCCGAACTGACGCAGGTTCCTAAATCGGCGATCCGCTATTGGGAGCAGGCAGGATATGTAACGGCAGATCGCGACCCTGACAATCGTTATCGTCGATACAGTGGATCTCATTTGCTAAAAATCAGATTGATTCAAATGCTACAAAGCTCCGTGTATTCAGAAGATACCGTGAATTTTAAGCAATCCATCGCTTCGGCGGAACATACGGATCTGCAGGGGGTCGTAAATGTGGCTGAGAATATCAGGACTTATCTGGATAAGATCATTGAATCCCAGATGTGTGGGATATCCTATCTACACCAATTAATAAAGTTCTTGTCACCCGAATCCAATCAGAAATCGTAGTCGATAGAAAAGTGGAATAAAAAAAGTAAACTAAAAGATCAGGTATGTTGGCAAAACGACATGACCTGATATTTATTTTGCAAGCAGTTCACATCATTTTATATCTCTCCGACATAGATTACATTATCTCATATGAAGGAGGTGGCATAAAATGGCACAAATTCTAGCATATAACGCAAGCGAGCCAGCACGTGTTACGGATAGTGTGGCGATTCCTGTACCACTTACTCCGGTGGGAATAGGAATTGCCGAATTCAACTTGGTCATTCCGAGCGTTCCAAACTTTGTAGAGCTAAAAGCGATGGTAGGTATTCGAGGTGATGTCAATATTGGAAGTCTACTATTTCGGATTTTTCGTGATGGTCAAGTTATTTTCTATGCACAGGAAGGCTTTGAATCAGCCGGCTCTGAACAATTTTATTTAGTTCCTATACAAACGGTTGATCCTAATGTAACACCGGGCGCTCACGCTTATACGCTGTCAGTTGAGAATTTAACGGCTGATAGTGCTGCAACGGTTATCGGCCCTATTGTTTTCAGCGGGTTGGCTGTATCTGCCTAATCTAGATAAGAAAAGACTAGGGAACAGTAATCTCTGTTCCCTAGTCTACTATATTTTAGGGTTTATGAACTGGCACTTTTTCTACGGATACATAGTTACAACTTCCATACAATTATGAAATGAAGTCATGGTTTAACAAACTATCGTGTCCCGTTAGTGCAATGTATGTTCTTTACAATCATTGGCTAACCCAATTTGGAATATGATGTCCAAAGTATCTACCTATCTTTTCAACTTCCTCTCGCCGTCTCGTCATCATTTTTAAGAGAAAAAAGTCTGCCAGAATGTAGCCACGGTCAACCCAATGAGCAGTGTAACCATCGTCCATCCTGCTATTTTTCCGAACAGCTTCGTCCTGTATTCTCCCATCAATTCTCGATCACTGGTCATAAGTACCATGAAGATCAGGAGTGGCAACATCAGTATCCCGCCGATGACTTGCGTGATAATGGAGATTAGATTTAACGGCAAATCTGGTATTAAGATGGCGACCGCTGCAAATACGAGACTGCCGATATAGACAGCATAGAACTTAGGCGCTTCCGTTATTTTGTCGTTGAGGCTCTTGGACCAACCAAATAATTCGGCAATGCTCCACGAGGATGACAAAGATACGGTGATGGATGCAAGAAAGCCTGCATTGAACAACCCAAGGCCAAAGAGTATAGCTGGCCACCGCCCTACGACGTCGTGAAGTGCGCCTATCATTTCAGACGGTCCTGCATCGCCGATGTTCTGTACATGGCCAAACAGTGCTGCACCGCAAATAATAATGCCTGCTGCAATGATAACTTGTATGATGGAACCTAGTGCCGTATCTACTCTGCTAAAACGAAGCTCTTGTGCAGTGATCCCTTTATCGATCGTGCCGCTACCTTGAAAGAAGATCATCCATGGGGCAACGGCGTTCCCTACTGTAGCGATGACGAACCAAATCATCCCATCTTGCATTTCTGCAGGAACATTCCACGTCGTGAACGCACGACCAATATCAGCGACACTGGGGTGTGTCATGGCTGCGACGACTAGAAAAATGACGTTTAATGCGCCTACAAATAACGCGATTCTTTCTTTCGTCCAATAACCGGTGAAGAGAACAAACGCAATGACAAGCAATAAACAAAAGATGGAGCTCATCCACAGCGGTATCCCTAGTAAGACTAGCCCTGCTGTCATTCCGATAAATTCCGTGATCAACGTCAACAAATTCTCGAACGCCAGTGTTGAGATATGATAATACCCCCAGAATCGGCCGTACCGTCGCAGGGCTAACCTTGAAAATCCTTCTTGCGTTACTGCGCCTAACCGCATGCTCATTTCTTGAATCGTGAATGCCAACGGCACGAGACATATGACTAAGGGTACAAAAAGGCCGATCCCGAACTGCGCTCCTGTGACAGCATACGAGATCACCCCGCCTGCATCATTATTGGCGATGGCTGCGAGCAGTCCAGGACCTAAAAGAGCCCACAACACCCACACATACCTGCGTTTTCCTAATCTTCGATTAGCTAGAATATCCTTGATTTTTGAGTTACTTGTTTCTGACTGTACTTGACTCATCAACAGATCACTTCCTATGCAATATTTGTGATGATGCAATGTATTCCACTCTGTTGAGAAATGTGCAACAAAATTCCAACATGTTGAGAAAATAAAAAACAAAAAACCATAAGTTGATGTTCATCTTCAAGATAAACGTCAACTTACGGTTGGTAAAGCGAACTCAAGGTGCTCTAAGCAGAAGGTGTGATCTGTGAAAGACGTTGCATGACAAGCTGTACAGCAATCGCATCATCTAAATATCCGAGAGGAAATAAATAATCAGGAATGATATCCACTGATGATATAAAATACAGTAATCCGCTGCCAAGCACAGCACGCTCGTGGATGGGCGTATTCACATCGCAATATTTCTCAAACATGAACTTCAATTGTTCGATGAAAGGCCCTGCCCCATTCACTTGTTCCACTTTCGAACGAAAATCCTTATGAATCATCTGATTCCCCTCCGATGTTAGCGCATACTGCTCATACTTCTCTAATTCCTGCCGAACACGTTCAGTCGTGTATTTCTGATCAAATAGGAACGATGAAGCCAATACCTCTTGAATCGAATCCACGGAGTGATGAATATCCGAGAGCATTCCTCTCTCTGTCTCTGTTGCACTTCCATCAACGATTGTTGCTTCAACTAATTTCTCTAATGGAATGTGCAAATGTTCAGCGAATAGTTTTAAGTGTTTTAATTTAGCAGGTTGTTTGCCGTTCACAATGCGGGAAATCGTTGCCGTATCGATCCCTGTTAATGCACTTAGCTTGCGCATGGACAGCGAATGTTTCTTAAGCATAGATTTGAGGAATAAGCCGAAATTGGAATCCATTGAAATCGAGCGCCTCCTTTCTTTGGAGAAATGAAGATCGATTCATGTTCAATATATGATTGGAATGCAGGACTGTTTCTTGATTATTAATGCGATGACGAATCATGTTACGGATGATGCAATATTATCCTCAACAAGATGCACAGAACACAACACGCCACCATATGTTGTTAACACAGCACATGACTATCATGAAAAAGAGGTGTAAATGAAATGTACAAATGCATTCATTGCTTAAGAGTACTGAACGAAACAGATACCGAAGGTTGGGTGTTTCAGAAAGGAATCTATATTGAACCAGGTACTGGCGCTAGGATTCATCTCGGGATATGCCATACGTGTCAAGTCGGATCTGGGGTTGAAAAGCTCACGGTAAAGCCAATCGAGCATCGTTGTGTCCCCATGGATACGGTTAACGATTGGCTCCCTATTTATGATTATATTCTAGATTTTCGGCAACAGCACTAAACGTGTAACAACCACTGACCGATCAAAATTTGTATCGATTTACATGGGTGGAATTCGCAGATTTGTTTTACAAAAAACCCGCAAGTAGTTCGCTTAGAAAGGCAAACCGCTTGCGGGTCGGTATTATACTGAATAGCTACACGGTGCCCGACTCTCGACCCGCTTCACTCATGAAGGAATCCTAGCTGTACAGCATGAAGAACTGAAGTTCATGCCCCTTCTGTTTCAAATAATTATAAAGCTGCGAACGATGGTGAAATGAATGCGTGACAATTTCAATAAGCCACTTGATTTGAACCGTTCCATGTTCCAAGTAGAATGCTTTGGTGGACTTGTTCAGTAGCTCATCCTCGCTTAATGAGAGCATATACTCCCGTAATAGATCGTAATTTTCCCGAAACCGTGCCGCCAATTCCTGGGGGGCCTTCATTAATTTCACGCTTGTCTCTATTTGCTCTACTTCCTCTTGTGTTTTTTCTTGCAGAATAGCTAGGTCGGTGACTGGAATAGACACAAGATGATGCGTCAACTCCAATAAAGTTCGCATATTACTCGCTGGCCGATAACCCCACTCATCCTGATTAATTCTAGCTAAAAGTGACTCTACTGTACGGACAACTAATTCCAATTCGTCCAATAGATGATCCCGAATTTGTTGAACACCATTCATACTTTGAACTCCTTTTTATTCCTTTTGTTTGACCCATAGCCCCGACTTACTCTTCTATCAATTCATAACGGTTACACAAATCACGGGCTTTTTCGTAGAGAACTGCCCTTAACGATTCTGGCTCCAGTACGTTCGCGTCTGGACCAAGAGCAAAAAAGAACCTTGTTGCCCATTCCCATTCTGTTTCTGGGCACTGGAAGTCAACTTCCCAGAGCTCGTCCTGCACGGCGTACACTTTTTCCCCGATATGAGGGTCTTGTTCGACAAGGAGCATGCCCCTGTACGTTAATGCTGCGCGAATCCGAATGCACTTACTCACGGCATCCCCGTTTATCGGTACGGATTGCTTCGCCTGAACTTGAACTGAATCGAGATCAGCATCTTGCAGTTCTTCAAAGCGATCGGCGCGGAACATTCTCAACTCTCCATGCGTAGGCGAGTAAGCCTCACAGTACCAGAACCCATGCTCAGCATACACCCTTTTGGGCTGAAGCAGCAGCCAGCGACGATGCTTCTCTGACCGATAGTACGCCTTCATCCATTCCCCTCGAGAACAGTAGTCGATCAGCTCATTCAATAGCGGGGCTTTGAAGGAGCGTTTGGGCACCTCGACACGCATTAATTCAAGAAGCGGCTCAACTTGCCGAAGCGCATCCGCAGGGAGAATGTGGCGTATTTTGTCCATGACTGTCCACCTCTCACGATTAAAAGGGGTATCCGCATAGGACGTCAGAGCACGCAATGCCACGAGCACCGTCAATGTCTCTTGGACATCAAGCTGTAATGGAGGCAAACTATAGCCTTCCGACAGGCGATACCCACCTGCTGGCCCTGTCACCGCATATAGCGGTATGCCCATCTCCGAGAGTGCTTGCATGTCCCGTATAATCGTACGTTTAGACACCTCAAGCTTATCAGCGAGCGTTTGCGCAGATTCCTGCCGCTGCTGCAGCGCAATCACGATAGCGATCAAGCGATCCATTCGCCTCACATCGGCCTCCTCCTTCCGTTCAGGTCTAACTCGGTGCAAGTTATGATTTCATCATATCACACGCTCAGTGACATCTTGTATGTCACCAATAGAAAACGTGTTTAACCTTTTATTTGAATACATTTTCTATTGGCCTGTTATCAAGAGAAGGAAATAGAACCTACATTGGCTTATGACGAAAGAAATTATTATTCGAAACGCGAACTTTAATGGTATATTATTTCATGTAATGAATAATAAAACTAGTACGATAAAGGAGGGAATTATGAAAACGTTTCGTTTTAGATTGCCGTACTTGCTCATTGTAAGCTTATTGGTCATGCTTTTCGTTCCCCAGTATGCTTATGCGGAAGAGCGCGCAAGCACCCGAATAGCAGCTGATTCAACTCCCATTATCAGCGGCGTGAGTCCGGCAGACGGCGCAATGATTACCGAGAGCTTTACGAACATCAGCTTTGCGCTTGGGATTCCAATAGCAGATACGGGTTCGATCATGATCATAGTTGATGACCAACAACTTATCGAGCCGAATTATATGCATGGTATGGTGTTTACGTATTGTTCTAATTTGCAGAACGGTTCTCATTCCTTAATCATTCGTGTCTTAGACCATGATAAGAAAATATTGCAGGAATACAATGGAAGCTTCAACGTCAGACTTTCCGTATGGGACAACAGCGTCTTGGAAGCAACGAATATCGAAGCGGATTCACTCCGTTTATCATGGACGCCTGCCAAAGAGAGCTTGGGTTACAGAATATACGGCAATGGCATACTCATTGGAGATGTGAATGGAAATGTAACCTCATTTGATGCAACGAAGCTGATGCCAAATACAGCATACACCTTTAAAGTCGAGGCGAAACGATCTGACGGCAGTTGGACAACCGATGGCCCTACCGCTTCCGTGGCAACATTCCCACAGGATCGTATAAACCCGATTATCGAATCGGTGTCTCCCGCTGATGGGGATGAATTAACGACAGCCTGGCCGAGGATCACGGCCAAAGTATATGATGAGGACTCAGGCCTAAATATAAACATGAGTATGGTCGGAGTCGACAATAGGGTGGTGCCGTTCAGCTATGACGAAGCATCTAAGACGTTCTCGGCGATTGCTCCAAGATTGCCAAGCGGGACGCATTCCCTTCTGATTTTTGCCACAGATAACGACGGTAATCAAACGAGGTATACCAGCAGCTTTACCGTTAAATATGGGGCGGTAACGCCTTTTTTGGAATGGAGCCATAAGCTTCGTGCCGCTCTTGACGAGGGCGATCCGACAGATGTAGAGGATGTGCGCAGACTAAGCTCTGAACTTGCAGAATTGAACGAGACAACCGAGCTCTCCTTGATTGATCCGATTTGGAACAAAATCAAACTCAAGCTACCTGCATCTGTTGACCAGACTGAGTTAAAAAAGAAGCTGTTTCATATTATTTTGACGATTGGCTCGCTCCTATACGATCAACAGGAATCCGGGTTAGAAGCCATCTTGACTGATCCCGAATTTCTGGGGACATTGCATATTATCGCAGCGGCAGGTGGAGAAAATAATCTGACGATGGAAGATATTATTACGTTTATTTTCGGGGATGGCAGCAATCTCAGAGGTATCGAAGGGCATTTTCTTTATTATCTTTCGGAATTGTCTCCAATTGAACTGTTTGGTCTTCTAGGCGATAATTCGAAAAAGACGTACATCCTGATGAAAGCCATATCCAATCAGTTTAGTCAAACAAGCTATTACAAAATCAGCTCGATGATGAGAAATCTTAACGTCACCGCTCAAGATGTTCAGTCGACGTTACTGAATTTCCGGCAAAGGCTGAAACATGACGGACCGGCCGTTCATGCATTAACAGTTGCTTATATCCGCTTAATGGCCCAGGAATCGGTTGAAGTTAGCAGTGATGGCTATCAGCACAATTACAGCTTGAAGGTAGCCTCCGTTGACATTCCGCCGCAAGCAGTAATATGGAGTAAGGTATCCGGAAGCTCCCATTTCAGTATCACGCCAGACGGCGTCGTCTCCATTCCTGAAGAGGAGTATACTGCAACCGCGGTTATTCAAGCGGCACTCGTCAATCCCTATCGTGGAGTGAATAAAGTTATTTTCCAGAAAGAAGTCACCATAATCCCCTACAAAGACCAAAGCGTAATTTTCCAGAGCATAATGAAAGCTTTCGAAAGAAAGTTAGGTGAAGTACAGAGCAAGCTTAACGTCGCGACAAAGCACGAAGAGCAAACATCGCTGCTATTGGACTTAGTGAATGCAGGGAAACAGTCGATCAAGCAGATCAAGTCGTTAAGTATTTCCGAAGCAGCCATAACGCATGCCATTGACACGATCACAAACGGGCTTATACAAGTGGCCAGCAGTTTGCTGGTCTACTAAACAGCACCTGCAAGTTGTTAGTATTGCCTTAGTTCAACAAAAAAAGGAGCTGCCTACAAGCAAGCTCCTCAACTCTCGTGTCTCGTTTGCTCAATGAACACTTGTGAGGGTTTAGTCCAACGTTGGCAGCAACCGCGATATAACATATCCTGAGCATGTTGAATTATATCCTTGCCCACTCTTCATAAAGCTCAGGGGCATCGATTCTAACTTGGTCTAAAAAAGTATGACGGAAACCTATATTATTCAACTCGGAGAGTAGTTGATTGGGAATATGAAGGATTGTCTTATAGGAATTGACGTGATCTATGACCTTTATTGCATGCGTTTCAGTTAAAAGAATGTGCCTTAAAGCTGCATCCAATCTTGAAAAACCCAACCGCCTCATATCTCGAATGAGCTCTATAATTTGCTTCGTTATGTGTTTATCCAAATAGTTAACTTGTAATAGGTATTGATCTAACGAGGGTCCACTTATATATTCTATGATGTTGTAATTAGGTCCTGCCACAAACAGTTTTGGGAAAAAAGGTGAACTTTGTGCAGCTAGTAGCGCGTTAGCTTCTCTTATTGCTTCTGCCTCAATTGCATATATTTTTATACATCGGTCGGGAGCTAACCGAAACACTGCGCCCTGTGCACCAGCACCTATAAACGGGTAGGAGGTCGGATTATGGAAGGCTACCTGATAATTCATTCCTGGTCTATGGACGCCAGGATAAACGGTAATCGCTTTAAAATCATCCAACATTGCAGCACCTCTCTAGATGAAATATGATTCCCAGACAGGGAAATGAACTCTGAGCGGTTGTATAAAAGTAGCCAACAATTTTTTTCTAATATTTAGATAATTACTAAGAGCTAGTTTTTCATGATCGGCTACGCCCCATTCCACAGGGACAATCGATATTGATTCCATTATCTGCCATAATTCTAAAGACTCTATTCTATTTAGTGCTTGTGCAAATGGGTTAGCGTTATCGATATACGGTACAAATCTCTCATATAACTCGCCCCAGTATGTGAAAATATGGTTTTGATGACCAGAAATGGACTCAACTGTCCAGTTGGGCCCCGCTAGGATATTGGCATGGTCTATCAACCAAAGCTTCGTTTTTACTCCTTTGGATAACAAAACATTATTTTCTCCTTCCGGTCTCAATAAATGGCGGTCATTATTGTTTAGCCAATAATCAAATAAGATCATATCCGCGGCTTTGCTGATGTTCATCACTTGAGAGATGTCTGCTTTTGATAGATTTTTGGTTTTAGATTCAATAAAATAACTGCCGAAATGAGGCCCTACTTCAACACCCAGGTATTGCAGAGTTGGCGATGAATCGATGAGTTCTTGGGATACATATATGATTTCTCCTCTCGGCACAGGAAGTTTCAACCATTTAGCTAACCGATACGAAATCAGTTCATTGGCCAAGACTCGCTTTCCTTGTGGATTGGACATGAATTTGACAACATACCTATTACCATCAAGGCAAAGAAATAAGTGAGGATTGCTCCAACCATAATTCATTGGACTGAAGTATTGTATAGCCTGCAACACGTGCATCACCCCCTCTTATAAGCTATTAATATGCTGTAATGAGGTAAGTGGAGTGGACATCTGCACCTCGTAGTGTACTCGGGACTTACACCCGTTAGCGTGATACGCTGCCAAGCGCACAAAAGGCACCCATTGCTCCTGAATGGGTGCCTTGCTTCCTTATATCCCCGCCTACTTCACAATCAACTTCGCAATAGCTGCCAAGTCCAATATATCAATCTTGCCATCGTTGTTGATATCGCAAGCTTTAATCGCCGCCCAGTTCGGATCTTGGCTAGTTCGGCCATAATTTGCCGCAGCGATGGCCAAATCCCCGATGCTGACCTTGCTGTCACCGTTCACATCACCAGGAATGCCCGGCGTAACGACAGTCACTTGTACCGTCAGCGATGCGGCCCTAATGCTTGCTTCCGTCCCTTTCTCGTCTGCGACAAGCGCATTCGATACGGCAATTGTCCCCGTTATCGGCGCCGACACATTCTTGGCACGGAATGTCAGCTTCATTACGTTCGCTTTATCGCGAATGCCATGTGCAGCCCCTTCACTCGCAACGATGAACCGGAGCTTCCCCTCTGACGTTGTTACTTTATCTACGATGCTCACGCCTGGCAAGATGGATTCAGCACCGACATACGTCATTGCAGCCGCATCGTACTGCAAGGTTAAATCTTGTGCGTATACGGAACCGCTCACTCGATCGAGTCCGAGAGTAACCGTAAACTCTTCTCCTGCCGTAACCGTGCTATTACCCGTTAGCGTCGTCGTAGGCGTATCCGGCTTTGGCGGCACGATCGCACTTCTAAATTCCTTCACCGCGACGCTGAGTGCGTTCACTGCTGCATCGACTTCGTCTTGCTTCGCCGCGCTGTTATCGTTCACCGCCTGCGCAGCAGCGATCGCAGTAACCAGCTTCGCTTGAGCTGCTTCGGAGACTTGCCCCGGCGCTGTACCTACGCTCGTATCGTCATGCAGCTTCTTCGCTTGATCGATATCCGCTTTTAGCTTGCTCTTATCAACGTCAATGCCGAGAACTTCGATTTCATCAAGGAAGACCCAGACGTTGACCGGGAATTCAACTTTGACGTAGCGGGCGTACACTTTATCGGCTCCCGCTTCCCCCGGCACGCCGTCAATTATTCCGTTCCAGCTCACGAACTCGGCCGCGGCTGCATCTTGTGCCGGTGATGGAGTAACGGTTCCAAGCCGGCTCCAGGATTGGCCGTCAGATGAAACAGAAAAAGTGACGTTCTGAGGGAAATAGATGCCGGGTCCTCTATCCTGAAGAAAATGGGCTCTAACTTGTCCGATCGATTTACTGCTGCCCAAATCAAATGTGCATGTGCGGCTTCGTTCGTCAGGGTAGTCGCTTCCCGCATGGCCCTGCCACTGCTTGTTGCCGTAATCCGTCCCGCCGAATTGTCCGTTCGTAAGTTCGTTCCCAGAATCGGGATAGTTGCTGTTAGGCCGCTTCGAAACCGTGTAATTTTTGCCAAGAACCAGATTACTGAGCTCCGAGCCGTCAGACCAAGTATGAATGAGAACTTGAGCGTAGGTATCAAGTATCGTTACTGCCGGAACCGAAATCAGCCCTTGCGCTTGCACGGCTGGGTCGTGGATGTGCGCGAGAAAATCCTTCATATTTGTTAAGGCATCCTTCGGCTTGTTTTGTTCCAGAAGAAGCTTGATGGTCTGCAACCGATTCAACAACTCACTGCCAAAAACCGAATCGATTTCTTGCGATGCGACATAACCCCGCACAATCTCAGCCATCGTCTCTGGCGCCGGGCTGCTGTTAGTAGCGTACGTTCCATTCAAATATTGGTACAACCAGTCATACATGAGACGCAAATCCGGTTCCTTACTCACCCCTAAGTTGTATACTGCATTATTGCCTTGATAGTAAGCTCTGAAACCATTTTGCATCAGGCCAGACCTGACGCCGCTGTCCAAGTATTCGATATAACGCTTACGGAGTTCGGGATCCGTCAGCATCCCGTCATCAAATTCAATTTCGTTCCCCATCCCGTAACGCTTTGCATTATTCGTTGCATCATCCAAACGGTCGGCATCCATTCCGCCAAAGAAGTAATTCGGCTGATAAGCCGCGGCGTCCATCCCGACGTCTTTCCACATAAACATTTTGTAAGCTAAAGAGTGAGGAATCCAGAAAACCTTCTTGTTCATGGCGTGCACTTTTTCCGTCACCGCGCGAGCTACGTCTGGTCCCAATTCGGATATCTCGATTTGTTCCGGCATCCAGTACATGCCGACAAGATCAAGATTAGAGTAGTTGGCAGCCTGCCATCTTTCCTGGGCCTGATCCAGATACCACTGCACCGCTTTTTTTATGTTTTCAAACGCCTTTTCTTTACCTACGACTGACTCGTTAAAGTTTAAGGAACCGCTGCCGTCAATGTCACCAAAATCGGTTAAGGATTCCCCGGGATTCGGAATCATTAACACAACCTTAACTCGATGATCGGGCTGTTTCAGTTTGACCCCAACTTCCTTAGCTGCCTCATTCAACTGCTGCATATCGCCTGATGCTGCAAATGTTTTATCCAAATACCATTTCCAATCGTCCAGGTTCGTTTGTCCCATACCGAAATCGCGGCCGGCAGGTGTAGCAATCCCGAGATATAGAACGCCGTCAAAAAGCCAATCAACGGGCTCGCCGTCTTTATTTACATAACTGATGTTCGGAATAATTCGTTCCTTGTTCCAATTGCCCAAACCATTCGCATAATGTCCGTTATACAGTAGATTCAAATTCCGGATACCAGCCGTAGCTTCCCCCGGCTTCAAAAATTGATGCTGCTCGGCAGGAACCTTTACCGCCCCATCAACCTTGCCGTCCATACCCATAATTTCGACTTCGTCAATATATTCCCATAGCGAAGGATGCATCGTAAAAGCTACCTTCACATAACGGGCAAAAGCCAGTTTGCCATCCGTATTCCCGCCTTTGATTCCATCCCGGTTGCCATCCCATTCAAAAGTCTCATGTCTGGGCGGTCCATCTCCCCAAAGCAGCTGCGTAGCGTTATGGGATAGCAGCCCCCAATTTTCCTTATCGTCGGATACATACATCGATACAGACAGTGGTACGAGGATCGAGTTCCTTGTGAAATCCTGAAAGAAATTAGCCGTGATCTTTCCAATTGACTTTTCTTCACCGAGATCGAACACGACTTCGCGTGTTTGTCCGCGCAAATGTCCTACCCATGCCGGGTCGTTCATATCCAATGCGCCGTATTTTCCGTCCGTAAGCTTGTATCCGTTATCGGGATGCGAAGCTTCCGGAGCTTCAGACCATTCATACGGGAGCCCTGCCGCGAGATTGCGGAATTGCGTCTCCTGCACTGCCGAAGATGCTGTCGCTTGCAGGATAGTTACATCTTGTACAGGCGATTTCGCCTGCACAGCAGATACTGGAGCCAATAGTAATATAGCCGCCATTAATCCGGATACCCATTTTTTATTCAAATTCAACAAGGCCAGCTCCTTTACTTAATTCTCAAGTACAGAAATTTCAAAAAACTGTAAACCCTTATTTCTGCTCCAGGTGAAAGCTAAATTTTGATCCCCCCTTTCGCGAAATCTGGTATAAGCCATCTTGAAAATGATTTCACTACGAACATTCCTGCATTGACGCTATGAGAGATAAAGTGAGGATACAGCCTGCCAACTGCTTAAGTTTTTGTAAAATAATGCTCATCAGCTCGTTCAGCAGCAGGGCGTATAAGATCTGCTCCCTTCGGAGAGGAAGCCATCACGGCCTTGCCCGTTGCCGCTAGCAGCGCGGAGTTTCCATTGGGCATCTGCAGTAGTACAGCCCAACCAAGCACTCCGCACATATTCCGAACGGAGCCATCGTAGCATTCACGCAGCAGTTCTGCCTAGTTCTCATTGGCGGGATTTGGTTCTCGCTTGGCTAATTCGCAAGCATTCGGCCGATTGTTAATGGCCCGGCAAGTTCTCAATCGTCCGCTGCGCCTGCAAATTCGCAGAGTTCCCGGCCACCAACCGCGTCCGCTCCTTCTACTCGCCAGCCTTGTCATGACTAACTGATTTCGAGCTTCGATTGAACTATTGATTAAAGCTTCATACTCGCTTACGATTTAATTGTCGACGTCGAGCGATGAGGATCTGACCTTCCTCGTTCTCAGTGATTACCGCCTCTACTTAGATCAAAGTTCATTCACCCCAAAATACCTATTGGAACTTTTTCACAACAGCCTTCGTCTATCAATCATACTAATCTTACGAAAGGGATGAACAATCCATGAGATCGTCTAATTCTATCTACAAGACTCATTCTTCACCCATCCGGCATACTGCACCATCACTTACCTTTAAGCCGCTGATTATCGCCATGATCATTTTTCTTTTCGGGACAGCGATTCCTGTATCCGCTTCTGCTTCGGAGAAAGGAATCCATGATGCCTTGCAATTCACTCAAGTCGAATCAGGGAATTATTACTCGATCGCTCTTCGCAAGGACGGCTCGGTATGGACATGGGGACGCAACCTATTAGGCGAAATAGGGATACAAGAAACCGTTACCATATCGGAAACAGACGGACCTGTTCGTCTGAGCTTGTTGTCGGATATCAAGCATATTGCTACTAGCGGAAACGGACACAATCTCGCTGTTAAGGCGGATGGAACGGTATGGACATGGGGAACAGCACCGCTTTCCGATGACTATACAATCCATTCTGTACTGCCTCAGAAGGTGGCAGGAATTGCAAATGCAGTCACTGTTGCATCGGGCTCAGATTTCGGTGTAGCGCTTCGTCAAGACGGGAGTGTATGGTCGTGGCAGCGTGAGTTGAACAAGAATGATACGAACAGCGTTCGGAAGCCTGCTGCTGTGAGCGGCATTGCGGATGTGGTGCAGATACATGTATCCAACCACCAAATCTATGCCGTAAAACGGGATGGCACCGTATGGAGCTGGAATGAACCATCTCTCTTATCCAATTCCAAGATCAAGACTCCTACTAAGCCTGTATTGATAAAAGGATTATCCAATATTCGTTCCGTCACTACTAATGAGCAAGCCTTATTTGCGCTAGACAAGAAAGGCAAGGTAAAGACTTTGGACGCCAAGGGTAAGCCAACTGCCGTTCAACCTAAATTGACTGTAAAAGAAGTACGAGCAGCTAGCTTTTACACACTGTTCCTAACGACAGCAGGCGATGTATATAGCTATGGAAGAACGGTTACAGGCAAGCAAGGCAAGGTTAACGGCTTACCTAAGATCAAATCGATCAGCGCAGGAACCTACCACAATCAGGCGATCTCGGAGCGCGGCGAAGTATGGGGTTGGGGCGGCAACCATTTTAATTCAGTTGGCGCAACGGCAGTTTCACCCGATGGCATGATCTATCTCCCGATTAAGGCCAATATGGCAGTAGACATCATGATTGATGGACAAGTGATCAACTCGATATTTGCTCCGCGAGTGAGTGCAAATACCGTTCATATTCCGATAACGACGATTACCCGAGCACTCGGAGCACAGTTTGCGACCAATCAAGATCCATCGGGCACACTTTCCTATACGATTGCATATGAAGGCCGATCCATCACGTTTCGCGGTGGGGACAGTAATATTTTAGTGGGTGACCAAGCTATCGAGCTCCCAGAATCTGTATCTTCTTTAACAGGTGCTGTCGCTGCTCCTTATCAACTCTTCGAGAAGGGACTCGGTCTTTCGATCATATGGGATGCACAGCTGCAGCAGTTACGGATGAATACACAGGTGCAAGTAAATTAAGCAGAACAGCGGATGGTCTCTGACCACCCGCTGTTCTATATCCCTCACCAGCTATCCATTGATTCCTCGATCCTGCCCTTTAGCTTAATAGAAATGAAGTGAACCCTAAATGTTAGACAATATTTTTATGCAACCTGTTGGGCATGAGCGCGGTATTGTACCGGGCTCATGCCTTTTAATTTTGACTTGATGCGCTTGTTATTGTAGTAATCAATGTATCTTGCTAGTTCTTGCTTGAAGTGATCCATGCTTTCAAACTCATTAAGATAAAGAAACTCAGACTTCAAAATGCCAAAGAAGTTCTCCATTACCGCGTTATCGTAACAATTGCCTTTGCGTGACATGCTCTGGGTAATTCCTCGTTTCGTCAAAGCATGTTGATACTGCTTCATCTGATAGTGCCAGCCTTGGTCCGAATGCAGGAGGAGTTCATCCTCTTCGGATAAGCGTTTAAAGGCTTTATTAAGCATTTCGGAAATTAAGGAATAGGTAGGACGAGATCCCACTGTGTAAGTGATAATTTCACCGTTAAACAAGTCCATAACAGGTTTAACTCCTTTGGTTCCTCTTGTGAATTGATGAATAGCTTCTTTTTTCAAGTCTAAATTGAATTTTGACAAAAAACTGCACCTCCAATTGCTAGATGGTGTCTAACAATTGGGGTGCAGTTCACTGTAGCCTGCTTATTTTGTGTGTTATTCAACTATCGTGTCCCGTTATCTTAATCGACGACTTATCGGCTCATTCCTCCACGATTGCGACCGGGCGGGCCCAGCCTGCACTCGCCATTTCTACTTTGATCGGAAAGCAGCAGACCTTGAAGCCAAACGGCTTTGGAATTTTCTCTAAATTGGCCAGCTTTTCGATCTGGCAATATTCCCGATCCTTGCCGACATAATGTGCTGCCCATAGAACGCCATCTTTCGGCTGCTTTTTATACGCTTCGGCCTGTAGGTTGAGCGGTATATCCCATCCCCAGCCGTCCGTACCGACAACCTTAATGCCTTGGTCCAGAAGCCACAACGTAGCATCGGCCGATACCCCCGCATGAAGGAATGCATAATGTTCGTGGTACAGCCGTTTGTCCGCATCGCTGCGGATGAGAACGATATCGAACGGTTTCAGCGTATAAGCGATACGTTTGAGCTCGGCGACCAGGTCGTCCTTCGTAATCTCGTAACCTGGCGGCTTCGCGCTGAAATCGAGCACCACGCCATCGGAATAAAACCATTCGAGCGGTAGTTCATCAATCGTTCTTGCTTGCTTCCCTTCTGAAGTCGGCCAGTAATGCCACGGCGCGTCGATATGAGTACCTGAATGAGTATTTAGTGTCACCATTTCCGTCGCCCATGCCTTACTTTCTGGAAAATCCTCCTGCTTTAAGCCAAGTGTCTTCGCCGCTTGCAGCGCTCCGTCTTCATGGGTCGCATATTCGATCTTCGCTGGTAGTGGCTCTCGGATGCGTGGACTAATCGGAACGCTCAAATCAATAAGCTTCATCTTGTATTCCCCTTCCCCGTTTCACGATTCTTCCACATTATACTAAAATTCCCCAACTACCGATATTCCAACGTCGTGTGATGTATCATCCTCCCGAGAATTAACCTAATTGAAAATTGTCCTCATTTACGTAAAACAATATAAGCCGCAACGTTCTTGTCATCCCAAAACATTCTTTCCCGCTAACCTTTCAAACGGGTTCATACCTGCGAAACAGACTCCCTGTACTCGAAGAGTCCGTCCGCGAAAAATAATATTCCCAAACCTGTGGATCGATCAGTCAATCAACTTGGTTTTTATTAACAAGCGCTGTACAATCGTGGCCGTTTCCGCCCTCGTGATGACCTGCTTCGGCAGCAGTCCCGTCTTGGTGCCTTGAATAAGCCCGTATTGCACTGCAGCCGCAACAACCTCTTTAGCCCATGCACTCACCGCCGCTCTGTCCGAGAAGCCTGTCAATGTTACTTCCGCATTCGCACTTCCCGGGTCCAGATGTAAACCAGCCGTTTTTGCCGACCGTATGATCATTGCCGCCGCTTCCTCGCGCGTTATTGTCTGTGCCGGGCGGAATGTGCCATCCTCGTAACCATTGACGATTCCGTACTCACTGGCTTTCAATACTACCCCGACATACCAGTCCGTACGCTTCACATCCGTATAGTCTGCGGTCGCTCCTGCTCCGTTATCACTGAGACCCAGCGCCCGGAAGATAATTGCGGCAAATTCTGCTCTCGAAATGGCGTTGTCCGGATGATATCGACCATCCTCAGTTCCGTTGATGACCATCCGCGAAGCCATGCCGTTCACGGCGTTCTTCGCCCAATGTCCTTCGATGTCCGAAAAATCGGCCGAACGCCCTATGAGTGCAAACGTACCATTCGTCAAGCTACTGACGAGCGCAACAGACTTTCCGTCGTGCACGACGATCCGTGTTGGAACATGGTGAACCTTCCCGTTCGCATCCAGCTGAACCGCCGTGGTCACCTTGCTGCGATCCACGCCATCCGGCAGCGGAATTTCCCGCTCCGTGTAGGAGGGGAATTTATCCACGGCCGCGGTTTTGCCGCCATGAGAAGTCGTCGAAGCCGTAATCGCCATATGGACTGACACCGGCGAGATAACAGTAAAATTGTCTTGCTTCGAAGCAGCATCCAGGAGTGCGTGGTCGGTTGCATCGCCCTTCGCTACTTCGATACGGATGACTACTCCCGTAAGAGGTACGTTCGCCCCGAGCTGCGCGCTCAAACGATCGATCCCGATCATCTCCGCGGGTAGCTTAACAACTCCGACAGGCGTCCGAACTTCGAGGACGGCCTGCTTATTCGCTAATGCCTTAACTACGTCTCCTGCGAGCTCGACTGATACGTTGTCCGCGTTGTGCGTCGTGATGACGGAGATGAGCAGTTCGTCATTCTCCAGCGCAAGCTGCGCGGTTAACTTAGCCGCATCCACGGTGATAGTGAACGTCTCGCGCCCGTTCTCCTTGGCTGTGGCCGCTCCGCCCATTCGCTCCTGTTCCTTGCCATTGATCAGAATGCGAAACGCTTGGGGCTTGACCGCGCTGCTTGGGGTAGTGCCTGACGAGCTACTCGTCACAGAAGACGGAGGCGTCGGCGAATCCTTGCCAGAATCCCGCGTTACCGTCACAGCATATGTTTTGATTGTTACACCGTCGTGCGCCGTTACCGTCAACTGCACCGTGTTGCTGCCCACGGCTAGCGGCAGCGGCGGGGATGCCGCGCCGTTCGTCAGTACATGCGGTCCTCCTGTTGGCGTCTCATTCCGGTAGACGCTGGCCGTTACCGAAGCGTTGGCGTCCATCAGCATCGGCACCACCGCAATGGCATTCACGCCGCTTGGCACATTGGCCGTATAAGCGGTCGTCTCCGGCGCGAACGCAGGGTTAAGCGTTACACCTGGCATCGTCAGGCCGCTCAAGCTCGCATTCGTGCCGATCCATTCGGCGTAAACCGTTAGGTCCTCGGCTATCATCGTTATCTTCGCGCCTGGAGCATAGTGCGTTCCTTTTCCGTCCTTTTGAGTATTCCATCCGCCGAACGTATATCCCGTCCTGACCAGATTCCCCGTATTTTCCTGCATCACGACATCGTTGCCGGGACTATACGCCCCGTTGTCAGATGGCGCGCTCCCACCTGTGTTACCATTGCCGCCATACGTCACAGTATATTTCAACGGAGAATACAAAATCGTGCCGTCATACCCTACAATGACAGTACTTTCGTTGCCGAAGGCGATTCCTTGAAAACCTTCCGCCGTCCCTGCCGTTGAAGTTGTCCAATTTGTTCCGTCGGTCGAGGTGAAAATTGTCTTATAACCGATCGCCACAAACGTTCCGTTACCATACGCAAGAGCAAAAGGACGCTCCTCTACATCCTCCTTCACCCAGCTAGTTCCATCCGTCGAAGAAGCGAAAAATCCATGGCCGCCATCAGGCAAAGACCCTACCGCTACATACATGCCATTACCGTAAGCGACCCCTGATAGCTCACCTCTTTCAATTTGGTACGTTTTCCATTCCTGCGTATCGTCAAAAGCCGAGACGGTTGCGAATCCCCCATGCTCTCCGACTACCACATATTTGCCGTCCGGCCCGTAGGCAACGTCAAACAAAGCGTGATCAGGCAACGATTGCGACTCCCATAGCGCACCATCACGGGATGAAACAACAACTCCGTTTTCCGCTACGGCCGTAAATGTTCCCCCGCCATAGGCGATTCCGGTGAAATAAACGTCTTCATTCATTGTATGATTCTGCCAGTTCTCTCCATCCATGGAAGTCAAAATTGCTCCCTCGTCCCCAACCGCTACGAACATACCGTCGCTCGAAGGACCGCCATAAGCAACCGCACGAAGATATTTTTCGACGCCTGAAGCATGGCTTTCCCAAGCCGTTCCATCTGCGGAAGTCATAATGATTCCGTACTCACCAACCGCAACAAACATGCCTTTGCCATAAGCAACGTCGTACAAGCTACCTCCACCAGGGATGCTCCGCTCCTCCCACCCCGCAAGAACACTGGCGGAAGCATAACTAGGCAGAAGCCCCATAATAATAACAATGATCGTCGCGATGGAAAACCAACGCCTAAATTTCATAGTCCATTCCCCTTTATTGGATGATATTGGATGAGCATATTTAAAATACGCCTACACACATTGAACCAGCTTAAACGAAGCCAGGACTGTGCTTCCATACCCCAAAAGGGGTATTTTCAATGGTCACCTTATACCCTTTGCCAAGCTGAATAAACACGAACGGACTCCCATTGCTTGAGAGTCCGTTTTCCGGAAATAAACCTAATTCGGATCTTGTTCGTCCGCGATCTGCGAGGAGTGAGGAAGATGCCGTCTAAGGAGAAGCTTCCATCATCCTCATAGAAGAGGGTGGCCGACAAGCTGACACTCTTCCTCACTGAGGAATTTCCTTTATAGGCATCTGCACAATCATATAGTTATTCACCTACATACTGTAAACATAGGTTCATTGACTTTACGAATAGTGCATTATCTTTTTAAAGCATAAGGAGATATAATATGACAAATTTTTATTCTTTTCATGGGACCATCACTATGATAAATGATTTTTTTACCGGTCAAAATGGTGAAGGATGTTTTAAAATAATATCTGTAGACAACGGAATGGGAGCATTAGTAAATTTTGTTGTGTCACCAAATACTTATTTCGTAGACCATGTAATGGTAGCAGTAGGAGATCAAGTGACTGGATATTATGACGGTAATGCACCTGCTCTTCTAATTTACCCTCCACAATATCAAGCAATTGTCATGGTAAAAAATAGCCCGTATCAGAATGTAAAAGTAGATTATTTTAATACGGAGTTGGAGAGTAGTGATGGACGTTTACGATTAAATATTTCTCCATATACTCAAATCGTATTAACAAATGGGCAACACTTTTCAAGAACCCCTGCGGACCGTGATCTAATTGTTATTTATGGACCTACCACAACAAGTATCCCCGCCATTACCACACCCTATAGAATTATAGTTTTGTGTTAGTGAGCATGCTTTCCACTGCAGAGGATGGAAAAATAATCATATCTCCTTGATTCAACGAATCTGCCCGAAAGCAAAACGCGGCAGCCGATCAATGTCGGCAGCCGCGCTTTTGTTATTTTATTAAGTTATCGTGTCCCGTTAGTTTAGCCGCTTGTCTCTTATTTATAAATTTTCATACACAGCCATACAACTGTTGTCAGGGCTATCAATGCTGCAACTGAGGTAAAGATGAAATATCCTGTTTTAGTTTTCGTATATGCGTTGTTATCATAAACATTTTGTTTTATTCCCAATCCGAGCCATAAATCGCCAACAAGACTAACAACTACGATAGTAAAGTTTTTGATAAGCTTGACCTCAACTACCTCCTTTGATTTTATCTTTGCTTTTGATTTTGATTACTAAATTGTACCATACTCTCTCAATTATTGGTAATAACTGTTACTCAATTCTGCCCGTTAGCATAATAAAAACAGAGGCAATTTCAAGCAATCGTTTTTGAATCTCTTCCTCCGACCAATTTCTTTCACCTAGACGTTTCTCTCACGAGTTTCTTCATCACAATGTAGGTTTAGGTAAAAGCTTTGAGCAGATATGAATATACATAGGATCAAAATGTCTTTCTGCTTTCTTTTCAATATCATTTGAGGGTCAATTGCCAATGAACCCTTTGCGAACCAGCCCAGGAAGAAATACCAACGGATAAAGCAGCAGGAACAGATTTGGAATCCACCACATAAGGTCATAATCCCCTTTGATAACCCAGAATGCAATGGCTTGTAGTCCTGAACAGGAAGTAAGAACCAGTGAGATCAGTACCAGCGGCATCCATCGTGCATTGGACTTTCGATAATAATAAAGACTCAGTAACCCTGTAGCCGAGATCAGAACATCAAGTGGAAAAAAAGACCAGTTCCAAGTCACAAGCAACTTGTTATTGTAATCCTGATACGCATAATTTGGAGGAATCAAATGAAAGTAGGTCACGAACCAATATACAAGAAACGCTATATCCGTAAATAAAAGTAATCCCCTTAGTCTACCGCTCATCTTTACCACTCCTTTTGAACGGTTGTATGTATCGTGTGATCTTGTTGACTTGTACTCTCCTCTTTTCCATGACTGCTACTCCCTAGATTCAAGCCCACCACACCAACGATGATCAGCAGCATAGAAATGAGTTTTATAGTTGTCAACTGTTCTCCAAATAGCACCCAGCCAACGCCTACCACAAGGGCGGTTCCCATGCCAGACCAAATGGCATATGCAACGCTTACAGGGATTCCCTTTAATGCTATGTTCAATATGGAGAGACTAAGCAGATAAAAGACCACCATCAGTATAGATGGTATCAACTTCGTAAATCCCATCGATAGCTTCATAAATGTAGTACCTGCCACTTCCGACGCTATTGCAAGCATCAGCAACAACCAAGGCATGCCATCACCTCATCCTTATCCCATGTATCATGATATCTACCATTTCATGCAAGGCTTCCCTCAGCGTTAATCCGGTCTGATGTACAGAGGCTTGCTCCATCAGTCGGTTTAAACCTCCAATATATAACTGTATAAAAAGAGCCCTATTAAACGTCCCAAACAGGCCTTCAGCCTGGCCTTCTGCAACGATTTGGTCTACTCCATCCCATTGCTCTTCCATGAAGGTATTCAGGTATTCCCATACCTCGGAGTAATAACGCTGCAGCTCGTACAGACGCTTGATATCAAAAAACTGAAAATCCTGCGGAAGCAGTACGAGCAAAGCCTTTAATTTATCCATTGTGTTCAATGTCTGACCATGAATAATAGCCTGCTCCCGCTCTTTGATTTCATCAATCGCCTCCTGTACCAAATCACGAATCAGTTCTTCCTTGGAGGAATAATACTCATAGATGGTTTTCGTACTTACACCGCATTGCCTAGCCATATCCGCCATAGTGAAGCGAAAGCCTGATTTGAAAATTTCTTGTTTTGCATGCAGCATGATTTTTTGCCTCAAGTTTGAATTCAACTCCAATCTCTAAAACGAGGAAAATATAATATTTTTTTTGTTTTCCTAATTCTATAGTACCCTTTCCTTCTTGTCAATTTCAAGTCCAGCACGACATTAAAATAGCCCCCACCTGGCAATCAGATTGGGGCTATTTTACGATTACGACCAAGGTAGTGTGGTCAGTCTTCTGACAACACTTCAAAGTATTCCTATTACCGAAGAAGATTGGTTTTCGCCAGTTCGATGATTTCGTTGCCTTGCCCGTTTAAAACGGCTTTCAACATCCACATCGTAAATCCGCGTGCCTGCTCGAAGTTGATCTTCGGCGGCATAGCCAGCTCCTGACGATTGACGACAACGTCCAGCACTACCGGACCGCTGTGTTCGAATGCTCGGCGAACGGCGCTCTCCAAGTCATTCGGATCCTCGACCCGGATTCCTTCAATTCCCATGGATTGTGCCAGTACCGCAAAGTTTGGATTATCGAGTTCCGTTCCAAATTCTAAAAAGCCCGCTGCTTTCATTTCTAATTCCACGAATCCAAGCGCACCATTATTAAAGACAACGATCTTGATCGGAAGCTTATGCTGACGAAGAGTCAATAGATCTCCGAGCAGCATGGTGAGTCCCCCGTCCCCGGACAGTGATACGACCTGGCGTCCTGGCAGTGCAACCTGCGCCCCAATCGCCTGAGGCATGGCGTTTGCCATTGTCCCGTGGTTAAACGAGCCCATAAGCCTTCTTTTTCCATTCATGCTCAAATATCGGGCAGCCCACACAGTCGGCGTCCCAACATCGCAAGTCAAAACGGCATCCTCATCTGCGAAATCGCTGATTACCTTCATGAGGTATTGCGGATGAATAGGAGCTCGGCCGGGCTCTGCAAGTTTGTCCAGTTCCTCGCGGACTTTAGCATAATGTGCTGCAAAGTGCTGCAGATGATCAGGGGAATGCGGTTCATTTAACAGGGGTAACAGCATTTCGACCGTCGTCTTCACGTCTCCGCACACCCCGTATGCGAGTGTCGTTCGCCTTCCTAGTCGGGAGGAATCTAAATCAACCTGAAGGATGGTCGCTTCTTGCGGATAAAATTGTCGGTATGGAAAATCGGTACCCAGCATGAGTAATACATCGCATTCCATCATGGCGTGGTAGCCGGAAGAATATCCAATGAGGCCGGTTAATCCGACGGAATACGGGTTGTCGTATTCCAGATATTCTTTTCCTCGCAGCGCTATGACCATCGGGGATTGCAGCTTCTCGCACAGCTTCATGAGCGAAGCATGAGCTCCCGCGCAGCCGGCACCGCACAGCAAGGTGATTCTCTTTCCTTTGTTTAAGTAGTCGGCAAGCGTCTTCAATTCATCTGTAGAAGGGCAGACAATCGGGCGGGTGGAATGGATAACGCGTTCCGGAACGGGGCTTTCGTCGAATTCGAAAGCGGCTACATCACCCGGAAGAACTAAGACAGACACTCCCGACCTTGCCGTCGCGGTCTGCATCGCCATCGTAACCGCTCGAGGCATTTGCTTCGGTCCGGTTACGACTTCACAAAAGAAGCTGCATTCCTGGAACAACATGTCCGGACGAGTCTCTTGAAAAAAGCCGCTGCCGATCTCACTGCTCGGAATATGAGCGGCAATCGCAAGTACTGGCACCCGATTTCGATGGCAATCGTACAATCCGTTAATGAGATGCAAATTACCTGGTCCGCTGCTACCCGCACATACGGCGATTCCTCCGCTGAGGGTGGCATCCGCGCCCGCCGCGAACGCTGCAACCTCTTCGTGACGGACATGGATCCATTCTATTTTTCCGGAACGACGGATCGCATCGAGCAAGGCGTTGAGCGAATCGCCGATAATGCCGTAAATTCGCTTCACGCCGGCGTTCAGAAGGGATTCCACAATGGAATCCGCTATCGTTCTTCTCAAGGGAATCTCTCCTTTTTGTTTTTATTATATTGCCATAATACGTACAGCCTATTCTTGATTTCACAACGATTTAAGCTCCGTTAGCGCAACGAGGCTGCCGATCCATGGCGGCAGCCTCGTTTTAGAGTGATTTTATTAATCTATAGGGTATCCCGTTGGTATCATTCTTGATTAGTATTAAAAACTCTATTTTCCCTGCTGCTCCAACGGTACTGAACAGGCTAGCACTAGGACTTTGAAGTTTGTTGAATCTGGCAGGTGGTTCGGGGATCAGCTTCCGATTCGAATAGATCTTACGATCGATTCACCCAATCGTGTGGAAGGAGAAATGACGACATACCCAGCATTCGTCCCCTCAATGCGCTCCAGGTGGAACGAATCGCCCTGCGGCGATAAAGCGACGCCTCCGTTCTCGGCCTTTTGAAGATCGGGAACATAGATGATGGTAGCCGCGAGAGAAACTCCTTCTGCCGAGGATGTATTTGCTTCTTCCCATGTCATCGTGAACGCATCCGAATCGGGATCGTGACGGTAATGCTGCAAGCATCCGGCAACAGCCATTGGATAGGCGCGGCGGATCGCCTTGAAGAATGTATATTCGTCCATATTGCTCCCTTCATAACTCCAATACGTATCTCCGCACAGCAGCTTTTCGAACATGTCCTTCACCACGTATGCAGCTTCTGTCGCGCCCGAGGAGCCGTAGTATGCACCCCATTCGCCGATAACGAGTGGCATATCGAGCCGCCCGCGCGTCTGTTCGTGCCTCTCGAAAATAAGCCCGACCCGTTCCGCATTAGCCGCATCCGAGAAGTTCGTATCCGTAACGAGATCATAGCCGTGTGGCGCATAGACTTGATTCGCATCGCGATTACCGTGAACATCGATTGCTGGTTCGATGCCGCTCAATACACCAATGTTCGAGAAATAATTCGTTTCTAGGAAAATAGCCGTCTCGGAATCGACTTCGCGAATCGCTTGCGTCACCTTGGAGAAGAAAGATGATAACGTGTCACGCTCGAACCTAGCGTAGCCCTCGGTCACAACATCGATAATGGATGTATATCGCTCCGTTTCACTCATAAATTGCAAGAGGTTCATCCGTTTCTCGGGATCGAAAAAGTCCTGCATCAATTGTTCGATATCTGGATCGGAAATTTCTTCTGCTACGGCAAATTCTTCGGCATATTTCGCATACATCAGCGGCTGTATTTGATTGGCATCCGAACCGATAAATGGCTCGTTCATCAGATCGTAGCCGATCACGGCAGGATGGTCTGCGAACCGTTCCGCAACATGCCGCCATGCCGCTGCATAGTGATCCTGCAGGCCGATGCCGTCCTCAGCAGGTGCGTTGTTCCAGAAATGATCGAAGGCCCGCTGAACCGCGGGACTGATTAAATACGCATCGCTCCACACTTCACCCGTTACATGCGGAGCTCCGTCCGACAGCGTCGCCCACTGTGGCGCCCCGTCACCGTAATCAACGCCGTACAAGTCCTGGTGCATGTCGAGGAATACCCAGAGGCCTTGATTCGCCGCATACTCGACGAACTTCTCAATCGCAGAGAGATATTCGTCATCATACTTTCCGGGCTCAGGTTCAACGCCATCCCAAATTATGCCTAGCCGTATAACGTTGAACCCCCATTCCTTCAGCTTCCGAAAATCTTTTTCGTCCCAAGCGCCAATATAGTTGCCCTCTTTGCACACCATATTGATGCCATGCAAAATGACTTGGCGACCCTCTTGATCCACGAACTGGCTGCCCTTTACCTTAATCGAACGGTTCAACATATATTATCCCCTTCCGCATCGTTAAACTGACTAGTCAGTTTAAATTTTCGAAAGCTCTCTCCTTAGGCGGGTCACTTGTTGTCCGAGCTTTTCCATGATTATACATGGAAGAATCAAAATACGATAGGACTCTTTACTTATAAAGTCAAAATCCATCCTGGGTTATAATGCGTCGTCAAATACTCGTTCCATTTGATCGGCCTCTTTAGAAACTGCGAAGAAGACAAATGATCCCCTCGTCTTTAACACATAATTTTCGACTAGAAAATATTCGTCTGGGCGATAGTCTTTGAATTTTATTTTTTGTGCATCGATTCGTTGCTTAATTTTCTCTATAACGTTATCCGCTTGATTCTGTTCCGTTAGCTTGATAACGGCCAACTCATCTGCTTTCACATTTGATGTAGATGTATAAAGAATAAAATCAACGATGCTGTCCACATCAATCTTATACAATTTCTTCAATTTATTCTGATCCCCCACTTTCATTTCCTTCAAGTTCACCTTCTGTTCGATGTTTTCTCCGATTTGGATGGCCGACAGTTTAGCATCTTCCTTGTCATCCTTGCCTGAACATCCGACCAATACGCCAATCGCGACGATAAATGCAAGAATAACTGGGAAACAGGCACTTTTCTCTTTCCGTTGTTTTCTCATAGGATCACTCCGTTAGATTTTTTATGGATGGGTCTTCAAAAAACGTATTCGCATTATAAAGAAATAGCATGTCATGGATATCGCGTTCCTTCACGAATGACGCCAAGTCACCTTCATAATATCGAAGGTCTACCACATCAATTTCGCTAAAGTGCTTTAATAGGAAAGGAACAAAGCTATTGGCGTATGAATCTTTGACCACCAGCAGTTTTTTTCCGTTTGCAAGAGCCGTTTTGATTTGGACAAGCGCATGGTTACCGTTAAGGAACACGGCATATTTATCTTTCACTTCAAGCTGCTTCATCGCATACAATGAATTCGTGGTTAGACCTTCCTCGACTGATGTTACGGTATATTTCTCTTGATTCTTTGGCAGGTACAGTTCAATGCTGTCGGGCTGAATATGTCTGAAACCGCTTTTTGAATGCAGCGAGCCATAAAATTCATCGGTTACTTGCCGGATATTAAATTCTCCCTCACGCTGCGGTGCTAGCCCCATTTGCTTGCAAAGTTCTAGGTAGGCGATATAAGCGCCTTGGGTCGTCCAATGATGGTCGGTTTTATAGAAAATGGACAGTTCCCGTGCGGCATATAAAGCAGGAAACACATCGACAAAACGAATAGTAGGATGCAGCAAGCTGCGGATTTCCCTCAAATATGCTTCTTCATCGCCGACTATGGCATATTTCGGATGCTTGTCTCGATACAGTGCCGCCGCCGTTGGTACCAGCATCATATATTTGCGCAAGCCAGGCGTGGCTTGGTCAAACGCATGAATAGCATTCACCTTCTCTTCCACATCCTCTTCCGCCGGGGGACTAAAATTCTGAATCAGATATCCATCTTTGCCGAGGTAGATTCCGTTGCTCTCCTTCTTCCCCATGATGCGATCCGTATCGGTTTTCGCCCCGATCCACATGTCTCTAAATACAAACTGGTCAGACACGTATTTCTCAAAGTCGGCAATGAATGTTCCTGACAACAATGCTTGCAGCGAGAAATGCGGCAGCTGCTTCAGCATCCGGTTCTCCGAATCCGAAAATGTACGAACCGGCATCACAACATTCAGACCGGCGATCACACCTATAAACAATAGCAGTAATAGCGCTAGCAAATTACGGTGGGTTTTGATATATCTGTCCATCGTCGCCCCCCCCTTAAAATCGAAAGTATAAAAACGGATTATAGGTGTCATTGACTAAATAAGCCGTCGACAAAACCATAAATATTACATAAATCATTGGAACGACAATCACGCCGGCAACCCTCCATTTTTCCTTCATGTAGGCTAAAATTTTTCCTGGAAGTGGGGTTGCACAGCATGCCAATACGACAAGGAATACTACATTCGTAGACAAATCGTAGAGCGTCTGTCGATCCGCAAAATCATGCCCGCCGAAACCAAACATCACACCGATGAAATGCCAAGCGGAAGCCAACGTATCCATCTCGAATAATACCCAGCCGATGATAACAACTAGTAGCGTGTAGACATGACTGACCGAAGCGGGCATGCGTCCCAGCCACCGCAAAAGCAGTAGTTTCTCAATCATGACAAAGAATCCAAAATACAAACCCCATATGATAAAATTCCAGCTGGCACCGTGCCATAAGCCGGTTAAAAACCATACGACCAATAAATTCCGGAGCTGCTTCATTAGCCCTAACCTGTTACCGCCAAGCGGTATGTACACGTACTCGCGAAACCAGGTGCCAAGCGAAATATGCCATCTGCGCCAAAACTCCGTCACGCTTTTGGAAATATAAGGGTAACGGAAATTTTCCATAAAATCGAAACCGAACATTTTGCCAAGCCCGCGGGCCATATCGGTGTACCCGCTAAAATCGAAATAGATTTGCAGCGTAAACGCGATTATGCCAAGCCAGGCGGATAGTACGGTCAATTCCTCAATCGGAGTCGATTTTACGCTTGTCCACAATAATCCGATATTGTTGGCCAGCAGCACTTTTTTGGCAAGTCCTCTGATGAACAGTTCTGCCCCTTCGCCAAACCGATCTAGCGTCACCTTACGGGTTACGAGCTGCCCCGCGATGTCGTCGTATTTGACGATCGGACCGGCAACAAGCTGCGGGAACATCGTCACGTAAGCCCCAAAAGAGATGAAATTCCTCTGCACCGGAACTTTGCCTTTATAGACGTCGACGATATAGGACATCGTCTGGAACGTATAAAAGGAAATGCCCACAGGCAGCGGCAGATCAGCCGCTTGGATATGAAGATTCAACAACAGATTGATATTGTTCACGACAAAACCGGAATATTTGAAAAACCCGAGTATGCCTAAACTGCCAATCATTGAAAAGATAAAAATAGCTCTAGCGATCGTCTTTCGATATCTATACTTATCGATCAGCAACCCATTGAAATAATCAAATACGGTTGAAAATATCATAATAAAAATGTATATCGGCTCGCCCCATGCATAAAAAATTAGGCTAACCGCCAACAGGACAGCATTTCGAAGCTTCATAGGCGATACATAATAGATTAGAACGGTGATCGGCAGAAAGAGGAACAGAAATATTAGGCTGCTAAAGACCAATATTCACACCTCCAATCAATTGACACGTCTGCATGTTATTTCACTTGATCTTTCAGCAGATCCAATAGCCTTGTGTAATACGCTGGTTTAAAATGAATGCCGTCCGAGTCGTATAACGCATCAGAGCCGATTGAAAATATCTGGGACAAATCAACAAATCCAATGTTCTCTTTGTCAGCCAACGCTTTTAGCCCTTGATTATAGTCGTTGATATTTTTGTATCTAGGTTCTTTCTTTTCCGCCTCAGCCGTGACCGGAGTTACCGTTAAAAGCGTGATTTTTGCTTGCGGGAGTTTTTCCTTGATCGTCTCGATCAACTTGGCATAGTTTTTTATGGAATATTCCTTGGGATTGTCTGTAGGCCACAAAATATCGTCTGACCCCAATTGGATAAAGACATGTTTCGGTTCCCGTTTGGTCAACTCGTCGATATCTCCCAATGCAAACTCCGCAGTTTTTCCGGCGCCTGCCAGTACGTTGCCTTCATCCAGCACCTCATGAAAAGACAGGCCTTCTGTAATGGAATCCCCCAAAAATATCGTATTTTGAAAGAGGGATTGATTCGAATTTGCGGTTGCCACCGAAGAAGCTGCTTGATGTTCCTGAGTTTGAGACGACGGTTGTTGCGGATGTGTGCTTACAGGTTCATTACCGCATGCCGCCAAGGCAAGCGTTAAGCTCCCGATGAGTACTAACGTAATAGTTTTTTTCATGATTATATTCCTCTCTTCATTTATTTTCAGAAGTCCTTTAATTCCGTTCTTCCGATAGTGAGTGTAATCGCCCGAGATAAAGATAAGGTGCAGATCACATCAAATTGATTTAAAGAAAGATAAATTAAAAAAGCGTAGAACCGGAGTTCTACGCTTTTTTATATAAATGAAAATAGAACATGACCCCATCGGGTGTATTGGTTACGCCATAAGGCACGTCATGCATCTCCAGAATCTTTTTGGAAATGGCAAGGCCTAGACCGGTACCTCCGTTCGACCGTTGGCGGGAAGGTTCGCCGCGATAAAATCGGTCCCAGATCTTCTCAAGTTGTTCATCCGGAATGCGGGCTCCTGTATTTTCAATGCAAATTTTAACGGAATCCTGATCATCCAAGGTGGTTACGAGAATGGACTCCGACTCCGGCGTATAACGAATCGCGTTAGTGAGGAAATTGATGATGACTTGCTCAATTCGGAGCTCATTCGCTACAACTTCGACTGATTTAAGTGAAGTGTAAAGATGTAATTGCTTTGCCGTGATATCAACGGCCAATTTATCACATACCCGTTCGATAACGGTACCGATATCAAAGGAATCCATGACCATGTTATACGTCCCAGATTCATATTTTGCCAATTCCAGCATATCCACGATCAGCAGATCCATCCTTTTGACTTCGTCTTCCATCGCGGTAAAATAATAATCCCTTTTATGGCTTGCAACCCCGTCTTTCAGAATCGCAAGGCAGCTCTGAATAACGCTTAATGGGGTTTTCAGCTCATGCGATACGCCGGATATAAATTCTTTTCGCGTATGCTCCAGCTGCTTTTCTTTCTCAATGTCCTGCTGTAGCCGAAGAATATAGGAGTGCAGCCGCTCGGAAAGCTGATTAATATTTCGCGACAAGTCACCGATTTCGTCTTTCGTAGTAATAGGGATTTTTTCCGAAAAATCAAGCCCTGCCATTTGCTGCGTCGTACGGTTGATGCGCAGTAGCGGCCGAGCGATCCGGCGAGAAATATAAAATGATGTCAGCAGCACAAGTAGCAATGTGGCGATAATGATATACACATAGTAATTTTTGATCATCCCTGCAGCTTCATTTACCGGCTGAAGTGACGTCATCGCAAACAAATATGCGGGATCTCCTTCACGATCTTGGAACCGATTCACGAATATTTTGTAATTCACATGGTTTTCTTCATAATCTACGGTCTGATTGGTATTCACGGTATGATCATCATCGCCGTACAGCAAGTCCGCTTGGAAAGCTTTGATACGATCCAGAAATAAGTGGTTTGTATAACGCGAAATACCTGTACCTTCTGGAATCTGGACTTTCGTAATGACTCCTTTGACCAGAAATTCGGGATATTTCTCATGGTATTCAATCGGGCTCGCATATCGATTGACAACCTCGTACTCTTTGTTCACCATCTGCCGATTTTCCAGCCGGCTTTCATCTCTCAGATTGGATCTGCTCATTCCCATCCGCTGGATAACTGGCTGGTTGTTCATGATCAAGCCTTCAATCGCGATCCGTTGCCCTTCTTGAATCCATGGCGTGAGGAACGGATTATTGCTGCTGAAGTCCTCTACGTTGATAACACTGTATAGAGGCACAGTCACCGTTTTATTGGAAAGCGCAGAATCATCCGAACGATCTATTTTGATCTCCATCAAAAAATCGTCGGCATACTTTATATTTCCTTTGGCATCCAAAGCCGTGATCCAGGTGTTATGCTTTTGAAAAAAGTCTTGCTCCAGCTTTGCCATCTCCTGTGTGTTCGAGGCATGATTCAGGTAGTCTTGTTTATAAGCCTGAATCGCCGCGTTAACGTCTTTCGCTTTTTGATGAACATAAAATTGTTTGAAAAATACGGTTTGCAAGGCTAAAATAACAACAAGAATAAACAGGCATAATCCCGACATTAATAGAAATAGCTTAAGAACAATACCTCTTCTCATGTCTGCTCCTCGAATTTATAACCTGATCGAACGATCGTGACAATATGCTTGGCATGCTCCCCTAGCTTAGCACGCAGATTGCGGATATGGCTGTTGACTGTTCGATCGTCACCGACGAAATCATATCCCCAAATTTTTGTTATCAGCTGATCTCGGGTCACGATAATTCCTTTGTTCTTCATCAAATAAGCCAATATTTCTAATTCGGTATGCGTCAGACTGCACTGTTCCCCATCGACCGTAACGCTTCGGGACGGAAAATGGATCGAGAGACCGCAGCTGGACAACGTGTCTTCCTCTTGTTCCCGGATCTGCCTTGTTTCCAATAGCCGTTTCGCCCGTGCCAGCAGGATTGGAGGACTATAAGGTTTCGTTACGTAGTCGTCGGCACCGAGTTCAAACCCCATCAATGTATCGTCTTCATCCGAACGGGCCGTCAACATGATAATCGGAACATTCGATAGCTTACGGATGCGTTTGCATACGGACCATCCGTCTAATTCAGGGAGCATGATATCCAGTATGATGAGATCCACCTCATGCTCTTGGAATAACGCTAGAGCATGTTTTCCATCGCCCGCTTCAAGCACTTCATAGCCTTCTTCCAGCAAATAATCTTTCATAATTTCACGTAAGATAAGCTCATCTTCTACAATTAATATTGTTCTTGACATTTAACTACCTCTCAATGTTTTTCTAGTAAGGATTGTTTTCACACTTTTCGAAACTGACACCTTCTTATCTGATTTATCTGAGGAATAGCTGCATTGTACTCTCCTCTGCACCGAAAATGCAAATTTGTCTTCACTAGACTAACCCTAAAAAATAAATGCAGCGGGCACTAAGACTTGAAAAATATCGTCTTAGACAGCCGCTGCATTTATTGGCTATATTCTTGTCTTCGTATTCACTAGTTCCATATCCATAAACACATCCGCTCTCACATAGGGCATGGGTCCGATCTGCTCGACAGGAACGTGCTTGAATCCAACCGATTCATAAAGATGAACGGCGTTCGGTAGCTTGGTGCTGCTGCCCAAAAACAGCGATGTTGCGCCAAGACCACGTGCGTGGTTAATGGCCGCATGAATGATCTTCCGTCCGTATCCGCGCCCCCGCAACTCGGGTGTAACGCTCATCTTCGAGAGCTCGAATACACCAGCCCCAGTCGGCACGAGTGCAACGCATCCGACGATCGAATCTCCATCGCGTGCGATGAGTACGTCACCTCCTCTATTCATAATGTTCTCAACCGGGTTATCGAGGATGACTCGGTCCGCCTCTTCGATGGAGAAGATACGGGCGATCCATTCCTCGTTAAGTGTTTTGAAAGCCAGAGCTTCTTCGCGCGTCTGCATCGAAGTGATTGTCAGCACTGTTTCATGCATGCTATGTTTCCTCCTCTTGTGCCGTTATATGCCGCTCGTATCATGGGTATGTCCTTCGCGGGTCTACCTGCCTTGTGCTTTTTCGCCCCTTAATGTCATACAAGTGCTTGAGGCATGAGCGATGAGTTTACCGTCCTCGTCAGTAATATTACATTGGACGAACCCAATTGTATGTCCCCGCTTATACAGCGTAGCATGGGCCTTTATTTTGGCGTTCCACACAGGTCTAAAAAAATTTACTTTCATCTCGATCGTGGTAAATGTTTCGTCTTTTTGCAAGGTAGATCCGTAGGCAATTCCCATGGCCATGTCGGCAAGAATGCCGATGATACCGCCGTTGCATGTGCCTTGCGGATTCGCATGTTGTTCAGAAGCCTGCATTTCATACGTGGCCTCGCCCTCTTCTACGCTAATTAGCTTCAGTCCCATAAAGCGCTCAACGGGAGACGTCTTCGATTCTCCGTTTAGCACATTCCGATAATGATCAAGAATGGTCATTTTGTATATTCACCTGCATCTTTCCTCGTCTCTGACTCAAATTACTAACCACCAGTGCAATGATCACGATGAAGGTCCCTGCGAGCTGTAACCTTCCGACTTCAACGCCCTGGAGAGCACTGATCGTGACTGTCGTAACAGGGACGATGTTCATAAATAGCATGCCGTTCTCCGGCTTCAACATTTTATTGCCGACGTTCCAAGTGAACACGGCAAGTACGCCTGCAATCAGGATCATATACAGTAGTTCAGACCACACGCTTCCGATCCTCTCCGCACTTGGCATCGTCAAGGCTCCGAAAACCGTTGCCGTCAGCACGATTAAAATATTCACCAAGGATCCGAAGCATGTTGTCAGAGCGGTGTAGCGAAGCGGCGACCAGCCTACTAATTGACTGCCTCCCATCGTATAAATGACCCAGCATATAGCACCGAGCATAATCAGCAGACTGGCACCAATGTGCTCTTTGATTTGAATGATTAGGGAGGGATCTCCATTCGTTATGACCAGCATTGCGCCTGAAAGCGCAATGAAAATTGAAATAAAAGTAGAAAGATTGGGTTTCCTTTTATGCACAGCCCATTTTACACATGTCGTTAATAGTGGCATTAATGCCATGATAACGGAGGCATTGATTGCACCTGACGGTCCGCTGAGCTTTTGTCCGACAAAAGTAAGAAACCCGAATCCCGAAAACCCTGCAGCGCCAAAGAAAAATAACTTCCATGACTTTCCCTCCAATCGAAGAGCGTTCTTCCCTTCAAAAGCGATCAGCATTCCCAACAGAATGAGGCCTGCCCATATGTAGCGAATCGTCGTGAAATAGAACGGATCGAGAGTTTTCAAGGCAACTTGCATGACGGGAAACATGCCCCCCCACGCCAGCACAGGAATCAAACAATAGATGATACCCGTTAATAAATTGTTTCTGTTCATTCTTAAAACCTTCTTTCCTGAGCGATGTGATTTCCGACAGAATTGTTCAGCCCCCTTTTTTCCATCATAAATGAAGGTGAATAGAACAGATCGATAGGACCAGAACAGAAGGATGGAACCTCCTGTATAATAGAGACACACACACCTAGTGCGAATATATCGGGTTAATGGGTCTGGGGGCAAAACATATGAAAAAAACAGTTCTTTCAAGCAAATATGCAGGCAAACTGTTTGAACAAATTTATGACTATATTCTGGATCGAATCCGTCGCGGAGAATGGAAGCCGCATGAGAAGCTCCCCTCCATCCGCTCGCTGGCGATCGAATTCAATGTGCATCGACTAACGGTCTATAAAGCCTATCAGCTACTAAAGGAAAATCGGATCGTTGAAGCGAAGGACAAATCCGGCTATTATGTAAGACCGAACGGTGGAAGTTTTCCTGTGGATTCGCTGCATAATCCGATCGTTTCTGCTTACGTGCATGAAAGCCATCTTTCTGAAATTCATCAGGTGCAAGCCGAATATGTACTGTCAAAATCGCTGCTCGACCCGAACCTGCTCCCTAATCTTTATTTTTCGGAATATGTGAAACAAGTGTTCGATTTGTATCCCAAAATGCTCGGCACCTACTTTACCGTGCAAGGAGACCAGGAACTGCGAGATGCGTTGTGCCGTTACTTTACGGATCGCCACCGGTTTCACTTGTCTGCGGACGAATTATTGATCACATGCGGATCGCAGGAGGCCATGGATTTGGTTGCCAGAGCACTGGTCAAGCCGAGAGATGTCGTTATGTTGGAGCGCCCTACTTACAGCACGGCGATTGATATTTTCAGAAGACAAGGCGCGGATATCGTTCCGGTCGAGATCCACCCGTACGGCTACGATCTAGAGCAGGTTGAGAAGTTGATGAAAACCTACAAGCCGCGGCTGTTTTATCTAAATCCTACCTTTCAAAGTCCAACAGGCTATATCGTACCCGCCGAACAAAGGAAAAGGCTCGTTGAACTTGCTGAGAAGTATCAATGTCTGCTATTAGAGGACGATCCTTACCGCTACATATATTTTGGTGAAGAGCCTCCACGGCCTCTTTTTGCTTATGATACGGCAGGATGGGTCATTTATCTTCGCAGCTTCAGCAAATATATCGCTCCCGGCCTCGGTATCGCCATCGTTGCGTGCCGCCCTTCCATCATGAACTACCTGATAAAAGCCAAAATGTTGTCGGACAGCGGGACGCCTTTGGTGAATCAGAAAATTTTTCTGCATTACTTTTTCAGCGAGCGGCTGCAGCAGCATATGGAGAAGCTTCGCATAGCGCTTGCGGTCCGTAAGGATATCGTAGAACAGGAATTGTCCGCTACCGACTGGCAGTGGAACTCCCCTGCAGGCGGATTCAACTTATGGGTGAGGCTTCCGGAAACGGTGGAGATTGAACGTTTACTCAGTACATGCATCAAGCAATCAATTACTTTTGTGCCCGGAGCGATTTGCGATCCGCTCAAGGAGTACAAATCATGGATACGCCTCAGCTATTCCTATCTGAATGAGCAGCTATTGAGAGAAGGCATCCAGAGGCTTGTCGAATTGGCAGACGGGGTGTGAAAGGATGAAAAATTACCATTCCAGCAATTCCAGCCTCACATTTGACCAAATTGTGCCTGCAAACTGTTCAATTGGACAACAGCATAACAAAAAGAGCGAGTGCTCGTGGAAAACTGACCGCGAACCTCGCTCTTTTGCATATGACTCTTCACAAATAGTCCAAGCTATTAAAAATTAAAATCAGCCCAACGATACACATGATCCACGAAATAACCGATCCTGAATGCTTCGCAAGCTTGATTCGAAGCCTCTCCAATGGTCTTTGCATCACTTGCCCAAATAATAAATGCAATGTAAATACGATTAATGGCGGTAGCACCATAATAAAATTATAACCAGCTAAAATCGGGAGCCACTGAAAAACTGCTAAATTTGAACTCGTCATAATACCAATCGCAGCAAAATAAGGAAATGCTGCTCCCACTTCAATCAACGATGTCGTGAACCCGAGTGCAATCATGGATGCCTTACTTTTTGATTTCGGTCTTGGCAAATCCGTTTTTTTACTCTTAGGATAGTAAAAGCTAGCTATAAACAGAATTCCCCCAATGATCAGCATTACCCAACTCACGATCCTATTTTGAAATATGGAGGAGAAAGCAGCCAGTAAAACATCCAGACCTAACATGAAAGCAACACCTACTAAAAAATAAAATGCTGCGACTGTTACTAAATAAATCATTAAGCGTGAACTTAATCGCTCTTTTTCAGTTAACAGCAAATATACTGTTACCCCCAATGTAGCCGGACTAAGGGCATCTAATAGGGCTAATCCCCCTACCATAAAAAGTAATTCAAGACTCACGATACTCCTCCTTGCTCACTGGAAGAGCCCTGTAAGGAAGAAATGTGAATATGATATGCTCGCTCCATAAAATCAAGCACTTCTTTTTCTATAGGATATAGTCCGAGCATCTCAGATTGATTTGGACATTTTCTTATATCCCATAACTTATCAATAAACTCGTCTTCATCTTTAAATTCTTCCACTTGTTTTTCCAGCATACGCCGAATGATACCTTGCACTCTTGATGAGGCAGGATCATCCTCCATATGTCGTTTTATTTGACCTAGCAGAGCAATCCACTCCAGAGAGTCAGGGTCTTCTCCATTCATTTTTGGAAGTCTTGTCCAAACCTCCTCAATCTCCTTATCCTTAAACATGCGCTCCTTGAAGGGAAGTAATCTCTTTTTATTTTGATTCCATAACTGAATAAGTTTCTGTATCGCAATATGGTGATTCCCACCTTCGACTGCAATACCATTTATCAATTCCCGCAGTGATGACTCTATACTCTTTAATCTTGCTTGCTCTTCCATGATATAAACTAACTGGCTTTTCAAACTAATCGACCAATCCCACTTAGAATCAGATAGCATATCTCTAATATCTTGCAAACTGTAACCCATTTCTTTTAAAAATTGGATAGATTGAAGTTTCTTTAAATCCTCTTCTGAATATAGGCGATGTCCACCTTCTGTTTTGGATGAGGCTGTCAATAATCCGGTTTGATCATAGTACCGAAGTGTTCTGACCGTGATCTTCGTTTGTTTCGCAACTTCTTTAATATGAATCAAGTACAGGCACCTCCGATGATTGATACATGCTAATTTTCTTTTTCTTTATATACAGCATATTTAATTAAATATCCCAATCCAAGTCCAACTAATACTCCCGGAAATGCTTGATCCAGCATAAGTCCAACCCCTGCTCCTATAATGACACAGGCATAAATAATGATATCTCCTTGTTTCATATCTATCATCCCCTATGCATAAATCTCTTCTCCCCCTCAATTAGACGATTCAATCGACATCACTCAGGGAAAGTTTCAGTATTAGCCCTATTATACAAAATGACGTAACGTCACTTTCAAGTATTTAATATTTAGAAAGATTTCTCCCATAAAAAGTCGGCAATAGCTTGATGTTGACGCAACGTAATCTTATATAATTATTTTCACAATACAATTATCAAGAGGTGATGTGATATGAATAAATATTACGTTTGTCTTCTTTTCATGGGTATGCTTTTTCTTAGTGCCTGTAGTAATCATGAAGAAAAAGAAGATATGCGAACGATTTCACTAAAGGAAGTGGATATCCTCCATATTGACCATGGCAGCACAACAGTAATAGTAGAATCAGCGAATATTGAATCACTTGAAGCTTCCTTACTCATGAATCATAATGGACCGGGAATCGTTATTGACGAAGGGAATCAAAAAGTCAAAATTCGGCTGAAGAGTGATATTAGACGCATGTTAAATATCGGGAAAATGCCTCAGCTATCTATCCGTATTCCGACCCATTATGAGGGAAAAGTAACAATTGATGGCTCTTCAGGCAACGTTAAGATAAGAAATCTGAGTACACGAAAACTCGATATTACGGGAACTAGCGGAAATATATCGCTAGACTACTTAAAAATAAATAGTGACATAAATGTTTCTGTCAAAAGCGGTAATATTCTTTTAAATCTCGCAGACAAGTTCTCTAATATAAACTGGTTTTTACAATCTGGTAGTGGAAGACGATCTGTAGCTATTCCGTTGGATAATCGTCAGGAAAGCAACAGAAAATTACAGGGACAAACGGGGGATGGCTCATTTAATATGCAACTCCAAACAACTTCTGGAGATATAACAATTAAATAAAAGAATTTAATCAGCATTGATCGCAAAGGTTAGGGCCACATATTGCTTACTCGAAGAATTATTGACCTCAGACCTACGTGTGTTTAGAGCTCCATTAAACTGCCCTTTAACGCAACGCGGCTGCCGATCCATGTCGGCAGCCGCGTCTTCGGTATCCAATATGAATCAATGTCATGATGCATTAACTTAAGTGCGTTAATACGCTCCACTGCGGATTTTCGTTCTGGCATAAGGAATCGTTAGCCAAGGAGCAATTCTCCCATCTTTTGTGGATAGGATCTGTGGATCTATTCTTCAAAAGTAGATTTGGAATGCGCCACTAGCATGTTTCCGCTTGGGTCATAAAAGTCAAAATCTATTCCAAGGATCTCTTTGACTTCTTCGTACTCAACTACTCCTCTGTCTTGTCTGATCTCGCCAATCTTTACCCCATTACTCTTCAGATGGAATAGCAGTTTCATAATGTCCTCTGTTTCAAACCCGATAACGACCGACATTGTTCCTTGATGTAATTCCGTTTCACACAGAAAAATTTCCGGACCCGAAGGAAGTTCAAGAATAGTCATTTTATTGTCCGGTCGTTTCCATTGTATCCTGCATCCTAAATAATTAACGTACCATACAGTAGATTCTTCAAGATTCTTAACTGGAATTTGCAAAAAAGAAACTCTTTCAACGATCGTATCTGCCATGTTCTTCAACCCGCCTCTGTAACTGGATTTTTCTTCCTGATTTTAGACTAGTTTTTTATATCAGCTTAGTCAACTTCATTTTTGTATAAGATGATACCATTCTCCGCTAATGATCTTAAATTATCCTGCCCGTTAAGTTAAAAAACGGCAGCTAATGAATGGCTACCGTTACTCTGTCTTTTATTGATCTATCGTTTCCCGTTAGTTCAATTGTGTTTCTCACTTTCTAATGCCGAAAAATCGGTCCGTATTTTCCCAGAACGATTTTTTCCCCTGATCATTAGCCCATACTCCCATATTAATAATTCCCCTCTCGGAGAAAAATTCAACTTCGTATATGCTACTTAAGGGGATAATCTTGTGTCCAAATAACCATTTATATTCAAGATATTCATCATTAATATTTAAATAGGTTTTTTTAAGAATCCCACTGCAAGCCAAGCGTACCCAAATAATGATCAACATACACCAAAAGATGAAGCGGTTGGAGCTTTAAAACAGCTGAAGGACGAAGGTAAAATTAGAGCAATTGGCGTTTCCAACTTCTCACTTGAACAATTGAAAGAAGCAAATAAGGATGGTTATGTCGATGTATTACAGGGAAACTACAATTTGCTGCAGCGTGAAGCGGAACAAGAATTCTTTCCATATACGACAGAGAATAATATCTCGTTTATTCCATACTTTCCACTAGCATCAGGCATACTGGCCGGTAAATACAATAAAGATATGATATTCAATGATCTACGCAAAGATATGCCTCTATTCCAGGGCGATGTATTTAATAAAAATCTAGAAAAAGTAGAGCAACTCCGAATATTTGCAAATGAAAAAAATGCCGAAGTTGCTCATGTTGTCCTTGCTTGGTATTTAAGACATGATTCAATTGGTGTAGTCATTCCCGGAGCAAAAAGAGCAGAACAAGTGCTAGATAATTTAAAAACATTGGACGTCCACCTGACAGAAGAAGAAATCAACGAAATTGATCGTATTTTTAAATAGGTTCTCTGTGGCGACACATTCATGCCGATCCCGAAACTGCTTGGGATTTTTTCAGCGCAACGCGGCTACCGATCCCAGTCGGCAGCCGCGTTTTTGTTAGGAGTTGGATAATTGTTGGTCTATTGGGAAACGATAGAACATGATTTTCATCTTCTCGAATCGAGGTTATGACATGAGTGACCCTAATACTTGCAACACATCCCCATTGAAGCAGCAATTGGAGCAACAATTGAAAGAAATTTCAACACTGGCCGAGCAAAATATGATGCGGCTAAGCAATGAAAACATGTGCCTCATCCAAGAATTCGAAACGATGCGCAAGGTGATGACTGATATCGTAACGACAGCCGCTTCGTTTTATTTAAAATGCTATTTATCCCCTTATACATCCAAATACGAAGATTTGACGACTTGTGTGCGGCATTTATCTGAACGCAAGCATGGCGCTTTAATTGTCGTGGAGCGTAACGATCCGCTTGAAGCGCTCATTCGCCCTAATGTACCTATCGGAGGGATGATAACGCATGCCTTAATCGAATCGATTTTTTATCCGGGAAATCCGCTGCATGACGGCGCTGTCTTGATTCGCTCCGACGTTGTTATATCGGCTGCAAATGTCCTGCCTTTATCCAATATTCAAGCAACAGAACAGAAACTGGGCACAAGGCATCGAGCAGCAATCGGCCTGACCGAACGCTGCGATGCTATCGTCATTGTTGTGTCTGAGGAGACCGGTCAGGCTTCATTTGCCATCAAGGGAGCACTCCATCCGATCAATATGTGAATCGCGTGATATCCATCGTTAAGAGATATTGCATACTCCACCAATCGCTGTGACTAGGGTTTTCGCGATCCAAGAATCGGGACTGCCTCGCTTGTCCCGTTAGTTGAATAAGTTAGCTTCATTCTTGAGAATCCCATAATATACAAGATCTATATATTCGTTTTCCTTCATGACATGATCCCTTAGGATACCTTCTTTTCTCATACCTATTTTCTCCATAACTCTGCCTGAAGCTAAGTTTGAAGTAAAGTACCGTGCAAATACTTTATGGTAGTGCTTTTCACTAAAAGCAAATTCGAGTATAGCTTTAGAAGCTTCCGATGCATAGCCATTTCTCCAATATTCTTCTCCTACCCAATAACCAATTTCACCATTATTAAACTTTTGATTGTTAGTTAATGCGATTGCTCCATATAATTTTCCCGTAACCTTATCTGTAATAGCAAACTCATAAGACTTATTATCATTAAAATTATCAATATGATTTTTTATCCAGGATACAGCATCCTCTATGGAATACGGGTACGGTAGATATAAAGTATTTTTATAAAGATTGTAATTATTACAAAGTTTAGTAACCTCAGGTGCATCAGATTTTTTAAATAGACGTAGAAGTAGTCTATTCGTTTCTATGGTTTTTTCTGTTTTATTATAAATCATTATTTTCCCCCTTAGATATCGGCAGCTGAATGAATGGATGCCTACTCTGTCTTTTATTGATCTATCGTGTCCCGTTAGTTAATTAAATTTGTTGTCGGTTTGAAGTGTCTTCGTCGCTTTTGTACTCCAAAATATCACCTGGCTGACAATCCAAAGTCCTACATATCGCTTCTAGTGTTGAAAAACGAACCGCTTTTGCTCTCCCATTTTTCAGAATGGAAAGGTTCGCCATCGTAATTCCAACCCTCTCCGAAAGTTCTGTTACGCTCATTTTCCTTTTTGCCAACATCACATCAACATTGATGATAATCGCCATGATATTCACCTCAGATCGTTAAATCATTTTCTGATTTTATATGAATCGCTTCTTGTAAAAGTCTTTCGAGAACAGCAGTAAAAACGGCGATCACCAGTGAGGCGAAAATAATGACGAATCCCATTGGCATGAAACTTGGCGGGTCAATCTTTCTCCCCATCAAATAGTAGAGTGGCATACCTAGCAGGTACAAGATACTGATTGTGATGGCACAGTATTTTATTTTTTTTAAAGCTTTTACGGATAATTCTGAGAACGCTTGGTTCTTATCAATATAGCTTAAAAGTTTAAAAGCTTGATATAGAGCAAAGTAAAAAGGTATCGCTGCCGCGTACATATCGACTAAAACGAGAGATTTCATATAAGCAATATCAGGATACAATTCTCCAGCAAAATCCCCGATCTTAGGCACCAAAAATATGCACAATGCAAGAACTGGGATTCCAATAAGAATATCAGCTATCTTCAAAAAGAGTGTTGTTCCCCGTTTCATAAAGAGCACCTCGCTAATTTAATTATAAAATGACTTTAACACTCAATTTATTGTTTTACAATAAATTTGTATCGTTTTTTATTATATTGTTATTGTTAATGAAATATCCTTTTAATTTAAAGCAAAAAAATAAAAAGCATTTCTCATTACAAAGAAATGCTCTTGCTTATTGTTCATGATAGAGGTAGCGGCTTGCTATTAATCGAAACTTGTAGCTTTATTTTGTTGAAAAAATGCCAATTTGATTAAGATAACTCTTCTTTGCTGATAGCTATAGACGGGTAATGATCAAGAGCTGTTAGATCTGTGTCCAATGGCACACTATAAACCATATAGTAGTCTTTTGAATCGGGGGCTGACATTAGTTTTTCTATTTTTTGTTGAGCTAACTCCTTATTGGTTGTAGCAAAAACTACTGATACAACACCGACTTTATTTTTTTCTAGTTCTTCTATAGAACCTTTCATTATAATTTTTAAAGCTTCTTCTCCATTTAGCCCTAATGCAATATATTCATCTTGCGTCATAAGAAATCCCTCCGTTTTTATGCATCTTTATTGTATCCATTTTATCACATTATTCCTGCCCTTTAGCAAAATCAGATCTCAAAATATTGATACCTTATCTTAAGTCCTTCTTCCGTCTCTTCTTTTTCTTGAAATTCAACTTTCATATCTTCATAAATTTTTCTCCAAAACTGAATAGCTGGAATATTATTAGATAGTTGACCTATTGCATACCTTCCAGGACATTGTTGAAATAAATCTTGAACAGCTTGTTTTCCTAAGCCTTTCCTACGATATTTCTTTAGAATGAAAAATGAATTAATCAAAAAGTCATATCGCTCTGGATTCGTATAAGGAGTGCTTTGAATTAAAATAAAACCAATAATATTATCCTCATTCTTGATAAAATATGGAATTAAACCTTCCTTCTCAAAAAACCATTCAAATACATCAAATTCAAACAAACCATTCTCTTGATTCAATTCTTGTTCTTCATTAAATTCCGATAAGTCATGAAGAAACAAGGTCATCAGGTGTTTTAAAATTATTTTCTGATTCAATTCAACTTTGACTACTGACATCTCAGATTCACCTCACTAATCTACATACGCTAATGATAGATGAAGATGACGGGGAGAACGGTGTTTTATCCCAGTCAGCATATTGCTGTTCGATGCAAAAGCCATTACGGGTTAATAACGAATACAGCGTATCCTGATCCGTGAATCGACAAGCAATTCGGGAAGTCGTTCGCTTATACCCCCAATCACGTATCGTGACCCAGTGCATGATATGCTGGCTAGCATCGTAACATTGCGTGCCTGATACCTTGACCATATTCCCATCTTTATCAATAAATGATCCCCATTCTGTCTCCTCTTGATCGGATAAATCCGTTCCCTCCGGATTACGGATCTCGAATGCAAAGATTCCATGGGGTTGTAAATGTTTGTGAACGGTCGTGAGTAAATCGATTTGATCTTGATCACTTAAGAATGCCTGAAATGCATTACCAGTCAAATAAATCATCGAAAATCGTTTGTCCGATTCGAAGGTACGGGCATCGCCCTCCATAAAAGTAACAGTCAACCCTTCCGCCTTCAATCGCGCATATTCGAGCATCGCTGAAGAGATATCTACACCGGTCATCGGAATGCCGGCTTTCGATAGGGGTATCGTTGTTAAGCCTGTACCACAAGCAAGTTCTAGCACTTCCCCAGGACTCGATCTGGCAAGCTCAAGATAGAACTGATATTTATCCACTTCACCGTCAAATTCAAGATCGTAATTTACCGGATCTTGATATTCTTCAAGATTGTTATGTTCAATCAACGCCTTCACCCCCTTTTTACATTTTACCTTTTTTTCAATAATTCATTTGGTAATAAATAGTTATAGTCAATTTTTATCGAACCTTACATCTACTTTCTAAGCTTAATAAAATGAGCAGGCTGCGTTAGCCTACTCAACAATTACTTATTTCTTTTGAACGGGAATCCATATTTCACAAAATTCATTTTTCGTTTCCGAAACACCATACATTTCAAACTCAGGACCATTAACATGCTCATAACTTGCAGTAGAAAGCCATTCACTGTATATGCGTTTCCATAATGCTTGTACATGTTCGGCTGTTTGATCAACCGTATGTTCTTCTGTCGTAAAGACTGCCCATGTCCCAGCTGGAATATCAAGAGAAGCAAATCCCTCTGGCGTTCCGCTTTTTGGTGAGATGGCGTAAAGCATGTAAGGGAATGTGGTCCCGCCGGTATTGCGATAACACATGACTGCATTTACAGGTTTGATTCCTTTGCTTGAATTATTCCAATGCACACCTGATGCTTTAATCATCTGATCAATTATTCCTTCATCAATTGCTTTTTTCCACAACGCCGGAATCGCCTTATGATTCTCATCATTCTCAGTTGAAAATATTTCTTCAACTCCAAAGACAGAAAAATCCTCTTTCTGAACAATTTTGTAGTTCATTTCTTCAGCTCCCTTAATGGAAATTTGAAAGGATATTCGAGGATATGATTTAAGGCTTACCCCCAGATTGCGTGACATCGTGGGTGTGATTCCATGCGTTTTTTGAAACGCACGGGCGAATGCTTCTGGTGAGTCGTAGCCATATTTAAGAGCAATGTCGATTACCTTAATATCGCTGCCCTGTAAGTCAAACGCCGCGAGGGTTAATCGTCTGCGTCTAATGTATTCTGATAACGGGATTTCAACTATAAACGAGAACAAGCGCTGAAAGTGATAAACCGAACAACACGCAATTCCCGCAGCTATTTCATAGTCAATTTCCCCCATTAAGTTAGCTTCAATATAGCTAACGGCACCGTTCATTCTTTTCAGCCAATCCATATACCCCACACTCCTTTCTTCCTAAGGATAGAAAAAATCATTTGATTTTACCTAGCTTTTCATGCACGAATGTGCAAGGGTGGCCGTAACTCCTACTATATCTATTCGCAACACAACTCTCCGCATAACTTCGAGAGTTATTGTGACAATATACATTTACAAACAATGTTTCCGAAGGTTTTTATGTCTTCTATATAGTCATATTGGGGAGGATTTCGTTCGGTTTGGTTTAACATTCTAACTGCCACAACATTATACTCAGGGATAACTAGGACGGTATTCCCATATAAACCAAGTGACTGATATGCATTTTTGGGGAGCTGATCTCCCAATTCCGATAATGGTCGAGACTTGTCTTGGATCCACCAAAAAAAACCATGCCGTGGCAATGTCTCATTAAGGTTTGAAGGTGTAGCAATAGCACTGACTTGTTCGAAGATATAACTCGGAACAAGTTGAATGCCATTAACTTTTCCTTTTGTTAAATGAATGTAGCCCCAATAAGCTAACTCCCTCGTACTAACAAATAGATTTGCATCATTACCTTGATCATCCATGTAGTTTTCATTCAACCATACTAATTTTTCTGATTTTCCTTTTATCCAACCTGTTTCAGTGAACCCGTAGGGCAAGAACATTCTTTCTTCCATAATCTCTGCGAGTGTTTGACCAAATACCTTATGAACAATTTTTATTAGCAAATTAACACCTGTGTTGTTGTACTCCCAATCCGTTTCTGGCGAAAAAACTCTTCTAATATGATTAGCTCTACCTTGGAGGCCGTGAGTATGCGTTAGCAAATGACGTATTTTCGTATCTTTTAAGATAAGTTCGTCCAAATCATCGAGATAATCAGTAACATGGTCATCTAAACTTTTAATCCTACCCTCATAAAAAGCGAGGCTAACCGCGAAACCTAAGTACGTTTTACGGACTGATGCTACATTAAACCTTGACTCTGCATCTACCTTTCGACTGCCTTCTGATTCGTCGTGATACCCCGAATACCATTCATTAACGATACAATCATCTTGAATGATATAAGTAGATGCTGCTGATGCAGAAATCATATTTTTTATTTTTAATACATACTCATTTACTTCACTAAACGCATGATTCGAAGAATCAACCAACATTTGCATCGACATTCTCCCATCTATACATTTCTTTCAAGGATATACCTAGCTCCTTATTAGCCAGAAGAATAGCACCAACAACGGGCGAAAATTGCGGTTCAACCACTTGATATTGCTTAATTGGATTGGCTATGAGCAATTCTGTCAGCTTCTCTCTCATATAGGTGCTGCAAATGACACTGCCAATTAGTGCGACCTCAACGTTGTGTTGATCAAAGTTGGAGCCGACAAGCTCAATACCCAATTGGAGCTGCTCTGCTGCCCGGTTACATACTCGTCTTGCAACACTGCTACCCTGGTTTGCGGCCCTTGTTACTTGCGGAGCGAACTGACCAAATAGTTGATTACGCTTCATCGTATCGGGATGAAATCCCTGCCGAGCAAATTCTTGAAACTGTTCTAAGTTTTTCGCTTGCCAATGTTGCAGCATCTCCGCAATTAGCCCCTCATTTGAATCATCTCGATGTCCTCCAAGCACCCCAAAGACAGCATCATAAGCGAGATGACGTGCTGCACTATACGCGTATTGATGATAATTTGAGTTTCTGATCCGCATGCCTGATTCATTGATGCCCATGATCATGGTGCCTGTTCCGGCGATTGCAATAATACCCGGCCTATTCTGAAGCGCGCCCGCATGCGCAATATCCGAGTCATTTAAATGCAGCTTTGGACAATTGAGTCCCGGCAAGTCTGTGAAAGATGTAATCCATGCATCATCAGCTTCTGATTCGTAGCCAGCAATTCCAGCAACAAGCATGGCCACATCAGCTGTTACTCGACCTGCCTGCGCAAGTGCAGCTTCAATAGTAGCTTTCACATGATCAGATGCATTCTCGTCTTTATACTTGGATGCACTGCCACCCTCTGCAAAAGCAAGTTTGTTACCCTTCAGATCGCATATCAAGACCCTGGTATTGGTTCCACCTCCATCAATACCTATAACAACATCGCGGTCCATTATTTATCTAACCTCCTATTCATCTGATGACAATTAGATATGCTGAATTAAGTTTCAATCCCACACTAAACTCCCCTTCCTCATTTTTGCTATGTATATGATTTGCCCCGTGTGACTAGGCAAATGTCTGAATTGATGTAGAAGCATTTCTAGAATGGTGGAGTGATTATTCAAGCGAGCGGAGTTGAACGTTGGGTAATGTAGATAAGGTTGTTCCAACAATCGTTTTGGGTCTGCTTTCATCATTTCAAGAACTTGAATGATGCAGTCATATGATTTTTCCGAAATTTCTAATGCCTGCTCTTTCGACATATGCAACCCGCGTTCGAATTCGTTGCTCCTGTCCTCGATCAATGGAGCGCCAAAGTATGCGGCTTCAAACCAATAACGAGCGGCGCCTGAAATGTGCGTTATTAAATTCGCGATGCTATTACTCTCTGGTGTCGGTGACCAAATAATATCTTCCTCCGATAACTGTTCAATCACCTTACGAGTCCACTTCTGGTCCGCATTGTATTTATTTAGTAGAAGGTCAATCAATATACTTGAACTGTCCAATAACCTCACCTCCCATATTTTACAAAAATAATAACAAACAAATGTTCGTGTGTAAAGTTCTATCGGTTTTCTCATTTTTAGACCATCTCGATCATGATAGAATTTACGAGGAAAAGATTCCTATTCTATAACGATACATGTATAATGAAGTCGGATCATTGATTATACTAGGAGGTATTTTATGGAATTACAAGGATTTTATCATGTAGGCATTATTATTTCTAATTTGGAGAAATCCGTCTCTTTTTACCGCGATATCTTGGGTCTAGAGGTGATCGTTGGACCGACCGATGCCTTTGATGGAGAGGAAATTTCACAAGGCCTTGGCGTTCCCGATACTCGACTGCGTGTGGCGTACTTAAAATCGGAACAAAATGTCATCCAATTAATGGAGTTTGAATCGCCGAAATCTCCTATAGATGCACCGCTTCCGTTACATTCTTTTTCAACGACGCACTTCGGCTTCTATGTAAAGGATCTGGAACAAACAAAACAAGAACTGGAGTCAAAAGGAATCGAATTCTTCTCTCCAATCAATATTGTACCAGACTCACTTACTACGGTGATTAATGCTCGCAAATGGGTAATCTTCCGAGACCCAGACGGAGTTATTATCGAATTAGTTGAAAAATTATAACATCAGTATTTTATGAACAGATACATACGAAAGACTAAGGAGCTGCACAAACAGCTCCTTTTTTCATTTTGCTAAGGGCAGAATCTACCCCGTTTAACCTTCACAAGGATATCATTTCCCCTGAGCGTCGACTTCGGTTAGATTGAGTTGTTGCATTTTTCAATTACTTCGATCTCGTTCTTCTTGTTTACAATAAAAGCCCCATGAGTAGTCCATGCTTATTAAAAGTAGAAAAAAAACAGTGACAAACGTCCAAACAAAGTATGATCAGCCTTCATAACATAACGTGTATTCTTAATTAAGGAGGTGTTGAAATGTCCGATGTACGTGGAGGGTTCTTTACAAGCACTGGTACTATCCTTGTATTGTTCATCTTGTTAGTTATTGTTTCTTGTGCATGTATTGGTGGTTTCGGTATCTAATCACGGAAGGCCATTCAATGCCACTTAACACATCCTTTGCTTTATACATCTAGATATATGCAGTCACTCCCCCTCTAAAGCGTAGTTGCTCATTCAAATAATAACCCCACCAGCCGAAGCCGGTGGGGTTTCATCTTTACTTGCTGCTAAAATGCTGCTGTGCATTTAGCAAGGTGTTCCCTCCGAAAAACGCGGTTTCTGAACAACTCTTCGCAGGCCGATCCCGTAAGTATTTACTAGGGAACAAAGTCCAGGATGATACTTAACTTAACCATAGCATTAACATCTATCCCTTGCGTTTAGGCTTGAGCAGTAGACTGAACAATGCCCCGAATAAAGCAATGCAAGCCGTAAATAAGAAGGTATCAGAATAACCCGCCATCTCAGCCATAGATGTATTACCGCCTACTTGCGTTGTTCGTACGGCAGCTCGGATCGCCAGAAAGTTGCTTAAGCCAGCAATTGCAATAGGAATAATTAAATTGGAACTTGCTGAGGTTAAGGGTGTAACTCGACTGATCAGCTCCGCGGGAGCCGATTGAAGAATATAGGTATTGAGAGACATCATACACAGTCCCATACCAATTCCAAGCAACCCTACGATTCCTCCAATCAGCACCCCTCCTGTGTCCGGGCCAATTTGTGAGAGGAGCATTAAACCCAAGGCAATCGTTCCAAGACCCGAGCCTGCAAGAGGTCGTATACCCACCCTATCGAAAAGCTTCCCGCCGATCGGCATAAGCAATCCAGAAGTAATAGCTAGCAAGCTCATTACCAGACCAGCTTGAAATGGGCTATACCCTCTGAAATTTTGAAGATACTGTGGGATAAATACGAGTGATCCATTCAGTGCGATGTATTGTATCCAACTCACAAACATACCTCTTCTAAAGCTGATTGCTCGGAAAGCCTGAAGCGCTAAGATGGGATGTGGATGTTTTATTTCATGCAACCATAACCAAATCAGTAATATAATACCGGCTGCTCCCATTAGCCAAACAAGCCAGGAGACAGCATCCATATTTATGCTTAGCGCGAGTAAAACAAAAGCCATAGGAGCTAAAAATAACCCGATTATATCTAAGGGGTGCTTAGTATCCAAGGAAGACGTAATTTTTAGAGAATTTGCATCAACTAAATATCGTGTTCCTAAATAAACAGTAATCATTCCCAAGGGTAGATTAATAAGAAAAATCCAATGCCAGCCACTAGATTCTAACAGCCAACCAGACAAGACGGGTCCCGAAGCCGGCGCTAGCAGCATAGGAATGCCAAGCATACCCATAATCTGACCTTTCTTATTCTCCGGTGCAAGGCGAAACACCATAGCCATCCCAATAGGTTGAACCATCCCCCCTCCAAGCCCCTGGATAATCCTAAAAATAGTTAACTGCATAGCGTTTTGAGCCAATGCACATAGAAGTGATCCCATTACAAATAAAATAACTGTTATGATATATGCTTTCGCTGCTCCGTGTCTATCCGAGAACCAACCTGCAAGTGGTATCGTAACGGACATAGCTAGCATATAACCAGTAATCACCCACTGTAACGCGTCAAAAGAAACTCCAAAATCTCTGGTCAAGCTAGGAATGGCTACATTCATTGCGGTGCTATCGATCATCACCATCATCATGCCAGGGATAATAGCCATCAGCGCAAGTATGAATGTTCTTCGTGTAGGAACCTCATTAAGTTGTCTAGACGATTCTAGGGCTTCTTGATGGTTAATCATTACGACTCTCCTTTTTACTGAACATAGTGTTGATTAACTTTTACTTATTGATTATAATGAGAACACTCAAAAATCGATGATCATAATTCATATTTCTGTTCATTAATCAACAGCTGAGCACAAAAAGATCAGTAAAGTTACAATTTTATTAGGGAGAACTGTAATGATTGAAAAAATTGACCGGCGCATTTTGAGAACCCGCACTCTATTAAGAGAAGTTTTGCTTGATTTGGCACCAGAAAAATCATTGGAGAACATTACTGTAAAAGAACTGACAGATACAGCTGGACTTAATAGAGGCACCTTCTATTTGCACTATCAAGGCATTCAAGATTTTTATGAACAATTCAAAAATGAGATATTGGAACAGTTTCATCGGATCATAAAAAAACTTGGCCACACGCTAGGAAATCGTGAGCCCTTTAAAGATCCACCAGCAGGTTACGTGCGTCCATTCGAATTTGTATTTGAGCAAAAACGCTTTTTCAAAGTATTCTTGGGCCCAGGAGGTGACACGGATCTTTCACGCCAGATGACCGAATTAATCAATCAACAATTCATTAACGCCTACCGAGCAGAATATCGGCAGACTAATTCAGCCGATATACCTGCAAAACAACAGTATTTGTTTGCTTATCTGGCTTCAGCCTATGTGGGGACCATTCAATTCTGGATTCAGCGGGAATTTGATCTATCACCAATAGATATGGCTGTTCTATTCTCCCAAATCTCAAGGCTCGGATCGGCACATGTACCCATTGTTAGATAAAGGAGTCAAACTTCATCTCTAGTTGCGTTATCCTGCACTTAGCAAAACGCGGCTGCCGATCGATGTCGGCAACCGCGTTTTAGTTATTTTACCAAACTAAAATATTGATAATTTCAAAGTTAATTCGTACTAACCGTGCTTTGATCCGTTGTCACTGGCAACACACCGCTGGCTTCTAATCGACCGAACAGCACTTTGATTCCAGCAGCTGTATTCGGCTCCTGCTTTCCGTATACAGCAAGCCCCGAGCGCACGTTCTGCAAATAGATCGTCTCGTACGGGTTGCCGAGCGATAGTAGTGTGTAACGCTTATTACGCTTATTCATCTCATCAACCAAGGTTTGATAATCGGCCCATTTGAACTGACTAGCCACATTACGGAACTGGTAAGAGGCCAGGATGACGTAATCCGCCTTATCAAACGCCTGAAGCGCTTCATTCGTTTTTCCTTGGCCGATAACGAAAATTTCCGTCTTTAACGATAGGTTATTTGCAGCTTGTATCAGCTGCCTCTCGAGCTGTTTCGCCTGCTCCTCTTCCGTTGCGGCAATAACAACTCGGTCGCCTTTATGAATTTGATCCGGATGGCCACTGTCTCGGCCGGCCAATAATGTCACCGCCCGCTCTGCGATTTCCCGTTCCACCGTGCGATGCTCCTCGGATCCAATGACATGGTTAAGCTCGGCCAATTTATGCGCGAGGCTTTCGCTACGGTCAAACAAACCATATTTCGATTTCAACTCCAAAATGCGCTTCACGGATGCTTGGATCGTTTCGATCGGGATAGTCCCTCTCTTAACCGCGTTCAGCAGCGTTTGATGTGCAGCTGCTGGATCTTGCGGCATAAGGATGATATCAACACCTGCGGAGACTGCACGTTCCACCGCTTTATTTTCCCCAAAATGCTCCGCAATCGCATTCATGGTAAAGGCATCGGAAATGATGACTCCTTTATATCCCAGTTCTCCCCGAAGCAGTCCGGTCAGCACCTTCTTAGATAACGTGGCAGGGATCGGCACGCTGTTTCCGTCCTTCAGCGAAATGATGTGTTCGTTATCTACGACAGGGAAGGCAATATGCGCGGTCATGATCATCTCCACCCCATTGTCGATCGCAGCCCGAAACGGTTTCAGTTCCACTGCATCGAGCCGTTCGCGGTTATGTGTCAGCACAGGCATACCCAGATGGGAGTCTACCGTCGTGTCGCCATGCCCCGGAAAATGCTTGACTCCCGCGATCACCCCTGATTGCCGCAGCCCTTTCATCGTTGCGAGACCAAGCCGTGTCACTAAATCCGCATCCGAGCCAAACGACCGCATACCGATGATCGGGTTGTCTGGATTGCTATTAATGTCGAGCACCGGTGCAAAATTGACCTGCAGCCCAAGTGCTCTAAGCTCCTCCCCTGTCAACTGTCCGGCTGCTTCGGCCAGCTTTGTATCTCTGGTTGCACCAAGCGCCATTTGACCCGGCAGATTCGTCCCGCCTGGGATTCGCTTAATAACGCCTCCTTCTTGGTCGATGCCAAGAAACAAAGGAATGTCCCCTGCTTCCATTTGCAAATGATGTGTAAGTGTTGTGACCTGCCTCATATCTACAATATTTTTGTCGAAAAGAATAAGTCCGCCCAAGTCTTGATCATGAATGCTGCGTTTCAGTCCTTCATTGACAGTCGTTGTCACTTGCCCGTTCCATTGCCTAATGTCAGGCATCAGCATTTGGCCAACTTGCTCGCTTACGGTCATATAAGATAGCAGCCTATCCCAATCGTGTGCCCGAATGGCTTCTTCGCGTTCGAACCGAATCACTCGCGTCATAAATACGGCAAACTCCGCACGCGTGACAGGTTGATCCGGACGATAGGTACCATCCGAATATCCGCTGATCAATCCGTTGGAGCTCATGATGAGAATTGGTGCTGCCGCCCAATGCTTCTGTGTATCCGTCAAACCTACGGGTTGCTTTCCTTCCTCGAGCGAATATGCGCGTGACAGGAATGCAGCAGTCTCTGCGCGGCTAATCGGTGTATCCGGATGGAAGGTGCCGTCAGGGAATCCGCTGGCCAGCCCATTTTTTGCCGCTATAGTGATTTCTCGATAAAAAGGATGTGTTGTCGGAACATCTGTATATTTCGTGCCTTCCACTGCTTGCTGCAGTTGTTGCGGATAAAGCTCTCGCACCATGAAAGTGACGGCTTGCGCCCTTGTTACATGCCCCTCGGGCATAAATATCCCATTGCCATATCCAGCCACTGTTCCTCGTTTTGCCATGTAGGTAATACTGTCTTCTGCCCACTTCGAATGCTGCAGATCGACAAACCGTTCTTCTGCGGCCGCACTTCCTGCCCATAAGAGCATAGATGCTAGAACGGCACCGCATATTGTCATCAGTTTTACTTGCATCTGTTCCACTCCTGTTGCTGTTGTCTGTACGATGATTAGACGCTTCTGATATACAATTTGTTGTCAGTATAGCTGCGACTGGTTATCAGGTATTGATTTTTCTGCGCGATTGGCTTATTTTTTTATCATACTGCTTATCCAACAACAGATAATATTCTTCGATATGCCTTCTAGATGGTTACCATTAATGACGATATCAGCAAAATTTTTAGTACGAAGTACAAATTCGATTTCTCTATGTTTTGCAGCATCTAGGTAATATGTTGCAACTTCATCAAAACCCGCCCCCCAATTTTTCATATTTCTACGTATCCTACGATACATGCGTTCATCTGAATCAAGATCAACAAAGATCTTTAAGTCTAACATTTTTCTTAGCTCTTCAAAGTAAAGTGTGAAAATGCCTTCTAAAATAACTACTTCAGGATGATTATCAGTACTCAGTAAGTTGTTTATATGCACCATTAACTTGTTATAATCCAATGCATCTGGATGGTTAAAATCGTCGTATTCCATATTTGATACAGGCGATATCATCTTTGGTAAATCCTTTTTATAGAAATCGTCTGTTGAGACAACAGCCACTTGATAATCTTTAAGTTCTTTAACTATAATTTCGCAGTAAGTTGATTTCCCACTGCCCGAACCGCCTGCAATTCCTACAATAATAGGTTTCAATTTTTCCAGCTCCTCTTTTGTATTTGAAACTTTTCTTTGCATAGTAATAATATTCCACCAATTGCATGCAATTCCTTCGTATACCATTATCTTATCTGACGACAGTCATCTAAAGCTTAATCAAGATCTTACTCGAGCTGTAACAACAAAAAAGCCGCCTATCATGCGACTTTCAAAGTCTTCAGGTACTTATCGGTAGCCGATCGTTATAACAGTTAGCCTCTATGTATTACTAAATCACTTTATGCTTCTCGATATATTCATCTTTCGTTAATCCAAACAAAATAAAATCTAAATATTGACCATTTATATATACCACTTGTCGACGTACACCTTCTCGAACGCAGCCAAGCTTCTGCACCATTCTCGCTGATGCTTCATTCCCTTCAAGAACGTAGTCATTAAATTTATTAAGTCTCCGTTCCAGAAAAGCATATTTTAGAAGGATTTTCATAGCTCTTGTACCATAGCCCTTACCACGATACTCTTTATCTATTACGATACCTATACTAAACGTCCCGTTTCTTTCATCGATGCTGTTTAGATTAATGCCTCCTACACTTTCACCGTTCAAATTTTCAATTGTAAACATAATTCGCCCATTCGTGGAGGAAAATTCAACGTTTGCTTCTACGAATTTCTTTGCTCCTGAGATTGTAGGCGGTAATTCAATGACACATTCTAGAAAACGTCGAGCAGGGGTATCGAATCCACTTAGATATGAACTCTCCCAATCTTCAGCCTGTATTGAACGCAATCTAACTTCATCATCTTGCCAATAATAATTTATGTAATCTATATTTCGCATAAGCCCACCACCAAGTGATATAAGTCCTCTATAAGTTTAACTGAAGAAATTTATACATTGGGGGTACTATTTGATTATAAGTAAAAATGGCATCTTTTTATCTTGCCTGCTGCCGATTGCTCTAAACACAAAGAAGCCACGATTTACGCGGCACTTTATGAGATAAAATTTGTCAACCGACACATGGCTGGACAAGACAGGTGAAAAATCCTGAGCTCTTTTCGTTTATAAATTAAAACGTACTATATACACTTTCACATTCTTCCGCGGTCGGTTCATAAAAACAGTGCTTCTTCCATCGTCCTGCTAACGGCTGATTATACCAAGTTGGCGGACATGGGCCGGGATTTTCGAACGATCCTGGACGGAAATACCATAGGGAGAATTTAGCTGGCCAATTCCGCTCCCCATTCACAGCTCGTTGCGCCAGACGGCGCTCCCTATCTCTTGCGTTTTGATAGTACAGACCATGTTGCAACGCTTCGAACGCATGTGCCTGGTTGATCATTTCGGGAATAGTTCGGATCCCTTTAAAATCGGAGCAATTCGCTCTTATTCGGTTAATGCCAACATTTCCAACAAGGAGCATGCCCATTTCGCCTTCGGTCTCAGCTTCAGCCCGAAGCAACCTTGCCAACATATCAATATCCCTTTTCCTAGCTTTTACAACTGCCATTGGCTCACCTCTTTATATTTCTAAACTCATCATATTGCAGGAGAAGCGGATGTGTGCCTCTGGCAAAATAGAGAGCAATAATAAATTGCTGTTCCATCACATTCTTCTGTCTGTTTGTCATTGATTTTTGACAAGATCCTATACTGTTAAAGCAAAAAAAGCCGCAAGTACGCGACTTTTAAGCATATATATTCTTGTCACCCGATATGTCATACAATACAAAAACTTGGTACCATAAATATCAAGAGTCAACTATAAGGTAGATAGCCGTAGTTCATAAAAATACTGAACAATTGGATGCTTTAACTTCATCTTCTCATTCATGTCCAAAATTCGTTTTTTCCCAACTCGTCTGTCCACCAAAGCTAGAATATTCAATAAGATATCATTGCTCTCTATGCTTTCTTCTATTGAAATGGATAAAAACTTTTTAGCTACGACGGTAAAATTTGATTTACTTAATGATTGTTGTGCTGACAAAAGCTCCTTTGCATATTCTGATATTTTTCTATTTCTTGCAATTACTTTTAGACGATCCTCGGGAACATTCCCTTTGGTTTCCTTTCTGACCGTTTCAATTTCTTCATTGCTGATTGGAATTTGGATATCTGAATCATTCTTAATTTCCAGCTCGGTTTGATACCATTTAATTAAGGTTATATCACTCATATTGAATACATTCTTTTTATCTACCGCAATATAACAAAGTCCTGCTTTATCAGGTAAATAACGGTAGCTGGTTGCACGGTATTCGACCCTTCCATATAACGCAGGACAGAGAAAACTCTCCAGATGTTGCTTCAATTTGCTCCAGGACATGTAATCCTCCTATGTTCTATAAATAATTAGCTATGATGGCAGTCATTCTATTATCCATAATAACATATCAAGGAGGGCATTTATTTATCGTATCCCGTTAGTTGAATGACAAAATATTCATATTGGTTTTAGCTGAATGAACATATCGAGCTCACTGTCGTCCTCTTCACCCTTAAATCTTTCATCATATATTTCAATACAGACAACATCGAATTCCTCATAATTATTAGTGCTGAGCCAGTAAATAAGTTTTTCAAACGATTCGTTTATCTTACTTATAGGTCCTCTATGAGTTACTCCTGCATATTGGCCAGCGGGAATTTTATACATAAACATGCCTTCTGGCACCTCACTTAAAGACTCGGTTCTCACACCTGCTAGATAGCCGGGTTCATTTCGTTTGATTAATCCAATTGTCTCATGATGATTTATTCGATCTGTAACTTCGTTTATTCGGGTGAACAAAGCTGGCCAGACATCCCCAGGATGGGTTGGTTTACCAATATTTCCAATACCAATAATTTTATATTCAGAAATATCAACTAGAGTTGGTTGCATCTTTCCACTCCTTAAAAGGGCTATGACTTCCAATGCGTTAATCTGGATTACAATTCCTGCTTTTCCGTGAATACAGTGATAAGATTCTATATGTTATGTATCCTGCGCGTCTCGAGTATTTGTTCAATGTGATTCGCAGCATGCTGGATGTCATGCTTGATTGCGTCACGAACAGTTGCTGTCCCAAATTCATGTACAAGGACCCTATCCATTGAATTTGGCAAAAAATTGCAAAGGTATGCTATATATTCCCTCATCATGCCAAATAATTTAAGCTCTAGTGAAACTGAACGATTTTTGTAATTCATTGTTTGGTTCCAAACGTGCGAATCAAACGCATTGAACAAAAACTTGGCTCCAGAGTCCGCCAGTGCATATCGATTAATCTGGAAATAATTCATATCACAGTCAATGATATGATGAATAATTTCTCTAATTGACCATTTACCATTGGCTCTGGTTAGATCCAACTCAACATCACATAGTCCAGCAATTGCCTGCGATAATTCAAGTGGTGCTCGTTTATAGGTATCAATGAGTTCAAGATCCTCCATTGATTTTTGATCCAAGCCTTTCCCCTCCAGTGACATGATTATTATTCACTTTATGGATTATAGAGTCTTAATGCTTCCAGCCTTTTTGCTCGCTCAAACGCCTTGTCTAAAAACTGTATAGCCGACAAATCCTCATAATCCCAATTCATCGCCTCTATTGCAGTCGCGCCTGAATAATTCGTTTCCGCAATTTTTTTCATGGTTGTAGCCCAATCAATCGTGCCGTCAAAGGGTAACCCGTGCTGGGCATAACTTCCGTTATTATCATGCAAATGTAGTGCCATCAGACGTGAACCGTACATGGATAATAAATCATCACCTGGATAATAGCGGTAGTGATGTCCGGAGTCATAACAGAATCCGATTCGCAGGGAATCCACTTGCTCCAGCACATAGGCCAAATTGGAAAAATTCCATAAGTTCTCCAGTGCAATATTGACACCAAGCTGTTCAGCCTTTTCAGTGATTCTCTTGATTCTATCCAGTCCTAATGTATTATATGGATTGTTTTCGCCCGGCAAGTGCACCACCATTGTCGGAATCTCAAATTCGGCACAATCTGCAACACATTGCAAATAGCAATCAGTTACGGCTTCACCGTCCAGATTGTCAAGCCAGAGGTTGTTTTCGTTGTGGACTGGTGTGTGGATATTTTCTATAAAAAGACCCGCTTCTCGCGCAAATTGCGGACCGTTGCGGAAATCGTCCCGACCAAAGCAGTCGCGACCAAAGCCATCACTCCACCATAATAAAACGCCATCAAATCCAGCTTCTTTTATTAACTGAAAACGTTCCTTATTCGGCAATTCATAGCCAAACCAATCATAAATGGTAATCATAAGCATCTTCCTTTCTCGCTTTTTCCGTATGTAACCCAATAAACACATATTCACTACTCAATATTAGAACATACGTTCCGGATTGTAAATGCTATTTTGACATGTATTTTTCCATATTATCCTGTCATTCACAACAATGAAAACGGCAGCCGCTCGTTTGACCGGCTGCCACTATTTCAGATCTTTTGAATTTGTTATTATTCTTGATACAAATATAGAAGAATATTAGGAAAACGTGTTCGCCAAGCAACTTCATTATGAATGGCACCCTCAACAATTTCAAAACGATAATTGATATTCTTTTCATCCATCACATTCTTGAAGGAAATATTCGAATTTACATAAACTTCCGAACCAAACGTTGCTGTTTGTTCTTGCGTTCCTACATCAAAATAAAACTTTTTTACATCTGATAAATCACTTTTTTTAGCAAAGTCCTCTATTTCTTTCTGGCTTAACCAAAAAGCATTAGAAAGTGTAGCTACTCTTCTAAATATAGTAGGGTATTTGCACATGGCATAAGTAGAAATCATACCTCCTGATGAGCTTCCCGCCATTGCCGTATCATCTACGATTGTCTTGTACTTATCATCGATATATGGCTTTAATTCTTCTACGATAAAATCAATATACTGTTCTCCTTCTCCACCTAAATCAATCGATTCATCGATGAATAAACCTCTATTTATGCTTTTTTCACTTACCCAAGGACCGTATTCATCAAAACGTTTTGTTCCTTGCGGGTTACAATCAATACCAACAACGATAAGTTCTAGGCCAATTTCCTCAAGACAATCAGCAATTCTCCAACTAGAACCAAAAAATGAATCTTCATCTCGATATAAATTCTGTCCATCGTGCATATACAAAACTGGATAATGTTTATTAGAATTCTCATACCCCTTTGGGAGACAAACTCTTATCAATCTTTCTCTGTATAGTGCTGAGATATGAACTGTAAATTTTTCAATCATGTCTTATTTCCTTCCTAGCATTTGTATATTCCTTATATACATTCTCCGTTTTGTTCACAAAAGCCTCTTATCGTACGAACAAACCCTTAAATCGGAACATAGTTCATCTACAAGTTGAATAAGATAGCGAAAAACGGAATGATTAAAAGGAGTGGTCAAGGTGTGAGAAGCACGTACACCCATCTATCCGACATTTCTACCCCCGCTGCGATGAATCCTTATGTATCTGTCATTCGAAATGGTCTAAGCAAAACGAAGCATCCCAAACATATTATGATTGTCGGTGCCGGAATGGCCGGTCTAGTCGCGGCTTCATTGCTTAAAGACGCCGGCCATCATGTTAATATTATTGAAGGTAGTAACCGGGTTGGCGGGCGCGTGCTCACTTTTCGGTTTTCGGAAGAGACGTATTTTGAAGCAGGCGCGATGCGCATTCCTGAAATGCATGATTTAGTATTCGAATATATTCGTAAATTCGGATTGTTAGTGAACCCGTTCATTAATAGCACGCCTGAAGATTTTATTTATGCGAACGGCATTCTAACACGCGCAAAAATATACGAGCGAGATCCTGACATTCTTCGATATCCGGTAGCCCCGTCTGAGCGGGGAAAAACAGCACAGCAGTTGTTTAACATGGCCGTACAGCCGATTATCGACTTTATTAACAAAGATCCGGAGCGCAACTGGCCCATCGTCGAAAAACAATTGGACCAGTACTCCGTGTACACGTTCCTGAAGTTTTATCCGTATCGGCCCAAAACGACATTTTCCGAGGGTGCCATCGAAATGATGTCCGTGCTCCTCTCTCTGGAAGGCATTATGGAGGAAGCGTTTTTGGAAATTTTGCGGGACATGATGCTTTTTAAGCCGGAAACCCGTTTCTACGAGATCACTGGCGGCAATGATCGTTTGCCCCAGGCGTTTCTTCCGCAATTACAACAAAATATCATTTTTAACCAACGAGTGACTAAAATCATTCAACACAGCGATTGCGTTACACTTAACTATATGGATACCCAGTCGTTCGATCCATATGCCATGTCTGGCGATCTTGCCATCATGACCATTCCTTTCACCGTCATGCAACAGGTTGAGGTCGAGCCTCGTAATTCGTTTTCCCATAACAAATGGAGAGCTATTCGCGAGCTTCATTATATGAGAGCAACCAAAATTGGATTCGCCTTTCGAAACCGATTCTGGGAACAACAAGGTCTATACGGTGGAAAAACAATGACGGATCTGCCGGTTCGATCTGCTTATTACCCGAGCCATGTTTTCGATAATGCGAGACCGGCAGCACTTTTGGCTAGTTATACTTGGGAGGACGACACGATGCCGTGGGACGGCTTGTCACAGGATCAACGCATATATTTTGCCTTACGGAATTTGGCGACAATCCACGGCGATCAGGTGTATCGCGAATTTATAACCGGAGCTTCCTATAGCTGGACGCTGGATCCATTTGCATGCGGCGCGGTGACGTTCTTCAAGCCAGGACAGCAATCCGCGTTATTTCCTTATATCCCGACCCCTGAAGGAAGAGTTCATTTCGCTGGCGAACATACGACACTTACCCATGGTTGGATTCAAGGTGCGATCGAATCCGGAATTCGCGTTGCACTAGAAGTGAATGATTTACCCAAGGCATGAAAAAATCCATCAAGCAGCCATACGGTCGCTTACCTACGAAGATCTACAAAGTCTCCAAAGACACTTCGCTAAGCTAACAAAAAAAACGGCAAATAAGCCGTTTTTTTTTGTTATTGATGTACGAATTTAGGATCATCCATATTTGCTTGGATAACGTCCTCCCAATTTGTATTATGCATCATCTCGGAAGAATCTCCATGAAATGCCTTCTTGGCTTCCGGATCATCCAGCAGCCAATATCTCATCCAAGCCGTCAAATAACCTCTATGGTTGCCACCATTGCCTTCAATCGCTGTATGCGCTGCACCTTTTGCCATCCCCATCATAACAGGCGTGCTTGCGTTAGTACGATGCAAGGCTAATTGATTCGTTGATACCGGTGAGATTAGAAAATCTCGTGTACCGCCCATAATGAAGAAAGGAACGGTAATACGTGATGTATCGTACACATCTTCTGGATCACAATACTTCAAATCCGGGAGAGCGATGGATACAACCGTCTTAATCAACGATCCACTTTTATAGTTCGTATGCGCATTAATGACCCCAGTAGACCCTTGAGAATGTCCAGCTACACCAATATGCTCCATATTTATTTTTTGATAGAACAAGCTGTTTGCTAGTTGGTTTTCATTTCTCAAATAATCAATCGCCTCTACGATTTCTTTGCCTGTTCCTGTTGTCTTGCTATAGGAATCGATTACAATGAATCCCCAGCTGGCAAGATGAGTTAAGAGCGCATCATAACGATCTGGCGTAGCATCTGTTCCATTCCCCCAAGAAATAATAGGATAGGATTCGTCCCCTTGAAATGCTGGGTAGTATATTCTAAATAAACCTTCTCCGCTCGTACTCTTAACTTCTTCTACCTTTACAGGATGGCTTCCTTGCTGTGCATACCGCTGCTCCACGCTTCCTTCTGCAAGTTCTGGCACATTCGAATGAATGATGATTTGCAAGAAATTTGTAATTGGAACTGCAACGATAAGGACTACGGCTGGCAACCAAAAAATCCACTTTCGTTTTTTCAAAACCAACATACTCATGACCTCTACGATAGTCTATGGGTTTCGCTATCGTTTTCTCTGTTAAAATAGGAAACTAACACGCGGCTGTCGATCATGCCTGCCAGCGTTTTAAAGATATCATGTCCCGATAATCCAATTACTGTTTTTAATATTTCGGTGAAAGGGACTAATCGCTCAAAAGCCATTAATATGTAAATCGGGATAGTTCGCTACATTTATAACATTGCCCGAAGGATCTGTCACATTAAATTCAGGAAACCGATCAATACCCCAAGTATACGTTATTTCGGTTACCTCTTCACCCGCGTGCGCGAATCTTTGGTAACATTCAAAAACATCAGATGTTTTTATACAAAGTACCGCATAGGGTTTTCCGTCCGATACAATATGAATTGGAATGGGTTGTTCAACTCGTTTTAAAAACAAATAGGGTCCTGGTTCGAGCTTCAGGTCTGATTCTTCTTCGGTTTTCCAGCAATGTGTAAAGCCGAAATATTTTTCATACCATGCAACGGATTCATCGATATTTCTTACTGGCAGTCTAACCTGAACTACGGTATGAACAATTGTTTTACTTTTTGAAGTGGTGTTCATTTGAAATCCTCCCTCGTGGAAATCTAAGGCCTATGTTACTTCCGTTATGCGTTACGCCATACCCCTAGCTGCTTCCGAATCAGAACGATCTGGCCTGCGTGATACGCATCATGCATGATCCAATTGAGCAATTCTTGTCCGAGTGTAAGTCCGCTTCTGACATATGGTGCATCCAACTGCTCATCCGTCAAACGGCCGAGCGCATCGCGCAGCTCCGACGCCACGTTCTTCGCTCGATTCACCAGTGCCTGCCATTCAGCCTCATCTTCTGGATCCACACTGCCTTGGAACGTCTCCTCATTGGAGATGGCCGGTGGTCCGAGCTCAACCCCATTCAGCCGAAGCAGCCTTCGTTCATTATGAAAATTCATATGTAAAAGCGTCGCCCAGATCGAGTTGCCTCCCCCTTGCGGTATCCATGCAGCCGCTGCCGCTGGTATCCCCTCCAACACGGTACACACCGGAACGATCCATTCTTCCTTCTCCCAAATATGATCCCATTGCCAGACCAGACTCTCTACACGGTTGTGAGCCATACACTATCATCCTCCATGCAAAAATATGTAACAAGCAAAACAATAAATAACACGTTACGATGTAGATAGAATATACCATACTTTCCCATTAGATGTGGTGACTTCCTTTTGTCTTATGACAAGAAAACTTGATATCAATCCCTAATTCAACACGATTCTGAACCCCGCACTCAAAAGGACCACGGAGACAAGACCTAAGATAACTCCCATTGCCAACGATTTAAGCGTAAACCAGCGGAATTGCCCCGGATCTTACTTCATGCAATACTTCGCGCTTTTTATAAGATTCGCTTCTGCTGCCAGAAGTAGAGTATAGTAGGAGTGGTTGAAAATATATTCTAGGAGGCTACAGCCATGTCACAGGAGATTTGGATTAATCTGCCGGTCAAGGATGTTGAGAGGTCAACTGCCTTTTTCAATGAGATTGGATTCCATGCGGTGAGCTTTGGCAACGAGAGAGCCAAGCTTGCCATAGGCCAAACAACGATTCTGCTGTTCCCGGATGCGGCGTTTGAGAAATTTACAGGTTCAAAAATCGCAGATACTTCCCATAACGCCGAAGTAATATTTTCCATTGGCGCTGAAAGCAGAGAAGAAGTAGATGCCTTTATTCAAAAAGTAGAGTTTGCCGGAGGAAGCATCTTTGGCAAGCCGAGTGAAACTGACGGCTGGATGTACGGCGCAGGATTTGCCGACCTGGACGGTCATCGCTGGAATCTGCTGTACATGGATGAGAGCAAAATGCCGAAACGATAAAATGTAAATGCCGGTAGCCTGATTAAGGTCACCGGCGTTTTTTTTGCACCGTATAAGTCCATATGGTTCTTTACCATTTGATTGTCTTTTACATATTGATTATTAGGCACTTCAAACCCAATCATATCGTCTGGAATAGGTTGTAGTTCGGTCAGTTGCATATCCTGCCCGTTAGCTTAGCGCCTAATAGTAATAAGCATCACGGTTTGGAGAAATACTCTTTATGGATTACAGAGGAGGTGAACGATAAAATGAGCACTAAAACCAAAGCCAATAAAAACAAACCAAAGCATAGCCCATCACGATCAAACGACCCGAACGATCAAGGAAGATCTAGAATACAAAATAATTCGAAATAAAAAATAAGTTTGGGAAATTCCAAAAATGTTAACGGAGGTGATCATTATGCCTACAAGCCGGAATCATCAAGGGGCGCATGGGTTAGGACAAGTTGAAGAGCAACTGAAACAGCAGGTAAATGCAGCGGATACTATCCAAGGTGGAAGTAAAACGGATCATGAAATTGCTAAAGCGGCAAACCGTGATGCACATACCTCGTTAGATAAGATTATCGATAGTGGGGTTTAATGAACTGCAGGCTGCCGATCAAGCGGCAGCCTGCTTTTAACAATCTGCTGAGGACTACATATCTTGAGTTACAAAAAAGAATATTTTCCTCTAAATAGGATAAATTATTGTGGTATGTGCAATAAGGAGGTGGATGACGTGACGGTAAGAGCCTTTTTCTCCTTGTTGTCCATTTCACCTCTTTCATATAGATGCTATAACTGTTCAGGACTTACTTTTAATTATCAACGGTTTTTTAGCGTCTATGATGATGGAAACCATGCCAAGTCCTTCAATAGAATTCCTTGTATCAAATCGTAAGGATCTTCCTATTTTTCCGTCCTCTTCGTTCCAGTAAGAATAATGAAAATCCCCATGTTCATCACAGTATTCTAACAATGATACTTCAAACCCCGCGGTTTCAAATACTTGTACAAAGGTTTTTGCGTCATAAACAATTTTATGAGTTGCCGCCGGATGATCTGCTGGTCCAGGACCACCGACTTGTACCATCTGTTGGTACCACTCGTTACGGAAATTTTTATCCGGAACTGCACAACGAATATAACCACCCGGTTTTAGAAAATGATAACAATGCTTCGCAGCAATAATCCCCTCCTCATAAGTTAAGTGTTCCCACACGTGCTCAGCTAACAGCGCATCAACACTCTCTGGTTCAAATAATCTGTCCCAACTTTCCAAAGAAAGTAAATTCAACGCATCCTCTTGCGTACTGAGCCAACCATTATAACTTGTCCGTCCTGCACCAATGATTACTTTCATCTTGACACCTCCATCAGAAATTGGTTGAACTATTTTGCCCGATAGCGAAATGCCATTACTTCTTGCGAACGGGAAAGCAAATATCCGTAACGGACTCCGCAGAATCGGGACCATGATTTCTTTCATCGTAGATTTCGATATTATATAGCCGAGTTCATATCCGCTTTCTTTTAACCACGTAGAGTATAAATAAGTATGTACGGCACCTGCATTTTCGAAAGGACCATTGAATGTAAATAAAACATAAGTATTGGCTGGGATCTCTCTAACGACCATCTCATCCGGAATGTCCTCGGTCGAAGAAACTTCAACTTCAATAAAAAAGAATCTGAATTGAGAAAATTTCATTGAACTTTTTGTAACAAAACGCCCCACCAATGAAGCCATAAAGTCAACTCCATCAGTGGGGCGTCATTTTTAACGTTATTCTGTTTTTGAACAGAATAAGCTAATTGGTTAGAATGCCTCGGATCACTCCGAGGCTCACTTCATTTCAAATACCAATTATCGACATTTGGCTCTAACTAATCTGTACTGTATAGGCTTTATTAACAACCGCAACCTACACCACCAAGGCCACCTATACCACCCATACAAGCGCAAGCGACAATAACTAACAGGATAAACAACACAAGGATAGTAGCTGTATTTGTAAACAAACCTCCACGTAAATCGGACATTGTAACACCTCCCTATTGCTGAGTACACATTAGGTTATGAAGGCTGATCTCACTTTGTTTGGATGTTTGTTACTGGTTATTTAACTATATTGAAATAAAGACAATCATCAGCTGTTCGTATTCGGAAAAGGTATCCTCCCGATAGTCCAAAGAATAAAAGCTGCCTTTACTTGTTCGGCAGCTTTTATATGTAAAATGCTATATCACATTGCCTGTCGAAGAAGATTCTATTAGTTCCACCATATTGAATAAAGAGAAGAAATTAAGACCATCATTTTCAATATTGTCTCTCCCCTGTGATTCCCTCTCAATTACACACAGAACACTCACAACATTTGCCCCAGCGTTGCGTAAATCTGTCGCACTCAGTAAAATTTGGCCTCCTGTTGTAACGACATCTTCAATGATGCAAACATTTTTCCCACGCACATCAATACCTTCTGCAAGTTTGCATGTACCATATTCCTTCGCTTTTTTACGTACGAATGCGACCGGAATACCTGTCTTTAATGATAGTGCCGTTGCGACTGGGATACCACCCATTTCAAGTCCCGCTAAAACCTCAGTGCCTGCAGGAACTAGTTTTGATAGATGCTCGGATATCTCGTGAAGTAAGGCAGGACTGGACTCAAACAAATATTTATCAAAATAATCGTTTGATTCTTTTCCAGCTCTTAATTTAAAACTACCTGTCAAGTGTGCTGTTTCATAAATATTCTTTGCCAACATCTCTCTGTCCACGACTTCACCAGCCTTTAACATTTTCTTGATTTTACCATATCAATCTTTTATTTGAATATCGATTTATTCTGCCCGTTAGCTCAATGATTTCTATTTAAATGATCAACACCTTATGTTGCTACAACCAGGTCTTAACGATTTCCGCAAGCGTTATTTTAGTCGCGCCCTCGTCCGAAGGGTGAATTCCATCCGGAATAAGCCGGTCGAATTCAGCGGGGTTTTCGTCTAACATTCTACGCCAAACCGGGTATTGGTCTATGAGCAAAAGTCCGCGTCGGCGAGCCGTATCTCTGTATACCTGATAATATTGCTCAATTAGAGGACGGATTTCCAGGTGTTCCCGAACCGGTGGATTCATGGTCATCAACAGAATTTCGCAATTTTTGTTGGCAACGTGAATTCGATCGATAAGAGCATTCAGGTTTTCATCGCATTTCGTAACACTCGTCTGATAAGGCAAAAATGAGTCGTTAATAGCGAATTCCAGAATTACAGCGTCGGGAGCGAGAGCGATTACACGTTCCTCCAAATTTTCAAGTCCCCAGCCCGACCATTGTCCAGCTTTGGCGCTGTTAGTCAACTTAACTTGCCCCGGAAACCTTCGATCCAGAATCTCCTTTAATCCGCTGACCCAAGCTCCGCCTTCGGTTAGACTGGTTCCATAAACGACGATGTGCTGATGTTTGCCGTTTTCCAACTTGCTGATTGTTGCCGATAGGCTCATCTTGCTCATCCTTCCATTTCTAATTTAGATAAAAACGGTTTTTGCTTATTCTATTCGCCCTTGATCTACGCAATCTTGCTCGTTAGTTCAATCACAACAAAACGAATGTGTCATATAGACTCTCTTCTTATACCTCTTAATGACTCCGTACAAAAGCATTCACATTACCTAAGCAACACGCCGCTTGGGGGTTGTTTACTTCACACCCACATTACCAACGGCTTGAAGAAGTCGCTCTCTTGTCCAATTATGATAGCTTAATACTGTAATACACGCTCGAGAACGCCCATCCTGCCATATGAACGAGCAATACAATCCCCAGGACAGGAGCTGCAGACAATTTCACACCACATGCCATTATGATGAAAAGGATATAGATTGTTACCAGCGTAATTTTCCATGCGGCTGCTTGAGATTTACTTGAAATGATATGAAATCTTTCATCAAGTCCCCTGTGACGCGCTGCTTGCTTGCGACCCCACCATAACCCGAGCAATCCTCCACTAACACCGAGTAGTATCATCAGTAAGACTCCAACCTGATCCATACTCATGATTATTCACTCCCCTTGTCAAAAATAAATACATCTTCAATGTAACGATCAAACACTTTCGCAATTTTATATGCCAATTCTAAGGATGGATTATATCGACCATTTTCAATGGATATGATCGTCTGTCTCGAAACACCAACTCGTTCGGACAACTGTTCCTGTGTTAGCCCTATAGCTGCTCTTAAATCTTTAATGCGATGTTCCATCCAACCCCACCTCTATGTAAAACTAGCTTTACGTAAAGGATACTTTACTTTCAATTTGATGTCAAGCACACTTTACATCACGTAAATACTCCTTATCTGCATAAAACAAATAACCAGCTACACTAGCAATGTATATTTTTCATTAGCCACGTAATATTTCTTGCCTTCGCGTTGAAAAATTCCATTTTATGAAGCTTGCCGTTTCATCGAGAGAACCGTATCATAGGTTACGTTGCTATTATTCAACGAATAAGAAGAGCAGGAAGGATGACAGATATCGTGAACATAACTGAAAAACAGATGGTCGTATCCTTGGAGCCCGAATATGAAATCGAATACTTGCAGCTTTTAAATAATTACTTTACGGCTTCCGAGCGTAATAGTCGGGCATCCTCCATTCATGAAAAAAAACAGCTCATGGCGATAAAAGAGCAAATGGCGCTAATGTGCGACCAGAATCCGCATAAGATGAACATGCTGAGATCCATCATCCGTGATGTGAGAAACAGAAGGGAAAAGGCAATCGTCATCTCCAAATCGAATGCCGTCACCGCCCTGTTATTAGACGAGCTTTCTGCGGACGAGGACATCCATGGCGTTCTTATTATTACGTCACAGCTTTCCATCCATGAGACCAATGAGATGATAGACAGATTTAATAAAATCCCAGAATTCACCGTTCTCCTTATTACGGATTCCGTCAACACCGGTCTCGACGTCACGGCGGCAAATCATCTTGTGCACTATGATTATCCGGCCCGTTACTCTGATATTCTGCAGCGCAACAACCGCATATCAAGACAAACTTCATATCATAAAGAAGCGACCATATATTATCTCCTAACGTCGGGAAAAATCGACGAGTTCGAATATCGGGAATGCCGGAACCCATAGTGTAACGATGTAGCAAGGCTCCAATCAGTTCCACGGCAGCCTCATGCTGTTGTCTGATCCTACTCAATTTTTGTTTCATTGCATGAAAAAACCGGTCCCTCTACTCCTACAAAGGAATCCGGTTTTCGTAATCAATGCCAGCAGCCGCGTTTTAGCTATTTAATAGAATGTAGTGTCCCGTAAGAGTCCGCATATGCAGACTCTTACGATATATACTAGTTCTTTTGCGAGTACTTTTGGATCATGCTCTCTGCAATTGCTACAAGATCTTCCTTAGTAAGGGTGCTCTTCTTGTAGGTAGAAATCTCGTATTTAAGTTGCTTTTCTGCATCTTCCCAACTTAACTTGGTAGAGTACAGATCATTGGAGTTCGTAGAATAAATCGCGTCGATTCCTTTGATGCTTAAGTTTTCAAACTTCTCGCCTTTACCAGGTACACGGGTGACTTCCGTAATGAGCGGCTGAACCTTTTGGGAACTGATGCGGATTACGTCTGAATCCTTAGAGAAGATGACGGCTGCCCCACCGGCTTCACTCCATTTCAGTTTTTTCGCGTAATATTTCTTCCCTTTCGCCTCCGCTTTAAGTTCCTTCAACATCATTTCATACGCCTTGGTAAGAAACAGAGGATACGATGGCACGATCTCTCCAGACTTAAACACATATCCTTCTGGGATCCCGCCTAGCTGCTGCAATCCCGGCGTTTTGTATTTGGACAACAGCTTCGTATATTCATCGTAATCTAAACTGGTTATCCCGAGATAGTTAAAAGATAGCGAATTATCAGTCCCATCATACAGCACGGTTAAATGACCTGGTTTTTTATCTTTGGAATCAAATATGTCCATAGCCTCTTTTTTCTGACGTTCAAGATTGCTCTTGCTTGATGTCGCCTGCGTCTTCGACTGTTTCTGCGGTGTAGCACCAACCACTGTAGTAAATCCGCTTACTGATCCCAACGCTAGCAAAATGCTTGTTGAAGCGATGATCATTTTCTTCGTAAGGTTCATGGATGAATCTCCTCTCGGCCTTTTGGGCATGTGGTTTTGTTTACTTATATAACCCCTAAGCGTCTGGAAAAGAGACACTTAGAAGTGAAGTTATTTCACCATGCTACCTGCAAAACGGATGAATTCGGACTTGGACATATAACACTTATGAAGCGGTAAAAGGGACATTTTCCTAAAAAATGAATTATGTACATGCAGAAAAAAAGCCATGATCGTAATCGATCATGGCTAATACCGCTCAAGCACCCGGTAAATCGCATCCGTACCGAACCCGATCGATTCTACGGGAATGCGCTCATCCGCCGCATGGATCAGTTTGGTAAACTGCATATCTTTGGGTAACGACATAGGCAGGAACCCGTAGGTTTGGATGCCGAGCCTCGCGAACAATCTACCGTCCGTCCCCCGGGAAGCAGCATCGGCACTGGAACGGCCTCGTTGTCCGCTTCCCTCAGCACGTCAGAGAGCATACCAAACATCCCCATGTCGGGAGCTGCCGCGCATGGATCATGACGCAACACTTCCAGCCCGATCGAATCAGGAATCGCGAATCGGCGCAGCTCGTCTATAAATTGCTGTGGCGTGACACCCGGCAGCGTTCGACCGTCTAACTCAACCGTAATTTCACTTGGATGAACGTTGATTTTCTCCCCGCCGCGAACGACGGTGGCGCTGATCGTATTACGCAGCAGCGGGACGAACGTCGCACCCTTCTCCCCCAGAAGCTTCAGAATGAGGCCGCCCAACCGGGGACGCAGCAGCCCTCTCAGCAGCATAGCGGGCAGCAACGGCAGTGCCGAGGCCATGCCTTCTATCATCAACCGGGCCGCCGGCGTCGCACGCAGCGGCAGTTTACGCCTGCTGAGCGATTGAAGCATGTTCCCCAATTGCTCCATACAATCGGCGCCCGACTTGCCCATGGAGCCGTGGCCTCCGTCCCCTCGAATCGTCGCTTTGAGCCAACATAGCTGCTTCTCCGCCACCATAATCGGGTAAAAGGTTTTCCCTAGCGCATGAAACGCGAATCCGCCAAATTCGCCGAGCGCATACTTGACGCCTGCAAAATAATCGGCATGCTGCTCGACCAGGAAGGAAGCGCCGTATTCACCCCCTGCTTCCTCGTCGCTGACCATCGCCAGAATGAGATCGCCGCGTAGCGGCAGCTTGCGGACATGCGCGCGAAGGAAAGCCGATACGAGCATCGCCACGCCGCCTTTCATATCGAGAGCGCCTCGCCCCCAGACGAAGCCACCCTCTATGTCGCCCCCGAACGGATCGCGGCTCCAGCCTTGCATGTCAACGCCAACAACGTCGACATGCCCGTATAACAGCAGCGGAGGTGCCTCCTCGCTACCCTTAATCCTGGCGAGGAGATTGGGCCTGGCCGGATCAAGTGCCTCTAGTCGCGTCTCGATACCCGCATCCTCAAGCAGTTGCCGGATATACATGATGCATGCAGCTTCGTTACCTGGCGGATTCGTTGTATTGAAGCGGATCAACGCTTGCAAAATCTCCACGGGAGACGGCAGCTCCGCCGTGCGATAGGAGCTATCCTGTTCCAACTCGTCATTCGCCAGCCGGGTACCCATCACACCACTCCTTCCTATAATAGACTGCCCGCATAAGGTCGTTCGGCAGGAGGAACTCCGAGCCAACTGGGCAGACCGAACTCACCCTGCAGCCTTGCTAACCGACGCTCTTGCTCTTCAACGGATGCGCCTTTGGTACGAAACACCGATTCCAACATCGCGAGTGCCTGACGAACATGCGCCTCTTCTATCTGCTCACCTGTATCGCGCAATCGATCGACCAATTGTTGCACGCCTCTGTAAGGCGTAGTGACGCCTTGTTCATATTCGGCCGCGTTCCAATTTCGATTGCGTACGCAAGTAGCGATAGCTAGACAACGATGAAGCAATTCAATGGAATAAGCGTCCGGTTGCATGCTTGCGGCAGCCAGGTATGCTTCATCTTCCTTGTCGTCAAAAGCGAATACGCGCAATCCTTCCGTTGGCGCCAACCGTTTCAATACATTGCCCGGACCTAGTTCTACGGCTTCGGTAACGCCAATGCTCTTCTGATAAGCAAGAACCGCTGGCCAATTGACGGGCTCGGTCAATCCTCTTGCCAGCATACAGGCAAGCTCATCTGCTTTCCCGTAAGGCTGCCCCGTCAAGCAGGAAACGACGGGAAACCTCATCGCGCCGAACGAGATACCGCTCAGCACTTCGGCAAATTGCGCCGCCGCCGGCGCCATCAACGGACTATGGAAAGGTGCGCTTACCTGCAGCGGAATAACTGCAGCCCCATGGGCGGCCAATCTTTCGGCAGCTTCATGGACAGCTTCTTTGTGGCCCGATATTACCGTTTGCTGGTCTGAATTCATATTCGATACGACAACAATTCGGCTTCCGTCGACATCGCAAGCGCTGGTTTCCACACATATTTGGGAGACCAGCTCAGGACTCAGCCCGTTCACCGCAGCCATCGCGCCGGTCTCCGCAGCGGCAGCCGCTTGCATCAACTCACCGCGGCGGCGTACTAGCCGAAGTGCATCCGGGAACGTTATGGCCCCTGCGCAGGTTAGAGCGGTAATCTCGCCCAAGCTGTGGCCAGCAGCCATCGTCGGAACGTGTCCCCACTCCCGGCTGTAGACGCGATACATCGCCACGCCAAGCGCAAGAATGGCCGGCTGGGCATTCTCCGTCCGCGTCAGCTCCGTCATCGGCCCCTCATACATGAGGTTGTCAAGACGCATGCCCAGCGCTTCGCTCGCTTCCTCCATCGTTGCACTGACAACCGCATATCGCTCGCTCAGCGATTTACCCATGCCGACACGCTGAGAGCCCTGACCAGGCAACCATATGGCATGTTTGTTCAGCATTTTCCATCACGCTCCTCAGGGGCAGATCGGGGCAGGCGCCTCGGTCAGCATTTTGTTTATCGCTTCTACCATATCGCGTTCCCGCTCATGCAGGAAGAAATGTCCGCCTTCATACAGCATCAGCTCGCATCCCCCTGTCGCATAACGCGCCCATTCCCCAAGCGGGCCTCTGATGCAACTGTCGTCCTTCCCGCCTAAGATCGTAAGCCGGAGCGGCAACGGCGGCCGCACCCGGTGCTCGTATTCGCCGACAAGCTTGAAGTCGGCTCTTAATATCGGCACAAACATATCCAGCAGCTCCCGATGCTGGAACAATTCTTCTGGCATGCCGCCGAGCTGTTTCAACGCCTCAAGAAACTCTTCCTCCGGCAGCATATGGATCCGGCGCGCCTCTATCTGCTCACAATGCGGCGCCCCTCTGCCGGAGAGGAAGACTGCCGCAGGCAGCGGGAATCCTCCCTCCCGCAATGCATGCAGCAATTCATACCCGAGCATGCTGCCCATGCTGTGACCGAATATAGCATATGAATTGGAGTGTAACGCTGCCTCCTGCACCAGCGGCAGCAAATCTCGAACAGCCTCCGAAGCGTTCGCATAGAACGGCTCACCCATGCGGCTGCCTCTGCCCGCCAGTTCGGCCGGTACCAGTCGCACACCGGGATGCAGCCAATTCGTCCAGCGCCTGTACATCTGTGCGGAGCCTCCAGCATATGGCAAACAAATCAAAGTTATCGTCATAACACGGTCCCTCCGGGTAACATGTTGTCGCACTGCCTCTACGCGCCGGCGACGAGCGTCGTCCAGAACGCTTTTTCCTTTGTGAACAAATCGTCGGCGAGCGCCAGTTCTCTGCCACGATCGAAATGTCCACTCACAAAGCGGTCCTTCACGAGATCCCATCCGTTCTGCACTTCGCCAAGCTGACTAGACAACGCCGCATGAAGCGCCTCGTCAATCAGGCTCTTCTCTCGCATCGAGCGGAGCAGCGACATATTGGCGATATGCCGGTTGCAGATGATGTTGACGCCGACAAGCCCGTAAGTCAAATGCGCTTGCTTCTTCTCCGGGTCGGAATCGACATTCCACATGCCTTCAATGGAGAACTCGCTAAGCTCCCTCGCCAGCCGCTCCGCATTTTCCACCACTTCAGCCAGCTTCAACTCATATGGCTGAATCTCTTCCTGCAGGTTGTATACATAAAAGGCAGGTCCCAAATAGCTCGGGTTCACGTTGTATTCCGAGTTGCCGTACGCCTTGAGCAGCCTTTCTTCCGGCACCTCGTGCTCTTCGTAACCCGCAAGCGTGTCGTCAATGACGTAGAAGACGCCGCGCTCCTTGTCGTAGCCATTAAACAGCGAATAATGATACCAATGGAATTTTTTCCAGGCCATGCTGCCCGGCAGCCAGTCATACAAATCGACGTTAACGCTTAAGTTGCGTTCGCCCGTAAGCATCGCCCGGATCTCCTCCAGTACCGTCTCCTTGCTGCGAAAATGACCAGGCTCGATATAGCGGATCACCTGCGATAGCGGGAATCTGGCTGGATCGTCCATATAATACAGGGTATCAATGGTCGGATAACGAAAATCCTTGTCTGTTGCGGCCTCCCAAGGATAGTAACGGTAAATGTTCAAATAAGCCGCATCTCTGTAGCTAGGCTCCTCCGACACCGCAATAGAAAACGCCTGGTTCAGCATACAGTTCATCCAAAACTCATTAAATGGTTTCCTTTTCATTGACTGCTTCATCATTCGCCGCCTCCTTAGGCTTAGATATTGGTTCAAGCAAGCACAGCACTGATTTTTTTCCTTGCCCCATCTTCAACGAATACGCGAAGGATCGCCATATAATCATTCGCCAACGCCCAGGCGGTCTCTTCGTGGAAAAGACTTGTCGCATATTCCAGTGTAAAGCCGATCCTGCCGTCCCGCTCCGCCGCTTCAAGCGTCAAATCGAATTTGCTGACACCCGGATCGAACTCCTTGGGGTCGAATGCAATGCCGCCAGAACGGTAAGCGACGCGATCGATATTTTGCAAAATAAACATCGTATCGAAGAGAGGATTGCGGCTGCGGTCCTGTTCGATTCCTAGCTTCTGCACCAAATCCTCGAACGGGTAATTCTGATGCTCCAGCGCCCTCAGCACATCCTCATGCAGCTCTGACAAATAATCGCCAACGGTTCGGTACGATTCCGGGAAGCTGCGAATGGCGACCGTATTGACGAACATCCCGATCAGCCCTTCCAATTGTGCATGATTGCGGCCCGCTACTGGCGTGCCAATAATGATATCCCCCGCACCGCCGCTCCATTTGCTCAGCAGTATTGAATAAGCTCCGAGCAGTACCGTATACAACGTCGTGCCGCGCTCGCGCGCAAAGGCCTTGATCTTGAGCGTCAGCTCCTCATCCAGTTTGAAGTTGATCAGGCTGCCCACGAAGTTTTGAAGTTCCTGCCTTGGCATGGCCGCACTTAGGTCCAGCTTAGGCAGCTCCCCTTCGAACGCCTCCAGCCAGTAGCGCTCATGCCCCATATAGGCCTCGCTGCCGATTCCTTCTTCTTGCCATGCCGCGTAATCCCGGTACTGAATATCCAGCTCCGGCAGCTCACCGCCACCGTACAAAGTGGTCAATTCCTGCAGCAGGACGCTGACGGATACGCCGTCGGTAATAATATGATGAAAGTCCAGCAACAACAGATGGCCGTCCTCGCCAAGCGGAATCAATCCGGACCGGAACAACGGGAGGCTGCCGAGATCAAACGGACGAATAAACCGCTCCATCAGCGCACTGATACCGCCGAACAATCCTTCATCCCCGCCTTCCGCGAGCAGCTTGCCCGCTGCCATTCTCAACTTGGCGCCTCGCTCCAACGTAAATACCGGCTCCGCATGCACGCGTTGGCAGAACTCGTCCTCTTCGTGGTGGAACGTCGTTCTGAGCGATTCATGGCGGCGTATCATAGCCAGGAAAGCTTCCTCCAGCCTCTCCACATCAAGCTGTCCTTGCATATGCACGGCGAAAGGCACATGGTACATCGTCGCCCCGCCCGAGATCAGCTCCATCATGAATTGGCGGCGCTGCGCCCTCGACATCGGATAACGCTCGCGCTCTGGCTGCTTTGGAATCCGCGCGACTGCTACCGTACCGCTAGAGTCCAGATGGGCCGCTAAACCTTCAAGCGTAGGATTCATAAATATATCTCGCAGCGGCAGTTGAATGCCCAATCGTTCTGCAATGCGGCTGACCATGCCTGCTGCCTTCAGGGAATGGCCGCCCACCTCGAAAAAGCTGTCCTTCGCGCTGATCGCGTCCGTACCGAGCAGTTCCTTCCAGATCTCGGCCAACTTGCGCTCGGTATCCGTCGAGAGCGGAACAAGCTCGCGTCTGCCTGTGTTGTTCGGTCCCGGCTTCGGCAGTGCCCTTCGATCAATTTTGCCCGTTGGCGTAAGCGGAATCCCATCTAGAACGACCATATAGGCCGGAACCATATAAGAAGGCAGCTTGTCCGCGAGATAATCGCGTAATTGGACTGTCATCCGGCTGGATGGCGTGTCCCCGTCCGTCTCCGCATCCGCTGCAACTGCGTTCTGCATGACGACATACGCACAAAGCGCATATTCCTCATCCTCTTCCTGCAACGCGGTGACGACCGTTTCTTTCACCTGCTCATGACGAAGCAGCAACTGCTCAATTTCACCGATTTCAATTCGATGTCCCCTGATTTTCACTTGGAAATCACGGCGGCCTGCATAGGCAAACTCCCCATTCTCAAGCCTGCGCCCAAGGTCGCCCGTGCGATACATGCGTTCACCCGGTACATAAGGATTCGGCACAAAGGCGACATCCCACTCGGGATGGCTGAGGTATCCACGCCCAACACCAGGTCCGCCGATACATATTTCGCCCGTGACGCCTGTAGGCTGCAGCTTCAATCCTTCATCAAGCACCATCATCATGGAACCTTCGATCGGCGTGCCGATTGAAATCTCCTCGCCTTCGGTGACTTCCCGGATGGAGGTCCATACCGTCGTCTCCGTCGGACCGTACAGATTAAACAATCTAGCTCCGGTAGCAGCGCGCAACCTGCCGAGCACATCGCCTGTCAGCGGCTCCGCCCCGATCATCACGATGCGCAGCTTCTGCAGACCGTCCGTGTCGCCCCGTTGATTCATCCACCATTTGAAGCGCGATGGCGTGATTTGCAGCACATCGACATCATGCGCATGAATCAAGCCTTGCAGCAAGGCGGCGTCGCTCCGCTCCTCTTCGGTGGCGAGTACAATGCGCATACCCAGCGTGAGCGGAAGCAGACTTTCAACGACAAAAATATCGAAGGAAGCTGATGCCATCGCCAAGATACTCTGGCCCTTCTCAAACGGAATCCGGTTGCGGAAGCCCCCGATGAAGTGCATTAACCCGCGATGCTCAATCATCACACCTTTGGGACGCCCAGTCGATCCCGACGTATACAGCACATATGCCAAATGGTCCGGCTTGTGGATCAACTCCGGATTGCCTCTATCGGCCGCATACAGGTCTGGATCATCCAAATGCCACTCGGTAACGGCTCTCGTTACGACCCCAGCAAATGCTTTTTCCGTCAGCAAAAGTGCTTCGCCACAATCCTCAAGCATCCAGTCGATCCGTTCTTTCGGGTACGCGGGATCAATGGCGACATATGCACCACCGGCCTTCAGAACACCCAAAATACCGACAAGCAGCAGCGGGCTGCGGGACGCCATCAGCGCGACAATGCGCTCGGCCCCTACGCCCTTCCCTCGCAAGGAATGAGCAAGACGATTCGCCCGTTCGTTCAATTCGGCGTACGTCATCATCTCCGCGCCGAATTGAATGGCCACCGCGTCTGGCGTGCGTGCCGCCTGGCGCTCCATTTCTTGCACAAACCCTGACCATTCTGCCGTTGCTTGCGTGGAAGCCGCCACCGCGTTTCCTTGCCATTCCGTGATGCCCTTCTCAGCTCGAATATCCATCCAACGATTGCTCCCCTCTCTACTCACGGCCTGTTCAGGCATCCTTCTTCCGGTCAACAGAGCCAGCAATTGCTCCCGCTCGCGATCCCCCATTAGCTCAAGGTCGCCGACCATGCGATCCTGCGATCTGCACATGTCCCGCACGAGTATGGTATAACTCTCCGCCATGCGTCGCGCTGTTTCATCATGAAACAAATCCGTTGCGTACTCCAGTTGAAGCTCGATTTCCGCTTCTCGATCCACCGCTTCCAACGTCAGGTCGAACTTGCTAGTTCCCGCCTCGAACGGCAATTCGCCAAAGACGACACCTTCCGCTTCCATCACGGTCCGGTCCATATTTTGCAGCACAAACATCACGTCAAACAATGGATTCCGACTTCTGTCCGCATCGGCCTTCAGCCCTTCAACCAAGTCCTCGAAAGGATACGTCTGACGCGAAAGCGCCTCTACGACATGATGATGCAGCTCCATCAGATAGGTGCGTACCTTCTTGTCCCTTGCCGGTCTTGTCCGCAGCGCCAGCGTGTTGACGAACATCCCGATCAGGCCATGCGTATCAGCATGCTCCCGGCCTGCGGCGGGGGTTCCCACAATGACTTCGGCCTGCCCGCTGTATTTGGCGAGCATCGCGGCAAAAGCGCCCAACAGCACCGTATACAACGTCGTCTTCACTTCTCTCGCCAGCTGCCTTGCCTCCGCCGTCGTCCGTGCATCCAATCGGAATGAATGACGTCGGCCTTGATAACTCGGAAGAGACGGCCGCGGCCGATCCGTTGGCAACTCCAGCACGGGAAGCTTGCCATCGAAAATTTCCATCCAGTATCGCTCATGCTCCGCATAAGCGGCATTTGCAAATTCAGCTTCCTGCCACACAGCATAATCGCTATATTGCACGCGCAGCTCAGGCAGCGTCTGTCCGGCATACAGCTGCGACAGCTCATTCACCAGCAAGCCAGACGAGACGCCATCCGTAATGATGTGATGAACATCCAGCAGCAGCAGATGTTCTTCCTCATTAAACCGCAGCAGTCCCGCTCGCAGCAGCGGCAATTTGTCTAGTTGGAGTGGACGCTGAAAGACTTCCATCAGCCTCGTCACCTCGGTGCCGTCCGGCAATCCTCCCCGCAACGCTTCTGCTCCGGTCAACGCTCCGCGATCCAGTGCCTCCAGCTTAAATGCGTACGGCGGATGAACCCTTTGCCTGAACTCGTCCTTTGTCATATGGAAGGTCGTACGCAAGCTCTCGTGGCGTTCGATCAGCGCCGTGAACGCGTCTTCCAGCCGCGTTGCATCCAGCCTGCCCTGCACACGGAGAGCGAACGGCACATGATACATGGTGGCTTCTCCGGCCAGCATCTGCATCATATATTGACGGCGCTGTGCGCGCGACATCGGATACCACGCGCGGCGCTCCGCTCTCGGGATTGGCTCGACCACCGCAGTTCCGTCCCGCTCCTTCAACCAAGCCGATATTTCCGCAATGGTGGTAAGCTCGAATATGAGGCTGAGCGGAACCAAGGCGCCTGTCGCCTGCTGCAGCTTACCCGCCAGCACTGCAGCCTTCAAAGAGTGGCCCCCGACCTCAAAGAAGTCGTCGTGAATGCCGATTGGCGCAGCCGAATCGCCGAGCACTTCCTTCCAAATGGCGGCGACGCGCTCTTCCATCCCATCTCGCGGCTGATCCGCCTCTCCCTGTGATCGAAGCCCGAATTCCGGCTCCGGCAAGGCGCACCGATCCACTTTTCCGTTCGGCGTCAGAGGTATCGCGTCAATCGTCCCAATATAGCTCGGAATCATCGCCTCGGGCAGCTTGTCCTTCAGCCTTCTTCGCCATTCCCCTGAAGGGAGATGCTCCGAAGCGACCACATACGCACACAGCTCTTTGTCTCCGCTTGCTTGCTCTCGAACGACCACAACCGCATCCTCTACCTCGGGGAGAGCAATCAATTGCGAACGAACTTCGTTCATTTCTATTCGGACGCCTCGGATCTTCACCTGTTGGTCGGCCCGATCCACATACATCGCGTTGCCGTCTGACAGCCACTTTGCAATATCGCCGGTGCGGTACATGAAGCAGCCCTCCCGGTACGGATGCGGCAGAAAACGCTCGGCCGTCATAGCCGGATTGTTCACATAACCATCGGCAAGGCCGCTGCCGGCAATATACAGCTCCCCGGCTGTATTGATAGGCGCAAGCTGGCCGCCATAACCGAAAATATATATTTCGACATTGTGCATCGGCCCGCCAATCGGTACATAACCGCCGTGATAATCGCCCGGCTTGTATACGTACATATTGGAGCACACGGTCGCCTCTGTCGGTCCGTAGCCGTTTACAATCCGAATCTCGGGATTAAGTTTCGTATACAGCTCCAAGGTTTCGTCTTTAATCGGTTCTACCCCAACAAGCATTTTGTCTAACGCTATCGCGCATGCTGATTGCTCCAGCAGCCGCGCAACCTCTCTCAGCAAAGACGGCGGCAAATAAGCGAATGTAATCTGCTCTTTCACGATCACCTCGGCAATTCGCCGCGGATCAAGCAATTTCGGCTCTGAATAAAGCACCGTGCAAGCGCCGAACATCAGCGGCATAAATAGTTCGGCTACGCTGACGTCAAACGAGATATTGGTTAGGCTGAGGCATCTGTCTCTCTCCCCGTAGTTCCCGTCGAAGAACATTCTGAGCGATTGACCAAAGTTGTAAAAGCTGCGGTGCGGCACCATGACGCCCTTCGGATGACCCGTAGAACCAGAGGTATAAATGACATACATCGGATCGTCTGCGTCCTGCGTCCATGCTTCGTGGGCATCGTCTCCACCAGAGAACAATGTCTCATCCGCTATGTCCAGTACCTGTAGGGTGGCCGGAACACCGTGCTGAACTCCGGCACGCGGGCTGTCCGCGAATATTAGTTCCGCACCGCTGTCCTCCAGCATATAGCGGATGCGTTCGCCAGGATAATGCGGATCTACAGGCATATAGGCGCCTCCGGCTTTCATCACAGCGAGCATCGCTGTCAGCATGGGGATGGAACGTTCTGCCATGATGCCGACGACGCTGCCGCTTCCCACACCTTTGGCGCGCAAGGATCGCGCCAGCGCATCGGTACGCCGATCCAGCTCCTGATAGGTCATGGATTCACCGCCGCAAGATACGGCTGGCAGGTCGGGAACAACCACCGCCTGTTCCTTGAAGCAAACATGCAGACAGCGCGGCGGCGGAAAGTCCGCTTCACGCCTCCCCAGCGTTAGCAGTTGTTCGCGCTCCTCCTCCGACAGCATCTCTGCTTCACCGAGCGAGAGTTCAGGGTGATGTGTCACGCTGCGCAACAGCTGCACATAATGCCGTATGAACCGCTCAGCTGTTGCACGGTGAAACAAATCGGCATTATATTCCACGACAAGCCGCAATTCAGGACCATGCTCCACCGCCTGAATCATCAAATCGTATTTGGCCGTGCCATGATCAAAGCGCTGATGGCGATACGACAACCCCTCGGACGAAGCGTTTGGGATACCTAGGTTTTGCATGATGAACATGGTATCAAACAAGGGATTCCGGCTGGCATCTCTTCTGTCCACCCATTGCGCGATTTCCTCGAATGGATAATCAGCGTGGGCGTAAGCCCCAGTCGCGATCTCTTTGACTTCAGATAAAAAGGTTCTGAACGGCTTATCGGCGCGCGGATAAGCGCGCAGCGCCAACGTGCCGGTGAACATGCCCGCGATGGCTTCGAGCTCGCGCCTGTTCCGTCCCGCAATCGGCGTGCCGACGACAATGTCCTCCGCTCCCGTATAATGGGCAAGGAATGCGTAATACGCTGATAGCAGTACCATAAACGGCGTCGCGCCCGATTCGGCCGCGCAGCTATGCACTGCGGCGGTCAACCCCGCATCGACGAATACGTCGAACGTCTCGCCGCGATGGGTTATGACGGGGGGACGCGGAGCATCGGTCGGGAGCGCAAGCGTCGGCCAGTCTCCCTGGCATTGCTCACGCCAATACCGTTCAGCCTTCCCGGAGAGCGGCCTGCTCTCCTGCCATACTGCATAATCTTTGTATTGCAGAGGCAGCTGCGGCAATGATCTGCCTTGATATAAAGACATCAAGTCGGATAAAAGAATACCTGCCGACATGCCGTCGGATGCAATATGATGCATATCCAGAAACAGCACATGGCGCTCCGGTCCCAGCGTAAGCAGAGCTGCGCGAAGCAGCGGCGCCGTATCGAGCCTGAACGGTTGGAACAAGCTATGCAATATGCCATCCGCATCTGCTTCATCGGCCTCCATGCGTATCAGGCGGAAAGGAATGTCAGCATGAATGCGCTGCCTGATCTCGCCGTCAATGACGTGGAAGGTGGTTCGAAGCGTCTCGTGACGCAAGACAATAGCTTGTAGGGCTGCCTCCAGCCGGTCAACATCCACTGCCCCGTCCAGGTGCAGCATTTCGGGCAAATTATAGCTGCGATCATTCGGCATCGCCTGCTGTTGCAAATACATGCGTTTCTGCGGCGATGAGACAGGATAGTGCTCTTGCGGTGCCGCTTTTGGAATCGGCTCCAGTCGATGGCCGGACAATGATTCGGACCCTTGGCCGCTCAACGCCCCGACATCCCCGTCATTTTCTCCAGATCTACCATATCCACTGGTTTTTGCTTGTCTGTCATATCCGCCGTTCCCAACATTTGTTCTATGTGCGGTCGCCACACCGTTCTCCCTAAGCCGCCTCTCAATGAGAGTTGTGAACGAAAGCAAATCCGCGTGCCCCAGCAAATCCGCTACCTGAATGCGGATGCCCGCAAGCTCGCTGAGCTGGTTCACGATTTTGAGCGCAATTATGGAATCGCCGCCTAGCTCATAATAACCGGCATTCACAGGCAATTCGTCATATCCGAGCATTGCTCCCCAGACATCTGCGACCTGTTGCTCCCATGCGAGTCCTGAACGCTCACCTGTTAACGCAACGCTATGAGGGCGCTGACTCGTCATCCCGCCGCTCCGCTCCAGCTCCGCTTGCCATCTAGCAAACGTCTCATTCATTTCTTGTCGAAGTGTCTCGGGAATATCCCTAGCAAGCGAATACCCACCCCAAACTCCAAGTTGTGTATGAATCGCCGCTTCAGCACGGTCTTCTACCACCCAACAGCGTTGAGAGTCGAACGGATACGTCGGAAGCGGCAGGCGATGGCGGCGTTGTCCCCCATAGACTGCCTGCCAATCAATCTCGTAACCGTCCACGTAACGTTGCCTCAGCTCCAGTGTGTCCATTCCCCACTCGTGTGGAACGGACTGCTGCTCCATCTGCCCTGTCGCAGCCAGATCGGCCGTCCCGAAGCGAACATGAGGCAGCACAAGGCTAGTAAGACCGCTGTCGGCTGCGGCATGCAAGGTGAGTAGAAGCTCTTCCCAGCTGCTAGCCGCAATCGCTAAGCGATATCGATGGGCTCCCCTGCCGACGGCCAGGGTGTAACAAAGGTCGGCCAAGCTCCGGCTCACATCGCCTTGATACCGCTGAACCCAATCCCGCATCAGCAGCACGAGCCGTTCTAACGCCGTCATGCTATGCGCGGACAAGCAGAACAGCTCCGTTCTATCCGAAAGACTCGACGGCACCCTGGCAGGAGCCTCCTCCAGCACAACATGGCAATTGGTGCCGCTCATGCCGAACGCGCTGACTCCGCATCTTCTTGCCTCGCCATCCGTCTCCCACGGCGTTAATTCGTCATTCACATAAACAGGCGAATCCACAAATGGGATGTTGCGGTTCGGTACGCGGTAATGAAGCGTAGGCGGAAGCTGTTTGTGAACGAGCGACAGGATCGCCTTGAGCAGCCCTGCAATACCGGCGGCATGATCGAGATGTCCGATATTTGTCTTTAGTGAGCCAATGGCGCAAAATTGCCGTTTGTCGGTATATCGCCGAAAGGCACGCGTCAGTCCGTCGATCTCGATCGGGTCGCCCAGCGAGGTTCCGGTACCGTGCGCTTCCATATACGTCACCGTTTCGGGATCAATGTCCGCATCCTGCCAGGCGCGCGCAATGACATCCTCCTGGGCAAGGGCGTTCGGAGCGGTAATGCCGACCGAACTGCCATCCTGGTTCACCGCGCTGCCTTTGATGACCGCATAAATCTCATCGCAGTCCGCTTGCGCGCGGGACAGCGGCTTGAGCAGCAGTGCAACCACGCCTTCGCCGATTCCCGTTCCGTCCGCCGAGTCATCGAACGTTCTGGCCCGGTTGTCGCTTGACTCGATGCCAAGCCGAATGCCGGTATCCAGCGGTAGCACGTTTATTTTGACGCTACCGGCAATCGCCGCCTCACATTCGCCGCTGCGGATCGATTGGCATGCCAGATGGACCGCTACAAGCGAGGAGGAGCAGGCGGTGTCCACACTGATCGCCGGTCCACGCAAATTCAGCAAATACGAAATCCGGCTCGGTATGATCGAGCTCAGATTGCCGGGCGCCGCCATAGACAAGACGTCCGGATCCAGCGCTTCAATGATTCGCTTGTAATCATGCAGCGCGTCCCCGTTATAGCCGATAAAGACGCCGGTGCGCGAACCATGCAGCGCATCTCCGCCGTAGCCGGCATTCTCAAGTGCACCCCAAGCCGTCTGCAGGAACAGGCGTTGCGCCGGACTCATCAGCGAGGCTTCCTTGGGTGAAATCCCGAAAAAAGAATAGTCAAAACTTGAAATATCTTCCATATACGCCCCGTCAAAAAAGGAAACGGAGCCGTATTGTGCCTCCATGCGGCGTAAATACGGCTTCAGCTCTTCCTTGCGGGCATCCGGAAATCCGCTTACCAGGTCCTTGCCGCTCCGGACCAATTCCCAAAAGGCTTCATGCGATTCCGCGCGCGGCAGCTTGGCGGATATCCCGACAATCGCAATATCCTTAAGGGAAATATTCGATACGGAACCCGCGCTCCGCCCCTTCCGTCCGGATGTATCTTTATTGGTATCCAGCAAATCCAGTTGAAACATGGCACCCAACCCTCCTAGCTAGTAATGGAATTGCTGACGGCCTTTTTTTGTACCGCCCTCCCACTGCTCCCGAGCAGTAACAGCAGCACATGTGCCGCGATGCCGACTCCGCCGGCCAGAGCTAATAATCCAAGCGTATTTGGCTGCCAATCGTCCGCCCATTGCAGCATGATATATAAGGTGCCGGTGCTGCATATATGGGCTGCAAGCGACCCCCAAAGCGAATGCGAGCCTGCGCGAACAACGCCGTATATAATTGCGCCCAGCGCTGCAAATGCGCCAATCGTGACATTCATAAATACGGCGCCGAACAATACGGCTTGGATCAGAACCGTCCACAGAGCCGAAAGTTGTTGACGCAAGGTATAGAACAACATGCCTCTGAAGAGCCATTCCTCTAGCAGAGACCCGAGCAGCAAGCTCCCGAGCACGAAAATGATCAGGCTGCCTCCGGCGACAAAAGCGACCAGATCCGAAATGGCCGGAAAGGTCGCTTGGATCCACGGAAGACGGGTAAACGCGGCGATAAACAAGCCGAGCCAGACGCCCGTCCCTACGGACAGCAGCAACGAGCCCCCGCGCACAGGAACAAACCCCAGATCCTTCAGCGTAATTTTCTGCCAGCGCAGCAGCGGAAGATAGACAGCTAGCACGATGATATTGGATACGATCAGCACCATGCCGGAATTGCTCCCGATCCAGTCCTTCAGCACGGGATCGGTTACCCAGTTGTAGAGGGCATGGTTGACAAGCATCACAATCGCTGCATAAATGACCAAATAGCTGACGGTATTTCCCGCGATTCGCAATATCTTCACCAAGGCGTCACCGCCTCGGAAGACAACGGCACGGAGATGGAAGCACGATGCTTGACCGCGAGGAATATGCCAATCGCGATCATCACTGCTGCCACAGCCATCACGATGGACATGACGGTAACGTCCGTCGTCTCCGGCCCGTAGTGCCACAGCAGGTACTGGCTGCCCTGACATGCGACTTGCGCGGCAATCGGCGCCCAGATCGATTTCAACCAGACATACAAGAGTGCAAAAATAACCGCACCGAGAAAACCGTACAGCGACAACGGAATGTCCCCGAAGAAGAACAACGCCCCGTACAACACACCCTGAATCACGATCGCAATCCAGACAGGGAACACGCGACTGAACGCATTCATCAGAATGCCTCTGAATAACGTCTCCTTATAGATGTTACCGAGAATCAGAAAGACCAGGAATACATACCATTCCGCGCGGTTCAGGTAATCGAACAATTCGTGAAACTTGAACTTGTCTGATGCAATGGCGGGAAGCCTGGAGAACGCGACGGTAAACAAGCCGGCTCCAAGCCCGATCCATAATGCGATCGCGACCGACTTGCCGCCCATCACGCGGAACTTAGCTGCACGGAACAGATTTTCTTTGAATATAAACCTCCAGGCCAGCAGCATAAGCGGCAAGCCTACCATATCGTTCAAAATAATCACCGTAACCGTATTCTGTTCAAACCACGAGCTTGTGGGGTATACAAAATCGAAAAATAACCTCGTCACTGTAAAAAACCATGCAAAATACAGGCCGATTACAACAGCCACGCGAGCCAGCATCATTCCCCACACCTTCATGCGGTTAGACCTCCTATTGTGCTGCCGACGGAGCGTCATCCGTCAGCGCTTGATTGGCGCGTGCGCCGATGTCGCCGTTGCTGGAGGTCCGCCAGACATTGACGGAACCTCCGATCAACGCAACTAGACAGAACGCTGTAATGATATACAATGACACATCGCCCAGCTTGTCATACCATTCGTAGAACCCGATGTATTTCAAGAGGAAGATGGATCCCATAGCCGTATTCTGTACCAGAATCGGCGCCCACAGCGACCCCGTGCGCCAATACAGCGACCCATATATCAGACCCGAGCCGATGCTGATGACCGATAGCGCCGCGCTAGGCTGGAAGTAGGCGTAAGCCGCGGCTTGCACAACCAAGGCCGCATATACCGGCATAACCCTGCGAAGCTCACTAAAAATGAGGCCTCTGAACAATATTTCTTCAAATGCCGGACCAATCAAGCCAGCGCCTAGAATGACATACCAGATCGAATCCCCCTTGATCAGATCATCGACCAGCGCGGGAATGGACGGGAACTCCCGCGCAATATCGTCAATGACGATCAGGCCGATGCTGAACAAGCTTCCGGCAAGACCCAGGCCAATCATTTGCAGGACGCGCGAGGCGCTCAGCCGTTTGAAGCCCGACGCGCGGAACAGATTTTTTTCCGCATGGGGCCAGATCCATCCTTTGATACGAAAGATGAGCATATATACAAGCGTAATCAGCGTGAACAGCACGACCATAAACATGGCCGGGTTGCGATCCAGAAACTTGGCGAAGGACAACGTCGCTTCGTAATTGTAAGTAGAGCGAAGCAGATAGAGCAGCGCATAAAAGACCCCAATATAAAGTGCGATATTCCCTAACAAGATCAACACTTTTTTCACAGGAAAGCTCCTTTCTTCCTTCAGACAGATATATCCTGGGTCAGACACAACCCGCTTGGCCCATGCTACGCCCCTGGGACGGCGCTGCCAGCTGCGGCGCGATATTGTTCCACCACGCTCGACAGCAGCTCCAGATAAGCGGAAGCCCACTCCATCACCGCCTCCTTGCCGAGACGCCGGGTGTTGTACGTCCATACCCCACCAAACTCTGGCTCTTCCACCTCGCTTGGTGTGGCAGCGATATCCAAATACAGCACAACATCGAATCGTTCCAATAGCGCCTCTCGATCCTTGAACCCATGCTGCGTTGCTCCTGCAAATAATGGGAACAAGGCAAATCCGCCTTCGGCTTGCGGCTGCTTTCTGATTTGCCGTGCGGTATAACAATCTTCCGCACTCATCCGCTTGGCAGCATGCCGCAGCAGTGTATCGAAATCATGTACCTCCGTAAAATCGATTTCTTTCGGGGCAATCAGCCCGATATCCGTCACTGCTGGAAGCACAAGCCGATGGATGCCGGACTCGCCGCGCCAGAAGTACAGATATACAGCATACGCCGCGGCTTCAACCGTCACCATACGGGATGCCGCAAGTTCCGCAAGCCCTTCCACAACCTCCCGGTCCAATTGGAACTGAACGTTGCCGATACGCTCCACGACATAGCCGCTACTGACACAGTCGTCTGCCATCGGCAAACCGCTCCAGCTCCAGCTCGCGAGCTCACGATGTCTCGACTCTAAATAAGCCGCAAGCGATGCGATCGTCGGATAGGTGAACAAATCCGTTACCCCTAGCGCGCCAGGATACAACGTCTCCAACCGCTGATGTGTCCGCACCAGCAGCAGCGAGTCTCCACCAATATCGAAGAAACGATGATGGATGCCGAAGTCGTCCCTTTGCAGGATATCGTGCCATACGGCGGCAATCGCCAATTCGATATCGCTTGCCGCTTCGACTAATGGAGTCCCGCTATCCGTCACCAGCTCCGGCTCCGGCAGCGCCTTCCGATCGGTTTTTCCATTTGGTGACAAAGGCATGGCGGGCAGTTCCACCACCGCCTGCGGAACCATATAATCAGGCAGGCGCAGCGCTGTAAAATCTCGCAGTTCTTGATGGTCTACAGGTTCGGAGCACACGAGGTACGCGCATAAATATTCGCTTCCACTTGCAGCGACTCGCTTCATGACAACCGCTTCAGTAACCAGTGGATGACCGAGCAGCACATGCTCGATTTCACCGGCTTCGATACGCTGGCCCCTTATTTTGACCTGATGGTCCAATCGGCCCAAATATTCGATCGTTCCGTCAGGCTGCCATCTGGCAAGGTCTCCTGTCCGATACATCAGACTACCCGACGCAAATGGATTATCGATAAACTTTTCTTCCGTCAAATCGGGCCGGCCGATATACCCCCGCGCCAGACCCGCGCCGGCAATGCATAGCTCCCCAACAATGCCAACAGGCTGCAGCTTCATGGATTCGCTCACGATATACAGCGAGATATTGTCGATTGGCTTGCCAATCGGCACCTGGATCGGAATATCACCGTCAGAGCAATCGTAATAGGACACGTCAACCGTCGCCTCGGTTGGGCCGTATAAATTGACAAGCCTAGCATTGAACGGAGACCCGATCCGCTCGCGGAACCGCTGCACTTGATCTGTAGTCAGCGCTTCACCGCTGGCGAACACATGCTTCAGGCTCTTTAGTCTGGCTACGCCGCGTAGTAAGTCGGGATGCTCTAAGAACAGATGTAGCATGGATGGTACAAAATGCATCGTCGTTACACCATGCCTCGCTATCATATCCATCATAAGCGCAGGGTCCTTTTCGCCGTCCGGAGGCAGCAGGACCAGCTTGGCCCCTGCAAAGCTCCACCAGAACAGTTCCCAGACCGATACGTCGAAAGTAATTGGTGTTTTCTGCAAAATGACTCCGCTTGGATCCAGTCCGTATTGCTTCTGCATCCATCCGATCCGGTTGACTACGGAATGATGCTCGATCATGACGCCTTTCGGCTGCCCGGTCGATCCCGAAGTATACAGCACATAAGCAAGTGAGCGTGGATCATGCAACTTCTCCACTGGGAAGTCGTCACGTTCCTGCGCCAGCGTCTCATGAACGTCGATAAATGGCAGAAGCGGCCCCAGTCCTTCTGGGGCTTTGCCTTTCACCAAGACAAGCTTCGCACCAGAATTGTCCAGCATGTAGCGGATTCGCTCTGACGGCAAGCCCGGCGCAACAGGCACGTAAGCTCCGCCTGCCTTCAACACGCCAAAGATTGCAATCATCATCTCCAGGCTGCGATCCATCACGATGGCCACGCGCTCCTCGTGCATGATGCCTTGCTGTCTGAGCGCCTGTGCCAGCCGGTTCGACTTCCTGTTCAATTCTGCATAGGTTAGTGCTCCGTCCTCCGCCGCAACCGCAATGGCCTGCGGCGTTACTGCCGATTGTCTTTCGAGGTAAACCTCTACCGTATCACCGCTGGCATACGGTGCGGCCGTGCGATTGAACGCTTCGATCTGCCTGTCCGCCTCTTCAGCGTCTTGCAGCCCGATCTCTCCAAGCAGCCGCTCCGGCTCGGCCAGTGCAAGGCCGACAATACGGAAATACCATTCCGTCATTCTGTGTATGCTGTCTTCTTCATACAGCGCCGTCGCATATTCGATCGTCAAGGCTTGTCCTATGCCGCCCCGATCCGCAATCTCAAACGTCAAGTCCAGCTTCGATACGCGATTGTCCGGCACTTGCGCCTCGAATCGCAAGGTGTCTACCGCCTGTCCGGCCTCCATATGCTGCATGACGAACATCGTATCAAACAGCGGATTGCGGCTCAGGTCGCGCGGCACATCCAGCATCGTCACCATATGCTCAAACGGGAGCAGACCGTTGTCCAGAGCCGCAAGCGCCGTTTCTTTGAGCTGTTCGACGAACGCTCTAAACGGCAGTTCGCCGGATGGCCTGCTGCGAATTGGCAGCGTGTTGACAAACATGCCGACCAGAGATTCAGTAGCAGGATGGAAGCGGCCCGCGATCGGCGTGCCGACAATCAAATCGTCCTGCCCCGTCATCAGATGCAATAACGTATGGTAGGCGGCAAGCCAGATATGGAATGGCGTAACGCCCCATTGTTCCGCCGCCGTGCCGACCCCCTCGGCAAGCTCTGCCGGAATCGGCAGCGCAAGCTTGGCGCCTTCGAAGCTTTGTTCGGACGACCGTGGATAATCGGTCGGCAGTTGCAGCACAGGAAGGGTACCCGCAAGTTGGTCTGTCCAATATTGCTCTTGTTGCGCTCTTGCCTCCGAAACCATCCATTCCTGCTGCCACACAGCGACATCCTTATAGTGAATGGGCAGCGGAGGCAAGACGCCGCCGCGATACAACTGCTCAAAATCGCGCGCCAGCACATTCATCGACACGCCGTCGGCGACGATGTGGTGAATGTCAAGCAACAGCGTATGCCGACTTTCGCCGTCCGTCGCGAGAATCGCCCGGATTAACGGAGCCTTTCGCAGATCAAACGGTCGGACTACCTCGCGCGCAAATGTATTCAAGTCTGCCGCATCTATCAAGGCATGCACAGCGAGTTCGAACGATACCCGCTCATGGACATGCTGTACCGGCTTGCCGTCTGCCCAGTCAAAGCTGGTGCGCAGCGGTTCATGACGGGCAATCAATCCCTGAATCGCTTGGCCAAGCCTGTCCTGATCAAGCTTGCCCGTCAGGTTCAGCGCGAGCGGAAGATTATAAGCCGTGCTATCTGGATAGAGCTGCTGCAGAACAAACAGCCTGTTCTGCGCGAGCGACAACGGATAGAAAGGTCGGCTTGCCGCCCTTGCAATAATGATGGCCCGCTTAGGGGTCGCGTTATCGATGCGAACCGCCATTTCTCGCAGCACGGGAGCATCGAACACATCCTTCAGCGCAAACGCCGCTCCATAACGCTGCTCGATCAAGCCCGCAAGCTGCGCGGCGCGCAAGGAATGGCCACCCAGTTGAAAGAAATGGGCTTCTCTCCCAATCACCACTCGATCATCCGCTCCGCTGGAGCTCAGACCGAGTACCTCCTGCCATAACTCAGCCAGCCGCTGCTCCGTCTTCGTCGCTGGCCCCTCACCGCTGACCGCCGCTTCAGCGAACCGCAGCTGCGGCAGACGACTGCGGTCGGCTTTGCCGCTCGGACTGAGCGGTAAAGCTTCCATTGCAACAAAATAAGAAGGAATCATATACTCCGGCAGCAGTGCCTGAAGTGCGGTCCGCAGACTCGTTGCCTCCGGAACCTCCCCATTCGCCGTCACGAGATAAGCGCAAAGCGTCGTTTCTCCCGCAAGATCCGTTACCGACGTCACCACTGCATCGCGAACTTCCGCTTGGCGTAGCAGCGCGTGCTCGATCTCGCCGCATTCGATGCGGAGACCGCGCAGCTTAACCTGATGGTCAAAACGCCCCAAATATTCAATATTGCCGTCCGGCAGCCACCTTGCGCGATCCCCGGTACGGTACAGCTTCTCTCCTGCAGCAAATGGATTTGGAACAAAACTTAGCTCCGTCAAATCCGGCCTATTGTGATACCCTCGCGCAAGCCCGGCACCTGCAATACACAGCTCGCCGGATACACCGATCGGCTGCGGTCTCATCTGCTCGTCCACAATATAGAGCTGGATGTTATGAATTGGCTTGCCGATTGGAATCGTACTCACGTGATCAGTCGAGCATTCGTAATAGCTGACATCGACCGTCGCTTCCGTCGGGCCGTACAGATTAATGAGCCGGCATTGTCCGCCGCTTCGCTCCATCAAATTGTAAAAACCCTTGACATGCGCAGGCTTTAGCGCCTCTCCGCTCGCAAATACATATCGCAGAGTACCAAGCTCGCCGCCTCTGCCGCTGTCCGCAGCATAGGGTAAAAAGACACCCAGCATAGACGGCACAAAATGCATAACCGTAACGGCTTGCTCCTCCATCTCGCGCAGGATAACCGACGGCTCCTTCTCCCCGCCAGGCTCCAGCAAGTAGAGCGAAGCGCCGGCAAAACCCCACCAGAACAGCTCCCATACGGAAACATCGAACGTCATCGGCGTCTTCTGCAAAATAACGTCTCGTTCATTTAGCGGATAAGCCGTCTGCATCCAGTTCAGCCGGTTGATCACCGCACGGTGCTCCACCATCACACCTTTCGGTTTGCCGGTCGAGCCAGACGTATAAATGACATACGCTAAATGTTCAGGGCTTGATTGAGGTGATAGGTCCGTGTCCGTTGATTCTTCGCTATTCATCAGCACAGATCCGGCAGCAGCCGCAAGTGCGTCCAGATCAATCGTCTCTCCCTGGAAGCCCGGCAGCGTATGAATCCACTTGGCCCCCGCCAACAGCAGTCTGGCTCCACTATCCTCCAGAATGCCGCGAATCCGCTCAGGCGGATGCTCCGGGTCGATCGGCAAATAAGCCCCACCAGCCTTGAGCACCGCCAGGATCGCGATCATCATGGACAACGAGCGTTGTGCCGCTATTGGCACAATCGTCTCGACCGCTACCCCCTTGCTTCTTAGCATGGCAGCCATGCGTTCGGCGCGTTCATTCAACTCCCCGTACGTCAGCGAGCCTTCGACCGACCGCACAGCAGGGTAATCCGTCCACCGCCGGGCGGACTCGGCGAACCAACCGTGAATCGTCTTCTCCGCCGGTAACGGATGTCCCGTATCGTTCCAATTCGCCAAGGCAGCGGCTTCACCAGGCGTTGCCATGACAACATCGCCACAGTTCAAGTCGGGACTAGCAGCAGTTTGCTCCAAAATATTAAGCAGCCGAGCAGCCATCCGTTCCATCGTACCTTTCAGGAACAATCCCGTATTATATTCCAGCTCCGCCCGCAGACCGCCTTCGCCATCGCTGTACAAATCGAGCTTGAAGTCCAGCTTGGATGTTCCATGACTGAAAGGCAGAGGTTCCATACACCAGCCGTTGCCTCGCAACGTCAGCTTCTCGTCTTCAAACTGGTTGTGAACGATCAACATCGTATCGAAAAGCGGATTGCGCGACAGGTCATGCGGATACTGAGCCGCTTCTAACATATACTCATAACTAACATCGCCATGCTCGTAAGCGGCAAGCAAACGTTCATGGGTCTCGCAGACAAACGTCAGGAACGGCAGCTCATCCACCACCCGCATCCGAATAGGAAGGAACTGGTTGAACATGCCGATCATCCGGGCAGTGTCCGGATGCGTTCGGCCTGCCGCTAAAGAACCAATCGCAAATTCCGACTGATGCGCCGTTCCCTTGAGCAAAAGTGCATAAGCCGCAAATAATAGGCTGTTCATGCTCGCTCCTGCGCTGGCGGCTGTCACTTTCAGCCGTTCGGCAAGCGCCGACTGAATATGGAAGGTATATGTATCGCCTACAAAGGTCTGACGGTCGCCTCGCGGCCGATCCAGCGACATATCGAGCGGTGCCAGCGATTCAGCAAGCTGCTCCGTCCAAAACGCTTGGCTTGCCTTGATCCGTTCCGAGCTGTTCTGACGCTCCTGCCAAACGGCATAATCCTTGTATTGCAGAGCCGGCGATGCCATGTCTTCGTCATCGATCAGAGCGGTCAACTCCTCCAGCAGCAGCTTGACGGACAGGCCGTCCGCCGCGATGTGGTGGATATTGAGCAGCAAATAGGCCTCCGCTCCTTCCCATTCGGGTCGGCAATAACATGCGGCGAGCAATGGCGCGGAGGCAAGCGCGAGCGGACGAAAGAACTCGCTCATGCATTCCTGCAGCGGCGTATCTGCGAGCTCCATCGTATGCAGAACAAATGCGACCAAATCGTGAACGATCTGGACCGGAACGCCGTCAACCCACTGATAAGATGTGCGCAGCGGCTCATGCCGTTCGATCAACTTCCGAAGCGCTGGCTCGATTCGATTCTCACCCACCGGCCCTGACAGCTTAAGGGCAAGCGGAATATGGTAAGTCAGTCCGATATCAGCCATGTTTTCCGCCAAAAACATGCGACGCTGCGGCGGGCTGAGCGGGTACGATGCGGCTTTTGGTGCGCTCACAATCGATTCATACGCTTCCTTCGCCGCGCTGTCGATCCATGCGGCCTGCTCTCTAACCGTCGGCAGCTTGAAAATTTCCTGAAGCGGCATGCGCACCCGGCAGTGCTTGTAGATGGCCGATGTCAGAGCGGACGCCTTCAGGGAATGGCCGCCGTGCTCAAAGAAGTGGTCAAGCGCGCCAACTTGCTGGACATGAAGCACTTCTTGCCACAATCCTGCGACAATGATCTCCGTAGCTGTAGCAGGCGCTTCATAGGGGAGCTCGCGTTCCGGCGCAGGCAGACGTTTTTTGTCTACCTTGCCACTCCCGTTAAGCGGCAACTTCTCCAGCTGCACAAATGCGGCGGGAATCATGAATGCCGGCAGCTTGCCTGTCAATTGGCTTCGAACGCTGGACTGCCATTCGTTTTGCTCCGCAACGACATAAGCGCATAGATACGGCGCACCATCATTCTCGATCAACGTCACGAACGCTTCCTTGACGCCCGCGCAATCCAGCAGCCTGCTCTCGATTTCGCCCAATTCAATCCGGTAACCCCTCAGCTTGACCTGGCTGTCGATTCGGTCCAGGAACTCCAGATTTCCGTCAGGCAAGCGGCGCACCAGATCGCCGGTTCTATATACAGCTGCGCCTTCCCGGAACGGATGCGGGCGGAACTTCGATGCCGTCTGCTCCGGCAAGTTCACATAGCCCGATGCGACACCATCGCCTGCGATCCACAGCTCGCCCGGCACCCAGTCCGGCTGCAATCGACCTTGTTCATTCAGCACCAGCGTTTCTGAACGCGCAATCGGCACCCCGATCGGCACGCTAGCCGACCTTACTCTGTCCCAACTCTCCGTGATCGGATAACAGGTCGCGAACACCGTCGTTTCCGTAGGCCCGTAGACATGCAGCAGCACGCCTGGTCCTAGCGCGCGGAGCGCTTTACTGATATGCGGGACGGAAGCCCGCTCTCCACCGAATAGAATATGTCGCAGCCCGCGCAACGACTCGAGCCCATGATCGACCAGCGTATTGAATAGTGCCGTCGTCACAAAGAAGATGGTAATGCCTCTGTCCTGAATCAGCTCGGTCAGCCGCATAACATCGGCAACCTCTTCTTCGCCGACTAACGTCAGCTTCGCGCCGTTCAATAGCGCGCCGTACAAATCGAACGTTGAACCGTCAAAGGCGTAGTTGGATAGCTGCAACAGCGCATCGTTATTCGAAATGCATACATAATCGGTTCGGACGGCAATCCGGGACACATTGCGATGCGTGGTCATAATCCCTTTTGGCTTGCCTGTCGAGCCGGACGTGTACATGATATAAGCGAGATCGTCCGCTGAGCCGTTCATGTTCAGAAGATTGCCGGACTCACCGGCCCATCTTGTATCGAGTCCATCCATGTCGACGACATCTATGCTGTCTCCGGCAAGCCGGGTGCCCAACTCCATCGTCGCAGCCGCAGCCACGATCACCTGCGCTTCCGTATCCTGCAGCATGAACAATATCCGCTCTTCGGGATACTGTGGATCGATCGGCACGTAGACGGCGCCCGCTTTCAACACAGCCAATATCGCCGCAATCATATCGGGTGAACGCAAGAGAAGCAGCGCTACCCTTGCCCCCGGTGTGACGCCGTGCTGCACAAGTACACGGGCGAACCGGTTAGCGCGTTCGTTCAAATCCTTGTAGGTATACGCCCGCTCGCCCATTTCAACGGCAATCTGCTGCGGGGTCTTTGCCGCTTGCCGTTCGAACAATCTATGCAGCGGCAGCTCCTGTGATGGCTCCGCGAATGAACGGCCAAGTTGGAGCAGCCTTTCTCGCTCTGGCCTATCGACAGGATCAAGTTCGCCAAGCACCGCTTGCGGCTGCGCGGCGACGGCCCGGGCCAACGCAACATAATGCTGGGCGAATTGCGCGGCGATACGCTCATCATACAAATCCAGAGCGTACTCCAGCGTAAATGCGATGCCTGCGCCGGTATCCGCGCACTCCCAAGTCTGGTCGAACTTGGCCGATCCACTGTCCATCGCTTGAGGCGTATAGACGACATCTTGGCTCCGCCATTCGGGCAGCTCCATGTTTTGCAGCGTAAACACCGAATCGAACAGCGGATGCCGCCCGTATTCCCGTTTCGCATTCGTCAGTTCGGCTATTTCTTCATAAGGCACATCCCCGTTGCCGATCGCCGCCAGCACATCCCCATGGACCTGTTTCAGCCATTGATCGAATCGCAAGCCGCTGTGCCCACGCAGCCGGATCGGTACCATGTTAACGAACATCCCGACTACGTTCTGCAGCTCCGGCCGCATCCGTCTCGCGGCTGCCGTGCCGACAACGATGTCGGATTCGCCTGTATATTTCGCGAACAGCACATAATAAATCGACAGCAGGACGGTGTATAAGGTTACGCCCTCGCGTCTAGCCAATGCTCGCAGCGATCCAGCAAGCGCCGGTTCCAGCTCGAAGCGCTCGATTGCGCCGCGATAGCTTGGCATCTGCGGCCTTGGATAGGTGGACGGAAACACCGGAGTCGGCACATCATCCCGAAAGATTTCGCGCCAATAACGCTTCTGTCCCTCCACCCAGCCGCCATACCGACCCGCTTCCCCCCACAACGCCAAATCTCCGCCATGGATAGACAACGGTTCCGGCGCGTTCCCCTCGTAAAACTTCATAAAATCGGACATCAAAATACCCATCGATGTTCCGTCCGTAATGATATGATGCATATCCAGCAGCAGAATGCTTGACTCGTGCGCCTGAAGAACAAGCTCCATGCGCAGCAGCGGACCTTGCTCCAGCCGAAACGGCTGTAGGAAGCTGCGCTGACGCAGCGCCAGTTCATCCGCCGACCAGCTGCTTCCGTCTACGACGGCAAGCGGTGGCTCGACCGCCGGATCGATGCGCTGCATCACCTGGCCGTCTTCCATATGAAAGGACGTCCGCAGCGCCGGATGCCGTTCGATCAGTGCCCGCCACGCCGCACGGAATCGTTCGATATCGACCGGACCCTTCACCTGGACTGCAAACGGCAGATTATAGCCCAGCAGCCCCGGGTTCAGCTGTTCCAAAATGAACAGCCGCTTTTGCGCAGAGGACGCTGGATAAACGGTCCGTTCCACCGTTTTTGCCACCGGTGGAGGAGCTGCTGTGGCACTTTCTTCGCTCGCCTGCTTCTTTTGCTCTAGCAAAATGGCTAGCGAACTCACCTTATCATGCAAAAAAAGCTCGGTAAGCGTAAACTCAATGCTAAACGCCTCTTGCAGCCTGGCGGCGGCATAAGCAGCCTTGAGAGAATTGCCTCCATGCTCAAGAAAGCCGTCATTTCGGCCGATGTCATTTTTTTTCAACACCTCGCGCCAGATGGATAAGATTCGTTGCTCGGTCTCCGTAGTCGGTTCTATGCCAGCATCCCCGCGCAACGCATCGTCACCTTCCGCATCATGCCGCTGAATCGCGGCCGCCGCTTCCTGCTCCACCAGTTCGGCAAGCGCGTCGGCAAACTCGCCTTCACGCAGCGCTTCCGCCAATAGGTAGCGCTGAATTTTGCCAGAGGTCGTTTTTGGAATTCTCCGAACGGGGACAACAAAAGCGACGTCCAGACCAGCCGATCCATTCAGCATTTTTTTCACCTCGACCATCAGCGGTACAAAACTGCTGATCTTGCCGCGATGCTGAATAAAAACGGCGATCGCATCCCGCTTGGTCGTTGCGTCCTGAATGGCGGCAATCGCCGTTTTCCCGATTTCGGCCCCTTTCAAGCAGCTAATCAGCGTCTCCAGATCATGCGGATACACATTTTGCCCGTTGACGAAAATGACATCCTTCATCCGACCGGTGACATATAGACGCCCTTCCAGCAAGAAACCCAAATCTCCTGTATTCAACCAGCCGTCCGAGGAAATCGTAAGCCTGTTAACGTCGGGACGCTTATAGTAGCCGCTTGTCACGTTGCTGCCTCGAATATGAATCAATCCGACACTGCCTTCTGCCGAAGGATTCCCCGCTTCGCCGCAAATACGCACCTCGCACGCTTGTACAGGGAAACCCAGCTCAACGATCTCGATTGCGGTCTGATCCCCTTGCGCTGCCATGCGTACAGGTTGTCCAATCGCGAGCGATTGGCGCTCAAGCTTAATGGTATGCAAGTAATCTTCCGTCCCTGGAAACGTTACGGCCAGACTCGCTTCCGCAAGGCCGTATACCGGAAAAATACAGTTTCCTTTTAACCCGTATGGCTTCATCGCATCCAGAAAATCGCGGCAATGGGCGGCCGATATCGGTTCGGCCCCGTTAAATATCAGCCTGACGCACGATAAATCCCATGCTGCCGCTCCTTCCGGCTTCCAGTGCTGCAGAAAATGCACATATCCGAAATTCGGCGAAGAGAGACATGTCACCCGGTGCTTATGGGTAAGTTCCATCCATTTCATCGGATGAAGGACAAACGTCGAGGTCGGCAAGTGCAACTGATTCATGCCGCATAACAGCGGTGAAAGATGAAAGCCGATGAGCCCCATATCATGCGTCAGTGGAAGCCAGCTGAGCGAAGCATCCCGCTCCGTCGACTGTGCCCCATGGATAATAGCTCGCATGTTCGACAGAAGATTGCCGTGCGTCAGCACAACCCCCTTCGGGTCTCCCGTAGATCCCGATGTAAACTGGATGAATGCGGTGTCCGTCTCGGCCGCCTCATACGGCTCCATCTCGGGCCGGCCTGCATCCGCAGCCGCCGCAATCACCTCCGCCATCGGCACGCTGCCGGACTCGAGCTGTGCTAGCGCCTCCGTCTCCCCCTGCTTCAAAGCGTAGCCTTGAATTCCCGGCCACAGCTCTTCATCGCAGAGCAATCTCGACGTTTCCAACTGCTTGCATACCTGAATTAGCTTTTTGCGTCCTTCATCCGTACGTGCCGCCGTCACGGGTACGGGAATAATGCCACCTAGCACACAAGCCCAGAACAGAAGGATAAACCGTTCGTTATCTTCCGTCTGTATCACGGCAAAATCGCCTGGACCAAGGCCCCGCTCGCGCAGCAGATGACGGACCCTTCCGGCCTCCACAAGTAATTGGCCGTAGCTCAAGTAGCGCTCCTGACCACTTTCGCAAAATAATATTCCCGCATCATTCTCCTTACGCCCCAGCAATACGCCAGACAAATTACGAATGGTACTCATCGTCGGAAGCCCTCCATTCTGTTCTTTATCACACCGTTGTGGAATGCAGTTCTTGATAATCCTCCGTTACGATGCGATTATGCTCGTCCATAATAACAACATGCGGACGATACGTACGGGCTACCGATTCCTCCATCATCGCGTATGAAATAATAATGACGCGGTCGCCCGGCTGCACTAGTCTAGCAGCGGCGCCGTTCAAGCAGACCATTCCCGAGCCTCTTGGGCCGGTGATGACATATGTCTCCAGCCTAGCTCCATTATTTATATTGACAACTTGTACTTTTTCGTTCTCCAGAATGTTCGATGCATCCAATAGATCCTGATCGATGGTTATGCTCCCTACGTAATTCAAATTGGCCTCTGTTACGACAGCGCGGTGAATTTTAGACTTATGCATCTCTCTAAACATGAATACACTCACTCTCCTTGTGGGGTGGTTTGGAAAAATAAAACTTAGCTCCGAATATTCTTTTTTAATAACATTCGGACTGCAAACAAACCATTCAATCAAGAAAATCTACGACAAGTTCGTGCCAATATGGCCGTGGTGCGTACGGATAGAGCAAGCTCATGCTTATGTGTGGGTTCAAGCTGAATAGATAATTTCATGTGATTGTGAGGGGGCATGATGACTAGCAAACTCATGCTACTACTGTGTGATCTTGCTGATGACAGGTCCATGCATTGTGCGGGTTCCAGTTGATTGAAAATTCTTACAGTAGAAACAAAAAAACGAGGCTTGTACATTGCAGCAGTTCATCATACAGGCGGTTCAGTGTTGCGAAGGGGGAGAATCATGATTGTAAGTAGGTACAGTGGTAATGAATTAAAGCGTTTTAACTCAATAAATACTTTCCACACGATAAGGAAATTTCTTACAACCTACCCTTATAGTAGTGCTAAACCTTTACTTGCGATAGGGTAATAATCTTACAATCGAGGGGGAAATTCTTTTACTTTTTTGAGTATCTCTACCAGAAATTAAGAGCCCTATGCAAAAAAGCATTTCCGCTCTTGCTTGAAAACAGCAGTTTGACAAACAAAAACAGATTAAAAATCGAAACTTTATAACGAAGGGATTGGCGGCAATAGTGGAGTGCTTTTTTGCGGTTGTAACGGTTCAAATAGCTGAGTGTATAATATTTGCTTGCGATGCCAATGTCAATGTATGAGAGCTGTTTCGCTTTTTTGCTGACGGAATCGGACTGAGCGACCAAATCCCGGATATGCTCACGCACCTTGATTGATTTGAAGCTAAGTCCCTCGATTTTTATATATATTTCCTCATTGAGATGGATCGTATCGGGATCAAGCTGCCAGCGGTCACAGAAGAAGTAGAGGCTGTCGGGAGATTCATGGTAGACGGCATGAGGTTTGGTTTGCAGCGCAATTCTGTATTTGTCGAAAAAACGGAGCAAATAGGTCGTATCTTCCCCCAGATAGAAATGTTCGTTGATCAAGCCGACTTCCTCCAGCAGCTCCCGGCGAAATACCATCGTGTTCAGTTGAAAAAAATTGCGCGTATGTGATAAAAACGCCTCGAACAATCCTTTTTCGAATACAATCGTGACTCCATCATTCCATGTTTCGAACGTTGTTCGCATCGAATGTAGCCAGTACCGCTCAACCTCATTATCAAAGTAGTAGGAGGTAATATCCCCGTGCCGTTCCACCCATAACGCAAAGCTGATATCCGCTTTCGTCAGCGCATGCGTCCTCATGCTATCGGTCAAATGGCAAGGATACCATTCGTCATCGGAATCAAGAAACGCCAAATATTCGCCTCGTGCCGCCAGCATTCCTGTGTTTCGCGCGCCTCCCGGTCCTTTTTCCCGTTCATTACGCACATAACGGATTAGCACATCTTTGCGCATCCACTCACGGATCGCCTCTTCCGTATGATCCGTGCTTCGGTCATCAACAACGATCAGCTCCCAGCTCACGTAAGACTGGCACAAGATGGACTCGATCGCGCCGGAAATGATATGCGCCCGATTATACGTTGGCATCACAATGCTTATTAACTGCTCCATTCGCTTCACTCCAATCGTCACAAAATATATGCCTTAAATCATCGTCAGTGTAAATGCGGAATGGAAAGCCGTCAACATAGAATATTAAAAGTAATGTTGGACTTAAAGAATAAATAGAAAATAGGATCCTATGGATAAAGGATCCTATTTTCTATTTCAGGCTATTATGCAGCATTGGTCTCAATAAACAAAAAGTTCTCCTTGTATAAGCCGCAAGGCGTCCACAAACATTGGTTTTGACGGAAAGCAGTTATTACTACTGCAAACAGCCATCTTGTAACCTTCCGTGAAATTATAATTCTTAAAGTAATATTCTTGATCGAGTCCAGAAATTAACGCTGAATCTCCCTCTGGCCGGATCGTAAATGAATCTAAAGGAATAGCCATGCCCTTTCCAACCGCTTTGATATAACTTTCCTTAAGTGTCCACAAATCGTAGAAAAAATCGAGCTGTTTTTCCTGAGTTTCCCTCTGAAGTGCAAAATATTCATCTGGGCTGAAAAATCGTTTGGCAATATTTAAATCAATAGACTTCATATACTCGATTTCGATTCCCACAGGTTTTTGTCCGATCACACAACCGACCCAGTCTCCTGAATGCGTAAGATTAAAGCAAATGTTATCCCTATTTATTAAATATGGTTTGCCATATTCATTCCATCCGAACAACATATCTTCATCCTTCAAATGAAACTGGTCATTTAAGATGGTTCTTAGCAGCAAGTCCGCCAGCAAGGATCGATATGCATCTTCTTTATGAACAAAACGAACAATTTTCTCCTTCTTTCGTTCATCCACTCTTTCAAGAGCCTTATAATACAAGGGCTCCTTCCATTCAAAATCTATGTTACAAACAAAAACCTGCAATGATTAACCCACCTTCTAATTTAATAGAGCGACGACAATATTTTCATGAATCAAGTGTTCGGGTTAGCTTATCAGTATTCGCGAGCTGCATCGAACCAGCATTGAGCCATCTCCTCCGTGATAGACTGGCCAATCAGGTGATCAGACTGGCTGAGTTGCCACACGGCTTCGCCAAGGTCTTCTCTTTCGGTGGTTTCGATGCCTTTGAGGGTATTGAAACGCACGGTGAAAGCGGTAATGGCTGCCTCGGCATCCGCAAGGCTGCGGGACTGAGCCAAGGACGCCTGTGCAACGTTGTAAGCTTCGTTAGCCAGTTTGGCCAGACGTTTAGGCCAGGACGAGAACGGGCGACCAAATTCGCTCGTCCACCACGCAGACTTTCGCAATTGGCTCACAGAAGCATAACCGGTCCATGGGCGGGTTTTTGCGCGTGTTTTCATTTGCTGCCTTAGGCGCTTGCCTGCGGTCTCTTCTACATTGTAGGCGATAAATCTATCAAGCAACGGCCACGTGCCCAAGGATGGCAATTCCTCCAAATCAGGCATGAAGCGCAGCTCCAGATTCGTTAACCGGGCTTGACGAGCCAACAAGTCCATATTGCAAAAATTCCCCCACAAACTTAGTGAGTCAAGGTTTGGGAACCGGTCTAGGCAGTCCAGCGAGATGGGCTGTCCCAGCGGCGTATTTTGCAGCGTAAGACTCGTTACCTGGTGCAATTCACCGAGGTCGGGAATTGTGATAGGCGGATCATTCTTGCGTCGGCTGGTGCGCGGCGCTAGTGTCAGTGAAGACGGCATATCGCCTGTGGCCGTGAAGCGTGATAGATCGCCAGATAAGTTCAGGCGGAAAGGTCCCTTCGGAAGCTTTAAGCTCAGGCGCCCTTTGGACGGCCCCAGCTCGATATGCAAGCCATGCAAAATGGACTGGCTGGCGTCCACCACTAAATCTGCAGACAGGACCGGAGCCCACGTCATCTCTTCGATGGGACGTTTCTGGGCCCAATCCAAGAAGCCTGCGTCACTCCCTGTATAGTACAGAAATCGAGGCCAGGGCGAGCCCGCCGGCGTAGCGAAGGCATCGAATACCGTCCAATCGATACGCGCGTCTGGCGCGACATGAAGGTCCGCCCTTTTCCCCAAGTGCGAAGGTCCGATAGATAGGCTGCCCACACCGGGCCGCATGACAAGCGTGTGGCTGCGAGGACCCGTCAGATCAATGGGATAACAACCATCTTCTTTAACAGAAGCTGAAGAGCGAGCTTGGTTATCATTTGGCACTCCCGTCATCCTTTCTTCTTAAAGTCCTAATGCTTACTGCTACTTCACATCATTTCTCACATACACTCATTATGCTGTCTAATTGCTAATCAAATTTCACTCCGTGTTTTTTGAAGACGGCATTGTATTTATTTTCGAATATGGTCCATCGCGTTTCTGTTCCGTACTTTTCCTGCAAAGCCTTCAAATAATGTTTAGCCGCTAATACATCATTGGATTGTAATAGCAAATGAAAGCTCTCTTCACCCAGATGTAAATAAGGACCTGAAGTGTAATAATCAACTATGGATCTGGCACTGGTCACCGTTTCATAGAAAGAAATAACCTCCTCTAACCCACTGAGTAGCGTCTTTCTTAAGTCATCCATATTTGTATCAGGCGTAATTGAAAATCGATCTGGAATAGACTGGGCAATCTCCCCGATTCTCGCTCTGAAGTGACACTCTGCTTCTTGGGGTGCCGTCAGAATATCTTTCGATTGGATCTTTGCCAACTCTGTTGCATAAATACCGCAGTTCACATAAAACATTACATTGTCCGTTGAATTGCCAGATGATTTTTGGAAATTGAACATGTAGATGAGGCTCTCTGTTATCTTATTGAAATTCAAACTCTTTTTTGTGAATCCATGCTTGGAAAGGAGCGGCTTCACGTCCAGCTTAATTAAATCGTTAAAGAGCTTCTGCAGCATGATCCCTCCTAGTAGAAAAACTATAGATTTTTGTTTCAAATACGTATGAGTAAGGCTTTCGTAGATCGGTTGTCCTGCCTCCGTCACTTTGGAAAATATTAGTGCCATTATTGTATCATGGAATACTTACTTCGGACAAAACTAACGAAATGACAAAGAACGCCAAGCAAAGTCGTAAAAAGGATAAACATTTACAAAACAGCGTATGTAGCCTATGATTTTCATACGCCCATATAGACAATAAGGAGATGGATAAAGATGAAAAATAGATTCGAGTTTACTACGGTTGTCTTAATAGGCAATGGCGAACTAACAGACGACTTTGCCATCGATCTTGCCAAAATGGTTGACCGTTTGACCGCACAGATGGAGATCGCCAAAAAAGCGCTAAAGACTATTGCAGAGAATTCAGCACAAGGCAACGAGGCATCCATGACCATTGCCACAGAAGCTCTAGAAGAAATTGATAAATAGATAGGTTTTAGATATCCAAGAGCACAGTGTACATAAGAAGATCGACAGAAATTTAGCAAAAACAAAAAGCCCGCATTGGATGTGGGCCTTCTGCATTATTGCGCCAATAATTTCAGGAACTCGTCATAGCGTAATAAATCAATTCAATCCTTTCCCTCAAATCGGCGCAATGCCCTGACCAGCTCTACAAAGTGACGCCCACGCTCTTCAAAGTTGTTGTATTGGTCATATGCAGTGCAGGCAGGGCTCAGCAGCACAGTGTCGCCCGGTATGGCTAGCTTATGCGCTTGCACCACTGCCTCATCTAGGCTTTCGCAGCGGACAATGGGCGGACACCTCGGTACTCCTCGCGCCGCAGCCTCGATTTGACTGGCCGCTTCGCCTATCAACAGCAACACCTTAGCATGATCAGGCAGCAACCGAGCCATCTCGTCAAAAGGCACCTTCTTATCTCGCCCTCCGGCGATCAGCAGTACTCTGCCCACGTGCGCATGCAGAGTAGCAACAGTACGAGCTGGGCTAGAGCCGATGGAGTTATTGTAGTAATTCACGCCACCCACCGTTGCCACCCACTGGTTACGGTGTTCCACGCCAGCGAAGGTCCGGACCGTTTCCAAAATTGCCTTGTCCGACACAGTCCCCCGCACGGCGGTCATGGCAGCCATGACGTTTTCCACGTTATACCACCCCGGCAAACGAATATCACTGATGGGTACCAAACCGTCGATCATGCCATTGCGGACCGTGTGCCTTCCAAAATACTTGGTTCGTCCCCGCCCGCTTAGTGTGGCTGTCATCGGTTTGTCACCGTTGAGGATGGCAAGGTCTTCAGCACTCTGAAAATCCAACAGTCGGCGCTTCGCGGCGATATATTCATCCATGTCGCAGTGCCAGTCGAGATGATTGGGCGAGATGTTTGTAATCACTGCCACATCGGGAGAGCGCGTCATGTCCATCAACTGGAAGCTGGACAGCTCGACCACGCATGCGTCCTGCTCCGACATCACGCCCGCACGCGTCAAAAGTGGCGTACCGATGTTGCCTCCTAAATGTACCTTATGTCCTCCGTTGGCTAATATCTCGGCAATCAACGACGTAGTGGTGGTCTTACCGTCCGAACCGGTCACGCCGAAAATGGGACATGGACATAGTGCGAAGAACTCCTCCATCTCACTGGTCACTCGGCTGCCACCAGCGCGGGCCAAGACCAGCGCTGGATGGTCTGGTCGCATACCTGGAGTACGGAACACAATGTCGCCCTCAACATGATCAAGGTAATTTTCCCCTAGGCGCAGCTCGACGCCTAGATCGTCCCACTCCTCCCGAGGTAGGTCAGAATTACGGTCACGCACTGTAACGTGCGCTCCGGCCGAGAACAGCATGCGAATCAACGGTGAGTTGCTGACGCCAGCACCGATAACGGTTACGTCCCGACCAGCCAACGATTGGGTATAGGATTCAAAAGAATTCATAAGCACCTCCGCTTAGTGAACATTAAATCAAATATACCACATATTGGAATTGTAATGGAATTATCCTGCCTGTTAGCTTAATAATACGAAATGTTCTATCTTTTCATAAGTAAATACCGAGGATTCTGGATGTTACCCAGCAGTTCCTCGGTTTTTTATAATGAATATGATCGATATGGCGTCTCCATAGCCGTCCTCATTTACATAAAACAATATGTTCCTGTCATCGACAGTTGCCGAGAGATGCGCTTGAACACATTAATCTCGACTTGCTTCGTAAATCTTAAGTGCCAAATAAGCTGGTCTTGTGCGCGTATCCGTAAAGTGGTCCCCATCGCCAACGATCAGACGGAACAGACCGAGTCGTGTTGACATGTGGGGATTCCAACCGTAACCCTCTCCTTGAGGCAATACATTATCTTGGTAGAAATATACATAGCTTTTGGGGGTTGGTAGCGCGTAGAACACTTTAAGATCCAGTTTCTCGAAAAGTGGTTTAGCTGGTTCAGGAGAGACGCTTTTATAGAATAGTTTGGCATCCTCCGTGGAGGCCGTGTTTACGAACAAAGCCCTAAACAGCTCAAACGGAAGCATAATCGTATCGTCTTTCGACATGGTTCTGAGCTGTTCAAATCCTTGTCTCGTTTGGGGTGGCAACTCGTCTGCAAGCGATTCACCATCTTTCAGTACGAACGCATCCCAGAAGACCAGACGCTTGATACGATCAGGCACCTGTTCCGCAACTTTTTGGATGACTGTGCCACCAAAGCTGTGCCCCACGAGAACAATGTCGTGCAAGTTCAACTGTTTTATATAATCAACGACTGATTTCGTAATCATTGCATGCGTGACATTTTTATTTGGATCTGCTCCGTGGCCTGCATATTCTGGAGTATAGACGGTGTGCCCTTGACTGCGCAATTCAGCAGCTACGCCATCCCAAAAATGAGCATCTGCCCAGGAGCCATGTACGAGTACAAAGGTAAGCTGTTGAGGTGGAGAAAAACGGTAGCTTCCTTGCGATTCTATGGGATAATGCCACCAAAGCCATCTTGTATCAGAATAAGGGTTGTAATACTGCCTTTGGGGCATGTATCGGTAATAAGGATTTGGAATTGGATAATTCCCCGATTGATAAGGAAACACAATCAACATCCTCTCCTAGACGACATATTTGAGCTTATGACTGAGGCAACTGAACTATTCACGCTCACGCCCCTGTGGATAGTTTTAGACACATCGTTAAAACAAAAAAAGCCGCAACTACGCAGCTTTAAAAGCAAACTTTAAATATTCATGTCTCAGTGATGTCTGTTATTAAAGTTTAAACCGACTACTTTTTTCGCAGCCGGTTCTACTACTTTTAAATCCTTATCGTTATCGCAACGTTATATCTCTTGTACAGAAGGTGCGAGATCCGGCGCCTTTTGGTTCATGATCGGTACCATGGCGAGTGCGCCAATTAGAAATAACAACCCTGCTCCGCTATAGATCGTACTTAGCGAGAACGAATCCTTTAACGCGCCTGCGAAAGACATGGAAATGACCATCATGCCAACGAACATCGGATTTAGAACCCCATTTACCCGGCCAACAATGGAAGTATGGGACCATTTCAGAATCATTGTGCTGATCCCGATATGAATACAAGGGAAAACAAGCCCATTTAGAAATTGAACGGTCAGCGTGACAGGAACGCTCGTCGAATACCCGACAATCACCGTGCAGATTGCGCCTGCCAGCATACCGATTGCAAGAAGAAGCTGTGGTGGAACCCGCTTCGCAAAGGCCGCAACGATTCCGCCACCGATCAGCATGGCTGCGCCATTCACCATCAGCAGGTATTGCAGGAATTCTTTACTCTTGCCTAGCTGCTCTGTTACGATGAACAGGTTGAGAGCTTGGGCTACGCCAACAGCGAGTCCTGCAAGAATAAACGCGAGTCCGAGCATACGCAACACTTGGCTTTGCCAAACATAACGAAAACCTTCTATGAAATCCTTACGGAATTGCCCTTTTGCTGCGACCGTTTGAGATCCCATAGTATCCTCAGGCAGACGAATAAGGACGAGAGCAGATAGCAGAAACACGACGCCCATGATAGCAATCGATATCTCAAGGCCGAATGTGCTGTATACGAAGGTTCCAAGCATTGGACCAAGTACCATGAAGATAGCCATCAGGGATTGGAATAGAGCCATCCCTTGTTGAAGCTGTTCTTCAGGCACATGAAACTTAAATAATCGCATGCTTGAAGGCTGCGAGAACTGCGATAAAATAGCTGAGATAAATGCGACAAGGTAGACGGAATGCCAAGAACCGAAATGTATGGTCAGAAGTACGACGAATACCGATACTGCGGATAATAAATCGCACCAGATCATCGTTCGCTTAGGCCGCCAGCGGTCGGCAAATGTGCCCCCGATGAACGAAAAAACAAAAATTGGCGCAAATTCTGCCACACTAATTAACGAAATGGCATAGGGATCATTGTTGGTTCTATAAGCAACATACAGAAGAATTGCGAAATTACGTACCCAAATGCCGATCTGCAAGAGCACACTTGAAAATAAAATCGTCTGCAGAAAACGATTGCTAAGAAGGCTTGGTACAGTAGTACTTTTTTCAGGCCTATTCAATCTTTTCAACCTCCATTTTTTCTATAAAAATTATCTTTAGTAATGGTATGACTCTCCTTTCCATACCTAATTATACCAATCTCATCATCGTTCACCTCCGACTTAAGACTGATATTTATGGAGTGAATCACCAGCTATTTGCAAAAAAAAAGCCAATACACAATTGGAGGTATTGTCATGATCGACGCTTACATTTACATCCCTTCTCCTTTCAAATTCAATACGTGACTTGCTTTTTGTATTCCTTCTGCTCTTGAGAACCCAATATTTCTGTACAACTGATCAGCAATTGGATTTTCTGTATATAAAGTTAATGTACGAAAATACTTCTTTTGCTTCCTCTATGATCATCCCTAGTAGCTTCTTCCCTACGCCACTACCTCTGTGTCTCGGTAAAACATATAAATGTCTCACTCGACCTACATCAATAAGATCAAGATAAGGATCAATATTCAAACCACCTATCCCAATGACTTCCTCATCAATGATTGCTACAAATAAAGATTCTCCGAATCTATTAAATTTGTTACTTCCATCCGTGTATTCATCCTGTAATTTCTGAACCATGTTATATCCTTCAGATATGCTATCGTCTAACAACGAATTCAAATTGTACTGTTCAAAATAAGTAACTCTTTCAATAAGCATCGTCGTATTCACCCGCATTTGATACATGATTTGCCGTTCTTTCATATAAGGTCATATTTACGAACTTAAAATAATTCCATATTTAAAAAAGGAGCTGACTCCAACCAAGCTCCACTACTATCGTGTCCCGTTAGAATGTAATAATCTTTATAATGAGAATCTGTTCTTGATGCTTTCGGCAACTTCACGAGCGGTAATTTTCGTATTGTTTATTCTTATATAGTTCTCTTTATTTATTTCCCCCTCAAACGAGTTCAACCGATGTTGTTCCATTGTCTGCTTCAGATCCTGTTCAGAACGTGCGATATCTCTCTTAGTTGGTTTATGCTCAAGCCTATGGGGTGTCTTGTTACGCTCGATTCTCTCATCTAGATCAGCTTCAAGCTCAACAAAATAGACCTCGGCACCCTTATCCTCAAATACTTTACAGATTTTATCAACGTAATCCCAATCTCCTTGCAAGTCGAGTCCCCATACATAGGTGAATATCATTCCATACATATCACTTGCAGCGGCCGCTTCAAAGATGTCTTGACGAAATTTATTCGCTAATCCCCACATTTCACGACTAAAACCAAAATAGGGAGCCAGTAATTCAATCGTCATATGGTTGTGAAACAATTTTAAATCGGTTACCTTTTCCAGTTCATGCCCCACTGTCATTTTACCTACTGCCTGGGGACCAAATATCAAAACAAATTTCATGTTTCTCACCACTTCATAAGGTATTTGGATAATAGTACCGTGTTTTAGTTATTTATTAAGCTATAGAGTGCCGTTCGTGTAGTACAACTTCATTTCCTTACCGTTAAAGAATGACCTAGAAACCAGCTATATAATTCCGGATTATCGTATGTTTCTGTCCAGGAGTTGTGATTCGACTCAGGATAGATTGTGAAAGAGACATTTCCACCGTTTTCGCGAAGGGCGTCTACCATTTTTTGTTGTTCAGCGATAGGAATGATATCGTCCTTCGCGCCATGAAATGCCCAGGTGGGCGTTCCTATGAGTTCGTGTACCCGGTTAAGGTTACCTCCACCACAAATGGGAGCGATGGCCGCGAACCTACCTGGATATTCTGCTGCTAAGTGCCACGTCCCATAACCACCCATGCTTAACCCCGTTAAGTATAACCGATCCGGATCTACGTTATAATTTGCAATGATCTCATCTACTAATGCCATCACTCCGTCTTGTTCAGCATTCCAGAATGAATCCTCCGGGCATTGTGGGGAAATCGTAATGAATGGGAAAGAAGGATCGCGTTCTGCGATCATAGGAATTCCATGTACTTTGACCAACTCCAGATCGTCTCCACGTTCACCTGCCCCGTGAAGAAATAAGATTAAAGGCCACTTCATTGAGGATTCTTTATCATAATCATTTGGTATATGTAAGAGGTATTTCATCCGCACTTTTTTTGTTATTTCTACTTCCAATTTATTTGCGGTTTGACTCATTGTATCTCCCTCACTTTTGTGATATCTCCCATAGGGGGTAAAAATAGAATTCCCCATATTTCCCGAAATTCCTTCTGTTGTATTCAGTTGAATATTAGCCTTAACCGTATAGACTGCCAAAAAGCCTTTACATTCTGTTCCTGGTCATCGTATTCATTAAACTGCTCGTTAGTTAGGCATTTAAATTGACAATCAGGTAAAAGAACGGTATGATAAGCAAGCAATTTAATTGTGCGCAATCAAATTACGAAAAACCATGTTATCGAGGTGTCTATGGAACAGTTTTCAGATCAATTGCTGCGATTAGATCAACAACTTTGCTTTGCTTTGTATACCTGTGAGAAAGAAATGACGAAGCTGTATCGTCCGCTGCTAGAAAGTCTTGGACTCACATATACCCAGTACATCACAATGCTAGCTTTATGGGAAAAAGATGAAATCTCGGTTAAAGCACTGGGTCAGAAGCTCTTTCTGGATTCAGGAACATTAACGCCATTGCTAAAAAGGCTTGAAGCCTCAGGACTACTTCGGCGTGAACGCGATGTGGAAGATGAGCGAGTTGTTATCGTGTATTTGACGGAACAAGGTATCGCTATGAAGCAGCAAGCTTGCGCGATCCCGCTTCAGATCGTCAATCGGACTCGGCTTTCGTCTGAAGATATTGTCAAACTCCGAGATCAGTTAACCAAATTAACACATATTTTGAATCAATATACCGAGGAGGTACAATAGTATGTCAATCTACAATATCCCATTGGAAACGATTCAGGGTCGCGATGCCAAAACATCTGACTACGAAGGTAAAGTGCTCATAATCGTAAATATTGCAAGTAAGTGCGGTTTTACGCCGCAATACGAAGGTCTAGAAGCTCTTTACAAGAAATATCAAGCTCAAGGTTTGGAAATTCTAGGTTTCCCGAGCAATCAATTCGCAGGTCAAGAACCTGGAGATAATGCGGAAGTAGAATCCTTCTGTCAAATCAATTACGGCGTCACCTTCCCCCTATTCGCGAAGACCGATGTAAAAGGAAGCGCTGCACACCCCCTATATAAAGAATTAATTCAAGCTGCACCTTTCCAAGGGTTTAATACGGCCGATGCAGCCGGTGCGAGATTTCAGGCGATGTTCGAGCAAGGAATGCCTCAAGAATTAACAACCGATGATGTAAAATGGAATTTCACGAAGTTTTTAGTGGATCGGCAGGGTCAAGTTGTACGTCGTTATGAGTCCTATGAGACGCCTGCAAGTATGACTGCTGATATTGAGAAATTGCTCTAAAATATACGAGTTTATCATTAACCGGAGGCGAGAAATACTCCCCTCCCTTGTATGCATTGTACAGACTAACCTGATCAGTAAAAAACAGCCTTGGCCGTTAGTTGGCCAAGGCTGTTTGCATATGAGCGAACTACTTTATACAACCGTATTACTTATAATCGTCAGAAATCCGTTCTTTGTAGCGGTATCAATTAACCGATTTAAGGATTCACTTGCTGTATCGCTAAACAAAAGCCACTCATCTTTAGATACGTCATGAATCAAATTCTCTGGGTATCCTTTTAAAAGTTCAGACGGAAAAGTACGTATTAAAGAATAAACATCATAACGAACGAAGCTGTTCCCTTTTTGGTCTAGAAAATCATATTGCGCATTTTTATAATAAGACCCAAGTGTATCTATGGTTAGGTGCCAAGAGTAGTTTTCAGGTGCTTCAACTTTTTCACCTTTGTTTTCTTCAAAAATAAGATAGATTGCTTCGTTATATGCATTACCATGAACTTGCGAAACAACACCGCCCATCGTCATGTGGTATTCTTGTTGCATTGCTTTTATCGGTACATTATCTATCAACAATGGTTTAGTATCGACAGTCACTGCATCGTTGCTGTAATTGATACTACATCCAAACGTCTCTGCGATAAATCGAAGTGGTACAAATATTCGATTATTTTTTAGGTATGGTTTTACATCAAGTATCATCTTTTTACCGTTCTTCTCCGCTGTACTACTGTTCAGTGTTAATATGACTTTCATACCGCTTTTAGCGAGAATAACCTTGGAATTGGACCATTCGACGCTAGCTCCCAAATTTTCACTAATCACACGTAGAGGTACCATTGTACGTTTGTTCTTATTTTCGGGCTTCACATCGGATGTAATCACAACACCATCAACTTTGATTTGAATTGCGGCTGCATAAATCGTAGACGATGAAATAAATAGAAAGATGGATAGAAAAACAACAAAAAATGCTTTTTTCACTAATGATAGCTCCTTTTCAAATAATAAATTGGAAAATAGTAGTAGTTTCCTCGTATTAAGAAGACGCAACTGGATGAAATTTGTTGCACTTTTCCCCTTAAATAAGGCGATTACTTTCCAGTTAATGACATGATCTGAATAGTCATATATAATAGACTGATAGTCAATAAAAATGTAGGAGGTATATTCTTGGACTCTACTTTGCAAATGTTAAAAGCTCTAACCGACGCCAACGGCGTACCTGGTCACGAAGACGAAGTGCGTGACGTTATGCGGGAGCACATTGCCCCTTATGCTGACGAAGTGACGGTTGATCATCTCGGCAGCTTGATCGCTAAAAAAACGGGCACGGACCCGGAAGGCCCTAAAATTATGGTTGCTGGACATTTAGATGAAATCGGTTTCATGGTGACGCGGATCGACGACAAAGGCTTCCTATACTTTCAACCGCTCGGCGGCTGGTGGGAGCAAGTGATGCAAGCGCAGCGGGTGACCGTCATGACGCGCAAAGGGAACATCCCAGGCGTGATCGGTTCGAAACCGCCGCATATTTTATCACCGGAAGCCCGCAAAAATCCAGTGGACAAAAAAGAGATGTTCATCGATATCGGTGCGGAAAGTAAAGAGCAAGCTACGGAGTTCGGCGTTCGCCCGGGCGACTCCATCGTACCGGTTTGCGAATTTACCGTGATGAAAAATGAAAAAATGCTGATGGCCAAAGCATGGGACAACCGCATCGGTTGTGCCATCGCGATCGATGTGCTGAAGCAATTGAAAGACGTCGAGCATCCGAATACCGTGTACGGCGTCGGTACCGTTCAAGAAGAAGTCGGCTTACGCGGAGCGAAAACGGCCGCAAATGTCATTCAACCGGATATCGGTTTCTCGGTTGACGTAGGGATCGCCGGCGATACGCCGGGTGTGAGTGAGAAGGACGCCTTGGCCAAAATGGGCAAAGGGCCGCAAATTCTCATTTATGACGGATCGATGATCTCGCATCGCCGCCTGCGCAACTTCGTTACCGACACAGCGGATGAGCTCGGCATACCTTATCAATTCGACTATGTCGCAGGAGGCGGCACCGACGCGGGCGCCATTCACGTGACAGCTGGCGGTGTACCGTCGCTTGCGATCTCGATTGCAACGCGATATATCCACACGCATGCCGCGATTCTCCACCGTGAGGATTTCGAAAATGCCGTGAAGCTGATCACCGAAGTAATCAAACGATTGGATAAAAACACAGTGAAGGAACTTACATTCGGTCAAGGGTAAGGAGCGACTGCTCGCCACCTTCCCTAAAAAAACCCTTCGGCAATAGATTTTCCAGCATAAATAAACTCCCCTTCTTTTTAAACCTTGAAGGGGAGTTTTTCCATCTATTTGCGCACAGGCCAAATGGGTTCTTGCTCAAATTCTACAGCAATGACCGTGTTCCATTCGTCGCAAAGTTCGGCGGGGACATTGATCCAAATCCGATTCACGCTGTAGTTTCCTTCTGCCCCGCTCATATATCCGAATATTTCTTCCACTTTGTAAGGCAGCTCTTCTCCCGTCTTCACCATCTTCACGGTCTTCACTTGGCCTCCCAGTTCACGCACTTCCACAGGAAATCTCGGAATCTCTCTGACATGCAAATAGAGAGTATCCCCTTTGCGGGTCATAGGTCCATAATAACAAGGAGGATAGTGCTCTACAACGCGTTTGGTTCCATAGATACTATCACCTGAGTGGCCAAGCCACGCTCCGATTCGCTGTAATCGTTCAATCGCTTCTTTGGGCCAGGTGCCATCCGGCCGAGGGCCTACATTTAACAGCAAGTTCCCCCCTTTGCTTGCCACTTCGAGCAATGTATCTAGCAGGGTGACTTCGCTTTTATAGGTCGAAGCATCGGAATGATAAGCCCATTGATGATTCATGGTCATGCAAGTCTCCCACCATCCATCCGGTGGATGTGTCGGTACGAATTGTTCTGGCGTCTCATAGTCACCCACGTCTGGCAACCGATCGTTAATGACGAGATGCGGCTGCAAGTTCAACATCATTTGCTTCACTTCACTGCTGCGCCAGCGATCCGCACCGAATCCCGGAACATCGAACCAGATTAGATCAATCCGACCGTAATTGGTTAGTAATTCTCGCAGCTGTTCCATGAAGCGCTGGTGAAATTGCCACCATCTCGCAGGGTCATAGGTATTCGGCTTAGGCGATTGAATACCCTTGCTAATCGGGATTGTAGCGAAATCAGGGTCATGCCAATCAATGGTCGTAAAATAAAGCCCTACTTTTAACCCCGCTTCTCTCATAGACTCGACATAAGGGGCGATCAAATCTTGCTGCGGTCCTCTCTTCGTCGCACAATAGTCGGTCGTTGCCGTATCGAAGAGGCAGAAACCATCATGATGCTTCGCAGTGAGCACCACGTATTTCGCACCGGCTTCTTTCGCACGCTGTGCCCATTCTCTAGGATTATAGTTCGTAGGATGGAACTCATCCGCCAGACTTTCATAGGTTTCAACATCCAAATGCTGACTGCTATGGGGCATTAAAGGCCAAGAAGCCTCAATTTCGCGTAAAGCATACGGACCCCAATGAATAAAAACGCCGAATCGAGCTTCATCGAACCATTGGGCTTCGGGATGAACTGCTTTCATGAACATTCAACTCCTCTTGATTTATTCGTGAAAATAGCATGCATGCTACTGAACTCGGTATTCATTAAAATAACGTGGAATGATTTCGGTCGATGCTCCTGGCATCTGCGGCAGCACATAGAACCCGTCCTTTACCGTTGCTGGCTCTACGAAAATATGGCGAATCCAAGGAATATACTCTAACAGAAACGCATTTGGCGTGGATGCAACCAGATGTTGATGAATTTGCCCCATATCGCCGACATGTGGACATATTGGTAAATCGTATGCGGCAGCTAGCCCCGCGACTTGCAGCCATTCCGTTATACCCGCGACACGCGTAACATCCACCTGCACATATTCGACTGCACCCTGATGGATATAATCACGAAACGCATATTTGGAATACACATGCTCACCAAGTGCAATCGGTACGTTCAGCTCATCTGCTAATTTCCGGTGATTCATAATATCATCTGGATTCAGCGGTTCCTCGAGCCAGAGCAGGTCGAACTGCTCCAATTTCTTGCCCCACGTCATCGCTGTCGTGATATTCCATTGTTGGTTCACGTCAATCATCAACCCGACTTGATCCCCGATCGCCCTACGTACCGCCTGTACCCTTGCGAAGTCCTCACGTGGATCTGGCTTGCCGACCTTCATCTTGACTGCGGTAAATCCCTCCTCAAGAATGCTGCTCATATCAGCAATAAGCCGTTCCTGACTCCAATTCAACCAACCGCCATTCGTATTATAGGCTTTAATCTTCTGGGATTTATGTCCGCCGAGCAGCTGCCAAAGCGGTCTGTTCGAAGCTTTCGCCATGATATCCCATAACGCAATGTCTACTGCGGCTAAGGCCATATGCGTGACCCCTGCACGACCAATCCAATGCATCTCCCCATATCGCAGTTCATCCCAAATCTGCTTCACCATGAACGGATCCTTGCCGATCAGCTTCTTAGCATAATAGCGATCGATGGTCGCTGCAATCATCTCGTCTCCTTGTGCGCATGTGCCCGTATACCCGTAACCCGTTATTCCCTCATCGGTGTATATGCGCATGCCTGTCACGCCCCAATGCGTAGCTACATTAATCGCATCTGTGATCGGCGGGGTAATTGGAACGTGCAAAATAAAACTCTCTGCCTTTGTGATCTTCATGATTCAATCTCTCCCTGTTCCCTCGATGTCTTCAATAGCCTAACGATGCGCCGCCATCGACCGGCAAGGCAACACCTGTTATGAATTGCGATGATTCTGAAGCCAGAAATACGACGGCATCGGCAATTTCCTCCGCACGTGCTGGTCTGCCAAGTGCATGCATCTCATTGAGTGAGGCGCGTACCTGCTCAGGATCGGCCTGCTCCATCGTCCATTTCTCAAGCAGCGGCGTCATCACGCCTGCGGGACAGATACAATTCACCCGCACCTTGTCTGGGGCATAATCGATTGCTAGAGCTTTCGTCATGGCAATAATGGCGCCTTTGGTCGCAGCGTAGACGGCATTCTGCTTCTGACCAATCAACCCATTCAACGAGGCCATATTGACGATACTCCCATGCGTGGTCCTTAAATAAGGAATCGTATATTTAATCATCAGATAGACGCTCTTCAGGTTAATGTCGATTACCCTTGTCCATTCGTGTTCCGATACTTCTTCCAATGGTTTAGGCAATATAGTTGCGGCATTATTGAATAAGACATCGATCTGACCGAATTGCCTTCCAACATCCGTGACAAGCGCTTGAACCGCTATATCATCGGATACGTCCGTCTGTATAGCCACTGCTGATCCGTTATGACGGATGATCTCATGAACGACCCTCTGAGCTCCATCTTCGTTCAAGTCTGCGATGACCACAATTGCACCTTCGGAGGCGAATCTTTTGGCTGTCACTTCACCGATGCCAGATCCGCCACCCGTTACAATGCACACTTTCCCTTCAAAAAAAGACAACGCGCTTCCTCCTCTCAACCCTTTCCATGAATGCTTGCTTCTTGCCTAAGAACGGATAAGCTGTTGAATTTGCTCCGATGCAAGGGCTAACGCTTGTTGTTCCGATAATTCACCTATGATGCATCTACGAAGCGCTTGCCATAGGATGTCCTCAGCCGCAGGGTACTGCGGGAACTTAGGCGGAATAATGACGCTCGTAGCAATCGTCTCCTCAAGTAGAGACCAGCGTCTAGCGGCAATGGAATTCGGAGGAGCCTCCCGTTTCTGGCGTGACATGATCGATTGCCGTACTGGAACATGACCTTGCTCCGCATCAATAGCTTGCACTCCTGGCGAAGTCATAAATTTAAGTAACAAGAGTGCCTCTTCCACATGTTCGCTGGACGCTGGAATCGCGAACGAATGACTTCCGCAATAGACCGCACGAATGCCGTTTGCCGATTTCGGGGTCAACGCAAGATCAAATACGTTAGCGACGGGTGACATCGGATCGGACAGTAGGCTGAAATATCCTGGCCAATCCGTAATCATCGTACTCTCCCCCTGTCGAAAGCATTCGGATACTTCATCATAGTGCATGGTTGGAAGTTCTTTCGGTGTCCATCCGCACTGATACCATTGTCTGAGCTTGTGAAGGGCTTCACCCCCCGCAACACTAGCGAACATAGGCTGTAATTGCTCATCGAATAGCTGTCCACCGCTGCTGATCAACAATTCGAAGAAGGTCCCGAATAACCCGGATTCCATCCCTGGAAACGCGAAGCCCGTGTAGCCCGCTTCCGTTGCTCTCATCGCAACATCGGCTAGCTCCTCCCATGTCTTAGGAACCGACAATCCCAGCTCTTCCAGACGATCCCGTCGATAGACGAGTAACCTCGCATCAAAATTACGCGGAACACTCATCAACTTACCTTGCACGCGAGCAAGATCCAGAAGAGCGGGAGAGAAATCCTCCAGCTCTTCTGCGGTGAATTCCTGATCTAATGCATATAAATAACGTGCTTGCGAGGGAGCATATTTCGTATGCGTCGATATCAGATCATAGGAAGGTAAGCCGTTCTCCATAGATTCTTGTACATGACGATTCAGGTCAGGATGTGTTCCCTTGAACCCAATATCCACTTGGATCCCGAACCTCTGACTAAATTGCGCCAAGCATTCGTACAACGGGGAATAGGCAGGGCCGTCAATGAGCGCAACACGAAGCGTCTTGGATTTCATGTCATGAATACACCTCCGCGCTTTATTTCAGGGATGACAAGAACGCTACCGTCTTCGGATCGGACTGGAATGCGGATGTATCGAACGGCTCTGTCATCGCTTTTTGTGCCATCTCCAGGTATTGCGTCAAGCCTAATTTCTGCAAGCCGTCCACATAAGTCTGCCAATCCTTCTCGATCGATTTCGCTCCATTAATGAACTGAGCCATAGATTGCTTCACATACTGTTCAATATTGGTCTTTAGTAATGCGAAGTTCTGATACTCCTCTGGTTTGATCCATATCACCCCTGGATACACTTGCTTCGGTTGATGTCCGGCATAATTCTTCATCGTCTCCAGCATCAACAGCGATTCCAACCCATCCGCCGAGAATGGTGCTTTCGCTTCAACAAATCCGTTTCTCCATGTGGTATTCTGGAAAATCGGTCCCATCTGGTTCCAGCCTTCATTCTGCTTTGCGCCAGCAGAGTAGAATTTATCAGACTGCGTGATGAACAGCGCTTGCTCCCCGCTCAGACCCTTGATGCCCTCTCCCGCCTTGGTCCAATACTTCCCTTCCTGTCCGAAATTCATCATTTGTGTGCCTTCAGGCGTATAGATGAAATCGACGAGTTTGATCATGCGTACGATTTGCTCTTCGGTGGCGTTTTTCGTCACGACGAACGTCAAGGATTTAGGCGTATTTCCACTGAACGCCGCATATTGGGTGCCATCCGGTCCTTTAAGTGGTGAGACGGTACTCCAGTTCGGATAACTTGGATTGGCCGTGTCTATAAAGCCAGCGCTGTACAGATAAGGAACGACGCCAACTTTATTCTGCGCAGCCAATTGCTTGATCACATCGCTCTTTTGACTAAAAGCTTGCTTATCGATAAGCCCTTTCGCGTACAGGTCACGCATATAAGCAAGGCCATTTTTCCATCCTTCTTGCACAGGGGCAAAGCTTACTTTTCCATCCTCTACATTGAAGAAGTCGGAACCATTGTCATATATGAAGGCATTCATGAGAAAGATTGTTAGGTCAAACCCGTCAGATGTGCCTGACAGCGGCACGAGTCCGTTATCTTTAAAAGTTTGCAGGACCTTCGTGAGCTCATCCGTCGTCGTCGGCATCGTCAATCCGAATTTATTCAAATAGTCTGTATTAATCCAGAATTTCTGGCCCCAGTAACAATGGATGCATGAATTATAGCTTGGGACGCCATAGATGTTCCCATCCGGTGCGGTTATTGCTTGCTTCAGACCTGGCGCGGTCTCGATCGCTTTCGTTAGATTAGGAGCATACTTCTCGATATAAGAATTAAGCGGGACAATGATCCCTTGCTGTGAATATTTCAGTATATCTGACGGTGAAAAGCTGCCCGACCAGAACGCATCCGGATAATTGCCGCTGGACAGCAGCAGCGATTGCTTCGTTAGAGAATCGCTAGATGGCGCAATATTCCATTGAATATTCAGCTTGAAGGTTTCTTTCACATAATTGGTGAACCAGTTCGTTTTGAGGTCTATGACATCCGAAGATGGAACCGCGAAGAAGGAAACATCGACCACTTTGTTCTCGTCGACCGGACCATTGTTATTCGTCGATGCATTATTGTTCGTAGGTTCTGTCGAATTGCCTGAGCAAGCGGATAATATGATCATGATGGATGCCATCATAATCGCCAATACCGTTCGATTGATACGAATCATGCATACCCCTCCAAAATTCGAAATGGAATTCACCCTCACGACCCTTTGTGCTTATTCTTTGATGGAACCCACCATCACCCCTTTAACGAAATATTTTTGAATAAACGGATACAAAATCAACACCGGAATACTAGCAATCACAATCACGGAATATTTCAGAAGTGTCTTCATATCTTCGAACTGTTTGAGTTGTTCCGGAGATAACGTAATCGAGTTCGTCGAGACATTGTTTAATACCAGAATTTCACGCAAGACGAGCTGCAGCGGGTAGAGATTCTCACTGTTCAAGAAGATCAGCGCGTTAAAATAGGAGTTCCAATTGCTTACCGCAGCCCATAGCAGTAATACCGCAATCACGGGCTTAGATAATGGAAGAACGATTCGTGTTAAGAACTTCGTATCATTGCATCCGTCGAGCTGAGCAGCTTCATACAAATCATTTGGAATCGAGCTTTGGAAGAATGTTTTGGCGACAATAATCGAGAAAATATTGAGTGCCCCTGGTAGGATCATGGCCCAACGTGTATCGAGTAAATGAAGAGATTTAATAACGAGATAATAAGGAATCAATCCACCGCTGAACAGCATCGCGAACAACAGCGCCCACATGAGGACTTTCCTGCTCATAAACGTCTTCCGGGATAAGGGATATGCCATCATGATGGTTAGCGCAACGCTAATGATGGAGCCTAAGACGGTGTAGATGATGGAATTCAGATAACCCGTCCAAATTTGGGGATATTGGAATACGGCTTGATACCCGTACCATGTTGGTTCAACCGGGAACAACCATACTCTACCGGATGTGACGGCAGCCGATGAACTGAAAGATGAGCTGACAATATAGATTAGGGGGTAAGCGACGCATAGTAGAATAATACTTAGAAAGATATAAATAACGGCGATGCTCACTCGATCGCTCCAAGGCTCGCGAATGTGAATGGCTTTCTCCATAGCTATCCCCCTCATCAGAACAGACTCGAATCCGAATATTTTCTAGCGAGCACATTCGTTGTGAAGATTAGAATGAACCCAACAACGGAGTTGAACAAGCCGACAGCGACCGCGAAGCTGTAATTGGTGTTCACCAACCCGATTTTGTACACATACGTCGATATGACTTCGGACGTACTCAGGTTCAACATATTCTGGAGCAGGAAGACTTTCTCGAATCCTACGCTCATCAGCCCGCCTACGGCTAGAATTAATAGCACGATGATCGTTGGGCGAATCGCTGGTAAATCGATATGGATGATTTTCTGAATACGGGACGCACCGTCAATTTTGGATGCTTCATAGAGCTCTGGGTTCACGTTCGCTAAGGCTGCAAGGTAAATGACGGCGCCATAACCCGTCTCCTGCCAAACGCCTGACCATACATACAATGATGAGAACGCTTTCGATTCTCCTAAAATATCATAGACATTTTCTACGCCGAAAAGATGGGATAATTGACCGTAAAGTCCTGTTGTGGGGGATAAAATAATGTTAATCATACCGACTAACACAACGGTGGAAATAAAATAAGGGGCATACGTAAACATTTGCACGATCTTCTTAAAACGTTGGTTTTTTACTTCGTTGATTGCGAGTGCCAGTAGGATGGCGGCAGGAGTTCCGATGCATAATGCGTAGATGCTGAGAAGGAGTGTGTTTTGAATGATTGGCCAGAAGTACGGGGAATTGAAGAACATCTCGAATTGCTTCCCTCCGACCCAAGGACTGTGCCATATGCCTTGCATGGGATTGAACTCTTTGAACGCAATCTGGATGCCGAACATCGGGACGTAGTTAAACGTGATGAGGAATAGAACGGGTAATGCCACGATACAATAAAGCTGCCAATGCCGATAGATGTTTTTCCTCCACAAACTCACTGTGCGAAATAACATGATCGTCCCCTCCGCTATTATGTAATCGTATTCAAAACTATAAATCGTGTATGATTTATTTAGAATAATATCATACACGATTTATAGTGTAAAGAAGAATATGGAAGTTATTTGAAGTTGTCTCGCAGTCGTTGATAGGCCTGCTGTAGATGGATTCTGGAAGCCTCTACGGCTTTTTCTGTATCCTTCTCGAGCAGAGCTAACACAATCTTGCGATGTTCTGCGATTTCCGCGCTCATGTCGATCTTGTAATGGACCAAGTTCAAATAGCGGTGAACCCGTTCAATTAAAGCCGTGACCATCTGCTTTAAGTTCTCATTCCCTGCATAAGCAAATATCGTTCCATGCAAATCATGATTCATCTTGGAGATGACGTTCTCTTCGTGGCTTGCCTCCCACATTTGTTCGACTGTATCGAGCTCTTGTAGAATTTGTTCAAGTCGAGTCCCCGGGATATGCGGAGCAGCCTTTTGAATGGCCAGCTCTTCTAACGCATAGCGAATTTCGAAGATTTCGTCGATATCCGCCAAAGTCATTTCTGCGACATACATCCCTTTGAACGGAATGACTTTGACGAACCCCTCGGATGCCAAGCGGAACAATGCCTCTCGAATCGGAATATTACTGACGCCTAAATCCCTTGCTAATTGATCGATATTGATCTTGTTTCCTGCGGATATATCATGGGACAGGATTTTTTGCTTCAACAATCCATAGAGTTCATCTGTCAGAACATAGCGATTCAATCGATTATTTGCCATAGGGCTCATCTCCATTTATACGACATACCCAGAGTATATCATGTATCATATATGAAATGTTCGTTAGTTTTGGGAAATCCATCCTACAATCGGTAGTTTTCGGAAAAGGCGCCCCCCCCCCAACTCGATTAATGTTTTTGACGCCACCCACCAGGGGACCTGCCTGTACGCTTCCTGAACACTTTCGAAAAATGATGGATATTCGCGAATCCACAATATGATGCGATCTCTTCCTGCGACAGCGTCGTTACTTCCAGCAATTCTTTAGCGTGTTCCACGCGCATGTTAAGTAAATACTGATGAGGCGCCATTCCGAACTGCTCTTTGAACACGGCGCTGAACCGAGAGGGCGATAGGCTCGCGCGCCGCGCCATATCCCCGATAGACAATGTCTCCCCAAGATGAAATGACAAGTAGGAATGCATCCACGATAAGTCCTGCGTATGCTCTCTTCCAGGGCGATGAAGCTGTGCATGATTATCCAAGATTGCGATAAAAATTTCTGTCGCCGTATGCTGCGCTTTTATTTGAGAAAGCGGATCCCGCTGCTGCCATAGACTAATCATTCTCAGCATCATTTCGGCCATTTTGTTCGGATTGCGAAACCGGAGCCGGACGGGAATCTCGATATCGTATAGTTCATTTAGAGACGGCTGCATCAACTCCTGATAAGGTGTTAGATCGATCTGACCTGGTCTTGTAGGAAAGCTTTTCTCCCGTCCTGGCTTGTAGAAAATATCCAAATGCGCAAACGGCGTTTCTGTATCCGTTAGACCCTCTAGTTCTGTCAAACTTCCCGGTTGAATCAGGCAAAACTCACCCGGATTGAAAAGTTGTCGCTCCCCGTTAACTGTAAATGCGCATTGCCCCTTTTGGACATACACCATTAAGTAATCTAGCAAACGGCGCTCCGGACTGTTCCACGGTCGTCTTACAGCTAAGTCGCTCTCACGTATAAAAGGCACAATCGGGTGTTTTTCCATGATCTCCATTAACGTCTGCATGAATATAGACCGTCCTTTTTCACCAAAGTTCATAGTCTTACTATAGCAAATTAACAGTTGTTTTGGATAAATGATTGAAGAGGTTTTGACAAAGCATTTTTCCAGGATTAAAGATAAAATAGCCGTGAAACGATGAGGAATCTCACTATAAGTAGAGGAGTAACAAAATATGAGTCTAAATGAACAGATTAACAATCTACCGGCATTGGAAACTTCGTATATCTTAACCTCCGAAGAAATTGCAGGCTATCAAGATAATGGTCATATCCTTCTCCGCCAAGTTGCGACGCAAGACGAAATTGAGGGATACGGACCAGTAATCGCCAATTTGGTAAAGGAACTGAATTACCACGACAAACCCGTTGCAGAACGAGACACATATGGCAAGGCTTTTATTCAAATTAGCAACTTATGGCAAAAGAGCGAGGCCGTCCGGCGGTTTGTGTTAGCGAAACGTTTTGCCAAAATCGCGGCGGACCTGATGGGCGTAGAAGCCGTGCGTATTTATCACGATCAGGCGTTGTTCAAAGAGCCCGGCGGCGGACATACGCCGTGGCACCAGGACCAAATTTACTGGCCGCTCGATACGGACAAAACAATCACGATGTGGATGCCGCTTGTGCCGATTTCCGAGCAAGTCGGATCAATGACATTTGCCTCAGGCTCACATAAAGTGGGTTATATCAACAAAATGGTCATTTCCGATGAATCACACCGCACGCTAAGCCAGTATATCGATGGTAAAGGGTTTGAAAAAATAACGTATGGCGCCATGGCCTCAGGCGATGCAACTTTTCATGCCGGATGGACACTCCACTCTGCGCCAGGCAACCCGACGAATTCGATGAGGGAAGTCATGACCATCATTTACATGGCGGATGGAACGCCTATCGCTGATCCAGACAGCAATGCCCGACGTAGCGATCTCGAATCCTGGCTACCTGGCCAAAAGCCCGGCGAAATCGCCTCCAGCCCACTGAACCCGCTCGTGTACAGCTCATAAGCTACCTACAAATTACTACACAGTAATATAGAAAACGGCAGCCAAATGAATGGCTGCCGTTACCCTTCTCTTCTACATCTATTCTTAGGATTAAGCTACCCCTGCAAAGCCTTTCTCACACTAAGAATGTACTTCGATTGATCCAACGGATTCACGCCGCGCCGCTGGCGCTCCGACTTTACATCAGGTGGACAAACCTCGTATCCATCGAAAAAGGTTGCAATCGTTCCTCGCCCCTTCGTCAAGGAACCCAGCTCCATAGGGTAATCTAGGGATGTAGCTACAGGCACCCGACCTTCAATGACCATCCGGTCTCCATGCAGGTTTGGAGGGTCAAATGTTCCTCGCATCAAAATAAGGTCATTCATGACACGCCCACCGAACTCCTCCGGTACGACAATGCGGAACTGTAAAATCGGCTCCAGCAATTGCGTCCCTACATTGGCCAATCCATCCATTATACCCATAGGCGTCGCTACAGCGAAATCAAGCGGATGCGTATGCCATACATGGTGCTCACCATCGATCAGCTTCACCCTCAAATCCGTAACTTCCCAACCATACAATCCTTGCTGGAGCGCTTCGGGAACTCTTCGTGCCACTTCATTCTGATACTGGAGGAGCAGCTTCTCCGTTCGAACATCGGCCTCATAGTACAGGCCGCTGCCGCGCGGCCCCGGCTCAATCCTGAAGCGGAGAATCGCCCAACATGGCTTCGGCATCGTATAGGCGATATACCCTTCCCCGGCTTGTGCTGGCGTTTCTTTATAGATGACGGAGGGTTGTCCGAATCGAACTTGCAGCCCATACCGATTAGCCAGCATATTTGTCAGAATCTCCAGCTGAATAGGGCCCATCACTTTCACGTGGAGCTCCCGCTCATCCTGCATCCATTGCACGTCAAGCAGCGGATCCTCATCAGACAGCTCTTGCATCGCTTGAACAACCCTCGGATATTCCGCTTCATTCACCCAATGCGCTTGCACCGTCAAGAGCGGTACAGCGAGCCTCGCTTCATCCGGAATCGCGTCCGGTCGACCCAACACATCCCCGATCCGAACCTGCGTCATCCCGCAGACAGCGGCAATATCTCCGGCTTGCAGAACGCCGATATCCTCTGATCGGCCACCGTCTACTTTCCGGATTTGCGTAATCTTCTCTGCTAATTGCTGTGTATGATTATAGATCATATCCCGATTCCGCATGACGCCTTCATATAGACGAATATATGCCATCCGCCCCATCGTCTTATCACGTTCGATTTTGAATACAATCCCTGACAATGGCGCTTCTGTATCCCCCTGCGCTGCGGGCAAATATTCAACCATGGCATCCATAACTGCCGTTACACCAATACCCTTGCCTGCCGCACCGTAGAAGAGCGGGAAGATCTCCGCCCGCTGCGACATATCGATCGCATGCTGTTTCCAATCGGACAGCTTGATCGTGTCACCGTTCAAATAACGCTGAAGCAAGTCCTCGTCCCGCTCCGCAAGGAATTCATAGACCGACTCATCTCCGTTCACCCATACATTTTCTGCTCCCCGGAAATCTTGTTCGACACCGATGGGCACTTGAAACGGGATCATATCAGCAGACAAATATTTATGAATACCATCCATCACAGACGCTGCATCCGCTCCAATTCGATCCATTTTGTTCACGAAAATAAGTGTTGGAATCCGCAGCTTGCGAAGCGCGTTCCAGATCACCTCCGTCTGAGCCTGCACGGCTTCGACAGCGGAAATAATCAGCACAGCTCCGTCCATGACACGCAAAGATCGTTCTACTTCGGATAGAAAATCTACATGTCCCGGGGTGTCCACGAGATTCACAGATTGCCCTTTCCATTGAAAAGAAGTCATCGCAGCTCGAACCGAAATCCCCCGTTCTTTCTCAATATCCATCGAATCCGTCATAGCTGTGCCCGCATCCACACTGCCTAAGGATCGGATCCGACCACTCTCATATAACATATGCTCCGTCGTTGTCGTCTTTCCCGCATCCACATGCGCGAAAATGCCGACGTTGCGTCGTTGTCCACTTGTAAATACTTCTATAGCTGCTGTGTCCATATTTATATTTCCCTTTCTTGATCGACCGCTTTTTCGAAAACTTTTTTTCGTTCAAGCTTATCCCTTATAGACTAGCATAAACCATTGAACTTGGACACAGATGCTAGCAAGCTGCTACATTCTCAATAAGGAAATCGATTGAAAAAGCAAGCCGAACAAGCTCCAGGTAAAAGTGCTCAGATCCCTATAAAGATGGTACAGAAGAGTATATCACCGTGTTCGAAGGACAATTATTATCCTGTGAAATAGCAATAGAAAGAAAGCAGATCTGGCTCTATACCATCTTCTTTCTTTCTATGCGTCTAACACGATGCAGTAAGAAAAACATTGTTTCGGATTCCTCTTGAGTAAGAAGTACGCTTACTTACTCTTTAAATCACTCGTTTGTTATTCCTTCTGTACGCCCGGTGCAGCCTTCGAATCGTTCGAAAAAACGTCTTGTCTTGAAGTCGATTGAACAAGCTGTGCGATGGATTATGGAGATTGACCTCGATGACCCATACCTTGCCCTGTTTGTCGACCGCGAGATCGATTCCACATTGATAGGAAAAAAACGGATAGCTCTCTGAAGCCGACATGATATCGCGGCTCAATTGAATAAGTGTTTTTTTAATGCTCTCGATGCGCTGCGTGCTGCATTTCAAAGATTGCCGCAGCGCTTGCTCGACTGTCATCACATACCCGCCGCCACGACGCACGTTAGATACGATACTTCCTGTTCCGTTTACTTTTGCGACCATGCCGGCATAATTCCAATTGCGGTGACCGTCGCGCATCATCATCACGCGAATATCGAAGCTTCGTCCGCTCACGGTCGCCAAATCGATAGCCTTTTGCACGAGAAACGATCGGTTCGGCATAAAACGGACGATTTGGGAATGCAGATCCTTGACCGAAGCAGCATGCTGGACGTCGCCTTTCACGATGACGAAGCGATATCCCTTCCCCATTTTCCAAGCTTTAATGACACCTTTTCCCGTATGGACCCGATTGGCCTTGATGTATACGCCACGACGATAGAGATCCAGAAATCGGTTTAGCGATGGTTGAGATAGCCTAGCAGCTGGAGGCAAATAAGGGGCAATATGAGGATAACGAGCATAAAACTGATGTAGCTTCCATTTGGATAAGCGGGCAAGCTTTTGGTTAACCGTCTCCATGATGATCGAATCCCTTCTTGTTTTACTCATCATAACGCAGTAAATCGTACACCTTTTGCACGATCGAAGGCTCCGCCTCATTAGCCCATGCGTCCACGCGGTTGCCTTCTAACATAAACTGCTCCATAATCCTGCCTGGACGGGGACACATGACGATCATCCGTGTACCGAGCTTTACAGCTTCCTCTACGTCATGCGTGACCATGATGAAGGTCTTCCCTGTCTCGCGCCAGACCTTCGCAAACAGTTCATGCATCTTACGTTTCGTAAATGCATCAAGCGCTCCTAACGGTTCATCCATCAAAATGAGCTCCGGGTTTGTGATGAGGGTACGGGCAAGGGCGACACGCTGCTTCATGCCACCGGAGAGTTCGTAGGGGTAGCGGTTCGCGAACGCTTCAAGACCTACTCGACTTAACCAAACTGAGGCCTGCTTCAGCCGCTCCGTCTTGGCAACGCCCTGCATATGTAAGCCATATGCTACATTTCGAAGGGCAGATAACCAAGGAAATAGAGCTGCCTGCTGCAGAAGGATCCCACGCTGCGGATCAGTCCCGACAATAGGTATATTTTTATAGAGCACCTGACCTGAGCTAGGGCGCAATGTCCCAGCCAGCAGAGCGAGGAGACTACTTTTCCCGCAGCCGGAAGGCCCAACAATCGTTATAAACTCCCCCTCCGCAACGGATACATCGATGTCCCTCAATACAGATACGCGTGAAGTTCCCTTTTCATATGCAAGACTGACGTTTTCCAATTTGACCAGGTTCATTGGGCAGTCCCGGCATCTTGATCTGCTTCCTTCAAAGACTTAGTTGCAATCGCCTGTTGGAAAACCGATATGGAAGGCAATGTATCAATAAGATGCTGATCCTTCAAAAATTTAGCGGTATCTGCGAGAACATTCGCGAATTGCCCGGCATGATCAGACGTTCCGAGATAAGATTCGGACAGCTGTTCCGTACCCGATAACCAGATCAGCTGATTCATCATGGTGGCAGCCTCTTGTTCGCTGATCGAGAATAGGGAAGCTGTCGCTTGAATGGCTTGATCCGGCTGTTCCCGATAAAGCTCGACGGCTTGAATCATTGATTTCAAATACAGCTTCACCAGCTCCGGATGCTCCTGCGCAAATGCTTTGCGTACGACTATCACATCCGCTGTGACAATCCCTTGCTCCGCCAGTTGGCCGCTGGTGACCAAAATATGCCCTCCATCGTCGGCCATTTGCTGCAACGTTGGCTGCCACACGTAGCCTCCATCAATATCGCCTCGCTTCCAAGCAGCGAGCATATCCGCAGGCTTCATATCAATAATATGAACATCATTCGGACTAAGTCCATTAAGCTGTAGCGCGCCAAGCAGCGAATATTGGGTCGTAGAGCCGAAGGTTACGGCAATCGTTTTCCCCTTCAGATCAGCCATTTCACGGATATTGCTCGTATTCTTTACTGCTAAAGCTTCATTAGCCCCGATCACGTCAGCGAGCCAGATGACCTTATAATCGACACCTTTCGAGAGACCCGCAGCGACCAATGTAGAGCCGAGCAGGCCGATATCGATGCTGCTCGAGACGAGGGCATTGTTCACATCCCGACCGGAATCAAATGGCAACCATTTCACAGAGACCCCCTTCATTTGCTGTTCGTGCCACCCTTCGGCCTTCGCGACCGCTTCCGTGTTCGGAATGGTCTGAAAACCGATACGGACCTCCTTCACTTCTTTGGTGGACAGGCCACAACCAACGGACACCCAAGTTAATGCCGCAATAAGGAGGCCGATCCCTGCAACTCGAAAGATTTTCAAACTAATTATCTCCCTTCGGTGAAGTTTGACTTACCCTCCCTTTCCTTTCCACGGAACCCACCAACGTTCTAACATACGAAAGGCCGCTTCCAACAGGATGCCGGTAATCCCCATGGCCACAATTCCGACGACCATCACATCACTATTCAAAAACTTGCTCGCGTCAAGAACCATCCAGCCGACGCCCGAACCCGCCGCGACCATCTCGGCTGCAACTAATGTCGTATAAATGAACCCCAATGCCGTCCGCAGCCCCACGATAATCTCAGGCAATGCGGAAGGAAGAATCATATAAATGAACAATTTCCACCCTGTTGCTCCTAAGGTTCTGGCGGCTGTTAGTTTCGCTGGATCAAGACGTTCCACTGCAGCAACACATGCGAGAAAGATCGGCGCGAATCCGGCAAGACATAAGAGCAACACCTTCGACACTTCACCGATGCCGAACCAAATAATCAGAAGCGTATAATAGGCGAGTGGCGGTAAGGGGCGATAAAAATGGACGATTGGCGCAATTGCAGCGCGAAGAAGCGGAATGGCTCCGCATAACAGCCCGAGTGGTACTGCCAGCACTGTGGCCACGCCAAAAGCAACAAGAATCCGGAGCATGCTGATACCCAGATGTCCCCAAAGACTTGACCCTTGATAGCCTTCACCAAAGGCAACCGTAAGAAAGGTGTGCCACACCTCTCCTGGTGAGGGCAAAAACAATGGTGATATCAGCCCTTCCCCCGTCACAAACGCCCATACACATAATAGAATGCCGAACGTAAGAAGAGTTACGATCATCGAAGACTTGTGCATTCTGCCTACCTCCCTTCGCGGCCTGTGTGCATTAGACTATTATATTCCGCCACCCCGGTTCAGCAACGGGCAAATAACTCATTCAAAAGGTCAAATAACTCGTTTTAACTTGTAGTCACATTTATAAACAATGTATCCAATTACCAGGCATCCGCGATGACCTCCTGTCAGTCCCTTGTTTAGAATCCATGTATGAATTCATGACCGATACTTCTCACCGGATATGATCAATGCTATACTGCGTCATTCGTTTATTTTATATGGACTACATGAGAAAGCGGCGGCTTTTACCTATAGACGCAGACAAATAGGTATCCGCACAGTCCAGAGCGGAGGCTTAATTCTATGTCTGTGAATACCTAAGTATAGGAGATCGATTCATGCTTAGATGCATGCGTATAGCAAGATTCAAATTTGGGCTAGAGACATAAATGGCATTCATACTTCAGCGAAGCAATTGGAGGTAGATCATATGAAGAAAGTAAAATATAAAATGGGGAAATTGGGAAAGTATCAATTCATGAAGAACGATAAAATGATGCGCCTATTTTTGCCAGACACACGAAAAGCAACTTTGCCTAACATTCAAATAATGCTTAGATCGTATAGATCCGTATACTTAAAGCCCGATGAAGGAACTGGCGGACATGGAATTTATAAAATCAATAAGGGCAAGAACAACTTCATTTTGCGCACGGGTTCGAATTCTCGTATTTTCAGCTCATTACATGCCTTATATACTTCAATTCAAAGTGTTCTAGTTAGAGGCAAATATATTGTTCAAGAAGGAATCGAACTGTTAAAACACAATCATCGTCCGTTCGATATCAGAGTTATGGTCCAAAAGAATAAAAAAGGAGCATTAGACGTTACGGGAATTATAGGACGACAAGCGAAACGCAATAAAATCGTAACGAATTTTCATTCTGGCGGGACGCCCTTGCCTATCGATACCTTACTCCAATCACATCTGAGTGACAAATCAAGGAAACAGTACATTCAACGCATTGAGAGATTAGGGAAAGCTGCGAGCACAGTGCTTGGTAAAAGTTATCGAAACAAACGAGCGTTCGGAGTTGATATCGCCATTGATCATCAAATGAATCCTTGGGTCTTGGAGATTAATACCCAGCCGGATATGAGCATCTTTAATACGTTGAAGAACAAAACGATGTACAATCGAATCCAAAGGTACGCAAAAAATAAAAAAGCGGCTTCCGATCACCGGTAACCGCCGCGTCATACTGAGTTGATCTGGCATATCTCTTTTTAATTAGCTAAATATCCTTCAAGACGCAACTTTACTGCTGGCCACTCCTTATCTAGAATACTGTAATAGACAGAATCCCGAATATAGCCATCCGGCAGAATCATATGGTTTCGTAAAATCCCTTCTCGAATTGCGCCTAGACGTTCAATCGCACGTTGCGATCTTACATTCCTTGAATCTGTTTTCAGCTGAACCCGTATGGTCCCTAGCGTTTCGAAAGCGTGCTTGAGCAATAAATATTTGCATTCTGTATTGATTGGGGTTCTCCACATCGTAGGCGTCAGCCAGGTAGAACCGATCTCAAGACTTCGGTTCGTTAAAGAAATATCATAGAATCTTGTACTTCCTACGATTTGACCCGATGCTCGCTCGATAATAACGAACGGCAAGTTACCTGGACTTTCCAATGCTTTTCGTACGTATTCTCCTGCATCTTGAAGTGAAGAGATACGCCCTTGGGTAAGAGCCCAAATCTCAGGGTAGCGCCCTGCTTCATATAAACCAATGCTATGCTCGTATGCCATCGGAACGAGTTCAACCTTGCTGCCGTTCAGAATAACCGGTGAAACGTTCATTTGCCACCCACCCTTTATGCTTCACATTACAAATCATATGCTAATTTTATCCATAGATTGTGAATGTGTCGACCTCCCCTTTGCGCAACGTGGCTGCCGACTATGCCGGCAGCCACGTTTTTATTTCTTCTTTTTGCTTGCATATTCCTTAGACCTAGCCAGTGTTTCGTTCAGCGGATCTACAATTACTCTCCTCCCACATGAAACACACCAATTACGGTTTCACCATCAACATCATACAGTGGAATATCACGACCACCTGGTGATCTACTGATCTGTATCGCAAGGGCGTCCTCAGGTGATTTTGGTTGCTCACCGTCTAAGTCTTTTTTCAGCACATATCCTGTAGTGCCATCCACACCCATAGCACTGATTAATTCAGGTTCCGTTTCTGGAGAAGTAGCATCTGCGCTAGAACCGTATGTCTGTCCGTTTTTATTCTTAGGAAATTTCATATTCTTAGCACCAATATGAAAAGAACCAGTTATGGTTCTCCCATTAACATCATACAGTGGGACATTGCCAGGTTCACCGAGATAATCTTTCTTCAGCAAATACGCTTTAATGCCATTCACACTTCCTGCAAGGATTAAATCAGGTAGCATTTCAACGGAGGGAACTTCTTCAACTAAACCGTATGTCTGTCCATGTCCATTTTCAGGATAGTTAGGAGAATTTATGTAGTTTTGATTCGTCGTACTTTTAGCATATGTGCCCTTGAATACCATTACACCACCCACCACACAAACGATAAAAACCACACCAATCAATATTCTAATGCTGTTAGAATACATCCTCACATTTGTTCACTCCTAAAAGTTTTCTCGCTCCTCACGCTATAGCCGTTGTCCCGTCTGTTTCACTTATAATTGTACCAAGCTGTCAAGGCGTGTCATTTAACTCATTGAATGAAAATCGATCAATAATATCGTACCCGTTCCCTGGTCCTTTTGGTCTCACTACAACAGTTCCTAGATACGGTATTTCACCCAACCCTATACCTTTAGGAAAGCTATGAGCGATAATTACAGTATTCGTTCCAGATATCGGGATCTTTTCTAGCTCTGAAGTTAGTTCTGATAACGTACTCGCCTGTTCTGTTGGTGTAACGTTTCCGCTTAATTGATAAACTTTAAACCAGAAAGGGTCAATTTGAACATTTTGGTTACCAAAAGCCAATTCCGCTGTATCTCTTGTACGGCAAAAAGGGCTTGCTGAAACCGGGTAGTGAACGGGAATATTCAATCTTCGAAGAGCTTCACCATATAACGCCGATTGTTTTCGGCCTTCCTCCGATAGATTTTTTTGGGTAGCGCAATTTTCGTATATGATTTGTGACTGATCTTCACCTCTATTCGCCTCTCCATGCCTTACATAGAGTACATATCCGCCATGACGTAGTGAGTTCAATGTGGCTGAATGTATTGGATCAATCTTTGCTCTGCTTGCTGACACCTCTAACGCTTGTATCTGGAACGCAAAGAAAAACATAAACATGACTATCCAAATCTTCTTCATATTCTTAACTCCTCACAATTACCACTTTAATACCGTAGTTTGCACAATGATAACCGTTAGTATTAGTTTCACAAGTGTTCATTTTCGATATGAAAGGAGAATCATACGTATAGATCTTGAAGAGTCGAATATTCTTACATAAGGTGCCGTGGGGGTCTTCGTCCAATACCGATTTTACGGTGCAACAGTCAGTCAATATTGGCAATATACCACTTTCCCTGTTTGTTCTTGAGCGATGTAAAGATGTAGTTTCCGTGTTTGATGATTCCTGCATTCAGGGTGTAAAATGCTATCGTACTGTTTTTCCGACCCGTCGATTCGTCGTAAGGTTCGATGCGGACCAGCTGAGTGAAGCGGTATTGAATCTTTGATTCGATGAGAAAATCCAGATAATCGGCATTCTCATCCATAGTCGAGCGCAGATCCGACTTAACTTTGCCTGCAATGGCTTGCATTGCTTTCTTCACCAGCAGGATCACCTCTTTTTCATCAGCATCGGAGCCTTTCGGGAAATTAATGGCGATCCCCGGCTGGAATGACAGGATATCTGGACCTTTCCAGCGAATATCCGCTTGCTGTGATTTTGGATCCCACTTTTCTTTGGCGCCGAAAGCTTGAGACAGCAGGTCGAGAGAGATATAGGTTCTGCCACCAGAATAAAATGGTGCCGCATGCAAAGTTTCGTTCGATCCATCGACATTTGCCTTAAGGCTGTCAACATCCAGTCCGAGATAGTGATCTGCCTGATGAACATCAATGTGTCCTTTATTAAAAGCTATTTCTGCACCCATGACATTAAACAGTTCGCGCATGGGCAGAAATACAATGCCTTTCCGCAAAACGGGAGCGGACTCAAGTTTCAACGGTTTGCCATTCCATAATACGGTTATATCTCTATTCACTTTGGCGGCAGCGAGAGCGACGTTGTTGTTTGGGCTGCCGTGCGGAAAATCTATATTCATGAAAGTAATTGCTATCACGGCGGCGGCTATCAAAGCTTTCGCTATCACAATCAATTTTCTCTGTAGCATTCTTATAAACACCCTCATTTCCGAATTTATTGTCCAGATGTTCTTAAGAAATAAAGTACTAGACTGCCACTGTATCATTGATCTATCGTGTCCTGTTAGCTTAATGAAAAAGGAAAAACTGCTCCCATTAGCTACGTCCCTTACGTCTCTCTTTTCTCTTGTAAAACCTGTCTATGAGAAGGATTAAGATATGTACCATGGTTATAAGTACTGCCATTTGTATAGCCTTAATAAAACTAATCCCTACAAAATAATAAACCAGAAGCAAAATGGCACAAAAATAAAAAGCACTCCCTAGACTTGATTTTATCATTTTCACCTCCCTTAGCTTACTAATTTCACCACGCCACACAACCTTCTGTATTGAGCCAAACTGCCCGTAACTTCAAAGAAAACGGCAGCTGATCGGTTGATCGGCTGCCTCTATATCATGATTCAATTATCATGTTCCGTTAGTTCAAAAGTTGGTTAAATTACTTTTGATTTATAATTATTATTTCTAATAGGATTCCAGCAGCCATTAGAACTGAACCAATGATTAAAAAAGGTACGACCAGCTGGTTATCTGAAAGTGTTGTATTTAGCATCCCAAGTGTTGGGACAAAACCGGATTTGCTGGCAAATCCTCCTGCCTCAAGCCCCATTGCAATATATGCACCAAATCGTTCAACGGTAAAAAACACACCACCTGCAAGCACTAAAAGAGTACCACAAATGAATAGCAACCTCCCGTTTCTCAATAAACACACCCCTTTGAAAGGATAATGCTTCTATTAAAAAGACTATATGCGTAAATCAGGCTTACATATTGATATTTGATGATAATGTTTATCTATTTTATTGTCTGTTTTTTAGGAGAGATGCGAAATATATTAAAGTAGAGATTACCGCTAACAGGAAGCCTAGACCTCCGATGAATGCAAATACAAACAAAGGAACAGGACTTGGATCACTATAGAAATTGTCATGGTTAGCAAATACTTCAAAAAAATATATCCCACTACTTACGATCCCAGCTAGCCAGATTATTACACCTATAATCATTAAGTAGACTAAGGGTTTTCTTGATTTTAATTGCAATATGATTGACCCCTTACTAATCATTTGTGGTAACAAGAATAATGAAAAGTATATCATATTATCAAAATAATGGAAATTATAATTTCAACCAGGACCTCTTCCAAAATAAATTAGGCGACCTGCCTCCGGCAGAATACCGGAAGCAAGTCGCCTTTTAAAGCCTGTTTTTTAACTGCACCTTGACAGGACTATGACCAAATTTCGACTTTGAGACACTCTTTTTTTATTCATTGAATCCTTGTTGTAATGCCTCTAAGCCATCTTTATAGATGCCATGGAACAGATCAATAGCCTCTTGATCACTTACACCTACAGGCGTGAAACTGCCAGACCACTCAACCAATGATGATTTACCGTCAGCATCTTCTTTAACGTGGATTGTAGATAAATAATTCGTAATTGGAAATGGTGCTTTCATAATGGAATAAGTGTAGTAGCGTTCCTTATCATTGAATGCTTCCAAGCGCTCTACAATCACATCACCATCAGGGTTAGCCAAATGACGGACGCGACCACCTTCAGTTACTGTACTGCTCGGTATATATGGTAACCAGTCTGGAAGCGAGTCAAAACCTCCGATGAATCGCCATACTTGATCCGGTGAAGCTGGAATTTTAATCGATGTCGTCGTTTGTGCCATGTTTATAACTCTCCTTTTTATTTAACGTTGATTGGTAGTGGTGCATGAGGTGATATCAGTTTTTGTTCAAGCATTTCATCCCAGAACGCTGCTGGGATCACGGTGTTTAATGCAGCTTTGTCTTCAGCAATTCGCTCAGGTCGAGTAGCACCAGGAACAACTGCAGCAACTGCCGGGTTAGCTAGTGAAAATTGTAAAGCTGCAGCCTTGATGCTGATTTGATGACGATCTGCTATATTTTTGATTTTCTCCACTTTTGCCTTAATTTCTGGTGACGCTTTTTGATATTCGAAATGAGTACCTCCAGCAAGAACACCTGAGCTATACGGACCACCGGCGACAATGTCCATGTTATGTTTTACAGCTGCAGGCATCACGCGTTGTAACGCACGTTCATGGTCTAGTAACGAATAACGGCCAGCTAGCAAGGATACATCTGGCTTCGCTTCTTCCAAGTCCAGCATCAGTTCAATTGGCTCTACCCGGTTCACTCCGAGTCCCCAACCTTTAATGACGCCTTCTTCACGTAAACGTGTGAGTACACGGAATGCGCCAGTTCGGGCAGTTTCAAAATATGAAAGCCACTCATCGCCATAAAAGTCCTGAGCTATATCATGAATAAATACAAAGTCCAAGCGATCTGTTCTTAAACGTTTCAAACTCTGCTCGATCGAGCGAAGGGTTGCATCCGCGCTATAGTCAGGGATGATTTTATTCTTACGGCCGAATTCAAAAAGTCCCCCTTTTTCTCCTAAATCACGTGCAGATGGGTCTTCTAGTTCATCCGAAATGATTCGACCTACTTTTGTGCTTAGAACGTAATCATTACGATTTCTTTTCGACAGTGCTTCTCCAAGGCGAATTTCGGCCAAGCCCGCTCCATAGAACGGTGCTGTGTCAAAGTAACGAACACCACTCTCCCAAGCAGCATCTACCGTTGCGATAGCTTCTTCTTCAGGGATATTACGGTACATATTGCCTAGCGGTGCAGTACCAAAACCTAATTTTCCTTGCAGTATATTTCTCATTTGAGTAAACCCTCCTAGTAATTGTTTTAAATTCTACATTAAGTGATGTCGTAGTTTGTGCCATATCCACGACTCTTCTTTTTATTTCACGCCGATTGGTAGTGGTGCATGAGGTGCTACCAGTTTTTGTTCGCGCATTTCTTCCCAGAACGCTGCCGAGATCACGGTGTTCAATGCAGCGTTGTCTTCTGCAATTCGCTCAGGTCGACTAGCACCAGGAATGACAGTAGCAACTGCTGGATTAGACATTGAAAATTGTAAAGCTGCAGCCTTGATGTTGATGTGATGACGATCTGCAATATTTTTGATTTTCTCAACTTTTGCCATAATTTCTGGTGACGCTTGTTGATATTCGAAATGGGTACCTCCAGCAAGAACACCTGAGCTATATGGACCACCAATGACAATGTCCATGTGATGTTTTTCAGCCGCCGGCATTACGCGTTGAAGCGCACGTTCATGGTCTAATAAAGTGTAACGACCAGCTAGCAAAGATACATCTGGCTTCGCTTCTTCCAATTCCAACATGAGTTCAATTGGCTCTACCCGGTTTACTCCGAGTCCCCAAGCCTTAATGACTCCTTCTTCACGTAAACGTGTGAGTACACGGAATGCTCCGGTTCGAGCAGTTTCAAATTGCGACAGCCACTCATCGCCATAAAAGTCCTGCGCTACATCATGTATATAGACAATGTCCAGACGATCCGTTTTTAAACGCTCCAAACTCTGCTCGATTGAGCGAAGGGTTGCATCCGCGCTATAGTCATTGATGATTTTATTCTTACGGCCAAATTCGAAAAGCCCCGTTTTTTCTCCAAAATCACGTGTAGATGGGTCTTCTAGTTCATCCGAAATGATTCGGCCTACTTTCGTGCTTATAACGTAATCATTACGATTTTTTGTTGACAGTGCTTCTCCAAGGCGAATCTCTGCTAAGCCAGCTCCATAGGATGGTGCTGTGTCAAAGTAACGAATGCCACTCTCCCAAGCTGCATTTACTGTTGCCATAGCTTCTTCTTCAGAGATCGTACGGTACATATTGCCTAGCGGTGCAGTACCAAATCCAAGTTTTCCTTGCAGTATATTTCTCATATGAAACCCCTCCTAAAATTTGTTTTAAATCTATGATGATGAATGATTCATATTGATATAGAAATCAATAACTGATCCAATCAACAAATGTCATTCTATCGCCTGACAACACTGATTATGAAGCATCTAAACAGAAAAAAGAAGTACGCACTTTAAAGTAATATGGGAACTAAAAAGTACCTACTAAAATAAAAAGTGCACCCCTTAGAATAGACATTGGAATAACTCCTGGTTAATCCGATGAATTCAATGGGGTGCACTTTTTAACGGATAGTGTGAATCTCCTTCTCATTTATTCAAAGGAGACTGTTTTTTGCTCCGAACTACTTTTCTTGGCCAATTCAATCACCTTAATTGTATTCATCGCTTCGTTTGCACTCACTGGTAACGGAGCATTATTGATTATCGATTGATAAATGCCTTGATAGAAATTTTCATAAGAACCCGGTATCGTTTCTATTTTATTTGTTGTCCATTGGTCTCCAATTTCCTTTGTCAACTCACCATACCACTTCTCATGGTCTCTACCCCAACCCGGGCTTCCCGGCACTTTGCCTTGACGAAGAGAATCTTCTTGTGAGTCCAGACCATATTTAATAAAACTCCCTTTGCTGCCGTGAACTTGAAATTTCGGCCCGGGGTTGCTAACAATTGAACCACTGTGCAGAATGACTCGCATTTTCCCATAATTTAAGATGATATGAAAATAATCATCCACCGATGAACCCACTCGTTGTGCGAATACATCACCGTACACACTTATTGGGTTGCCAAATAGATACAAAGCCTGATCGATTAGGTGCGATCCTAAATCATAAAGCATTCCGGACCCTGGTCCAATTTGTTCTCTCCATCTTTCTCTTACTTCTGGTCGATACCGATCAAAGTGCGCTTCATACAGATAAACTTCCCCCATAGCGTCGGATTCGATACAATGCTTCACGGTCTGGAAATCATTATCCCATCTCCTATTGTGAAAAACGCTCAGCAATTTGTTCTGTCCGTTAGCTGTTTCGATCAGATCTTTTGCTTCCTCCGTATGGATCACGAATGGTTTCTCTACGATAACGTGTTTCCCAGCAAGCAACGACTGTTTGGCAAAAGAATAATGCGTTGAATTAGGTGAAGTGATAACGACTAGATCAATTCTTTCATCCGATAACAGATCTTCTATCGATGATACGACCTCCATATCTGGAAACTTCCTTCTCACTTTATGAGGATCACTGGAGACAATCTTAAGAACCTCCATTCCTTCAATCGATTGAATAAGTGGAGCATGAAAAACCTCGCCCGATAATCCATACCCTACAATACCGACATTAATCGTTTTCATTTGGTTTCCTCGCCTTCTCAGGAGATTGTTAAGTATCGAATTTATTCCATTATATTTTATTTTACCTCAAATCCACAACAGAATATAGTTGAAATAATTATATATTCAATTATTAAACTTAAAAATTTCGTGTTTATTGCAATTTTCATGCAGGAAATAATGATAATAAATTGAGTTTGCATTGTATTCGAAAGCAACAAATACTAAAATAAAGGGAGACTAATCAGCTAAGGTGGACAAATATGAATCAAGAAGAAAGAATAAAGTCCATTCTGGACTATTTAAAATCGCATATGAAGATTAGTATGGAGGAAATTTGCTCACTGTACGAGGTTTCATACGATACAGCCAGACGCGATATGGTGAAAATGGAGCAGGATGGCGTAATCGTTCGAATTCGAGGCGGAGCCATGTTGCCTTCTCTTACCAAGCATATAAACAGCTATAAAAATCGATTACAAAACGCGGAGAATAAACGCCGAATTGCTCATGTGGCTGCTTCCACTATACAGGACGGGGACTATCTCCTAATGGATGCAGGAACAACTACACAATTTACCTCCGAATTTATAACAACCCAAAATAACGTTATTGTGACCAATTCCATCGACATTGCTGCTATCCTGTGCGACAAACCTGAAACCACCACCCATTTGTTGGGTGGAGAACTAAATACGTGGCATCGATACGCATTCGGCCCTCGTGCAATCGAAATGCTCTCCGATATCAAAGTAGATAAATTGTTCTTAGGTGCATGCGGGGTTTCACTCGAAGGCGTGTTCGCTCCTACCGTAGAAGAAGCTTATATGAAAAGAGAGATGATAAAAAGAGCAAACCAGGTTATTTTGCTTGCAGATTCAAGCAAATTTGAAAAAAGTTTGTTTCACCGTGTTTGTCAATTCGATCAAATCGATATTCTAGTTACAGATACCGAGCCAGAACAACCATTTGAAAAAATTTTCAAGGATTGTGAAGTTAAGGTTATGATTGCTTCCGTCTAGACTGCTACATAACACAAAAAGCCGCAATTATGCGGCTTTTTGTGTTATCAGATAGTTAATTAAAAATCAAAATTGTCAGGATCTGGACCTACACGGTGATTTTGATTCAATTCATCAATGCGTTTCATATCTTCTTTTGTTAGTTCAAAGTCAAAAATAGCAGCATTTTCTACAATACGATGCTCTTTCGTTGATTTTGGAATCGTAATAATGCCATTCTGAATATCCCAACGTAAAATCACTTGGGCTACAGATTTATTATATTTAGCGGCAATGGTGGTCAAAACTTCATTATCTAATAGTTCGCCTTGCATCAATGGAGACCAGGCTTCCAGTTGGATGCCATGTTGTTCACAAAATGCTTGAAGCTCTTTTTGTGTAAGACGTGGATGACATTCCACCTGATTGATTACCGGTTTAATCTCTGCATCTTTCATTATGTTTTCAAGATGGTGAATTTGGAAATTACTTACACCAATTGCTTTGACCCGTCCTTCTTTATAAAGGGTTTCTAATGCACGCCATGCTTCTTTGTATTTTCCTTCAACAGGCCAATGAATAAGATAAAGGTCTAGATACTCTAACCCAAGTTTTTTTAGGCTTGTCTCATAAGCTGCGATTGTCGATTCATAGCCTAAATCAGCATTCCATACTTTTGAAGTGACAAATACCTCTTCTCTTGAGATCCCTGCTTCTTGTAGACCTTCTCGGATGCCTTGACCTACTCCTTCTTCATTTCCATAAATCGCTGCTGTATCGATACTACGGTAACCATGCTTGATGGCTACTTTAACGGCATTTACGAGCTCCGGACCCTCTTCTACTTTAAATACTCCAAGACCAAATCCCGGCATTTTTACACCGTTGTGTAGCGTCACTGTATCCTGCAAATTCTTTATCATTGTTAATTCCTCCTAAACTAAAAGTCTGCCTTAACCTCGCCGGCAAAATATATTATGTTACAGGACAATACAGAATAAAAGTACGTACTTTTTTGTGCTATAGGTACTAAAAAGTGCCTTATGCCTTTTCAATCTGGAACTTTTTTTTCAACACCCCTCCCCCCTCTATAGGCACTTTTAAGTACCTATATACCTAAAAAGTACGTACTTATCAGATTGATTTAACAGTCTTATACTAGCATTCATGAAGTGAAGGACACTTAAGCTTACTTCAATTCATAATAAATTAACTTCAGGAGGAATTATGAATCATACGATTTCAAAATCAGCGCCAAAGTCAGGTACCTACGGGCTGCTTGCCCTCGCTATAAGTGCATTCGGCATTGGAACAACGGAGTTTGTTCCTGTGGGTCTACTTTCATCCATCTCGAATGATTTAAATATCAGTATCACTTTAGCTGGCCTTCTTATCTCAGGTTATGCGCTTGGAGTTGCTGTAGGAGCTCCTATACTCACAGCACTAACCAACCGAATGAGTCGCAAGTCACTGCTCATGTCTTTGATGGTCGTCTTTATTATCGGTAATGCTGTCGCTGCACTTTCACAGTCATTTGAAGTACTTCTCATTGCACGTTTTGTCACAGCATTTTCTCATGGTGTCTTTTTCTCCATCGGATCGACAATCGCTGTTCAGTTAGTCCCTCCAGGAAAAAAAGGTAGTGCAATTGCACTCATGTTCACTGGTCTGACGATCGCTATTGTTACGGGTGTTCCTTTGGGAACATATATCGGACAAGCCTTTAGCTGGAGAGCGACATTTTGGTGTGTTGCACTGTTCGGTGTTATTGCAATCATTTCTAGCGCCATATTGATCCCTAAAAATCTGAAACAATCTCCTCCTGCCAAGTTCTCTGATATGTTCCGATTGCTCACAAATGGAAGATTGATTTTGGGCTTTTTGATTACGGCACTCGGTTACGGAGGCACATTTGTCGCTTTTACGTATTTAACGCCACTCCTTCACGATGTGACCGGAGTAAGCCAAGGGATGATTAATATCATCTTAATCGCTTATGGTGCTGCTGTCGCATTAGGTAACTCCATTGGAGGGAAATTTGCTAACAAGAATCCGATTCGTGCTTTATTCTGGATGTTTATTGTTCAAGCGGCAGTTCTAATCCTTTTGACATTCCTTGCACCATATAAAGTGGCAGGTATCATTGGCGTTATCTTAATGGGACTGCTTGCTTTCATGAACGTACCAGGTCTGCAATTATATATTGTTCAACTTGCCGAAAAATACGTACCTTCAGCTGTAGACGTTGCTTCAGCGATTAATATTGCAGCATTCAACATCGGTATTGCAGTGGGTTCGGTCATCGGCGGGGTTGTCATAGGATCGATGGGGCTGGTGCATACGCCTTGGATCGGTGCGCTAATGGTTATCCTAGCAATCATACTCACAGGTATTTCTGCCAAACTAGAAAAAAAATAATGGAGGGATCGTTCACATGTTTGAGTATCATCAAACTTACCAAAGAACATTCAGAGAAGGCGAATTAACACTTGGACTCCATATTCCATTAGAAAACTATAATATGGAAACGCCGACGATGGCTCGCCAAATAGAGTTAGCACAAGCTGCTGAGACATACGGATTTACAACGCTGTGGCTCAGAGATGTGATACTAGACGATCCGAATTTCGGAGATCCTGCAGTCGGTCAAATTTATGATATTTTGATTTACGGGACACATTTGCTCAGCCAGACGAAACAAATCGCTCTTGGAACATCTGCGTTGGTACTCCCTTTGCGTCATCCACTAAGGCTGGCTAAAGAAGTTGCCACGATCGAAGCACTATTTCCCGAAAGACTGATCATGGGTGTTTCTTCAGGAGATCGGCGGGCTGATTTCAAAGGGCTTGGAGTCGACCATCCGAGTCGAGGCGCTCAGTTCCGAGAAGCATTATCCTATCTCGAAAAGGCACTTTATGAGTCTTTTCCATCAATCGACTCACGTTATGGGGTTATCGAACAAGCGACACTCGTACCGAAACTAAAACAGAAAATCCCCACATTGATAACCGGATTTGCCCAGCAAGATTTGGATTGGATTGGATTGAACGGTGACGGATGGATGTATTACCCACAGGCACCCGGAAGACAGATAGATGCTATCCATGCATGGCGAGAATCAGCTTCTCGCCAAAATCAATCCGTATTTCGACCTTTCAGCATGCCCATGCATCTTGATTTGGCGGAAGACCCTGATGAATACGCAACCCCCATTCGGCTAGGTTTTCGGGTCGGACGCAATAAATTGATTGAGCTTCTTCATTTATACAGAAAGATTGGCGTTAATCATCTCTTTTTTGCTTTATTTGACAGTCCTCGACCAGCTGATGAGGTCATTCATGAACTAGGAGAATACGTATTGCAGCATTTCCCACCACATAAAATCAGTGTCTGAAAAGGAGGAAGTCAATATAATGAAATATAATATTCCTGTAGAAGCTGCTTTAGAGGTCATTGGGGGAAAATGGAAGGTCGTTATTTTATGTTATTTAACGAAAGGGACAAGACGAACGGGGCAACTCAAGCGCTTGATGCCTGGGATTACACAAAAAATGCTCACACAACAATTACGGGAACTTGAGAACGATGGGATCATTCGTAGAGAAATTTATAATCAAGTTCCACCTAGAGTTGAATATTCACTAACAGAGTATGGATTGAGCCTTTCAGACATTTTAGACTCATTGTGCACATGGGGAGAAAGACATATTGATAATAAATATCCCCATCGAGAAGATGTATTACTAAATACAGAAGAACTAGAAAGAAGATTCTCTGAAGAGAAAATTACATCCTAATACACCTGAGGTGATTGATATGAGTATCGAATCTTTTGATCAAAAATTGGAAATGGTAATACAGGAAGAGGAAACGTTGCAATACGCCTCCTTTACGAATGAAGATGCACTTGAATTAGGGTTAAAAATAATCGATTTGGCGAAGAAAGCAGGACAATCGATTGCTATAGATATCACGAATCATGGTGTACAAGTATTCCACTATATGATGACAGGAACAACTCAGGTAAATAACGAATGGCTTGAACGCAAACGTCGGGTCGTGTCGCTAAGTAATCATAGCTCCTATTATCTTGAACTCGAAGGAGCAAAAACCGGCATCACTTATAATGATAGAAATCTTTTGGATGCCTCGATTTACGGACCGTATGGTGGCGGTTTTCCCATCGTAGTGCAAGGAAGCGGGATTATTGGGATCATCACGGTATCCGGTTTAACATCCGAAGAAGATCACGAATTAATCGTTAAAGCTTTGCGCTCTATATTAAACAAGTAATTACGAATCAAAGAGGAGGTAATCAACATGCCATTAATTACACTGAATACATGGCCAACCATGACCAAAGTGCAGAAAAAAGAACTCATCTATAAGATAACAGAATTAACGACTCAAGAATTACAAATTGTCCCTGACAAAATACAAGTGTTGATACAAGAACTTAAAAAAGAGAACTGGGGAAAAGCAGGATCTGCTGCATCTGACCCCAATTTTGCCCGAGATAGCCGAGTTACCGATTGGGCAACTAGAGAGTCCTATCATAACCATGCTGACGATATCAATGGGATGGCTGTCGTCACCATTGATATATGGAACCATTCGACCAAGCTACGAAAGATAGATGGGTTCATGGTCTAACTCTGCTTATCGCTAATTTCACCCGTGCGCCTCTCGATAAAGTTCTTATTGTCATCCGAGAAATGATCCCTGGCAACTGGGGACAAAGCGGTGTGACGGGAGCGGATACAGACTTCCTTTCAAAAAGTCGAACCTACTCATAACATTACGGTTAAAATCCATATTAAAATACTTGGAGGAATAAGCGTGCAACTTCATTTACAAGGAAAAACAGCACTAGTTACGGGGTCTACGGCAGGAATCGGAAAAGCGATCGCCGCATCATTAGCGGCGGAAGGCGCCAACGTACTTATTAATGGGCGCAGTGAAGAAAAAGTAATGAATACGATCCAAGATATCCAAGGCCAGTATGCCGGCGCTCGACTTGAATCCGTCGTAGCGGATCTAGGTACAGATCAAGGATGTCAACAGGTGATTGAGAAATATGCTGACGTTGACATTTTAATTAACAACCTCGGCATATTCGAGGCAGCTGAATATTTCAATATTCCGGATGAAGATTGGTTTAGGTTCTTCGAGGTCAACATTATGAGTGGTGTTAGGCTCTCCCGCCACTACCTGAACCGAATGATTCAAAAAAATAATGAAGGTCGAGTCATCTTTATTGCCAGCGAGGCAGCCATCATGCCTTCGCAAGAAATGGCTCATTATAGTGCAACCAAGACGATGCAGCTCTCGATTTCCCGGAGCCTAGCCGAGCTGGCCAAAGGAACGAATGTAACGGTCAATACCGTTATGCCTGGTTCCACATTAACTGAAGGCGTGGAGGCCTGGTTAAAAACGCTCTATCCTAATGAAAAAATGACTGTAGAAGAAACTGAGAAACGATTTATGAGAGAGAATCGGCCAACATCCATCATTCAAAGGCTTATTCGGCCAGAAGAAATAGCTAACCTTGTTACCTTCTTAAGCAGCCCTCTTTCCTCAGCCATTAACGGTTCCGCCTACCGGATTGATGGAGGACTAGTACGCAGCGTGTTTTAAGATTCACTTTTAAAAATGGATTGAGGAAATTCCTCAATCCATTTTAGCGTAGGTTGTACCATATACCCCCAATTATTGAATAAGGATGAATTTCATCTCTTCGTTCTTTAAAAAAGAGAGTATCTGCTCTTTGTGTTTTAAATCATGGTTTACCATACCAACAAAATATTCATTTAGAGTCATATGCTCTTTTCCTGGAAACGGCAGGTTGAATTTCTCAGCTGGAATAGCAGCTATAATGGACACTAACTCTTTGCGGACAGAGATAAACTTATTGATTAGCTCTTCTTTCATTATACCTGATCTTGCATAGTTAATTGCTCCTTTGTTAATCATCTCAACATTTACACTTATATTAGGAGGACTCTCACCTTTCAGTATGTATGGTATCCGATTATCAATTATAAATTGGTCCCAGGATATAAAATGGGATATGACGTCAGCAGTGCCCCATGATCCATCATGAAATGCCTTGAACCACAGTTCATTTGATATGTTTTTCAAAGAATTTGACCATTCGATTATACTTAATTTCTCATTAATAATAATTTCTTTATTCATTTGTTCACCCCTTTTTATTAGCTCTTTCATTATCATTGTTTGTTCGATGTAAATAAATGAATTCCTTTTAATACATAGCTATATAAATCTGCCCGCTAGCGCAACACGGCTGCCGATCGATGCCAGCAGCCGTGTTTTAGTTATTTATTAAGCTATCGTGTCCCGTTAGAACAATCAGAAAGGACCAAAGAATGGTCCTTTTGAAATATTCTATCAATCTGTATGCCGCCACAGCACCTGCTCTTGTTCACTTCACAATCGTTTCCTTTAAGTGATAGCTAATTTACTGACAACACTATCGGGACCAGAAAAAATGGACCCGCCGTTGCGAACAGTATCGCGAATAAGTTTTATCATCGATTCTCGATCGGCTTTCACCGCGGAAATCCAATTCTGTGGCGCATCGGTCTCGGGGTCGTACTGGGCGCCCCAACCGGCTAACTCAAGCAATATTGGTATTAAATCCAGTCCTTTGTTTGTAAGAAAATAAACCTCTTTGCGCTTATCTGTAGCGTGGGTTTTTTTAACGAGAATGCCTTTCAACTCTAAATGAGCAAGTCGGCTGGCCAGTATATTTGATGAAATTCTCTCTTCAGACTCTATGAACTCCCCGTAGGTGTTCTTTCCAAAATATACGATGTCTCGGAGAATCAGCAATGACCAGTTATCGCCAAAAGCCTCTAGAGAAAAATTAATTGGGCAGTGTGATTTAGGATCTGAACGTTTCATAAGTGCAATTTATCATACTTGCATAACAAAAGCAATTTCACTTGCATTATAAAAGTAATAATCGTATACTGAGATCATTATAGACTGTTTAAAATTTCCAATTCATACAAGGAGGAATGGATTACATGAGCATATTTTCAATGCCTCAGATCGTTTCTGAAGAAGAGTGGCAGATTGCTCGTCAAAAACTGCTCGTCAAAGAAAAGGAACTCACCCGCGCGTTGGACGCACTTGCCGCGGAGCGCAGAAGGCTGCCGATGGTGCGAATTGAAAAAGATTACGTGTTCGAGGGACCGAACGGCACAGCGTGCCTGCTTGACCTTTTCGACGGACGTCGGCAGCTCATCGTCTATCATTTCATGATGGCCCCAGGATCCGATCATTACTGCCGCGGCTGCTCATCCTTTATTGACAACATTGGCCACCTATCCCATCTGCACGCCCGTGATACTTCCTTCATTCTCGTTTCGCCAGCACCCTATACACAGATCGAACTTTTTCGAAAGCGCATGGGTTGGACAATCCCTTGGTTTTCTTCAAACGGCGATAATTTCAATATCGACTGCGGTGCAGGCAAAGGATTTGGTCTGAGTATCTTCCTCCATAATGACCATAGCGTGTTTCGAACCTATTATACGACAGCACGCGGTGTAGACAGGATCAGAGCCGACTTCAATTTCCTCGATCTGACGCCCTACGGCCGGCAGGAGGATTGGGAGGATTCACCTGAAGGGTGGCCGCAAACACCTCCATACACGTGGTGGCGATTACACGACGAGTACGAAGTATGACCCAGGATGGAAGCCGTACGACCGGTAACCCGTTTCGATTCAGAGAAAATGAAGCTGCTTTAAGCGGTCGGCACAACGATCCGTATCCCTAAGTTTTTCCACTCAGCTCGGCGGGTATATTACCCGTTACATAAAAACGGCAGCTGATCGTTTCACCAGCTGCCGCTATATCATTCAACCTTAGTGTCCCGTTAGCATAATGCACATAACCACTAATCCCTTCGTTGGCTTTTTAAGCACTAAAAAAGCACAGTGCCATACAAGTTGGCAACCATGCTTTAAAGAGATGACTGTATGATCTAAAGTTATATGAAGAGCGTGTTAAATGTGTCCTGAATTAGTCCAAGTATTTATTCACTGAACTAATGGCATTATTAGATACCAAAACCGAAACCAGTACATGCACACGTGACTATAACTAACAAGATGAACAATACAAGGATCGTAGCTGTATTTGTAAACAAACCACCACGTAACTCGGACATTTTTGACACCTCCCTATCAATGAGTACCCGATATGTTATGAAGGCTGATCTCACTTTGATTGGATGGTTGTACTGGTAATCATTTCACTATATTGGAATCAAAACGAACATCGTCTGATCCTCGGTGAAACTGACAGCTAGAATTAATTTAATCCCTCACTCTGTCCTCATTTACGTAAAACAATATATGTTTTTCTCCTAAACGGCAAATGATTATTGGGAAGTAAGGCTTCGTGAGAACCCGGAACGCCATGTTGGAAATATCGGCTCCCAACCATATTCAAGGCGTGCCTGGCATTCGATGCGCCACGTTCGCCGCGTTGTGCTATCTTGCCAGATAGCACAACGCGGCTGCCGATCCATGCAGGCAGCCGCGTTTTAGTTTTTTAAGCTATTGTGTCCTGTTAGCTTAATTCTTCTTCGCCTATCGTATCTTAAGTGATCCTTGGAAACTGGAGCTTTTGACGTGTAGCCTTTCAGAAAAATGTCTCGCTTTTTGCCCTCAAATTTCGTAGATGCGCTCCCGATATCGAATAAGTAATAACCGAATCCGGATAGGCAAAAATCAATAAAACAAGGCTCACCACTTTCAGTGATAACGATATTCCCCCGTTGAATATCTGCATGAATTAACCCCCAAGCTCCTTCCTGCGAGTCCAGTTCTCGCATGAATTTCTTCACCTGAGCCAGCACTTCGGACATGATCCCGTGATGTTCCATGGTATATATGCCTACTTCTACGCCATGCCTCAGCTTCTCAAGCGTATTATCGATTTTTTCCGAGCCATATACGGATCTATGCAAATCCTTTTAGATTGCGCTCGCTCGAGTGATACCCATCAATCCACTCCAATAGCGTTGCATAAATCGTTGCATTCTTGTCCTCCAAGTAACATCCCAATACATATTCAACGAATCTATTCGCAACGGGCATTTGTACCCCTAACATACGATTTCGACCCAACTCCTGCAAAAGTGCCTTCTCGGATTCCAGCCCCTCCAGCGTATGCTGTATGCCCAACAACCCTTCTGTAACTGGCTTATGGATCCGCAGCAAGAAGGAGCAGTTATTGCCACAGTCTGTTATTTTGTATGTCAAATTCTCGTTGTGCCTCATGAACTCAAGAATTGGATCTGTGAAAAAGTAGCTCTCAAGCACTTTTCGAACTAGCCATTCGTGATTGTAGATTTAAAATGTTCCTTTTATGTCAAAAGCCGATAAAGCTCATTAAGTTTTTGAATCTCATAGGTTGGAACAATATCTGTGTTATTTGGCTTCCTTTCAGGGTTATACCAACATGTGTATATTCCGGCAATCTGTCCACCTTTAATATCTGAACTCAAGGAATTTCCTATAATTAATGCTTGATTCACATCAAAATTAGGAATTCTCGCGAATACATAATCAAAAAATTCCTTCATGGGCTTATGAAAGCCTGTGTCCTCTGACACAAAAATATCTTTAAATAATGGATGTAATCCTGAAGCACGTAAGCGTGTATCCTGTGTCTTGGAAACACCATTCGTAACTATATAAATGTCATAACGATTTTGTAGGTCTGTTATCAGTTGAAATGCCCCATTGACAAGCTGATTTCCTTGTTCTAAATAGGTACGATAGCTCTTTTCTAGTAAAATTCCATCAACTTCTTGATCATATGACTTGAATAAAATCGTAAATCGAGTATTCACAACCTCATCACGATTTACCTTTCCTTCTTCAAAATCCTTCCATAGACCTTGATTTATTTTTCTATAATTTGCTTCGATTTCATTGTTAAAGGGAATGTTTTGTTCTTCAAAAAGCAAACGCAAAGCTTCCCTTTCTGCTGCGCTAAAATCCAATAGTGTATCATCTACATCAAATAATAAGGTTCTGTATTTTTTCAAAATGATCTCTCCATTCTAATGATAACCTTTCCTTTGGCACTTCCGCTTTCCAGGTAATGAAATGCTTGCTCAGTATCTTTCAATTGATACACCTTATCAATGACAGGCTTAATACGACCTTCTTCAATAAATTCCTTTAAAACCTTCAATTGCGCTCCGCTCGGTTTCATAAAAAGGAAGTGATATCCCGCTTGGCTCTTCTTTTCTAGAGCTTTCATCTTACGGCTAACGATGGACAAAATTGCTGTTTTCATCCAACCTAACTTTGCTTCTTTTCCAAATTTGGCGTTTGGCATGCCGGAGATGGATACAATTTGTCCGCCTGGCTTCAGTATGCGGAATGATTTTTCCAACACTTCTCCTCCTAAGGTATCAAAAACAGCGTCATATCCGGTAAGCATTTCTTCAAAATTCTCTGTTTTATAATTAATAATCAGGTCGGCCCCCATGGATTTGACTAATTCATAGCCTTTATCGCTTGCTGTTGTAGCGACAAAAGCGCCCATCAGCTTGGCCAGTTGGATGGCGAAGGTGCCTACGCCTCCCGAACCTGCGTGAATCAGAATTTTTTGGCCTTGTTGAAGATTGATAATATCAACAAAAGCTTGGTAAGTCGTAAGTCCAACAAGCGGTATCGATGCCGCTTCTTCAAAGGTTAGATTCTGCGGTTTCAGCCAAATATCTTCCTCATGAACAGCAATAAATTCGGCTAATGTGCCGATCCGGTTTTTACGGGGTCTCCCATAAACTTCATCTCCGGGTTTAAATGTATTCACCCGAGCGCCAACCTTGACGACAACGCCGGAGAAATCATTTCCTAAGATGAGAGGAAACCTGTAATTCAACAGAAACTTCATTTTACCTTCCTTAATTTTATAGTCAATCGGATTTAAGCTTGCAGCATGAATTTCCACCAGCACATCGTGTTCTCCGATCGTAGGTATTGGTTGTTCTGTCATAACGAATGGAACATTTTTTCCGTATTTCTCAATGACTATGGCCTTCATTTAAAATCACCTCAACTTTGATTATTCGTTTAAACAAATGAACCAATTGTCCAAAATAAAACTTAACCACAATACTTCCCTATCGTCTTGTGGTAGTCACTGAGACCCATCACACTCAGCTTCAACGGAAGTAATTAATGCTTTGAGTTGTTCAAGCGGTTTACGGACAGTCAATACATAATAATTTTCTACGCCTTTTTTGTCGGATTTAACAAATCCAGACTGTTTCAACACCTTCAAATGATGCGAGACAGCCGGTCTAGATAAACTTATATGGCCTGATATCGCATTCACATGAAGTCCCGACTTGTTCTGCGCCAGCAGCATAATAATAGCTTGACGGTTTTCATCAGTCAGCACTTCCAACAAAGGGATGCACGCTTTAAATTGTTGCATGACATGCTCGGTTCTCTGGCTCATAGAATCCCCACTTTTCCGTTCATTTGTTTAATCATTTAAACGTAATTATAATCATTTATTTCATAAAATCAAGCGCATAGTTGAGGTTTTCACAATTTCAAGCTATAGTTATTTAGTGAGTATAACAATAACTACTAGGTGGAATTCATATGGAAGATATTTATAAAGAGTTACAAAAGCTCGGCTTTTCCCAATACGAATGCAAAGCCTACACCAGCTTATTGAAGATCTCTCCAATCACAGGCTATGAAATCAGCAAACGCTCAGGCGTACCACGTTCCATGATTTACGAAGTGATCGGTAAGCTGCTTGACAAAGGGGCGATTTATACTGTACCTTCAGAGCCGATCACATACGCACCGTTGCCGGCCAAGGACTTGATTGGGAGACTTCGCAACAACTTTGAACAATCCTTTGATTTCTTAGAGAAAAAACTCAATGCACTGGAAAGCGAACAAGAATTAGACGTCATCAGGCGAATCAGCAGCGACGAGCACGTCCTCATGGAAATCAACGAGATGATCGAAGCAGCCAAGGATGAACTTTGGCTATCCGTATGGGAGCCGCAGGTCGGGTTTATCCAGGAACGGATTGATCGACGCGTAGACGAGGGAATCTCTGTCTTTTCCGTACTGTTCGGAAAATCAGAAACGCAGTTGGGGATCACCTACCATCACGATTATATGTCTCCAGAAGTGGCAGAAGAACGAATGGGCGGTCATCTGACGATCGTGGCAAGGGACAAAGAAGAAGTCTTGATCTCAAACTTTGGACCGAATCGAGAAGCATGGGCCATCAAGACCCAAGACCCGGCACTCGTCCTCGTAGCCATTGAATACATTCGCCATGATATCATGTTTGCTGAGGTAACCAAGTTGGTTGGCCCAGAAAAAGTAGAAGCGCTTTGGAGAAACAAACCGGATCTCTATCATGTGGTAACAGGAAAACGGTTCATGTAGATGTGAACCGTTTATTCTTCCTTTTCATATAGTCGTTATCAATCTAACACCTAGAAAATAAGAGATGAGGCAGAATCGTGAGTCAAGAAGAACTTCGAGTAGAATCAATTGCGACTTCAAGAGATGAAGGCAGCTTCATGCAAGGAGTGAAGGATTGTATTCCAACCTTGCTGGGGTATTTGAGTATTGGATTTGCAGCGGGTGTGCTGGAAAAGACAGCGGGTCTGAGCAATTTGGAAATCATACTTCTGAGTGTATTGGTATATGCAGGATCTGCACAGTTTATTGCAGCCGGAATGATTGCCGTGGGGACATCAGCAACAGCGATTATAATTACGATATTCTTTGTAAATTTACGGCATATTCTGCTCAGTGCGGCATTGTCACCCTATTTTCGGCATCTTACCCCACTTAAAAATATGTTGATAGGATCTCTTTTAACAGATGAAACCTTTGGTGTTGCCATTAATGAAGCAGCGCAAAGAAACCGGATTCACGAAAAATGGATGCACGGCTTAAATCTGACAGCGTATCTCAACTGGATATTCGCGAATATTGCAGGTGCATATTTCGGACAGTGGATTTCAGACCCGGCAAAGTTCGGACTGGATTTTGCTCTGCCTGCCATGTTCATCGGTTTGTTGATCCTGGCGATTATCAGCCGTAAGAAAGTGAAGCTCGATGTCATTGTGGCTATTTGTGCGGTGGTTATTGCGGTAAGTATAGCTGTTGTTTACCCTGGAAATGTAGGGGTTATTGTAGCTACGATAGTCGCTTCTACGATTGGGATGGTGATAGAGAAATGGAAGTAAGATGGGACGTCTTCTTGATTATTATCGGGTCTGCCCTGGTGACATTCTTGCCCCGGGTATTGCCTCTTATGGTTCTGAGCCGGATGGAGCTCCCGGAATGGGGAATTCGCTGGTTGAACTATGTTCCCATATCTGTGATGGCGGCATTGGTCGGACAGGAACTATTCGTACAGGATGGACACTTCTCTCTGTTAGACAATGTCGAGCTGCTGGCAGCGATCCCTACTATTCTTGTCGCTATGAAAACGAAAAGTTTGCTCGGAACGGTAGTTGCAGGAATGGTGTCGATCATGGCTTTACGTTTCTTCTTTTAGCGGGATTGGAAGAAGTGAAAATTAGAAACTTCGCAACCTGTTATCCGTAGTTGAAACTAATGCCAAAGGAGGAATGAAAAAATGCTCAAGCGTTTTCTAGGAAAAATATTAGATTCTGTTCAACATTCCAAGCATGGACGACATCGCTACAGCTCCAGTGGTCGAAAGCAGCATTTCGGTCGCCGGCATTCGTCCGACCAAGGTTACAGACACAAAAACCAAGGCCACACCTACTACAAAAATAAATATAAAAGCTCTAGCTAATCAATAAAGCCGCGTATAGCGGTTTTTTATATCATCATCGTTTCAACCAATGGTCCAAATCACGCACAAATTGTTGTGTATCCTATAAGGAGGATCGATTTGAAGAAGCTTGCGAAGCATATGCTTGGTCATCGGTGATACAGTCAGCTCGTCCTCCCACCCTAAATTTAATTCAACTTCAGAAGTGCACGGATCATAACCGGTATACAGCATAAAAAGAATAAAATGGCCAATAGCAGATAGATCTTCTGTAGCTTCCACGGTTCTATTTCGCATTGTCTCATCATGCGGTTTGAGTTCCGTACGAATCGGCTCCCCCAGACGACATGCTAATCCAAAATCAATGAGGTGGATCTGATCTCCATCCAATATGACGTTCGGTATCCTGATATCAAGATGAACGAATCCTTGTTCATGGACATAACTCAAAATCTCCATCAACCTGCGAGCGAAACAAAGCGCCTCTTTTTCAGAATACACTTCCCCTCGCTCGAAAATTAAATCTTCCACCGTCTTTCCTTGCAAGTACTCGGTTACCATATACAACTGGTCTTTATATTCGAACGATGCTAAACATCTCTGAATCGAAGGATGTCTTAGCCGCCCCAGAACATCAATCTCCCGGTACAACAAATCTCGACCTAACGTCCCTTTGCTTGGCTTGGATTGCTTCAGAACGACCTCTTGGCCGGAATCCACATCAAGGCATACATAGGTCAACCCGTAGCTGCCATTGCCAAGGAAGCGTTGTATTCGGTATTTGTTCGTGATGACAGTGCCCTCTCTTTTGGGATAGTCGATCCAAGCTTCGTATAATTCTTAAATTGTGTTGAACCAATTAGAGTTATAACCTTTGTAATTATATCATTTTTTTGTTTTGCGCAGTTTCTTTGAATAGTACTTCCCTTGCCTGTTAGCGCAACACGGCTGCCGATACATATCGGCAGCCGTGCCTTATTTATTATGCTATCGTTTCCTAGCTAGCTTTGATTCATGAGCATGATTGTTGAAATGCCTTTTTGCCGGTGCGGATCAGGCACTTTTAACATGCCGATGTCGACTAAATGTTTAAGTACGAATGCACGTAATATTCCCGACGCCATACTGTTCTGTGACCAGTAGCGCACATATTTATGCGCATGTTCTGGTTGGCCATCGAGGTTCACTTGATAAACAGCTTGATCCAGTTTCTTAGCAGCTTCTTTAATTCGTTCGGACGGTTGCGGAATCGCCGCATGCAGACGTTCTCCTGTTGGCTTATCTTTGCAATACACAATATTAACTTCAAGGCCAGATTCCGCTCGCAGCAAATATTGTTTGTCGAAAAGACGGCGATAGGCGTCAATGTTCACATCGTTTTGCGGTAAATCTCCTTTGATCACATGCATCAGACTGATGTAATCCGAACTCAGATTGTCTCGCCAACTGCCCTGTCTGCCGCACCACCACGTATCGACCTGCCATGCCTTTAGTGCATGCTCATCGGAATCTCGATTCATATCGCCACAATAATAATATTGTTTGGGGTCAAAACTGACGTCAAAATCTCTGTGGATCGTAGCATAAGCGACGTAATGGCCACCATCTTTGCGGCTGACGGAAACCTCTTCATCACTTACCCTATTAAGTTCTTTGAAGTTCAACTGCTTACCAGCATACGGAATGAGGCTCCACAACAGTAGATTGACATCTCCTCCTGGAATGTAGACACCAGTCCCTCGGAACACTTCACCCATCGAGAAAAACTGCTTGAAATAATGTTCGACGGCAATCTCCGCATATTCTTTGTACAAATGGTATAGCGCCTCGCTTTTCGTTGAGGACGGATCTTCAATATACATATTGGTACGATACTTTCCACCCGGAAGTCTATCCATGAAGCCGTAATCTTCCAGTGATTCGATTTCATCCTCGATAAATACAGGTGAAATGCCCAGTTCTTCAGCGATTTCATTTACCGTGAGCGGCTTATGATAAGCTGAGAATGCGATGTTTTGTCTGATCGTCGTCGCTAAAAAGTCGGCGGTATCGCCTTTGTTGCCTGGGGATCCGCTATGCCCTAAACCTGTCATGCGAATCGGGTTGATGCCGAGATTACCCATCGATCGAATTGTGTTCATTTTGTGTTTCAGCTCCTTTTTCGCTTCGAATAAGTGCCATTTGACCGTACCGCTAGAAAGACTCATCTCAGCCGCGATTTCGCTAATTTTCATTCCGCCGTAATAGTACCTGACAACGATTTCCCGTTGTTGGTGAGATAAAAAAGCGATTTCGCGCCGCAATGCGCCAGCCGTTTCTTGACGGATGACCTCGTCGAAGCCCTCGTCTCTGGACATTACCTCATTGTCATCAATACGCAATTGGTTGGACGATTTCACTTTCTCCCCTACGAATTTCGCCCACACATAATGCGCAATCTTAAAGACATAGCTGTTCATATCCAGTAACTCTGTCTTTTTGAGAATCGCTTGGTATACTTCCAGCGTAATTCTTCCTGCCAGTTCCTCGGCTTCGTCGATCTTTCCCGTTTTGTTCAAGGCGAATCCATATAACGGCTTTATGTAATTCTTGATGACAAGGTCAGCTTGTTGTTTATCCATGTTCTAAAAAGCTCCTTCAGTTCGGGTGGCACTCAAATATATACTGCAGCGAAAACGAAAAAGGTTGGGTGGTTTAGAAAAACTTTTTAAATTGTCCCATGAGTTCAACAATCAACGCATTTCTGCAATGTAGCAATACTTTCTTGCAGGAACGCTTTATTTTTTTCAATCCCCCTATTTTTACACCAGACAACAGCACTAAAAGCATCATAAAAATCATAAAAAGGAAGTATTGTCTCCAATTCTATTAAGGGGCGAATTGTTGAATACCCCTCTTGATATGCGCTTCTACTTCGAGGATTTACTTCCCAGACATATCGATTCATTTTTGTGAAATCTATTTCAGAGGATCCACCACGAGCACTTTCAAAGTCAATAATGCCAACGACCTCATTATTATTTATAAGGATATTACCAGGTCGGAAGTCCATATGAACAACACAAGGTCCATCAGGATGAGGTAATCGTGAGAAGACGCGCTCAAAATGATCAATACACTTTTCGAAAAGTCCTCTCTCAAGGACATCCTTACAAGGTTCTATGAACTTTTCAAAGTTATTTTTTATGTATAGCCTCCAATTGTTCTGATTAAGAAATTGATAACCGTCTATACCTTCAACACCATACCCCGGCATTTCCACTTCATGCAGCTTGGCATGATATCGTCCAATTTGAAATGCCAGCTCGTCGTCGATTTTACCAGTGCACGGCATTCCTTGGATTTGCGATAAAAGTAAGGCGCCCGAAATGAAGTCATCCCCGCTCCAGAGATCTAATACTCTTGGAACCGGTACTACCTCGCTCAACATTTCAAGCATACGATATTCACGATACAGTTTATCCCTGTTATAAGGGATCTTCGCAAATACAGTTTCCCCATTTGTAAGATTCAGTTGGTATACTTGAGAACTAAAGGACTCAGGAACATGATCTATACTTTTAACTTGAAGGTTAAACCTACTTATGATCGTTTGTATTAAGTTCAAATCGCACCCCCGGTGTTTAGAATGAATGATACCTTATTAGATTCCTATTGGTATTCTAGCTATTGTGTTCCGTTAGTTCAATATCCTTTACTAGTTAAGTCCCGAATCGTTGGGAAATGGACATAATCAAAAAAAAGAGCCTTTCATGCGGCTCAAAATAAGTTTCAACAACTATCATATTTTCGAGTCATTGCGGATTAAAAAATCATTTATTCTCGCTGTTTGCCCCAGTATTGCATGGCCCACTCCGGGTAGAAGAACAGAAGTGACGTTCGAAGCGAATTGCCGTATTCGGTCGATGCTTTTTTCAGCGTTGAAGAGAAAATCTCTGTCGCCGAATATTACGAGTATCGGCATCGTAAGCCGGGTGAGCTCAGCACCACTGAACACTGGAAACGTCGCAAAACGCGGTTTCTCATATTTCGTAATCAGTAGAACAAATTCAAGCGCTTTGCGCATGTTGTCAGCTTCTTCCGGATTTCTAGTGTCCATGCCCAGCACGCCTCCGATTTCCTTCGACTTGTTTCCACGAGCAGAAATTTTATGGAGCAGCGCACGGATTAAAAAGTCACGCCGTTGCATAGCAAGTCCACCGGGACATAGAACAATGAGTTTGTTAACCTTGTCAGGATGAAGTGTCGCGTACCGTAACGCTATCCAACCGCCAAGAGATACACCTGCAATAGAGCATTGCTCAACGCCAAGCCGAGTTAATACTTCCCCCAACCACTGCTCATATGCACCGCTTTTATAGGGCGGCCGACTTTCATCAGAAAAGCCAGCTTCACCGATCAGGTCGATAGAGAACACATGAAATCGTTCGCTAAGCAGCGCAACATCGCCAATCCAACTAAAAGAATTCGACAAACTCTCGTGAAGCAACACTAACGCGGGATATTCCGGACTTCCGGATTCAATGACGAACGTTTCGCCATGTGAAGTCGAAATTCGATGCTGTTTATTTTCGACAGGCCACTCGGCAATAATTTTGCTATATGCATTCATAATTTTCTGTTTGCCTACTTTGCTCCTAAAGATCGAAGCCATCATTTTTCCTCCTCAATAAGCCAAATTTCTGCCTGGTCCATATCCTCAATGGCATAAAACCATATTCCACCAAATACAAGCTGCATCATAAAAGTTTTGCGCATCTTCGGAATATGTATATAATAACATATGTTACAAATAACAGAAGTAAAACGTATGGAGGACGATTTCGCTTTTTTCATTTCATTCAGTTTCACTTGTTGTATCGTACGTTCATTAGAATTGATCCCAAAACAGATAAAATCTTGACGTGAATCGCGTTCGAATACAAAAATACCATCTTTACCGAATCGTCGGCAGAGATGGTATTTTTGATTCCGTAGCATGCCTTAACGACCTGCTTCTCCAGCAAATCGACTGCTGGTCTGCATCAATCGATAGATGAGAACCGATGTCTCGGCGCGCGTCAATTGCTCCTGTGGTTCCAGTTGCTTGCCAGTTCCCTCGATCAGCCCGGCAGCAATAGCTGTTCGGATCGCTTCGCTAGCCCAAGGACTGACTTGATCGCGATCGGTGTATTTGGATAAATCTGCCGGATTATCTTCTTCGGATGCCGCTTGTAGGAAGCTCATGGCGCGCACGATCGTTACAATCGCTTCCTGCCGCGTAATCTCAAGGTTTGGACCGAAGCGGCCATCCGCGAGTCCATTCATCATATCATTTGCGCTTACTGTGTGAACGGCACTACTGAACCAACTCGAACGAGGAACGTCACTGAAGCTTTCGGCAGTTCCGTTATCCGGTTCCTGCAGTCCTAGCACTCTAGCCAATAAAGCAGCGAATTCGGCTCGCGTAATCGACTTATTCGGCATGAACTGGTTCGCGTTAACACCTTGTACGATCAGGCGATCGCTTAACGCGGCGATCTCATTCATCGCCCAATGACCTTGCGTATCCACAAAAGTGGACGATTTGGAGACAAGCACAACCACGCTGTTCGATTGACTCCAGATCACGGCAGCTTGCTTACCGTCAACCGTCCTGAACGACGTCGGGACTGGCTGGATACCTCGCTTCGGATCCCAAATTGCGACCGTCGTTGCCTTCCCATCGATATCCTTCGGCAAGAAGATTACGCGCTCGACGTTCTGATTGAAGCGCGTGATGTTGTCGGTAACCACGCCTTGTTGCGCCATTTGAAGTTCGAAATGTACGGGGACACCGAGAATGCTAGCCCCAATCTTCACTACGGCATCCTTCAAACCTGGTAACTCCGTTGCGCTCCCCGGTCTGATGATGATTCTAGACTCAGTCCCTGACGCTCCGAGGTTTCGTTCAACCAGCTCTGTGAGCGGCAAGTCAACATTTCCGATGGTTGTTCTCAAGGCAACGGTTTTGACCTTGTTCCCTAGTAGAGCGACGACATCGCTTGGGAGACGCAGAATGACTGATCCTGCTTGATCGTTCGCTACCGTAATCGCCAGAATGCTGCTCGGCATAGTGAATTGCTGCCCATCAAGTGCGCTGATGATCATATCTCGTGCTACAAGCACCTCAACCGATTGTGAACCGTCTTTCTCTAACCGGGATGTGGCAGCCCCAGTCACTTGGCGTCCGTTGATCTTGATCGCCACACCATTCGCAGGTTTCTCCGGCAAAGATGGAGACACGCTATATGATGGACTCGATGGTCCTGAAGGAATAGAGGTTTCGGTTCCTTCACGATTCACTTCAAGGCGATATGTTTTCAACGTTCCGTCTTGCGCTTTGACGTTAATCTCGAACTTGTTATTGCCCGTGACGAGCGTATATTCGCTTGGCGGCACGTTGCTCGGGACTTGCATGCCGTTGACATAGACAACGGCATAAGCGTCCGCTGTTGTGAATGACATTTTCAATCCCGTTATGGCATGGCTGGCCTTCGCTTTGTAATGAGTTATATCCGGATCGAATGGAATGGATAACAATCCGCCTGTACCGGATAGCTGCCAGCTTGACAGATTGGCGTTACTACTCTTCGCCGTGATGTTCTGAATGTCAATCCAGCTCACGTTCTCGTTCCCCTCGGCATCTCGCGCATAGACCGAGTATATTCCATTCTCCAAGACGGAGAATCGATCGATGAACTCAGACCCATCATGCTGGAAATAGGCGATATCCCTGCTGCCTTGAGCCCATTTGACGGAAGCAATCTGATTATATGCACCATAGACCGCTGTCGTGACAGCAATGCTCACGCTGTCGAAGGTTGGCGTGCTCGGATCCGGCTGCAGCACAATGCTTGGCGGCTGGTCGTAAGTATATGTAATGCTAATCGTCTGATCCAACGGCTGGCCCCCGCGTTCGCTTGCCGAATACGTCACGCGTTCCGCTGCGGTATTGCTGACCTCGAACAGCGCGACACCATCATTATTGGTCATCTCATACACGGCTTGAATAACGGATCGACCGCCGTCCACTTGCACCTGTACTTGTCTTCCTGGAATCGGGACTCCTCTCTCATCCTTCAAACTCACCCGAACTGATGCCTTACGCGTTCCGTCCGCCCGTACAACCTGATCGCTGGTGATGATCGTCGATCGGGAGAGGCTTACTTCCCATGGTGTGAACCGAACTTCAGTGGTCGCTGCAATAAAATTGTCGTCCACGCTTGCTCGGATCGTTGCCTCACCTGGCGTTGACGGCGCTGTGAGCCTTACGGTGTAAGTGCCATCCTGATGATCCGTCACGGGTCCAACCGTTCCTAACGTCGATTGAATTTTGACTCTTGCGCCTCCCGTCGTTATCGGCTTGCCCTGACTGGTGCGGAGCGCTACCTTCACAGTCGTCTGGCTTGTTCCATCTGCGACCAATGTAGCATCTTTCGTTGAAATTTCGCTCTTGGCTGGCGAGATTTTATCGATCGTGAAGATGATGGTCGTCGTATTCCCTGCCGCATCCGTCACGACGAGCACATAATCGCCGTCGCCGCTTACGTTCGTCCCGCTGTTAAAGGGTCTCCCATTTAGCGTCGCGGTCCCTTCGTTAAAAGCAATGGTCACATTGCTCCCATACGTCTCGCTATTCATTACCCCCGTGACGACGGGCGGCGTCGTATCGAGCACGATGCTGTCGCTCGCTTGTAAGACGATCCCTGTTCCGTCGCGAAGCTCCATATACACGGTTTTGGTGCCATCCCCATCCAGGAGCGTCCAGCTGACAGGCGTCATGAACGGTGTCCAAGCCGACCAGGTGCCTCCCGCATCATTCGTGAATCGGAACTCCGGCATGGCTGCGTCGGGATCGTTATGGCCGAGTTCGAGCGATACGTTCGTTGAACTTGTCACAACGGCACCCTGGTTGATCGTTATCGTTGCCGTTGTCGGTGGCTCATTCAAGTCCACGATCTCGACGGTAAAGCGTTTATCGAAGGTATTTCCCGCTGCATCCGTTACCCGGATGCTCACCGGATAGGACGACTGCGTCTCATAGTCGAACACCTGCGCTGCTTTCAACATATTGCCCAAGATCGTGAAGGGTGCCGAAGTTGCTGGCGTTAGACTGTACGTAAATGTATCTGCTGTATCAGGGTCTGTTGCCGAGAGCGTACCTACGGTATCTCCTATCTGATTGTTCTCCGTAATCGTATTGGAAGACATCGTAATATCGGTTGGCGGCTCATTCACGTCCGTGATCCTCACCGTCAAGAGTTTATCGAAGGTATTTCCTGCTGAGTCCGTCACCCGGATGCTCACCAGATAGGACGACTGCGTCTCATAGTCGAACACCTGCGCTGCTTTCAGCATATTGCCCACGATCGTGAATGGCGCCGAAGTTGCTGGCGTTAGACTGTACGTAAATGTATCTCCTGTATCAGGATCTGTTGCCGAGAGCGTACCTACGGTATCTCCTATCTGATTGTTCTCCGTAATCGTATTGGAAGACAACGTAATATCGGTTGGCGGCTCATTCACGTCCGTGATCCTCACCGTCAAGAGTTTATCGAAGGTATTTCCTGCTGAGTCCGTCACCCGGATGTTCACCGGATACGATGACTTCGTCTCATAGTCGAATACCTGTGCTGCCAACAATGTATTGCCCACGATGTTGAAAGGTGCCGAAGATGCAAAACTGTAAGTAAATGTATCGCCGGCTTCGGGGTCAACCGCCAAGAGCGTACCTATGCGGTCCCCTGCTTTGTTGTTCTCCGCAATGGTATTCGGAGACAGCGTAATATCCGTTGGGGGTGAATTTATTGGCAGTGTTGTATAGATGATCTCTAACTGTGATCTGTAAGGAAATTTCATTTTGTCGTAAAACAAAATCTGAGACTGATACATCAATGGAGCCGGAGGTGCAGTCTGCCTGCCTTTTAACACAAATGTCGCTTTCATACTCTGATCCGAAAGTCGATTTTTGATAAATTGGGTTACATCGAAGGCCTTCCAAGTGTTTTCAATGACATCCCTATCTTTCACGATAATTGCTTCATGAGCGGAAGGGAAACTAATCGAGGAATCTTCATTCCAATTGTCGTTATACGATCCCCATAGATCGATGTACGGTATGTCGCCACCCTTCTGCACGCTTTTTACATAGATCTTCAATTTCACAGACTCAATTTTACTTCCGGAAGGTACATTGCTTAAATCAAATCGGAGCGCTGCATTGGCGGCACCGTAATCCCCTGATTGATCTCGTTCATAACCAACCAAAAGGATATTCGGCTCGCCATTGACATCCAATCCATCCGGATAATTGCCATACTGATCCGTGAATTTATCTGCTTCAACTGGAATGATTAGTGTTTCGCTAGTTGCAGCAGCAGCATTCGTACTTGAAGATGCCGCTTCCGTCACGGCGGCCCCGCCAACGATCGCTCCTATGCTCACAAAGAATACAAGTGCGAGCGCTATCCATCTTTTCCTTCGGTATATCGCGTTCATTTCTTTTTCCCATGACCTCTTTTCCTTTGAATTTTGTGCTTTAAAGACGAATAAACTAGAAATCTACCATAAAATCTATAGCAACTCTACCAGAGTTGCAATACCTATTTTGTCATATTTTTATCATGACAAAACCGTGACAAAGGCTCAACCACTAGGGATTTGCATCTGCGCGTATTGCCTTCCCCACGACGTCCTTGATCGCATCAATGACCGCGTCCGGGCGCTCTCATTCATCGTCGGGATTTTTAGATGGAAATTAAAAACAGCGGCAGCCTAGGACCGAAAAATAAAGTCTTAGACTACCGCTGCTTTGATTCAACTAACGTGTTGTCCCGATAGCTGAATAACTTTGCATCATAAAGCTCGTGAACCGAGTTATTGCCGCATATCGCCGCCTCGATACTCATATGCGCTTTAACGCAAGAGGACTTGCGATAAAATCCACTTGAAGATCGGGGAGTGCTTCACGCACCATCTCCACGACAGTTAGCATGCCTGCCTCTTCGCTGTTCTGATGACCCATAATAATCAGCGCCTTTGAAAGTCCCATATCCGTGGCATCTCTCACATATTCATTCGTCTCCCATTCATTCGTCTCACCAACGATGAGGAGATCGATATTTCTGCTCTCCAAGTATTGGATATGCGAACGGCCACCTGACGCACCAGGCATCAGTCCAAATCGTCTCACTGGCATTTCCGGATCTCCGACCACGAGCATGCTATCGACTTTGAATATATTTTTCAGATGAGTGACTATGGTTCGGACGGTATGCTGCTCATCTGTGGGGAGCGTAAGCAGGTTCATTTCCTCTATATTAGTGTAAGCTTCCCATTCCAGCATCTTTAGCATGCCAACCAGTATGCCGTCTGGCTGGTATCTGTGGACATAATCGTGTAGTCGGAAGATCGATATCCCTGACTCCTCGATGAGCATTCGTTTCTTTTCATACACGGGGTCCCCTTCCAACCATTCAACTTCATCCATATGATTATAGTAAGTCGGCTCGTGAGTGATTATCAGATCAACACCCGATTCAACCGCTTGCTTGATTACAGCATAAGTCGCCATGAATACAACGGCTACTTTACGTACCTCTGCATTCAAGCGTCCGCTCTTTAGCGTATCGACGGTCGGTTCCAGTTGGCCAACTGGTTCGATGAGGCGATCCAGTACGGTCTGTACAGTAATGATCATGTATTAGACCTCCTTATTAGTTGGAAGATATTTGTTTATGTACAACCATTTGCATTTGTTGAAGCATGACCGGTATAATGATGTGTTTTTAAAATTTTCTTATTTTTAATACTGCTGATCCTTGCGCGGAAAGACCATTTGCAATCCAGTTAGCACAACGTTCCATTGTGAATATAAGACTTGCAATAATGATAATAATAATTCATATAATCTGATATGCGTTACTCGTCACAAAAAGCATCCCCCTTTCATTTATTTCTATAATTATTTCACTCCTTCTTCTCAAAGTCCTTCATGCATATAGACTAATTTTAATCTTCCCTTTTAAGCTAATCTGCCCGTTAACGGAACGCGACTGACGATATCTGCTGACAGCCGGTATTGTGCTCCATTCATTAATATCGTAATAATTGAATCGATTTGTATTCCCTCTTGATGCTTTTAACAAAATCACATCATTTTTCTTGATCATACTATTTAAGGCTTTAGCCAACTCCATTTTATCCATATATGTCTCTACAGAGCCAATTGGAAATTTCTTTTCGGCTTCTAATGCAATAAAGCTACTTAGAGCACCGAATGTATATACATAATTTATTTTAAGCGGATCAAGGTTTTTGCCAATGAATCGATGAAACTCTTTCTCTTGGTCACCGAGTTCGAGCATATCCCCTAAAACGAAATGCTTTTTGCTATAACCTCTTAGTTCTTGAAAAGTCTTTATGGCTGCGATTACGGAATCAGGGCTAGGTAAATTGTACGGGCTCTACGTGTTCGCCGCCTCCACTACGTGCATCTGTCGATAGATTGGTAAACCTCCGGCAAAAGATTTATTTTTTTGTGAACCGGATCAACCGACAAGATCCGGTTCACAAAATCATCTACAACCTCAACCTCATTCATCATCGCTTTCATCCTCCTAGAGTGTGTTAAACGTTCAATTCCACAATTTTAGTTGCGATATGTTTGCAAAACTCGCTGTCGTGCTCCACGAAAAGGATCGTTGGCGAATGCTCCAGCAGCAGTTCTTCAATCTGCATCCTTGAAATGACGTCGATAAAGTTGAGTGGTTCGTCCCACACATGCAAATGAGCTTGTTCACATAAGCTTTTGGCGATCAAGACCTTTTTCTTCTGACCACCGCTAAAAGAAGCGATGTCCTTTTCAAATTGCAATCGTGAAAAATCGAGTTTTCTCAAAATCGCTTTAAACAAACTTTCATCAATCCCACTGGATCTGGCGAATTCCGTCAAATTGCCCTGCAACTGCGAAGTATCTTGTGACACGTAGGAAATCTTCAACTGACTCCCTTTCCGAAACACGCCGGAATATGGTATTTCCTCGCCGCAAATTAGTTTGAGCAGACTGGATTTGCCTGAGCCGTTCGGACCGGAGAGCACAATGCGGTCCCCTTGCTCAACCGTAAAGCTGATGTCGCGGCAAACGTTCTTCTCGCCATAATGAATAGAAACGTGGTCAAGCTCGACCAATTGGTGTTTATGATAAGTCATTTGCGAGATTTTCAGGCTTTCCGAGTTGTCGACATTTTTCAGAAGCTGGGATCTCTCCTCTATGGCAGATTGCTGTCTATGCTCGATCGACTTGGACCGCTTCATCATTTTGGCAGCTTTATGACCAATGTACCCTTTATCGACCTTGGAGCCGGAGTTACGGGTACCGTTTTTCGTTTTTTCTACTTCGTGCGACCAGCTGCTCGTTCGCTTGGCCGCTTCGGACAACCGCTTAATGTCCTTCCTCAGCTTATCATTCTCAGCCAGTTCGAAATTGTCCTGTCGCTGTTTCATCTCCCACCAGTCTGAAAAATTTCCTTTCTGGATTTCGATATTGGTCTTATTGATCGATATAATGTGATCCACACAATTGTCGAGAAACGCCCGATCGTGTGACACCAAAATATACCCGCTCTTGCCGTTCAAATACTCACTTACCAGCTTTCGAGCATGCAGATCCAGATGATTTGTCGGTTCGTCGATAAGCAAAAAGCTGTTTTCCCTCAAAAACAGGACCGCCAGCATCACCTTCGTCTGTTCACCGTTGGACAACGAGTCGAACGGTCGGTACAACACATCTTCTGACAACTTCAGCAGCGAAAACTCGCGCATAAGTTGCCAATGCTCGTAGTCCGGAAAGATGCCGTCGATTACCTCGAATGTAAGGTTCTCCTTGTGTTCGACATGGTACGGAAAGTACTCGAAACTGACGTTAGAAGAAATCGTTCCACTGTATTCGTAATTGCCGAGCAGCAGATTTAGAAACGTCGTTTTGCCCCGGCCATTCCGCCCCGTAAAGCCCAATTTCCAGTTCGTATCGATCTGTAAACTTACATGTTCAAATATGTTGTCGTAACTGCCGTCATAGGCAAACGTCAAATTTGTTACCTTGATCAATGACATGTTAGAAACCTCCTTTGTTCTCAAATAAAAAAGAGCTGCAAGAAAGTTGACCTTTCTTGCAGCTCAAAAAAATAAAGCAAATCCAACCCTACGCAGAGTCAGATAAGATGTATTTTATGAGTGAAAAGAATAAGGTAACTTTCTTGCCAATAAAGAATAAAAACAGCACAAATAGAACTTGTTTTATTCTTTAAACGTTAGCAAGAAATTTTACATTATCCTCTTCAACTCCTATCGTCAGTATTAGCGCAATCTTATCATACCCTCAATTTCATTGCAACTAACTCTTCGATTAATGGATGGCTTATTCTCACTATAGGTCTACAACGTAAATCTTCCTACGACTGTCTGAAGTTGGTCAGCCATTCGAGACAAATCATTCGCGGAGGCGGAAATCTCCCTCATGGTCGCATCTTGTTCTTCTGCCGAAGCTGCTACTTCCTGTGAACTAGATGCTGTATTTTCCGACACTTCCGTTATAAATTTCATCGAGTGAACCAGTTGATCCGCACCAGCCGCCATCTGTTGCACCGAAGATGTTATTTCTTGGATTTGCAAGGAGACTACATTAACCGAATATTGTATGTACTCGAAAGAATCCCCAGCGGTATTAACAACTTCTATCCCTGCAGCAACTTCTTTGGTTGCTTTATCCATGGAATGAATCGCCTGCTCAGTTTCATCTTGAATCGATGTGATTAGTGTTGACACTTGTTGCGCAGATAAGGACGACTGTTCAGCTAATTTCCGAATCTCTGCGACAACAACGGTAAACCCACGCCCATGTTCACCGGCTCTTGCTGCTTCGATTGAAGCATTTAAAGCCAATAGGTTCGTTGAAGCAGCGATTTCTGTCATAACACTTACGATTTGACCAATTTCAGTTGAACGTTCACCTAGTTTTGATATAAGAACTGCTAGTTCACTTACCGTATGATGAATCGAATTCATTTGCCCAATAACAGTCTGAATTGCGTCAACTCCTCCTGACGCTTTGTCGTGGGCTTCCATTGCCTTGTCCGACACAATAAGGGTATTCTTAGAAATTTCACGAGCGCCTATAGCCATTTCGTTTATAGAGCTAGAGGATTCTTCAATCGTTTTAAATTGTACATCTACGCCAGACGCAACACCTTGCATTGAAGAAGTAATCTGTTCCGTCACCAGTGATGTCTCCTCTGCGCTTGCTGTAAGTTTTTCTGCTGAAGCTGCTAGATATTCTGCGTTTGAACCGACTTGATTGATTAAATCACGTAGGTTACGGGACATCAGATTGAACGAAGCGGCTAATTCGCCGATCTCATCATTATTCTTCACGGTAATTTCCGGTATTGTTAGGTTTCCAGATGCAATTTCCTTCGCGGCATTTGAGATCGTCACAACGGGTCTGCTGATGACTCGACCTAGATTAATTGCAATTCCTATCCCAATCAGTATTGCTAGAGCTCCCAATCCAAGCACCCAAGTTTTTATGGACTGAATTTTAGCAAACGTTGTCTTGTATCCTTCATCGAGTAAATTTTGCTGTAATGTAGTAAGCTCCTTCACTTTTTTATCAAATGCAAGTGTAACTTCACTTCCAGTACCTTCAATTAACCTTAGATTCATATTTCGGTTCTGAGCCTCTTGTTAGCAATTTGATTAAATTTGTTTTCTAACTTCTCTAACTCTTGGAGGAGCACTCTAGCTTTGGGCTGATCTACGATATCCTGTAGGGATTTACTTTGTTTCGAGTAGTTATCATGGGAATCTGCGAAGTTTTGAATCGATGAATAATTCCCCGTTGCTAAGTAACTTCTGATGTCTAATTGCTCCTGTTTTACTGTTGAAGCTAGCTCTTGTATCATAATTAATTTTTTCACTTTATCACTGAGTAGGTTACCGTGTATAACTAATAGCAATTGTTACAGCTAAAATGATAAGGACGATCAAATACCCTCCGAACAACTTCTTACTTAATGTCAGCTTCATAGACAGATTCTCCTCTAACATATTCACAGTCTTTATATATCATGAAGATGTATTGTCAAAATAAATACGATTTAATATTAATATTTTGAAAATAACACAGTTGCAAAAGAATAAATAAAAAAATGAGCAGACTGTGATAGCCTGCTCAACAATGTTTATATTAGTATTCTCTTTTATTTCCCTTCTTGACGAACTCCCACTCGACCTCAATATTTTTTCTAACTCGATGTAGAAGATGAAATAATGTTTCGGCTTCTTCCTCAGAAAGTCCTGCTAATGCAACCGAGTTAGAATAATCCCCTTCTCTCTTTAGAAAGGGGTACGCTTGCTTACCCTTATCAGTTGAAAATAACCTTTTAATTTTTTTGTTTGTCTCATCGTCTTTCTTATCAACAAATCCTTGGATTTCAAGTTTTTGTATCGCACGTGCTGCAGTCGTTCGGTCCACCTTTATCATTTCTGCCAGCTTTTCTTGAATGATGCCCGGGTTCTCACATATTCGGACCAGATATAAGTACTGCCCTTTTGTAAGATCTAATTCCTTGAATTCTATATTACTTATGGAATCCAATGCTCTAGCGATCATGCCAACTTCGCGAAGTATTTCCTTCATTTGAACACCTACCAATATTTTTTTGTTGCATTTACAACATTTTTTTGTATACTTGTTATTGTTGCTGAATCTATTATGACGATTTTTTCAAAAAAAATAAATCTAGAGAGGAAAGAAAACGTGACTACAAAAAGAATCACACGTCCAGAGGAATTAGAACTTGCATTCTCCATTAGAAAGAAAGTATTTGTTGATGAACAAGGTGTACCAATTCAAGATGAATTTGATGAATTTGATGAATTTGATGCGCTGAATGGACAATGTGAACATATACTTGCCTATTACAATGGGCAGCCCGTTGGCACAGGAAGGATACGCGTTCTTGATAGAATAGGTAAATTAGAACGTATATGTATTCTAGAACCATACAGGAAATTGGGGATTGGGAAAAACATCATTATCGCATTAGAAGAACTCGCTCTTGAAAAAGGAAATAATCAGGTCAAATTGCACGGGCAATCCCATGCAGAGGGGTTTTATAGCAAACTTGGCTATCAGACTTCATCTGCTGAATTTATTGAGGATGGTATCCCTCATATTGTCATGACGAAAGATCTTCTTTCACACTTACACCAAAAGTCTTGAACCAATACAAGGAAGGATTTTAAGAAATGAAAACAAAAATAACAGGTGTAATTTTGTACCCATTGTTTAGTGAATATGAATTAACCGTTGCCCTTTCTATTCTGAAACAGGGTAATCACCCAATAAAGACGATAGGGATTACGTCAGAACCAATCATCGGTGAATCCGATCTTACTTGCATTTCGGATACGACGATCTATGATGTAGATATCAACACGCTTGATAGTCTATTATTTCCAGGATGTATGGATATTTCAACGTTGTATGATAACGAAGATCTGATCGATTTTATCAAGAGATGTTCGTTACATAATAAGGATCTTGTCATTGCAGCAATCTCAAGTTCTCCATATCTATTAGCAAAAGCAGGATTGTTAGAAGATCGTAAATACACAATTGGCATGTATGAAGAACATAGAAAGGAAACAGGCTTTTTTAATGAACAGAATTATTGTAATGATCTTGTCGTCCAAGATGGCAATATATTGACTGCAAGAGGAAGAGGATTTATTGAATTCGGTGAGAAATTTGGACAATTACTGAAACTTAATTTCGATTCCAATTGGTATCATGGTTAACACCTCCCATAAGAGCTATTCATTCTCGTTTTGCTTCTTATGGGAGGTGTTAATCTCTCGAGGGTATAGCTTAACCCACCTATTTCCCTTCTTGAACGAACTGCTCGATACGCTCTTTAATGGAATCGCGAACCGTACGGAACTGAGCAGTAATCTCCTCTTCGGTACCTGTGGCTTTTGCTGGGTCGTCGAATCCCCAGTGCCATCTTTGCGCTATATCGTTACGAACAACCGGGCAGTGATCATTGGCATGACCGCATAGTGTGATAATGAAATCTGCATCTGCCAATACAGATTGATCCATGACATCTGACGTGTGATGAGAAATGTCGATACCCGCCTCTTTCATGGTTTGAACGGCACGAGGGTTCAGGCCGTGTGCTTCCAGACCCGCGCTTTTGACTTCATATTTATGACCTCCGATGGCTTGTAAATATCCGTCTGCGATCTGACTTCGGCAAGAATTTCCAGTGCACAAAAAGTATACGAGCGGTTTCTTCTCCATGGTTACATGCTCCTCAATAATCTAGTTTCTTGTGAGTCTTCGTTAAGCACCTTGATGACTTTTTTTCTTAAGTCTGCTGCTCAAGGCCAATTTGATAAGTATGATGATCATAGCTATTGCAATTGTGATAGCAACAATGACAAACCAAATGTTTACATTCGTTGAGTTAATGAAGTAAAGCCACAAATATAGTCCAGTGAGTGTTATGAACAGCGTTGGGATGGTAAGGATAATGCCGATTTTGAAATAATAGCCCCATGTAATTTTGACGCCTTTACGTGATAGGACATGAAGCCATAATAATGTTGCGAGTGAACCGATCGGCGTAATTTTCGGACCTAAGTCACTTCCAATCACATTGGCATATACTAGAGCTTCCCGAATGATACCATCTGTCTGTGTGCCTTTAATGGCAAGCGCGTCAATCATAACGGTTGGCATGTTATTCATCATTGAGGAAATGACAGCAGCAATATACCCCATCCCCATTGTCGCTGCCCAAAGCCCTTTATCTGCTACCCATTGTATAATTGTGCCTAGTAAATCTGTTAATCCAGCATTGCGTAATCCGTAAATAACAACATACATCCCGATGGAAAAAACCACGACGGCCCACGGTGCGTCTTTGATGATTTTCGAAGTGTGGATCGATGTACTTCTTCTCGCTGCAATAATAAATAGCATTGCTACAATACCTGCAACGACGGAGACGGGGACACCGATAAACTCACTCGATAAATAAGCTACCAATAAGATGCTTAGAATTACCCATGAGAGACGAAATAATCTTACATCTTTGATGGCTTCACGAGGCGCTTTGAGTTCAGACACCTGATAATCATTCGGGATATGTTTACGGAAATACAAATACAATACGATAATGCTAGCAACCAGTGAAAAGAAATTTGGAATAATCATCCGACTTGCATACTGTAAGAAAGTAATTCCGAAATAATCGGCTGAAACGATGTTCACAAGATTGCTTACGATCAATGGCAGCGATGTCGTATCCGCTATAAACCCACTTGCCATAATAAAGGGCAATATCATCTTGTCATCGAACTTTAACGCTCGGACCATCGCCAGGACGATCGGCGTTAATATCAAGGCTGCGCCATCATTAGCAAATAACGAAGAAACAGCAGCACCGAGCAAAATGACGTACACGAACATAAGCTTACCATTCCCCTTCGCAAGACGCGCCATATGAAGCGCGGACCATTCGAAGAATCCGATCTCGTCTAATATCAGTGAGATGAAAATGATGGCAACAAAGGCAAGCGTTGCGTTCCACACAATACCCGTTACTGTCCATACATCCGTGAATGACACGACACCTAAGATCAAGGCAAGAATGGCTCCGCTGGCTGCTGACCAGCCAATGTTAAGTCCTTTTGGTTGCCATATGACAAAGGTGAGCGTGATGAAGAATAGTAGTATTGCTAAAAAGGTCATGATTCCTCCTCGACGTCAAAGCAGCCTTTTACTGCGTTGATTTGGTCACTCATGTCAGGCAAGATCTCGTAAATACCATTAAGATATGGTTTGTCTGTAGAGATGAGAGAATAATATACCCATTGACCTCTTTTGTTTTCATGTACGATGCCGGCCGTTTTTAATTTGCGCAAATGCTGACTGGCGTTTGGTTGCGACATTCCTGTAATTTCTGTAATATCACAAACGCAAAGTTCCCGTTCTTTTAAGAGGGCAACAATTGACAGTCTCGTTTTATCTGCCAATAATTTAAGATCTTCTGCGATTTCTTGAATGCGACCATCCATATGTGCCACCTTCTCGTATAAAATGATTGTGCTCATAGCCGTCTATTTACTCCTAATCCATACCATACAAATGTGATTATATAATTGATTGATTATATAATCAAGTGATTATATTCTAAGTAAAAAAATAGCTTCTAACCTCAAGAAGCTATTCTCCATCTGTTGTTGCAGTATCCTTAGCTCCCCACTCGGGGTCTGGTAGGATCACAATTAGGGCTAGATATACCTGAAGCAGCTTGAGAGAGTTTAGTCAAATAATAGCATTCTTCCCGGTACATATGATCCGGCATCAGCTGTGCTAACGTACCCAGTATTTCTTTTCCAGCTGTTAGTTCCTCCACTTCGGACAGAAATTTCATGAAAAGAAGCATAGCGGCATTGGCTTCCTGATTGAACCTTCTTAGAGCAGGGAATTCGGTCGAGCCAGTACGCATATAACCCGCAAGCTCGATCGCTTTAAGATAATAGCTTTCAAAATAGCGTTCGAACTCATTGCTTTTGTTCTTCCAGTTATGCTCTACCAGATCAAATTGAGCTGACAAGCTGCCCGCGTGGCCGATTGCATCTTGGAGCCATAGTAGATGTTGGTTAACCTCTGGTCCCGAATCAGGTAGTTGGGCGCTTGTCAATGCAGCAAAAACACGAATTGCTTCTTCGATCTCATTGACCATATGATTCAAAAATGTCTGAGACAAATGGATGGTGATGTTCCCTGTTAGCGAACGTTGCAGCAAATGAAGCTTAAAGGTGCGCAATTGTGAAGTCCACGGATTGACAGATTGAAGCAAGACAGCGATGGAATCGCGATTCAGGTCCTGCCGCGCAGCGTCCAACAACTTGTCAAAGCCTTGAACAAACTGCTCTGCAGTGGATATTTCCGCAGCCTCACCTGGAGCCAGCCCATCCCGAATAAATCTCGCATGATCGCCTAAAATCTGCAACCAAAATCGGAGCTCAAAGAGAGCACCTTCCTCAAAGCTTGTTTCCGCCATTTTCTACAACTCCCTTTTCAGATGACTTCCCATTCTTTAATCACCCTATGTGAGAGCACGTTCTCATATACCTATCCAGTTCATTACGACCTTTCTTATAAAAACAATGTGACAAAGGGAATAAAATAATGATTAAAGGACAAATTAGTGAGGGATTTAAATATATAAAAAAGACTACAAGTCCATTACAACATGAAGGAGTGAAATACATGTCAAATCACAATGAGCGTAATGCAAATCGAGACAATGTTAAGGATGAATCTGGCAATAATACTGGTGAAGCTGTAGGAACTGTAGGCGGTGGTGCCGTTGGTGCGGCTATTGGTACCGCATTTGGCCCTATTGGTACAGTGGTTGGGGGTATCATTGGAGCAACAGCAGGCAATAAAATGGGCGATAGTGTTGATAATACTACGCAGGACGATGATACATCTAAGTAACTAAAATAGAAAAATCCAGAGCCAGCTGCCTGAGAAAATGATTCACAAAAACATGTCTTGATACAAAAATAGCCTGATTACTCGGGCTATTTTTGTTGCGTCGTAATAGGTCACTGGCGAGATTCTCACATGCTACCTGACTTATGGCGGGTCGGCAAAATGCGCTGTTCCGCTTTTTCATATAAGGCCAGCAAACGCTTGATCAGTTCGATCTTGGGCGTGAGGCGATTGATCAACAAGGCAGAGATGATACCGATAAGCGCACCCGCTCCGATATCTATACAATTCTCGTTCCAAATACTTTTTGACTAAGTCGCGAATCTATCATAAGAACTAAACAACAAAAATAAATACAAATAAGGTTTTGCACATTCGCTTTCCGTTAATAATTATTAATATTGAGTTGGCCGTTATGAACATAACTTTTCATTGTGGAAGGATCATATCAGAATGCTGGAGAAGGGTATCGGAAACCGTCAATTGACGATATTAGTGATATTATATACGATTGGCGACTCTATTTTAGTTCTGCCCTCTATCGTCGCATCTGCTGCTGAGCAAGATGCCTGGATTTCAGGCATTTTAGGTGTAACGATTGCACCGTTATTAGTCGTGTTCTTATATGACGCTTTGAGAAGATGCTATCCTGAAATGACGTTAATCGCGTATAGCCACCAGATTTTAGGAAAATGGCTTGGCATGATCATGTCGCTTCTATTTTTAAGTTACTTTTTTATAACCTCGGCAACATACCTGAGAGAAGTTGGGGACTTTATGACAAGTCAGATTCTGCACGATACACCTATTCTTATGGTTATGATTCTATTTTTAAGTGTCGTCCTTATGGCTGTTCGTCTCGGATTAGAACCGATGGTGCGTAGCGCCGAAGTATTGTTTCCAGTACTCATATTCATGATGTTCATATTGATCCTTTTTCTGTTGCCTGAAATTCAACTTAAAAAGCTGAAACCCATTTTTGATGGCGGTCTAAAACCGATCCTAGAGGGATCTATTCCTTTTATCGTTTTGCCCTTCATGGAACCCGTCGCAGTTCTAATGATCCTTCCGTTCGTGAGTCAAAAAAACGCAATAAGAAAAAGCCTCTTTATCGGTCAATGGATCGCAGGAAGTGTTTTGATCATCATTACATTTTTATCTCTTCTTATTCTTGGTCCAGAATCTACATCAAGAAATATTTATCCGAGCTATATATTGGCTAGGAAAATTAATATAGGTGATATCTTGATAAGGCTGGAAGCAATACTAGCTGTAATATGGTTCATCACCATTTTCATTAGATTTAGTCTGTTCCTTTATGTCACAGCTCTGGGTCTGGCACAAACGTTAAAAATAAACGACTATCGACCTCTGGTTTATCCTCTTGGACTGAATTTGATTTTCTTCTCATTAATTATGGCGCCCGATACCACCTATTATAATAATTTGATTGCTAACTACTGGCCTTTTTATGCTTTGACATTCGGGTTTATATTTCCATTGTTATTATTAACAATTGCCAAAGTGCGAAAAAAAGATGATCCCAACAAAATATAATTCATAATTTTCATAATTTAATTATCCAGCATGAAATAACCTGTAACAAACGTCCAAACAAAGTGAGAACAGCCTTCATAAAATATCGGGAGTCAAGAAAGGGAGGTGTTAAAAATGTCCGAGTTACGTGGAGGCTTGTTTACAAGCACAGGTACTATCCTTGTATTGTTCATCTTGTTAGTAATTGTCTCTTGTGCATGTGTTGGTGGATTCGGTATCTAATCATGCCGATATAGTACAGTTAGTGTGCCTAATGTTGATAATTATTGCAAAATGAAAAATTTCTTGGATGAATTCATGACACACTTAACACATTCTTTGGATAATAATCTCTAGTTTAAATAATCAACCTTTAAAGCATGGTTGCCACTTTTGTGGCACTGTGCTTTTTTATTTGTGCAACAGAATACAGCCGTAATAAAGGGAGTACCTCCACGGAACCATAAGACGACCCCAATGAAGCGAGCAGGTCAACCCTATGAAGTGGCCCCTGCCTATGTTTTTTTGGCTTCTGAAGATTCCTCCTATATGACCGGGCAAATGATACATATCAATGGCGGTGTAATCATTAATGGCTAATCATAATTGATCCCTTAGGCTCCTTATATTTTTAAATTAACGGATCAGAATAGGCTAAAGACGTGAGCAATGCAGGTTATAGTCCATAGACTGTTGTTGAGTAATAACGACAATAGGAGGTTATCTATGGATACTGATTATAAACAATTATGTTGGAGATGTATGAATCAATATGTTGGAATTAAAACAACGGATGGGCACACGCATGATGGATTTATCGCACATGTTGATCATGATTATGTCACCCTTGCTGTACCCGTCGACGACATGATGACAGGAATGCCAGTCAATGCTCGCACATATAGACAATTCGGATTTCATTCTGGATTTTTCCCACGTCGTCGCTTCTTTGAGCGCCGTATTCCATTCTTCTTGATCAGTGATTTGTTCTTGCTTCCGTTCTTCATTTAATGGATTCCCAATATGAAAACAGCACCTTTAAGGTGCTGTTATTTTTCATCGCCGTACCATGGATTTAAATGAACCAACACTTCTTCAACTTCTGGATGCTGATTCATAATGGATTGTTTAATATGCCTAGAAATATCGTGTCCTTCTTGTATACTTAATTCCGCCTGAATTCCAACTCTCACATCAATAATAATGTAATGCCCATGTTCTCTTGCGCGAATTTTATCAATTCGCTTTACCTCTTGAACGGATTGTACTTGATGGATGTATGCGTCCATTTTCTCCTGATCTACAGTCTTTTCCATCAGCACATCAACTGCAGCCTTCCCCATATGAATTGCGAGTTTTAATACAAAATAAGACACGATGATCCCAGCAATGGGATCTCCGTATGACAGAAAACCAATCTGAAATTGATCCCCAATTATTGCCAATCCAATGCCGATTACTGCCGCAATGGATGCATATACATCGGCAAGATGATCATAAGCGGTGGCGATCAATCCATTGCTATTTGTTTTTTTCCCAATTGATATTGTGTAAAGGTAAAGTATTTGCTTCAGGATTAAAGAAAAGGATGCTGCAATCAGGGCGATGACTGTTGCTTTTTGTGGAGGCTCAAATAATACCATGATTGAATGATATGCCATATATACTGCAGCCAATACTAAAATAATGGCTACAATACCCGCACTAATTACCTCTGCTTTACCATGTCCATAGGGATGGTCATCATCAGGAGGTTGTTTGGACACTCTCATGGAGGTGAGAGCTGCACCCGTAGCAACAATATCTCCTGCATTATGTACTCCGTCTGCGATTAATACAGGACTACTGTAGAATAATCCAACCATGAGTTTGATAGCAGTCAATACGATATTACTAATAAAGCTGATCCATATCGCAAATGCTGATTGCTTGTTATAATCGTTCATTATTCTTTCCTCACATATCTTTAAACTGTTAAGTCAACTAGAACATTCTAAACGATGACATTCGAGTGGGTCTAGAGAAACAGTGTTGCTTATAACCTGATAAGTTGATTAGGGTCAAATCTTATGGTAGAACTAAAAACTATTGGTTATACGAAACTGATAACGTGATTTTCTAGTGTAACTGCCTTATGTATTTGGAAATTCTTCTTTTTCAGTAAGCGATGAATCCAGGTGAAATCACCTGGATTCGGGGTCTATTCCATATATTAACCCAATAATCTCGAAAGTAGAATGATCTCGGCTAATCGTATGATGAGACGTCTTCTGCGCCGTCTAATTATAGTACTTAAAATTAATGAATCTGTACCCACGGATAAAAGAGTACCCGTATATGTGCTGCCGGTCGTTGTAACTTGTATTTTCTTTCCCTGTAATGATTTTGCTTGTTGGCGAAATGTCACAGACATCAATCCTTCCTCTTCAAAACAGGATCGTGATAGATTGTTCTTGGAATAACTGCGGAGAACATAAAACCATGCAACAATTTTCTCATTAGATATTATTCATGGAAACCTTAAATAAATCTGCAAGTGACAATTACGAGCAGAATGAAGAGCACAAGAATGGTCCCTGTGCTTGTAAATGCTCCACCAACTAGACTGGACATCTTTAGCACCCCCTTCCTATGAAGTACACGTTATGTTATGAAAATATCTCTCTACATGCTTGGATGATTGTTACTAGACCGATGAATTATATTTTCAATTGTATTTTTTGTCTGTTAACAGAGAAAAAGCAGCCGATCTGGCTGCCTTTCTGTTTTTATTGAACTTTGGCATCTTTGGTATCCCGTTGGCGTAACCTCTTTTTTATAAAATAACTAGTAAGTAACCCTACAATGAGAACTATGAGAACATAGGGTAAATCATCGGACCAGTTATACCTGTCACCTGCATATTCACCGCCATAAGTTGCTTTTACGTACAACATTTCATTTTCTTTGATTGCAATTGCATCATTGATTTCAATTCCTATAATTTCGTAATATTTCGTTCCCTTTGGATATCGATTTGAGAAATTACCAGAGTAAGTGCCTTCCGAATCCGAATATTTAGTTACCTTTCCAATACTCGGACCAATATGGTTTGGTGCTACACGCTCATCTGTAATGACATATATTTTTCCGTCGTTGACAACAAACAAATACGCCCAACTCGCGGACACAATTCCAATCAATAAAGTAAATGCAATAAGAAAAGTTGAAGATATACTTATTAGAAGCCGCATATATTCCCCCCTTTTAATTTATACGACGTAATATCAAATGTATTTGTTACTAATCTAACTTTCCGTCAATATAAATTGAACTTTCCTGCTCATTAACATATGAAAATGAGCAGACTGCTGTAGTCTGCTCAACATTCACATTTATTCAACTCATATTCCTCGTTAGCGTAAAGGCGTAAGAATAGAAGCGAGCTTTTCGACGTTAATCGCCCCATTCTTTCACATAAACCTCGCATTCCTTACGGACGGCGTCATCTGCATTCAACCGCTGGATCATCCGCATATACCATTCTGGTTCATACTCGTAGTCGGAAACTGCGAACAAAACGATGATGTCGCGACCGGCATAACGAGCAAAGAAGCCCGAGCACACCAGCTCTTCTAACACCCCGATGCACGTTTCGTACAACTCCTCTCGAAATGCCTCGAAGTTGCCGTCTTCATGGCTGGAAGAACGACCATTCATCAGGACGAAACTACGCAGCTGTGAGCAAATCGAGCCGAAGGCTTCCTCCGCCCCTTGACCTTCGAACTTCCACTCCGCAGGCTCGTATTTGAAATACAGCGCATCTTCCGCGTTACCTGTTACCATGCGGTCGAGATGAATATCCGTATTGACAGCAGGGCACACCGTCATGGCGCCTTCGTCGCTGTATAAAGCAAAGGCGATCACCTGCTCTTCACTGCACCTCTCATTCATCTCGGCAAAAGCCTGCATTGCCGCCGTTTTTATCTCTTGTCTAAGTATGGAGAAATCGAAATCCATCGGGCAGCTCCTTCCGCAATGTCGGGAATCGTGCGTGTGTCCCATTAGCTCAATAGCAAATGAATTACTATTCATTATTTCTCCCAAAGCTCGATCAATCGACCTTCAGGATCTTCAATCCAAATAAACTTTCCATATTCACTAATCTCTTGTTTCTTTGCAAGAGGTACACCAATATGTTCAAGATGCTCAATCATCTCGTTTAGATTATTTACTTGAAAATTTAACATCACTTGTTGTTCTGTTGGAAAATAGCTGTCATTCTCGGTAAAGAATGAGAAGATCGTCTCATTTTCGAATTGGGGTTTTATCACAGTCCCATTCCAATCCCCTATTTCAATCTTCAACACTTCACTGTACCATTTTTTTATAACTTCAAGATTTTTAGTTCTCCAGAATATTCCTCCAAAACCTTTTATCATCGTAACGATCTCCTGTCTGTCATCAAATTTGTCAGATTATTAACCACGAAATCCTCGTACAGCTAAACATGCCTTTGAAGCTTCACATTACATTCTGACGTTGTCGCAGTGACGTACTCTAGATAATTCACAGAGCCATTAAAGTTCAAATAAGCTTCATAACGTTTGCGGATTGCAGGTAAAGTAATCAAATCCAGAACTCTTTCTTTTGGAACCCACCTGCAATCGCTCGTTTCATCAGAAGTAGCTAACTCTCCACCCACAGCTTTGCACACGAAATCAAACATAACCTTCGTAGGAACATCAGTCACACCATCATACCATTTATGGATCGCTGTATTCGAAACAACACTAATCAAATGGCTAACCGTGGCGTCTATTCCACTTTCCTCTTTAATTTCACGAATCACGCCATCAATCAGGTTTTCCCCAACTTCAGTTATCCCACCAGGATACACCCAACCATCGTCATGGGCTTTTACTAATAAGATATTTCCATTTCCATCCTCTACAATTCCGCCTGCCGATACAATATGTGTCGGAAACGCCATGTCACGACCTCCTAATACAGCAAATTTGTATATGTATTCCTCATGATTTCTGTACTTTCCTGCTTATTCACGAAACGACTGTTAGTTAAAATCAGATAATCAATCTATGAATAAAAAAACGCCACCACACGCAGAAAAAATCCGCGAATGACGACGGCGATTCCGTTCACTACTCTTTTTTTGAAGCGTTTCGCAAGGTTTTCATCGCTTTCCGGTAATCGGCGTCCGACATCTTGCCGAAGTTGGAAGGCTGCCGTGGGTCCGTTCTCTCTGCGGTTTGTTTTAATTGCCTGAGTGATTGCCGGAAGGATGCGTTATTGGTCGTAGGCGGCGAGACAACCTCCTGCTCTACTGGCATATCATGATCTACGCTTGTGACAGGTTCATCATTGAGGGGAGCATCCGTGTGCAACTCTGGTTCTGTTACCTTCTCGGTAACAGAGTCTGTCTTCGTTACGGTATCGGTTGTTGCGGAAGATCCTCGCTTAGATGACCGATTCGCATGCCGTACGTTCACAATGATTAAGATGATAATGACAACAAGCGCCACAATGCCGTATCCGATTATGAGCATTCGATCATCTCACCCCTCGACCTGTCATTTTGCCAGCTAAGCGTGCAACGCGCTCGCCTAATGCTTTGCCTAGGGCCAATTCATCATCGTTCGGTAAATTGGGCGAATCGTCTGGCGATTCTTCCAAGCGGCAAGTGATCCCTACACCGTAATACGATCCATATAACACATTTTCAGGAACTGTTGCCGGCAGACCGACGATAATCATGCCTTGATGAAGCATCGGTGTAATCAAATTCAACATCGTGGCTTCGATGCCGCCGTGTTCGGTCGCGATCGTACAGAAAACGGCTCCCAACTTGTCCACTAGCTTACCGTGAGCCCATAAATAGCCTAGTTTGTCGATCCATGTCTTGAGACCTGCGCTGATACTACCAAAATGCCCAGGACAACCCCAGATGATCGCATCCATGCGCTCAAGATCATGAACATCTGCTTGATCCACATGGTACAGATACGCATGAGCTCCTTGAACGTCCCGCACACCTTGCGCGATTGCCTTCGCCAAGGCCTCCGTATGGCCATCCTCGCTGTCGTATACAATGTATATGTTCATGCATGCTTTCCCTCCAACTTTGCTTTATATGCTGCAATATACTTTTCCTCGATCATCATATTACTATCCATCTTTATGGATAATTGGCAACCGCTATCGAAACACTAAGTCCCAACACACTAACATTGCTCTGAAAAAGGAAGGAATCGATCGAAATGAAAAGCTCTAGACTTGTAATCGTGAATATTCTGGTTCTTCTCGTTCTGTTAGGAGGGGGTGCCGTCGCCGTCTACTACTACAATCAATCCATCAATTTTATTACAACGGACAACGCGAAGGTGGATGGTCAAGCCATCACGATATCTTCTTCGTCTCCTGGCTTGCTTCAGTCTTGGCGAGGCAAGGTAGGCGATACATATACAGCGGGACAAGATCTTGGCACCGTGCTCACGGACAAAGGCAATGTATCCATTAAGATGCCTCGTTCGGCTACGATCGTCCAACAGAACGCCGCAGCCAACACCGTAATAGGAGCCGGGATGTCGCTCGCCAAAGCGTTCGATCTCGGAGACTTGTACGTAACTGCCAATGTGAAAGAGACTCAGATTAACGATGTGAAAGTGAATCAGACCGTGGATGTTTATGTAGATTCTTTTCCTGGTACGGCTCTTACAGGCAAGATCGATCAGATTGGGCTTGCAACAGCTGGAACCTTCTCCCTACTGCCTACTTCCAATACGACAGGAAATTATACGAAGGTGACGCAAGTCATTCCAATCAAGATCACGTTGGACGGTTACCGCGGTCTCGGCCTCGTTCCCGGGATGAGCGTATCGATCCGTATTCATAAATAGGGGGCCCAGATGAGCGAAAAAAGTATTGCACCCACGGTTACCGTTCTCATCCTGGGGATGTTCATCGCAATCTTGAACCAAACCATGGTCAATGTCGCCATCCCTCACATGATGACGGATTTGAATGTGTCCACGACGACGGTTCAATGGTTATCGACAGGGTTCATGCTGGCCAATGCGATTATGATTCCAATCAGTGCCTTTCTCATGGAATCCATTTCTACCCGTTTGCTCTTCGCCATGGCGATGACGATGTTTACGATTGGTTCCCTCATTTGCGGTATGGGTCCAACATTCTCCGTTGTAATGGTCGGACGCATCGTACAAGCCATTGGAGCAGGCGTATTGATGCCGCTCGTAACCAACATCTTCCTGCGCATCTTCCCCCCCGAACAGATGGGGCGCGCCATGGGCATGATGGGAATTGCGATGATGTTCGCGCCTGCACTCGGGCCGACCTTTGCAGGCTACATGGTGGAGCACTTTTCATGGCGCGTCTTGTTCTTTGTCATGGTTCCACTTGGCGCCATTGAAGTCATATTGACGTTCAGATATTTGTCTAATGTGCTGAAGCTCACCTACCCGAAGCTGGATTGGCAGGGTGCCGTCTTGTCGACGATAGGGTTTGGAGCGCTGTTGTATGGACTTAGCGAGGCTGGAAGCAGAGGCTGGGGAGATGCTGTCGTGGATATTTCCATTATCGTCGGCGTCCTATTTCTCATCTTCTTTGTCGTGAGGGAGATGACAACAAGCAGTCCTCTCTTGAATTTGTCGGTGTTCAAAAATCTTACCTTCACCATGTCTACCGTCGTCAGCGTCATCGTGAATATGGCGATGTTCGGTGCCATGCTTCTGCTCCCGATTTATGTTCAGAATATTCGGGGCTATACCGCCTTAGAGTCGGGGCTGCTGCTGCTGCCCGGGGCGCTGCTCATGGGCGTGATGTCGCCGATCTCGGGTACGTTATTTGATAAATTTGGGGTTAGGCCGCTTGCGATCATCGGATTAATCATCACTGCGGTGACGACCTATCAGTTCACGAAGTTAACCGATGAGTCTACGTATTATCACCTGATGACGCTCTATGCGCTGAGAAGCTTCGGTATCTCCTTCATTATGATGACGATCATGACTGAGGGGCTCAATGCGCTGCCGCCAAAATTAAAGAGCCATGGCACGGCGGTGTCCAATACAATGCGTCAGGTTGCCAGTTCATTTGGAACCGCAGTGCTAGTAACGGTAATGTCGACAAGAACAACCGAACATGTGGCATCCTATTCGAATAATTTGACGTTGAACAATACGATTGCTGCCGAGAACTTCGCAAACTTGGGGGCAGGTATCTCATCGCTTACAGGACTACCTTCAGAAATCGGCAGCGCATATACCTTATCGATCATTGGAGGCTTGGTGACGAAAGCATCCACCATCAGCGGTATTAACGATGCCTTCGTCGTTGCGACGATCATTACCGTTATTGGTATTTTCTTCTCGCTGTTCTTGAAGCGGCCCAAGAAAATATCGGAAGGGTAACCGGATGCGGATCGACCAATCAGTCGCAACGCGAGATGGCGGTTCTGGAACATCTATCGGCTGGATCGCGATACAAATCGATCGCCGCCAATACTGACCTAAAAAAAGAAACAGCGGCGCTCTAGGACTTGAAACTAAAGTCGTAGACTACCGCTGTTTTTTGTAATGCTATCGTTAACTTAATGACTATTTCCGAATTAATTAAGTGGCCATTCGGCATGAACGTGATAATCATGATCCTTGTCGCCAGGACCGAGAACGTCTTCAGCCACAAACGACCAGATAACATTTTTAAAAGCATTTAATTGTGGATGACCTGCTTGAACCTGCTTACCGTTAATATGAGTGATATCAAAGGCGCGGCCTATGTAATGACGAGAATTTGCACCATGTACACCACCAGCAACCTCACTTACAGAATAAGTATATATTTGAGCTAAATGAGTAAGAGCTGCCATTGTAATAGGCTGCATGGTTGTTGTACCGCCCGGGCCACACTTCGTAACGCCTGCACTATCCGTGGTACAGTAGCTGCTACAATTCGCCGGCTGTCCTGCTGCAACTTGCGTCATATTGTGGTGAGGCGTAGCTTGATCCACTTTTCCCGATGTATGAGTTGTAGCAAGCGTTACCCCGCTATGTCCAAGCAGACGATTGGCCATGGTCTGTACCGATAATGCTTCAAAGCCGAGCGCTTGAGGACCATACGTCTCAACAAGCGTAAAACTCGTAGCATATACAGGTCGGGCGATCTTTGCAAACCGTGTTGTCACCGACGGATAAGTGAACACATCGTACTTCACACCTTCAGCTGGCTCGAAGCCAGGTGCCAGGTCTACGGTAAGTCTTCCAGCTAACGTTACTGTGCCTACAACGATCACTTGACTGAACAGCGTAGGTCCATGAAGCCGAATGTTCATTCGGCCTGTTGAATCTTGCGTATAGCTGGCCGTAATTTTAATTAGCCCAGCTTGCTCAGCCAATCCCGGACTTAGCGTTGCGTTGGTGTTGCGCAGGCTGGCTTCAATCGTTCCATTCCCGCAGATCGTACCGCCTTCAAGGCGTATCGTATTGACCGATTGCAGCTTGCCTCCGGATAGCTTCGTCTCACCTGCAGTCTGGCGGTAGTCACATACCCCCTTGAATTGAAGCGTGCTTTGATCTTTAATCTCCACGTTGCCACGAGTCGTAAGGTTGACGTCCGTAAATAATGCGATCCCATTCCCGACACGAATCGTTCCAGCGTTATCGACCGATGGTCTTGCACCACTGGTCCATATCATATTAACGTTTCCATCTGTTTCGATCAGGCCGTTATTGGTAATTGCAGCTCCCGCTGCTGCCTGTACGGCTCCCGTACCACTCCAGCGAATCGTACCGTCGTTCGTAATCCGCACGATGTTGATGCTCTTCTTCTCAATACCGCTAATCTGAAGGAGGCCACCACTCTGAATTTGAAGCGCTGTGAGAAGGTTGCCTCCTTGCCACGCGAATGTACCTGTACAGACAACCTTGCGGGCCTGCGCTGTCGTAAGAATGCCGCTGCCGCTCAACTCAAAAGTTGTCGCTGCGTCAACCTTCAAATCTTGCTCAAGTGTCAACGTTCCACTGGCAAGCACTGCCCGGCCCTGACCTTCTAGACGCGTACCACTCTTCATTGTGGCCTTGGCTTCTTCCAGGCGAAGCTGTCCTGTCTGCAGTTGGATAAGTCCCTGCGTCAAGAATTGAACACCCTTGATACGAACAAGTGGGAAATCATGCGAGGAAGCTTCACCAGTGACTTGTATCGTTCCTCGATGATCCAGCACACCTCCAGTTCCATAGCCGTACATGATCGAAACGGAATCTGTGAACTGCATCGTCCCGATATTCAGAATCGTGCCGCCGCCCCCAAGCTTGATAGCGCCCGCACCTTTCAGGCCTATCATCCCCTCATTGCGGATACTGCCTTGCGAGAGAACCTTCTCTCCCGTGCCCGTTACTTCCATACTTCCAACTGGTTCGATCTGTACAGCTGCTGTAATCGTGCCACCTGTCCATGCTAGCTTGCCGAAGCTGCGCAGCAGCGGAGCAGGAGCCCCTGCTTGAACAGCGCCGGGAATAAGATTGCTCTGACCAGCAATTTCCAGTACCCCTTGGGGATTCAGCAGCACTTCGCCTTCCAGAGTAAGAGAACCGCCATTGGTAACCACGACACGACCAGCCTCGAACATTCCAGATATGCGGGAGTTATGAAATAAGCGGTGTGTGCTGCCGAGACTGCCTTCCAAACGAAGCTCGCCTGTCTCTGTAATGATCTCACCATAGTTCCATAATCCGATCCCGTTCAAGCTTACGTGTACTGGCGAAATTAAGACGAGGGACGGCATCAAAGCAAGCGTACCTTTATTATGAAATTCAACGGGATTGCCGCTGCTCCACTTGACCGTTGAAGCAGAAGTGAACTCTGTTCTTCCGAGATTGATGAGCTTCAGACCTTCAGACATTAGAATTGGGCCGGGCCCTATAACTTTGATGGTTCCATAATTGGTAATGATGTTCCCTGTTAACGTCTTCGTATCATTGTCTGAGAACACCATTTCCGCGGTATCCAGGATGTCTATGTCATTCCGTACATTTCCTCCGTGGAACGAAAACTTCTCTGAAATTTCCAACCTACCGCCTGTTAGTGTACCATTTCGTCTAATTTCAACGCTTTTCAACTTGATTGGTGGAGCGACAGGTCCCAGAATTCCGGTATCCCCAGGAATGATAATTGCATCCCCATCTTTCGGTTCTGATTTTGGTTCCCAGTTCTCTGTATTGCCCCAGGATGTGTCGTGGCCTTTGCCAGTCCATGTCATACTTCCCATTAATTGAACACCTCATCATAGAAAAATTGCGGAATCAGTCCGAAAGCCGCATTAAGGTTAATATGCTAGGTGAAAATAGGTTATGACTTTGTTGGTAAATAGAGTAAAAACCACCAGTTAATAACTGATGGTTCTCACGAATTACTTTATTGTCTCTATTAAACGATATACAAGTGCCACTTCCCATTCGTCGGGAATGATCCCGCATCTACAACGATCCAGATACAATCTTGCCTTGATACATCACGGCTGGGCGCTTCGATCTTCTAGCGATCGTCTCTGCCGAGCAGCTTGCCTCGACGAAGACGATGCTCGCGTCGTCGCCCATTTTAGGCCATACTTGACGGCCTTCTTCATCTAATGGGGTCTTGCCTCCGGTTATAAAATGTAATGTTCGCGCCAAATCCAGCTCTGTTCTGCTACCGAACCGTTCTGCCAATCGTCCAGCACGCTCGAGCACATCCCCGTTACCAAAAGGGGACCACGAATCAAAAATGTTGTCGCATCCTACGGCTACAGGCACATGATGCTGGTGAAGAAATGGGACCGGCGGCATCGTTCTGGCAAGCGGCACGCTTGTAACGATCGTCATGCCATTCTCGGCTAACAGATGGGCGATTTCATCTACTTCTTGTCCTTCCATGTCACCTAGAGCAAATGCGTGACTTATGGATACGCGTCCTTGCCATCCAGCTTGCTCTGTCAGATGTGCCAGCCGTTTGATCGTATCGAGCCCGATCCGTCCTCCGTCATGCAAATGCAGATCAACATCGGCATTGCCTTCAACTGCCAGCTCCATCATCTGATGCAGTGATTTTTCCATGTCTCCGTCTACATGATGCGGATCTACGCCTCCGACCAAGCCACAGCCCTGACGCACCGCAGCTTTGATGAGATCATAACATTGTGTCCGCAGGAGTCCGTGCTGAGGAAAAGCTACGATTTCATAGGACATTTTGCCATCGAATGCAGCGAACGCTTCTTGGATCGTCTCCAAATGACGCAGTCCGACTTTGGGATAAATATCAACATGCGTGCGTACATGGGTTGAGCCCGCTTGGAGAAGAACGCGAAGCAGCGCCTCGGCACGTTCCTTCATCGTCGTTGCAAGCGTGGGAAGTGTCTGCTTCTCAATTTCGAAACGTTCAACGATGGAAGCAGCAGGCTGAACGGGCCGCCAGCGGTCGCCAAGCAGCGTCTTGTCTAGATGACAATGCTTCTCTATGAAAGACGGCAATGCGAGCAATCCTTGCGCATCCATCCGGAGCGCTGCATCATCAGGCAAAGGTTCTGTCGCAGGCAAGATGTTCGATATCTTTCCCGCTTGAATTTGCAAATGGTATAAGTCCGTAGAAGTTCCTACGACGTTGCCCTCTTCTACGATGTGTCCATTTTCTAATCTCACATTGGTAAGCCAATACATCTCTTGCATGATTGTTGTCCCTCCATGGTTAGATTCGCTTTTTTTTCACCTTGCGTGATCCCAGCCTCGTACCCTATTCGTGCGATGTGCGATAACTTTGACTACGAAGTCGTGTTAACGACACGAAGCAGCTTAGCACCAAGACGAAGGCACCGAATAGGTAAGGCAAATTGATATGAACATCGAATAGAATTCCTGCCAGCATTGGTCCGAAGATGGTGCCGAGGCTAGTATAGGCGTTATTCATGCCCGCAACAAAACCTTGTTCATCCCCCGCTTCCTTAGATAGCATGGTGTTCATCAGCGGACGCAGAATATTGTTGAACGTAAAGAATAACATCGTCACGACCATGACATACAAGAAATTACCTGAGTAGATCAAACCGATTAATGTTACAGCAGATAACAGGAGCATGGCTGCAATGACCCTTTTCTCCCCGAATCGACGAGCGATTCGTTCTGTAAGCACAAGTTGATTGACGGTAGCGATTAACGAACATACGGTCAGCAGGATCGAAATGTCCCGTGTCGTGAATCCGTAGCTCTGTACGACGAAGAGCGGGAAAATCGCTTCAAAATGGGTCAAGCCGAAGGAAATCGCAAAAACAATAAGTAATAAGATGAAATAGCGCGAATGAATGGATCGACCAATTTGCCGAAATACATTCTCCTTCTTCTCCTTAGCTTGCTGGCGTAATCGGCGAACGTCCAGCGTTAGCGATTCTGGCAGCATCCGCAGACTGCAAATCATGGCGAGCAGTCCGACCAGCGTAGATGCATAAAATGGCGCCTTGATGCCTAGCTCAGACAGTAATCCCCCCACTCCGGGTCCGATGATAAATCCCGATGTCATAGAAGCGCCTAGCCACGACATTGCCTTACTGCGTTCTTGATCTGGCGTAATGTCCGCAACGTACGCGATAATTGCTGGGATAAGCGCCGCTGAGCCGATTCCCCCAATCAATCTTGAGACGAGCAATAAGGTTAGATCGCCAGCTAAGGCAGCTAATAGATTCGAGAAAGCGAATAGAAATAATCCAACAATTATCATAGGTTTTCGCCCACGTTGATCCGACAAATTACCTGCAACCGGTGAGAACAGAAATTGCGTTAGTCCAAAGCAGGAAACCAAATATCCTGCGGCTTGTCCACCTGCCTGAAACGATGTGAGGAGCTCGGGGAGTATCGGAATAACGAGGCCCATACTTAAATTTGCGAGAAACATGTTGAGTAGTAATAATGGGAAAGCTGACTTTGCTGCCATGATGAGCTCCTTCCTTCTAATGCCAAGTCCATGCTAACATACATCCGAACGGTATGGGAAATATGTAAAAGCTTTGAGAAAAGAATGTTTTTCATATACTAAAAAAATAAAAGCCCTCCATCGTTAGCATTGCAGCTACATGGAAAGCTTTTTTGGGGCCGATGTTGATCCTTCATTACACTACCAGCATAGACTTAGCCGGATCGCAAAGCATGCTGCCGTATTCGCCGGTTGAAACATGACGGTAATGCCTTCTGGACTAAAACTAATCTTTATCGGTGTTTGAATGCCAGTCGATTGAATCATACTCTTCACTTTATCCTCTTGGCTCAGCGAAGCCGCTGTTTTTAAATCCTTCGCAAATTGAGGATTGTTGGCAATATGATGCAACAGTTGATGCAGTTCTTGCACTGGTACAAGAAAATTTTTCGCCGATAGCTGCATAAGCTTAACATCCTGCGGATTATCTGTAACCGGGTACCTCTCGGCGGGATGTGAGTACCAAGGATAACTCGCATAGATAGGATTCGTCTGATGCATTTGATCTCCTCCTTCTGGTTCCGGATATTATATGCGCATACCCAGGGGGTGGTCTCTTATTTGCTTCTTAGGTAATTTCGACGTCCACTGGCTTTATTGCAATTGGAATCTTTTACATGTTGGAATTTGGTAGAAAACGGATTAAACTATAATGATGATTATAGAAAAAGGAGAATTCAAATGCGTAACAAAATCACGACCGTATTCATGTTAGTCATTCTTATTCTATCTGTTGTAGCCTGCTCTACACCGGCCAAAGAAGCCGATCCAATGGACAAGCAGATTGCCTATAACGATGCTAGTGTTGCGGTAGATAAAGTCAAAGTATTATTCCACAAAACAACCGCAGCAGACGGTACACCAATCTTAGATCCAGCAACAGGCGGACGAGATAAGGCAAAAGAACTGCTGCTTGGATACTTCGATGCACCGCTTGTCGATAAAATCATGGCCCATTATGTTACAGATCAGACGGTAGAAGACAACGTGGTCTTGAACAAAGGAGAAGACGGCTCTGCGGTTCCATTCTTCAACCCTTCCTTAATCGATTCGCCTTTCAATGCCGTGAAAGTGGAAGGTAGTAAAGAAGAATTTAAAATTACAACACCGGAGAACAAGATCTATACCTTGAAATGGCAAGAGGACAAAGGGAGATATATTGTAACGAATTATGAATAATCTTCCGTGTCATTCAAAAAAATTATAGACAGATCGTAAAAGATGGCCTCTGTATTGAACAGGGGGCATCTTTTTTTGACGAACACAGCGCAATGAAACACTCGACCCTAAGGCAGCTAGTCCCACGAATGCTTTTTACAAATACCAGTATTCTGCGGTTAACTTCTTCAGGATACTCCCCATTTATCGCATGAGAGGCATTAGGCCAACTTTGGATATCAATATCATTTACATATTTTTTACCATGTTCAACTGCTTTTTTTGAATTATGCATTGTGCTGTTTTCAGCCATTAATGCAAGTATAGGAAGATCAATCTTCTTCAAAGCTTCAACACGAAATTGATCAGGAACCGGAAGCTTAAGCTTGTAGTTTCTCATTGCTGATTCGATTAGCTTTGCAATCGGTTCACTTTCATCAGCCTTAGCACCTCCAGAAATATAGCTTAACATCTTTTCTCTGATCGCTCGCGGAATACCAGGCACAGATGCGGGAAAGGATAGCGCAATCATCTTTAGTGACATTGGCGCGAATACAAATACTGGATCTAGAAGACTCATAGATGCGATTCTTGCGGGGTAACATCTCGCTAAATTCATTGCAGACCAACCCCCGATAGAAACTCCGACAATATGAGCTCTATCTAAGTTTAACGCTTCAAGCACCTGATTTAACCATGCAGCTTGTGCTTGCCGGTTGTCAATTGCAACGGTCTGTATGCTCATTCCAGGCTCTCCGAGTAAATCAATTGCATAGATGGGCCTCTCCTTCATGAGCCCCTCCAAATTCGGCTGCCACATCGGTGTAGAAGCTGAGCGACCTGGGAGCAATACTATAGGCTCTTTGTCCCTGTTTTTGTCTTCAGTAAAATAATATACACGTACAGTACCATAACTCGTTTGGATATCTTTTGTTTCATTAGGCTTTGGGATAAGTGCCATCGCATCATGATAAGCATTCTTAAACTCTGCTTCCCCTGCTTTAGAAGTAAAATGACCTATTTCACTTTTTCTCAACATAACTCGTTCCCCCTAGCTCGTTAATCGCACCTTTATTTATGATGTAAGCATATTACGCAACGTAACGAGCAATCGTTATTTTCAATGGTGTTTGGAAACGATCATCGGAAAAGAACAAACGAGCAACCTAGAATAAGGAGTTCTATTCTAGATTGCTCGTTTTATTGTGTAATCAAGACTGCAACGCTGTTGATGTCATATGGTTATTTTTGACCGTATTTTTCCTGTAGTCCGTTCAGCAATTCTTCTACACTTTTCTTACCGCCCTAGAAAATAATTTCTTCCACGCCTTTCAACAAGTCTGCGTGGAACGCTTTGGTTTGTTCCGGATACGCGAACGGTTTCCCATGTTGTTCCATGTTATCGAAAGGAGAATAACCCACCGTTTCAATCGCATCTAATTGCGCCTCGTCGCGCTTCTCTTTTTATTGAGGGTAAAATTCTCCCGTGTAATGAGGTTTTTCTCTCGGAAAGTGTTGTCGATTTCTTGTGAAAAATAAAAAATCCGCGATTCACGCGGATCTTTCGTTATTTATATTGGATAAGACCAAAACGAATTTCCTGTGGGTCGAACAAGTATGCAAGATAAAAATCCCCGAAGTCCATTTTGTCCTTGTCCAGTTTTGCACCATTATCTAAGGCTTTTGAAATGGTCTCATCGATTGATTCCACTTGAATGGTGACTTGTACCCGTTGTGTAAAACCCTCTGGCGAGCGCGTAATCCCACCATCAATACCGGGTAAAACACTTGATCCAGTCGTTACAGGCCAGTAATTCCAATTTTCATTTCCGATTTTCCAATCAAACACCTCTGAGTAAAACCGAGTTGCCCCTTCCGGATCCTGAGATCCGAGATCAAACAAAACGACGCGATTCATATACTCTCTCCTCCTATAACATTTTCTCTTGCAATGTTCATTATGTCTCGTCTATTACTCCTCTTTGGGCCAACCGCCCCATATGCCTAGGCAGTTGCCATCTGGGTCGACAAATCGAAAGCTGTCGCCGCCACCTGGTTTATAGACCATTTCCTTGACGTCAGCTCCTTTCTGCTTCATCTCCTCATAGAGTTCATGGATGTTATCCACCTGAAAAGAGAAGTAAATCCTCCTTTCCCCTTTAGCGGAGATAAACTCCATTTTCGGAACCTCATTCGAGTGGATCAAACCGAACCCCATTCCGTTCACGTTTAGCCAGGCTTCCTCGTCACCTTCGTTGTAAGGGAAACAGAAGTCGAGCCCGAACATGCCCGTATACCACTCCACCGACTTCTTCACATTTCTTACCGGTACTTCAATGACTTGAAGATGAAATCTCTTTGCCATCAACTACGATCCCTCCCTAATGATCTTCAATCATATATAACGATTCCCTGAGAATAAAAGAAACTGTCACCAAAAACTTTTTTCGAATAGATTCGCATTAAGTGACGGTTCGGATCAAGAAATTCAAGCTAGACTTAACTAACTGAAGTTACCACCACGTTGGCTTTACAAGAATACACGTTCGCATACTATCATACCATTATTGGTAAATTCTGAAAAGGTAGTATTTGTAAACTGCTATTAATGACTACAAGGTTCTCTGCGCTTGCGCCCGTTCCAATTTTTAGGTGCAGGATTGTGAACTATGTTCTTATCTCCTTGAAACGAAAAAAAGCAGCCCGATGTTTTATCGGCTGCCAAAAGCTCAATTACTTCAGTTCAAGTGCAACACGCAGTAGTTCTTCCTTCGTCAAGGTTGAAGAATCGCTTCCGACGCTGTACAAAAGCGTGTATTTCTCAAAGGTCGCTAACCACTGGATTTCCTGAACACGATTCGAATCTGCGAAAAAGAACGGTTGCGTCTGGAGGTAATGTGCTTTTGCTCCATGAACGTTTATCTCCTCACTCTCCATAAGGCCCGTACCAATTCTTATGTCCGTCTTCTGGTCAATGAGCTGCATGCTGACGTAAATCACGTCCTGTCGATCATTGCGGTAGAGCGTGGTATAGCTGTGTGACTGGTTCTCAGCGATCACCTTTCTCCAGGCTATCTTGCCGCCCTGCTCCTCGGATTCTCTCGTTAGTTCCGGCAGCAATTCTTGCAATTCCAGAGAGATAAACCCTCCAAATGGCGGTCCTTCCTTACCTCCGACGAATTCTAGCCCGGTACTCGTTTCGGTCGGGAGTTTGAACTCGGGGGTGTTCTTGGCCAAAATCGTCTTCCACGCCGATAAATCCGTGATAACCGTAGGATTGGATACAACAACAAGCCCCTTCTTCTTATCCATCGCATTCCACTTAGCTAATTCCGGTAAATATGCGATGGCCGCCTCCCCAACCCCGAGCGACGCTTCAACCTGTTGAAGTTCCCGATGGATAGCGGATGACAATTCTGCGTTATCGATACGCGTATTCGTTTGGCTGTAATGCAAGCTCATGCGATGATCGCTGATCTTCAGCCATATGTATCTGTTAAATCCGGAAAAGACTACGACAACGACGAGTGCCAACAATACTTTCACCGCAACTGGCTTCAATGATTTGGATCGCCCACGGCGCATCCGGTCCGACTCATACAGCGTCCGAATATTCTCCTCGTGTCCGGGGGCAGGGTGTATTTCCTTAGCGCTCCTTCGATACTGTTCGGTTAGTTGATCGCTATTGAACATGGACAGATCCCTCCCTGTCAAGATGAAAGTCATCGATGATTTCACGTAGACGCTGAATGGCCAGATGATGCCGCGATTTGGCTGTTCCTACGGGAATGTTCAAGCTTGCCGCGATTTCTTCATATGAACAATCCTGGTAATATCTTAATACAATGACTTCCCTGAGCTTCAGAGACAATCTATCCACATGCGCAAGCATCTCGTATTGACCCTCGATTTCGAACACTTCCTCCTCTGGCTGCTTAGGCGATATATGTGGCTGCATGACCCGGCTTCGGGCGATTATTCGCACTTTTCTCCACAACTTTCGTTTCCAATTACTCGTTTGCCGCAGAATGAGACCGTTTAACCATGAACGAAAAGGCTTGTTAAAATCATAGGACGGCAGCGCTTGAAATAGAGCTAAGTATACCTCGCTTACAATGTCCTCCACCTCTCCCTTATTGGAGATCAAAAAATAAACCGTCCGATAAATATGATCGTTAATGCGACTATAAACCTCATGAAAAGCTTCCGAATTCCCATGTAACATCAATCGGAGCCATGGGTGCAGTTCATCGTCTTTTACGCTGTCCACCTCCTAGATCGATATGCTCTTCTCATCTGTTGAATCCCTATGATCACCTTGGCCGAACCGATCAACAGCAGCAAGATGGGAATGATTAGTAGTGCATGCCCCACCCCTGGTATAAATCGCACAATGATTCCCCACGGAGCCATAGCAATTGCGGGCAACCGCCATAACACGGCAAGAGGTATCAAGAAATACAAAATAATCGTTGAAAGGTTAACAATAAAACAGCCAAGCGTAGTCTTCGGGTATTCTCGTTTCCCCTTTATTACGCGATATATCGCCCAGAGGATCCAAGCGATAGCTAACGACAGTATTATGAGAATATAGCCGTCATAATTGCTAGATTGGGTCGGTAACAACATGGAGCTTGGAAAGAGTTCTCCATTCGAGATTACATTCAAAATGTGCATGGACAGCTGCGTATATACGCTGCCATCCAACGTAGTCTTCAATGCATCGTTCGTATTCATGAGCGAGACAACCCCCCATCCGCTCTCAGGGAGAAGAAGGAGGTCGGAATGGAAATTTTCAGCATCCCCGCCGTGCGATATCATACGAGAATCCGCGAACCACCCCATCCCGTACGGAAAAACAGATGAAGGCGTATGCATGAGTTGCATTCCTGCGGATGAAATGAGCGAAGTCTTCCGATAGTTCCCGCCGTTCATTTGTGCAAGCAAATAATGCGTCATATCTTCTGCCGAAGATATGATATATCCAGCAGGCACCAAAGCCGACTGAATCTTCGGATTCGTCGTGGTCAACCTGCCGAATATAGACTGATACCCGCTGGCAAGCCCATGTTCCATTGCTACCGATTTGTCGGCATAGCTACTTATCATGTCTAAGGGCTTGAAGATCCGATCTTCGATATATTGCTCAAAAGACATGCCTGTGACACGCTGAATGATCTCCCCAAGGATAACATAATTCAAGTTCGAATATTGAAATACCGTTCCAACCGGTTCGTTGAGTTTCAAGATCGTCTGACTGCGAACCGGCTCCTCAAGGGATCGAGGTTCTTCACTCAGAATTTTCCTTCCTGCATAGGTGGATATCCCACTCGTCTGGTTCAAGAGATCACGAACGGTCACTTGTCTCCTCCCCGACGGGTCTTCAAATTGCAACCAAGTCAGATAACGCTCTACTTCGGCATCCAATTCGATTTCGCCTTGCTCGACGAGCTGCATGATCGCCAAGGCGGTGAAGGATTTGCTGGTAGATCCCAGGATGAAAGGCGTCCTGGGCGTAACGTGTCTACCATCGTCATCCGCAGTTCCATAACCTTTGAGAAAGACCAATTGATCACGATAGATTACCCCTAACGATAGTCCGGGAATATGATGTTCCCGCATTCCGTCTACGACCAGCTGATCAATCTTCTTCTCATCAATTTCAACTTTCGCGTATGCAGCCGTAGCATTTGAAGCATGAAATAGAACGCATTGTGAGATAAGAATTACGGCGATCATACTCCTCATTGAGTAAACATCGAAAGTTCGGATACGATAACCATCGCCACCTTTTGCTGATCGATGACAAATTCAATAACCCTCTCATTCTCCTTGTCTAGATACCCCTTCAGGTGCATATTATCCTGCTCCCGCGAATAGTAATTTTCCCCATACAGCTCTACAATGCGTGCTTCTTCATCCCCGATCTTTAACTGTTTAGCCGTCGTTTGACCAGGTCGTAATGAGTAGGATACAACATGCCCTCCCTCCAGAACATACTGGTAGTTGTTATATTCCAGGACGACTTCATCGCCCTTCAGCTTGCTCTCCTGTTGCACGTCCATCCTGTGCCGCGGCTCCCCCCATTGTTCGATAACATCTTGCTCCGAAGAGTTCAGGACCTTAAGGCCTCCTGTCTCTTCGCTTAGATTAGTGCTCTGCACACGCTCCATGAAGTCCAGTGGCGATGACGCTGAACAGCCGCTGCAAAAGACGAGAAGCAATGACAAGCATAAGATCATTATTAGTTTTCTCACTGTAGGATCCCCCTTCTAATCTTCTAGCCGTAATATGCTATATTGGCCCGAAGTTTAGAAATGGTTCAGTCATTCATCCTCTCATCACAAAAAAAGTGCTTCACCGATTTCCTCGGGTAGCACTTTTTTCTCAATTTATGTAGAGTCTGTTGATCCGCTCCGTTATACAACTCGCATTAATAACGAATTAAAAATTGTATCTATAATACTTGAAATCATGCCTCTCATTCATCATATGTTCTATTTATTTTTGATCACAGGCAACAAATAATCAAGTATAATTTTCTGTCCTTTTTCTAGCGGTGTGCAATATCTATCATAGGTGTAGACGTCACACCAATAAAAGTTATCATAATCAATTTTGTATCCTGTTTTCTCGATCGCTTCGGAACAGATGAAGTATGCACTATCAATAATATCATTAAGATTATCGGCTTCAATCCATATTTTAGCAACTGTTCCTGCGGATATATTTTCTGTATACATTTTTTCTGGAACAGGTGCATCTCGTTCTACAAATTTACCTATGATATATTGGAAATTTTCTTTTCCAACAAACTTACTCATATGCCCAAGTCCTATATAATCATCAAGATCTTTGCAAATCCATCTATCAATTTCTTGTAATCTGTCAAAAACGCCTTCCTTAAATGCTGAACCCCAGCACTCTTCTCCTGCTGCTTGAAAAGAAGTCATTTTCATCATACCTACAATTTTACGAGGTCCAAGTTCTACATACTCAATTTTTTTAAGCTCTGCCATAATGCGCTTTCCTCCTACAATCCTAATATTTGTAAAGGAGGTGCGGGGATAATCATTAAGCTGTTCTCCAGTCTTCCTAATCCTAGAAGGTGACACCTTGTGGTGCTCTTTGAAAGCTCTTGTAAAAGCAGCATGGGAATTGAAACCATATTTCATAGCGATGTCAATAATTTTTTCACTGCTGTATCTAATATCATAACCCGCCAACGTCAATCGACGTCTCCTCAAATACTCATGAATCGTAATCCCTGTAATATATACAAAAATACGCTGAAATAAGGGAGCAGGACAACCTGCAATTTTAGATATAACACGGTAATCCACTTCATCTGAGCAAGGTATAAGATCTTCTAGATATTCTACTACACTTTCAAAAGCATTTAAGTTATTCACTACGCGCACCTCCTTTCATATTTAAATTATAGGAATATGTTCGTCATATCACTTTACAAGAACTGTACATTTTTTGTAAAGAAAAACGCCTTACTATAAACGCAACATTCCTTCCCTCCATTTTTTTAGGATCTTTATCAAAATTAATCGAATCTAACGTTTGTTGACTATAGTATCAAGTTTGTTATCTAGAAGCCTCGAATCCTCCTATAATACAATGACTGAAACAAGTGAAATTCTAACGAGAAAACGCCGGAAGGAGTCAACAAACATGATCTCTAAAGCTGAACAAAAAGAAAAACGTAAGCGCTTACGATTTCGCTGGCATAAGCAGGATACGGAGCTAACCCTCCTAGCATTGCCGACGACGATATGGTACATCCTATTTTGTTTTTTACCCATGTTCGGGATCATTATTGCCTTCAAAAACTTCAAGATTAGCGGCGGATTCTTCAGCAATGTGTTTAACAGTCCGTGGATCGGCTTCAAAAACTTCGAGTTCTTATTTAAGTCGAACGACGCGTGGATCATTATTCGGAACACCATTGGATACAACATTATTTTTATCGTCCTAGGCATTGTGCTGCCCGTTCTATTCGCAATTATGATCGGACTGCTCCACAGCCGCAAAGCCAGCAAAGTCTATCAGACGATGATGTTCCTCCCCTATTTCCTCTCTTGGGTTGTCGTATCTGCTGTAGGCTGGGCGTTCCTTAGCTTCGATAAAGGGATTGTCAATCAGATGCTCGTCAGTATGGGCGGCGAACCAATTAACTGGTATATGGAGCCGGCATACTGGCCATTCTTTCTGATTCTCTTAAATGTCTGGAAAGGGTTAGGCTACGGCATGGTCATCTATCTGGCAACCATTACAAGCCTTGACAGCACCTATTATGAAGCCGCTGTAATGGATGGCGCTTCCATCTGGCAGCAGACGAGATATATTACATTGCCTATGCTCAAGCTCGTCATCGTCATGCTGTTCATTTTGGCCGTTGGACGCATATTCTACACCGATTTCGGTTTGTTCTATCAGGTCACGCGAGATTCCAACTCCCTATTCAACGTATCGACCACCATCGATGTCATGGTGTTCAAACAACTGAAGTCAGCTACGGTAGGCATGGCGTCTGCTGCAGCATTCGTACAGTCCGTCCTGGGTTGTGCAACGATTCTGATCGCTAACTGGATTGTTCGCAAAATCGATCCGGAAAGCGCAATGATGTAAGGAGGAAAGACGATGGCAACAAAAATCGCTTATACCACGGGCCTTGAGAAGTTTAACCGTACGAGTAAAGTCGTGGACATCTTTTTCCATCTAGTATTTATTCTATTGGCGTTGCTCTGCGTCATCCCTGTCATTGTCGTTCTCTCGATTTCATTCTCTAGTGAGGCCTCCATACGCGAGTCAGGGTATCACTTGATTCCGGTTGCATGGTCCGGAGAGGCTTACGCCTATATTGCCAATCAAGGCACCATGATTCTGCGAGCGCTTGGCGTATCCGTACTCGTTACTGTTGTTGGGACGGTACTCGGCGTCTTACTGACGACCTCTATGGGTTATGTGCTCTCTCGCCCATCCTACAAGCTAAGGGGATTTCTGACCTGGGTCGTATTTATCCCCATGATTTTCAATGGCGGTCTGGTATCCAGCTATTTCATCAATACGAATCTACTAGGACTTAAAGATAGCGTCTGGGCACTTATTCTCCCGCTGGCTGTCTCATCGTTCAATGTGATCATTTGTAAAACTTTCTTTAAGAGTACGATTCCCGATGGGCTGATCGAATCCGCTGAGATGGATGGCGCAAGTCAGCTGCGAATTTTCTTCTTCATCATTCTGCCGATCTCCTTACCGGTACTCGCAACCATCGGACTGTTCCTATGCTTCGCCTACTGGAATGACTGGTTCCAATCGATGCTCTATATCGACAACCAGAACCTATATTCTCTGCAAGCCCTGCTCAATAGCTTGATGAGCAATGTGGATGCGCTGGCTAAGAATGCTGCAAGCATGGGCGTCAGCTATGCCGTACTCGTCGCGACGATGCCGAAGGAATCTGCTCGTATGGCTGTCGCCATTCTCATTGTTCTGCCTGTCGCCTTCGCTTACCCGTTCTTCCAGAAGTATTTTATTTCAGGACTAACGATCGGCGCAGTCAAAGGATAAGGTACGAAGTAAGCCAAGCCAGCTTGGTTTATGATAGATCACTGTACTACGGTTCTAGTGATTACATTTCAAAAAGGGGGAAATGCAATGAAGAAGAAATCTTGGAAGTCTATTTCTATGCTGTGCATTCTAACACTCATGATGACGGCCTTGGCAGCATGCGGCGGCGGTACGAAGACGGAAACGACAACAGAAGGCACTTCGAAGACGACAGAGACACCAAAAGAAACGACGAACAAGGAAGTTCCGACATTGGTCTGGTGGACGATCGGTGGCCAAGTACCGAACAACTTCAGTAAAGCGATTGATGCAATGAATGCATACACAGCCGAGAAGATTGGCGTAAAAATTGATATCAAGGTAGCCAGCTGGGGTGAATGGGATACCAAAATAAACACGATCGTCAACACAGGCGAACCATTCGACATTATGTTCACGAACAGCGGTAAATATAGCAAACAAGTGGCTATGGGGGCTTTTGCCGATCTCACGGATATCGTGCAAAGCGAAACACCTGAGTTGTACAAATTTATTCCGCAAAAAGTATGGGAAGGTACGAAAATTGGAGGCAAATATTATTCGGTTCCTACCTATAAAGATTCATCGCTGACGCAATATTGGGTATACGATGATAAATATGTGCAAAAGTACAATATCGATATCAACAGCATCAAAACATTGCAGGATCTGGATAAGCCGCTCCATGCGATAAAAGCAGGCGAAGGTAAGAGCTTCTATCCATTGCCGATGACGCAAAGCGAAGGCTTGAATGGATTCTTTAACGATTATGACGACCTCACCCTCGGCTTCGCTCCGATTGGCGTCAAAGCTGACGATGCGTCTCGCACGGTTGTCTCCGTTCTTGAGCAGCCTGATGTCATGGCCAATCTGAAGCTTCTGCATCAATGGTATCAGGATGGCATCATCAATCCGGATGCTCCGACCAAAACAGAAAATCAAAAAGGCAGACCGTTCTTCGCAGCACAGGCATTCCCAGGTGCAGAAGTAAGCTGGCAAATCAATGATGCGGTTCAAAAGTATGATATGGTTCAACATTATGGACCGATTTATACGACGAGCACCATTCAAGGTTCCCTTAATGCAATCTCTGCAAATTCGAAATATAAGAAAGAAGCACTGAAGTATCTAGAACTCGTCAACACAGATCCAAAACTGCGCAACATGCTTGCTTTCGGTGAGCTTGGAGTAGATTACAGCAATGTCGATGGCGAGAAAGTCATTGAGCGCACTTCCGATACTTGGCCGCTGGCTGCTTACACCCAAGGTACATTCTTTAATATGGCAGTAACCAAAGGCGCTCCTGTAGACCAATGGGATCAAGTTAAGAAGCTGAATGATGCAGCGACATCTTCCACAATACTAGGCTTCGCACTGGATATCGGCAATCTTCAGACCGAAGTGGCGAATTGCCAAGCGGTATGGGATAAGTACAAATATGAACTTATTACGGGTGCATCCGATCCAGAGAAAATGATTCCGAAGATTACGGCAGAATTGAAGTCCGCTGGGATGGACACGATTATGAAAACGGCTCAAGAGCAAATAAATAATTACTTCAAGTAAGAATAATTTCATGAGCATCCCGCATAGAGACCTTCTGTACGGGATGCTTTTTTGTTGCTATCTATGAAGCTTTGCTGAATCGTGTTAAAGTGGTATTGTAACTGCTTACATTCAACACGATACGGCCATTGAGGTGTCGAAATGAGCTCATTTTTACAAATCAAAATCTACCGTCACAAGTTTATTGCCTATGTCGTGTTCGTCGTGACCATTGGGCTCGCGCTCGGTATTCTAACCTGCGCCATGCTGCTGAATCAATGGATTGGTGATGCCCGGATCGAAGCTGCGAATGCTTTTGCCGGCGTGGAGAATGAGCTGCAGTATGATGCCGACCGCATTGAATCCTACATGCAGCGGATATACTCCAATCATAGTCTGATGGCGGATGCTCGCAGCTTCCTAAGCAGCAGTGTGGAAGATTACCTCATGAGTAGTCTGCAGAAGAGCCAATTCTCGCAGCCGCTGGTCTCCTTCCCAGAAGATATTAAAACCTATCTGTACAGCTGGGCTCAAGGCGAAATAACGCAAATTAGTCTGCATACCAACCAGTATGGCAATGTCGTACGCTTCAGCGATAATGGCATTGCAAGCTTCATGTTCGGTCTTCCCAATACCGACGAAACTTTTCGCGATACCATTCTGAAGGGATTCGTCTATCGCAAGAAACTATCGGATCCAACGCAAGGTTCCAAGGAACTCGGGGAGCTGCGCTTCTTGGTCAGCAGCGATCAAATCTTCAAATCGATACAGAACTATCGATATGGTAAGGTGGCTGCCGTCAGCGCTTCAGGTGAAATCTACCTGATCGGCAATGGACAGGACGAAGACTTGAAGACGCTCGCCCGTCAGGCTGCACACGATGAACGCACGCATGGGTATATTTCGAAGGGTTTCTTAGAGCATATATTTTTTGTCACCTTTCCCTCCACCAAATTCAATTTCAAATTCGTTAGTATCGTTGATTTATCTATATTAATTCGGCAGCATGCCAGTATGCTAATCACCATCTTTCTGATCATCTTAACGACCATGATTAGTGTGCTGCTGCTCATCATGTACAATATGCGGGATGATTCCCGCTTCCTGCACCGCATTATTCAATCGATTGGACGTGTGAAAACAGCCAACTTCACGCCTAACCGCCCTGCCCGTTATCGCCGCAATGAATATGGCATGATCGCAAGGGAATTAGACGATATGATTGAGCAGTTAGATAAGCATATCCGTAATGAATATTTACTTAAGTTAAAACAACAAGAAACGGAAATGAAAGCGCTTCAACATCAGATTAACCCCCACTTCCTTTACAATACGTTAGAGGTTATCCGCTCCACTGCGCTTGTGAACCGAGACATGGATACCGCTGATGCTATTGCAACCCTAGGGGCGCTCTATCGGGACATGGTGAAGAAAGAGAATATTATTCCGATTGCAAGTGAACTGGAATTGCTTCAGAAGTACTTAGAAATTATGGAGTTTAAGTATCCTGAACGTTTTTATTATCAAGTGAATGTCGAGCCGTCCCTCCTCTCGATCCCTACCGTGAAATTCTGGATGCAGCCTTTGGCTGAGAATTTTTTTATTCACGGCTTTAACGCCAGTCATGAATTTAATCTATATGTCGTGAACGGCTGGGAAGCTGAAGACCATTATATGTTGGAATTCGTGGACAATGGACATGGAATGAACGCAGAGCGATTGAATACGGTTCGAAGCACGCTCTTGAATCAAGATGATACCTCTTCCAATAGCATTGGACTGCGCAATGTATACACACGGCTACATTACTTCTATGGGAACCACTTTACGATCGCAATCGAGAATAACGAGGAAGCTGGCATCAAGATTTCAGTACAGATTTCAAAAGAGGTGATGGAACATGTACAAGCTGATGATTGTGGATGACGAACCTCAGATCTTGGAGGGAATGAAGCGAATCCTGGACTGGAAACAATACGGCTTTGTTCGCATCGAGACGTGCGAATCAACGCCGGAGGCCATCTCCAAGGTGGTGGATCTGCAGCCGGATGTCGCCATTTTTGATGTATGCATTGGCAAAGATTATGGATATGAAGCGATCCGCAGACTTAATGAGCTCCATATCCCTACGAAATATATTATTATGAGCGGCTATAGTGAATTCAAATATGCCCAAGAGGCCATTCGCTGCGGCGTCAAAGACTATCTCCTCAAGCCGGTAGAACGCACCAAGCTGCAGCAAGTGATCGAGAAGATTATCGTGGAAGATCTCCATGGTACGGTTGGGAATATGAACGAAGATGCTCTGAACAAGGATCGGGTGCTGGGCGTAAGCTATGACAGCTTATCCAAGCTGGTCAACCGCATCTTACTGATGATCAAGACGGAGCATGCTCAGAATATTACATTAAAATCAGTCGCAGATCGTTTTCAGATGAACAGCACCTATCTTGGACAATTGTTTCTCAAAGAAACCGGAATGAAATTTTCAGAATACCTCATGGCTTACCGAATGCTTCTCGCGCAAGAACGAATTCAATCGACAGATGAGAAGATTTCTTATATCGCGCTTTGCGTTGGCTATAACAATCTCAATTATTTCTATACGCACTTTCAGAGTTTTTTCGGAAAGTCCCCTTCTGACCTGCGGGGAAAAGGCTAACAACGAACTCGGCCGAACGGAGGATATCGATGCTAAAGCGTGCAAGAACCGGACGGATCGTCAGGGTAATCAGTCTTATCGTGCTGCTTACAACGTATATGACTGGTTGTTCCCCACTGCCTAATAACAACTCTGATCCATATCAGGGTGACACCGTTAACCTGATTTATTATACGATTGGAGAGCCCGACAAGGATCTGCGGCTCGTCAATGACAAAATCAATGAAATTATGGCTCGTAAAATCGGCGTTACAATTACCTATATCAAAGTCGGGTGGCAGGAGTACGAAGATCGGCTGAACACGCTCATTTCTGCCGGAAGCCCGTTCGACATCGCGTTTGCGCCCAATTATGCAACGACCGCGATGCGCGGCGCATGGCTAAGACTCGATAATTATCTTACGGGACTCGGCAAGGATTTGTACGATACGATCGACCCAACCTTTTGGCAAGGAGTCCGGATGAATGATGGCGGCATTTATGGCATACCGACCAATAAAGAGCTGGCCGTGCGCGATCATTGGATGTACCCCGCTAACATCGTGGAGAAGTACAATATCGACATTACCAAGTACAATACGCTGGAATCGTTAGAACCCTTGCTTCGGATGATTCAGCAGAACGAGCCTGCCTACATGCCTATGGAATTGGATCGGGATTCGCAGAATTTCTTCGCGCTCTATGGCTATGAGTACATTGTGAACCATAAGATTCCCTTGATGGTGAAATCGCTGGACCCTGCCGCTCAGGTCATAAATATTTTCGAAACTAAGGAAGCACGGCAAGTATTGGACACCTTACGACGATATTATAAGGAGGGCTTCATTAACAAGGACGCCGCACTGCGTGAGACTGGCTCGCTTAAGCGTGGGGATAAAGTGTTCTGGAAGTCGTCCGGCGGCGGACCGCTCTCGGATACGGCCTGGAGTAAGGATCGCGGTTACAAAGTCGTATCGCATCCTGTAACCTCGAACGTCGTCACGACGGAATCCGTCCGAGGCGGCATCATGGCGGTGAATGCGAACACCAAACATCCTATTGCGTGTATCAAGTTCCTGAATCTGCTCAATACCGACCCTGAAATACGCAACTTATTTAATTATGGCATTGAAGGCGTGCACTATTCGCTGGATGATCATGGGCAAGCGACCCCGATTCCTGTCAAAGACAGTCACGGCGACCCGATTCCTAATGCACCAGCAAGCTATACAGGTGTACAGTACACGCAAGGCAACTGGTTTATCCTGAATACGATGGGCGGTGACTACCCGGAACCTCTCGATAAATGGGACCAATTCCGCAAGTACAATGCGGAAGCCATCAAGTCCACCGTTCTCGGCTTTACGCCTGATCTATCCAAGCTGACCGCGCAGACCGATAACATCGAAACGGTATGGAAGAAATACTATCCTAGCCTGATGACGGGCACCGTTGATGTTGACTCAATCCTCCCCAAGTTCAACGAAGAACTGAAGTTGGCAGGCATCGATGAGGTACGGGAAGAAATACAGAAGCAGTTGGATGCATGGCGGAGCGTAAATAGGTAGGTGCTATAGTGGCTCCTACCTATTCTCTTTCGTAATCATTACAAAAATGCTACACTGCCCGGAATAAAGAACATCTATTCGTTCATTATTTCCTCCACCAATTCTTCATGAAGTAATAAACGCCGTATCTCTGTAACATCAGATACAATTGCTACTGGACGATGGTTTGTACTTTGAAGGAGTCCCTTTCGGTTAACCCAGATCGCGTCTATTCCGGTTTCCATTGGACCAACTACATCGTGAGTCCAAGAATCACCTATAAAGAGCGTCTCATCGGACTTTTTGCCAAACTGCTCTAACGCAATAGCATAAATTTGTGGATCTGGTTTGCGATAGCCTAGCTGCTCTGCGTGAAATATGGTTTCATCACTGAAAACTTCTGCTAGTCCCATTCTCTGGATTTTTAATCGAGGGTCGTATAATCCATTGGTGAAGATTCCAACTTGATAGTAACGTTTTAAATCTATTAGCAAAGCGGAAATGAATTCATTTGCGGAGACGTAATCCATACTTATCTTGGAGAAAAGCGTATCAATTTCATCAATGAGTATTGCATCCGATCTAACATTGCAATAGGACAAAGCATGGCTCCATCGAGCTCTCTTGAATGCCTCCGGAGAAATCTCGCGTCTTATAAACGGCTCCAAAATCATTTTCGGAGGATGCAACATTTGCTCTAGGAATACAGATGCATCAAGTGTTCTAGTTACAGAATGCATTCCAAGCGTTTGAATGAGTCCAACATGAAACCATGAGGAATTATCTAGAATCGTATCGTCCAAGTCAAATAAAAGTAAGCTATATTTTCTCAAAATCGTCTCCCCCCCCCATTGAAAGTACCCAACGCCCCTGAGCAGTTACCCAAGGTCTACCTAACTTTACCAATTCTACAGTTCTTGAAAAATTCCTTGCTCATGACGTTACGTGATGTGTTGTAATGGTAAGGAGGTGAGAAGCATGGATGAAACTGACAAAATCTATTTGATTGGCGAGCTGGCCGCGGCAACCGGTGTAACCGTAAGAACACTTCAGCACTACGACAATATCGGGCTTTTGCCGACATCCGGCCGTACTGATGGTGGACGACGTTATTATACGAAGGAAGACATGCTCTGTTTAGAGCAAATCATATTTTATAAATCATTAGGATTGTCTTTACAAGAGATACGCGACAAAATAGTTAAACGTCCGACGTCATCCCAGATCGAGAAAATCCTGCATGAGCAAGAGGTTGTACTCTACAGAAAAATAGAAGACGCATATGCAAGCCTTGCTTCAATCGAGGCATTTCGGACTGCCATCGCAGCTGGAAACTTTCCGTCGTGGCCGTTGTTAACCGATATTATCCGAACCTTAAGGAACAGTAATCTGTTGGATTGGAGTCAAAACACTTTTGATGACGCCCAGAAGGAAAATTTGAGTAACTATTTTGCACAAAAAGAAGCCTTCGACTTTTATCACGCATGGAGAGCAATCGCTTTGAAAGCTGTGACACTTGCGATGTCCGGAGTAGCACCGGAAGATCCAGCTGCACAAGAATTGGCCGAAGCTTGGTGGAACATGGTGCTGGAAGTAACCAAAGGGAATGATGAACGAATCCAAGCTCTCACACAGATTCAAGAAGATCGGGCTTCCTGGCCTGAGGGAGACCGCGATCTCATGGATGCATCCCAATCTTTTATTGATCTGTCGGTTAAGCACTATGTAAAGTCCTTACCCAATGACGGCAAAGAGTATGGCTCTATATTCAGAGCTGAGTAGCTGTCACGCCCTATTAGCGCAACGCGGCTGCTGATCTATGCCGGCAGCCGCGTTTTTGTTATTTATAAAGCTACCATGTCCCGTTAGTTGAGCGAAGTATAAATTTAGCCGAATCTTATCCTAATTCCAATTGCAACGACTTCCAATATTCCCAAGCCTTCACAGATTCCAATTCGACAATAAAGTTGAAAGATGACTTCTTCAATCAGCCTTGATTGCTCAATAGGTTCATGATGAAGCAATTGATAAGCTGTCATTAAAGTCTCTAGATTCAAATCGTCTGGAGATGAGCAAAAAGCGTATGTAAAATCGTATAGCATAGGACCAATCATCGGTGATGGGTCAATAACACCAACAAGTGAGTTTTCATAATACACAAAATTATGCACACCTGTATCGCCATGCAGCAAATATTTTACTTCTTGATCTTCATTTTTCGATAACCTCTCAAATATGGATTCTACTCTTCTATAATCCTCAGTTGATAAAAGGCTTCCCCAATCATTTCTTGTATCCACCAAACTCCGATAGTTCCACTCACGCCAAGACTGAATCGGTGATCCTAGTCTTCTCGTCGTGTTCTGAAAGAAAATAAACTATACCATCAGTAGAGCCCGTCTTAATTTTAGTCGCAATAACTTTGTTATCAATTACGCCTTCTTCATTAAGAATATTTATAATGCTGTTAACATCTACTTTTTCTAACATTATTCATTCCCCTTTAACGCTGAGTTCTGGAGTTACCCTCCATAGCCTCTCTGTTTTAGTTAATATTCCTTCATCAAATTCCATCTTGTAAATATCAGGTTTTGAAGTATTTAATAAAAAGTCCAAGTCAAACTGAGGGTCGAAGTACCCCATCATCATTGTCATAACAGCTCCATGGGTTCCAATAGCAACTTTCTGCCCCTCATATTTGCTTATGATGTTTTTTAAGACAGTTACGACACGGTTTCGACTATTCGTAAAAGACTCTCCCCCAAGTAACGAATAGTCTTGTTCCGAAAACATTTTCTTAACTAATGGATACACTTCGTTATCAGGCAGAATCTTATCATCACCAATAAATACTATTTCTTTTAGTTCCTCAATTACAGTCATTTCTTTGCCTAAAGAATGGGCTAATCCCTCTATTGTTAATATTGCTCTTCTATAGGGACTTGAGATGAAAGTATCTATCCCCTCATCTTTCAATAATTCAGCTACAATTTGGGCATCTGATTCTCCCTTTAATGTTAGTCCACGTGTTCTTTCGTTCCCTTCCATTTTAGGTGATTCTCCGTGCCTGACCATGTATACAAAGGTTTTCATAAATTTCCTTCTCCTTTTGTTCCTAACAACAATATATGTTTTCCTTATTCTACCATCATAAAACGAATCATGTACATTCATATCATAACGGTCTACGGCCCCCTTAGCCTATGCCGAGCGCTGGACAAATCTACAATCTATGTATTTCTAGATTGAAGAGGACATACAATGCCCATCGCGGACATTTCGACCGGATGGGCACGCAATGCATGAATCCATAAATGAAATAATAGATTATTCCTCTTCATATAACCTTTCTCCACGATGCAATCGCGAAGCGATTCGAGCCGTATGCGACAATTCTCTAGCTGTTGGAGCATGAGCTGCCAAATAGCGGGTTACTGCTAGGAGCATCGTTTCTCGTGCTTGCTCTGCAAACGCATCTGCCCTTACATCCCAGGTGTCGTATTCTGCAATAGCAGCTTCATACATTTGAAAGGTGTGGAAATCAGCGTCTTCTCTCAATAATGCATGACCTAATTGGTTGATAAGTACCTTGGGATTGCCATGATTATGAAGGTATCCAATAACCCAACGAGCGGCTTCATTGACATTTTGTCGTTGATCCATCACGTCTAACAATTTCTCTGGTTGATCAGGATTGACAGGCTTAGCATCCTTAGGGCGTGAAGCAGCAGGCACATTGAGAAACCGGTCCAAATAAATACTCATTGCTCCGTGATATACAGCACGAATCAGTAATGGATTTGTGGAATGACGCAGCCTTTCATGTACCGCATGAGCGTAAGTGAACGTGTGAAGAACAGCAACCCAATCTCTAAAGTCATTTTGCGTATGGAACCGGACAATTCGTTCCGCAGCTCCTAAGGTAACGAGCTGAGCGACGTGCGCTGGATGTCCGCCGCTGATCAGAATGCGAGTTAATAGCTTAGTTGTCGCAAGTGGTTCCTCACTTAAGAGCTGTTGAATGATCTCATTTTCCTCTTTCTCCGTTAATGACCTATATTCAACGGAAGGACTCTGTAATAATTCAGCAAACGCATCTTGTAGAGGACCAACTAGATCAATTGGTGCTTGCCACTGATGCAATTCTTCACTGCGCGTTGGAGCTCCGAGCATTGGAACGAGCGAAGAAAGTACCGTATTCTTCATTTCATCATTCACATATTGGAGGGATTCAAATGCTTTATTATGGAAATCAAATGTATGCCCACCATCAAGGTAAACATGATCTGTCACAGCCATAAGCATCATTTCTGCCAATTGATCATCAGATACACCTTTGCGGATCGCAGTTAAAAGAATACGTTCAGCGCCCTGCGTATCTCGAACTTCGATACAGTTTCGATACCATTCAATCAATCTTGATATCGACACGTCTTCCGAAGGCAGCGGGCTTAATAAATGCCTCTGTCCCCTCCCTGAACTGTTTCGTGCCGTATGCAGTAAACCTTGATACAGGGCTAGAATTTTACCTGACTTATCAAGTTTTGGTAGTATGCGCGTCATGGCTGTGAGTATCGTTAATCCTGAATTCCACCCGCTGCCATAAGTCGTGCCAAATTCAATTCCAATCCGTGCAATATCCGCTTCCGACACATTTGCTTCCACTAAGGCGACAACGGACTTCGCAATAACAATCCCTATATTCTGCTCTAATCCTTCCTTCAACCGCTTCTTATATTTTTCGATATCATTCGTATGCTTCTGCTGGTTTATCCATATTTCACCGTCCTCAAGCTTCACCTCATACACAGGAACATCGTCAGCCCAAGGATCTAACGTTCCACCGCTGCATATATCAAACCGAGCATGATGCCAATGACAAGTAAGAATGCCTTCGCACAAGCTGCCTACGTGCAGTGGGAATCCTAAGTGTGGACAACGATTATCTACTGCATAAACCTTATTTTCATGATAAAAAACAGCGATACCGCCTTTCACTACCCTAGCTCCTTCTTGCTTAAGCACTTCCAAATTTCCTGCATGAATCCAATGAGATTGTTGAATCATATCATCTACCTCCTATTCATATTCTACTCCTACTTACGATTTAGAAAATATTTAATACCAACTTTTCCCACTCCATCTTACCTTGCTTCAAATCTTGTTACGTCAGTAAAAAGACTCAACTTGCAGCACAAAAAACTCAACCTTTAGGTTGAGTTTTTCTACGACCTTAGACGGAGAAAAATATATCACTCTTTCTTCGTCCCCACTCGCTTCGCAAGTTCGACCAGATCAAAACCTTTCAGCGCACCTTCGACGAGTTCAGGCAGTAACGCAGGGGTACATGCAAAACATGGCGTTCCATCCCGAGCGAGCTGTCTCGCAACGTGTTCGTCATAGAACGGTTGGCCCTGATCCGATAGTGCGAGTAAGCACATCGTCCGTACACCCGCTTCTCGCAGTTCACGCATACGTCGTATCAATGCGGATTGGTTACCGCCTTCATATAAATCCGAAATGATGATAAACAAGGTCTTCTTCGGTTCTTCCACAAATTGCTCGCAATAGGCAACCGATTTGTTAATATCTGTTCCACCGCCCAATTGAATTCCGAACAGCATCTCCACAGGGTCATTCGCACATTGCTCTGTTAAATCTACCACTTCCGTATCGAATACGACGACACGTGTTCGCAGCGCCGGAATGCTCGCGAAGATCGAACCGATCACCGAGGCCCATATGACCGAATCAGCCATCGATCCGCTCTGATCAATATCTAGGATTACCGTCCATTCTTGACTGCGCTGTGCCCGGTCGAAGAAGTAGAATTTCTCCGGTATGATCTGACGGCTCTCGCGATCATAGTGCTTCAAATTCCGCTGAATCGTGCGTTTCCAATCGATGCCGCTTACGGAAGGCAACGGGGAATGCTGCCGGCGATTCAACGCACCCGTCACCGCGCGCCGGATATCCTGCTCGAGACGTTTGACTAGTTCATCTACAACGGATGAGACGAGCATGCGTGCCGTATCCTTCGTCTTCTCCGGAATTCTTCCCTTCAGCGATAACAGCGTGCCGACCAATTGAATATCTGGCTTCACATGAGCTAGGACTTCCGGCTCGAAGAGGAGCTGCTTCCATCCCTTTCTTTCCATCGCATCGTTCTGAATGATCGAGACCACGTCCTCTGGGAAACATCGTCTGACATCACCGAGCCATTTGGATAGACGGGGAGCAGACTTGCCGAGGCCTGCATTCCTCCCGGTTGAAGTTCGTGTGTTATGTTGTCCTGCCTCTTCTTCACCGGTATCATCATAGATTGCTGCTAAGGCTTCATCCATCATTCGCTCTTCTTCCGATAATGCAATGCTCCCGCCTGCACAACAGCCTGCAAGCTGTTTCTCCGCAGAAGCACCTAATATCATTCTCCATCTGGACACCGTCTGTGTATCTACAACGTTATCCATGGTCAAAAATCCTCAAAATCAAAATCATTCAGCTCGTCGATCATCTTTACTTCTTCCTCCTTCAATTCCCCCGTCAAAATCTCAGCTGCTTGGTCGGCATGGACTCCCCACAATTCGCCTAATAACTCGGCAATCATCGTCTTCTCCCGCGGAGCGAACGAACTAAAAGCACGCCGCAAGAATACGAGCGCACGAGCAAATTCTTCATCGCTCAGCGAAACGATGTAGGCATTCAACTGTTCCCATAAGCTCTGTCGGGATAGAAGAGCATACCGATTGCGCTGCGACAGCCCTTCGAACCACCCTGCACCGAGATCTGCTGGAATGCCAGGTGAGAGCCTTCTAGATACCTCTTCAGCGCATTGCTGCGCGGTGATGGCATGACGTTCCATCAAGATGGCGCAAGCAAAACCGGATAGGCGCGGATTCCGATCATCCCGTTCAGATAAATGCAGCAGTTCCTGAAGCCATAGAGATTCATCCACTTGGTCACTATGCTCCAAGGAAATACGGTTTAGCTCATTCATTGCCGACATCATGTCGCTTGCCGCCTCGTCATTGCATTGTGCTGCATCCAACAGGAACAGGCACGCTCTCATGAACAGCTGTTCCAGAAGCGGCAGCAACTGTGAGGTATCCATACGACGTAAGCCACCGTAACCGATAATCATGGACAACTCCTTCGATGCTGCAGCGATCTGGACCACATCACGGCTATCTGCAGCAAGCCGCTGCAGTGTCTGCCGCGCGGTCTCCATCTGCTCTAGCATACGGCAATCGCATGCCGTACGGATCAGCACAGAAGCTTCATCGATGGTACTGCAGCTATCCAGTTTCTGCTGCAGTACGTACGCAGAGGCTACTTCAACCGTCTCCCCGAGTAGTGTCGATTCCACCACCTGAATCTCGACCTCAGGAGACCATTGAATGACCCAATGCTCAGCCCAAGTTGCATTCTCCTGCCCGCTAGGACGAAGCTTCGCAAAAGAGATGCCAAGCCATGCTAATCGATGCAATAACGTGGACCGATTCAAATCAAGGAAGGCGGATTCTTCCGATGTAACCCGACGATTCTCACGCAAATCCAGAGATAAATCGGTAGCCACAGTTGTCTTGTACTTCTCGAGCTTCAATTGCTTCAATAGGCGATTCAGATCATCTTGAATCGGGGTCTGGCTGACACCTTCAGCCAATGAACCGATGGCAGTTCCGACATCAACGCGTGCGAGCGCTTCTGCGATGACAGAGAGATCGCCGCGTCCCAGTAATGTCTGGGCAGCATCTCTCAAGTCCCGCAGGGTCGGGGAGCTCCCTCCATGCATGGCTGCTAGAGCTTCGGCAAGCCGAACGGCTTCGATCACTTCAGCGGTTGAACGATGGTTCCCCATCTCCCTCATCCACCTTGCAATCGATGATAAATAATAATGCGGCAGCTCTTCTAGCGTATCGGTCCGCATGCGCTCCCACATCATCTCATAATAATTCGGCGCATTATTGCCTGCCCCGTAGCCGGACATCGAAGATAATCGATAATACGAGTAAGGCATCAGTGTCAGCTTTGTCTTACGGGATGGCAGAAGCGTCCACTCTTGATCCGTCATCACCTGGGAATCTTGCGCAAGCACAGCTGCATGATAAGCTCCGCAGACGACAACAATGCGGTTCGGGTCATGGCCTGCGGCAATCGTGTCTTGAATCTGTCTTCGCATATAAGCCTCTCGAACTGCGTTATAGGCGTATTCCACCCGTTGATGCTGTCTCTCATCTTCCTCCGTCAGTTCGCGCATCTGCGTAGAGAAGGCAATAATCGCCTCCTGATAGGCCCCTTTATTCGTATTGAGCTCATAATTACGCTCCCAGTACATATCGTAATCATGCTCGCCTGCAATCGCGGCGATGCGATTGTAGATGTTAGACTCATCGAGAGAATCGGGATCGGTACGCATTTCAGTCACCGTATCTTCCTCTTCCACGTTCTCTTTCGCTTCCAATCGCAGCTGTTGCATCGCAACCGTAACCGAAGACGGCAGGTCGATAAATGCGGCCTGCGCTCCATTCTCAGCTGCCCATTTCATGGCTTGATACTCTGGCGAGTAGGCAGCGAAAGGCCATAATACCGTGCGAACAGGGATATCCTCCGTAAAAGCAAGAATGGCGACAGGCGGAGCCGTGTTCCGGTTCGTTAGATGATGGATCTCCGAGTTCGCATCCGATGGTCCTTCAATGAGTACGGCGGTTGGCTGTACTTCCTGCAGCAGCTCCAGCAGATGCAAGGAGCCGCCGGGTGACAGATGCCGCACACCAAATATATGTACAGCGGCCGTCGCTACGCTATTCACTCGTTCATCTCCTTACAGGCCGTGTACAAACCTCGCCATTCTGCGCCACGCTTTTTCATCACATTATCGAGATACTCTTTCCAGACCAATTTATCTTTCACATCATCCTTGACGATGGCACCTTGCAATCCTGCGGCAAGATCTTCATCTGATATTTCGCCGTTGCCGAAGCTCGCCGCTAAAGCCATGGAGTTCGTCAGCAGAGAAATGGCCTCCGCCGTAGAGATCACGCCCGCAGGAGATTTGAGCTTCTCTTTCTTATCGAGTGTCATCCCGCTGCGCAATTCCCGGAAGATGGTTACCACCTTGATCAATGCCTCATCCGCAGGAACAGCGGCTTGCAGATCATAAGAGGATGCAATTTCACGTACTCTTTTCTTCACGATTTCGACTTCCGTATCCATATCACTTGGCGTCGGCAGGATCAGAATATTGAAGCGGCGCTTCAAGGCCGCCGACATTTCGTTGACGCCTCGATCCCGCGTGTTCGCCGTAGCGATGATCGAGAACCCTTTCCGCGCGCTAACTTCCCGACCCAGCTCCGGAATCGAAATCGTCTTCTCTGATAAAATAGAGATCAGCGCATCCTGTACCTCCGAGGCACATCGTGATATTTCTTCGAATCGGGCAATGCCACCGGCTTCCATCGCCCGCATCACAGGGCTCTGCACAAGTGCCTCAGGTGTTGGCCCATTCGCCAATAGCATGGCATAGTTCCACGAATATCGAACATGCTCCTCACTAGTACCCGCCGTCCCCTGAACAACAAGGCCGGAATGTCCATAAATGGCGGCAGTGAGATTTTCGGATAACCAGGATTTAGCCGTACCTGGCTCCCCTATTAACAATAGCGCACGATCGGTGACCAGTGTCGCGATGGCCATTTCGATCAGCCTTTTGTTCCCGATATATTTCGGTGTGATCACTGTTTTACCGACTTTCCCTCCGGTAATGAACGTAAGTACGGATTGCGGCGACATTTGCCAGCCGGCAGGGATCTTCCCTTTATCTGCTTTCTTAAGCGCTGCTAGTTCTTCTTGATATAATTGCTCAGCCGGCAGCCGCATCATCTCTTGCCATTGCTCTTGACTCGTAACCATGTTCCCATCTCCTCATGATCTTCATTCTGTTTATGTTATACCGATCGTCATTACACGGAATCCGCCACGACTGCTTCTTGCTTCTTTTTCTCCATCTCGTTCAATACATATTGCAGCTGTTCCCGAGCGGTATACCGATAATTCTGAATCGCATCAGCCAGACGATCTTGATAGGTGAAAGGCAGCCGATACAAATTATCCAGTACATGGCCTTCGAACGCATAAAGGTTGCCGCTCCGCTTTTGTTCAAGCGCGTTCATGAGCAACTCCGACCGGATCGAATCTTCCACGCCCGCACGTTCAAGGCCAAGAAGCAGAATATCAAAGGATGAATGGCGCAGATCTGCTATGTCTTGCATCCGCTCCATCAGGAATGTCCTGGATGCCGCATGGTCCGGTCGCGCGAACACACAGACGAGGTGGATGGCCTGAACCTCAATTAGCCAGTCTAGCCATCGCGAATCCCATCGCTGCGCAACTTGCTCTACAGGCATCAATTCCACTTTGCGCAGGTAAGAAGTCTCTTCAGGGGAACTCCACAAATTAGGATAAAGCTGATAAGGATAAGCTATCACTTGCTGCTCAAGGATTGATAGGAACTGCTTCAGCTTTTTCTGGGTCTCCTTATTGGTCTTCATCTTCCATTTGTTACGATTGGAATACACATAGCGATCATACAACTCGAATGGCGAGAGCTGCCGGAACGACGCACGGAAGGCATGAGATAGATAGCGTGTATTTTGTTGTTCCAAGCCATATAGAGTATCCAAGGCTTCCAAGGAATTTTCGTGTTCCAAATAATGCGCTGCGGCATCTATAAGATCCAGACCAACGGAAGAAATATACGATGAATATTGACTTGTTACTTCAATGAATAATTCGTATAACGAATCGCCTCGTTTCCCTTCCAGCGCGGTAAGGAAGTGATTTATTTTTATCTGCGATGCTTCTGCCTTCTTCTTATCTTCTTTGTTCACGAAAGCTTGCTTCAGCTCTTCACCAAGATCACGAACCAGCCATGCCGTTAATGGTTCCGAGCTGCATTTGGCTGCGGCTTCCGCTGCGATTTCAATGTCCTTGCCCGTAAAAGCTTCATAAATCCGTTCAACCGCTGCATCGGAGTTATTTACTGCTAAGGATTGATAGGCAGCCTCACGAATCGATTTCTTCTTATCTCTCGTCCAAGAGAGCAATGCTGACGCATAGGAAGGCTGAGTTGCTAGTAAACGGATCGCCGTCACACGAACTTCTTCAGACCCGGATTCAGCTGCTCGAGAGATGAGATCCAATACGTCTTCTCCGCCCGCCTGCCCGATCACTTGAAGCTTGCGGCTCTCTACCCTGCCTCCCATCGGATCGAAGCTGTCGATCAAATAGGGCACGACCTCCGCGCCGTAGGAAGGCAGGATCTTCTGCATAGCAAATTCAGCGATTTCCGAATAGGGATCCCCAAGCGCTCGTACGGCAAGGGCCAGCAGACGAAGATCCCGGAACATCCCCTCTTCGAATGCGTGAACAACCACCTCATACCGATTGCTCCCTGTCGTCGTAAGCGCCACCTCCACAGCAGCCAGCTTGCGATACGGAAGAAATGTAGATAAGGAAACGGGGTGATTTTCTAGCGATCTAAGCTCACCTTGCGGTGCTGTCATACCTTGCGTTCGAAGCACGGAGGTCAGGAGTAGATTCAGATCCTGCAATTGTTCTGCAGATTGATAGTTTTCTATATCCGAAGGCTCAATCAGAGCCGTAATGCCTTCACCTAATCTCTTAAAAATCGGAGCTCGCTCGCCAAGCTGCTGAAATTGCGGCAGCATCCGTTTTAGACGGTAATCCCCCAGTGCCAAATCACTTCCAGCGATGTAGATTCGTCGCAGCTCTTGATGGAGCTCTTGTAATAATGCTGTACTCATGTTCATTCCTCCTAATACAAGAGACGGAGCATTTCCGCATCTTTCAATATCGTTAAAGGCATTGCCGATAACTGCCCCGTGTCCATATCGTGCTCGAACCGAACCAGCATGCTGACATCCTCCAATTGCGATGCTGACAAATGCGTAATCAGCGGAAGGGTCTGATGTCCATTTGATGCTTGATCCCTTAGTACGAGATGTTGACCAGATTCATCTGCAATGACAACTTCATCTTGATTGGACTGCTTTACCTCGGCCACATGAAGCAATACGAGCGGATTGGCGTGACTTAACGGATTTTTCAGCTGGTTTTTCACTTTTTTGATGACATCTGTATACGATCGCTCGGCATATTTTGAAATATCTGCGACCTCATAAGATTCCAGCGGTCTTACCACCATCTCTTCAAAACGTACTCTTCGGTTCATATCCCCTGGATACTGAAATAAGGAAGGAATACGGACAGCATCAAAGAAGCTGTCCTCTTCACGCATCAGCTTCGCTGCTTTGTAAGGCCGATATTGGATGGTACGATGGATCTCGCCGCTGTCTCGTTCTAGCCAATATCCTTCGTCAACATACTCTTGTCTAGCCGAATCGTCATAGCTGACAAATGCAAGCTGAACCATTTCTACCTGTTCCTTCATCAGCCCGTATTCCTTCAGATCTGTAAGCTGCCATGCATGTCCTAGCCATTCCTCGATCGTCGATTCATGATCAAGCGCCAATGTTGGATCTGCTAATTTGCTTGTTAAATGCGTACGTCCCTTTTTAATAAAAGCATGCATCACGGCCAATTGCTCCACGACATCCGTGTATACTCGCTCACGATCGTCTGTCTCCGAGAGCAGTAAGGTAAGCCGTCGTAACTCTGTTTGCGCACCCGCGAGATAATAATTCCCCATTTGCTTCACATGCTCTTGCATCGTCTTGATGACCTTTTTGTCGATCGTGCCCAGACCGTTGCGAACCAAAGATCGAAGCAGCTTCTCGAGGACATCCAATCCTTCGAGTTGTGATTGGACTTTTTTCTTGAGTGCCGTCTTGTTCACCTTTTTCGGCTTAGGTTCTGCCCCTTCACTTGCCTGTTGCGACTTCTTCTCTTCCCGCTTCTCCGCTTTTTCCCGTTTGGCAGCAATGTCTTCTGGCACTGCGGCGGCAGTGAATGCTTCTCCACCGATGTAGGCATATAACAGTCCCAACGCATGTTTACATGGCAATTGCCTGCTTGGGCAAGAACAACGCAGTATCGGTTTGTCGGGTTGGATGAAATCTGCGGAACATTGGTAATTCGAGCTTCCGCTTCCTTTGCATTCCGCGAATAACAATGTCCCATCTTCGGATTGATGCAGCTGCACGAAACTGCGTTTCTTCACCAGACCTTGTGCATTTTTGATCGCCGCGGTATTCGAAGCTAGTGAATCCACGTATGATGATGTCATTTCAATCAAGATTATCGCTCCTATCTCTCTTACTTCCTTACCACTTTATCAACGTACGCCGGATCTCTTATAAGTATGATTGGTTGAATCATACTTAAGTTCCACTTTATACCGATAAGACTTTTTTGGCTATGTCCGAAAAGTGTCTAGTTATGAAGAAACACAAAAAGGAACCACCCTAAGCCAGCATTCAGCGAATAGGATCGTCCCTTTTTACGTTCATTTCTATGAATCCTCTAAGGATTTCACTTATATTTTATTCTTCGCCGTATCCATACCATAGAATCGCAGCCTTAATGGAATTCAGTTGGAACATAATGGTCATCGACAAGTAAATCATTGCCGTCGGGCTGTTACCTTGAACAATAACATAGATTTGCAGGGCCAAGTTAATAAAGTTAGCAAGAATCCAACCGATCCAAGAAATCGCTTTACCCTCTACCATCAAATACTGCGAAATAACTTGGACGAGGAACACTAAAACGTTAAACACGATGACCCACAACGGGGCATCCGCCGGAAGAATCGTACCGCCATAGAAGTAGAGAACAACAGAACCAACCAAAGCAATGATGGCTGAAATATATAGATTGGACTTCGTTACTTTCGTGACTTCAATTTCCTTCCCCATCGTTAGGAAGCCTTTAGCGTACAGCGCAGCACAGTAGATCCCTACGAATACATTTCCTAGCAAGCCGTATTTAAAGTTATTAAACGTATCGAATATAGCTCCAACGACACCCAAACCACTGGCCGTTTTCCCATATTGATTGGCGAAGAGCAGCACGATCACCATACCTAGAATACCGCCAATAAATGATGTAACGAGCAGGAGATCAAAGGTACCGCTATAACTATAATAAGTACTTGCTATCACCAACACGATCCCAAGTATGAGCCAACATGTGTCCCACGTTTTGCTTTTTAGAACTTTATAAATTCCTTGTTTCATATGCCTATTCCTCCTCCGTTAGAACGGTTAATGCCAATTTGATCGACTGCAATTCTCCACTTTTCATTTGCGATTCTCCTGATACCAATTCATTAACCCCATCTGCCAGAGGTTCCATATAAGGCACGACATTATTGAGAATCGATAACGTTCGAAGTCCCCGTAGATGGCCAACAACGTAGAGAGCGCTTGTCTCCATATCAGCACCCAGAACTTGTTTACGCGACCAGAAATCCTCTACTGCCATGTTGTTGTCCATATAAAAACCGTCATGGCTTCTTGCGATTCCATACTTCACCGGAATTTCTGTTTGCTTCATTGCTCGCATCAGCAGATCACTTGATGGAATGGCCGGGAACTCCTTTGGAACATATTTTCCGGTTAAACCTTCATCACGAACAGCGCCCGTGACGACCATAATTTCACCAACCTTAAAGCTGCTGTCCATCGCACCGCAGCTTCCGGCCCGAATCACGGACTCGACGCCAATCGCTTTCAGCTCCTCAATGGCAATGACCATGGAAGGTGCGCCAATACCGGTCGACAGGACTAGAATCTTGTGCCCTTGATAAGTACCGATCGCAGATTTGAACTCTCGATTGTAGGTGATATCTTGTGGATTTTCCAGAAGCGATTTCACAATATCTACCCGGGCGGGATCTCCTACTACAATTGCTTTTTTGACAGCCAACGATCCATCCAGCTGAATATGAGGTTGTTTTTCCATATTTCTACTCCTTTGAACCCAGCTCAATCAATAAGTTCGGGTTCCGTAATTTAATTACGCCATTATCCATTTCAATCAGCTCTAAATCTTTCAGTTCTTTTAACACCCGATCGACACTGCGTGGCGTAGAGCTAATCCGTTTTAATAGCGTCTTTCTTTCGATTACATCGCTCTTGCTTAACGAACTTAACACCGCAACAACTTGACGCTTCGTGGAGAACAAACTATACGACTCGATTCTTTTGCTTAAATGATAAACTTGTTTACATAATGATTCTGTCAAATTTCTGGCGAAGCCTCGGTCCAATTCCATCCATTCGAGAAAAGATTCTCGCGACAATTTTAATAACACCACATCACTTAAAGATTGAACGGAAGAGCTAAAAGGGATTTCCTGAAGAAGCTCATGCTCGCCGATAATATTTCCTGGTCCATAGATATCAAGCGTAATCTTGCGACCTGAATCGCTTAGAATAAAAATGTCTATTTTCCCTTGAACAATGATGTAGACTTCTGAATAGATCGTTCCCTGCTCAAGCTTAAACCTTCCTCTTGCGTATTCTTTGACTTGAAACTTTTTAAGAACCGAATACGGGCAGTGTTTTAGCAGTTCTTCAATTTCTGGAGAACTTTCTATAATCTCAATGAGTCTGTTCACACTTCTCTTCCTTTCTTCCGTAGCGGTAAAATATGTCCTCAGCAATGAATGGAGTTCGTTCAACATTTCACTAATATTGTATCAAGGAAGAGCATGTTATATAAACGTCAATTATCTTCATAATGGAGAATAAAGAAAACGGTTTCACGCTTTTTGGTAGACAAATGTCTACATTGTCTTTTAGTCACTATCACCCGAAAATCTCCACTTCTTGATGTCAATTGCTACGCACAAGGCAGATACACAGTAAACTGGGTCCCACGATCAACCTCACTTCGCACCGAAATGACGCCTTGATGAGCCTCCACAAATTCTTTTGCAATTGCAAGTCCCAGACCCATGCCGCCGGTATGACGGGAACGTGATCCGTACAAGCGGTATATCGTTATCTCTTTGCCGGATGGACTCAACTTGAAGACGCGGATCGATCCGTTGATCATGAAAAATCGCATGCTGCAGAACATGACCTTCCCGAATGGCATGCGGTGTATCTGGAGTTACGCGTATGATCTCGGATGAAGTCCAATGATGATCTGCGATATCGGAAAAACAAGGAAATAATCGGCGTATGTTATCCAGCCAGTGTCCATGCATCAATCTCATCTCCAATGCAATATTGAGAAAATTTCTTCCACTTGATTATTCATGTATAGTCTAGTCTCTACCGACTAAGTTGGCAATGCACCATGGTAGAGCTGACAGCGCTATCGATTTATAGTACAATTTCTACATTCTTATGAATAGGTGATCCGATATGTTAGTACTTGAAATTCCTGTTCCGCCCCTTCCTCTGATCGCCACGGTCGGCCATACCTTATGGCCGCCGGGAATTGTACATGCGAGGCGTCAATTTGATGCATTCGATATCATTATCTGCGTGAAAGGTACGCTCTACATGGAAGAAAACGGGATTCCATATGACATTAAAGAAGGCATGGTCTTGGTGCTTGAGCCTGAGAAGATGCATCGTGGCTACCAACCGACCGATACCGAGACGGAAGTCTATTGGATTCATTTCCAGTATCCAGGATTCCCTCAGCCAGCCTTAATTGATAAAACGAACTGGCAGCAGCCTCTGCTCAATCGAACGGATCAGGATATCGAGGTTCATCCTGGTATGGTAGATATTCCGAAATTTACGACCATCGATTTGCGCCAGATTCTACCGCTGCTTACAGAAATGATTCACGTGCATAGCATGTTATCTGCAACACGATCCTACGAATTACAAATATTATTCGGCCGATTTCTGTTAGAGCTGCAATACAGTATGCGAAACCGAAGTCCGCAAGCCCGCTCTCTTTCTCTCGGGGAGCAAGTCGCTACCTATTTGACCGAACATTTGGAACAACCCTTCGACGCAACAGAAATGGAAAATGACTTGCATTACCACTTCGATTACTTAGCCCGCTGCTTGAAGCAGTATTCAGGGATGAGCCCCTTGCAATATAGGCATCACCTTCAGATTGAACGTGCCAAGCAGCTGTTAGCGCATTCAGAACTGTCAATCATTCAAATTGGTACGCGATGCGGGTTCAACGACAATAACTATTTCACGCGCCTATTTAAACGTCACACTTCCTTTACGCCAGGCGAGTTCCGTAAGCGGTATCAATTTATTGTACTGGATTGAACCGCCATCAGCACGCATTGAACGAGAAAAAGCGCTTGTCCATTCGAATGAACGAGCGCTTTTATATTCGTGATCGTTTCGGTAAATTTACTGTCGATGCAGCCAATTCGATGGAATTGTAACCAGATCTTCTGACTTCTGGTATCTTCTTCCGATTTCTTTGAACTGCTCAATGATATTGGCGTCCAGCAGCCCATGCGGATTCGGCGCGCCATTTAATAAGAATGTCACATTATGATTGCTCGCATCATGTATTTTGTCCAAGACCCAATCCGTCGTTTTAAGTTCCATCGTTGTATCCGTTGTTCTCCAGAACCAAGTATCCGTCAATATATTGCAGCTAGCGCCCGGCCCCTCGAAAGAGTCCTCAATTTCCTGCCCGGCAGCATTTTCGTAGAATACGATATCGGTATGATCCAAATTAGATTCACAGCTTATATTCATCAGGAGACAATTCGGTTGCAATCCCTTCACGAATTCATTTATTTCTTCGAAAGGAAGATCCTCGTACCTCGGTCCCCCCCAATGGGCGTTCCACCCGTCAATAATCAGAAAAGGAATGTCGCCGTAACCTGTCAGCAATTCTTCGATTTGGTTTTTAATGAACTGCTTATCTTCCAGGGTGCATTTCTTACGGCCGATCTGATGATGCAAATCCAGCATCGAGAAATATAGACCCGCTTCAATTCCTTCCTGCTTGAAAGCGTCAAGATATTCCTTGACGACATCTCTTTGGCTGGTTGCGTTTCGAATACAATGCTCTGTATACCGTGTCGGCCACAAGCTGAAACCTTCATGATGCTTGGCCGTCAGAGCAGCGAAGCTCATGCCCGCGGCTTTGGCGGCTTGTGCCCATTGCGTACAATCCAGTTGGTCCGGATTCCAGTCTGACGGATCGAACGGGAACCTGCGCGGCTCATCATGATTCTCGTGTCCATACTCCCAGTCTTTCATCTCCGTCTCTGCGAACTGGACAGTAGCGCTATTAAAGTGTATAAACATGCCGAATCTTCGATTCACGAACCATAACTGTCGTTGTAACATAACCTGATGATCCATTTTATTTCCTCCTCGAACTGAGTTAATTCATCATGCTTAGATGATATCTACCACTGTAAAGGATTACACCCATGGATTCATCACTCTACGGCGACATCCTATCGTACGATTTCTACTTTTTCAAAAGAACAGCTTGATGTCATTGATAACTACATATTTCGTTAAAACAAAAAAAGCCGCAACTCCGCGACTTTTGATAAAATATATGCTCTTGTCACCAGACACATTTATTTTTCTATGGTTTGTGTCACAATCAATTGGTTTGTTAATATCGATTATTTTTGTAACTATGGTGTGCTAACCTCTACCGGATCCGAGTTGATTCTAGTCCCAACGGCTCTCACGACGAAATCATACTTCGTTGCGGCATTGATATTGTTAACCGTGAAGCTGTAATCCGTTTTGCCGGCTACTGCAGGTACATAAACACTCCAAAAAGCTTTTACCTTGTCATTCTTCTCATAGATTCTATACCCTCTTACAGGTTCGCCTCCAGCTACAGGGGGCTTCCATGAGATAACGGCTTTATTGCTGCTAACCGCTACACTCGCAGCCTCCACCTTCGCAGGTTTCGTGTCCGTTCTCTTGATTCCGTAGTGATCATAGGCCTTCACGCCATTATCGCCTGACTTCTCATCACTCTTCGCTGCAGTATACGCCGTAAATTGAAGTACATCATTTGAAACCGATACGTCCGTGAACATTTTTTTGAACGGCTGCTTATTAACTGCTGCGAAGAAATCATTGTAACCCGGATACTTTTCGTAGAATTTGTCGCCAAAGGCATTGGACATGAGATATACCGTGCCTTTCGGATTAATCGCATTGCCTTGGGCGTCGAAGGTCAGTTGATTCGTAGGGATGGCTTTGTCGCCAATCATCTGGAAAGACCTCATATACATATGATCGTGCGCTTCAAACACCATATCGATCCCCATTTCATCAAAGACAGGAATCAGAACTTTTCTGTAAAATTGCACCCGGTCATCTTCATATTCGCCTGCATTGTCCCCAGCGGAATAAGGTCCTTTGTGGAACGCAACAAATTTCCATTTCGCATTACTCTTCGCTACGACGTATCTCATCCACTCGACTTGATCCGTAAATTGCTGATCTACGGATTTCACGCTGCCATTGCTCGCTAACTTCCCTGCATATTGGGAGTTGAACACGAGGAATAGAGCATCTCCATACTCAAAGGAATAGACGGACCCGTCGTCCGTATTAGCAATGACCTTCTTAGGCAAATTGAAGTGGTTATAGAAGTTGGAGTTCGGCGTAGTCTCATCTCCGTCATAATCCTGCACTTCATGGCCACCCAGAACGGGAACCATCGGAACATTCAATAGTTCATTCTGTGGGAGTCCTAACATCCATTGCCATTGCTCTTCCAAATCCCCATTATCGACGAGGTCCCCAGCATTGATCAGAAATTTAGGAGTACCAATCGTTGCAATGGCTTTTCGGAATGTATCTGCCCAAGGCTCAAAGTCTGATTTGCTAGATGCCTGTGAATCCGATCCAGCGATAAAACGAAATGGCTGATTGCCAAGTGCATCAGTCTGGAACGAACCGATCGCACTCCAACTATCTGCTGATCCACTACCCACACGGTATTTGTACACCGTTCCTGGTGTCAGATTATTGGCAATGGCTTTATGGGTAATAAATTTCTTTTTCTTCTTGGACGTCCGGTCAGCCTTCGTAACAAATGTCTGGATTTCTTCTGCACTACCCGTATATACCAAAGCTTCATTCTCGGGGAATTGACTTCCTGAAACTTTGCTGGCTTCTACCACTTGTACGACCGAATTCGTCATAACATCGGTATACCATGTGAATGCACGGGTTGTCTTGGGATCCCCATAAAATGTCATGTTGATGAGCTTCGGTACCGAAGGCGGGCTCGTCGTGCCCTGGATCGTAAAGCTCCATGTTATATGATTTGTAAGTAAAACCTGGTCATCTCTTCCTTTGATGAGTTCCTTGGGCACTTTGACGGTGTACGTTTTCCCGTTCACAAACGCAGGATGGTTGATCTTTAATGTATCGTTATTGATTATTTCTGAAGTAACCGATCCCAACGTGACATTGTTATTGTCTACAATGGTTACGTTCGCTCCCGAATTGATCACGACAGGTTTATTGAAGGTCACCGTTACTGGAGCTGCGACTGCCACATTGGTTGCACCAGCACTTGGCGTCTTGGATATCGCTTCTGTAGGCGTGCCCACAGGACCACCCGTTACCGTAAAGCTCCATGAGATATCATTTGCAAGTGCAACCTGGTCATCTCTTCCCTTGATGAGTTCCTTGGGTACTTTAACGGTGTACGTCTTCCCGCTCTCGAAATCAGGATGGTTGATCTTTAATGTATCATTATTCATAATCTCTGAAGTAACTGATCCCAACATGACATTATTATTGTCGACTATGGTTACGTTCGCTCCCGAATTGATCACGACAGGTTTATTGAAGACCACCGTTAGTAGAGCTGCCGGTGCCACATTGGTTGCACCAGCTGCGGGTGTCTTCGATACTGCTTCGGTTGGCGTGCCCACAGGACCACCTGTTATAGCACTTCCTGATACACTTATCTCTTTGATTCTGCTAGAGCCTGTGCTTCCAATGCCACTCGATCCGTTGGTGTTGGTATTGGATCGAACGATCCAACGGATGTGCAGCACATCCTGATCATTAGCGCTCGAAGGAAGGGGAACTTCTACCAACTTGCACGTATTACTCGCACAATTGAAGCTGGAGACGACCATTTTCAAATTCGTGTTCGGTACATCTGTCCATGTGGTGTTATCCGTACTGATTTGAACTTTGAAATCACGCGGACCCGTACCCGAAGAGTTCTGCTGTGAAGATAATGTGATATTGTCATAACCCTTCGTAGACACTGTCGCCTGCCAGTATTTTGTACCATTACCGCCATCCCAGCCCTGATAGCTTATCGCCTTCTGGCTGCTATCGTAATCCTCGTAATAACCACCGATGTTCTTAAATGTGGATGTGGTCTTGAACTTCCCATCCGTTGCCGGGAATGCTCCATTCGTTCCTGCATTTGCAAAAACCCACTCGGCTAGCTTTGTTTTATCCAGCACGCCTGCTCCCGGAGATACTGGCGCTTCTGGATTGGTTGATGGGTTAGGAGGTGTTAATTCTCCTTGGATTGATATGCTGATTAATTGACTTGATCCATTCTCACCGATCGTCGCCCCTGAAGTGCTCACATTTGAATTGACAACCCACCGAATAAATAAGAGGTCTTGATCATCAGCTGCATCTGGGAGCGACACGTTATTCAAATACGTTGCGGTATCCGCATCCAATACAAGATCCGGCAACTCCGTTCCTTCACTGGTAAGATTCGTCCAGTTTTGTTGATCTATGCTGATTTGTACCCTGAAATCCCTCGGACCTGTCGTCCCTTTGCCTTGTTGGGCTGAAGATAAGGTAATATGGTGATAGTTCTTCGTCGGAACGGCAACAAGCCAGTATTTGTCCTTCCCCGCTTCCTGCTGCCAACCTTGATAACGTATTGCGTTCATGTCACGATTCCAACCATAAGATGAACCAGAAGGGACAGGTTGTAGGATAGACGTTTCTTTATACACGCCAGCAGTAGCCGGGAATATACCAAGATCCGTTGGGTCTGACGTGTATTTCCATTCTGCGATCGTGACCGGAGCCACGCTACCCTCTGCTGACATGAATCCGTTTAACTGTAATGAGATGAATATGGTAAACGCCATAAACAATGAAATGATTCGCTTCGTTTTTCTACCCCATAATGTATTCATTTGCATCTCCTTTACTTTTTCATCGTGAGCTTTATTATCCTGTCTCCCTCTAAGGCCTCCTTTCTAACTAAAAACACTGACAGCAACACATAAAGTTTAAGCGCTTTAATTTTCGGGCGATAAATATACAGTTGCTATCATGCGATTTTAATATATTGTGTTTCTCAAATATTAGAACATGAATTTGGATGTCATTATTTCGCTTTTCACCAAAGTTAGTAGATGAATCAGATCTAAAAGAACAAAAAAAGAAATCCACCATTTTTAAAAATTGCGGATTTCTCATCAGTTTGAGATTCGGTTACTTTATTAATCAATAGAAATGGATTTGCTCATAGTCTATCTCATGCATCACCTTCTCAATAGCTTGCAGCCGTTCGCGGCCCGCCCCCTGCAGGTACTGGACAAATCGCATTTGCCACTCCATCGGATACTCTTTCTTCATCGACAAAATGAATGGCAATTTCAGCGTCTCGCTTCGTAGTTCCTCATAAAAAACAACTTTCGCTAGAAGAGCCAGCTCCATATCACCAAACGCAAAGAATAAAGCATCATACTCATCTTCATATAAGCAATCTGATTCTAGCATATCGAGATAGTCATGGAAGATAAGCCAAATATAAAAAAAGAACCCCAATTCAGGAGTTCTTTCCGTCTTATAAATTGTAATACTATTATTCTTCTACGCTTTACTTCAGTTCAGCTACGCTAACAGCGATTTGTTCAATTTGGCTATTGCTCAGAGTACCGTCAGGGGAACTGATCGTTACCGTCCGGTCGTCCAATTGGAAGCCCAGCAGCGGTGTTTTGGAAGGTGTATACCATTTCGCGCTCACGCCGTTGGATAGTTTAACCTCCTTGGACTTATAACCATCGGAATAATCCCGTGGCGACACGTTCACGGTCATATGCTTAAAGATCAGATTGACTCCATCGCCCGTGGCTGCCGCTTTAACATAGCTGTCGTTTTTGGCCATTTGCTGTGGAGCATAGGCTGTTTCAAAGGATTCAAACTTGGCGAATGCTCCTTTGATCGCCTTGATCTGTGCTTCACTGTAATGGATGGTTGTCCATTCACCTGTGGGTTTATTGCCTCCCTGTTCCGTATCAAGCCGAATCTGTTGGCTAGCAGCATCGAATCCTACTTGAATTCCAGTCAGGTCGGCGATGGCCCGCACTGGCAAATACGTCGTATTCTGATAAGTGATTGGCGCCAGCTTTTTGCCGTTACTGTCCATTAACGATTGATCAGCTCCATTTACGTTAAAGGTAATGCCATGATTCAGATAAGCGTTGATCTTCTCCAGCTTGCTTCCGGCATATACGCCGGCGGCTCCCGATAAAGTCATTCCTAATACGATAGCAGCTAAAATTGTTTTCTTCACAATGAATCTCTCCTTTGTTCTATCCCATATCATTTTTTGAAATCTACAATATGCGTGACGATTAGCTTCTCTTTATCGTCTACGGTAATGCCTAACCTAGTGCCGGAAGGGTTCCAGCTCAGCGGGTATACCGGGTAATACGATAGCCCTAACGGCGACACTTTGCCAGAGACCGTATCAAAAATATAGATCCCATTCATGCCGCCTTTATCCTCGGTATAGACCGCAAAAGCTAGCTTTGTGGAATCGGGCGACCAGGACTGATGGGACAGCAAATCTCCCTTACCGATCAACAAGCCTTGTACATGACCGCCCGTATCGTAGATGAGCAGGCGTGAGTCTTCCTTCCCGTCGCTTCTCGCGGTGGAGACGGCAATCCGCTGACTGTCAGGGGACAAGCTCAAGGAGGAGACATCTGCTGCGAGCAAGGTTGGCCGGGATTGTGTGGGGGTGAAGCTTTTCATGCGGCTCTTGGCATCGGTGTAATAAATTGTCCCGTTGCCCGTAGCAAATTCGGTGAAGACTTCAACATCAGGATCCTGCAGCTCGATCTTCTTCCGGGTACCCTTCACCGAAATGTCCCATATCTCACCCCGACCCTTCATCGAGCCGGCGGCAAGAATATAAGAGTCATTATTCAGCCAGCCGCCTACTTCCAAATAATTGTCGACTGCTACCTCGTACCGCTCTCCTGTAGCCATATTTTTGATCTCGTTCACGGCCTTGTATTTGTCCTTCCAGGTCTGAATAAAGCTATATTTCCCATCCGGCGATAAGAAAGATTTGATCACTTCTCCCTGATCCGCACCTGTCTGTTCCTTGATGCTCTGCCGGTTGCCAGTCTCCAGATCTAGACGGAATCGATGATAGCTATATTGCGCTTCCTCCGTCGCGGTGGCCTGCTTTACCACGGTCGTGACTTGGATCTCCAGTTCATCGTCAGAGAGCCATTGCTCGATATTTGCGCTATTCACCTGGTGTATACGCTGAACGGCAATGCCTTGTTCAGCAGGCGGTTTGCTCTCTTTGACGACTGTCAGTTCACGCTTTCCTCGTCCCACCCCGAAGCGGGATGGGTCAGTTGCATCCGACGTGTCGTGCACCTTTGTACTATCCTTCTGCTCTGCGCCACAGCCGGATAAGACGCCGACAGTCAGCAAGGTAGCGGCAATCAGACCAGCCATGTATTTTCGTTTACTAATCTTCATCAGGGACCTCCTACTCATTTCATTTCCCAGTGCCTTTAGTATAGAAAGACAATATTGCATAAACATATCCGACTTGTAACGAACTTGTAAACAATCCGGTAAGCTGGCATTGTCTGAATCACAGCGAAAAGCCCGGATGATCTCATTCATTCCGGGCTTCGTCATTTGGTGTATAGGTTGTCCTTTCCGAACCGAAGGCATGCAGTAGAAGCTCCACCCTAAGGCGAGACCCGTCCGGTCCGGTCTCTACAAGCTGTACCGTTCCACCTTGCTTTTCGGTCAAATTGCGAACCAAGGCTAGCCCAAGTCCAGTACCGCCGCTTGATCTTGACCGGTCTCGGCTGACCGTAAAGAACGGATCGAAAATTCGGGATACGGCATCCTCGGGAATACCGATTCCCGTATCAGCAACCTCAATGATCATCCGGTAAGCTCCGTCTGCTGACGCTGCCGTGTAGTTCAATAGATGAACTTGTCCGCCTGGGCGGTTATATTTTATCGCGTTATCCAATAAATTCAGCATAATGTGCATCACGTTCTCAGGATCGGCCCACACTTCCCCATCAACAAGCGAAGAATGAATCGTAACCTTACAGCTGTCCGCCTTTCCTTGCAACCGGGTTACAGCTTCCTCTAACAAGGGCCGCAGCAGAACCGCTTCCGCACGTGTCTCAAACTCGTAAACATCCATCGCTGACAGCTGTAGCGCCTTCTCCACAAGACCGTACAATCTCTGTGCCTCCACATGGATGCGCCTTCCGGCATCATCCAGCAAGCTAGGATCATCGCTGTACATTGTCAACAGGTCGGCGTACGCGATAATCGAAGTTAACGGTGTCTTTAGCTCATGGCTGATATTGCCGATGAACTGTTTTTGCTGCTGCTCCAGCTCTCGCAGCCGTCCTACCGTTTCAATTAGCTTCTGCTTCTCTTCATGCAGGGCACCGACAGACGTGGAGATCCTGCTGCTCATATCATAGATTCCTTGGGCCAGCTCGCCCAGCTCATCCTTTCTACTTACTGAAGGAGCCGACAGATAATCCCCTTGACCAATTTGCGATGCGGCCCTGTTCAGCCGGGCAATGACATTGACCTGCCGCCGAACATACACGTACCCGATTAGGAATCCGACACAGAGCACGATGGCACCGGCAAGCAGAAACAGCTGGCGTATGCGTGCGTAAAATGCATTTTGCTCGGTAAGCGAGGCATGAAACTGCACCGTGCCGAGTCGCTGATCGGCATTATACAGCGGTGCGAGGAACAACAGCTGAACTCCTTCGGTAATGTATGCCGATTGCCCCTGAGCCGTTATTTTCAGCGCATCCTGCACATCAGCTCGAGGCTGAAATGGCAGCGAGGTGCCAGCAAATGCACCATCCACCGTATACAACGTTACCGCCATGCCGCTTTGTGCGCCCAAATCCACGGCCAGCCGTTGCCCCGTCTGTTCCATAAACTGATCCGGCGAAACCCTGCTTCCTGTCAAATATTCCTCTCGCACACGCAGATTAGCGGCTTCTGCCTGTTGGGTAAAAGATTGCTCCAGCATCGTTCGTTGATTCTCCCGGATGCCGCTCAGGACCAGCACGCTTAAGCAAGTTACGATAAAAACGAGCAACAGGGCAAGTAACAACGACATTTTCCCCTTCAAGCCCAGTCGAAATTTGCCTACCATCTAGGGTGACCCCGTACTTTTATAGCCAATCCCGTAAACGGTTTGAATGAGCCCGTGGTGGCTGCCCAGCTTTTTGCGCAGACGCTGCACATGGATGTCCACCGTGCGGGTGCCACCAGCAAAATCCATATCCCACACCTGCTCCAGCAGCATTTCCCGTGAATAGACCCGTTCCGGATTGCGCATCAGCAATACCAGTAGATCAAATTCCTTCGGCGTTAAATCTAGCAGTTCGCCTTGAATAGACACCGCGCGGCTGAACAGCTCTGCGGACAGTTCTCCCAGTCTTAACACATCCTGCTGCTCCTGTTGCATTTGCTCGCCATAACCTCCCCGGCGCGATAGCGCTTTGACTCTGGCTAGCAGCTCCCGCATATCAAAGGGCTTGGTCATATAATCGTCAGCGCCAAGCTCCAGTCCTAGCACTTTATCGACAATATCATTCTTGACGGTCAATAGCAGAATCGCAGGCCGAGGCCGGCCATCCAGCTTGCGGCATACGTCATAACCGCTTACCCGAGGCATCATGACATCGAGCACCATGACCGCTGGCAGGAACGTCTCCACCTTGTCCAGCGCTTCCTGGCCGTCCGCAGCCATCTCAACCTCATACCCTTCTCTACGCAGCGCATACGCTACAGCCTCCCGAATGCTGCTCTCGTCATCCACCACAAGTATTTTGATCATGAATATCTCCTCGTATGATTTGTTCCTTGTATTATACCAAACATGAAGAAGCGGTTGCACGGACGTTGTGCAACAAAATCAACCGATCATGCTGACCGGTTACGACGAATAAGTCATTTCTCAATTCGTGCTGAAAAGCCAACAGACCACTTTTTCTAAGTTTACTTAATCACTTAATAATTCAATGAATCTATACGACCTCCATCTAATTTAACTATATTACCCGTTACTTCAACAAATCGAAAAAGGAGCTGCCTCATGCAAGCTCCTGAACACTCGTGACACCGCAAACACTGAATGAATAATTCAGCATCAAGCGTTTTTACGATTACTTCGCACCCATGATGAACTTAGAAATAAACTGAGCGGACCAATACGCGGCTTCTTCCCGGGTTAACGGGTCTTTGGGCCGGAAATCGACCGCGCCGTCACGCTTCACCGTGACATCAGAACCTGACAGTCCCATGGCGATGATCACCTTCATACTCATGTCGGCCTCTGGATCACCTGGCTGTGCAAGCTTGACCTGATCCAATGGCAGCTCGGCCAGCTGTTCCGGCGAAGTCGTTCCTTGGAGCGCACGCAAGAAGAACTCTGCCCCACCCTGACGTGTCAGCGATTGATCCGGCGCGAAACTCTTGTCCGTCACGCCTTGCACAAGGCCTGCTTCCGCAGCCGTTTCTATTTCTCGTGCCGCCCACATTCCGACGGCATCCTCGTATCTCACCGGCTTCTTGGAGAGGGTAAGCCCCATCATGCGAACCATCCATGCCGTCATATCGGCGCGCGTCACCGGCCGCTTCGGATGGAAGCGCCCGTCCACCGTTCCTCGCAAAATCCCCATGGCTTTCAGTTGTCCGATCGGAGATGCATATACATTTGTCCGTTCGACGTCGCTGAAGGTTGCAGATGCTTTCTGGGCATAGCTTACCGGATTCATATATTTCAGATAAGAGATCGTGCCGTTCGATTCTTCTTTGAAAGCCAGTATCCTGCCACGCTCGTCGATGAATAGCAACGGATCGATCTGCTTCAGCTTCTGCGATTGCCCGAGTATTTCGACGGTCAGCTCGCCAGGTCCCGTCGCTGCCACGTTCGTCAGCAAGAAGTTCATTCGTAAGTCCGTATAGACACCCTCGAACCGCTTCAACTGCTCAACTGGCGTCGATAACGATACTGGCTTCCCCTCTGCTATTGGGAAATATTGATCCACGAACATGGTGTACCATGCCCAAGCCAGCTTCGTCGAGGCACCCATCTTGTTATGCACGAGGAATATCCCGATGTTTTTCTCCGGCATGAGCAGCATGTAGGCGCTGAATCCAGGCACGTCTCCGCCTTTGCCGATCACATGCAAGCCGTTGTTCTTATTCGCTTCGAATAAATTTTCAAAGCCGTAAGTCGCATCCGGATATGCCTGATGAATGCCCGTCTGGAACTGCTGCATCTTCTCGATGGACGCCTTGCTCCAAATCTGGGTATCACTAACCTTGCCGCCGTTCAATTGGGCAATCATAAAACGTGCCGCGTCCTCCGCCGTCATCAGCATACCCCCGTCTGCCATTTCTCTTGGCGTTGTCGCATACGGCGGGATCGCCTTATTATCCGCACCGTAGCCGATTGCAAGCTGCTGCAGCTTTTGGTCGGAAATCGCGATTTCCGTGTTCTTCATTTGCAGCGGATTCAGAATATTCTCCTTCACGTATTGCTCGAATGATATGCCCGATACGTTCTCGACGATGAATCCGAGCAGGTTGAAGGCGAAATTATCGTACATGTAAGATGTTCCCGGTTCGCGAACAACAGGCGGCATGCGCTGTTCCACGAAGTCCTTCAAGCTCACATTGCTATTCAGATCCGGGGTATAAAATTCCGGCGGTTCCACTGTTACTTGGAATCCGCTTGTGTGGGTCAGCAGGTCGTGGACGGTCACGGGCGTATGAAACGGATTATCCAGCTTCAATCCGCCCATATACTTCTGCACGTCTACCTTCAAATCGATTTTCCCTTGCTCGACCAGCTTCATGATCGCTGCTGCTGTAAACACTTTTGTGACCGATCCGACGCGGAACACGGTCTTTGCTGGATCGACCGCGGTTTTTTTGCTTACATCGGCATAGCCATAACCTTTTTGAAAGACGATGCGACCGTCTTGCACGACAACAATCGCCGTCCCCGGCGGGTCATCCGCCCCTGTCCGGCCTCTCATGAATTGATCGGAGAGCGCCTCCAGACCGCTTAAATCCACCGAATTCCCTAATGCGGCTTGCTGCACATTCATTCCCGCTCCAGTTCCTGTACCCGCATTCACTCCCGAAGGCTCTATCCCTGCACTGGCTGACACTTGTACCGTCAGCGCCAATCCAACGCACGCGGCAACTGCGACTGAACAAACTTTTTTCCATAAGCGTGATGCTATCATCCGTAACCCTCCCATTGGTGAAATCATATTTTACACCCTTTCATCATAAGGGATCATTCTTTCTCCAGCTTGAGCCTCATCTTACATTTACCTTACAAAGAAGGATTTGCCGGAAGAAAAGAGAAGAACGTATGCATACAGTGATGTCGATAGGACATTCAATTGGAAGGAGTACCCGCTTCATGAGCAAAACCATTCTCATTGCCGACGACGAACGGGAGATCGTGGAATTATTGAAGCTGTTTCTGGAAAGGGAACGTTATGAGGTCATCGAGGCTTACGACGGAGAGCAAGCTTGGGCATGCATTCGCGAGCACCGAATCGATCTGGCCGTTGTCGACATCATGATGCCGAAGCTGGACGGGTATCAGTTGATCAAAAGGCTGCGAGCTGATTATAAGCTGCCTGTTATTATCCTCTCTGCTAAAAATCGCGACAGCGACAAAATATTGGGACTTGGCCTAGGCGCCGACGATTTTATCGCCAAACCGTTCAATCCACTTGAAGTTGTCGCGCGCATCCAAGCGCAGCTGCGCCGCGCATTTGATTTCAATGAATCCGAGCCTAAGCCCGAGCCAGCATCCCGAACGACCATCGGACTGCTAACGCTGGATCATCACGCTTGCGTTGTCTATCGTAACGGGATCGAAATTCCGTTGACCTCATTGGAATATAAACTGCTGAACACCTTCATGCTGGCACCGGGCCGTATTTTTACAAAGCAGCAGTTGTTCGAGCAAGCCTGGTCTGAGACGTACTGGGAGGATGACAACAGCATCATGGTGCTCATCTCCCGGCTCAGGGATAAAATCGAAGATCCGCAAGGCGCGCCGATATTCATCAAGACCGTGCGGGGTCTCGGTTACAAATTCGCTACGAAGGACGATTTCGTTGAGAAAAACAAATAAGCTTTTCAGCTCGCTAATGAAAACCTATCTGTTGTTCGCTTTGACTCTTAGTGCGATCAATATTGCCTGCATCTTGCTAATGGGCAATTGGATCGACACAGGAGCGACGGTCCAAGTCAGCGCAGCGTCCATCGTTCGTCCGGATTACGAGAATATCCCGACGGAGCGAATTACGACGCTAGGGGGCCAGTTGGACATCTTGGACGAGCGGCGACGTGTCGTCTTTCATAACGAACAGCCGACAGACCTTAGCGAGCGTTATACCGCTGAACAGCTCCTCGAACGGTTATATGACCGTCCGGAAGAGCGTCATAAGTATACGCTTGTCCCCTTTCAGACCTTTGATGGCAAATCGTATTCCCTGCTATTAGCCATGCCTAAGCAGCACAGTAATTTTTACGTTCAACTGAATCTGGTGCTGCTCTTGTTGTTCGGCATAGCCGTATACATATACAGCCGCTGGACTGCAAGGCGGATTACAGGGCCGCTGGAGATGATCGCGAAGACGATTACGCGGATGAGAGATGGCCATTATGGAGAACGGATGTCGTTCGTCGCCAATGAAGAATTCAATCTCATTCAAGACCATTTCAACGAGATGTCTGCGCACCTCGAGCGATCAGAGCTTGAGAACAAGAGGTTGATGCAGAGCAAACAGCAGATGATGCTCGACTTGTCACACGACCTGAAAACCCCGGTTACGACGATTCAGGGGTATGCCAAAGCGCTGCATCTCGGTTTTGTGGACAGCCCCGACCAACAAGCACGGTACTTGAAAATGATCTACGATAAGTCCGTTGTCGTTACCTCGCTTGTCGACGACATGTTCCAGCTTGCGATGCTCGATAGCGAAGAGTACCCATTTGCCCCACAACAAGGCGATTTTGCCGAATTTATCCGCCATATCGCGATCGATAATATAGAGCTGTTCGAGAACAAAGGGCAAGAGCTCGTCGTTGACATCCCAAACGGCAAAATCATGCTGCGCTTCCATACCAACTCGATGTATCGCGCAGTCTCCAATCTGTTGTCCAATGCATGCAAGCATAATCCGCCGGGTACGGTCGTTACGTTAGAATTGATCGATGCGGAACAAGCTGTGCGACTGCACGTCTCCGATAACGGCTCCGGCATACCGCAAGGGCTTCGGGACGTGCTGTTCGAGCCGTTCGTTCGGGGCGACGAATCGCGGCAGAGCAGCGGTGGAACCGGGCTGGGGCTTGCCATCGCGAAGAAGGCGATCGAACGCCATGGCGGACAGTTGAAGCTCGTCGCAGATCAAGGGGGAACCTCGTTCCAAGCGGAAATTCCGAAATCGCCACATCGAGGTGAAATTGAAATCTGATACAACAAGGCCAGAACCTAGCCGATGCATTCGACTAGGTTTTGGCCTTGTTGTGGCGTGCGCTCATTATCACTGCAGGCGGTATACTTGAGGCGTTAAGCCCGTCATTTTCAGGAATGCCCGATGGAATTGGCTCGTACTTGAGAATCCGAGATCTGCGCTGATCTGCCCGATCGTCGCACCGGAGCGACGAAGGCGGAGCATTGCCTCTGCGATGCGCAGCTTCAGCAAGTATTGATACGGCGTCGTGCCCGTCGCCTTGCGGAAGGAGCGAATGAAATGAAACCGGCTCTGCAGCGCGATCCCTGCCAACTCGTCGATCGAGATCGTATTCTCGTAGCAATCATGCATGAACGTCAGTGCCCGTAAAATATGTGGATCGGTACAGCCCCTTAGCAACTCGGCCGTACCCGACATCTCCCCATCGTGTCTGAGCAGCGCGGCAAGATAGGTCATCACGTCATGCTCCACTTCCTGCTTGGCGAGCGGATCAGCCAACGTCTGTCCTTGAATTAGCGCAAGCATCCATTGGCTAAATCGACGGATAATATCGTCCGGATCAAACGCTTGTCGAATCGAATAGTCTGCCCCCGCCGTAAATCTGGGATGGATGCTGGCTGCGTTGCTAACTCCGCTGTCGCGTACCTTTAGGATAATGACGGAAGTCTGCTCCCCAAGATGAAAATTATGCTTCGCTCCCGGGGGTTGAATCATGCCGTTTCCTTGCCTCAAATCATAGTTGCGCGCCTCTTGCGTAAAATGACAGGTACCTTTGATCGGCAGCGTAACTTGGATCCATTCGTCATGCTGATGAGCAACATTCTGAAAATCGTCGCTCACCTGCCATAACTCGATCCATTCTGTTTCGGTTCTCATCTCCATGTTTCTTCACCTGACCCCTAATCTATATCAAAAGTTGCTCGATTTGCAGCAATAATAGCAACGACCCATTCCTTTCCATTCGCTAAAATGTAAAAAAATCGATAGGAGGAATGACCCGATGGTCCCTAACACCGCCGCGATCCAAGCGCCGCGCAATACGGCGGCATGGATGCTATTCGGCGTCAGCTTTGCCCATCTACTCAATGATGCAATGCAGACTGCCGTACCTTCCGCTTTCCCGCTCTTTCAATCTACTATGCATCTGACGTTTACGCAAATTGGCTGGGTGGCGTTTGTCCTCAATATTACCGCCTCCTTGCTGCAGCCGATCATAGGCTACATGTCAGATCGTAAGCCGATGCCAAGCCTATTGCCGATAGGCATGATCTTCTCTCTCGTCGGCGTGCTCGGTTTCGCTTATGCGAAAACCCTCTGGATGATTCTATTATCTGCCCTTTTCATCGGCGTCGGTTCGTCCGTACTGCACCCTGAATCGTCACGTGTCGCTCGATTGGCGGCCGGAGCAAGGCTCGGCATGGCTCAGTCGGTCTTTCAGGTTGGTGGGAACACCGGTCAAGCACTTGCGCCTCTGCTCGTCGCGTTCGTGCTCATGCCCCACGGTCAACAAGGATTTCTGTGGTTTACGATCGCAGCGGTCGTCGGCATTGCAGTACAGCTCGTTATCAGCCGTTGGTATGCGGGACAGCTAGCTTCCGGGCCTGATAATGAGAAGCCTGCTCCCCTATCCTCGGATAGACAAACGCAAGCGTTCTCTCCGCTGTTCATCGCGGGTACGATGACGCTGCTGATCATTTTGCTCTTCTCCAAATTTATCTACATTGCAGGCATGACCGGCTTCTATTCATTCTATTTCATAGAACAATACCATCTGCCGCTGTCTAACGCACAACTCTGCTTATTCGCGCTGCAATTCGCCGGCATGCTTGGCACGCTGCTCGGTGGGCCACTAGCCGATCGATTCGGACGCAAAACGATGATCTGGATTTCCATCGCAGGGACGGCTCCGTTTTCGCTCTTGCTGCCCTATGTTAGTCCGGGCATCGCACTACTGCTGTGCTGCATGATCGGTCTGATCCTCATGTCCGGCTTCTCTGTCATTATCGTATATGCGCAAGAACTCTTGCCGAATCATGTCGGAACCGTATCCGGCTTGTTTTTCGGGTTGGCGTTCGGTATGGCGGGCCTCGGTTCCGTCCTGTTAGGCTGGCTGACGGATACGGCAGGCGTTCAATTCACCATTACGCTCTGCTCGTTTCTGCCTTTGCTCGGCATATGCGCTTTGCTGCTGCCACGCGATTCCAAGCTGGTGGCTGAAAGGGGGATGATTCCGACCCATGATCATTAATATCGAACATGTTACATGGCGCAGAGAAGGCCTAACCCTGCTGAAGGATGTGAATTGGCAGGTCGCGCCTGGCGAGCACTGGGCTCTGCTTGGCCTGAATGGCTCCGGCAAAACAACGCTCTTAAATATGATTAACGGCTACTTTTGGCCATCTGAAGGTTCCGTTAGCGTTCTTGGCCAGCCCTTCGGCGAGATCGATTTGCGAGAGCTTCGCAAATCCATCGGCTGGGTGAGCACGTCCCTGCAGGAGAAACTATATGCCGCGGATCGAACGCAAAACATCGTGATCAGTGGTAAACACGCAACGATCGGGTTGTACGATTCGATAACGGATGATGATCTTGCATTCGCGCGATCTCTGATGGAGCAGCTGAGTTGTGCCCACCTGTGGGACCGCGAGTTCCGCACCTGCTCGCAAGGCGAGAAGCAGAAGCTTCTCATCGCCCGTGCGCTGATGGCTAAACCTCGCATACTCATTCTAGACGAACCTTGTAACGGCTTGGATCTATTCTCCCGCGAACGGCTGCTCGCCAGCATCAAGGATCTTGCCGAGAGCGAGCAGGCTCCGACTTTGATTTACGTCACACACCATACGGAGGAGATTTTACCAGTATTCACGCATGCGCTGCTCATCCGTAGTGGAGAGGCCGTTCGATGCGGAAGGACGGATGAGGTATTGACTGAAGAAGGCCTTAGCGAATTCTTCGAATCACCCGTCGTCGTAGAGAAGCATCGTGAGCGGGTGTATGTTCGTACCGCTGATTAATACGCCGTTTCATTTGAGTGACTACGATATCATGTAGAATTCAACGAAGATAACCTATCCTAGCCCGATTTCAGACTGGATGATAGGTTATCTTTTTAACGTTACGATTCATTTATTCTTGTAGATTTCTACCAGCAAGACAATAACAATCTTGGCAAGCCCAAACCAACAAAACTTGGGTTGACGATTCTTGACTAATCGTTCCAAAATGAATATACTAACTAAAATCAGAAATAAATCATATTAGGAAGAGGCGAACGAGATGGCCAGACCGAAAGAATTTGACCCTTCGGAGGCGCTGGATAAAGCGCTGGAGCTATTCTGGACCAAAGGCTTTGAAGCGGCTTCCGTCCAAACGTTATGTACAACCATGGGCATTAATCGCGGAAGTCTTTACGAAACGTTCGGAGACAAGGAAGCACTGTTTGTTTCATGTATGGACCGGTACCGCGAAAAACAAGAACGCGAGCTGTTCTCCAAGCTGGAACGGTATGAAGCCGATCCGAAGCGCCAGCTGGAAGCTTTTTTTAAGGCTTCGGGCGAAATTAGCCAGCAGAATCAATTGCGAGGCCGCGGCTGCTTCATGGCCAATTCAACGCTCGGCTCAGCTGCGGAATTGCCGCCTGTGGCAGAGCGCGTCGAGACCTATCAACTCTACCAAGAGGATGTTCTATACCGTTTTCTGCAGAACGCCGCTAGCTGCGGCTTGCTTCGGCAAGGCGTTCAGCCACGCGAGGGGGCCCGTTTTCTGTTAGCGATTAAACAGGGAATTCATGTTGCTGCACGATCCGCGGCCGGACGGGAGACGTTGCCGGATGTGTACCAAATGGCGGTTAAAGCCGTATTTTGACGGCTTTTCATGTCGTTTTTGGAATGAACGTTCCAATATGGAGTCGTCTTGAAAAGATTACTGGAAGTTCATGCCGAATATTTAAGATTTTTCACGCTAGTTTTGGAACAATCGTTCCATAAAATGCATAGGAGGTCGATTCACTTGAAAAGAATGCTTTTTATCATCCTGATGATGTCCCTCGTGGCAACCGCGGTATCCCCGCTCTTCCCCCTCTATCGGACGCAATACGGCCTGAGCAACCTAGAGCTCACGCTGTTGTTTGCATCTTACGCCGTCGTCCTGCTGCCAGTATTGCTCGTAACCGGTGCGCACGGCGCTTTCTGGGGATTAAAGAAGGTAATCCGAATCGCGATCTGGACTTCGATCGTCGCATCGATTTTGTTTCTTGCCAACGGAGCTGCCTGGATGCTGTACGCAGCCCGCATGCTGGAAGGCGCGGCTTACGGCCTCTTTACGGGTGTGGCCGTTCCATACCTGCTGCGTCGCGTGTCGCCAAGGCTAACCGCTAAGGCAATCCTTTTGTCCGGCATCATCGTGTCTTTCGGTTTTGGTCTTGGCCCAGCGATCTCCGGGTTGATTACGGAGTACGTCCCGGCTTTTTCATCCCGCCTGCCTTATTTCTTCTTCGTGATCCTGCTGTTCATCAGCGCGGCTGTGATCGAGACGCTGCCGCATGAGAAACGGAAAGAAGACGAAACCGCGGGCTCCCTATCCATTGGCGTGTCGCCCCGCATTAGCCGGAATTTCTGGATGATGGCTGCGCTGCCTGCATTTACTCTTTTCACGTTAAACGGAATTGTGCTCTCGTTAATTCCTACGTTTGTGGTAAGCGTGCTGAAGAGCACTAACCTGTCCATCAGCGGACTGCTCGCACTGCTATTGCTTGGCGGCGGCGCGCTTATCCAGCTGTTGCCTTCCCCTTCCCATCCGGTCATCCGGCTGCGGGCCGGTCTCGTCATATTGGCTGCTGGAGCATGGATGGTCATGTTCTCCGGTCAGCTGAGCAGTCTGCTTCTGCTGTGGATCGGTGTCGCTCTGCAGGCGCTGGGTACCGGATGGGTGTTCCAGGTCAGTCTCCGACTGGCGGGCGAGCTGCCCGAGGCCAAAGATCGGCCACGGGTCATCACGACTTATTACTTTGCAGCGTACTCCGGCTTTATCGTACCGATCGGGGGGCTTGGGCTGCTAAGCAACCTATTTGGCATGAACATGGCAATGGCTGTACTGGACACAGCGGGTATGCTTATGATCCTACTGATCATTGGATATTCGCTTCGCTTCAAACCCCTTTATCATGCGTTACATGACAACCGCGCTGCCTCGGCCTCTACGGACTGATGATGATGGGTTCTGCGTCTTTCTTTATGATTGCCACCTACTATTCGTCGACAACTACGACAACAAAGAAGGCCGCGCATTCGCGGCCTTCTTTGTAAATTGGGTCTAAGCGTCTCTAGGCACTGTTACCTTTCTATGCCGTAATTACGGTAATCCCCCGCTCTTCAAGTTGGGCGATCATTTGCTTCGGAATCCGGTCGTCCGTAATGATAACGTCAATCACGGTTAACGCCGAAATTTGAGCAAAAGATTGCATGTCGAATTTACTGTAATCCGCGAGAAGGATTGCCTGATCCGCGATCGATATCATTTTCTCTTTGATGCGGGCTTGCCATTCGCCTGACTCACTGATCCCCCGTTCAAGATGAATGCCTTTGCATGATAGGAAAACTTTGCTGACATGGTAGGCATCAAGCGAACGCTCGGCCAACGGCCCGACAAAGGACATGGAACGTGGGGCCAAAATGCCTCCCGTTGATATCACTTCGATATTGTCTTTACTGCTCAATTCCGTGGTTACGCGGATGGAGCCTCGTTCATTGACTAGGTTTACGATTTTCTCATAACGTTCCGCTACAAGCATGGTTTACCTCATTTCGCCGACCGAACGTTTATGATTCTAATCCAGTTCGTGTGATGAATTTCTTGTATGCGCGGCTCCACGTTGAATGTTCAAGCGGCCGATATTCGGCAATGGGAAAAGAATCCCGAATGGATTGACGCGCATCCCAAATATCTTTCCATACCCCCTGAGCGATCCACTGAACCGCCAAGTTCCCGATCGCGCTGCCCTCCGCAGGGCCAGCCCAGACCGGCTTGCCAATTGCATTAGACGTCCATTGGCATAATAACGTATTATGAATCCCCCCGCCAACCATATGCAAGCTAGGAAAGTATTCCTCGGCTACCCGCTCCGTCATTTCAAATACATAACGATATTTAAACGCAAGACTTACCAAGATCACCTTACCGTTTCCCCCACGCTCTGCGATGCTTGCTGCCCAGTCCGCTCGCAATAGCGGGCAATTCGGGAAGGCATGTCGCCTGCAGCTAGGAAATCGTGGTCATCGGGATCGATGAACGACCGGAACGGCGCTGCTTCGCCCGCCAACCGCATCAATTCTGAGTAATCATAGGCCACACCATCGTTCTCCCAAGCACGGCGGCTTTCCTGCAATAGCCATAAGCCCATAATATTTTTGAGCAAGCGATACGTCCCGAAAGCGCCGCCTTCATTCGTGTAATTGAGATCCTGCGATAGCTGATTAATGACAGGCTCCTGTACTTCGGTCCCCATTAAAGACCAAGTGCCGCAGCATACGTACGCAAAAGATCGGTCCGTCGCCGGAACGGCCACAACCGCTGAAGCGGTATCATGCTCGGCCACTGCGTACACCGGAATCGATGGGATGCCGAGCTCATCGCAGACGGACGCCCGCAGCGTACCTGCATTGCTTCCCGGCTGCAACACATTCCCGAGCCAGGATGTATGCAAGCCTAATTGGGCCAGCAGCCCATAATCCCAATCACCCGTCCTCGGGTTAAACAGCTGGGTGGTCGTTGCATTGGTAAACTCGTGATGCATCTCGCCGGTTAAAAAGTATCTCAGCAAATCTGGTATCATGAGCAACCGGTTTTCCTTTTTCAGCCAAGAAGAACCAGCCTGCTTCAAGGCATAAAGCTGAAATAGCGAATTGAACTGCAGAAATTGAATACCCGTTGTTGCGAAAATCTCGGAAGCTGGAACTTCGGCGAACACTTTCCCCATTATGTTCTCAGTATGTTGATCGCGATAGTGATACGGATTGCCGACGAGTTCGCCGTCAGGACCGATAAACCCGAAATCTACCGCCCATGCATCGATGCCGATACTGCTAAGTTCCACTCCAATATGCTTAGTGAGCATAAGCGCTTGTTTGATTTCATGATACAACCGCAAAATATCCCAGTGCAAGCGCTGTCCTACCTGCACCGGATCGTTGGAAAACCGATGGAGCTCCGTCATTTCGATTTTGCCATCAATCAGGCGACCCAGGACTGCCCTGCCACTGCTAGCCCCCAGGTCGAATGCGATCATATGCTTTAAAGGGGATCCTCCTTTTTCGTTGATTCGTTACCGCTTCATGAGGACCTCTCGTTCATAGGCTTTCACTTCGGCCAGCCAATCTTCCCGAACGGGAACGCCTTGTGCGGCGCAATAATAGTCCCATACCGCCCCGAATGGATACGTTCTGAATTCCTCTATTAGCGCAAGGCGAGTCGTAAAGTCCCCTTCGCGCTCCGCTTGCTTCAAAGCATCAATCAGCTCAAGGAGTGCGCGAAGAAGCGCTTTGATCGCGTTGCGCGTCCCAATGACCCAAGCGGCAATCCGGTTCATGCTGGCATCGAAGTAATCAAGACCGATGTACGTCTTCTCCAGCAGTTCCCGCGCACCAATTCACGGGCAATATCAATCAGTTCGTCATCAAGCGTGACGACATGGTCACTGTCCCAACGCATCGGACGGCTCAGATGCAGCAGAATACCGTCCATAAATAACGATAGTGCGGACAATTTGTTCGATATCGATTCCGTCGGATGGAAATGTCCTGTATCGAGACAAATTAATTTATGGTTGCGAATGCCATAGCCCATATAGAATTCATGTGAGCCGACCGTATAGGCCTCCGATCCGAGACCGAACAGCTTGCTCTCGATGGCGTCCAAGTTATGAGCCGGGGGAAGTTCTTCGGCAAATACCTCGTCAAGCGCCTCCTGAAGTCTTTGTCTTGTCGCAAGGCGATCTGCCGGAACATCCTTGTAACCGTCAGGAATCCATACGTTCGTGATGCAGGTTTGGCCGAGGTGCTCGCCGAAAAAAGCGCCGATCTTGCGTGAGACTCTGCAATGGTCTATCCAGAACCGACGAATGGCCGGGTCCGGGTGGCTTAGTGTAAACCCGTCTTTGGCCTTCTCGTGCGAGAAACAGGTTGGATTGAAATCCAGTCCTACGCCTTGTTCTTTTGCCCACGCCACCCAAGAAACGTAGTGCTTCGGCTCCAGCTTGTCGAGCTCGACTTGTTCGTCGGTCTCCGCATAAATGGCGTGAAGGTTAACATTATGCTTGCCAGGAATAAGGGACAAAGCCTTTTCCAGATCGCGACGAAGCTCATTTGGCGTTCGCGCCGCTCCGGCATAGCTGCCCGTGACGGCGATCCCCCCGGTTAAGTTCTGTTCGCGGTTTAAGAATCCCCTGACGTCATCGCCTTGCCAGCAAGGGATAGAGATTTTGATCGATGCCAGCTTCTCTAGTGCTTGATCAACGTCAATGCCGTGCGCTGCATACAGCTCTTTTGCCATTTCATAATGGTCTTGAATCTTGAAGTCCACTTCAACCTCACCTCAATTTGGTCATTGGATTGGGACATCCATGCATCTGATGCACTCGGACCGTTTGAATTATCGGGTAAAAGCGGCAGGCACGCCGCCATCGATCGTCAATGTGCAGCCGGTCGTTTTATTCGATTTCGAAGACGCGAAGAACGCAACGCCTTCGGCAATATCACGCGGATTAATGTCGGCAGCAGCTTTCTCCGCGCCTTCCAGATTTAGATCCGCCAGGACGACATGCGCCCCTTCAGATGCAAGACATCGAGCCGTTTCGCTGCCAATGCCACCCGCCCCGCCGGTGATGAGAGCCACCTTGCGAGAGAATTCCATTTCCGGGGGGCAAGCGATAATTTGTACAGTTCCAGCGGCCAGTACTCCACTTGATAGGACTCGTTCTCACTGAGCGACACGAATTCGCCAAGCATGGCAGCCCCACGCATGACGGCAATTGCCCGATGGTACAGCGCGCCGCTCACTCGAGACATCGCCCAGTTCTTGCCGGTATTGATCATCCCCACGCCAGGGATCAGAATGACACGCGGCGCAGCGTCGAACATGACATCGCCGTCGTTCATGTTGCGCTCGAAATAAGCTGTATAGCTTGCTTCGTACGCGGCAATGCCCTCTTTCAGCCTGGCCTTCAATCCGTCCAGGTCATCCGCAGACGGGGTCCAATCGATGAACAGCGGGACGACTTTCGTATGAACCAATTGGTCCGGGCATGCCGCCCCGACTTGAGACAAAGCATGCGCGTTCTGGCAGCCCACGAATTGCAGCACGTCGTCGCCGTCGTCAAATGAGAGGATCATGTTCTTCCGAACGCTAACGGCGCCGCGAATCGCCGGCATGATCTGAGCGGCAATCCCGCCGCGGACCTCAGCCGGTAAGGCTTGATGCTTCAGGCCACCGAACACCTTATCTTCCTGCACGCGTGCCTCAATATAAGCTTCAGCTTCGCTAATGATCTTGATCGTCTGAGCGTATGCCGCCTCCGAGGTTTCTCCCCATGTTACCAAGCCGTGCTTCTCCATTAAGACCAATTCCGCCTTCGGATTCGCCGATACGCCTTCCGCGATCATGTGGGATAGCTTGAACCCGGACGAATGTAGGGAACCCAAACTTTGCACCATGTGAATATCCCTCCGGACGTTTTTATTCACTTTTGTTTTAACGTTATCATTTTGTTTTTGTTTGAAAACAAAAATATATAAAACTAAACAAAATATATAAATGATTGGACTTCCGTATTTTCTCGCTTATAATGATTGAAAACACGCTCATGTATAGGAGACGATTGCCCATGAAAAACAAATTGTCTCTCGCCTAGCTAACGATCGAAGGTCAAGCACGACCGGTGGGCGTCGACCCCGGAGCCTTTACGTTCGCATGGCAGCTCGTCAGTGATCGACGACGGATTAGGCAACAATGCTGCCAGGTCTCCCTCCTCCCGCTTCGGGAAGACGGTTCCACAGACCTTGAACTCTGGAATAGCGGCATCTACCGCACAACAATGCCATTCCTATTCTATGACGGTCCAGTGCTTCAGCCGCATCAACGCTATCGTT